>NZ_LT634361.1:620000-1820000 GCF_900119795.1 Tenacibaculum maritimum NCIMB 2154
AGCACTGCTGGGTAGCTACGTCGGGAAGGGATAAGCGCTGAAAGCATATAAGCGCGAAACCCACTACAAGATGAGATTTCTTTAAAGGGTCGTTGGAGATTACAACGTTGATAGGCTATAGGTGTAAAGGCAGTAATGTCATAGCCGAGTAGTACTAATAACCCATAGGCTTATGTATGGTCTTCCCCTCCATGTGAGGGGAGGATAGACTCTTTATAATGATTTGATTAGGATATTTTTTTACTAATATGTTAACTTTTACAGTTGGAATATACTGAACGATTTAAGGTGATTATAGCGATGGGGCTCACCTCTTACCATTCCGAACAGAGAAGTTAAGCCCATTAGCGCCGATGGTACTGCCACAGGTGGGAGAGTAGGTCGTTGCCTTGCTTTTAAAGCTCTTAGTTAAAAAACTAAGAGCTTTTTTTATGGAATTTATTTCCGAAAGGAATGCACTAGATATAAGGGCTTTTTAAGGATCAATCGCAAAAGTTGTGGTTAAGCAAAAACCTGAGTTAATCTGTATAAGAAAAATTCTACGTTTCTCACCCCTCTAAATTGTGTTCTAAATGCTTTTACCTTTGCATTGAAAGATTCCGCGGAAGCGTTTGTGCTTCGATTGTCAAAATAGTTGCGTATAGATTGATAATTTAAATTAATAGAGTTGGCTACAATACTAAAAGCTTTAAATTTTGATTCCTCTACCTCTTTAAACCAATGCGCTAGCTTGGTATAGGCTATATCCTTGGTTATAGTTTTGTTATTAAACAGATTTTTGAGTTTTTGACAGATGCTGTATGCCTTTTTAATATCAGGATAGTTTTTAAATAATATTTTAGCTCTTTGCTGTTGTTTTGGTGTCCAATCACTTTTGGATTTATATAATAAATATTTACTTCTTGCTAATAATTGTTTTAAAGTATCTGCATTAGTAAAAGTTTTAGTAGTGTATGCTTTGTTATTTTTTTAGCTTCTTTTATTTGGTTGTTTTCTTGGTCTATGGCTTTCCAACGATGTTTTATACGAATATCTTGTAAAGCATCTAAGGCTAATTTCTGCACATGAAATCTATCTGTGACTTGCACAGATTTAGGAAAGCATCTTTTAACGATTAATTTCATGGAATATGCCATGTCTAAAGTGATTTCTTTGACTTTATTAGGTTTAGCACTTGGTATTTTATAAAGATATTGGATTACTTACTCCTCCTTAGTTCCTGCAATGATAGCAACAATACTTCCTGCCTTGCCTTTGGCTTTTTTGTTAGTCGCAATAGTATAGAGTTCTGTTTTAGACAAAGCAACTTTATCAATAGAAAGTTGTTTTCCTATATTCTCAGGGGATAATAATACCAATTAAACTTTAATTTAAGTTAAATTTATTATCTTTAAGGTATGGGAAGACTGACTCAAATCCGTATTAGAGAAGATTTAGACACATTAGAATCGTACAAACAAAAAGTAACCAATTTTAAGAGTTCACAAAAGCTTAAAGTTTTGTTTTTAATTAGCTCAGGAGGTTATAAAACATTAGGTCCAATAGCTAGTATCCTTTCTATCAATTATAGTACTCTTCATAGATGGTTGAAGATATATAGAGAAAAAGGAATAGATTATTATCTAAGTCCAGACAAACGTAATAGATCCTCAAAAATAATTACTCCTGCTATTCACAAGGAGTTACAGAATCTGTTGAACCAAGAAAGAGTTCAATTCAATGGTTATAAAGATGTTCAAAAGTGGTTAGAAGTAAATCACGGTGTTAAGATTGAATATCAATGGCTTTGGAAATACTTAAAAACTAAATTAGGTACTACTCTTAAAGTTCCAAGAAAAAGTAACGTTAAGAAAGATAAAGATGCTTCGGCTGAATTTTTTAAAACTTCCTGATAGGTTTAATTTGATTAGAGATAGTCTAAATAAGAATAATAGATTTGATAGCGTCAATTTATATTTTCAAGATGAATCTCGATTTGGTCTGAAGACCTTTGTAGGTAAATGTCTATCGTTAGTAGGATTAAAACCAGTAGTGTCTTACCAACATAAATTTTCTAATACTTACCTGTGGGGTAGCTATTCTCCTATAAATGGAGATAGTTTTGTGTGGGAAATTAATGGAGTAGATTCAAAAATATTTGAAGCCTATTTAGCGGCTTTTTCTCTACATAATCCTAACGAATATAAAATTGTAGTTATAGATAATGCCGCTTTTCATTCCTCAAAAAATATTAATGTGCCTGATAATATTTTTCTCTTGAGAATACCTCCGTACACACCAGAACTTAATCCCTGTGAACAAATATGGCAATATATCAAGTATCGTTTTAGAAATAAGTATTTTCAAAATATGACAGAATTAAAACAATGGTTATATCAAATTGTAAATCAAATGGACAATGAACTTATAAAATCAATTGTAGCTGATTATAGATACAAAGAAATATTTATAACGCATTTTAAAGTTTAAATCGTATAACCAATCTTTGGCATGTGATTTTTCCTTCCACTATTTAAAATCGCTTAAATAATCTTTAAACTGGCGCTGTAGTTTCTTACCATTAAGCCCATAAAAACTAGCAATCGTATTTACCTCTTAAAGGAAAATCTTCCACCATATTTTGACCTACCAGTTGTATTTTTTATGCGCATCTAGTCTAATAAAAATAAAAAGCAATACAGTAAAACCCCATAAAGAAGAGCCGCCATAACTAAAAAAAGGGAGCGGTATTCCAACCGTAGGAAGCAATCCGATGACCATACCTATATTTACTACGATATGGAAAAAGAATATAGAAGCCACCCCATAGCCATAAACCCTTCCAAATTTATTAGTTTGTTGTTCTGAAAGGTATATAATTCTATAAAGAAAAGCCATGAAAACGATAATAACGGCGCAGCTTCCTATGAATCCCCATTCTTCTCCAATAGTACTAAATATGTAGTCAGTATCTTGCTCAGGAACAAATTTTCCTTGTGTTCTATCCCCTTGCAGAAAGCCTTTTCCTAGAAAGCCACCAGAGCTAATTGTTAATTCAGATTGATGAGTGTTATACCCAATACTTTTAGTATCCTTTTTTTTCCCCAGAAGCACATCAAAACGATCTCTATGATGTTGTTTAAAAATGTTGTTATATGCAAATCCAGCACTGATAATAAAGCCTCCTAATATGATATAAGTGGCAGTAATTTTCATCCAATTAAATCGTAAAAATCGCTGATCTTTATACATTGCATACAGTATAAATAATGTAATAATAGCATATATCGCTATAAGAATCCATAAAGCACCAAAGTATATTGTTCCTATAAAGAGTAAGATAGCTGTAGTACCAAAAAGCAAGTAGTTTAAGGTCAATCCTTCCCTATTTAGCACAAAAAAGAAAGCCAAATAAATGAGTACAGAACCCATGTCGGGTTGCAATGCAATAAGAAAAGCAGGAGTAAAGATGATTATAAAAGCCTTTATTTGATTTTTGATAAGCTTTAAATCGTATTGCCGATCACTTAGTAGTTTTGCTAAGGCGAGTGCTGTAAAAGCTTTTGCAAATTCAGAAGGTTGTAGTCCTATACCTCCAAAATTGTACCAAGAGGTTGCCCCGTTGATATTTTTACCGAAAATGAATAATCCTGTTAAAGAAATGATAGAGATGAGATAAAAAAGAGAAGCAAAGCGCTCGTAAAATTTAGAGTTTAAGAACAGGATAAAAATAATGATGAGGAGGCTTAAAGCTATCCATATAAGTTGTTTTCCGTATCGAGTAGAAGCATCTAGCATCGTTGTGTGTGCTTCTGTTGTAGAAGCAGCATAGATGTTTAGCCAGCCAAATCCAACTAGAGAGAAATAAAAGATAACGAGTAGCCAATCAATATTTAAAAATATATTATTCCGTTCCTGTCGCAATGGTATCTAGTTTTTGAATTTGTTTATCGTAAGTTTCTTGCAGGTTCATTTGAAGCATTTTCTTTTCGCGATAGTAGTTGGCTTTAGAAATAGAGCCATTCAAGTATTTTTCAATCATTAAGCTCGTTATAGGAGCAGCAATAGTTGACCCGTAACCTCCATTTTCAACAAAAATAGCAAGTGCTATTTTAGGATTATCTTTAGGAGCAAAAGCAACGAAAATAGAATGATCAGGAAGTTTGATCTTTTTACCATTTATTCTAGTAAAGTTTTCTACTGTTCCTGTTTTACCGCAAATATCAATTCCTTTAACTTGGCTATATTTTCCTGTTCCTGTTTTAAAAACTTCGTGCATGGCTTCTACTACGGGAGGGAAGTGTTTTGCATCAACAGATGTTTTTTTAGGAACGGTATAAGAGGAATCTTTGATAAATGATTTACTTATTTTTTTTACAATATGAGGAGTGTAATAGTAACCTCTATTAGCAATGGCAGCAGTAACATTAGCTAGTTGTATAGGAGTGGTTTCTATTTCACCTTGACCAATAGCGTTTGATATTGTTGTAGTTGCTCCCCAACGATATTTATAACGACTGGTATAAAATTGAGCATTAGGAACTCTTCCCCTTCTACCAGAAGGAAGGTCATACCCTAAAAAATTACCTAGTCCAAAGCTTTTTACATGTTTACTCCAAACATTTAATCCTTCAGACGGAGTTTTATATTTATCGATTATTTTTCGATAAGTTGCTGAGAAATAGCTATTACAAGATTTAGCAACAGCAGCATTAAATCTAATAGGTCTTCCAGTAATTCCACAATGGCATCCCATGAATTCCTTTTTCCTTTTTCCATAGCGATATCCATGATAACAATATACATAGAAGTTTTTATCAATGACCTCTTCCTGCAAACCAATAAGTCCGTTAAGCATTTTAAAAGGAGAACCAGGGGCGTATTGAGCTTGTAAACCTCTATCATACATAGGTTTGTTAATTGTATCGCCAAAGAGTTTTATAGAATTGGAAGAACGTTTGCGCCCAACCATCATATTAGGATCATATGAAGGAGCTGTTATTAAGGCTAAGATTTCTCCAGAGGAAGGTTCAATAGCAACAATGCCTCCTCTTTTACCAGTCATAAGCGTTTCGCCATATTTTTGCAAGTCGCTATCTATGGTTAACGTCAAATCTTTTCCTGTTACAGCAAGTGTATCATATTTTCCGTTTTTATAGGAGCCTATGATTCGATTTAGATTGTTTCTTTGTAGGTATTTTTTACCTTTAGTTCCTCTAAGAGTTTTTTCATATTGTTTTTCTATACCCCATGCACCAATAAGCTCTCCTTGCTCGTAGTAATCACTTTTTTTAGCGAGATTAGGATTTACTTCACTAATATAGCCAAGAATATTTGCCGCAGCGTTAATTGGATAGTTTCTTATGATTCTCTTTTGAATATAAAAACCTTTGAATTTATTTAGTTTTTCTTGAAGAAAGGCAAAATCTTCTTTAGCCAGTTGCTTTACAAATACAGAAGGAAGCCATCTTGCATATTTTTTTGCTTTTTTTATTTTAAGATCGAAGCTTTCTTTTGATATTTTTAAGAGTGTGCAAAATTCAAGAGTATCTAGCGGCTTTACCTCTTTTGGGATGACCATAACATCATAGGATAATTGATTGGCTACTAGTAATTTTCCATTACGATCGTAAATGTGCCCACGTTCTGGGTATTCGTATTCTGGTTTTACAGCGGCATTTTTAACAGGATTGTATCCGGAGTTCCGAAGTATTTGTAATTGGAATAATCTTCCTATAAAGATTAATCCTATACATGTGATTAAAAAAATAAGCAAAAAACTTCGCTTCATTATTGCTTTTTACTGAATATAAAGGTTCCTAAAAAAAATAGAATTAACGTAAATATGCTAGAAAATATTGTATTTACGATAACGCCTGAAAAATTGTGAAAGCTAAAGTTAATGAAAGTAAATAATATGAGATGATGAATAATAGTTAAAATTACCACATAATTAAAAACTTTTCCAAAAGCTTCTAAGCGAAGGTTAAATAAAGGGAAATCGACTGCTGTCTTATTGAATATCAATTTGATAAAGAATAACCGAATATAGGCTATAAATAATATAGAAAAGGCGTTTACTCCTCCTGAATCAGCAAATAAGTCAACCGATAAACCTAATAAAAAGGAAAGAAACAAAAAGGGTATTCTGTTTTGATTTAGCGGATAAAAAAAGACGAAAGAAATATATAGGTAGGGATTTATGTACCCTAGGAATAAGATATTATTCAGGATAAATACTTGTAGTAGTAACAAGAAAAAAAATAAAAAACTGATATAAAACGCTTTATTCACTTGTTGTATTTTCTAGTATTTTAATTTCATTTTTATGTAAATTACTGATAATATAAATATTATATAAGTTGCTCATGTCATTAAATAACTTGATGTCTAATGTATTTGAGGCTGTGTTTTGTAATGGCACATTTAAAATGGTTCCAATAGGAATGCCTTCAGGAAAAATGGTTGATTTACCTCCAGTAATGATGGTGTCTCCTACTTTAAAGCTGGCCTGTCTTGGTATGTCTGTTAGTTGAACGATGTTGTAGTTGTTGCCATTCCATTTAAGAGTTCCAAAATGAGTACTGTTTTTTAAACGCGCATTTATGTTACTATTTTTATTAAGTATTGATCGCACTCTGGCATAGTTATTAGAAACAGCATCTGTAATTCCAATAATGCCCTTGCTGTTAATAACTGCCATTTCTTTAGAAACGTTGGCGTTTTTGCCTTTATTGATGGTAATAAAGTTGTAGGGAGCGTGGTAATTGTTATTGATTATTTTAGCGTTGATATAATCATATTTTTGATGGTATAAAAGTGTGTCTATATGTGTAAAGTTATTGGTGCTATCGTTGGAAAAGCGCACTTTTTCCAAGAGTCTTCTTAGTGTTATATTTTCATCAACTAGTTCTTCATTTTGAGCTTTTAAGCTTAGATAACTTGCTAGATTAGCATACCGTTGGTACAAACCTCCTGTAATGAAATTAGCAGAATTAATAAATTTGCTCTTATGAAAAGTATGATTATTGATTGTTAAAGCAACGGCAATTATTTCTAAAAAAATAAAAAATAAGAAATTTTTATACTTCTGAAAGAAATAGACCAGCTGCTGCATATGAAAATAAACAAAATTACTTAATTAATACACTTTTGTATTTTTCCAAATCTTTTAGAGTAGTTCCCGTACCTCTAACAACTGCTCTTAAAGGATCTTCAGCTACATATACAGGTAAGTCTGTTTTTCTTGACAGACGTTTGTCTAGGCCTCTAAGCATAGATCCCCCGCCAGCTAAATAAATTCCAGTATTATAGATGTCAGCCGCTAATTCTGGAGGTGTTTTTGATAATGTTTCCATAACGGCATCCTCTATTCTTAAGATAGATTTGTCCAATGCTTTTGCTATTTCTCTGTAAGAAACCTGTACTTGTTTAGGTTTTCCGCTTAGTAAATCTCTACCCTGTACCATCATGTCTTCAGGAGGAGTATCTAAGTCTTCCGTAGCGGCACCAATTGTAATTTTTATTTTTTCGGCAGTAGTTTCTCCTACATGTAAATTGTGTTGTGTACGCATATAGTACATGATATCACTGGTAAATAAGTCACCCGCAACCTTTACAGATTGGTCACAAACAATTCCAGCTAATGCTATAACAGCAATTTCAGTAGTACCTCCACCTATATCAATAATCATATTTCCTTTAGGTTCCATAATATCAACACCAACACCTATGGCCGCAGCCATTGGTTCATAAATAAGATATATCTCTTTGGCATTCATATGGCGAGCAGAATCAATCACGGCACGTTTTTCTACTTCGGTAATTCCTGAAGGAATACAAATAACCATTCTTAAAGAAGGAGGAAAAAGCTTCTTTTTGATAGCGGGTATTTTCTTTACAAATTCCTTAATCATTTCTTCAGAAGCTTGAAAATCAGCAATAACTCCAT
Organism: Tenacibaculum maritimum NCIMB 2154; assembly: GCF_900119795.1. Classification (NCBI taxonomy): domain Bacteria; kingdom Pseudomonadati; phylum Bacteroidota; class Flavobacteriia; order Flavobacteriales; family Flavobacteriaceae; genus Tenacibaculum; species Tenacibaculum maritimum. The sequence continues at coordinate 627,931 of NZ_LT634361.1, forward strand.
CTTTTAAAGGGCGGATAGTTTTAATATTTTCATGGGTTTTCCCTTGCATTAAATTGGCTTCCTTTCCAATTGCAATGATCTTTCCAGTAATCCTATTTCTTGCAACAATTGAAGGGCTATCAATAACTACTTTGCCATTATGAATAATAAGCGTATTAGCTGTTCCTAAATCGATAGCGATATCTTCAGTCATAAAATCGAAAAAACCCATAAAAATACTTCTGTTTATTTTAAGTTAAATGTAACCTGACAAATTTACTAAAAAACTGTATTGCTTTTACATTCAAAAAATTAATGTTTAAAATGTCTAGTTCCGGTAAAAACCATACCTATATTATGCTCATTACAGTAGTCTATACTTAATTGGTCTTTAATAGAGCCTCCTGGTTGAATAACGCTTTTTATTCCTGCTTTATCTGCTATTTCTACGCAATCGGGAAAAGGAAAAAAAGCATCGCTTGCCATTACAGCTCCATGCAGGTCAAAGTTAAAACTGATAGCTTTTTCAATAGCTTGTCGTAAGGCATCTACTCTACTAGTTTGCCCAGTTCCGCTTGCATATAATTGTTTGTTTTTAACCAATACGATTGTGTTAGATTTGGTGTGTTTGCATATTTTTGAAGCAAACAGTAAGTCTTCTAACTCTATTTTAGTAGGTTTATTGTTAGTAGGATACGTTATGTCTTCAATAGTATCTGTTTTTAAGTCTTTATCTTGAACTAGAATTCCGTTTAAGGCAGTTCTTACAGTTTGCTGTGGTAGTACCGTTTCTTTTTGGATTAGTAAAACTCTGTTTTTTTTCCCTTTTAAAATTTCTAATGCGTCGTTTTCATAACTAGGAGCAATGACCACTTCGCAGAACAGCTTATGAATTTCTTGCGCAGTAGCTTTATCTATTTCAGTATTTGAAATAAGAACTCCTCCAAAAGCAGAAGTAGGATCTCCTGCTAAAGCATCAAGATATGCTTGGTGTAAGCTTTCTCTTTGGGCAAAACCGCAAGCATTATTATGCTTTAGTATGGCAAAAGTAGGAGCTTCTCCAGAGAATTCCCCCATCAAATTGGTAGCAGCATCAACATCTAATAAATTATTATAGCTAAGTTCTTTTCCATGTAATTGCTCAAACATAGCTTCTAAATCTCCAAAGAAATAGCCTTTTTGGTGAGGATTTTCACCATATCGTAAAACTTTAGCATTTATTTCACTGGCTTTATAAGCTATTTCATCTTCATTAAAATAGTTAAAGATGGCAGTATCATAATGCGAAGAAATATTAAAAGCTTTCGCAGCTAACTTTTTTCGGTCAGCAATTGTAGTTTCTCCATTATTTTCTGAGATAAGTTTTAAGAAGCTATCATATTGATCAATAGAAGAAACAATACAGGTATCTTTAAAGTTTTTAGCAGCAGCCCTTATTAAAGAGATGCCACCGATATCAATTTTTTCGATAATATCTTGTTCTGTAGCATTGGAAGCAACAGTTTTTTCAAAAGGATATAAATCAACGATCACTAAATCTAATTGAGGAATTTGGTATTCTTCCATTTCTAGAAGGTCACTTTGGTGTTCTTGACGATTTAAGATGCCTCCGAAAACTTTTGGATGTAAGGTCTTTACGCGTCCACCTAAGATGGAAGGGTAGGAAGTAACTTCTTCTACAGGGACTACATTGATCCCTAAATTTTGGATAAATTTTTCAGTACCACCAGTTGAATAGATCGTAACATTTAATGCATCTAACTTTTTCACCAAAGGTGCTAAACCATCTTTGTGAAAAACCGAAATCAATGCAGATTTGATTGTTTTTGTGTTGTTCATTGTTGTGTTGTTGTTAAGCACACAAAACTACTAAAACAAAAAGTATTTACAATAAAATAAATAGCTACTTCACGCATTTATTTTTAAAGATAGAAACACCATTAAAGCATATATGCTTTAATGGTGTTTCGTTGAGCAAATCTTTAAGGTACTTGAAAGTAAATAGCTTTATTCTGCATTTTCTAAAAAATTACGAAACCAAACTGTAAACTTTTCAAGTAAAGTTTGCTCTGCTTTGGCTTGGGAACTTGTGTTACCCAAAGCAGCATACGTGGGGGATTCTTTATTACTCATAATTAAAGGAGAATTAGAGAGGTTAATAAAAAAGGGGGGATGAAGTCTCTAATTTAAATAAAAAATCACTGATATCCAAATAATTATATGTTTATTGTATGAAAGTCGCTACTTTTTCACAAACATACTCTAATAATTCTTCGTCTTTAGAGGAAAATGGGTTTATGGTATGAGAGTCAATGTCAATTTGTCCAATATTTTCGCCATTGACAAAAATAGGGATTACAATTTCAGATTTAACTTTCCATCCGCAAGAAATATAATTGTCTTGCTCTTTTACATCTTGTACTACAAAATTTTCATTACTAAGAGCTACCTGCCCGCAAATTCCTTTTCCAAAAGGAATGATGGTGTGTTCTGTTGGCTCTCCTGTGTATTGAGCCAATTTTAGTTCTTCTTTAGTACCATTTTTAAAATAAAAACCCACCCAGTCATAATAAGAGATTTCTGAAGATAGGTAGTTGCAAATTTCTTGGAGCTTTTCTTCTTTTGTATTGTAGGTAGATATAATGGTATTTATTTGACTTTTTAAATGTGTTATATTCATTACATAAAATTTTTTACTTTATCTTTAATCGTATTTTATTCAAAGAAATTACAAAAGTACTCTTAACATCTTTTTAAAAAAAGAGATGTATAATTTTTTATATTTTTGTAAAACAAAATAGATGAAATTGACTCTAACTAAAATAGCGGTGTTTGTACTGAGTCTTTTAGTACTTTTTTCTACGGTATCTTTTTCTGTAGAAAAGCATTTTTGTGGAGATTTTTTAGTAGATGTTTCCTTTTTAGGAACTGCGGATAGTTGTGCTATAAATGTAAAAGATGATTGTAGTACATCAATGATTAAAAAGAAATGCTGCAAAGATGAACTGCACAAAATTGAAGGTCAGAAAGAATTAAAGAAAGAATTCATAGATTCGTTTGATTTTAGTAAACAAAAGTTTGCTTTCGTATTTCTTGTTTCATATTATAATTTGTTTCAGCCTTCTGGAAAAGGAATTGTACCGCATGAAAATTATTCACCTCCAGATCTGATATTTGACATACAGTTACTTCATGAGGTATTTATCATATGATATTACATTTTATAAAAAGCTATTCGTATAGCAAAATATACAATGTAAAATTATAAATGATAAAAAATAATGAAAAAATATATTTTCAGCACATTGTTGCTGCTACCAATATTATTATTCTCGCAAACTACTTTTAAGGGGATGATTATGGATGAAAAGAATCCGCAAGATAATTTAGGAGTTTACGGAGCAAATGTTTATTGGCTAGGAACCAAAGTAGGAGCTACTACAAATGAGAAAGGTTGGTTTTCTATTCCATATAAAAAAGAATACAAAAAGTTAATCGTAAGTTTTGTAGGGTATAAGACCGATACATTAACAATTGAAGAGATACACCCAATTCATCATTTTATAAAAGAAGAAGGAGAATTAGATGAAATTTCAATTTCAACAAAAAGAAAAGGAATACAAAAATCATTTTTAAAAGCTCAAAATGTGTTTATAGTAAACAGTGATGAGTTATTAAAAGCCGCTTGTTGTAATTTGTCGGAAAGTTTTGAAACCAATCCGTCTATAGATGTTAATTTTTCGGATGCATTAACAGGAACCAAGCAAATTCAAATGCTTGGTTTAACAAGCCCTTATTTATTAATAAGCCAAGAAAATATCCCATCAGTTCGGGGAGCTTCCCAAGCTTTTGGATTAACATTTACTCCAGGAACATGGGTTGAAAGTATCCAAATAACAAAAGGGGCAGGAAGCGTTGTAAACGGATATGAGAGCATTTCAGGGCAAATTAATGCTGAGTTGGTAAAACCATTTTCGGATAAGAAATTCTTTTTAAACGCATATGGTTCTTTAAATGGAAGGTTAGAGTTAAATAGTCATTTCAATCAGAAAATAGCCAAAAAATGGCAAACAGGAATATATGTTCATGGAAATTATAGGGGGGAGAAGTTTGATAGGAATAAAGATAATTTTTTAGATACTCCTTTAGCAAGACAAATTAATGTAATGAACCGTTGGCAATATACAGATACAGAGAAAGGGTGGTTGAGTTTTGTTAATTTAAGGTATCTAAAAGATGAAAAACAAATGGGAGAAATTAATTTTATTCCAAAATATAACAGAGGAGGAAATAGTGTATGGGGTAGTGAAATTAAAACAAAACGGTTTGATGCTTCGGCAAAAATAGGATATGTTTTTCCTGAATTGCCTTTTCAAAGCTTTGGATTTCAGGTGTCTTATAGTAATCATGAACAAGATTCTTATTTTGGACTGAGAACATATGATATTGTACAGGAAAGTGTTTATACCAATTTATTATTTAATTCGATCATAGGAGATACTCGTAGTAAGTTTAAAACAGGAGTAAGTTTTACTTATGATAAATATGGAGAAAAAGTTGATTTTACAAATTATAATAGAAGAGAGTATGCTATTGGAACTTTTTTTGAATATGCTTATGATAATATGGATGATTTTAGTTTTACGGCTGGTATTCGAGCGGACAAACATAATGTATTAGGAACCTTTTTGACCCCCAGATTGCATTTAAGATATATCCCTTGGGAGAAGGGGGTATTAAGAGCTTCTGTAGGGAGAGGTAGAAGAAGTGCTAATATATTTGCAGAAAATCAGCAATTATTTGGAAGCTCAAGAAAAGTTAATATAGAAAAATCAGGAGGAAATATTTATGGGTTGGATCCAGAGGTTGCTTGGAATTACGGGATTTCTTTTTTACAAGGTTTTCGTGTTTTTGATAAAAAAGGAGATATTACTTTAGATTATTATATTACTAGCTTTGACAATAGGGTTGCTGTGGATTGGGAAAATTCTCAAGAAGTATCTTTTTACAATGTAAGAAATGGTAGTACAGCAAAAAGTTTTCAAGTAGAAATTAACTATGATCTTTTAAAGAATTTAGCGTTAAGGGCTGCTTATAAGTTTTACGATGTTTCAACGGCTTATAAAAACGGTCGGTTACAAGGTCCTTTACAAGCTAAAAATCGTTTTTTTGCTAATATATCTTATGAAAAAGGAAGAAAAGAACGGTCTTGGAAATATGATTTGACATATAACCTTATAGGGAAACAACGTTTACCAAATACAATAAATACTCCTGTGGCATATACAATTCCAGAATATTCTAAGAGGTACAGTTTGCTAAATATGCAAATAACAAGGGTGTTTTCAAAAAAGTTTGAGGTGTATTTAGGAGGGGAGAATATTACAAACTATATGCAAAAAAATCCTATTTTAGCAAGTGAAGCTCCTTTTGGAGCTCATTTTGATACGAGTATTGTATATGCCCCAGTTTTTGGAAGCTCATTTTATACAGGTTTAAGATTTAAAATAGATTAGAAATGAAGAAAATAATTATAATATTTAGTTTTATGTTACTGGTTATGTCAGTACATGCGCAGAAGAAAAATGCCAAAGTATCTTGTGAGGTTGATGGAGTTTGTATGATGTGTAAAAAGCGTATTGAAGCAGCAGCATTAAAAACAAAAGGAGTAAAATTTGCAAGTTGGGATGTTCGTACTCATGAATTAAAATTGATTATAGATGAGCGTAAAACAACCTTGCAAAAGGTACAGAAAAACATAGCAGATGCAGGTCATGATTCTAAAGAAGTAAAGGCAACTACAGAAGCTTATGAAGGAATCCATCCTTGCTGTAAATATAGAAGTGAAGCAGTAAAAGAAGAGCATCAGAAAGGAGAAACAGAGTAAAAAAAAACCTGAGTTTTAAAACTCAGGTTTTTTTTATAACATTTGTAAACTACTTACTTCTAAAGAAGTTAGTTCTCTCCATCTTCCTCTAGGTAAATTCTTTTTGGTCATACCTGCAAAAATAACTCTATCTAGTTTTACAACTTTGTAGCCTACGTGCTCAAATATTTTACGAACAATTCTGTTTCTACCAGAGTGGATTTCAATACCAACTTCGGTTTTTTGCTCTCCTTCAACATAGGAAACCGCGTCAATAAATACTTTTTTACCTTCAATAATTACATCACCACGAAGTTTGTTTAAATCTTTTAAGTCTAATTTCCTATCTAAAGAAGCATGGTACAATTTACGAACATTGTGTTTTGGATGTGTTAATTTCTTAGCCAATTCACCGTCATTTGTAAAGAGTAGTAGTCCTGTAGTGTTTCTATCCAAACGGCCAACAGGGTAAATACGTTCTTTAGTGGCATTGCTAACTAGCTCCATTACCGTTTTTCTACCACGATCATCTTCCATAGTAGTAATGTAGTTTTTAGGTTTATTAAGCAATATGTATTTTTTTTGCTCAGGAGAAATCAAGGTCCCATCAAAGCGAACAGCATCATTAGGTTGTACTTTATAGCCCATTTCTGTAACTAGCTCACCATTCACTGTAACACTACCGTGTTCTATATAAGTATCAGCTTCTCTTCTAGAGCATATTCCTGAATTTGAAATAAATTTATTCAATCGGATTCCAGTATTCTCAGTAGAAGTGTTTTGAGCTGTAGTAGTTTTCTTAAAGTTTTTTTGAAATTTACCTTTTTTTTGAGGACTGTTGCTTTTAGCGGCGTGTCGTCCTCTCGACGAGTTATTTTTTGAATTCATTTTTTTATTTTTAAAATGCGTGCAAATGTACGCTTAAATATTTGATTTTAATATAACTTATGAATCACTTTTTCAACTAGTAAAGAAGGTTTGATAAACATTAAACTAAAAATTCCAATCAATAGTAGTAGTTTTAAGATGTTGTGTATTAATATATAATCTCTTCTGTATTTAGATTTCCATAAGTATAATGCAATAAAAACAAGTGTGATAATCGCCCAATAGAAATAGTATTTCATATAGCTAATTTCTGCATAAGAGAGTAGTAGGGTAATAGGTATAAGGGTTAATAAAATTAATAATACTGAAACTTGTTTGGTTTTTTTTTCACCATATTTTACAGGAAATGTGTTGTAGTTATTGGCAATTGCTCCTTTTATATTTTCTAAATCTTTAACGAGTTCACGTATCATAATTACTAAGAATAAAAAAAATGCATGAATAAATATAGCCGTAGAAAAATTTTTAAAATAGATAAATATGGCAAAGAAGGGAATTATTGTTAAGGTAGTAGCTAGTAAGAGTCCTAGAAAAGGGTGTTTTTTTAGTTTATGGGAATAAAACCAAATAAAGAAAATATAAGAAGAAAAGAATCCGGCAGCTTTCCAAGACACCAACCAACCAAATAGAAAACCAAGAAAATTTAATAAGAAGTAAATGTTTAATTTAGTTCTTTGGCTCACATAAGCATCTAGCCCTGATTTTATAGGACGGTTTATTCGGTCAGCCTTGGCATCATAAAAATTATTAATAATATATCCCGCAGAAACTACGCAAACAGAAGAAATTATAATAAATAATAAATGCGTATCTAGTAGAACAGTTCTCAAAGATTTTTGAGGAGAGAAGATAAAAATAGCAGCCAAATATTGAGCTGCTATTAATATAAGTATATTATACCCTCGTATTACTGATAATAAGCTAATTCCTTTAAAGAAAAGAGTACGTATTTTTGAGTATTTCATAGCGATATTGCTATTAAAACCTATACACGAGTTCTAGTTTGTAATCTTGTAAGCTTTTTTGTGCTTTTTCGTAGTTTTCAGTGAATCCTAAGATATAGCCACCTCCACCAGAACCGCATAACTTTAGGTAATAATCATTAGTTTGTATTCCTTTTTCCCAAACTTTATGAAAAGCTTTAGGAATCATTGGTTTAAAATTAGTTAAAACCAATTTAGATAAATTTTTAACGTTGCTAAATAATGATGTAACATTTCCGTGTAAAAAATCATCAATGCAAGCATCTGTATAAGTAACAAACTCTTCATGGAGCATTTTACGAAAACCTTCATTTTTCATCTTATTCATGAAAATGTTAACCATGGGTTGCGTTTCTCCAATTTGTTCAGAGTCCAATAAGAATACAGCTCCTTTTCCTTCTTTTTGAGACGGAATGCCAGCGGCTTCAATGCGTTCTTTTGAATGAATAAGGATAGGTAAGCTTAGATAAGAGTTTAAAGGGTCTAAGCCAGAGCTTTTTCCATGGAAAAAAGATTCCATTAAAGAAAAAATAGCTTTTAACTTTAAGAGTTTATCGCGTGTTAAGTTTTCTAATACAGTAATTTTGTCCGTTGCATATTGGTCATAGATAGAGGCTACAAGTGCTCCAGAACTACCTACTCCGTACCCTTGTGGGATTGAGGAGTCAAAGTACATACCTCTTTCGATATCTGATTTTAATTTCTCCAAATCGAAAGAAACCAAATCATTTTTTAAGTTAACTAGGTATTCATAGAATTTTGCTAAATTATCATTAGACTTTTTAGCTTCTCCTGTTAAGTTTTGAGCTGTTTTTAAAGCTCCTTTATATGAGTTAAAAGGAATTGCTAAGCCTTTGGAATCTTTAATGATTCCGTACTCACCAAATAGCAATATCTTCGCGTAAAATAAAGGTCCTCTCATTAGTTTCTATGAATTTTGAGACAAAAGTAAGACTAAATATAATACAATACTATTTATAAATTAAAATAAATAGCATAAAAAAGTCTTTTTTCTTTCTATTGAAGTGATTTAAACTTTTTTTATTGGGAAAAGGAAATCTTATGGAAGGTCATGTTTTATTTTTAGCACTTAGGTAGATAAAAAAAGCATTTTTCTTTATCGAGGTTTTTCGTGGTAATTTGTAATACGAGTCAGTTAATAAACATTTTTATAAAAAGTTTTCCAAACCCCTATTTTTTCTCCATTTCTATACTTTCCTTTCTTTTTTATTTTTCCGTTTTTGTAATACGTTTTCCAAACGCCATCTCGTTTGCCGTTGGTGTATTTTCCAGTTTCTTTAAGCTCTCCTGTTTCATAATATACATCGCGTTTTCCTTCCAACTCTCCATTTTGGTAATTTGCTTTGTGAAATGTTTTTCCATTAGGATGATAATAAAGAATCAAGCCATCGAATTTTTCTTCGTTAGGTGTTGATACTGTGCTAAAGCCTTCCATTTGTACTGTGCCATTAATGTAGTAATCTACAATCCAAAAACCATTGCCCTTTTTTTGAGGGGCAGGTCGATAAAATACGGCTTTGTCTTTGGTAGTAGCATTCCAATTCGCATCAAACCAAATAGTTTCTTGAGCGTTTACTGTTGTGGCTAGGAAAAAAAGAATGATTCCAATAAGTGTTTTCGAATTTTTCATGATATTAGTTGGGGATTAAGTGATTATGATTTTAGATTTCTATGGCTCCAAAACTCACATTATCACAAATATACTGATTTTTTTGGCAATATTTAGATAACTCTTTGTTTATAAACTGATTAACACTTTCTTTTTCATCAAAAGGATATAGCACATGCACATTGGCACCGGCATCTAAAGTAAAGCAGATATTACTATTATTTAAAGTTCTGTACTCCCAAATCTTATGAATAATTTCTAAAGTATTAGGTTTCATTAAAATAAAGTAAGGGTTGCTTGTTAACATCATTGCATGTAATGTTAAAGCTTCGCTTTCTACTAAATTAATAAATCCTTTTAGGTTGCCATTTTGAAGGAATGTAGTAATTTTTGAGAGGTTATTAGTTGCCTGTTGAAAACGATTTTCAGCATAAGGATGATCGTGCATTAGATTGTGTCCAACCGTGCTGCTAACTTGCTTTTCTCCTTTATCAACAAGTAAAATGGCGTCTTGATAGTTTTCAAAGACAGGGTGTACTTGGTGAGGAAATTTTGTTCCAAATAAATCAGAACTTCCTTCAATATTAGGATGTGCTCCCCAAACTACAATAGGACCATCAATACTTCTACTAGCACTTCCAGAACCTAAACGAGCTAAAAAAGAAGCTTTTTGCTTGATAAATTCTTCTGTTAATGATGGAATTAATTCTTTTTCTAAGCTCATGATACACATTGCAATAGCACTCATCCCACTTGCAGAAGAGGCAATTCCACTACTATGAGGAAATGAGTTTTCAGAATGAATGCTCATATGGTATTCCAAAAGGTATGGGCAATATGGCTCAATTCGTTTTAAAAATGCGGCAATTTTAGGCTGAAAGCTTTCTTTTTTCTTACCTTCAAAAAGCAATTCAAAAGAAGCTTTTTCATTTTTAGCACCTTTTTTAAAATTTATGGTAGTAATTGTATGGCAGTTATTTAACGTAAAGCTAATAGAAGCATTTTTAGGTATTTGAGGAGTGCTTTTACCCCAATATTTTACCAATGCGATATTGCTAGGTGTTCGCCATGTAAAAGTAGCCTTTTCAACGGTTTGTACGATTTTTTTCGGAATGAATTGTTCTGTATTCAATTGCTTTAATATTTGCAACAAAGATATATTTTGTAGGAGATAATAAAAAATAAAAAAGAGACTACCTTTTACAGATAGTCTCTTTGTAAAATAGGGTTTTGTTGTTAGTTGATTTGAAAAATGAAAGGCAATCGAGCTTGGATTCCTTTTAATTTTTTCATGTCTTTAACGTTTTTATATAAGCGATAGCTCTCTTCTCCTAAAGCTTCTTGCAAAACTTCTTCTTTAGTAACTTTTGCAAATGGAGAAAGTTTTAAAGCTTCTTTTAAATCTTTTTTATAATTTGGATAATTTCTAATTCTATAACTGTCTATTTCGGCTAATTCAGCAGCTACTTGAATAGCGTCTTCTAAACTACCAAGTTGATCTACTAGCCCTAAATTGACGGCCTCTTTACCTGTCCAAACGCGTCCTTGAGCAACATTATCAACTTCTTCAAAAGTCATATTTCTACCAGCGGCTACGCGATTAACAAATGTTTTATAGATGTTTTCAACGCCTTCTTTAGTTACCTCGTAAAATTGTTTGGAAATAGGTTCAAAAGGACTATAATATGCGCTTTTGTTGGTGCTAACTTGTTCTGCATTAATGCCTATGTTCTCTGCTAATTGATGTACATTAGGAACCGCTCCAAATACTCCAATAGAGCCTGTAATAGTGGTAGGTTCCGCTATTATTTTATCAGCATTACAAGCAATATAATAGCCTCCAGAAGCTGCAAGATTCCCCATAGAAACGACCAAAGGTTTTTCTTTTTTGGTAAGTTCCAATGCTCTCCAAATTAATTCAGAAGCCAAAGCAGAACCGCCAGGAGAGTTTACTCGTAAAACAATTGCTTTAATGCTATGATCTTCCCTAGCTTTTTTCAACGCTTTATTAATCATATCTTGGCCAATCATTTCTTCTGATCCTTTTCCGTATATAATTTGTCCTTGAGCGTAAATTACAGCAATTTTATTACTAGTTTTTACCACTTTTCGTCCTTTACCAGCTTTTATATAATCATTTATTGATATCATGTTTATTTCGGCCGTTCTTGATGCTATTTTTACTTTAGCATCAAATTCGTCTTCATAAATAGCCGCATCAATTAATTGGTTGCTCATTGCTTTATCAGCATCTCTACCAAGAGAGTTGGTGGCTATATTATTTAATGTCGGAATCGGTATTTTTCTGCTTTCGCTGATGTCTTCAAGTATTTCAGACCAAATAGATTGCAAAAAAGAAGTTGTTTGCTCTCTATTAGCTTCACTCATTTTATTACTCAAATAAGGTTCAACGGCACTTTTGTATTTTCCGTGACGAATTACTTCCATTTTAATACCGTATTTATCTTCAAAATCTTTATAGTATAAAATTTCAGTAGTCAAACCTTTAAAATCAATGGCTCCGATAGGGTTTAAAAAGAGGCTATCGGCAACAGAACTTAGGTAGTAGTTTTTTTGGTTATACACATTGTTATAAGCATATACAAATTTTCCACTTTCTTTAAATGCTGCTATTTTATCTCGTATTGCTTGTGTTTGTGCAATTCCTGCATTTACAAAAGAGGTTTGAATAGTTATTCCTTTAATGTGGTCATCTGTTTTAGCATTTTCTATGGCGGTAATAATACGATTCAATCCTAATTTTTCATCAGCTAAATCAAAAGCTTCAACAAAGGGGTTATTCTCTACGGGAGCATAATCCTTTATAGGAATGGATAAGTCTAAATTTAAAACAGAATTAGGTTTAACAAGAGTAATTTCCTCATTGCCAAAGGCAGCGGCAATGCCTATAAAAACTAGAAGGAGTAGAAAAATAGCAATAAAAAAACCAATTATTGCAGCAATAAGGTTACGTAAAAAGTTCATTTTAAAGTTTAAAAATTGAGCTACAAATATACTCTTTTCTAAAGAAGCTATTTGAGCTGCATTCTATATTTTTGTTGCGCAAATTCGAAATAATTAAAGAGTTTATAATTTACCTCATAGCCATAGTTTATATTAGGATCATAATCAATGATATTCTCGTAAATATTAGGATTGAATTGATTGACATTTGTAACTCTATAATTCCAAGTAGATACGTAAAATAAATTTTTATTTTCAAGATAATTTTGAGAGTAGTATCCAGTAGGTTTGGCAATGGTGTTGAGATACATGGTAAAACCAGGGTCGATAATAATGATTTCGTAGGCCAAGCTGTCATTTGCAATAACTACAGGAGGTTCTTTGCTTGTGGTTGTTATTTTGTTAAGAGAAGGAGTGCATGACCAAATACATACCCCAATACAACAAAGGAGAAAGAATGTTTTAGAGAATTTCATAATAGCGAGCTTTAGAAAAACTAAAGTTGCAAAAAATATTTCAAAAATGATTGATTTTTAGGAGCTTTAACAATAACTTTCAAGCAAATAACTTTAAGAAATGAAAAAAAGATGTTTTTGGGTAAGTGATGATTCTTTATATGTTGAATATCATGATATTGAATGGGGGGTTCCTACTTTTGACGATGCAAAATTGTTTGAGTTTTTAATTCTAGAAACCTTTCAGGCTGGACTTAGTTGGATTACTATTTTAAAAAAAAGACAAAATTTTAAAAAGGCATTTGATGATTTTGATTATAAAAAAATAGCAAATTATACTGATGAGGAGTATGAGCGTTTGATACAGGATCCAGGAATTATACGAAATAAACTGAAAGTGAAAAGTGCTATTACTAATGCAAGGTTGTTTATGGAGGTTCAAAAAGAATTTGGATCTTTTTCAAAATTCTTTTGGAGTTATACGAATGGAAAACCTATTGTGAATAAATTTGCGAGAAAAGAAGATGTACCAGCAACCACTCCATTATCAGATAAAATTTCAAAAGATTTAAAAAAGCGGGGATTTAAGTTTGTCGGCTCTACTGTGATATACGCTTATATGCAGTCTATGGGAATGGTAAATGATCATACTACAGATTGTTTTAGGCATCACGAAGTTTAAAATTTGTACATTTATCCACCAAAATAAAAGTTAATCGAAATGAAATTAAAACATATTTTTTGTTCAGTTGTTGCAGCAGGAACATTTCTTTCTTGCGCCGTTGATAAAAAAGAAGAGACAAAACCCCAAACAGTAAAAAAACAAGCAACAGCGTTTGACTATGTAGTAGAGCAATTTGCTGATGTGAGAGTAATGAGATATCAAATACCAGGATTTGATGAGCTTACTTTAAAAGAAAAGCAATTAGTTTATTATTTAACACAAGCAGGACTTGCAGGTAGGGATATTATGTGGGATCAGAATTACCGACATAATTTAGAAATTAGGACTGTTTTGGAGGGAATTAATAATAATTATAAAGGGGATAGAAGTAGTACGGAGTTTAAAAAGTTTAAAACGTATTTAAAAAGGGTTTGGTTTTCAAACGGAATTCACCATCATTACTCAAATGATAAATTAAAACCAGCTTTTTCTAAAGCGTATTTTGTTGGCTTGTTAAAAGATTCAGGAATTATTATAGCTCCTGAAGTATTAGATGTTATTTTTAATGATAAGGATTTAAAAAAGGTAAATAAAAAAGCAGGAGTTGACAATGTATTGGCATCAGCAGTAAATTTTTATGACCCTACAATAACAAGTAAGGAAGTAGCTGATTTTTATGCAAAGGCTTATAAAGGACCTAAAAATCAACCTATAGAAGCAGGGCTTAATTCAAAGTTAGTACGTGAGAATGGTGCGTTGGTAGAAAAGGTATGGAAATCAGGAGGTATGTATGGCCAAGCTATTGACAAGATTATATTTTGGTTAGAAAAAGCAAAAGGGGTTGCTGAAAATGCTAAGCAAGCAGAAGCATTAGGATTATTAATAACGTATTATAAAACAGGAAGTTTAGATATTTGGGATAAATATTGTATTGCTTGGGCAACTTCAACAGAAGGAAATATAGACTGGATTAATGGGTTTATAGAAGTGTATAATGATCCTAAAGGATATAGAGGATCGTATGAAACTATTGTAGAAATTAAAGATTTTGATATGTCTCGAAAAATGGCAGTACTATCAGAAAATGCACAATGGTTTGAAGATAATTCTCCATTAGATCCGGCTCATAAAAAAAGCAATGTAGTAGGGGTTTCGTATAAAACAGTAAATGTAGCAGGAGAGGCTGGTGATGCTTCGCCAAGTACTCCTATTGGTGTCAACTTACCAAATAATAATTGGATTCGTCAAGAGCATGGTTCTAAATCGGTATCTTTAGGAAATATTACAAATGCTGATAATAATGCTGGAGGAACAGGGCGTTTAAAAGAATTTGCTCATGATGATGATGAAATAGCATTGGAAATAGCATACGGGCAAAAAGCCGATAAACTGCATACTGCTTTGCATGAAGTAGTAGGGCATGCATCAGGTAAAATAAACGAAGGTATTGGGCAACCAAAAGAAACACTTCAAAATTATGCCTCTACTATGGAAGAAGGAAGAGCTGATTTAGTAGGGTTGTATTACTTAATGGATCCGAAATTACAAGAATTAGGTTTAGTAGAGGATTGGGAAAAGATAGGAAAAGCAGCATATGATGGATATATCAGAAATGGGTTAATGACGCAGTTGGTACGTATTAAATTAGGAGATGATATTGAAGAAGATCATATGGTAAATCGTCAATGGGTTGCTGCTTGGGCCTTTGAACAAGGAAGGAAAGATAATGTTATTGAAAGAGTAATACGTGATGGAAAAACATATTATAATATTAATGATTACCAGAAATTGCGTGAAATCTTTGGACGTTTATTGAAAGAAGCACAGCGTATAAAGTCGGAAGGAGATTTTGAAGCAGCAAAAGCTTTAGTAGAAGGATACGGAGTAAAAGTGAGTCAAGACTTACATAAAGAGGTGCTAAAGAGAAATGAAAAATTTACAGCAGCTCCATATAGAGGGTTTGTTAATCCTGTATTGGAACCTGTAAAGGATGCAGCAGGAAATATTACAGATGTAAAAGTAATACAACCAAAAACTTTTGAAGAGCAAATGAAGTTTTATGCTGAGAATTATAATTTCTTACCAGTTAAGAACTAGATCGTGGTAAATAGAAATTTTAAAACCGATTCTGATTTTAGAATCGGTTTTTTTATATTTTAAGATTGTCTTACTTTTGAAAGTACTTTGGAATATTTACCAGTTAAAACTTTGCGTATAAATTCTGTTGTTTTAAGAGAAGAGTTCAAATAAAATTTTAAGGATAAAGCTACATCAATGAAAAGGAAACAAATTTATAGGTAACGTTTTATAAAAAATATGTACATACTAAGAAATACTATATGGTAAAAAAAATTAAAGATCCAGGCTTAGGTTATAATTCCAGGAGTGATGCACAAAGTATCATTCGTAAGAATGGGGCTTCAAACATTAAACATATTAATAAAAAATTTAATGTTAATGATGTTTACACTTATTTTGTGGAGTTGTCTTGGGGTACATTTTTCTTGATTGTATTTTTAAGTTATATAATCATGAATGTATTATTTGGATATTTATACACTGTAATAGGGATCTCGCAAATAACGCCTTCTAAAGGAAATTTTTATGACGATTTTTTAAGCGGATTCTTTTTTAGTGCTCAAACTTTGACAACGGTAGGATATGGAGGAATATCACCAAAAGGAGTGGCTGCTAATTTTATAGCAGCATTTGAAGCAATGCTAGGACTTTTAAGTTTTTCATTTATAACAGGATTATTGTATGGAAGATTTTCAAAACCCAAAGCAGCTATTCATTTTAGTGAAAACATCATTTTAAGAAATTTAAATAATAAAAGAACGTTGATGTTTCGTATTATGAATAGTAGAAAAACAGTAATGATAGAGCCAGAGGTAACAGTTACATTGGCCATTACTAAAGAAGACGAGGCACATAAGTTTAGTAGGAATTATTACCGTTTTTCTTTAGAAAGAGAAAAAATAATGTATTTACCAACTACTTGGACAATTGTACATGAAATCAATGAAGCAAGTCCATTATTTGAATATACCAATGAAGAAATAGGAGCCTTAGATGCGGAACTGTATATTTTAGTGAAATACCATGAAGAATCTTTTGGGCAGCAAGTATATCAAATTTCTTCCTATGATTTTTCTAAATTAATAATAGGAAAAAAATACAAACCTTCTTTTTATTATGACGATGAAGGCTATACAGTATTGGATCATGATAGACTTAATGAAATGGAGTTAATGTAGGGGAGTATCTATAAAGTTATTTTAAAACATATTTGGAAGCAACCAAAAGAACAATAGTAACTACCAAAGCAATAGCCACTTTTACTGCGGTGTTTTTATAATAGATATCATGGCTTTTAGAATCTTTTTTATAACTATATATCATAAAGCCAATAAAAGTTAAAGCAAAAATAAGAGCAAAAATAATTCGACCCGGAGTAAACATAAATAATTGTATTTTTATACAAAATTACTCAATGATATTGAAACTATCTAATATCTTAGATTATTTGTTATTTGAATTTAATTACGTAAAAAAGAAAGACTTTTAAAAAGAAAATAAAGAAAGAGTCTTTATGTTTAAAGTATAAGTTCAATAATAAACAAGGTGTATAAACGTAATTATTATATTTATTTTTATGAAAACAGCCATTGTTTTTGGAGCTACTTCGGGTATCGGTAGAAAACTAACAGAGATGCTAGTAAAAGACCAGTATAAAGTAGCTATTACAGGAAGAAGGGAAGAGAAGTTAAAGAGATTAAAAGAACAGTATCCTACTCAAATTGTAGTAAAAAGAAATGATATTCAAGACATAGCAGCTCTAGAAAAGGCGTTTTATGAGATAGTAGAAGCGTTAGGGAAAGTAGATTTAATCATTCAATCATCAGGAGTAGGGTTTGTAAACTCATCATTAACATGGAGTAAAGAATCAGAAACGATTCATACCAATGTGTTAGGAGTAACGAGGTTATACGGATTAGCTTATATGCTTTTTAAGCAACAAAGCTACGGACATTTGGTGGGTATTTCATCGATAGCTTCTTTAAGAGGAAATAGATTTGCGCCGGCTTATTTTGCATCAAAAGCCTATCAAAAAGCTTACTTGGAAAGTTTATATATTAAAACGAAATCAATCGCATCAAAAAAAGTCTTTATTACAGAAATTCGCCCAGGTTTTGTAGATACTGCAATGGCATTAGGAGATGGAATTTTTTGGATGGTACCACTAGAAAAAGCAGCAAAACAAATTTATATGGCTATCCAAAAGAAAAAAAGAGTTGCTTATATTTCTAAGCGTTGGAGATTAATAGCGATTGTTTTAAAAAATGCACCAGCATGGTTGTTAAAAAAGGTCTTATAGAATTACTTTCATAATAATGTATTTATATAAAAAAGAAATAACATGGAAAAAGAGATAGCAGCAGTACGCGAATTTCATAGCGTATTTAAGTTAGGAATTAACAATGAGCCTACTACTAATATAGGGGGAGATAGAAAAATGTTACGCTTTAACTTAATGAAAGAAGAAAATGAGGAGTATTTAGAAGCAGCTCAAAATAATAACTTGGTAGAGGTGGCAGATGCCCTAGGTGATATGTTATATATATTATGTGGAACCATTATAGAGCACGGTATGCAAGATAAGATAGTAGCAGTGTTTGAAGAAATACAACGCAGTAATATGAGTAAGCTAGGAAAAGATGGAACACCAATTTATCGAGAAGATGGAAAAGTATTAAAGGGACCAAATTATTTCAGTCCTAATATAAAGAAGATCTTAAAAGAATAACAATTAAAAATAATAGTAAATACTGAGAGATGAAATAAGAAAAAAAGGTATCGAGAATCAGTTTCGGGGGAAACCTTTATTCTCGATACACATAAACTTACCCCGATATTAAAATTCATATAAATGAATTGGAGATTTATCGTTGATAAGCAAGGCTATATAGCTTTAAAATTAAGAGACAGGTTGCTTCTTAAGCACATCCAAAATGATTTCAGGATCAAGTCTTTCTGTATAATCTTCAGGAGCAAAACTATAAATAATCTCTCGTTGTTTGTTTACAATAAAAGTAGCAGGCATAGGTAATTCATAATCTTTATTCCCATTAGATTGATCTACATGAAGATTAAATGAATGATATACTTCTCTTAATTCTTCTGGCATTTTAAAAACCAACCCTATAGATTTTGCATATGTATTATCAAGATCGCTTAATACACTAAATGTTAGTTTGTTTTTTTCTGATGTGCTTAGTGAATTATCAGGAGTTTCAGGAGAAATTGCTACTAAATCTGCTCCTAGCTCTTTTAATTGGGGAATGATATCTTGCAAGGCTTTTAGCTCTAAATTACAATACGGACACCAACCACCTCTATAAAAAGAAACTACTAAAAAATCACTTTTAAAGTCGTCAAGACTTACAGGTTTGCTAGTGGCATCCACTAGGTTGAATACAGGAAGTGTGCTTCCAGGTTGTATTGCTTTTTTACTAAGAGCTACATCCTTTAATGCTTTGGTGCTATTTTGCATAATTGTTAATTGCTCTAAAGGAATGTTTTTTGCACTTATTTCTTTGGTATTGGCTAATATTTTTGATAAACTCATCATTACTTTTTTTAAATTTTACATATTCAATACTATATATGTTTTAAAATTTTATGTAAAGAGCTTGCATTATTTTTAGTATTGTTTAAGAAAGAGAAATTAGGTAAAACCTTTGGCTGTACTTTTATTCCTTAATAACAAACTAAAAAGAAAGAAGCTATGCACAAAATTTTGCGACGTAAATAGCAGATCGTTTTAACACTACAAAAGTCAGCCAAATTATAGTTTATAAAAATGTAAAAAAAGGAAAAAAAGATGTAAAAAATTCCCACTAAACCTTTTTTAAAAACGCATTCCTATACTGTGTAGGTGTAAGCTCAACGCTCTTTTTAAAATATTTTATAAAGTAGTAAGGGTCCTTGAAACCAAGTTGATAGGCAATCATCTGGCTAGTGTCTGCCGTGTGAAGTAGCTTATGTTTCGCCTTTTCTATAACCTTTTCAGTAATAAAATTACAAGGAGTTTTTTGTTCGCTTTTTTTAACTTCTTTAATCAGTTTCTTTAAAGGAATTTGTAACATCTCAGCATAATCTCCTGCGCAATAATTTTTACCAACATTTTGATCAATAAGAGCAGAAAATCTTTCGGTAATAGTGGGCTTTTCATTATGAAGAGCAAAGTCATTGAATAGTTCGCTCCATAAAATATGCATATAGCTTTCTATAAGACGTTTATTTTCTTTAGCCTTTTCAATAGCATTAATAAGGTGCTTTTTGTTTTCTACATTGTTAATACTTTGAAATTTAAAGTACGTAGTTGTTTTTTTAGCAACTTTATCAATATCAGGGAAAGTTTTTAAAAAATCATCCGTTAATTCAATAACAAACGCTTCTAAATAAGGAGAAGCTGCCAAAATATAAAAAGGAGTATCAAAAAAGAAATAGCTATTTGAAGGTATTGTTTGATTTTTTTCTGATTTTTCAATCGTAATGTTACCATTTAAAAGAATGCAAACGCTTTTTCCATTAGGAGTAAGTGTGTCGTTATTTTTAATATTATAAATCATTTTCTTTACATTGAAGAGGTTTTATATCAGTTATCATTCTCATTAAATGAGGTGTTTTTTTTTAATACGACAACGTTATGATCCATAACGCTCCCCACAAATATAAAACCTTTATAAAGAAGAGCGATAGTTGCAGTTGCTATTCTATTTCGATTACTTGTAAAAATATTGTTTATTGTGTAATGTTTTTATATTACTTTAATTTTGTCTTTTATAGTTATTGAATTTGTTCCTTTTATCATTAACTTGTGTTCCTCTCTAAGTTGTTTCCATTCAGTAGCTTTAATAAAATGATTATGAAAATTAGTTTTGCCTTTTCTAGGAAAAGAAGCTATAGCATAAACAATTTTATTTTTAGGGATTATACCTTTGTTTCTAAATAGAGCAATATTCACAAGAAACTTTTCTTTCATTTCTTTATGGTAGGCAGAAACATTTTTGGGTTTACAATCTTTTATCTCAATAAAAATAATAAATGATTCAAGTGTGTTTGAAGTTAGGTACATCACACCTTCACATTGTTTTAATTCTCTGTCACCATCCATAAAACATTGCGGTTTAAAGATAGTTGTTGAAATGTTTAAAGATGTTGGATTTAGAATCTTTAAAGGAGGAATATCTGGTGGTAGCCTTTCTAAAACTTCGACAGATTTAGCAGAGTTTGTTCTTTCGGTATAATCAACTATATAAAACTTGTCTTTTTGAGTTGTAACATGCCTTAACTTATCTTGTCCAAATTCAGCATTCATATTATCCTTCATCTGAATAGTAATTTAAAATTTCGAAATACTCATCAGTTAACTCTGTCATTTTAATATCAAAATAATTTTCTGATATAATATAATCTTTATCTTGAATATTACGAATTTCACCATCTTCTATTTCCCAGACTGACACCAGTTTTGGAGTAATCCATGAAGGCTGACTTTGAAAATTGATGAGTTTATCAGAAGGAATATTTTCTTTAACTAATCCGCCTAATAAGCAGTTGTTTAGTGCGTAAAGTATGTACGGGCTATGTGTGGTTAATGTTAAGTTATGATTTCTATCTGTATTGCATATTTTATTGAGTAAATGATAAACTAATTCTTTTTGCGTTTCTGGAAATAGGTTTTGTTCAGGTTCTTCGATAATTACGTTAGAAAAAGCATAATCTGTAGATAAACCAATCTCATTCCAAACTTTTTCTTTTGTTTCGTTTAGCAATTCAGTGTCCTGTTTAAAATTGGATTCTTGTTTAAGGTTTTGATTTTTTATGATCCAATCATAATCTGCTTTTAGGTTTTCAGGTAACAATTCTCTAATATATTTTTTTTCAGCAGGAGAAGGATTCCTTTTTTGAGTATAAAGAGTAGAAAACATAAACTCACAAACTACAAGTAAAGGAGTTATTGATTGCTGACCACTTGAAGATCGTTGTAATGAAATTCTCTTATTATTGGGTAATGTAAGAATATCATTTTTAGACGAGGCATCATAGCTGTATTTTATATCAATTGATTTTAGAGGGTTTTGATACTCTTTCTTTTTTGTAAGAATTTCTTTAAAACTAATCCAATCGTTTAAAAAATTTATGATATTATCATAACCATCATTATATCTTTCTAAATTAGGAATTGCTGATACAAAATTTCTTTCAGCGGGTATATACTCAATTTTTAAATTTTTATATCTACTAAGCTTTTGATTAGAAACTTTTCTTATTTCTGTAGTTTTATTCTTACCTTCAAAATTAATTATAGTCCAATCACTTTCATATTCTATCTTAGAGCTATCAGAAAAGTATCCATTGTCCATTCTATGGAAATCCGTTAGGCCATCGTAAAAGTTATAATTATCACCTGCTAAAAGATGGTTCTTTTCATACCAACTACATTGACTAATTATTTTAGCAATGGTGCTTTTACCGCTGCTTTGAGGTCCCATAAATACATTAACTTTATTTAAATTAAAATCAGCATTTTTTATTGGTCCTATGTTTTTAATCTTTATGCGAGCCATACTTTTATATCAAATATTATAAGGAGCTGTTTATTAATCTTATTAGAGCGGTAAAATTAATCTTTTATAGATAAAAAAAGTGTCATTTGATGAAAATATGCTTTACGAATCCTTTTTTATAGGCTTCTCATAAAATTACAATTCATAGTTTTGTCCTTCTTCAGCAAAGCCAAAGCCCAAACGCTTTATCTCATTTTTTTCTTTTGTGTTTTTATGTAAGGTAGGGTTGGTGTGGTTAAAATGAATGAAAATAATTTTGCTTTTTGTGGCTATGGATTCCTTTTTAAATATGTTGATAGTTTCTTCAATAAAAGGGTGAGGTACTTCTGTCATGGCTCTTTTAACTTCTTTTTGATGTAAGAAAGTAGCATCCAAAAAAGCATAATCTACTTTTTTAACCTCCTCAATAATATTCTTTTTCCATTGTTGCCATTTGTTAATATCAGGAATAAACAAAGCTACCTTACTATTCCCCGAAATCTTATACCCCACTGTTTCAGAAAACTCATCTCTATGAGGTACTATAAATGGAGTTACTTTTAAATCATTATTCAATACAACAGTATGGGCATCCTTTAAATCAGTTAGTACAATGTTTTTTAAAGAGACGAGTTGACTCCAAGGAGCATTGTTGGTTAAAAAAGTGTTCATTTTAGGCATAACATATACTTTAGTTCCTTGTTTTCCTAAGGCTTCTCTACCAAAATACATTAAACCAGTATAATGCCCAATATGCGCATGTGTTAAAAACACCCCATCAATAATAGCAGTAGTTTGCAGATGCAGCCTATTAATATCAGCAAGTTGGGTAGCAATATCAGGAGAAGCTTCAAACAACCATTTTTGTTTATTTTTACGATCTATAAGTCCCAAAGAAGTTACCCTCTTTTTCTTTTGAAGTCCTTCGTAAAAATCATTACAACATTTCTGTTTGCAGCCAATATGAGGGTATCCAGCATCTTGAGCGGTTCCTAGAATTGTAATGTATTGCTGGTATGTAACTGCTGTTTTTTGTGATTTAGGAGGATGGTTAGTGCATGCAGCAATTATAAAAAGTAATAAAGACGTAATAAGTAGCTGTTTCATAAAGAAAATATTTTAACGAAGCTACAAAAAAGAAAAACCTCAACATATGTTGAGGTTTAAAATCTTTAGAAAAAACATGCAAATTATGTCGTTTTTTCTTTAGTAATCATATCAAGCTCATTCATTAGTGAGTAAACATTATTAACCATTTTAAGAATGGTTCCGTTTGAATCCACAATAATGTGTGTAGGATATTGTTTAATCTTTAATTTTTTAGACATATACTTTTTTTGCTCAGGAATTACCGCATACTTAAAAGCTTTTTTCTCTAAGAATGCTTTCAACTTATCCCCTTTGTCAAAAGCTAGACTAACAAAAGTGATGTTTTTGTTATCTTTATAGCGATCTACCAATTTATTTAACTCTGGAAATTCTTCAACACAAATTTTACAATTGATAAACCAACATTTTAAGACGAGTATTTTCCCTTTGGTATCTGCTTTATTATAAGCAACACCATCAAGATCTACAAAATTGTATTCAGGGAGTTTTTTGCCTTCCATTTTATAATATAAGCGCGCAATTGTAGCAGCGGCTTTTACTTCTTTAGCTATTTTTTCATCAGAAGTTTTGCTTAAATTAAATAGTTGATAATGACGTTTATTGCTGCCTTTTAGCTTTATAGGTATATAAGCTCCTGTTCTTAAGAGAGATAAGAATGTGCCTTTATTCATTTTGCTACCTATATTGTCTAAAGGAGTAAAGGTGGACATTAAATCAATGTTTTCCTTATAGTAGGTTTTCCATGCTTCGTAACTTTTTTGAGCATCAGCTACTACTATATTAGGAGTTAAATTGCCTTCTTCCTCTGTGCTAGTATCTTTGGCTACGGCAGGAGTAACTGCAGTTGTTCTTTCAACAGCTACTTCTTCAGCAGGCATTGGCAAGGCAGTTTTCCGTATAGCAGGTGCTACTTTTTCAGATGTAGAACTATTAGTTTTGTTACTTTTTTTAACTGTATTTTTTGTACGATCATTTACAGTTGTCGATTTGTTTTCATACAGACTTATACCAATAGTTATAACAGTAAAACTTACAACGATTGATAGTATTGCTGGTAAAATATTTTTCATCCCCCTAAATATTTATCAGCAACAAAGATACAAGAAATTAATAAAATGGCATCTATAAGGATTATAGTTTGAAATTACCATAAAAAAAAGGAGTATTATTTCCTTTTTTTTATGGTAATTTCAAAATGTGAAAGTAGGTGCTATAAGGTAACTCTCCAACCATATGGGTCCGAAACCTTATTGGTTTGTATGTCTGTAATTCGTTTTTTTAAGCTGCTAGCATATGAATTTGTAATTTCAGGTAACTCATAGTCCTTTTCCTTAAAACCAAAAGCAGCAATAGGAGAAATAACCGCAGCGGTTCCTGCTCCAAACATTTCTTTTAAAGCACCATTTTTAGCAGCCTCAACAACTTCTGAAACAGTGATTTTTCGTTCTTCAACAGGAATGTTTTCATCTTTAGCTATCTGTAAAATACTTTTACGAGTAATACCATCTAAAATTCGATCACTTGTAGGACTGGTTATTAATGTGTCATTAATTCTAACAAAAATATTCATAGCTCCAGCTTCTTCAATGTATTCATGTTGGTTGTCATCTGTCCATATAACTTGATGATAGCCTTTTTCAACAGCCAATTGAGTAGGGTAAAATTGTCCAGCATAATTCCCTCCAGCCTTTGCGTATCCTACACCGCCATTAGCTGCACGTGAATATTTTTCTTCAATTAAAACCTTAACCTTTCCAGAAAAATAAGCTCCTGAAGGTGCTGTACAAATAATTAATTTATAAGCATTTGCTGGCGAAGCATGAAACCCTTCACCTGTAGCAAATATAAAAGGACGTATATATAAAGAACTGCCCTCATTAGTAGGAATCCATTGGCTATCAATTTCTAATAGCTTTTTTAATCCTTCCATGAACATATTTTCAGGAATCTGAGGAATTGCCAAACGCTCTGCTGATTTGTTCAATCGTTTGCAATTGTCTAAAGGACGAAATAACAGGGTGTTGCCGTTAGTGTCTTTGTAGGCTTTCATTCCTTCAAAAATAGATTGCCCATAATGAAAAATTTTAGCAGAAGGGTTTAAAGATATTGGACCGTAGGGTTGAATAGTAGCATTTTTCCATTCTCCGTCAATATAATCGCATACAAACATATGATCCGAAAAGACACTTCCAAAAGAAAGGTTGTTAAAGTCTATCGTATCAATTTTTGATTGCTTTATAAGCTCAACGCGTATATTAGATTCCATAAAGTTAATTCTATTATTAATAGGGGTAAAAATACAAAAAAAAACGTGGGTTTTTATGTGCGAATAGGAGGCGAGTGTTAAAAAAAACATATCTTTGAATAACATAATTTTTTTTAACACTTTATTATGAGAAATTTACTAAAAGTAGGGTTTTTAATGGCTCTTTTTTTTATTTCATGCAAGCAAGTAGCGAAAGAAAATCAGCCTCAAAAAGCGGATGTTTCCCCTGTAATCCCCCTTTCTTTAGGAGCTAAAATAACTAAAGAAAAAGCATTGTCTTCAACAGAGGCTTTTGGAAAAATAAAAGCATTACAAGTAGGTGATACGTTACATGTAAAACTTGCGTCAACAGTGAGTGAGGTTTGTAGCAAAAAAGGGTGCTGGATGAAACTTCCATTAGCAGAAGGCGTAAAAATGATGGTTAGGTTTAAAGATTATGGTTTTTTTATGCCCTTAGATAGTAAAGGAAAAAATGTAATTGTTGAAGGGATGGCTTTTGTACAAGAAACCTCAATAGCAGCATTACGTCATTATGCAGAAGATGCAGGAAAAACAAAAGAAGAAATAGCCAATATAACAAGTCCTAAAAAAGAGTTTGCTTTTGAAGCAAATGGTGTTTTATTAAATTAAGCCTATCAAAAGAGAAATTATCATAACGTCAGATGGTTCTACTACCATACATTTGCCAGACTGGAACGAGCAGTATCACTCCAAGCACGGAGCTATACAAGAAGCTTATCACGTATTTATAAGAAACGGATTAGAAGCTTTGCCAATTGCTAATATTTCTATTTTAGAAATAGGCTTTGGAACAGGGCTAAACTGCTTTATCACTTTTTTAGAAGCACAAAAAAAAGCAACTAGCATCAATTATACAGGTGTAGAAGGGTATCCCATACAAAAAGAAGAACTTGAAAAGCTAAATTATGTAACCGCGTTAAGTGCTGGTAGTCAAAGTGCTATTTTTGATAAAATGCATGAGGTTTTATGGAATGAAGAGCAAGAGATTACGAAAGAATTTTCATTGCTTAAAAAACAGCAATTTTTTGAAGATATTGATGAAGAAAATGCTTATGATTTGGTTTATTTTGATGCTTTTGGAGCAACGAATCAACCAGAGTTATGGACGGAAGTTATTTTTGAAAAAATGTATAAGGCCATGAAAAAAGGAGGGGTACTTGTTACATATTCAGCCAAAGGAAGTGTTCGTAGAGCTATGCAAGCGGTAGGTTTTGTAGTAGAGCGCTTGCCTGGACCACCAGGGAAAAGAGAAATGCTAAGAGCTGTTAAAACAATAATATAATCATTCAAATAAAAACCCGTATATGAAGTTTCAAAGAAGGTTTGGAAACCGGAGAAAAGCAGCACCTAAGAAAGGCCTTTTTTTAGTATTGCTATTAGTTATGGTGTTATTTCTTTGGTATAATGCTGAAAAAATTATAGAGAATTTGTTTTAGTATAAGTATGTGTTTGGAGCTAGCATTTTATACTAGTAGTCGTTTAAAATCGTGGTATAAAAAAGATCGTTGTTTTTCTTGATAAAAAATAGCCCCTCTTTATTTACATTTTCTTTTTCTAATAAGCGAAGAAGAAAGAAAGGTGAAGAGCGTGCTTATAATGTTTGGGGAAATTTTAATATTAACTCGTAAAAAAAAGTATTTGAAACCTTTTCAGTTTAAAGAATTTTTAGTGAATCAAGATAAAACAGCTATGAAAATAGGTACTGATGCTGTTTTATTAGGAGCATGGACAGCAGTAAATACCTACCCTGATGCTATTTTAGATGTAGGGTCGGGTACAGGGGTTATAGCACTAATGTTAGCGCAACGGAGTGATGCGATGACAATAGATGCTGTGGAATTAGATGCAGATGCTTATGCACAAACAGTAGAGAATTTTGAACAGTCAGATTGGGGAGATCGTTTGTTTTGTTATCATTCCGATTTTAAAGATTTTGCTAAAGAAATAGCAGCAGAAGAAGAAGAATATGATCTTATTGTTTCTAATCCTCCGTTTTATACAGATGAGTTTGAAACCAATAACGAAGCAAGAAATAAGGCGCGTTTTACATCGTCACTTTCTTTTGAAGAATTGCTTGCTGGTGTGGCTAAAATATTGGCAAAAGAAGGGCGTTTTTCTGTGATTATTCCTTTTAAAGAAGAACAAAATTTTGTGGCATTGGCATTGGATAATCAATTGTATTTGAATAGGGTTTGCCATGTAAAAGGTACGCCAACATCAGATGTGAAACGGAGCTTATTGTCTTTTTCATTTGGTAAAAAAGAATTGGTTAGAGAAACGTTGGTGATAGAAACAGCACGCCATGAATATACTGAAGCGTATATTGCATTAACTCATGATTTTTATTTAAAAATGTAGTTACTAGGGTTGTAGTAGCTAAGTTATTTTATGATGATTTCGTTCTTAATAACGCGCATTTGGCTTTATAAGCTTTGTTATTTTAATTTTTTAAGAAAAAAGAAGTAAATGTAGTAGGAGGTGAGTAATTGTTTATGGAATAGTTCGATAAAAAAAACAAAGCCTTTTGCTAACTTGTGAGGCAACCTATAAATCTAAAAAAGGAAATATTAAAACGCATTTTTTTTACTGTAAAATACAACTCATTTATTATCAGTACTAATCTGTACAAATATTTTAACCCGCTCTAAAAAGTTTGTACAAGATTTCCCCTTTATTTTCTGTACAAGGTTTTGAAACTGCTCTAAAAAGTTTGTACAAGATTTCCCCTTTATTTTCTGTACAAGGTTTTGAAGCTGCTCTAAAAAGTTTGTACAAGATTTCCCCTTTATTTTCTGTACAAGGTTTTGAAGCTGCTCTAAAAAGTTTGTACAAGATTTCCCCTTTATTTTCTGTACAAGGTTTTGAAGCTGTTCTAAAAAGTTTGTACAAGATTTCCCCTTTATTTTCTGTACAAGGTTTTGAAGCTGCTCTAAAAAGTTTGTACAAGATTTCCCCTTTATTTTCTGTACAAGGTTTTGAAGCTGCTCTAAAAAGTTTGTACAAGATTTCCCCTTTATTTTCTGTACAAGGTTTTGAAGCTGCTCTAAAAAGTTTGTACAAGATTTCCCCTTTATTTTCTGTACAAGGTTTTGAAGCTGTTCTAAAAAGTTTGTACAGGATTTTCCCTTTATTTTCTGTATAAGGTTTTGAAGCTGCTCTAAAAAGTTTGTACAAGATTTCCTCTTTATTTTCTGTACAAGATTTTGAAGTTGCTCTAAAAAGTTTGTATAAGATTTCCCCTTTATTTTCTGTACAAGCTGGTGAAAATGGATGATAGTTATATCGCTGGATTATCTGATGGATTTGCAATTCACTTACATAGAAAAATAATGGGAAATATTGTTTAGGTGAAATTATAACTATATTAAAAATAACTAAATAAGGGATGAATACTGTTTTATTCATCCCTTATTTAATTTTATAAAGGAATGTTATTTAACCTCCTGTAAATTGCATCATTTATCATTTTACTAAAGGTGTATTTTACATCCTTTAAAAATGGTTCATTTCCCTCATAAGCACCTGAAGGATCTAGTATATATACATTAGGGTCTTCTGTATCCTCATCTAAAAAGAAAATACTATACTGTCCATCTAATTGATCAAATACAAAATAGGGTCTATCCATTTTGTAACCTGTGTACTCTAATGATTCTTCACAATCTTCTCTTAGTTGTTCAAAGTCATCCCATTCAAAAACCATCCCCGTCGCTTCGCTTTCACCTCCAATATTTAAATATTCTTCAAAAGCTAATGGGAACTTCTTTCCTTCATTGAACAATTTTCTAATCTCTATTACAGTTTCAATCTCAAGACCTTTCAAGGGAATTCGACTACTTAAATTTGGAGTGTCTTTTAGTTGTTTCATGTATTTTAATTCCATCGTTATTTCTTTTTAAGTTTTTTATATATTTTTTCATACTTCTTTTTTGCTATTTTTATTTCAGGATAAGTTCTTGTTAGGTCTGCAAACCCTTTTACAGATTCATCAGATTTTACAATAAATTGAACCTTCTTTCCTATTGAATTTAAATATTCTTCTAACATCACAAACTCGCGAGAACAGTGTCAAAAATTAGTAAAGAATTAAAAAAGCAGTTTCAAGTAACCTTAAAACCGCTATAAAATTAATAACAAATAGAGCTCGTTTATACCTACTCTATTTTATAATATTTGCCTTCTTTATCTTTTTCTATTTGAAATAAAATCATATTAAAATTGTGGTAGTATAAAGGTTCTCCTGTTTCGTCTGAAATAAACAATAAATCGATATTTTCAAAAATTGTTTTAATATAAATTGTCCAGCACGGTAAAATTTCCCCCCTTGACTTACCATATCCAATCTTTTCATTTTCTTTAAATAAAGCTCCATCTGTGCAATCTTCAAAATAATATTCACCATCTAAATCTTTAATGATTTGTTTCGCTTTTTTTATAATTTTATTTTTATTAAATCTATACCTGCTTTTTCCCTAGTACTATTTGCATAATTTAAGCTGAGTTCTAACTCTTCTTTTGTCCGATCTCTTCTTCTAGACCATATTTGCTCCCAAACATAGGCTTCTTTTTCCCATGTTTTTAAAGGATGATACGCTTCTCTGAGTTCTTCAAAATGTTGTAAATGAGCTTTTTCATGAAAAGCAACCAATTCAGTAGATTTTTCTCCTAAAACCATTTGTTTTGTTTTTGCATCAAAAGCGCCTGCATAACCCTTTACTTTCATGAAATAAAATAAATTTTGTGCTTTTTCAAACTCTAGCCCATTTAGTTTAATAGTTTTAAATTGATTGGTAATTTTTAAATCTTCTTCTAAAATTAATAAAACCCCTTTCTTTTTTAATTCTCCTCTTAGTTTTTTTACCTGTGATGCTTTTAAAACTTTTCCGCCAAATTTACCTATTTCTCTTGGACGAGCCATTAAGCTAATTTCATCAAGTATTCCTCCAACCTCATCAATCTCTCTTTTCTTAACCAAATCATCTAACGACTTTGTAAAATTAGAGTTTTCTACAATTTCTGTGACTGATTGGAGTTTCCATATAACATGAGAAAGTCACTAGATTGTAAGCTTCCAGCAGTACAGTTGGTGAAAATGGATGATAGTTATATCGCTGGATTATCTGATGGATTTGCAACTTACTTACATAGAGAAATAAAGGGAAATATTGTTTAGGTGAAATTATAACTATATTAAAAATAACTAAATAAGGGATGAATACTGTTTTGTTCATCCCTTATTTAATTTTATAAAGGAATGTTATTTAACCTCCTGTAAATTGCATCATTTATCATTTTACTAAAGGTGTATTGGTGTGTTTTTCTGTGAAATTAAGTAATAAATTATAAATCTGTCATATCTGATTCCCTATCTTCTACAAAACCATGTTCTGACATAGTGTATAAAACCCCTCCCTTCTCAGCATCAACAACTACAAAATAGACCTTAGGATTGAGATACCCTTCTTTTTCATAACTAACAATAAAAGTATTTTTATACTCTTCATTATGTTTTCCATAAATAATTTTTTCATTTTCTTTGTAAATAATTTTTTCCTCATCAATAGTACTATATTCCCTTTTTCTTTCTTTCAAATAATTTTTTACAATCACAATTATTTCTTCTTTTGTTTTCATTTTTTTATTTATTTTAAATTTAAAATAGTTTCAATGCTTATATATTGACGCTTTTTAGGTATACTATTTATATCAAATGGTAATACAATTTTTATAGGGCTTCCTAAGTCATCTGTAACTCCAAGTTTCTTGTAATAATAATTAATATATCTTTCAGCGTGATTTAACTCATTTTTATTTAGGTATTTAAAATTACTTACTATTTTGTCAAACACATATCTTTCTGTTTTTAAAACCCCTTCCGCTTGCAACATATTATAATAGTTTTTTATTCCTAATTCTTTTGAATGTCTAAAATGCATCAACTCATGTAATAGTTCATAAACAGTAGCATTTTCTCTTAATACTAATTTCATGTTTTTACCATCAGTAATAAATAATGCTGCATTTTCATAATCCATTTTCATTATATTACCTGATTTGTAAAAATACCCTTCTACTTCAAAAGTACCTTTTGTTTTTCCTATCTGTAAATCTACTTTATTTTTAATTAAAACTTTCTGATAAAGTCAAAATCTAACGCTCTTAATGACTGTCCAAGGTACCTCCCTCGTCCTATTGATACAACTTCAGCTACTCCATCTAAATATTCTATTATCTCATTACTCTCTCCTTTCTTAACCAACTCATCTAACGACTTTGTAAAATTAGAGTTTTCTACAATCTCTTTTGCAGATTGCTGTAGTTACCTGTTTGGTTTTATACAATAAGGTTTTTCCGTTTTTAAGAAGTTTTACTAAGCGTCCTGCTTTAATCAGGTTCCCAACACCTGATACAGTGGTTAGTATGTCAACACTATATTCTACACCAGTCAATACATTTTTCCAAAAAGCCTTTTGGTTGTTTGCGTATAATAAGAATGCTGGTAATTTTGTAAAACGAATGCCTTCTTTTTGGTCTTTGTCTTTTAATAGAAATGTAGGGTTTTTGCTATTTAGCAGTACAGTTGGTGAAAATGGATGATAGTTATATCGCTGGATTATCTGATGGATTTGCAATTCACTTACATAGAAAAATAAAGGGAAATATTGTTTAGGTGAAATTATAACTATATTAAAAATAACTAAATAAGGGATGAATACTGTTTTGTTCATCCCTTATTTAATTTTATAAAGGAATGTTATTTAACCTCCTGTAAATTGCATCATTTATCATTTTACTAAAGGTGTATTTTACATCTCGGTATAATGGCCAATTTTCTTCTTTTTTAGCAAACGCATCTAATATATAGATATCAGGATCTTCCTTCTCCTCATCTAAAAAAAATATGCTGTATTGACTATCTAATCGATCAAACACAAAATAGGGTCTATCCATTTTGTAACCTGTGTACTCTAATGATTCTTCACAATCTTCTCTTAGCTCTTCGAAATCGTTATCAACCACGCCCGTACCTCCTTTAACACCTCCTAAAACCAAATATTCTCTGAAAGATAATGGAAACTTCTTACCTTTGTTAAATTTAGACTCCAATACTAAAATCCTGTCTTCTCCTAACCCTTCTAGAGTAACTCCTACAAGTAAATTTGGATTGTCTTTCAATTGCTGCATATATTTTAACTCCATTCTTATTTCTTTTTAAGTTTTTTATATATTTTACTGTATTTCTTCATTGACTCTTTGATTTCTGGATACACATCCTTTAAATCCGCAAACCCTTTTACAGATTCATCAGATTTTACAATAAATTGAACCTTCTTTCCTATTGAATTTAAATATTCTTCTAACATCACAAATTCGCGAGAACAACTTGAACAAGTAGCAAAAATATTACTGGTTTCAATCACAAATTCATCTGCCTTATGAACATGGTTTTTTAGAAAATTATATACAAATTTTATTTCACTATCGTATTTTCTGGCACGACCTGTCAAATCATAAGCCCCTGTAACAAATGTAATAAATTCATCATAATTTTTAAAGACATCAATAGTATTTGGAGGTAAAACTGGAGGGTCACCAAACGTACTTAGAACAATTTCTTTCCTACCAGACAAAGAAAACTCAACAACTTCGTCAAATTGTTTTCCATTTTCAAAAAATTTAATATTGAAATCGGCTTGGTTATGCCCTTTTACTAATCCTGGAAATTCATCTAAATGTTTTGTAAATAATTCTACTATTTCATTTTTTGTAATAGGAATTAACGATTTTGCTCTCCATAACCTTGTGGTTTTACTTACATTATAAATAAATTTTGGTCTAAAATCAATATAGTTTTTTAAAGTTTTTTCTAATTCTAACTCTGCTATATTTTCAATTTCTTTTAACAACACTTGTTTTCCTTTAAGAGTTAATGGGTTTTTGGAATCTTTAACAGATTTATTTAAAAGTTTTTCTAACTCCTTACGCTCTTTTAAAATACCTCTTGCGCTGTTTTTAAGTTTTTCTCTTAAAAACACCGAAACCTCACCAGTCAAAGCTATCATTTCTAGATAAAATAAATATTTAGAAATGCTTATTCCTAGCTTGGTATCGTCAATACTAGTGAGTTTTAACAAAGCATTTACAGTTCCTGAGCTTACTTCTATTACACCAGCTATTGCTTTTGTTGTTGCAATTGCTGTAGTTACCTGTTTGGTTTTATACAATAAGTTTTTTCCGTTTTTAAGAAGTTTTACTAAGCGTCCTGCTTTAATCAGGTTCCCAACACCTGATACAGTGGTTAGTATGTCAACACTATATTCTACACCTGTTAATACATTTTCCCAAAAAGCCTTTTGGTTGTTTGCGTATAATAAGAATGCTGGTAATTTTGTAAAACGAATGCCTTCTTTTTGGTCTTTGTCTTTTAATAGAAATGTAGGGTTTTTGCTATTTAGCAGTACAGTTGGTGAAAATGGATGATACCCATATTGGAATGTTTGGTAAATGGCTACTTCTGTTGTTTGCCCAGTATCAATATACTGTGGTTTTGGGGTTTCATAAGCAATGTTTACTAATTTAGGAACTTTTTTTGTTCCTGTTTTTATCCGTATATCGAGATTAATTCTGAATGTATTTGCTTCCCAGTTTATGGTTGCATTGTTGTAATGAATTCCTAAAGTTTTGTCAGATCGATAATCTAATAATACAGGGCTTTCTCCTGTAATTTTAATAGTTTTATTAGTTTCGGGATTGATGTTTGCGTATGAGCTATTTTTCCAGATACTCCAAATAAAATATACATAGGTTTTGAATTGCTCTCCATCCAAATCATCTGTTAGTTTTTGCAACAATATTTTATTGTCAGCTTTAATGGTTAGTAATTTATTTAAATAAATATCATTTAGCCGTTTACTAGTAGGGGCTTCTTTTTCATCCACTACTTTTCTTCCTACATCTTGTACTTTATTGTATTTATGGGTATGTCTATGATAGATGATTTTTAGGAGTTTTAGTAATAAATCTTCTTCATTAGTTCCTAAAATATTAGTAATAGTACCACTTGCTAGTATTTGTACGGCTGCCCATAATGAGGAGTTGTTGTAAAATACATAATATAATGCTTCTGGTATTTGATAAATAAGTGCTTTTTTATTTTTTAAATTAGAGGTGTTGGCCACAGGGGTTATATGATACCCTATGCGTTCCAAAAAGCGATGGCGCCATTTTGATCTGAAATCATTTACCTCATTATAGTAGTTAAAAATAGTTTCTTTTAAAAAACTTAGCACACCAGATAAAGTTTTAAAACCAATTTTTAAAGCAATCATTGGTTTTTCGTTTTCATCTAGCGCAAAGGAAGCTAGCATCTTGTGGGTGTCTTTTTTATAGTAATATGACAATTGATACGGATTTGAATCTCCTAACTGTTTTGACAAGATAGGAAATCGATGTGCTGATGCATTTGAGGATGCTGTTACTATTTTTAATTTTTCAAGAGTCTTTGTGCCATACACATTGGAGTAGTGGTAGGTGTTTTCATTGAAAACAGAGAAGTTATCAGGATTAAAGTTGATATAGTCTTTCGAATTATCAACATGTGCAACCGCAATAAAACCGATTAATTGATGGTTTGGGTTAATGTAAAATCGGATTCCTTCATTGTAAAGATGATTAGGAATGTTTACTGATACTAAAGGTTCTTGAAAATTAGCATCGGTAAACACTCTTGGATCTTTGTTGTAAGAAATTCTTTTATAATAAGTATTTCCGTGAAGAATATGTTTGTTATAAGCAACATTATCAGTGTCTATAAAAAGCGTTTGAGGAATACTTAACTCTTTGTTTGTTCTTGGGAAATCTTTTAAAAGTATGGTTTCTTTTTGAAACAAAGCTGTTCTTGTTATTTTTACGGTGATGATTTCTCGATTTACTTTTTCAGAAAAATCTGGAATTTTTAAGTAATTGATAAGATCATTTATAGTGATTATTTTGTGCATTTCTTTCTCTTTTTTAATTAAACAGTCTAAATCCGACACCAATATTGTGAGTAGGTTGGTGCAATTGGTTGATATTTAATCGGTAACTGGTAAACCATTTTCCTTTGCGGTTGTATTGCATTCCGAGGCTGATATTATTAAATTTATTTATGTTTCCTCCAATTTCAGAAAATAAGAATAAACCACTTTTATAACTTTTTGGATGCGTTATGGTTTTAGTGATCCTAACTTCTTTAGGAACTTTTAATTTGTAGGAAATATTACTATCTAATAATTTCCCTTTTACCAAATTGTAACTATAAATTTCTAGTTCAGTATTGTTTAAGGTATCTTTATATATGTTGGCAGCTATAAAATTGGTAGTATCTTTTATAAAAATAGTGTCGTTAACAATTTTTGTAGGAGAGTTTTTGTGTACATATACTTTTTGATATTTGATGGTTTGTACAGGAAAACTATCTATTTTTGTTTGCCAAATAGTATCTCTTATAATACGAACTTTAGGTTGCTTAATTATGGCATTTTTAGGTGGTTTAAAAAAGCTATTAAAAAGAAGGAAGCCTAAGATAATGTATAAGAGTATGCGTTCATGTTTTGTGTAAATTACGGTCATGATATTTAATTTTAGCGCATTAGGATGCTGATGTGATTTTGTTAAATACTATTTACTATTTGAAATTCCTGACATAAAAAGTGCTCTTTTAAGGCAATTTCAAATCACGGTTGGTATAACAAAGTATCAATTACCCGAAGGGGAAGGTAATTGAACTATTGTAAAATAAAACAGGCAGGTTTATGATATCATTTAAATCTTAAAATTTCATAGATACAGTTGCTTTTTACTATTAGAAGTAATGTTTAAAAAAGGGAATTGGTTTTTTTTAAACATTTGCATTTGTTTATATTCCGTTTAAAGAAGTAGATAATACAATCACAAACTACTTTATTTATCTCATACTCATTGGAGGAGGGCTAGGGATATTTTTAATAACATAAGTAATATAAACCCTTACAGTTCCTGTAATAGCAGAGCGTTCTCCTATGGTTTTGCCAGCTTCTTTTTGAAAAATAATAGCTTCATTTTCCTTATAGCTTCCTTTATGAATAAGCAAGCTTTCAATGCTATTAGCGTTGTAATTGGTTATCATTTGAGAAGCCGCAATAGTAGTTCCAGAAGCAGTATTGAGTTGCATTTTTGCAGTTCCTGTAAAGGAGCCTCCCCCATGTATATATTCAAAACTAGCGGCTAGTATTTCTATAAACTTGCCCACACCAGGAGCAGGAATAGCGGTTAGAGAGGTGTTTTCAATAGTACCTTGATTAAAGGTAGCTACAGTTTCTAACACAATAGGTTTGCTTATATTGGGTTTGTTTTTAATATAATCAAGAGAGGTGCTATCCGTTTGTTTCCAGTCAGCTTGAGGTATTTCGGTACCCGCAACTACAGATACATCTCCGTTTTCATCAATCGCAAATTTACGGTGGGCTGCTCCTGGAGGTTGTTTTGCATCAATATAGCTATCAATAAGTTCGTGATATTGTTGTTGAGTAGGCTTGTCACCAGTTTCAAAATACTTTTTAATGATTTCTTTGTTTTGTTTCATTTTGTTCTTTTTTATCTTGTTTTTAATTTATGTTGATAAAAAAGAGACGACTAAAAACGAATGCTAGCGTCTAAACTTTTTTCTTTTTTACAATTTCTTTTTATCGTTTGATAAATGAGTCATTGTATCTTTTAAGCTACTGTGCTTTATAAGGTTTGTTAAAGCTTTAAATGGATTAACGCCATATATTTTGTTGTAGTTTTCTAAAATTGATTTGATTTCTGTAATGGCGATAAAACCTGCGATAATTTTTAGAAAAGGGACTTCGTTTACAATGTGTTTTTCTAAAAAATAGGCAGAAATGATGACCAAATTATAGATGAAAAACTTAGAAATAGTATGTCCTATTCGGAGGCTGCAAATGGGTACTTTATGTTTGAGTGCTGCATAAGAGCCTGTAATAAAATCAACTATAATTAAAAATACGATGGTAGTTAATACACCATTTAATGGAGATACTAATGCAAGTAGCCAAAATAGCAGGTGCATTAATTTATCCATTTTTTCTTAGTTTTCGATAGTCTAATACTCTGTTTTTAGGATATGCTTTAATGCTAACTGAATTTCCTTGATTGCCTCCTAGTAGGTAAACATATCTGTTGGTTTCTTTAATAAAAAAACCAACATGACCTTTCCAGCTACTTGGTTTTTCTCTCCAAAGAACTACAACATCTCCTAGTTGTGGATTGTTAGTTGAGGTACCAATGTGTAGCCAGCTTCGTGCATGTAGCTTTTTAGAATATTCGTATCCAGCTGTTTTTGCTACCCAGTTAGCAAAAGCACTGCACCAAGCAGTTTCATCCTTTAGTTTTTCTCCATCGTACCCTAATGTAGTAAAGTAGTTTACAATTTGAGGGTGATCTTTTAATCCAGCAACTTCTTTGATGCCGTATTGGGTTAAGGCGGTTTTGATGATTTTCATATAAATGTTAATTTTTTTAGTTTAAGTAGATAAAACCATAAGAGTAAACAGGTTCTTTTTCATAGTATTCTTACCCAGATTTTGAGGTAACCTTTACTGCGTTAGGTTGCTACTTAATAATAGTTAATATAATAATTTGAACTACTAGAAAAGCGAATACAAATATACACATATTACATAATAAAACCAAACAAAATGCATAGAAAATAAAAGGTTTTATGTGTTTTGTTAAATAACGAGACTGTTTTTTTGAGGAAAACAATTTATTTTTTAACATATGTGATATTTGTAAAGATGCTGTTTGATCTGCTAAATTGTATAGAGAAATCAGTTTTGCATCGAAGAATTTTAAAATACATTTCGTAGCCATCAATTGAAATGCCTAGTATTTGTTATTGTTGCTTGTCTTTTTCAGAAAAACGCTCATTGGTACTTATTGCTATATTAAAAGTACAATGGTTGTTTTTTTTGATGGCTTGTAAAGGTGATTTGAAATATTTCGGTTTCAGAATATTTCTCAGAAGCGGTACGGTTCATAGTGGCATAAGACTCCGCTAGATTTAATAACATTATTTTTTATAATTTCTCATAGTTTTCTGCTCTAAAAATACACCATTGGTATAAAAAAAGGGGGTAAAGTCTCGTTATTTTGTTAAGATGAGACTTCGTCGGTTTTTGGTAGAAAGAGATCCATTTTATGAGAATTTCTCATAGTTGTAAAAATACAGGTAATCAAATTTTAAAAGAGTTCAGTTCAGAGAGAAGGCTATATAAAAAAGACTGCCTTTTCAGACAGTCTCTTTTACTTTCTCTACAATAGAGAATTTTCATGCTAACAAATAGATGTCCCCCGAAATCTACCTCTTTACGTATAATAAGACACTTCTTTTTTGTTGAAGTCACAACTTTTATGCGAAAAAATATTTTTTAAGCGTTTATGCTAATTGATGAGTTAGGAGAACACTTTGTATATAAAAACTAAGCAATGGTATTTGTTTGTCCAATAATATCATAATCAACACCTTCCAAAGAGCCGCCTATTTTATGAGTACTTGGCGCAAATAATCCTTTACTTTTACAATCAGGGTTACAAGGCAATCCCTCTTCGTTTAAAGCAACAGATTTAGCTTGTAAAACCGTTAAGGTAGTAGGCACGCGAGTTTCCCAGCTATCTTCAACTTGCCCTTCTACAGTTTTCATTTCTTCCGCAATAGATACATACAAATCATCATCCATATCAGGAACCATACTTTGTCCATTCCAAATCTCCCCCGTTTTCATAAACCAAATTACAGCATATTCAAATCCCGGTTTTACAGGAACAACAGATTTAGCCATTCCACTTTGTAAAAAAGCTTGGAAAATAGGATCATTCCCTTCGTTATATTTAAAAGAAGCCTGCCAATTTTCTTTATCAGCATAAAAATAAGGGTAAAATGTATATGCCATAATTTCCCAATCAAAAGCCTGTTCAAAAAACTTGATGACAGCAGCGTGTTTTTCTAGAGCTTCCGTATTGTCGTTTAGCTCAGTATTAGAATCATTGGCATAATGATTTCCGGTAGTTCTAATACCATAAGGCCTTGTAATTAGGTCAATAGCCATACGTTTAAGTTCTCTTTTTTCAATGTTTCTATTCAGTTGGCTGCTAAATTCTCTCCTCTTTTTAGTTTCAACTTT
Source organism: Tenacibaculum maritimum NCIMB 2154 (assembly GCF_900119795.1). Taxonomy (NCBI): domain Bacteria; kingdom Pseudomonadati; phylum Bacteroidota; class Flavobacteriia; order Flavobacteriales; family Flavobacteriaceae; genus Tenacibaculum; species Tenacibaculum maritimum. Next base: position 667,576 of record NZ_LT634361.1, read on the forward strand.
TTCAATGTCTTGCGCTCTTATAAAATCATTGTATTCTTCAACCTGTTTATTATAAGCGTCCAAAATAGCTTTGTAGGTTTCATTTTGCCATTTTTCATAATTAGCTTCGGTTCGTTCACATTTTAAAACAACATTGATGTTAGCAATCCATGTTTTATTCATATAAGCAGAAACAGGTACTTTTGTCAAATAATGAGGGTATATTTCGTTAAATTCTGTATTGACCTCAAATTCTCTACCAGCAACATGAACCTTTACATCTGTAGCTCTATCCGTATAGAAATATTTTCCAGTGGTTTTTGCGGCGATAGCTTTATATCCTCTAGGCACTTCAATTTCTTCCTTAGAAACTTTATTAACCCACTGTGTTCCATCTCCCTCTTTCTGAGATTTGGATAAGGTAGTTCCTACAAAACTATATTTCTCTGGAGCAGATTTTCCATCGATGTTATAAATCCCAATCAAATATTGGTAATTCCCTTCATTAATATCTGATGAAGCAATTATTCCTTTACCTATTTCTTCACCAAATTTATTGAATCTAGGAAAAGAGAGTTTTGAAGGGTGTTTAGGTTCAGTAGGAGCAATGATCTTTTTAGCATTGTTTTCTTTTTGTTGATTTTCGGTAGAACTATCAATATAAAACTTAGCTGGTTCAGGTAAGCTAAATTCATACATTAAGCGCTTTCCGTAGTTAATGATTTTGTTGTTGTACACCTTATCTATCCAACGATAGACACCTGTTACATGTTCATTCCCTTTTCTGTTGTCAAAACCATGAGTGTTATTTTCTTCATACTCTTTTAACATTCTAGAAGTTCGTTTGGAGCTTATCTTTTGTACTATTCGCTCCAGAGCACGTTCGGTAACTTCTTGTGCATAGTTTTTAGCTTGCGTATTTGAGATAGCACTGGCATTAGAAGAAGAAGCGTTAAAATTAGTATTAGCAAAAAAACTCCCTGTAGCAAATTTTCCAGTAACCCCAGCATTGGCACCAAAGTTTTGAGAATTGTCTTTGTTTATAACAGAAGAAGCTTCACTTTGTAGTTCATTACGTTCTGTAGAAGTAGTATCGGTTAAGTTCTCAATTTCTCTTTCAGAAGTTTTTTCTGTTATTTGCTCAGATATGGATAAGTTTCTTGTAGCACGTTCTTTGTATTCACGTGCCATTACATTTTCAATATGAGAAACTTCTCCAGGTACATAGCAACATACTTCTTGCTCAACGCGTCTGAAATCAGCAATTCCTAATTGAGTAACACCAAATAGTTTTTCTTCTTTAGTAGGGGTATCAGTAACATCAGAGTCCGTATCCTCATCAGTGGTATTGGTAGTAGCGATTCCTGAATACGCCCCTTTGTATTTGACCCTTTCAAGAAAGCCCCTTTTTTTAGTAATAAACAAAGAAGTATTAAAATATAATTTTGTTCCAGTGCTCAATGTCAATTCCCCAGAAAAAGTAGCTGCTCCAGAGCTCAGTAGCTGCAAACCATTTAATTCTGTAAAAAATAGGATATTTATCAATGTATCAGTTGCCGTTATCTTTTTTATATTGCTAGCTGTATGTACAGTTCCAGAACTAGTTTTTAGTTGATAAGAAGCATTTGTGATATGAACATTAGGCTTTCCTATTATTAATCCCATAGAAATGCTATGATGAGAGGAGCCAATAGAACGAGTTAATCCGCCCACATATGAGTATTTAGGGCTTCCGTCTAGTATATTCTTAGTAATTCTAGTAGTTCCAATATTGATTTTTTCAATAGCATTAGGAATGTTGTTAAAAATCACTTCACGTGTTTCCTTTATTCTATCTTGAAGCAGTGAGGTTGCTTCTTTAAAGTGAGTAAAAGTATTGAATTCCTCTGATTTTAAAAGTTCTTGCGTGTTTGTTGAAAATAATGGAATATTGGCGGTTTCTGTAGCCCTAGCCTCTAGCTCACTATTAGAAAATCTAGGAATTTCAGGTTGTTTTTCAAATTCAAATTCAGGAAGTTTTACATGAGAATATGATTCAGATTTAACTTCCAATCCCGTTGTAGGATCCGTTTTCGTAACAATCGTAGGAGTTGCATCTTCATATATTTGTTTGATATTCGCTTTGTAAGCTTTCCTTTTTGTTTCGTATCTTACTTGCTCTTGCTTTTTATAAGAAACTTCAGCTTGTTCAATTTCTTTTAAAGAGCTTTTATAACTTTGCAAACGGTCTTTGGCTAATGAAGTTTTAAGTTGCGCTTCCATATAGTTTTTTGACTTTTCAGGAAGTTGTAAGGTGTCTAAAGTTATTTTTTTTCGATCAGAAATAATAATTTCTTTAGGAATGATAACGCTTGCATTTGCCCTGCGAATAAAGTCTTTTTTATCGGCTTCAGTAAATGTAATTTCACTAGCTGTTTTGGAGGAAAAACCTTTGGTAAAATTAGTGAACGCTTTTAAAAATTTATTAGTAATTAATAGATGAATGAGTTTTTCTCTTATAGCAAAAGAAGTTTTTTGCGTTGTTTGATAAAACAAGTTATCCCATAAGATACGTTCTTCACTTATTGATAGCTCTTTTGCGTTATGTAAATTTGAAGAGATACTTTCATAAGATAAATAGGATTTATTACGCATTAGCCAGCTTGAAAAATCATACAATTCTGTATGTACTTTTTTTATGTCAGTTCTTTTTGCAAAAGGAATAAAAGAATTTGTCGTAACGGCATTGTTTATAGCAGCTTTTCGTTCCATATTGCTATTGGTATTAGCAATGGCAGAAAAATAAATACTGTTACTTTTTTCTTCTTCAGGAAATGAAATAAACCCAGTTTCTTTGTCTTCAATTAACTGAGGGTTACGTAAGGTTACAAACCTAAATAAGGTGGACTTGATTGGTGTACTCATTTGATAAAATTTAATGTTGTTTTTTATGAAATTAAGTTCTTGTAAAAAGAACAACTGTTGTTTTTCGCTTTTCTAACAGTTCGCTCTTATGCTTAATTACATTGTAAGAATCACATTCAAAAAAATGTTTGAATATGCCACATTGAAATTTTAAAAAATCATTATAGAGTTAAAATTTCCTAAGTAAAATTGCTTTGAGTTTTACAAATGTTTGATTTTTATTAAAAAATTGTATATTAGCCTTGCAATTACAAAGCAAATATATAACATTTTACAAGAGTAGGCAAATCGAAAGGATGTTTTTTTTGTAAAAAGTTTTAATCTTTTCAATTCGCACAAGTCATATGGAAATCGCAGAAAAAATAAAAGCAATAAGAGATAGATTTGAGTTAAATAACTTTTCCTTTTCAAAACGCATAGGAGTTACTGGAACAACGGTAGATAGTATTGTTAATGGAAGGCCCCAATCTGATGGAACTCGAAAAAAAACCAAGCCAGGGTATGACGTGTTGATGTCTATTATTAATGAATTTAATATAAATCCAGATTATTTATTTGATAAAAGCGATGTTATGTTGAAGTCAGAATTGGTAGAGGTTCAAACATATTCTGGAGTTCCTCAAGTAGTAGCTGTTAATACATCAGGAAATGAAAACGTAGTATATGTTCCTATACAAGCGCGCGCCGGATATTTAAATGGTTATGGAGATGCAGATTATATAGAGCAATTACCTAGTTTTCATATGCCGCATTTAACAAATGGAACATTTCGTTGCTTTGAGGTACAAGGAAACTCAATGGTAAGAACCTTTTTTGATGGAGATCTAGTTTTTGGAAAGTACGTTGAAAATCTAGGATATATCAAAGATGGTCGTATATATATAATTGTAAGTAAAAATGACGGAATTGTTTTAAAACGTGTAATTAACAGGATAGAAGAACGTGGGAAGCTTATTTTAAAAAGTGATAATAAAGATGGAAATTACCCTACTTATACCATCAATATAGAAGAAGTTATGGAGGTTTGGTATGTTACAATGTTTGCTTCTAAGCAAATGCCAGAACCTGTAGATATTTATGATAGATTACATGAATTAGAGAGTAAGGTTGTTGAGTTAGAGGAAAATTTATATAAACAAAATTAGAAAGCAAAGACTATATTAAATAGTCTTTGCTTTCTAATTTTATAGTATTGGTATATAAAAGTTATTCTAAGAACTAGCCGGTAATGCTTTCAGGATTGTAACCTAAATAAGGAACCTCCTTTTCAATAAAAGTAATTCCAAATTCTTCAAGCTCCTTTAAAATAGGTTCATATACTTCTTTTGAAATAGGAAGTTGCACGCCAGGGGTAACAATCTCTTTGTTTAAAATTTTTAATGCAGCCATTGCAACGGGCAATCCAACTGTTTTTGCCATTGCAGTATATGTTTGGTCATCTCCTTTAATAAGCATGCTGCTCTCTATTTGGTGTTTTTCGCCTTTGTGCTGATATCCAAATTTATGTTGCATTACAATCATGTCTTTATCTGCTTCTTGTAAGGTCCATTTTTCGGATAATATTTTTTGTAAAATTTGAGCAGGAGTAGCATTTTTTAAACCAACTTTTTTATTCGGATTAAAAATATCCAGTTCTAAAAACTTATCCCACATAATATCATCCTGTTCTATTTTTAAGTAAGAGCGAAATTTTAGTTCTACTGAATCACTCGGAGAATAAGCTAAAAACAAATTGGTAAAATCTCGATAGCTCATCTCTTCTGAATTTTCAATAGTATAAGTATCATCCGTCATTCCTAGCTGTATAAAAACATTCCAAGCTCTAGAAAACCCCACTTTTCGAATAGTTCCTCTATACATTGTAGGAATATTATCTAAGCCATAAATACTTCTATATTTTAAGGAGTCTCTATTGGCATATGCTTCAAATTTACCACCTCCATCAATAGTTAAAAATTCTGTTCTACGAAATAACTTGTGGTAAGGAATATATTTATACGTTCCTTCTTGAATAAACATAGCTGCACCTCCTTGCCCTGCCAATACAACGTTTCTCGGGTTCCAAGTAAACTTGTAATTCCATAAATTAGTATCGCTCTCAGGAGCTACTAATCCACCACAGAATGATTCAAATAGCAGCATTTTACCATCACTTTCGTGAATTTTATCAATCACTTGCATTGCGCTCATATGATCAATTCCAGGATCCAATCCAATTTCATTCATAAAAACAAGTCCTTTTTCCTTAACAGCAGTATCAAGTTGTTGCATTTCTGTAGAAACATAAGAAGCAGTAACCATATGCTTACCATAGGTAACGCAATCTTTCGCAACCTCTATATGAAAGCGAGCAGGGAGCATAGAAATAACAACAGTTGCTTTTTGAATTGCTTCACTACGTTGCTCTTTGTTAAAAACGTCTAATGGTATGGCTGTTGCATTCGGATGGTTATTAATTTTTCGTTGGGCGTTATCAATAGAAACATCACCAATAGTAATGTGTAATTTTTCAGAAGTAGATTTATCTAATAAATACTTTATAAGTGATGAGCTCGATTGTCCAGCTCCAATAATTAATATGTTTCTCATGATAATATGATGTATTTTTGTATACAATAATCGTTTAAAAAAAGTTTAAAACTAAACAAAATTACAAAAAATGTATAAAAATTTAACAATTTCTTCGATTTTGGGAGCTTTAGCTGTCATTTTAGGAGCATTTGGAGCACATGCATTAAAAAATAAATTATCTGTAGAAGCTTTAAATAGTTTTGAAGTAGGGGTAAGATATCAAATGTATCATGCAATAGCTTTATTATGTATAAATATGTTTACAGAGATCTCTGTAAAAGAAAAAAATAAAATAAGTAGGTTATTTATAATAGGGATATTATGTTTTTCAGGCTCAATATACATGATTCAATTGTTAGGGGTTCCTGCAAAATATATTTGGTTTATAACCCCTATAGGAGGTTTATTTCTCATTGGAGGTTGGGGAATGCTTTCTTATTTCTTTATCAAAAAACATACCGAAATAAAAAAGAGATAAAAAGCATTTTAGTAGTATTTTGTGTAAAAATAATATGTACTTTTGTTCAAATAACAATAACACAACTAAAATCTAGAAAGATGACAAATCTTGAAACGAAAACGATTTCGTTAGATAATTTAGGAATTACAAATGCAACAGTACGTTACCAGTTAACGCCAGATCAGTTGCAACAGATTACTATAGAGAAAGGACAAGGTGTTGAAGCCGCTTCAGGAGCGTTAGCTGTTAATACTGGTGAATTTACAGGGAGATCTCCTATGGATCGTTTTATCGTAAAAGACGATATAACCAAAGATGAAATTTGGTGGGGAGATGTTAATATTCCTTTTGATGCAGAAAAGTTTGATAACTTATACGAGAAAGTAACTAAATATCTTTCAGGAAAAGAAGTTTTTGCTCGTGATAGTTATGCTTGTGCAGATGAAGATTATAAGCTGAAAATTAGAGTAGTAAACGAGTATCCTTGGAGTAATATGTTTGCTTATAACATGTTTTTACGTCCAACTTCAGAAGAATTAAAAGGATTTTCTCCGGAATGGACCGTGATTAATGCTCCAGGTTTTATGGCAGATCCAGCAGTAGATGGCACGCGCCAGCATAATTTTGCAATTTTAAATTTCGGTAGAAAAATAGCACTAATTGGAGGAACTGGATATACTGGAGAAATTAAGAAAGGAATCTTTTCTGCATTGAATTTTATTTTGCCAGTCTTTAAAAATACATTGCCAATGCACTGTTCTGCAAATGTAGGAAAAGAAGGAGATACAGCTATATTTTTCGGATTGTCAGGAACAGGAAAAACAACCTTATCAACAGATCCCAATAGAAGTTTAATAGGAGATGATGAACATGGTTGGACTGCTGAAAATAAGGTGTTTAATTTTGAAGGAGGATGCTACGCTAAAGTAATAGACTTATCAAAAGAAAAAGAGCCAGAAATATACAATGCAATAAAGAAAGGGGCTATTTTAGAAAATGTAATTTTGGACAAAGAAGGAAATGTAGATTTTGCGGATACTTCTATTACGCAAAATACTCGTGTAAGCTATCCTATTTATCATATAGAAAATATTCAAAAACCTTCTATCGGAAAGAATCCAAAAAATATATTTTTCTTAACAGCGGATGCTTTTGGGGTATTGCCTCCAATATCTAAGTTAACGCCAGGGCAAGCAGCTTACCATTTTATTTCAGGTTATACAGCAAAAGTAGCAGGAACAGAAGCAGGAGTAACGGAACCATTACCGAGTTTTTCAGCTTGTTTTGGTGCTCCTTTTATGCCATTACATCCTACGCGTTATGCAGAAATGCTAAGCGAAAAAATGAAGGAAACAGGTGTGAATGTGTGGTTGATAAATACAGGATGGACAGCTGGTCCTTATGGAGTTGGCCATAGAATGAAATTGAAATATACGAGGGCAATGATTAATGCAGCGTTGCATGGAGAATTAGGAGAGGTGAATTATGAGAATTACCATACGCATTCTGTATTTGGATTGGCACAACCAAGAAAATGCCCAGGAGTGCCTTCAGAAATGTTAAGTCAAAGAAAGGCTTGGAATAATGATGAAGAGTATTATAAGACAGCGCACAAATTGGCAGATTCGTTCAGAAAAAACTTTAAGAGTTTTGAAGAATATGCTAATGAAGAGATATTAGCAGGTGGACCACCAATAATTGAAAAATAAAAAATAAAAAAAGCATCCAAATTTGGATGCTTTTTTTATGCTAAATAATACCTATTTTAGCCAAAAATAATATAAGATGATAATACAAGGGAATATAGTTGATATACAAAATAAGCGAATTTTTAAAGGAGAAGTAGTTGTAAAAGATGGAAAAATAGCTAAAATTCAAGAAGCAGATCACACTATAGAAACCTATATTCTTCCAGGCTTTATAGATGCTCATATTCATATTGAAAGTTCTATGTTAGTTCCTTCAGAATTTGCAAAAATAGCAGTAACACACGGAACAGTAGCAACAATTTCTGACCCGCATGAAATAGCAAATGTATTAGGGGTAAAAGGAATTGATTTTATGATTGAGAATGGAAAAAAGGTTCCTTTAAAATTTAATTTTGGCGCTCCGTCTTGTGTGCCAGCTACTTCTTTTGAAAGTGCAGGTGCAGTTATTGATTCAGAAGATATTAAAGAAATGATGAAAAACCCAGATATTAAGTATTTGGCAGAAATGATGAATTATCCAGGAGTATTATTTGATGATGATGAAGTGTTGAAAAAAATTCAGTATGCAAAAGAGAATAATAAGCCTATTGATGGCCATGCCCCTGGTTTAAGAGGAGATGATGTTACAAAATATATTGCTGCAGGAATTTCTACAGACCATGAGTGCTTTACGTATGAGGAGGCGCTAGAGAAGCTGGAAAAAGGAATGAAAGTAATTATCAGAGAAGGAAGTGCAGCGAAAAATTTTGAAGCACTGATTGATTTATTACCAGCACACTACAAAGAAATCATGTTTTGCTCTGATGATAAACACCCTGATGACTTACTCTTAGGGCACATCAATCAATTGTGTGAAAGGGCAGTGAATAAAGGAGTTGATGTGTTTAAAGTATTGCAAGCTGCATGTATAAATCCTGTAGAGCATTATAAATTAGAAGTGGGATTACTAAGAGAAGGAGATGCGGCCGATTTTATTGTAGTTGACGATATAACTAGTTTCAAAGTTTTACAAACATATATTGATGGGGAGTTGGTAGCAGAAAATGGAGTGTCATTTGTGAAAAGTGTAGCTTTTGAAGTGCTGAATAATTTTAATACGGATCCAAAGAAAGTAGAAGATTTTGAATTTTACTCGGCTGCTGAAAAAATTAGAGTCATTGAAGCTTTAGATGGAGAGTTAGTAACGAATGAAATAGTAGCAGCCTCTTTAATAGCAGCAGGAAATCTTGTTTCTGATATTACAAATGATATATTAAAAATGACGGTTGTTAATCGTTATAAAAATGCGGCTCCATCAATTGCCTTTATCAAGAATTTTGGACTAAAAGAAGGTGCTATAGCAAGTTCCGTAGGGCATGATTCTCATAATATTATTGCAGTAGGAGTTTCTGATGAACTTATTTGCAAAGCAGTAAATTTATTGATAAAAAATAAAGGAGGAGTTTGTGCTGTTACGGAAACTAAAGAAGAGGTAGTGTCATTGCCAGTAGCAGGAATTATGAGTGATAAGTCGGCCATAGAAATAGGAAAATCGTATGCCGCATTAGATGCTATGGCAAAAGAAATGGGAAGTACATTACGTGCTCCTTATATGACTTTGTCATTTATGGCTTTATTGGTAATTCCTTCTTTAAAATTATCAGATAAAGGATTGTTTGATGGAAATCAATTTACATTTACTTCTTTAGAGGTGAAATAAACAAGATCGTAGGAAAAATAACAAGGTTACTCGTAGGAAGATTAGAAAGATTGAAGACAGAAAAGATCATATTAGGTATTGACCCCGGAACTAGTATTATGGGATTTGGAGTCATAAAAATAATAGGAAAGAAAATGGAGTTTGTTCAAATGAACGAACTAATTTTAAAAAAATATGACGACCATTACTTAAAGTTAAAATTAATTTTTGAAAGAACCATTCAATTAATAGATACTTATCACCCCGATGAGATTGCCTTGGAAGCTCCTTTTTTTGGTAAAAATGTACAATCTATGTTGAAATTAGGCAGGGCGCAAGGAGTGGCAATGGCAGCAGGCTTATCAAGAGAAATACCGGTAACGGAATATGCTCCTCGTAAAATTAAAATGGCAATAACAGGAAAAGGTACAGCAAGTAAAGAACAAGTAGCCTTAATGTTGAAGTCACTTTTAAAATTAAAAGAGCTTCCTAAAAACTTAGACGCAACAGATGGTTTGGCAGCAGCGGTGTGCCACTATTACAATTCAGGAAAAACTATTGGAGGTAAAAACTATACAGGCTGGGCAGCATTTGTAAAGCAAAATCCTAAAAAAATTAATTAAAGACTATTTTGGCAGGAATTTATTTACATATCCCATTTTGTAAAAAAGCATGTTATTATTGTGATTTTCACTTTTCTACCTCGTTTAAAAAGAAGGAAGAGTTAATTTCATGTTTGGTAAAGGAATTGGAGATTAGAAAAGATGAATTGTTTCATGAAGTAATAGAAACTATTTACTTTGGAGGAGGTACGCCAAGTGTACTATCTATAGAAGAGTTAAGTTTGCTAATTGGTACAATTTATAAAAACTACAAAGTATCAAAAAATGTGGAGCTTACTTTAGAGGCGAATCCAGATGATTTAGTAGTAGCTCAAGTGGAACAAAAAACGATTTTTAAAGCTTATAGGGAAATAGGGATTAATCGACTAAGTATAGGAGTTCAATCTTTTTTTGAGCAAGATTTGAAAGCTATGAATCGAGCTCATAGCTCAGAAGATGCGAAAAAATGCTTAGAAGAAGCTACTCTTTATTTTGATAATATTACAATTGATTTGATTTATGGGATTCCTGATATGAGTAATGAGCGTTGGAAAGAAAATTTATACAAAGCCTTTGATTTTGGAATTAATCATATTTCTAGCTACGCACTAACTGTTGAGCCTAAAACAGCATTAGAAACCTTTATCAAAACAGGAAAATATAAAAATGTAGAGGAAGATGTAGCCAAAGCACATTTTGATATTTTAGTAAAAGAAACTGCCAAAAGAGGATTTGTACATTATGAAATATCAAATTTTTCAAAACCTCATTATATATCGAGGCATAATACAAGCTATTGGAAAGGAAAGAAATATTTAGGAATAGGTCCTTCCGCTCATTCATTTAATAAAACGCATAGGAGTTGGAATATAGCTAACAATGCAAAGTACATAAAGGCAATTCAGCAAGGAAATTTGCCTAGCCAGTTAGAGCAATTGACTGATGAAGATCGATTTAATGAATATTTAATGACAGGATTGAGAACTGTTTGGGGAGTTTCATTACAATATATAGAAGAAGAGTTTGGAGAAAAAAAGAAAAAAGAACTATTAGCATTAGCAAAAAAGTTTATACACCAAGGTTTGTTGGTAATTGATAAGGGAATACCATCAGATAATGAAAGCGTTTTAAAAACAACAGCAAAAGGAAAATTTTTGGCAGATGGCTTGGCAAGCGCGTTATTTATCTTGAATGGATAGTGGTATTAAAAGCTTCTTTCTTTTTTAACCAAAACAGGTATAAATTGATTAAAAATAGTAACTTGCTGCAAAGTTAATGGTTAATACATATCATTTAAAATTAACTTAAAAGAAAAAGTACTTTTTATTTCGGTTATTGGTATAAGAATAAAATTTAATGAAGTTATGATTGCTAGTATAGCATATAAGTCAAAGAACTATAAGATAGATTTATTAGCACCTATTGATATTTCAATCCCGATAAATACCTCAAAACAATCTATAAACGCATGGTATATTGAAGATCCTAAAATTTATCCCGTATCAACAGGAGAATGGATAGGAAGTGTAGCGGAAGGAGCAGATATTAATTTTAATACGATTCAATTTAATCCGCATTCGCATATTACGCACACTGAATGTGTAGGACATATCACAAAAAAAGTACACTCTATAAATGAGAAATTGCAAAATTTTTTCTTTTTAGCAGAAGTAATTACTGTAGCGCCAGAAATGTTACACGGAGATGAGGTGATTTCTAAAAAGCAATTATCATTTGCATTAGGAAGAAAAAAAAGAGATGCCATTGTTATTAGAACCTTACCCAATTTACCAGATAAAAAATCAAGAAGATATTCAAATACAAATCCACCTTACTTATTAGCAGAAGCAGCTGCTTACCTACAAGAAATAGGAGTACAACATTTATTAATAGATTTACCTTCAGTAGATAAAGAAAAAGATGGAGGGCAGCTACTATCTCACAATGCTTTTTGGAATACGCAAGGAGCTATTCGATTTGATGCTACAATTACAGAATTTATTTATGTGCCAAACGAAGTAAGTGATGGAACTTATTTTTTAAATTTAATGATTGCTCCTTTTGAAAATGATGCCAGTCCAAGTAAGCCAATTTTATATAAGATTATAGTGTAATTTCTGGAAGAGAAGAAATGCATTGTATGCATTGAGTTTGTAAAAAAATAATAGGTAAGCTACTCTTAAGTGTAGTTATAAATTATTTATTTCAAGTTAATTTTGGGCTCGGCTAAAATTTTAAATTTGATGAATACTAGATATAGTAGAAATAGGATATACGTAACACCAGCAGAGCAAGAACTTATAAAGGATTACCCAATTTTATTAGCGGGAGCAGGTATTGGGAGCGCTATAGCAGAATGCGCTTTGCGTTTTGGTTTTGAAAATATAACTATTATTGATGGAGATCAAGTAGAAATGTCAAATTTGAATAGGCAAAACTATGTTGAAAAAGATATTGCAACAGCAAAAGTAGATGCTATAAAAAAGAGATTATTATCTATTAATGAGAAAGCGAAAATTAAAGTACATAATTGTTTTTTGACCACTGACAATGTAGAAAAGTATGTTGCTGAGTGTAAAGTAGCTATTAATGCATTGGATTTTAGCTCTGATATCCCATTGGTATTTGATGAAGTATGCCAACGAAATCACATAACTGTTATGCATCCCTATAATTTAGGTTGGGGAGGGTTGGTAACAATCATTTCTCCGAATGGACTTTCTTTAAAATCAATAACTAAAAAAGGAAAGGAATTTAACGAATTAAGAATGATTGAATATATCTCAAATTATATGAAATTTTGGGGAGAACCACAATTATGGATTGATGAGGTGCTTCGAGAGTATCTTAGTGAAAGAGAAAAGCTATCTCCTCCTCAATTATCTATAGGTTTATGGATGGTAGCAAGTATGTGTACACATCTTCTTTTTAAAATAGTAACAAAGCAAGAACTTAAAATATTTCCTGAATTTTACTTTTCATCTATTAATGAAAGTTAGATGAGCTTATTATTTGTTGCATATACGATAGCTTCAGAAATATTAGTAACATCTAATTTATCAAATAGTTTTCTTCTATGAAATTTAACGGTATCAGGAGATACACACATAGGTACGGCCATTTCATTGATGGTAAAGCCTCTGACAGAGTATCGCAGTATTTCTTTTTCTCTCTTAGAAAGGCCTATTCTTTCTTCGGTTTTCCAAAAGTCACCTTGTAAATCATATTTAAAGGTTTTATTCTCTCCTTTTTTAGAAATTCTAATATTTCCTGAATTTTGCTCATTAGAAAGAGAAATGATGCATATAGCTTTCCATATTTTACCTTCATTGGTGAGAAAAAGAGGAGTTAGTTTTTGATTGATTAAGAAAACTTTTCCCTCTTGGTTTTTTAAATAAAAATCATAAGAAATAGAGTAGTCGATTCGTTCTTTTATAGGGATTTGCTCATAGAAGTCAAACCCAACAGTATTTATCCTAAGAAGCAACTCTATGTCTTCCGGAATGACATAATTAAAATAAAAAAGATAGCCCATCTCTTTAACTTCTTCAGGAGTATGTCCACAAAGAAAAAGAGGGTTTTCAGAAACAAATTCAAAGCCCTTTTTTTGGTAATCGATAACATAAATACTTTTGTAAGTAGTTCTAGCAAAAGCACTAATGGTTTTTAGATAATTTGCAGTTTGTTTTCGCTCATTTTTAGAAACATTAGCCACTGTGTTTCTAGAAGAAAAAAAATCATTAACACCTCTCATAGCTTGTATAAAATTGTTTAAAGCCTTTAAATATAGTCAATTATATTTAAAAAGAGTTTGTGAAACTATTTAAAAAGTTCTTTTTAACCTATTTATACCATTTTATGTTTAAAAACGTTCGTAGGAAAGTAAAAATGTCTGTTAAAGCATCGGTTCCATTACTACTAAATTGTGTAGTGTGTTGAATGCTTTAACTGGATAGTTTTGAAAGTAAACCTATATGTTATGATGTTGACACAAAATTATTTAGAGAAACTGAGCGCAAATGAAATGTATAAATTATCAAAATTTATCGTTGAAGAAAACTTTAAGCACCATCAAAAGAAAAGCAATTTTAAGAAGATAAAAAAAGATATTATCTCTGTATATCAAGAAGAAATTAAGTACATACAAAATTCTGAAATCTTTGTATGTAAAGATAATTTAGGAGATATTATAGGGGCTATTCGGGTGTTGAGATGGAATTATGTAGATAAACTTCCTATACAGAATTTATTCGGAATCAATCCATTATTAGTAGTAGAAGATAGGTCTTTAAATGAGATATGGCATATTGGGAGATTTGCAATAAAGAAAGGAATACAGAAAGCAAATTTATTTAAAAAATTAATGGTTTGCGCTATTGCACCTGTATGCAGTCATGTAGGGAATATTGCTTTTGCAGAGTGTGATAGTAAATTATTACGAGTCATGTCTTTATTAGGAATACGATTTAAAATCGTTGGGAAATCTATCAATTATCTAGGTTCAGAAACCATTCCAGTTAGTTTTTCGTATCATGATTTGATTGGCTTCTATGAGGAAAATAAAAAATTGGTTTTTGGAGTTTAAGTTATTGGAAATGAAGATGTTTTTAAAAAACTACCTGATAGTAAATTATTACGGGTCATGTCTTTATTAGGAATACGATTTAAAATCGTTGGGAAATCTATCAATTATTTAGGTTCAGAAACCATTCCAGTTAGTTTTTCGTATCATGATTTGATTGGCTTCTATGAGGAAAATAAAAAATTGGTTTTTGGAGTTTAAGTTATTGGAAATGAAGATGTTTTTAAAAAACTACCTTTTTGTGTAGCTGAAAATTAGTAGGAAGAGGCTAACTTCATAACTCAAAAATTGAAAGTTCATGTACTTGCCTAAAGCTATCTTTTTAATATTCTTGTTTTCTTATTCGTCATATGCTCAATTACAAATAAGAGGAGTGGTGAGGGATTCTTTAGATGTAGGAATAGCGCTTGCAGAAGTGATATTGGAAACTAAAGAAAATAAAATTGTAAAGGGGCTAGTTACTAATAAGCAAGGAATATTTGAGTGTTCGATAAAAAAAGGGTATTATAAATTATCTATCCGCTTCTTAGGGTATAAGACTTGGAGCACGGATATTTTCTTAGCAGATAATTATGATTTAGGAGTAATAATACTTCATGAAGGTGCTGATACTTTGAATGAGGTAGTCGTCCAATCAAAGAAACCTTTTATAGAAAAGATAGAAGATAAGTTAGTTTTTAACATAGAAAATACCTTTTTAAGTAAAGGAAACACAGTAGCGGAAGTTTTAAGATATACTCCTAATGTTTGGGTAGGTTCCGATGGGGGCATTTTGATAAAACAACAACCCGCGGCAATTCAGGTTAATGGGAGACGAATTCGGTTGAAAGGAGATGCGTTAGTTGATTTTTTAGAAACAATTAATTCAGAGGATATCAAAAAAATAGAGGTTCAGTTGAATAGTTCTGCTGATTTAGACGCTAGTATTGATGTTGGAGTTGTAAATATAATAACGAAAAGAAAGAGTGGGATCAATGGGGGCTTAAGATCATATTATACATATTATGAGCAGTCCCCATATGATTTTTATAACGCTTTGTCATTAAATTATGGTGCGGAGAAATGGAATTTTTATGGAGCTTATAACTTTAAAGAGTCTGATGGGATAGGCGAGTTTAATTCCTCTTTAATGTATAAAAGTAGCAAAGAAAAACAAGTAACTAAAGGAGGTTTTGATAGTTTTTCTAGGAAGCATACCTATAGATTAGGCTTTTATATGGAGGTTTCAGAGAATCAAAATTTAGGAGTTGAATTTTATGGAAATAGCAATAAAAGTAATTTTTTAGGAGATAATCTAGTTTCTTTTAAAGAAACAAAAGGGAGGAATGAAACTAAAGATATAGGAGATAAGTTTTTGAATAGCCTTAGTTTGAATTATCATTACGCTATAAAGCCAATTAAGAGTTCTTTCGCATTTTATGGCGATTTTCTAAAGCATAATTACGATTCGGAAATTTTAAATAATTCTATTTATCCAAGTAATTTTACATCCAATTTTGAAAAAAATAATTCCAATTCGCAAACAAGAGTAGTAAGTGCTCAACTGGATTTTGAAACTGTTTATAATAAAAAGATTACCTCTAAAGTTGGAAGTAAAATTTCTAAAACAAAGAGGCAGAATAAATTGACTTCAAAAGTTTTAGTAGGAAATAGTTTTCAAGATAATATGGAAAGAAATACCAATTTTAATTATGATGAAGATGTCGTTTCTTTTTATGGAATATTAAAATATAAAGAGAATAAGAATTTTTTCAATTTAGGTTTTCGGTTAGAGAGGACTTCATTCTCTAATTTGGATATTTTAATGAATGATTTTGTTTCGAATAGCTTTGTAAATATATTTCCTTCATTTTATTATTCGAGAACATTTTCTAAAAAGAAATCTCTATCCTTTAGTTTTTCTAGAAATATTAACAGACCTTCTTTTAACAGTCTGAATAATAGAATTAATAAAATTAACGATTTCAGGTTTGATATAGGAAATCCTAATCTAGCTCCTGAATTTACTAATAGATACGAGCTAGTGTTTACCCTACCTAAACAGTCTCTTTCTTTATATGTAAACGATACGAAAGATGTTGTCAACGGGGTTTGGCGCATTGAGAATGATATTGCAATTCATCAAAATCAAAATTTTGGAATCAATACGCAATATGGAGTGATCTATAATTATAATGACAAATGGAAAAAGTGGTGGCAATTGAGGTTTTCAGGAGCACTTTTTTATAGGCATTTTAAAAACTCTTTTTTAAGCTTAAGTAAATTGACTTCTTCTTTTTCTTTGGTAAATAGATTCCAAATAAATGCAACTACTTTTTTACATATAGACGCTCATTATACAACTCCTTTTATAAGTTCCAATTATAAAAATTCGGAAAACATTTCAGTTAATTTATATCTGGGTAAATCTTTCTTGGCTAATAAATTAAACTGTAGGCTTTATTTAGATGATCTGCTCAATACGGTAAGGACTAGAAATAATGCAATGTTTGTAGATGCTGACTTTAACTTTTATCAGAAAAGAAATACAAGAGGAATTACATTTTGGGTAGCGTACAATTTTAATTCTAAAAAGAAAATCAGTAATAAAAGAAATACTACTAAAAATATGATTAAAAATAGATTGTAACATGGCGGAATCTGAAAAGCCAGCAATGAGTAAGAATAACTTTTTAAACTATAAAGGATTATGAAATCAAATAAATCATTCAAGGATCTTGCAAAACAAATAACCGCATTAAAAGAAGATCAGTTAGGAAAGATTAAAGGTGGTTTTGCAGCTTTTTCAACTGGTCCAGGCTTGGGAGTTGAAGGATCTGTAACTAATTCAGTTTCTGTTTCAGGAAATTGTAGTTGTAGCTGTACTTGTTCTTCAGGAGGAAAAGAAGTATCGGCTTTATAATTAATTATCAAGGGGAGTGTAAACTCCCCTTAACTTAAAAAGTTAAATACAAATGAAAAAATATAGTCAATTTAATACGATGATCCCCCATGAAGATAAATATGTTTTTTATAATGCTTACGCAAATAAATTTTTATATCTAGAGCCTTTATTAAAGGATTTAATAGAAGCCTCGAAAAGTGAAAATGAATTAGAAGGGCTTGGCGAGATACATCCTGATTTATATGTAGCTCTTAATAATTTGGGGTTTATTATAGATGAAGAGGTAGATGAGATTGAAAAAGTTAGAAAGTTGATAACAACAATAGATCATAATGAAGAGGAATATTATCTGATTATCAACCCTACGATGAATTGTAACTTTAAATGTTATTATTGCTATGAATCTCATATAAAAAGTTCTAAGGTTTCTGATAAAAATTTAGAAAAGATTAAACGATTTATAGGGAATACAATAGATGCTAATAAAAAACTAAAGTTGTTTACAATACAGTTTTTTGGAGGAGAACCGTTGTTGTTTTTTGATAAAACAATTCTTCCTATCATGGAATATGTATATCAAAAGACCAAAGAAACAGGAGTAAAATTAAATCTAAATTTTACAACGAATGCTTATTTGATTAATGATGAAATGATTAGGTTGTTCAAAAGGTATGAGGTAAATAGCTTGCAAATAACCCTAGACGGAAATAGAGAAATGCATAATCAGGTTCGTTTTGTAAATAAAAGTAGAGGATCTTATGATGAAATAGTAACGAATATGAAGAAATTGGTTAAAAGTGGTATTCATGTAACGTTTAGAATTAATTATACGGAAAAGAACTTAAAAGAATTGCACGATATTTTTGAAGATTTTGAAGATTTAGAAAAGGAAGAAAGAGCAAGATTAATGTTGTCAATGAATAAAGTATGGGAAGAAGCAAATGAAAACTTAGGAGAAGAAGTCGTGAAATTTAAAGAAAGAGCAGAGGTGTTTGGGTTTCGCTTGCCTGATGCTGTTTTTTCAGATAGGGTTAGGCATTCCTGTTATGCTGATAAACTGAACCAAGCAACCATAAATTATAATGGAGATGTTTTTAAATGCAATGCGAGAGATTTCCATAAAGATCATAGAGAAGGAGTGCTTACTGAATCTGGTCATATAGAATGGAATGAAAAGCAGTCTATAAGAATGAATGCAAAACTTAAAAATAGTTCTTGCCTATCTTGTAAAATATTACCGATATGTGGAGGAGGATGTAGCCAGCAAGCAATAGAGTATTCTCATGTTGATTACTGTGTGAATCACTATGACGAAAAGAAAAAAGAGGATATTGTCCGAAGTATGTTTTTGTCAAAATTTTTAGAGAAAGTACCTAGCTAAGATGAAGTTTATACCTCAGAAAGATTTAATGGATTGTGGGCCAGCTTGTTTAAGTATGGTGTCTAGTAACTATAATAAAAATTTTTCGTTACAATATTTAAGAGAGCATTCTTTTATATCAAGGGAAGGAGTGTCTTTACTAGGGATTAGTGAAGCAAGTAAAAAAATAGGGTTTGAAACTTTTTCAACAAAATTAACTGTTGATAATCTCGTGGCTCATCAAGAAATGTTTCCTTGTATTCTTCATTGGAATCAAAATCATTTTGTGGTTATATATAAAGTGGGTAAAGGAATCTTCTCCAGAGAAAAAATATTTTATGTAGCAGATCCAGCGCATGGAAAGGTTAAATTAAAAGAAAAAGATTTTAAAAAACACTGGGTTTCGGAAAAAAATAAGGGAATCGCGTTGTTTTTAAATCCAACCGAAAAATTTTTTGAGATGAAGCCTCAAAAATCAGAAAAATTATCTGTACAATATCTTTTTCAACATTTAAAGCCTTATAAAAAAAAGTTGATTACCTTGTTTCTTCTGCTTTTTTTAGGAAGCGTATTAACACTGGTGTTTCCTTTTTTAACACAGGCGTTGATTGATGATGGTGTCAATGCAAAAGATATCAATATTATTTTTCTGATTTTATTAGCGCAGTTAGGTGTTTTTTTAGGGGCCATTACCATTGAAATTCTTAGGAACTGGTTAATGCTGTATATAGGTACTCATTTAAGTATTGATATTATTTCTAGCTTCTTAAAAAAAATGTTACGACTTCCTATTAAGTTTTTTGATACTAAAACAATGGGAGATTTTAACCAACGCATTCAAGATAATGATAGGATAGAAGATTTTTTGACCTCACAGAGCTTGACTACATTTTTTTCTATTATAACCTTTTCTGTTTTTTTTGGAGTGTTATTGTACTATGATTATAAAATATTAGTAGTTTATTTAACCTTAACTTTTGTAGCAATATTATGGTCTTTTTATTGGTTGAGAAAACGTAAAGTTTTAGATTACTACCGCTTTCAACAAAGGAGTGATAATCAGGAGTCTATTTATGAAATGTTGAACGGAGTTATAGAAATGAAAATCAATAACTTTGAGGATTTTAAGAGGAATGAATGGGAGCATATCCAAAAAAAGTTATTTAAGTTAAATATTAGGATTTTAAAAATCAACCAATTGCAACTTTCAGGCTTTGAATTTATCAATCAGCTTAAAAATATCTTGGTTACTTTTCTTGCAGCAAGTTATGTGGTACAAGGAGATATGACGTTAGGAATGTTATTAAGTATTTCTTATATCATTGGGCAAATGAATTCTCCAGTAAATCAATTGGTTAATTTTTTTAGGTCTCTTCAAGATGCCAAATTAAGTCTAGAACGGCTTAATGAAGTCCAAAATCATGTGGAGGAAGAAGCTTCGATTCAAAATGAACAAGGAAATTTGGAAGAGTTGAAAGAAATTAGTGTTCCTAAAGGAAAAATGGAACAAAATGGGATTGAAAGAGGAATTCAATTAAAGGAGGTATCTTTTCAATATGAGGGACCAAAATCTCCTTATATTTTAAAAGATATTGATTTGTTAATTCCTGAAGGGAAAATAACAGCCATTGTAGGTGCTAGTGGTAGTGGAAAAACTACGTTGATGAAATTGTTGTTACGTTTCTATGATCCAATACAGGGAAGTATCTATTATAATTATGATAATATACTAACTTTATCACCTAAAAGCATACGGAAAAATTGCGGAGTTGTCATGCAAGATGGGTATATTTTTTCAGATACGATGGAAAGAAATATTGCTATGAATGATAGAGATATTGATTATCAAAAGTTAGAAAAAGCATTAGAAGTAGCAAATATTCAAGATTTTGTTTATGGACTACCACTACAATTGAAAACGAAAATAGGAGCGGCAGGTAGCGGCATTTCAGGAGGTCAAAAGCAAAGACTTTTGATTGCAAGAGCAGTGTATAAAAATCCGCAATATATCTTTTTTGATGAAGCAACAAGTGCCTTAGATGCTGAAAATGAAAAAATAATTCATGATAACTTGCAAACTTTTTTTCAAGAAAAAACAGTAGTCGTTATTGCACATCGCTTGTCAACCGTAAAGAATGCAGATAAAATTATTGTTTTAAAAAAAGGGCAAGTGATAGAGCAAGGCACTCATATAGAGTTAGTAAATAGTAGATCAGAATATTATCATCTCGTAAAGAACCAATTAGAACTAGGGCAGTAGTTTTTTATCTTGCTTTTACTGGTAAAGCACTTATAAGGGGTAAACTTCTAAATATATTTATGTAATTTCGTAGCTATGGAATTACTTTTTATAGGCTTAATAGCAGGGGCAATAGCATCGTTTTTTATATTTCAACGATTTTCAATATCAAAAAATAAAAGTCTTACAGAAAAACAATCTATTGTATTGTTAGAGAAGATAAAAAAAGTATCGAAACTCATAACGGTAGAAGGTGAGTTTGCTGAAATTTACCACCATCAAAATACACAAGAAAAATTTTTAGGCTTGATATCAAGTAAAAAAAAAGCCATTATATTAATTAATGCAAAAGCGCATATAGGATTTGATTTTAAGAAAATAAAAATGCGTGCAGATAATAAAAAGAAGAAAATCATTTTGTCAGAATTTCCGCAACCAGAAGTGCTATCAATAGAACCTAACATACAATTTTATGACATTCAAAATGGGCTGTTAAATAAATTTAGTTCAGAAGATTTAACACAAGTAAACAAAGAAGCACGAGCACATATTTTGAAAAAAATTCCAGAAAGTAATTTAATGCAAACAGCAAATAATGAAGCTTTAGAAGCTATTGCGTTAATGGAAAGTTTAGTAGAAACAATAGGTTGGAAGTTAGACTATACAGCCTTGGAGCTTTCTAGTACTGCAAATGAATTATTAGAAGCATAATGTTTTTGATAGTAGGTGTTTATTTTTTGGCACTTCTTGTAAAGAAAGCAGCATTTTTTGCTAATTTGGTATAAAAACACAAACATAAAATGCATATAGAGCAACTCAGAGAATACTGTATGGCAAAAAAGGGAGCAACAGAACATTTTCCTTTTGATGAGGTCACTTTAGTCTTTAAAGTTATGGGGAAAATTTTTGCACTAACAAGCTTAGAGCGTTGGGAAAATGGAGAAGCAAAAATAAATTTAAAGTGTAACCCTAGCTGGGCGGAAGAATTAAGAGGGGAATACCAAAGCATTAACCCAGGTTATCATATGAATAAAAAACACTGGAATACTGTTACTTTTAATAATGACGTAGCAGATCATTTTGCGTTTGAACTAATAGATCATTCTTATGATTTAGTAGTACAAGGTTTAACAAGAAAGCAAAAAGAAATATTACAACAAACATAAAAGTAGGAAATTTTTGAAATAAGATCGCGTGTACTTTATAGTACTATTTTTTTGTATTTAGAAGGGGTTGTTTTCTTAACTTCTTTAAACTTTCTGTTGAAATTAGACAAGTTTTTGAATCCGCATAAATAAGCAATTTCACTAATAGATAAGCCTTTATTGGAATTTAATAATTTACAAGCATTTTCTATACGAAGTTCGTTTAAAAAAGAAAAGTAAGATTTATTCGTTCGTTGTTTGAAATACCTACAAAAAGCATTTGGTGCCATATTGGCTTTATTGGCAACTTCTTCTAAACTGATGCTTTTGTCAAAATGGAGAATTGTAAAATCCATTACATCACTCATTCGTTTACCTTCGTTGTCAGTATATTTTTTAGGATAAATAAAGTCAGCCAATTGTTGTCTTTTAGATTGGTTAACGACTTTTAATATTTGAAAAAAGGTAATGAATCTATCTAAATTAGAAGCATTTTGTAAGTCTAAAAAAAGCTTTTGAAGTTTTATGCGATTGTCTAATACTTTAAAACCAGATAAAGATTTTTTAAAGAAAGAAGCTAGTTTGGTAAAATCATCCAATAAGAAAAAATCTTTACCAAAAGATTGATCCGTAAAAAATAAAGAGATCATAAAAGATTCTTTAATATTACTAGTATCACTCTTAAATACGTGAGGTAAATTACTACCAATAACTAGAATATCCCCAGATTTATAATCGTTGATGGTATCTCCAACAATTAAAGTACCTTCTCCTTTATGAATATAACACAGTTGAATTTCTTCATGTTGGTGTAGTTTATCATAAAAATAATGCTCTTTGTCTTCTTGATAAATGACCCCAATGTTCCGGGATTTGGGTATTTTAAAAGGAAAAACTTTCATAATATGTGAAGTGGTTTTGATTGAACTTGTTTTAATAGCCTATGGTTTAACTAGGTTGTAAAACTACGCAAATAATATTCATTTAAAAAAGATAAATTTTCAATTAAGGTAATATAGTATCAATAAGAGGTAATTTTAAAAAACGATACAGCAGAATATCATGCTAAATTTGCACAAAAACAAATACATTATGATCATAGATTGGAAGGGTGTTATGCCGGCGGTAACCACTAAATTTACAAATGAAGATACGTTAGATTTAGAGATGTTTGAAGTAAATATTAATGCACAATTAGAAGCAGGTGTACATGGAATTATTTTAGGAGGTACTTTGGGAGAAGCATCTACTTTATCTGATGAAGAAAAAAGAGTATTGGTAAAAGAAACTGTTAGAATAGTAGCGGGTAAAGTACCTGTTATTATGAATATTGCAGCGCAAACAACTAAAGAAGCCATTGAGGCGGCACGTAAAGCAAAGGAAGATGGAGCTTCTGGCTTAATGATGTTGCCTCCAATGCGTTATAAAGCAGATGCAAGGGAAACCATTGAGTTTTTTAAGCAAACGGCAAAAACTACTGATTTACCTATTATGGTATATAATAATCCAGTAGATTATGGTATTGAAGTTACTTTAGATATGTTTGAAGAACTGTTATCAGACTGTCCAAATATTCAGGCAGTTAAAGAATCAACTAGAGATATTTCAAACGTAACAAGAATGAAAAATCGTTTTGGAGATAGATTGGCTATTTTAAGTGGAGTAGATACGTTAGCACTCGAAAGTTTGGTTTTAGGAGCAGAAGGATGGGTAGCAGGTTTAGTATGTGCTTTTCCTGCTGAAACGGTAGCTATATTTAAGTTGGTAAAAGCAGGGCGATTTGAAGAAGCAGTAGCTATTTATAGATGGTTTTTACCATTGTTAGAATTGGATATAAATGCTAAGTTGGTGCAAAACATAAAGTTAGCAGAGGTAGCAACAGGTATTGGAACAGAGAATGTTCGTGCGCCCAGATTGCCTTTAATAGGAGAAGAACGTAAACGTGTTTTACAAATTATTGAAAATGGATTGAAAGGAAGACCTACGTTGCCTGAATATAAAAGTTTATAAAGTGGTAAAAGGTATTTCCCAACGATCAAATTTTTGAAAAATGTTTTAGAAAAACGTTCAAAAAAAGAGCAACTTTGCCAAGTATAAAAAAACATAAAGTAAAAGGTATTCCCCAATGCATAAAATAGTAAGAGTTACGTTACGTATTTTATAAAGAAAAACTTAAATAATCTGCTAATACTCAGCATAAAAAGAAGTGATATACAATGATTACAGGAAAGAACTATATAGGAAATCGATTGTCAAGTAAAGGAACAATTACGTATAAAACGTTTCATCCAGAATTAAACCAAGAAAATGAGTATGTATTTACAGAAGCAACACAAGAAGAAATTAACACAGCTGTTGATTTAGCTTCGGAAGCATTTCAAGAATTTAAACAAGTTTCAGGAAAAAAGAAGGCCGCCTTCTTAAATGTCATAGCTGATGAAATATTAACCTTAGAAGATGAGTTGATTCAAACATATTGCTCTGAAACAGGATTGCCAGAAGGAAGAGCTATGGGAGAGCGAGGAAGAACTGTTTTCCAATTAAGGAGCTTTGCTGAATTAGTAGCTGAGGGTTCTTGGGTAGAAGCATCCATTGATACAGCAATACCAGATAGAGCACCTTTGCCAAAGTCAGATATTCGAAAAATGAATGTTCCAATAGGCCCTGTAGTAGTATTTGGAGCAAGTAATTTTCCATTAGCGTATTCAACAGCAGGAGGAGATACAGCTGCGGCATTAGCCGCTGGTTGCCCAGTAATTGTAAAGTCGCACCCAATGCATGCAGGAACAGGAGCATTGGTAGCTTCTGCAATAATAAAAGCCGCGGAAAAAACAGGAATGCCTAATGGAGTGTTTTCTAATTTGAATTCAAGTGGTATTGAAGTAGGGCAGCAATTAGTGTCGCATCCAAAAGTAAAGGCCGTTGGTTTTACAGGAAGTATTCGAGGAGGAAGAGCTTTGTTGGATTTAGCAGCAAAAAGAGAAGAACCAATTCCAGTTTTTGCAGAAATGGGAAGTGTCAATCCTGTTGTTATTTTACCAGAAGCTTTGGAAACAAGAGGAGCAGTTTTAGCAGAAACTTATGCCAAATCAATTACTCTAGGAACAGGACAGTTTTGTACCAATCCAGGATTGATTCTAGGAATAAAAAGCGAAGCGTTGACTAATTTTATTGAAAAATTAGCTGTAGAAACTGTAAAAATAAATCCTTCATGTATGTTGCATCCAAATATTGTTGGAGCTTATGAAACAAATAAAAAGAAGTTATTAGCAGAAACAGGCATCGAGGTTGTTGGAGCTTATAAAGAAGCAGTAAAAAATAATTACGCAACGCAAGTAGTAGCTACAGTATCAGGAAGTACTTTTTTAAAGAACCCTACGTTGCATCAAGAAGTATTCGGACCTTTTTCATTAGTAGTTCAATGTGAAGATAAAGCAGCTTTAGAAAAAATAATAGCGGCTTTAGAAGGGCAACTAACAGGAACCATTATAGCCAATGATTCAGAAATTGGAACGTATAATTCACTAATAACAACCTTACAAGATAGAGTAGGACGCATCATTTTCAATGGGGTGCCTACTGGAGTTGAAGTTTGTCCATCTATGGTTCATGGAGGGCCGTACCCAGCATCAACAGACAATCGTTTTACGGCAGTTGGTGTCAATTCAATTAAACGTTGGGTAAGACCGTTTAGTTATCAAGATTTTCCAAATGCATTATTGCCAGAGGAGTTGCAAAATGAAAACCCGCTGCACATTGCTAGGTTACTTAACAATACGATGACACGAGATAAAATTTAATAAGTAGGATTTTGACTCCTCTTTTTTATACCGATTAGTTTAATTTGTAAGCGGTATTAAATTTCATTATGAAAGGGGTTTTTCATTGAGAGGAGCAAAGTCCAAACGATCTTAACGATATAAGCTGCCCTAAAAAACGAATTCATGAGAAAAACATTTTTTTGTATAGATGCCCATACTTGCGGTAATCCAGTAAGAGTAATTGCAGGAGGAGGACCTAATTTAAAAGGGGCCAATATGAGTGAAAAACGCCAGCATTTTTTAAAAGAATATGATTGGATTCGAAAAGGGTTGATGTTTGAGCCAAGAGGGCATGATATGATGAGTGGAGCCATTTTATTTCCTCCTCATGATTCAGAAAATGATTTTTCAATATTATTTATAGAAACTTCGGGTTGTTTACCAATGTGTGGGCATGGAACTATTGGCACGATTACCATAGCTATTGAAGAAGGATTGATTATACCTAAGCAGCCAGGGCTTATAAAAATGGAAGCACCAGCGGGACTAGTGCAAATAGCGTACGGACAAACTGGTAAAAAAGTAGATTGGGTGCGTTTAACGAATGTGAAAAGTTATTTAGCTGCTGAAAATTTAACAATAAGTTGCCCTGAGTTAGGTGAAATAACTTTTGATGTAGCTTATGGAGGAAATTATTATGCCATTGTAGACCCTCAAAAAAACTTTTCAGGAGTGCATGATTTTACAGCTAGTAAAATTATTCAGTATTCTCAAGTAGTTAGAACACGGATCAATAAAAAATACCCTGATTTGTTTATTCATCCTGAAAATGATACTATTAGAGATGTAACACATATGCTATGGACAGGAAATCCGTTAGAGGCATCTTCTTCAGGAAGAAATGCCGTATTTTATGGCGATAAAGCCATTGATAGAAGTCCTTGTGGTACAGGAACATCAGCAAGATTAGCGCAATTATATGCAAAGGGAAAATTGAAAAAAGGAGAAGAATTTATTCATGAAAGTTTTATTGGAAGTAAGTTTATTGGGCGTGTAGAAGAAGAAACTACCTTAGGAGGAAAATTAGCTATTGTTCCAAGCATTCAAGGATGGGCAAAGGTATATGGCTATAATACCATCATTATTGATGAAGAGGAGGATCCGTATGCACATGGTTTTCAGGTAATATAAAACTGAAGCGGTTTCAGCTTTTTTTGAAGTCTGCAAATTGGTCTTATTTCACCTTAATTTTAGCTTTTTAGGGTAAAAGATCCCAAATTTTCGCTTCTAAACAAAAGGTTTAAATCACTTCACTGATGAAAATCAATTACAATACAATTTCTTATAAAAAAATAGAAGGGCTTATTTAAAAATTGGTGAAATAATAGAAAGAAAGTAATCTGTAAAAGAGAAAGAGATTAAATAGATTTGGGAATGCTTTTTATAAGTTGAAATACTTAAAAAGAAGCCTACTAATTAATTAAAATTTATTAGATGTCAAAAGAAGTACTCATTATAGGAGGTGGGATTATAGGGTTATGCGCTGCATATTATTTGCAAAAAGAAGGACATAAAGTAACGATCATTGATAAAGCCGATTTTTCGTCAGGAGCTTCTTTTGTAAACGCAGGATATATCACACCAAGTCATATTATTTCTTTAGCCGCACCAGGAATGATTCGCAAAGGAGTTAAGTGGATGTTAGATGCTTCTAGTCCTTTTTATGTAAAGCCTCGTTTAGATATGGATTTTTTGAAGTGGTCATGGTTGTTTAAAAAATCAGCGACGCAACAAAAGGTAGCTGCTTCCATTCCTGTAATAAAAGAGATCAATCTGTTTAGTCGGGCTTTGTATGAAGAAATGAAACAATCAGAAGATTTTAATTTTTTCTATAAACACAAAGGATTGTTGATGTATTACCAAACAGAAAAAGCAGGAGCAGAAGAATGGGCTATAGGGAAGATGGCTATTAAAGAAGGACTTAAAGTAGAGCATTTAACAAAAGAAGCTGTAAAAAAGATAGAACCTCATGTAAATTTAAATATCAAAGGAGCAATATATTATCATTCAGATGCGCATATGACTCCTCATGAATTTATGCAGCAACTAAAAGTATATCTAGAAAAAAAAGGAGTGACAATACATGCCAATGAGGAGGTGTTAGACCTCCATCTTTCTAAAAATAAGATTACTTCTATACTTACTAATAAACGAACTTTAGAGGCTGATGAAGTAGTAGTGGCAACTGGTGCTTGGACGCAAAAAATAGCGCAAAAGTTAGGAACAACCATTCCTGTTCAGGCAGGGAAAGGATATAGTATTAATACGGATAAAAATACAGGAATTACTGTTCCTGCTATTTTAATGGAAGCAAAGGTAGCAGTAACTCCTATGAACGGATTTACGCGCTTTGCAGGAACTATGGAAATAGGAGGAATTAACCATGATATCAATACAACCCGTGTACGGGCAATAGCCAAGGCAAGCGAAGGGTATTACGAGGGATTGATGCTTTCAGAAAAAGAAAAAGCAGCAGCGCAATGCGGTTTGCGCCCTTGCTCACCAGATGGGTTGCCTTATATAGGGAAACTACCAGATATAAGTAATGCAACTATTGCAACAGGGCATGCTATGATGGGGTGGAGCTTAGGGCCAGCTACAGGAAAATTAGTTGCTGAGATACTTTCAGAAAAAAAGCCTAGTTTAAATTTAGAGCCGTTTCACGTAGCGCGTTTTTCTTAAAAAGCAATCATTTTCTTTTCAAGTAATTTCAAATCATAACTGGTGTAAACAGTGTATCTTTGGAGATCATGGAAAAGCGAGAACTTCGAAAAATATACAAAGAAAAAAGGAGGGCGTTAACAGATTCAGCAATAGCTGCTTTTGAAAAAAACATCTACACCCAAATACAGCAGATGGATTGGTCATCAGTGTCAGTAATCCATATTTTTTTGCCAATAAAACAACAAAAAGAAATTAACACCTACCCGATTATTGATTTTTTAAGAAGTCTTAAAAAATCAATAGTGATTAGCAAAAGTGATTTTAAAACGAATAAACTAAGTCATTTTTTATTTGATGAGGATACCAGCTTAGTGTTGAATTCTTATGGAATACCAGAGCCTGTAAATGCAAAAGAAATAGCGGTGAGCAATATTGACTTGATTTTTGTTCCTTTATTAATTTCGGATGCTCGAAAGTATAGGGTAGGATATGGAAAAGGATTTTACGATCGTTTTATTGCTGATTGTAAAAGGGAAGTGATTACAGTAGGAATAAATTTTTTTCAACCGATACAAAAAATAACAGATATTCATAAATACGACATGGCTTTAAGTCAGGTTATTTATCCAATATAAAATTATGATAGCAAAAAGAATAGCAGCTTTAAGAACTGCAATGAAAAATAAAAATTTAGATGCATATATCATTCCTTCAGCAGATCCGCATCAGTCAGAATATGTATCAGATCATTGGAAGTTAAGAACATACTTTTCTGGATTTACGGGGTCAGCAGGTACCCTAATTATTACCAAGGATATTGCTGGAGTATGGACGGACTCTCGTTATTTCTTACAGTTTGAAGAAGAATGTAAGGATACTGAAGTAGTTTTGTATAAACAATCTATACCACATGCTCCAGAGCACGTAGCATGGTTGTGTAATTTGCTGCATAAGAATGCAGTCATAGGAATTGATTACCGCCAGTTTTCAAAAGCACAGGTAGATTATTTGACGGGTTTTACAAGTCTTAAAAACATTCAATTACAAAATGAAATGCACTTAGTTGATGGTATTTGGAATGATCGCCCAAGCTTGCCAAATACACCTATTCAAGAACATGCTACTGTATTTAGTGGGCTAACTGTAGCGTTTAAACTAAATAAAGTTTATGAAGTGCTGCGGGAAAAGCATGCTGATTTTTACTTCTTTTCAGCACTAGATGAAATAGCATGGTTACTTAATATTCGCGCTAATGATGTAGATTTTACTCCTTTAGTAACGGCGTATCTATTAGTAGGTGAAGCACGTACTATAGTGTTTGCCGATAAGAGTAGGTTTTCAGCGAATTTATTAGCGGTGTTATCCGCTTGTAAAGTTGTAGTAGAAGACTATGAAAGCATTACTGAAATAGTACCTTTGGTAACTAAAAATAAAAAAATAGTTACAGATTCAGCTTCTTTAAATTATGCCATGTACCATGCAATAGCAGGTGAATTTGTATTTGAGAAATCGATTGCAAAAGAATTAAAAGCCGTCAAAAATTCAGTAGAAATTGAAGGAGCAAAAGAATGTATGCTTAAAGATGGGGTGGCATTAACTAAATTTTTTATTTGGTTAGAAAAAGAATTAGAAGAAAATGCGATATCGGAATATGAAATAGGAAAGAAGTTAGAAGAGTTTAGAAGAGAGCAAGCGCATTATGTAGGAGCATCTTTTGCAAGCATTGTAGGTTATAAGGGAAACGGAGCTATTATTCATTATACAGCTCCTAAAGAAGGGTCTGCAATGGTACAAAAAGAAGGCGTTTTGTTGATAGACAGTGGAGCGCAATATAAAAATGGAACTACAGATATTACCAGAACTATTTGGCTAGGAGGAACTCCGACAGAAACTATAAAAAAAGCATACACTTCTGTACTAAAAGGCTATATTGAGTTGGAGCGGTTACAGTTTCCCTTAGGAACTACAGGGGCTCAAATAGATGCCTTTGCACGTGTGCATTTGTGGAAAAATGGGCTGGATTATCCGCATGGAACGGGCCATGGTATAGGAAGTTTTGGTATGGTACATGAACCCGCTCAAGGTTTTACCACGGGAGCTACTACTGAAAGAGGAACTACTGTGCACAAGCCTAATCAATTTACTACAATAGAGCCAGGATGTTATGTAGCAAATGAGTTTGGTATTAGAACGGAAAATGTAGTACTATCAAAAACGGTACGCAAAACGGCTTTTGGAGAATTTATAGGGTTTGAGCCTTTAACATGGTGTTATATAGATACTAGTTTAGTACTGATTACTGAATTAAGCAGTGCAGAAATCACTTGGTTGAATGCATATCATGCACTTGTTTTTAAACAATTATCTCCTTTTTTAAATAAAGAAGAAACAAACTGGTTACAAGAAAAATGTAAGGCAGTATAGTGATACCATTCATAACTATTAAAAAAAATCTCAATATGTTGTTAAGTATTGAGATTTTTTATTGTTTTGTAGTCTTTGTATTGAAAATTCTTAATTGTAACAAGATCAGTACAAGCTATAGCTAATGTAATATTCATCGAATAAGTGTAAAAAATGGGGTATATGAAAAAGATAGTAATCTTATTGTTATTAGTAATAAGTACGGGGTGTCATTGCCCTAGATATACACATTCAGGAAGTGTAAATGGACGCTTGGATTTTAGAGAAGGGAGGTGGTTGCTCAATACTATTGAAGCTCCTAGCCGTATAGAAGATGTATTAACAAAAATAGCAGATAAAGAGTTTACCAATTTAATAGGAAATAGGTTTTCAATTCTAGAAAGAGCAAAAGGAATACTTATGCCTAGCGAAGTTGATGGGTTTAGTAAATCAGTTTTAAGAGATATTAAAAGAGGAACTGGAGTTGATTTTTTGATACATATCAAAGCAGAAAATATAGCTAGTGAAATAGGTGCTTTTCAAATAGGAGGTGTTGATACCCCTGTTAGAAACACAGGAAAGGTACATCTTACAATATACGATTTGAATCTTTTAGAGGAATTTTATACCCATACAATAATAGGCAATTTAATGATATTAAAAGATAGTCAAGATTTTGCATTTGCAAAGAATACAAATGCTATTATAAGGAAAGGACTAAAAAGAATTATTAAAAAAATTAAGAAAAATAAGATACGACGTTAAGGGGGATGCAAGTAATCTCAAAGAGTATAATTATATACTAAGCAATAGTGATTGTCGTAATGAAGTTGTGGAAGAGCGATAGTTATACTATCTAAGACATCGCATTTTATTGAATAGCCAGTTTTTTAAGTTTTTTGTTGTTAAAAAATGAAATTATAACGAAGGCTATACTTGAACTTTTTGCCTAAAACAAGCTTCAAAATAATTCTAGCGATTCCTTATATAGTAGGCAATTTCCTATGTTGTCTTTGATTTTTTGCTTCGTTTTTCCTTCAAAAAAATAGAAAGAAATACAGCTAAAAGATAGTTGTTAGTGCCCACTTTTTTTTCTTGATAAAAATACAACTCATTCATTATCAGTGTTAATATGTACAAGATTTTGAAGCTGCTCTAAAAAGTTTGTACAAGATTTTCCCTTTATTTTCTGTACAAGTTTTTGAAGTTGCTCTAAAAAGTTTGTACAAGATTTTCCCTTTATTTTCTGTACAAGATTTTGAAGTTGCTCTAAAAAGTTTGTACAAGATTTCCCCTTTATTTTCTGTACAAGATTTTGAAGTTGCTCTAAAAAGTTTGTACAAGATTTCTTCTTCATTTTCTGTACAAGATTTTGAAGTTGCTCTAAAAAGTTTGTACAAGATTTCCCCTTTATTTTCTGTACAAGGTTTTGAAGTTGCTCCAAAAAGTTTGTACAAGATTTTTCCTTTATTTTCTGTACAAGTTTTTGAAGTCGCTCTAAAAAGTTTGTACAAGATTTCCCCTTTATTTTCTGTACAAGGTTTTGAAGTTGCTCCAAAAAGTTTGTACAAGATTTCCTCTTCATTTTCTGTACAAGGTTTTGAAGTCGCTCTAAAAAGTTTGTACAAGATTTTTCCTTTATTTTCTGTACAAGGTTTTGAAGTTGTTCTAAAAAGTTTGTACAAGATTTAGTTATCAAGCCTACATATCAATTATTTTGATAAAACGGAAAGCTTTTTCGATTATTTGAGTAGAATCAAATTGGCAGATTATAAGTTGGCTGTCAGTAGTCTTTGTTTACTAAATGCGATTTTTTGTTAGTAAATAATAGTTTTTTCTACGGAAATCCTTTTTGAAAAGACAAACTGTCACTCTTAAATTTTAACATTTCTTTTGGCATGAAGGTTGACAATTTTTTGTAAAGAAAAAAGTCTTAACCTCTAACCGATAAGACTTTTTGATTTTGTAAGGTGGCTTTCAAAAAAGAAAAAGGGTAAGCCACTTTTTTCATGTTTTATGATTGCAAATCTACATTTTTTTTGTTTTTACAAAAACTTTCATCCCTTTTTCTCGGTTTCAACTACTCCAATACCGATTTCTAAATTGGGGTAAACAAATATTTTACATAATTAATGTCATATAAAAACAAAAAAGAGCAAGTTTGGGGCAAAGGAAAGAAAGTCAGAGGTAAAGATCCAAATCTTTACAGAAGAGACGATTTAGGAAATGAAATTTATTATCATTCTTATGGTAAAAATACTCCGATGGGTTGGGAAATAGATCATTCTAAACCTCAATCTAAAGGTGGAACAGATCATTTAAATAATTTGAGACCATTACAAACTAAGGAGAATCGTAAAAAAGGTAATAAATATTAGTAGGTTATGGCGAAAGATTATGAATCGTTAATTAGAAAAGTTAAAAACAGAACTAATCCTGATATTACTAATGAATCTGTTTTATTAGAGAAATCATTTAGAGATGAATTAGGGAGAACTACCGTTAAGGCTAATGAATATGTAAAAAGAGTTATGAGGGGTGTTGAGCCTAGATACACAGAAAGGACTTTTGAAGCGGGTAAAAAAGTAAGAGAACATTTAAAAAAGAATAATCCTAATTTAGATTTTGAGTTTCAAGGCTCAGTAATGACCAATACTCATATTAAAGGGCATAGTGATATTGATCTGGTGCAAATAACCAATAGATTTTATTTTCATGAGGGAAGACAGAACTTTCAAAAAGCTAAAGAATCTTTTGAGTATTCCTATACAGAAAAAGAAAGATTATCTGTTATTGCTGAAGGAACTAGTTTTGAAGGAGATGATAAGATGACTTTAAGAGAGATTAGAATTGATGCTGAAAATGTTTTAAACAGAGAGTATAAATATGTTGATACGACCAAAGGTAAATCTATTGAAGTTAAACCTACAAACCCATCTAGAAAAGTAGATGTAGTAACTGCTTCTTGGTATAAAAATGTAAAAGCAGTAGCAAAAGCAGATAAGGAAGAAAGAGGAATTAAAATTTATGATAAAAATGATCATAAAATTTTACCTGAGGATTTTCCTTTTAGAAAGATAAAACTTGTTAATCAAAAAGACTCTGGAGTTAATGGTCGTTTGAAAAAAATGATCAGATTCCTAAAAAATGTTAAGGTTGATTCAGATTATAAGATTGATCTTACTAGTTTTGATATAACTTCTATATCCTATAATATTCCCACTTATAAATATTATGATAAAAGTTATTTAGAATTAGTTCATGTGATTTACGAAGAGATGTATAAGATTTATTCTGATAAGGTATATAGAGATAGTATTAAATCTGTTGATGATACTGAATATATATTTAGAAATAATCCTGAAAAAGTAGAGCATTTAAGAACTTTATTAACTGAGGTTAATTTAATAAAGAACGATATAATTGTTGCTAGTTTTATTTATTAAAAGATGAGGAAAAGAGTTTTTATAGGTAGTTCTTCAGAGGAACTAGGTACAGCTAAAATAGTCAAAGAAATTTTAGATAAAGATTTTGACGTAGTTATATGGAATGAATCAGTTTGGGATAAATCGGTCTTTAAGTTAAATCAAAATTTCTTAACAGATTTGCTATCAGCTACATTAAAGTTTGATTATGGTATTTTGATTGGTTCCCCTGATGATAAAGTAGAAGTTAGAGGAAAAGAATATCTTCAAGCTAGAGATAACGTCCTTTTTGAATTAGGTCTTTTTATAGGTAGATTAGGAATAGATAAATGCGCTTTTCTCGTTAGTGATGACGTTAAGATACCAACAGATTTCGGGGGAATTAAATTGTCTATGTACAACAAAACAAATCTATTAGATAAGATTAAAGAAATACAAGAATTATTTTTGAAATCCACTCACATAGATTTGAACTTTTTTCCTTCTAGTGTACTTGCCTCAACATATTTCGAAAACTTCATTAAATATGTTAATGAATACTATATTAATAATGGAGGGTTTATTTATGAAGGTAAAAAGTATGGTGATTGTGTTTTTAAAATAATGATTCCCGAAACTTTATCTGATAATTTGAATTTACAGTTTCAAAAAGAACAAAACAGAATAGGTGTTGAAAAAATCTCATTTGGTTCAACTAATAGACCGAGAAATATTGGTGTAGATATTTCTATAACAGATGAAAATAAATTGATATTAATTGATTTTCCAACGACTTTATCAGGAATAAATCATGCTATTTCGTATTTATTACCCAAAGAGTATAGGGAGCACTCTCAAGATTATAAAATTATCTTAGAGAGAGAATTAAATAAGTTTATTGAATCTCTTGAAATTATTTTCCAGAGAAATAACTGTAATGATTTTATAGTTATTGAAAGGTTTTGATAAAGATTCTGATACTATATAAAATAAAGAAGTTAAACAAATGCTATCAAATTCGTTTGATAGCATTTGTTTTTAATTTACTTTTTTGATAATGAGTAATCAAAAGTAAAAGATATAATATTAGGAAGTTACTTTTTTTATTTCCATATGATTGCATCCTCTAATAAGTAGCAGTTAGGTTATTAATATGAACTAAATTTTAATCTTATTGTAAGCTTCCCTATTTTTCAGAAAATCGAAGGCTATACTTGATTTTTTGCCTAAAAGAAGCCTTAAAATAATTCCAGTTGTTTATCAGCAAAACACGATGCCTTATATAGCAGGCAATTTTCTATTTTGCCCTTGATTTTTTGCTTCGTTTTTTATCAAGAAAAAATGAAGAAGCAACCCACTTATATAACTAAAAGGCAGTTATTAAACAGATAATAGCGAAAGCAGTAAGTCAGTAAATGGTTTAATAAAATAATAAGGTTTCTTATGAACTTACGGGCAACTCCAGTAATAGCAATACATTAATTCTAAATACCTTAGAAAAATTAAAAAACTCTTTTGATGATTTTAATATTTAGCGTATTTTCGATAAAATAAAAAAGTATTAGGTATTGTTACTCCAATACTGTTGTATAAACGATGTGTTTTATACATACATACACAAAAAAATGCAAGAAAAATGAATACCGTAGCAAAATTATGTATTGGCAAAGATGAATGGGAACTTCATAAT
This sequence comes from Tenacibaculum maritimum NCIMB 2154, assembly GCF_900119795.1. Taxonomy (NCBI): domain Bacteria; kingdom Pseudomonadati; phylum Bacteroidota; class Flavobacteriia; order Flavobacteriales; family Flavobacteriaceae; genus Tenacibaculum; species Tenacibaculum maritimum. The sequence continues at coordinate 703,671 of NZ_LT634361.1, forward strand.
ACAGTGATAACATATTATCGTTGCACCCGTGTTACAGGAAGACCAGCCACTGAAACTATGGGAGGTTATGTAGCCGTACGTTTTACTCCAAAAGGCAATGAAGAAATGATGCTAGATTGGATGTTTGCCAACAGAATGGAAGATGGAAAAACAGCATATCCTAGATGTTTATATGTGTTAAAACAAGCTGAAATAGTTTTTTATGAAGGAGATTTTAATGGGCGTATTCTTTTTAAATATAGACTTGAAGATTGTTCGGTCATCTATTTTAAAGAAAGTTTTAATACGTTATTGGGAATGGAAACCAGTGTAGTTTTTTCAGCAGCCATACAATATTATAAAGATACATTTTATATAAAATCGTGGCGCGAAAACTGGAAACCGCCAACAAAAAAAGAGTCTCCTTTTCAAGACTTAACTAATACATTTAATGCCACCCCAAAAATTTTATAATATGCCTTATTTTATACCATTAGGAATTCCTGATTTCAAAGGAAAAAAAGACAGAGATTTTATACAGGTTTCTTATTTAATTGAAGGAAATGACGCTGTAGAATTAACCATACAAATTAGAGACGGCGGAAAAATTATTTACCAAGAAAAAATAACAGATTCTTCTAAACTAACAAAAGGAGAGCACCGTTGGAAATGGAATGGATTTGATAGTAATGGTATCTATGATAGCGCTGTTTTTACAACGGCTAAAGATTTAAATATTTATACGATAGCCATAGATAATGAAGAAAATTATAGCAGAAAACGAGTAGAGTTTACAGCTAAGTATAGTGAAGTTAAATGGGTAGATGTTAAAATCAACAAAAACACCAAACGAATTGATGTAACTCTTCGGGTTAATTTAAAGGATGGTGGAGAAATTGGTACAGAAAAGGATTGCATACAAGTAGGTTCTGGTCAATACTCTTCAATAAAAACAGTTTGCCCTTGGGAGAAAATACCAAAAGAAGATTTAATAGCAGGAAAACCTCCAATAAAATCAAGAACCAAAAGTTTTAAAGATTTAGAACAATTAGCTTTAGAAGGCTTAAGCTATCATTGGGGAAGAAACAAAAATCATTTTATTGCTAAAAATGTAGATATTAACGGAGAACTTTATGAAGTTTTTGTAAATGCGATTAATACAACAAAAAAGGCAATGGATGATGTAGATTTAATTTTCAACACCAATCATAAATGGATGCGTTCAGGAAATCCAGGAACTGTAGAAGACCCAATCTCTTTTGTTGGAAATATTGTTTCAAGGGAAGCTATTTGTTATAATGTGGGGTATATTTATGAGTACTTTTATAAAGATAGTTGGGATTATCAAATTGAAAATTCTGAAAATTTAGAATTTAAGTTCACATCTTCTCACGAAATAGGACACACAATTTTAAAAGCTTACGGAGGCACATTTTATTCTTATGGACATAAGGAGAGTGTAAATACAATAACTCAAAAGATGAAGTCAACAGCACCTGAATATCCTAAAACAGGAGAAATAGATATAATGCCTTATTATCCACAATCTCCACCACCAACCGTTTATAATAGATATATTGCATCAGAAAAGGACGTTTTAAGTCTATTGTGGTTAACAAAATTGAAATTAAAATAATTATGAAATATATCTTATTATTGACCCTAGCTTCTTTTATTTATGCTTGTTCGTCCACAGAAGTAAAATATTTTCACGGGCATATTTATTCAACAAATAAACAACCTCTGAACAATTTAAAAGTTGTAAATCAGTATGATAATAGTATTAATAGTATCACAGACAAAAATGGATATTTCAAAATTCCAAAAGAAAAAAAATTTAAAGGAAGATATTTACATATTTACAATAAAGGTAATAAAATTGATTCAATACCTATCGTAAGCACTCATCCTGAAAGAAAACCTACTTATTATTTTGTAAACGGAAGAAAAGATACCTTATATATAACGCTGCCTAACAATGGCAATAAGTAATTGCCACTTTTGGCAATTTTAGGAGGTTTAGTTTTTACTCGAAGTTAATTTTATACCTTTAAAATAAGTAATAACTCCATGTAACAACTCATGCTCGAAACCGTTAACGGAGAACTTTATGAAGTTTTTGTAAATGCGATTAATACAACAAAAAAGGCAATGGATGATGTAGATTTAATTTTCAACACCAATCATAAATGGATGCGTTCAGGAAATCCAGGAACTGTAGAGGACCCAATCTCTTTTGTAGGAAATATTGTTTCAAGGGAAGCTATTTGTTATAATGTGGGGTATATTAAATATTCTTATGGATGGGATTACCAATATTTAAAAAATGAAGACATTTCTTTTAAAGAAACTTTTGCTCACGAAATTGGGCATGCCATTTTAAAAGCCTATGGAGGCACATTTTATTCTTATGGTCATAAGGGAAGCGTAAATACAATCACTCAATCGGAGAATTCAAAAGCTATAGAGTATTCTAAAAAAGGAGAAATTGATATTATGCCTTATTATACTAATTGGTTAAGCTACAATCAAAGAAATAGAATGGTTGCAGCTATGAAAGATGTATTAAGTTTAATTTGGTTAACAAAAATAGAGTTAAAATGAGAATTATATTTTTATTAGTTTCGATACTTATTATAAGTTCGTGTAGAACAAAACCGAAGTTTTACAGAGGCTATGTGTTTTACGATAAAAAACCTCTATTGAACGTAATTGTAAGAAAAGATAATCTTAATGAATCTACGCAAACTGATTCTACTGGTTTTTTTAAACTACCTAAAGAGCCAAACTCTATACATTCATTAATTTTCGAAAAAACAGGATTTATAACTGACACTATTCCTTCAGTATGGACTCAGCACGGTGAAAAAGTTAATTATACTTTTTTAAACAAAACTATCGATACAATATTTTTAAGAAAAATAACGCTGCCTAACAAAGATAGCTATAAGTAATTACTACTTTTAGTTGTCTTAAAAGCCTATGGAGGCACGCTTTATTCTTATAGTCATAAAGGAAGTGTGAATACAATAACTCAAAATAAAAAATCAAATGCTCCTAAACTTCCTTTAGAAGGAGAAATTGATATTATGCCTTACTATGCAAATGTTATACCTTACTACAAATACGATAATTTTTCTGCTGCTAATAATGATGTAGTTAGTCTAATATGGTTGACAAAAATAGAGTTAAAATGAAGAATATAGTCCTCATATTCGCTTTAATGACTTTTACTCAATGTAAAACAGGGATAAATTATTATCAAGGACATATTTTTAGTGTGAATAATAATCCAATAAAAGGCTTGAAAGTTTATGAGAAGTATAATTATAAGAATTACTCCGTAACAAATAAGGAAGGGTATTTCAGAATAAATATAACTAAAAACAATATAGAGCGCTATTTAATTATTGAAGATAAAAACGAAATAATAGATTCTATACAAGTGATTGGAATTCAAGGGGGTGAGAAAATTAAATATAGTTTCATTCAAGGCAAAAGGGACACTTTATTCTTGAATATTGATAAAAAATAACGTTTGCCTAATAAAATACCTCTCATTAAAACGGGGTTTATACAAGCTGTTAACGGAGAACTTTATGAAGTTTTTGTAAATGCGATTAATACAACAAAAAAGGCAATGGATGATGTAGATTTAATTTTCAACACCAATAATAAATGGATGCGTTCAGGAAATCCAGGAACTGTAGAAGACCCAATCTCTTTTGTTGGAAATATTGTTTCAAGGGAAGCTATTTGTTATAATGTGGGGTATATTTATGAGTACTTTTATAAAGATAGTTGGGATTATCAAATTGAAAATTCTGAAAATTTAGAATTTAAGTTCACATCTTCTCACGAAATAGGACACACAATTTTAAAAGCTTACGGAGGAACATTTTATTCTTATGGACATAAGGAGAGTGTAAATACAATAACTCAAAATCAAAAATCATCTGCTCCAAAATTCCCTTTAGAAGGAGAAATTGATATTATGCCATATCTAAAAGATAATAAATACGGAGGAAAACTAAGGCAACCTAATATTTATAAAAGATTTGTCGCTTCTCAAAAAGATGTTTTAAGTTTACTATGGTTAACCAAATTAGAGTTAAGATGAGAAAAGTGTTTTTTATATTTTTAGTAATAATTATGCAATCTTGTGGGACAAAATATTATGGTTATATATACGATTTTGATAATGAAACCCCTCTAAATAAAGTTAAGGTTTATTCTACGGACTCTTTGAATTATATACTTAGCAACAAAAAAGGGTATTTTGAAATTGATTTTAATAAAGACCTAAAACATTTAACTTTCTCAAAAAAAGGTTATAGGAAATTTAATTTAAGTACTTTTAGCAGACAAAATAAATTTACAAGAGAATTACCTTTTGGCGATACTATTTATTTAATTTCAAAAAACAGTAAATATAGCCGACCAAAAACAACGTTGCCTAATAAAATACCTCTCATTAAAACGGGGTTTATACAAGCTGTTAACGGAGAACTTTATAAAGTTTTTGTAAATGCCATTAATACAACAGAGAATGCTATAGCTCCTTTGTCAACCAAATTTGTAACAAATGGAAGTCCTGGTAGGTCAAGAAATTGGGAGTTATCTAGAATATTATTTTATAATGTCGGATTTTTATTTTACAATGATTGGAAATCACTAAACCCAAACAATCCTGTATTTAAAAATAAAGGTTGGTATTTTGAAAATAATGATGTTGAAGAATTTAAGATGACTTCTGCTCATGAAATAGGTCATGAAATTCTACTAAAATACGGAGGGCATAAATATTCTAAAGGGCATAAAGGGAGTTCCTCTATAATTACTCAAAAAAGCAAAAACATACCACTACCAAAACAAGGAAAAATAGACTTGATGAAATATTACGACAAGTACTATGACAAACAAAGAACGGTCGCTTCTCAAAAAGATGTTTTAAGTTTATTATGGTTGACTAAATTAGAATTAAGATGAAAACATATATATACTTACTTTTTTTCCTATTTTTTATTTCTTGTAATTCTACATATACTTTAATAGAGAGTATTGACGGTACTATTTATGATAAAAAAACAAATATTCCAATTAAAGGAGTGATAATATATACAGACTCATTTGCTTTCAACTTTTTTGGTAAAATTAAAACAAATAAAAAAGGTTTTTTTTTTATCAATAATATGAAAACTAAAGATTATGATTCTTATTATACTGCTCGTAAAAATATTTCTTATAAACTATTTTTTGAATCAAAAGGGTATGCTAAAGATACTATTGATTTAAGAGAATATAATTATGATAAAAAATTAGACAGTATTAAATTAGGTAAAATATATTTAACACCATTAACGCTGCCTAACAATGGTAATAAGTAATTGTTACTTTTAGTTGTCTTAAAAGCCTATGGAGGCACGTTTTATTCTTATGGGCATAAAGGAAGTGTAAATACGATAACTCAATCGGAGAATTCAAAAGCTATAGAGTATCCTAAAAAAGGAGAAATTGATACTATGCCTTATTATACTAATTGGTTAAGCTACAATCAAAGAAATAGAATGGTTGCAGCTATGAAAGATGTATTAAGTTTAATTTGGTTAACAAAAATAGAGTTAAAATGAGAATTATATTTTTATTAGTTTCGATACTTATTATAAGTTCGTGTAGAACAAAACCGAAGTTTTACAGAGGCTATGTGTTTTACGATAAAAAACCTCTATTGAACGTAATTGTAAGAAAAGATAATCTTAATGAATCTACGCAAACTGATTCTACTGGTTTTTTTAAACTACCTAAAGAGCCAAACTCTATACATTCATTAATTTTCGAAAAAACAGGATTTATAACTGACACTATTCCTTCAGTATGGACTCAGCACGGTGAAAAAGTTAATTATACTTTTTTAAACAAAACTATCGATACAATATTTTTAAGAAAAATAACGCTGCCTAACAAAGATGGCTATAAGTAATTGCTACTTTTAGCTGCCTTAAAAGCCTATGGAGGCACATTTTATTCTTATGGTCATAAAGGAAGTGTGAATACAATAACTCAATCGGAGAACTCAAAAGCTATAGAGTATCCTAAAACAGGAGAAATAGATATTATGCCTTACTATGCAAATGTTATACCTTACTACAAATACGATAATTTTTCTGCTGCTAATAATGATGTAGTTAGTCTAATATGGTTGACAAAAATAGAGTTAAAATGAGAAAAATATCTATATACACATTGTTTATTACTATGATATCTTGTTCTAATAAAATCAAATTTTATCATGGATACATATATGATACAGAAAATAAACCATTAAAAAATATAAAAGTAGAAGAAAATGATAATTTAAAAATGTTTTCTTATACAAATGAAAAAGGGTATTTCAAAATTACTGAAAAAAATACTTTTGGGGGAAATTTAATAGTTTCAAAAAAAAACATCATTCTTGATACAATATATGCAGTGTACTCAAGTCATGGGGAAAAATTAAATTACCGTTTTACTAATGGTAGAAATGATACTTTGTTTTTGAGCAAAGAGAAAATAACGCTGCCTAACAAAGATTGTAAGCTTCCAGTAGCTTGCTTTACTCTTATAAATGTATTGTTTTTTTCAATATATAACGGATTCCCAATTCCTTTTTCATAAGGTAAATATTTGTATTGAATGCTCGCAAATGTTTTAGAACTATAAGAATTGTTTGTTAACTGAACTTTTAAAGGGAGTTCAATTAAAGCTATTTTTTTATATTTTTTATTTAGAAGAATTACCACTTTTTGTTGTGACTCCAATAGCGTGGCTTCTAGATTACCTTTGCTTGATTTACAACCAATAAGGCAGATGGTTATTGATAGTGTGATTATTTTAAATCTATTCATTGACAACTATAGAATCTGTTATATTACCATGTTACAGGTATGCTAATAGGTTTTCCTAATTTTTTACCCTCTAAAAATTGTATAGAAATACGATCGTCTTTGGTAAGTTGTTGAAATAACTTAGGGTGTTTTTGTCGAAATTCAGTTACCGTACCAATATGTAAAGTATCTTTATTTGTGGTAAGCATTTTTTTTAGATAAGGTTTTAGTTTTGTTTGAATGGATGTAGAAGTGTCAATAAAGTGCCTTGTTAAGCTTTCAAAAACGATAGCTTCATTAAGATTTATATTCTTTTTTAAGTTATTTGATATTCTAGTATTATTTTTAAAAAGCATAAGTCCCAGTGATTCTTCGGGATTATTGGAGTACTTGTATTTTATTTTTTTAAAAGAAATCTTATGATAAGTATTGTTTCTTATTTTTATTTTGAATGGGATTTTAAAGTATGTTAGCTTTTGCTCTTTTAAATTATTTCTTATAATGATTTGTTTGCTTGATTTTTCTAGTGTTATGTTAATGCTGTTATGATGGGCTGTTTGACAGCAATAAAGAAAAAGGAATACTATTATATACAGGTAATTTTTCATCTTTTAATTATTTATGAATATAGTTTCAATGATGTAGTTGTCGTTTAGTTTATGCTTTTTCTTTATTTCTTTGAAGAGAAAATAAGATTTTTTTGAATGTATATGTTTTTCCTGATAGTCTTCCAACTCCTCAAAAGCTTTACACTTCCCAGCAAGCAACCTCGCAAGAGTTTGGTTAGAAGTATATTTAGTTGACAACTATAGAATCTGTTATATTACCATGTTACAGGTATGCTAATAGGTTTTCCTAATTTTTTACCCTCTAAAAATTGTATAGAAATACGATCGCCTTTGGTAAGTTGTTGAAATAACTTAGGGTGTTTTTGTCGAAATTCAGTTACCGTACCAATATGTAAGGTGTCTTTATTTGTGGTGAGCATTTTTTTTAGATAAGGTTTGAATTGTTGTTGGGTTGATTTAGATGGGTTTAGGAAATGCCTTGTATAATAGATAAATTCTAAACTTTCTCTACCTGCTATGTTTTTTCTCTTGTTATTTGAGATGGGGATTAATGTTTCGTCGTTTATTCGAAATAATTGGATATTTCTATCTGCCCATTTTGATAAAGAGTCTTGATAAAGGTAGTTTATCATGATAAATGACTTTGCAAACAAAGCTTTATTGGTAATCTTTAATCTATTTGGGAGTTTTATTTCATATATGGTGCTATCTTCTAAGGAAGCCCTAATGATAATGGGTTTTTTAGCAGTTTTTTGATGTAAGATGATATTCCTTTTAGTAGAATTGCAGCTTATTATAAGAAGGATAAAGGTAAAAAATTTCAGTGCCTTATATGAGTTATTCATTAGTAAATATGGTTTCGATTATATATATAAATTGATCTCTGTTTTCATTTCTTACTTTTTTATAAAGTACTCTTATAATAGGCTTTTTAGGATTGAAATTATAGTTAGCGAGTTCTTCAAAAGTTTTACACTTCCCAGCAAGCAACTTCGCAAGAGTTTTGTTAGAAATAGCCATTAAATTATAATCCGTATCATAGGTTTGTAAAAAAGCGCTAACAGCCTCCAAACCATTTGTTTTAGCAATTGCTAATGAGGAAGTGTTAATAAAGTGTTTTTTTAAGTTTTCAAAATTATAGTAGTATTAAGAGGGGTATTTTATAAAGCATGAAAATTGTTATTATATTGAGGGGAATGGATAAAAATTACTGTTTTACGGGGAGTTTAATCCGTTTAAAATTATTGCTATTTATTAGCCTAACGACAATACTATCCTCTTTGACTAGGTTCTTGTAAAATTCAGTTTTTTCAAAAGTTGATTTATTGATGTTAAAAATGCTTTTGGATTTTCTTTTTGTTTTTAAAAATGGAATAAAGTGGTTTTGGATATTTTGTAAACTGTCGATTAGGTGCTCTGAATAAATTAGGTATTCCTTTTTTGTAAAAGGAGGCAGCTTTTTTATGCTTGCTAAAGAGATTTTGTTATGTTCATTATTGTTGGTAATCTCAAATAAATCATTTAATAGTCCGCTGTTCTTAATTGAATATTGGTATATGAACGAAGTAATTTTTTGAGTTTTCGAAGAGGTATTTGTAACCTCTAACTTAAAAGGTATTTGAACTCTAAAAACTTTTTTATGCTTAGTGTCGTAGTTTAATATTATAGGCTTATGATTATTAATGATATTTATATCAATAGAAAGTTCATTTTGTGCATTTGAACATTTTAAAAAAAGTAGTGTAGCGAAAATTAAGTATATTTTTTTGCTCATATTTTAAGTTTAGTTATTTATGAATATAGATTCTATGACGTACTTTTCACCTGTAATATTGTCTTTTATTATTTTAATAAGAAGTTCTTTGTTGTTTTTATGGTATATTTTTATTTAAGTCTTTTAATTTTTCCAAGGAACTTAGCTTACCAGCTAGGAGTTTAGCGAGGGTTTTATTAAGAAACAGCCATTAAATTATAATCCGTATCTCCGTATCATAGGTTTGTAAAAAAGCCCTAACAGCTTCTAAACCATTTGTTTTAGCGGTTGCTAATTTAATTTATTTGGTTAATAACTATGTTAAGTGTGAAGCTACCATTTTACAGGGATGCTAATATCATTTTTACTTTTCCATATATTTATATAAATACGGTCTTGTTTTGTTAAAGAAAGTAATAGTTTCCTGTGTTTTTGTTTGAATTGATTGATCGTACCAATGGTTAAAGTATCTGTTTTTTTAGCCATCATCATGTCTATATAGGGTTTGAATTGTTGTTGTATGTATTTACTAGTATCCATACGATGTCTTGTATAAATAATATATTCCTTTTTTTCTAATGGAGCTAGGTACTTTTTGGTAGCTTGCTTTATCCTTATAAGTGTATTGTTTTTTTCAATATATAACGGATTCCCAATTCCTTTTTCATAAGGTAAATATTTGTATTGAATGCTTGCAAATGTTTTAGAGCTATAAGAATTGTTTGTTAACTGAACTTTTAAAGGGAGTTCAATTAAAGCTATTTTTTTATATTTTTTATTTAGAAGAATTACCACTTTTTGTTGTGACTCCAATAGTGTGGCTTCTAGATTGCCTTTGCTTGATTTACAACCAATAAGGCAGATGGTTATTGATAGTGTGATTATTTTAAATCTATTCATTGACAACTATAGAATCTGTTATATTACCATGTTACAGGTATGCTAATAGGTTTTCCTAATTTTTTACCCTCTAAAAATTGTATAGAAATACGATCGTTTTTGGTAAGCTGTTGAAATAACTTAGGGTGTTTTTGTCGAAATTCAGTTACCGTACCAATATGTAAAGTATCTTTATTTGTGGTGAGCATTTTATTAGTGTAAGTTTGAAGCTTTTTTGAAGAAGAAGTCTTTTTGGAAATATAGTGAAGGGTGTAAAGAACATAATTATTATTTGTTTTAGGAAAGAGCGTCTTTTTCTTATTATTGGAAATTTTTTCCAAAACTTTATTTTGCTCTTTATATAATTTAATGAAGTTACCTATTGGAGTAGTAATTGAATTATATTGATAGTTTATTTTGATGAATGATTGTTCGCTTGAGGAAGTGTTTTTGAGATTAACTTTTATCGGAAAACACAATCTAATAATTCTTTGTGTGTCATTGCTAAGTAAGGCATATACAGGTAATATTGTTTCTTTTTGAGTTATTATTATAGTTCTTTTTACCGTTTTGCAAGTAATAAAAAGAAATAAAAGAAGTATTGTAAAATAGTTATTCATTGATAAATATGGTTTCTATTATATAAATATATTCGCTTCGGTTTTGATTCAAAATTTCTAGATATAATATTAGTGAAGACGTTTCAGATAGATCTTTTTGAATATTAAATTTATTTAACTCCTCAAAAGTTTTAAACTTCCCAGCAAGTAACTTCGCAAGAGTTTGGTTAGAAATAGTCATTAAATTATAATCCGTATCATAGGTCTGTAAAAAAGTTCTAACAGCCTCCAAACCATTTGTTTTAGCGGTTGCTAATTTAATTTATTTGGTTAATAACTATGTTAAGTGTGAGGCTACCATTTTACAGGGATGCTAATATCATTTTTACTTTTCCATATATTTATATAAATACGGTCTTGTTTTGTTAAAGAAAGTAATAGTTTCCTGTGTTTTTGTTTGAATTGATTGATCGTACCAATGGTTAAAGTATCTGTTTTTTTAGCCATCATCATGTCTATATAGGGTTTGAATTGCTGTTGTATGTATTTACTAGTATCCATACGATGTCTTGTATAAATAATATATTCCTTTTTTTCTAATGGAGCTAGGTACTTTTTGGTAGCTTGCTTTATTCTTATAAGTGTATTGTTTTTTTCAATATATAACGGATTCCCAATTCCTTTTTCATAAGGTAAATATTTGTATTGAATGCTTGCAAATGTTTTAGAGCTATAAGAATTGTTTGTTAACTGAACTTTTAAAGGGAATTTAATCCGAACAACTTCATTATATTCTTTGTTCATATATAAAATAATAGGATAGGTTGTTGTTAGTTGGGTAAGCTCGATTGTATGTTTATTTGAATTACATCCAGATAAACATAAGATGGTGAATAATGTAAATAGGCTTATTTTATTCATTGATAAATATGGTTTCAATTATATATAATTCTTCTCTTACGTTGTTTTCTATATTTCTATAAAGAACTTGATTGTTAGAGCTATTTCTATTTTTTAAGATGTCTTCAAAATCTAAAAGTTCTTCAAAAGTTTTAAACCTCCCAGCAAGTAACTTCGCAAGAGTTTGGTTAGAAATAGCCATTAAATTATAATCCGTATCATAGGTTTGTAAAAAAGTTCTAACAGCCTCCAAACCATTTGTTTTAGCGGTTGCTAATTTCTCTTCCAAAATGGTATCTACCATAGCCTCTAATTCAGTATGTTGTTTTAAAGCCAAGTGATTTAAAAATTCTACCCACAAACCAACGCTTATAAGAGCACTTTCAGCCAATAAACCTTTCAATAAAAAATCAGGAAAATTAAGAGGGCTAGCTGTTATTTCTTCTAAACTCATCATTGAAAAATTAACCAAACCAAATAAATGGCCTAATGTTTCCTCGGCAGCATCTACACTCATTATAGGATTGATACGCAATGCATTTAAGATTTCTACTTGTTTTCCGTTAGTAGCAAAATATTGCGCTTGATTAATATATTTGGTAGAATTTTTACTACTTGTAAAATTTTTACCTCTTTTAACAATGGTTTCTGTTCCAAATATACGTTCTTTTTTTTCGTATAAGGTTCTTCTTTTAGTATGAATTTTTCCCGTATTATCTACTAAAAAACCTTTTTCTAATTTGATTAAAGCAACGTTTGTTACTGCTGTATGTATTTTAGAATTAACTGCTTTGGTAAGTTTAGAAGCCCCACTTTTTAAAGAACTTTTCACCTTACTAGTAATTTTGTCTTTTACTTTTTCTTGAATTTCCTCAGTTAATACCGTTATCAAAATAGGACTTCCATCAGGAGCAATTAATTCTGGTAAATTATGCCCTGCAATAGGAGGTTTAAAATAAAGCGTTCTGTCAGAAAACTCTACCTCTAAATAAGTACTTTTATTTATAGGCAAATGCTTGGTTTGTTGTTTGTAAGAAACTCGCCAATACAACTCAATATCATAAGCAGTGTCTTTTTTTAAGTTTTCTTCCCAAGTTTCTTGTAACTGTAAAGAAATAACAGCTTTGTTATTTTGTACCTGCAGTTTTCTATCTACTTCCTTTTGATTGAATTTACTGTCGTCAGGATCAAAATAATCAAAAATAAACACATCTAAATCGTAAAGCTTACAATGCAGTTGCTCGCCATTGTCAATATCTTGGGTTTCAATATGAAAATATACGGTATCTCCCAGTTTGGCTTTTTTGATAAGTTGTTTGCTGTCTTTGTTTTTAGACCAATACCCATTTAAAATACGCGGATTACGTACTTTTTTAGGTTGAGGAGCCTCGTAGCTATGAGGCGTAAAGTTTTCTCTCCATGGTTTTATAAGAGGGTAAGCCCCCTTATAATGCTGTATAGCAGCAGAAAACACTACATAAGCCTCCATACCATATATATAGCTAAAATACTCTTTATAAAGTATGCAAGTACAATCATTAAGCTTGTATTCAAACAATACCTCTTCATGAGAATCATCTTTATAAAAAACAATATTCACATTTTTTAAAGTGTAGAGGTTTCTAGGATAAGGAATTTCTGGATGTTTCATTCTATCCGCAGCCATCCACTTTAAAAAGAAATCTTCATCACCTCTAGGGGTAAAGCAAACACTAACAAATCCACCTAAAGTTTCAGTAGCAGGCCTTCCTGTAGCACGAACCATACGTTCGTAATCTAAATCCGTATAATGCAGGTCTCTTTCTTCTTTTCCAATAAATAATTTAGCAGCAATACGCATTTTTTTAATTTTATACCCAATACCATTTAAAAAGCTTTTAAAAGAGAAATATGTTTTAAGAACACTTTAATAAGTAAAGAGAATTGATAACAGTTTTTTTATACAGTTCAAATATATCTAAAAACAATTGTAAAAACAAAATTCTAAAAACAAGTGTTTTTAGGTGTAAACAGTTGTTTTGTAGGTGTTTGTGTTGTCTCTGGTATAAATACGGATGCAAAATAGCGTGTTTATACGTAAATAGTAATATTTTTTGTAGAATATTGTTTCTGTTTTTAAAAAAAAGAGTACCTTAGCCAAGTGCGTAAAATAAGATGCTTTTTTAAAGTAGGTATCAATATTTCTAGAGAAAAATTGGTGTAAAATTGATGCAGATTTATAACTTATTGGTCGTTTGAGTTCGGTTGGTAGTTATAAGTATTAAGAAAAGCGAAGCAATTCTAGTGATGGCAAGGAATAGAAGGTGTAAAATTAGGATTGTTTTCTACGTAATTCTACGAGAATTTAGCTAAGTGTTTTTACGATTTAATAAAAAAAAGAGCATGAAAATCAGGAGGTTACTTTTTTACGCCCTTTTTATTTTTAGAAATGCGAAATAAAAAGGTTTTTTTTTTAGTAATTTTGAACCAAATGTGAAGAGAATATTGTTTTCACTAAAAAAATAAATGAAAGAAGAAAGAGTCTTATTGACTGTAAGGATGCTATGCTTTTGCAGTGATATAAAAAAAACAAGATTGCAGATACAAAGGGTATTTATGATACAGTAAAATTGGTTCAAAGAAGAATAGACGCAGTGTATTTGAAAAAGAACAGGAGTAATGTTGCTATAAAAGAAACACTTCAAAAAAGGATTGCCGATATATTTTTTACAGCCAATAATTATAAATTATTTAAACAAATCAAATATGAAATTAAAAGTACTACTATTATTATTAATTGCTTTTCAAAGCTATTCTCAAGTTTCGGTTGGTCGAAGACATGTAGGTAAATCAAAAAAATTTAAAAAAGGAGTATTAGAAAAATTTAAAAATACAGAAACAATATTTTTATTATCAAATATATACGAAAAAGAAGTATATGAAAAAATACTAAAAGACTCATGGAACGTTACTCCATATAAAGTAGTTGACTTAGAAAGTTTCGAAATTGAAAATTACCTAAGTAGTAAATATTCGGTTGCTCAATTAGCCGGATTAAAGAGGTCTGGAGGAGGAAGTACTTCTTTATTTACATATATTGACTTCAAAATATATGATAGTGATGCAATTTTTAAAAAATTAGAGAAATTATCACCTAAAAAAAGGAAGAAAAAGAAACAAGATATTATAAATAAAAATTCATCAAATATTGCTCGCTTTTATATCTTTCCTAAAGATGATTTTATACGTACTTCTTTATCATCAGATATAGGCAAAATTGTCAATTCTTTATTCACTGATGATGTATTTTTTAATTACAAGCCAGGTTTCTTAAAGAATTACTTTCAAAAAATAAATAATCTCATAAAAAATGAAGATATCTATTGGATGTATGAGGATGATTATTTACCTGAACTTAAAAAATTAACTAATAACAAACTTTACATTCCCTCATATATGACCATTAAGTATAGTGGTTGGATGGGGCAGGACAGCGAAGAAGATGATGAAAACATTAAAGATATTTTCAGAAAATATGATTATGGATATGAAATAATATCAGAAGAAGAAATAAGTAATAAAATATTGAATAATGAAGAGTTTTATTATTTAAGATATGTCAGAATGAATACAGAAAGGTTTTTGCAAGTGGTAAATTCAAAAACTGGAGAAATAATCTACAGAGATTATATTATGGGGCTTTCTTACAGAATAAAATCAAAGCACATAAAAAAATTAAGTAGAAAAATAAAAAAAGTTTCGAAGAAATAAAAGCAATTTATAACAATGGCTATAAGTAATTACTTGTTCTCACTTGCTTTAGAACTTCCTGGAGAATTTCCAACTTAGTGTGTGCTTGTAGTTAAGTGCTAAACCACGCAATTACTCATAGTCGTAACTGTAACCAATCAATATAAGAGAAGTGAATGCGTAAATCTTATTTTACCAATTAAGCAAATTGATAAAGGAAAAGATGGCTTTACAATAATCTGTAGAAAAATGAATAAAATTTGCATTGTTTATGTAGGTAAGAGAATCAAAAATGAAGCACTGTATCATATTGATAAAAAATTGGGCGTTTTATAAAAAAAAATAAATATGTTAGAAAAAGAAAAGTTTGTAAGAATGAGAGAGGAAGAAGAGCTGATGGTAGAAATTTGCGCATTGATCTGGAAGGAAAAACGAATTGCAGATTCATGTATTGAAATGAGGTAGGCGAAGCATAGCTTCATTAGTGTACATAAGAAAAACGTGCATAATTACAATAAAAAATTAGTGGAAGTACTCATAAGAGTTGGTATAAAAAAAGAATATAAATACATGAATAAACTATGGAAAGTATAGAAAACAGAGAAGTAAAAACTTTAGAGATTACAGAAAAGGTACCAAATGAATTAGTAGCAGAGCAGTTAGAAATATATGAAAAGTATTCTAATATAGAAGGTTATGCCATGATTATATTTGTAGCTTTTCCAGTACTGGTTTTAATACATAACTTTTTGATAGCAGGAAGAAGCTACGAATATGAAGTTTATGAAACTATAAAAACGATAGAACTATCAATTGTAGGGGTATTAATTGCTGTTACATTAATCATTGCAATGATAGCTATTCGTCTTCAACGACAGCTTAATAAAAGCTTGGAAGCAACAGCAAAAAAGTATGCTATAAAAATTGAAGTGATGGAGAAAGAATTTAATATACTGAGTGTATATTTGTATGGAGGAAGAGGAGTTACCTTAAAAAAAAGTAGAAAATAGAAGTGCTTTTAAAAATTTAAAAGCTACTTATTTTTAGGAAGTGCCTAATAACGATGTGTACCATTAATTTTCAAATTTATAAATAGAGAGGGCTTTATGATGAAGCGAATTTAACTTTTTGTTTTGAAGTGAAAATTTAGAGTAAAATAAGACCAATTTGCAGGTATTAGAAAAAGTTGAAGTCGCTTCGATGTATCATATGCTCAATAACACCATCTAGTAATCATGTTTAATGTTGAAATAAAAAGTAGTCGAAAAGAAGATATTTGCATTTTAATAAAGGTAGCAAATCATTCATTTAATTATATATGTGATTGTGGAGAGGCTAAAGAGTTAACGGTAAAAGAATGTCAGGATACCAGCGCTATTTTTATTAGCCATACCCATATTGACCATTTTATAAACTTTGGTACTATTTTAAGGCATCAAATAGGGACTGGTAAAAAAGTGGTAGTGTGCGGACCAAAAGGAATTATCAATCAAGTTCAAAGTAATATAAAAAGTTATTGTTGGAATTTGATTGAGAAAGGAGCAATATCTTATGAAGTTAGAGAAATACAAGAAGGCAACATGATAAGGAAGGTAACTTTAAATCCGCCTTTTTGGGAGCAGGAAGAAGAGGAGAGTTACAAGAGCCTTCAAGTGTTTGAAGAAAAAGATTTTGTGGTTGAATTTGAAATCTTAAATCATAAAACAGCTGTAGTTTCTTATTTATTTAAGGCAAAAGATAAGGTTAAAATTTCTTTGCCAGAAGGGATGAACGGTGGGCAATGGGTGGGAGATTTAAAACGTGCTTATGAAATGAATAAGCCCATGAAGCCTATTGAAGTTGGAGGAAAAACGTATCTTTCAAAAGAGTTGTTTTTTATGATAGCTGTTGAAAAAGGAAAGCGGGTAGGAGTCATAATGGATCATGCAGCAAGTATAGAAAATCATCAGAAAATTAAAAGCAAGTATTTGGGGTGTGATGAGGTGTATATCGAATGTTTTTATAAAGATGAAGACAAGGCTTTTGCAGAAAAAAACTACCATAGTTATGCTTCAATGTCGGGAAAGATAATGAGTGAATGCAAGGTTGAAAAAGCAATTCCAGTGCACTTTTCTCGTAAATATAATGATGCAGATATAGTGGAATTAATTGCTCAGTTTGAAAAAGCAATGAAGTCTTAAATTAAAGGAGCTAACTTTATAAAATTCGAACGTGTGAATAACATGATAAATAAAAGCCATTGCAAGGTTAAAAGCATACTTGCAATGGCGTTGTTGTTTATTTCCCTTTATGAAATATGGTTATACAATTTCAGTCTTTGGGTCAGCTCCATATTCGTTGTTGCCAGAATCACCATTAGTAGCAAATAAAATTAATAAGTAAATTCCTCCAATTAAAGGAATGAAAGCAAGTAATAAAAGCCATCCACTTTTTCCAATATCGTGAAGTCGTCTTATACTTAGCGCTATATTAGGAATAAGAACTCCTAGAGAATATATTCCATAGATAGGGCTAAATCCAATAAAACCTAACGCATAGTCTATTGCTATTGCTATGGAAGCAAAAATAAAGTTGAACAATGCGAACATCCAAAATTCTTGTCTTCTTGCTCTGCCGTTAAAGTCTGCATACTGTCGTAATACTTTTAAATACCAATTCATTTTTTTATTGTGTTTAGATTTCCTACTCGTAAGGTTTTTCGGTTCCACCCCGTTTATTTAAGTGGGTTCTGGTCTCCACTTTTTTATGCTTAGAATAAGAAACAGAATTATCAAGCATGCTGTTTTAATATTCTTAGTGACTAAATTAAAAGTGCAATTTTTTTACTCCGCTAAGGGCATTGTAAAAATGATATAAGGTCAATCAGCTACGTTGTTTTTTGTAAAAAATAGCTAGCAATATTTTTCCTAAAGAAGGAGGTAATAGTAATTTTTCATGTGACTTTTTCTTTTGAATTTACAGTTGTATAACTATAAATTAGTTGGGGTTTATTCAATTTTTTACTGAGCAAATCTCAGCGATTCAAAGTTACGGTTTTTAATTTATTTTAAAAAAAATAAGGCGATTTTTTTGCTTATTAGTAGCTGAAATATGAAGTGATTCTAACTTTTTGTTTTGAAGCGAAAATTTAGGGTGAAATAAGACAATTATTTGCAGGTATAAGGAAAAGTTAAAAATTTCTATAAGAACTCATTTAAGCTTTTAGATTCCAATGAAAAATTAGTTGTTAAAAAAATAAATGAGCTCTTTAAGCACAGTAAAAAAGAGTGCATGTTTTTTGTTTCGGTAATTTCAAACAGTACTATATCTTTATTTTCATAAAATCTTCTTGGCATATTTTACGTAAATACCATAGCAATTCAGTGGCATTCTCTTTGGTAAATACAAGGGGAGGTTTTATTTTTAAGACATTATGATCAGGACCGTCAGTACTCATTAAAATACCATGCTCTTTCATTCGGTTAGCCAAGTATGCAGTTTGATCGGGTAGTGGGGTTAAGTTAGCAGTTACCAATTCAATACCCAAAAATAACCCTTCACCACGTACATCACCAATAATAGGAAACTCTTTTGCAAGCTTTTTTAAATTAGTTTTTAAGAACTCGCCAACATCCAATGCATTTTCTTGAAGTTTTTCGCGTTTTATTACTTTAAGAACTTCCGCGCCTATAGCGCATGATACAGGATTGCCACCAAAAGTATTAAAGTACTCCATACCATTGGCAAAGCTATTAGCAATTTCTTGTGTACAAGCTACAGCAGCAATAGGATGCCCATTACCTAATGGTTTACCAATGGTTACAATATCAGGAATTACCTGATGTAATTGAAAGCCCCAAAAAGTTTTGCCCATTCGACCGCAACCTGTTTGTACTTCATCAGAAATGCAAATACCTCCAGCAGCTCTAATTTTAGTATAAACTTCTGCTAAAAAGTGTTCAGGCAACTCTACTTGTCCGCCACAACTAATAATAGGTTCTATGATAAAAGCGCCAACACCACGTCCTTTGCTATGAATTAAATCAATTTGCTTTTGAACCTCTTCAATATATTTTTTAGCAGCATCTTTACCTCGGTATTTACCTCTAAAAGTATCGGGTAAAGGAAAAATATGAGTATGCTCAGGAGCTCCTTGTCCGCCTTTCCCATCAAATTTATAAGAACTAATATCAATACACATATTTGCATTTCCATGATAGCCTACTTCACTAGCAATAATATCACGTTCTCCAGTACTAGCTTTCATCATTCGTATAGCTAACTCATTAGCCTCACTACCAGAATTAACAAAGTGTAATACATTTAGTTGAGGAGGTAATGTTTCTAAGAGTTCTTTGGCAAGTATGTTTATGTTTTCATGTAAATAACGCGAATTGGTATTAATAAGCGCCATTTGTTCTTGACCAGCTTTAACAACTTGGTAATGCTCGTGGCCTACATGAGCAACATTGTTTACCGTATCTAAATATTTCTTACCGTATTGATCCATTAAATATTGGTCAGCTCCACGAACCATTTTGATAGGCGTATTGTATTGCAAGCTTAAGCTTTTACCTAAGTGTTGCTTTCTATAATTAATTAGTTCGTCATTTGTTGGTGTTTTTGCAGGGTCTAAATCACTGATTTTAAATAATAAATTTGGGTTAGGACAAATGCTTTTCCATGTTTCAATTTGACTAAAATAAGCAACTCCTGGAAAATCTTTTGTATAATCAAAAAGAGAAAGCATGAGTTGAAAATGTAGATGAGGTGCCCAATGCCCATTTTCAGAAACCATTCCTAATTCGGCTATTTTTTGCCCTTTTTTAATACCATCGCCAACACGGTGCTTAGCAACGCTAGCAACAGATAAGTGACCATACAAAGAATAAAACACAACAGTAGAGGTGTAGTGTTTTAAAACAATAAGGCCTCCATATTCTTTATAACCAGCATCATTTACTGCAATTACTACTTCTCCGTCGAGTAGCGCATGAACAGGGGTTCTAGCGGGTAACCAATAGTCAATTCCTAAATGAATACTTCTATTTTCTCTCCCCTTATTGCCCACCTTATCATAAGTAGTAGCAGTATATAAAGGACGAGGTTCTAAATATCCACCCGCAATAATTTTTTGAGGAGCTGATTTTTGAAGTTGCGCAATTTTAAATTGAAAAAGATCCAAATTATTAAAGTCTTCTTGATGCCCAATCCATTTGCTAGAAACACTTAAATCCAAATGAGTAACCTCATTTTGAGCAATGCTAGGAAATAAATCAGAAAGTGTAAATTTTTGTGTAGCAGCCCATGTTTGAAAATCGTTTTGCTTGGGATGACCTGAAAAACCACAAGCCGTTCTAAAAGAATAAGTAGCAAATTCACGGTGAATTAGATCCCATTTTTTCAAGACTTCCCAAGCAGGTTTCTCACTAATTAACAAATAGTGGTTATCAGGCTCTTTGATTTTATTAATGGCAGATTTGGTTACAGTAATAATCAATCGCATAGCAATTGCTACGTACAAATGTTCTAGTTCTTTTTCTTGCAAAGGAAAATGCGTATGATAGCCTTTCACAATAGGTAAAGCAGCTTCTAGAGGGTCATGATGATGCATAATTGCATAGGCACAACAAATTGCTAAATCGTTTATGATTTGCGTATAAATAGCGTCTCCATAATCAATAGCAGCCTTTACAGTAGGAAATAAAACATCTTTAGAAACAATAACATTATGATTGTTAGCATCATTGTGTACCACTCCTTTTCGAAGTTGGGAATAACTTTTTTGAGCCGCTTGAAATTGTTTTTGAAATTTCGTGATAATTTGTTGTTCTGAAGAAGTAAACAAATGAAGATAATCAGTCGTCCACAGTGATTGATTAATATCCCAAACAAACATTCTGCGTGCTTTTGGATGATCAAAACCTTGTAAAGCTTTTGTTAATAAACCACATTGCTCTCCTAAACTATTACGTAGTTGATCAGATTGCGGATTTACATTGCTCCAAACTCTACCCGTTATCCAAGTAAGTAATCGCACTTTTCGAGTATGCCCATAAGCATCAACCATGGTAGCAATAGGAGAGTTGTTTTTATCATGAATTACTTTAGGAGCTGTTAAATGATGGCCATTCTTTTCAATAAATTGTAATAATTGCTGTTGAAAATCTAAATATGCGGTATCTTCTTCTGGGCGAGCTATTTTTAGAATATAGCTTTCAGAAGTACTTGTTTTAATTCTAAAGTTAAAGTCAACTTCTCCAGGAAGTTCAGAAGCACTTCCTTTAATATTGTAAAGGTCAAATAAAATTTTTTCTGCTTGTTTTGTAGATATTTTAATTGAATGATAGTCCATCTTAATTGTATTTAGGGTAATGCATTTCAATATTGATACTTTAAAAGTAGTATTTTTTTATATAGCATCATTTACTGTAATCTACTACTTAATAATATTGTATAAATTGTGATTAATATTGTATTGGTAGGTGTTTTTTGGAGCGAGTATATTTAGGAGCTTAAAAAAACAGTAATGAATTGTATTAAACATTTGTGGATTGTAATCTTACTCGGAATAATTTCGTGTAAAAATTCCCCTAAAAAAGAAACTTTAAAGAGTTTTAAAGAACAGCTAACCATATTGTTTCCAAAAGCTAGTATTGACTCTATAGCAGCAAAAGATCATTTTACAGAAGCATATCAAGTAGTCCTTGAAGAAAAATTAAATCCTAAAGATGCATCGGCAGGAACATTTAAACATTATATGTATGTTTCTCATGCTAATTATGAGCAACCTACTGTATTGATTACTGATGGATACTCATCAAGTAATAGAACAACTGAATTGAGTAAACTATTAAAAGGAAATCAAGTTATTGTAGAATACCGTATGTATGGGAAATCACGACCTGATAGCATTCCTTGGCAATATTTAACGAATGACAATGCTATAGAAGATTATCACGGAATAGTAACCAAATTAAAAACATTATACAAAGGAAAATGGTTGTCATCTGGAATTAGTAAGGGAGGAGAAACTACATTAATTTACAAAGCAAAATACCCTAAAGATGTAGATGTGGCAGTGCCTTATGTGGCTCCATTGATTAATGGAGTGGAAGATGTACGAACAAATGATTTAATTGATACAATAGGAACTGAAGCTTGTAGGAAAGCAATTAAAAAAGTACAGCGAAATGCATTGAAGCAACGAAAAGAAGTACTAAATGAAATGCAAGCATTTGCTAAAAAAAATAAGATGCATTTTACAGAAGTTAATATAGAGGAAGCGCTGGAGTATGCAGTACTTGAGTTGCCTTTCTCATTTTGGCAGTGGAATGCTCAATGTGAAAATATCCCTGGAGAAAAAGCAACGGCAAAAGAACTATTTGAATATATAAATGCTATTGTAGGAGTTGATTTTTATAGTGATAATGGTTACAAACGATATTTGCCATCTTTTTACCAACATATGAAAGAATTAGGGTATTATGGATTCGATATTACTCCGGTAAAAGACTTGCTAAAAATTGTAAAAAATACTTCTAATAGCCGTTTTGCTCCTAAAGGAGTTGATTTAACATACAATCCTGAATATATAAAAGAAGTTAGAAATTACATAGAGAATCAAGGAAACCAAATTCTTTATATCTATGGAGAATATGATCCATGGGGAGCTTGTGCTCCAACTCCAAAACCAACAGTAGATGCCTTAAAGATGGTATTAAAAGAAGGGCATCATGGAACAAGAATAGCGTCTTTTTCAAAAGAAAATCAACAAAAAATATATGCAAAATTGCAAGATTGGTTAGGAGAAGGAGTAAAAATATATCCATTAAAATAAAAAAAAATGATAGGAATTGGAGGCGCAACCATAGCGGAAGAATTAAATAAAATTAAAGCAAATAAGAATGCTGTTCAACCCATTCAAAAAGAGGAGTTTAAAGAGCGGATACAGAAAGCTGCTCGTTTGATGAAGGCACAAGAAGTACAAGCTATGTATGTGCATGCGGGTACTAACTTATTTTATTTTACAGGAACTAGGTGGAATCCGAGTGAACGTATGGTAGGGGCTGTTTTATTTCCAGACGGAAAGGTGGTGTACATAGCTCCAGCATTTGAAAAAGGAACCATATTGGATTTTATGCTTATAGAAGGAGCCGTTTCTTGTTGGGAAGAACATGAAAGTCCCTATGAAGCTTTTATTACAGTTTTACATCAAAACAATGTGAGATCGGGAGAAATAATGGTAGATGAAACCACACCTTTTTTTGTTATTGATGGAATAAATAAGGTACAAAATACTTATGCTTTAATCAATGCTAAGCCAATTACGGCAGCATGTAGAATGGTGAAGTCAAAAAATGAAATAGCCATTATTCAAGCGGCAATGGATATTACGATGGAGGTACAAAAAGCAGCTGCAAGAATATTGAGGGTAGGTATCAGTACTAAAGAGGTAGTTGATTTTATTGATGAAGCTCATAAAAGACATGGGATTCCATCAGGCTCTTATTTCTGTATCGTATTATTTGGAGTAGATTCTTCTTTTCCACATGGTGTAAAATCGCCTAAAAACCTAGAAGAAAATGAAGTAGTATTAATTGATACAGGTTGTGTACTACATCATTATATTTCAGATATCACAAGAACCTATGTGTTTGGAGAGGCTAGCGAAGAGCAGCGTACTATTTGGAATATTGAAAAAGAAGTACAGCAAGCAGCTTTTGATGCCGCTCAATTAGGGAATACTGCTGCTGATGTAGATGCTGCTGCCAGAAAAGTATTAGTAAAACATGGGTTAGGGCCTGATTACAAATTACCAGGATTGCCACATAGAACGGGGCATGGAATAGGTTTAGATATTCATGAGTATCCATACATGGTTAAAAATGACGAAACAACTTTAGAGGTAGGGATGTGCTTTAGTAATGAGCCTATGATTTGTATGCCCAATAAGTTTGGAATCCGTCATGAAGATCATATTTACATAACTTCCGAAGGGCCAAGGTGGTTTACATCCCCTGCGTACTCTATCGAGGCTCCTTTTGGAAGAGAATAGATTATGTTCGTTATTTGAAAAGGAAAAAAGAAAAGGCTCGCAATATTATTTTGCGAGCCTTTATTAATATTCTTGATGTTGTTTTTATCCGTTCATAGAAATTAAAAACTCATCGTTATTTTTAGAAAATTTAATTCGATCATTAATAAATTCCATTGCTTCAATAGGGTTCATGTCAGCTAAGTATTTACGCAATACCCACATACGTTGCACTGTTTTCGGATCTAATAGTAAATCATCACGACGCGTACTTGACTTAATCAAATCAATAGCAGGGTAAATTCTACGATTGGCAATATTACGCTCTAATTGTAGTTCCATATTACCAGTACCTTTGAACTCTTCAAAGATTACCTCATCCATTTTAGAGCCAGTTTCTGTTAGAGCAGTTGCAATAATGGTTAAAGAGCCACCTCCTTCTATATTACGAGCTGCTCCAAAAAATCGTTTAGGTTTGTGTAATGCGTTGGCATCAATACCTCCTGATAAAATTTTTCCAGAGGCAGGAGCAACGGTGTTATATGCTCTTGCTAAACGGGTAATGGAATCTAAAAGAATGACTACATCATGCCCACATTCTACTAAACGTTTTGCTTTTTCCAATACAATATTGGCCACACGCACATGTTTTTCTGCAGGCTCATCAAAAGTAGAAGCTACTACTTCACCACGAACACTGCGTTGCATATCAGTAACTTCCTCAGGACGTTCATCAATTAATAATACAATTTGATATACTTCAGGATGGTTTTTAGCGATGGCATTAGCAACGTCTTTCAATAGCATTGTTTTACCCGTTTTAGGTTGGGCTACAATCATTCCACGTTGCCCTTTTCCTAAAGGAGAAAACAAATCGATAATTCTCGTAGAAAGCGAACTCCCCTTTTCTGCTAAATTAAATTTTTCATTAGGAAAAAGAGGCGTTAAGTGTTCAAAAGAAACACGATCTCTAACAATATTAGGGCTAAGTCCATTAATTTTTGATACACGGATTAATGGAAAATATTTTTCGCCTTCTTTAGGAGGTCTCACATTTCCTCTAACGGTATCTCCTGTTTTTAATCCAAATAATTTGATTTGAGACTGTGAAACATAAATATCGTCAGGAGACGACAAATAATTATAGTCAGAGGAACGTAAAAAACCATACCCGTCAGGCATCATTTCTAAAACACCTTCACTATCTATAATGCCATCGAATTCAAAATCAGGATCGCGGTAACGATTGCCACTTTTATTATGGTTCCTGTTATTTTTATCTCTGTTTTTATTTTTATGTTGTTGCTGTTGCTGTTGATTGCGCTGCTTATTATTACCAGTAGGTTTTCCCTCTTCTTTTTTCCCTTCTTGTTTCTTTTGTTCTTGTGGCTTCCCTTCTTGCTTTTTAGGTGTAGCTTTTTTAGCTTCTGGAGTTTTTTCTTCTTTACTAGTTTCTTTAGTAACTTTTTTAGCTACAGGAGCTTTTTTAGCAGGAGTCGCTTTTTGAGGAGGCGTCTCCTTTTCTTCTAAAGGAAGTGCTGTTTGAGTTTCTTCTGTATTTTCAGTAGAAGTAGTTTTTTTAGCAGTTGCTTTTTTTGCAACTCTTTTTCTTTTAGGCTTTTCCGCTTTCTTTTCCTCTACGACAGGTGCAGGTGCAACGGCTTGAGTATCTAAAATTTGATAAACTAAATCTAGCTTTTTTAATTGACTAGTTTTAGTTAATCCTATTTTTTTAGCGATTCCTTGTAGTTCTACAAGTGTTTTTGCTTTTAGTTCAGAAATTTCGAACATTATATATATAAATTTTTATTGCTAATTCTTAAATAACTGTATTAGTGTAAGAATATGTGACTGGTTTTTTTATAATTAAACACTTTGTACTTAATAAGGTATGAGTGTTTTTAGCGTAGTTGAAATTGGCGTAGGCAAATATATGTAATTATTTTAATTTACAAAGTTTCTTTTTCAAAAAGAAAATGCTACTTTTGCTGTCCAATTTTATATAATGATTCAAAGAATACAATCTATTTACTTATTAGCAGCGGCATTAATCTCAGGAGGATTAATCTCCATAGTTAGTTTATGGACTAATTCAAAAACAGAAGTATATGCGTCAAATTTGTTAGCAAGTACTAGTTTAGTAGAAAAATGTATTCCTGTATTATTTTTTATATCGGCTTTAATAGCACTTACCACTTTATTTTTGTTTAAAAATAGAAAACTACAATTTGTATTAAACCGATGCAATATGTTGATCAACCTTTTTTTATTAGGAGTATTGATTTATGTATCACTAATCTTACCTGGAGAAACTTCGGTTTTTAAGAAAGGTATTGGGATGTTCTTACCTATTATTGTTATTTTGCTTTTAGTTTTAGCAAACAAAGCCATTAAAAAGGATGAAGATCTTGTAAAATCTGTTGATAGATTACGATAGCCCTAACATATTAGTATATTTAGTGCGACAAAGCCAAAACAATCGTTTTGGCTTTTTTAAATTTTAACATTTTGTAAACAAGGTAATTACAATTATGTCATCGTATTTATACGTAGATTGATTACAGGTATAAATACGTTTGTTAAAGGTAGTTATACTTAATTATATTTCAGTATTTTTGGGTATTGTGAGGTATATACTTAGCTCTTAAATTTGTAATCGTAAAGTAAATGAAACAGAAGATAAAAGTTCATATAGCAGATGACCACAAGATTTTAATCGAAGGCATCATAGCGTTGTTAAATACTGACGACGAGATTGAGGTGGAAGGATATTCGCTAACAGGAAGAGAGGTTGTTGAATGGTCCAGCTCAAATAAAGTTGATGTGTTGATTTTAGATATTAATATGCCAGAAATGGATGGAATTGATGTTTTAAGAACATTTAAAACCAGAAATACAGAGCAAAAAACCATTATACTATCTAGTTTGAGTGATACAAAGTTAGTACAAGAAATGGTTGAGTTAGGAGCTGACGGATTCTTAGAAAAGAGTTGTGCTAGCGAGCATATTATAAAAGCAATAAAATCAGTCCATCTCGGAGTTCAGTATTTTAGTGATGATATAAAAAATAATTTATTGAATTTATACATTACTAAAAAATCAGACGGAACGAAAGAAGATTCTAATTTAGAAAGAATAAAATCTCTTACGGAAAGAGAGATGGAAGTCTTAAAATTAGTAGCAGCAGAAAAAAATTCTACAGAAATTGCAGATATTTTAAATGTGAGTAGTAGAACAGTTGAAACGTACCGTAGGAGTTTATTAAAGAAATTAAATGTTAGAAATGCAGTAGGTTTAGCAATGTACGCAGTAAAAAATAATATAATATAAAACAAAAACCTTATCCCTTCAAAATCTCCTAATAGGATCCCCCATAACTTTTAAGAGATCGTAAAGTAAGTCCCCCGAATTTATATTGTATTGTTTGTACATTGTTAAAGCCTACTTAATTACTAAAATTATAAAAAATAAAAAATATTAAGTCCCCCCAACCCTTCTGTAAATCGTATTTTTAATTATTTATTCCTCTAAATATTATGAGAAAATTAGCCTTTTATGCACTTGCTGCAGTAACATCGTACGTCCTTATTTCTTGTTCTTCAGATAATGTAGAATTGATTAAAAACCCCCAAAACACAGAGAAACTATTAAAATCGTTCGAAATAAAGAGAGACGCTAATGGGCGTTATAGTATTGATTATAACGTAGATGATAATGTGGTAGTATCTTCAGTAAAAAATAGTACTTCAAAAATTAATGAATTTTATTTATCTTCGGAAAATAAATCAATTGGAAGAAACAACTATAAAGAAGAACTGCCTTTAGAGGAAGATCAATTAAAAATAGGGTTTGTAGAAGACTCCTATGAAAATAATAGAACTATTTTTATAAAAGATCAAGATATTCTATTAGCAAAAGGAGAAGAAAATGAAGAATTTTTAAAAGAGTATAGTCTTGCAGGAAGCGGTACAGATATTTATCAATTAGATTTTACCGTAAATAAGGGGATAACCACTGATTTTGTATATAATAAAGAAGAGATGAGGTATGAGATCCACTTAAAAGAAGGAGATAATAGGAGAAAGAGCTATTCTAAAACATTTATAAAAACAGAAGAAGCTCCTTTGGAAATCCATTTTATCAATCATAGGAATCAAGAACAAAGGCTAGCTGCCGATATAACAGGGAGACCCGTGGTTATAATTAATGATTAATTTAAAGCGATTAATGAATAGATTATTGTTGTTATGCTTTATCTTTAAAGCATTATCATTATATAGTTACCAAATAAAAGGAGGAGTTGTTCTGAGAACAGCTCCTCCTTTTATGCAAAAAGACTCTTTATTATATGAAGAGTATAACAAATTAGATAAATTAGAAAGAGAAGGTCATGAAAAAGAAGCGTTGAAAGTTGGATTAGTATTAGTAGATCGGGCGATAAATAAAAAAGATTATTTTCTAGCAGCGAGATCAAATTTTATTGTAGGAAAAATTTTTAGCAAAGCTAGAGATTATGATAAGTCAATTGAAAGCTACAGAAAGAGTTTAGAGCTAATATCTAGTATGATAGATTATGGAGATTTTACAAAAAGAAATGCAGAGTTAATTTATTTTAGAAAGCAGAGCTACCTTAAAATTGGTACTCAATATTTTAAAATGCACTTGAGTTTAAAGGTTAAGAGATATAAGGATAGTTTTTTAAGGTATAATAAATTAGTTGTAGATAGCGATACATTTGAAAATAAGGAATTACTGAATTTAAAAGCGAAGGCTTATAGTAATTTAGCAGGAGTTTTTGCGCAAGATTCTTTGTATTCGATGGCAGAAAAATATGCTAATGAGGCGATAAAAATTCACCGTAGGCAAAATGATAAATTATCTGAAGCCGCTGCCTTAAGTAATTTAGCCAATATTTTTATTTATCAGAAACACTATAAGAAAGCAAAACGACTTTATAGTAGGGGTCTTAAATTAATAGAAAATAGAAAATCAATTCAAGCTATTGAGTTTAAAGAAAGTTTATATGAAAATTTAGGCTATGCCATGTATATGTTAAAAGATTATAAGGCTTATGAGATACAAGATTTGTCATATGAAATAAAAGATAGTTTAAGGGATATAGATGTTAGAAGAATGATAGAAGAGGTAAATGCAGAATATAATGTAGATAATGTTAGGCAAGCGGAAGAGCTAAAGCGAATTAAAATTGAAAGTGAGAAAGAAGCTTCACAGAAAAATACTTGGCTTGTTGGAGCAATGGGGCTTATTACGGCTTTATTATTATTGTATATAGCAAATTATTATAAATTGCGTCAACAAAAATTGAGTTTAGAATTGTCTAATACTGAGTTTATGCAAAGGGAAAAGTTAGATAAGCTAAAAGCAGAATCTCAGTTAAAAATGCTTAACGCTACCTTAGATGGAAAAGAAGAAGAACGAAAAGAAATCGCTGAAACTTTGCATGATAATGTGAGTGCTTTACTATCATCTGCAAATTTACATTTGCAAGCAAGCCAAAAGCAATTTAACGGAAATACTCCTGTGGAAATAGAAAAAACGCAAAAAATAATCTTAGAAGCTTCTCAAAAGGTAAGAGACCTGTCACATACATTAGTGTCTTCTATTTTATTAAAATTTGGTTTGGCATATGCCATAAAAGATATGGCTAATAAATACACGAATTCAATGCTTAGTATTCATGTTGATTTTAATACGATCAATAGATATACCCAAAAATTAGAAATTAAAATATATAATATTATCCAAGAGTTGGTAAATAACATTATTAAGCATAGTAAGGCTTCTAATGCTTGTGTTCTTTTAAAGGAATCAGGAGAAACCCTACATATAACTATCAGAGATAATGGATGTGGTTTTGATGCTAGTGCTTATAATACGGATGATATTGGGCATGTTAAAAGTGGAATAGGATTGAATCAAATAAGAGCAAGGGTTCAAATAATGAAGGGAACTTTTAAGATTAATTCCAAATTAGGTAAAGGAACTGAAATGGTAATTATATTGCCTATTAAATTTAGAGAAAGCTTTACCCGCGCGTAGCTAGCTCAATAACTTCCATGTTTTTAATATTGCCGTTGTCAAGTTCAAAACGAAGCATGGTACGTATTTTATGAAAGCCATGTTTCCCAGCAGCTCCTGGATTCAAATGTAATAAATTCAATTTTTTGTCAAATTGAACCTTTAAGATATGAGAGTGCCCTGAAATAAAAATTGTAGGAGGAGTTTTATATAAAGAAGCTTTAATACGTTGGTTGTATTTATTAGGATATCCGCCAATATGAGTCATCCATACATTGACGCCTTCAATAGAAAACTTATTGTCTAAAGGAAACTCAGTACGAGCATTTGCATCATCAATATTACCATAAACGGCACGTAAAGGTTTGAGCGCTTTAATAGCATCAGTAACCTCTAAATTACCAATATCACCAGCATGCCAAACTTCATCTGCTTGTTTAACAAATTTTAAAATTTGAGCGTCTATAAAACTATGCGTATCTGAAAGTAATAAAATTTTTTTCACCATACGAAAGTACAAATAATAGTATTTTTTATGGTGAAGTTGTGATAAATAATTTTATTTTTAAGAGAAGCTATTGCAAGATAAAATGGGATAACAAAATAAAATCCGTAATTTTGAAACCTGCAGAAAAACACTATTTTTGAGATACTTCATAGAACTTTCATACAAAGGGAAACATTATCATGGTTGGCAAATACAACCGGATGCAAATTCCGTACAAGAAGAATTAAATAAAGCATTAAGTAAAATAACGCGCAAGCAAATAAGTGTGGTTGGAGCAGGTAGAACAGATGCTGGAGTACATGCTTCGCAAATGTTTGCCCATTTTGATATTGATATTGAACTAAAAGGCGATTATGTACATAAATTAAATTCTTTGTTACCTGATGATATTGTAGTGTATGAAATTGTTTTAGTAAACGACGAAGCACATGTCCGTTTTGATGCTATAAGCAGAAGTTATG
Organism: Tenacibaculum maritimum NCIMB 2154; assembly: GCF_900119795.1. Lineage (NCBI taxonomy): Bacteria > Pseudomonadati > Bacteroidota > Flavobacteriia > Flavobacteriales > Flavobacteriaceae > Tenacibaculum > Tenacibaculum maritimum. The sequence continues at coordinate 734,930 of NZ_LT634361.1, forward strand.
AATATAAAATATGGTTAGGGAGAAATCCTTTTTTATTAGATACTACTTGGCAAATTCATTCACAAAAGCTGAATATTCAGTTAATGAATAAAGCTTCGGCTATATTGCTAGAGTATGTAGATTTTCAGTGCTTTTCAAAAGTAAAAACAGAGGTACATACTTTTAATTGTACGGTTACCAATGCGGTATGGAGGCAAGAAGGAGCGGCATTAACCTTTTATATTACAGCAAACCGATTTTTAAGAAATATGGTTCGTGCTATAGTAGGAACCTTAGTAGATGTAGGCTTGGGAAAAACGACAGTACATGAATTTAGAAAAATCATTGAAAGTAAGAATAGAAGCAATGCAGGGTTATCAGTACCAGCAAAAGGATTATTTTTAACAGAAGTAAAATATTAAAAAGTGGGAGAAAAGACAGGAAAAGCCTTTGATATACGAATTTTTGTACGAATAATGAGCTTTGCAAAATTGTATAAATTACAGTTTTTTATAGCAATTATATCAACAATATTACTAGCTATTGCAGCCGCAGCAAGGCCAACGATTATAATTAAAACAGTAAATGATTTTACAGTGCATAAGAATTCAGAGAGTTTGCTGTTTTATGTGATGTTAATGCTAGGAATACTTTTAATTGAAGTATTGCTACAGTTTACCTTTATTTACTTTGCAAATTGGGTAGGGCAACATATAATAAAAGATATACGGCTCAAAATTTTTCATCATATCTTACAATTTAAAATGGCTTATTTTGACAAAAACTCTGTAGGAAAGTTAGTAACTAGAGTAGTGTCTGATATAGAAACAATTGCAGCCTTTTTTAGTCAAGGGCTATTTATGATTGTAAGCGATTTATTAAAAATGCTAGTAATTGTAATAATCATGTTTGTAATTAATTGGAAATTAGCATTGATTGTATTAGCAGTATTACCTATTTTGATTTATGCTACCAAACTATTTCAAATTGCTATCAAAAAAACATTTCAAGATGTAAGAACTCAAGTAGCTAATTTGAATGGTTTTGTACAAGAACGCGTTACAGGAATGAAAATAGTACAGCTATTTAATCGTGAAAAAATAGAGTATGCTAGTTTTGTAGCAATTAATGAAAAACATAAGCAAGCCCATGTAAAAACAGTTTGGTATTATTCTATATTTTTTCCAATTGCAGAAATCTTATCATCTATAGCTATTGGCTTACTGGTTTGGTATGGAGGTTTTCAAGCAATAGGGAATGAGGCTATCACTGTAGGAGCTATCATTGGGTTTATAAAAATGGCACAGATGTTATTTCGACCATTGCGACAAATTGCAGATAAATTCAATCAGCTTCAAATGGGTATTGTTGCAGGGGAGCGAATTTTCAATGTAATGGATACAGAAAGCAGCATAGCAAAAAACGGAACAATTACAGTAGAAAAGTTAAAAGGAATTATTGAATTTAAAGACGTTCATTTTAGTTATATACAAGGAGAGCCTGTTTTAAAAGGAATTTCATTTAAGGTGAAAAAAGGAGAAACAGTAGCTATTGTAGGAGCAACAGGAGCAGGTAAATCAACCATTATTAATTTGATAAATAGGTTTTATGAAATTGATAGTGGAGAAATATGTGTAGATAATATAGCAGTAACGGCATATGATATTGTAACTTTAAGAAACCAAGTAGCTGTAGTATTACAAGATGTGTTTTTATTTTCAGATACTATTTTGAATAATATTACCCTTAAGAATGAACATATATCTTTAGAAGAGGTTCAAAAGGCAGCTAAGCAAATAGGAATACATGACTTTATTATGAGTTTACCTAATGGATATCAATACAATGTAAAAGAACGAGGGGCAATGCTTTCATCAGGGCAACGTCAATTAATAGCTTTTTTAAGAGCTTATGTCAGTAAACCAAGTATTTTAATTTTAGATGAAGCAACATCTTCAGTAGATAATCATTCAGAACAAATGATACAATATGCTACAGATAAGGTTACAAAAGGCAGAACTTCTATCATAATAGCTCATAGATTGGCTACTATAAAAAAAGCCGATAAAATTATTGTGATGGACAAAGGATTTATTGTAGAAGAAGGAACGCATCAAGAATTATTATTAAAAGAAGAAGGGCATTATAAAAATTTATACGAAAAACAGTTTAATGCAGAAGTGCAGTAAAAAACAGGTACTAAAGTTTGTTTGCGTTAAAGTTTCTGCTAAATTTGTTGCTCAATCTAAAAACCTCAAATCAAAATGAAAAAAATCGTTTTATCTGTATTGGTAGCTGGTTCAATGTTAGCAACCTCTTGTAAAGAAGCTAAAAAAGAAGCAAAAGAAGTAACTAAAGAAACCAAAGATGTAGCTGATAAGGCTGCTGAAGTAGCTAAAGAAGCTGCAACAAAAGTTGTAACAGAAGCAAAAGAAACTGCGGGAGAAGTAGCAGAAGGTGCTAAAGAAGCAGTTGAAGGAGCTAAAGAAGCGGTAGAAGGAGTAGCTAAAGAAGCAACTTCAGTATTAGAAGGAGTAAAAATTCCTGAATTTTCTAATCCAGAGGTAACTAAAAATTTAACGGAATATGCTACTTATGCAAAGGAGTATATTGCTGCAAATGGTAATTTAGGAAAAATATCAGCAATGGCTGCCAAAGGAAAAGAGTTGTTAGCTAAAGGAAAAGAGTTAGCTTCTAAATTAGACGCTACTGAATTAGCTAAATATAAGAGTGCATTAGCTGCTATTCAGGCTAAAATGGCTCCAGCTAGATAATTTTTAGAAAAAACTAAAATTAAAAGGCACTCTTAACAAGAGTGCTTTTTTTATTCTGTTAAATCTGTATGTAGCTTTTCGGTAAGTTCTTCAATTGTTTTATAAAAAATAAACTCGCCATCTTTAATATAAGAAATTTCACCTGTTTCTTCTGATACAAGTAAGCAAACAGCATCTGTTTTTTCAGTAACCCCAATGGCAGCTCTATGCCTTAATCCAAATCGTGCAGGTATTTTTGTACTTTCAGAAATAGGTAATATAACGCGAGTAGCTACAATATAATTATCTCTGATAATCGTAGCACCATCATGTAAAGGGCTATTTTTATAAAAAATACTTTGGATAATTGCTTCGTTGATAAGGGCGTTCATACTATCACCAGAGTTAATCAAAAAATCTAAGCTGTTAGTACGCTCTATAACAATCAAAGCACCTGTTTTTGTTTGAGCTAAACTTTTTGAAGCATGCATTAAAGTGTCAATATCAGTATTAACATTAATTTCAGACTTTAAAAATCTTAGTTGCTTTAAGAAATTTCGTTTTGAAGAAAAGTTAGTACTACCAATCATTAATAAAAATTTCCTGATTTCTTGTTGAAATACGATGATTAAAGCAATAACTCCTCCAGATAATAAATAGCCAAGAATACCGCTTAGCATTTCCATATGAAGGTTTTGAGTAATTTTCCAAATAAGGAAGATAAATGTAATTCCTATGACAATATTAATAGCTACCGTTCCTTTTAAGAGTTTATAGGCATAATAAAGTAAAATAGCTACAAGAAAAATATCAAGTACATCAAGAAAGGAAAAGCTGATAAAATCTAAATTCATTGCCTTATAAGTGTTTTGCGTAAATGTACAAAATAACTTTAGCAAGGAAAATAAACGGCATTTATTTCAGTATGAAAAGAGATAGTACTTGTGTTTTTATTGGATTTTTGCTACAATTTTTACCACTTCCATTGCTTCTTTTACATCATGAACACGTAAAATAGAGCTGCCGTTTAATAAGGCAATTGTATTGGCGCAGGTAGTAGCGTTTAAAGCTTCTTTAGCAGAAGTATTTAGTGTTTTATAAAGCATTGATTTTCTAGAGATACCAGTTAAAATAGGAACTTCTAAATTTTCGAAAAGAGCTAAGTTTTTTAATAAATCAAAATTGTGCTCAATGGTTTTTCCAAAGCCAAAACCAACATCAATAATAAGATCATTTACTTGTAGTTGACGAAGCTTAAAAATTTGAGTAGCAAAAAATGAAATTAACTCAGTCGTAATATTTTTATAATGAGGATTCATTTGCATATTTTGAGGAGTTCCTTGCATATGCATTAAGATATAAGGGACTTGTAGCTGTGCTATAGTAGCAAACATTTTGGAATCCATTTTCCCTCCAGAAATATCATTGATTAAGGAAGCCCCTAAATGAATAGTTTCACAAGCAACCTTACTTCTAAAGGTATCAATAGAAATTAGAATTTCAGGAAATTTGCGAATCAATAGTGCTACTACCGGTGTAATTCTTTGTAATTCTTCTTCTTCAGTAATATGTTGAGCTCCTGGTCTAGAAGAATAAGCTCCAATATCAATAAAAGTAGCGCCATCATTTAACATTTTCTCCGTTTGATGAAGAATGGCTGATTCATTTTTATATTTACCTCCATCAAAAAAAGAATCAGGAGTAATATTTAAAATCCCCATAATCCGTGGAGTAGAAAAATCGATTAAGGAACCTTTGCAGTTTATAGTCATCACAATAAAAAAATCTTGGGTAAAAATAAATGAAAAGCTTGTAATATTTACTACTTTTACACAATTACTTTTTTAAGAAATTATATAATTTATGAAGAATACATCTAAACAATACGATGTTATAATAGAAGAATGCAGAAGTTTGTTTGTAAAAAAGATGTCAGATTATAGCAGTGCGTGGCGTATTTTGCGTTTACCCTCTTTAACGGATCAAATTTTTATAAAAGCGCAACGAATAAGGCAGTTGCAAGAAAATTTAGAACGTAAGGTTGATGAAGGAGAAAAGTCAGAATTCATAGGAATTATTAATTATGCGATTATGGCGCTTATTCAGTTGGAATTAGGGGTGGCAGAAACACCTGATTTGTCATTAGAAGCGGCTATAAAACTATATGATAAGCATATACAGATAACAAAGGAGTTGATGGAAAATAAGAATCATGATTATGGAGAAGCATGGAGAGATATGCGTGTTTCTTCTTTGACGGATTTAATTTTACAAAAATTATTACGTGTAAAGCAGATAGAAGATAATAAAGGTAAAACACTTGTTTCAGAAGGAATTGATGCGAATTACCAAGACATGATAAATTATGCTGTTTTTGCACTAATACATTTTTCAGAATCAACATGTTAAAACTATAAATGTAATATATAAAAAACCTTAAACATCCCTAAAATGATATTAAAAATACTTACCTATCTATCAAGATTAATTGTTGGCGCTTTATTTATTTTTTCTGGATTTGTAAAGCTGGTAGATCCTATAGGTTCTCAATATAAATTTGCAGAATACTTTAGTGAAGACGTATTAAATTTAGAGTTTTTAATACCGTATGCATTACCTTTTTCAATTTTATTAATTATTGCAGAAATTTTATTAGGAGTAATGTTGCTTGTTGGATATAGACCTAAATTAACTGTTTGGAGTTTAGCAGGTTTATCTGTCATATTTTTATTTTTAACCTGGTACTCTGCCTATTATAATAAGGTTACTGATTGTGGTTGTTTTGGAGACGCTATTAAGTTGTCAACATGGGGAACATTTTATAAAAATGTTGTTTTAATGGTGTTTATTGTAATTCTAATTTTAGGAGTGCAATATATAAAACCATTGTTTTCAGAAAAATTAGCGGTAGCAACGACTTATGTATCGTTGTTTGCATTTTTATATATAACCTATTATGTGTTGACACATTTACCCATTATTGATTTTAGAGCTTATGCAGTAGGAAAAAATATTCCAGATGGTATGGAGTACAAAGGGAATGGAGAGGAACCTCCAATTCATGATTTTGCTTTGGAAGGAGAAGAAGGAGATGTAACGAAAGAGTTATTGGCAAAAGAAAAACTGATGCTAGTAGTGGTTTATAATTTAGAAAAGGCTGATAAGAATGGATGGAATGCAATAAAGGAGGCTAGCGAAAAAGCAGTAGCAAATGGATATACAGTGTATGGGGTATCAGCTTCTTATATTGATGATTTGGTAGTTGCTCAGAATCAATATGACTTACCTTTTAGTTTTTTGTTTTGTGATGAAACAGCTTTAAAAACGATGATTAGGGCCAACCCTGGTATTATGAAAATAAATAATGGTACCATTACAGGAAAATGGAACTGGACGGATGCTGATGATATAGTATTTTAATAGCGCCTAACATATTTTTTACAAAGAATATAATAAACCTCACAGTTTTAATACCTGTGAGGTTTTCTTATCTTCGCAATAAATGAAAATACAATGAAACAACTGATATTAGTATTTGCTGGAGGTGGCTTTGGAAGTGTTTTAAGATTCTTAATAGGAAAATGGCTTAATGACACCAATACTGGTATTCCTTATGGAACATTTGTAGCAAATATTTTAGGAAGTTTTTTTATCGGTTTTATTCTTGGTTTGGCAACAAAAAATCAAGCATTGACTCAAAATCATACCTTATTGCTGGCTACGGGTTTTTGTGGAGGATTTACTACTTTTTCTACCTTTGCTTATGAAAATCACGTGTTTTTGAAATCGGGAGATTTTATGAGTTTTGCTTTTTATACAATACTGAGTTTTATAATTGGATTTTTAGCTGTTTTTACAGGGATTTTTTTGGTGAAATTAATATAGAAAAATAATATAATGAATGAATTAGTACACTATAAAAGTGAAGAAGGATATGCAATTATTACAATTGCTAACGGAAAAGTAAATGCGATTTCGCATGAAGTAATTGAAGGGTTGAATAGTTGTTTAGACAAAGCAGCTGAAGAAAAAAAAGTGGTTATTTTAACAGGGCAAGCAGGAATACTTTCTGGAGGGTATGATTTGAAGGTAATGACGGCATCTGCTGATTCAGCAAAAGAGTTGGTAGCAAAAGGATCGCAGTTGTCACATAAAATGTTGTCTTTTCCAATGCCTATTATTGTAGCTTGTGGAGGACATGCTGTAGCAAAAGGTGCTTTTTTACTATTGTCTTGTGATTATCGTTTGGGGGTTGATGGAGATTTTAAGATAGGATTGAATGAGGTAATGATTGGCATGACAATGCACCATGCAGGAATTGAAATAGCAAAAGGGCGCTTAGCTCCTGTGTTTTTTGAGAGAAGTGTAAATAATTCAGAAATGTATAGTCCTAAAGACGCAGTATCAGCAGGGTTTTTAGATAAGGTAGTGCCAGCAGAGCATTTACTACCAACTGCTGTAAAAATTGCAGGAATGTTCTCTGCATTGAATAAAAAAGCGCATGCGAGTACAAAGTTAAAACTAAGAAAAGCATATTTAGCTAAGATTGAAGCAGCAATTGAATTGGACTTGAAAGAAGCAATTTCATTGAATCTATAAGTTGTTTGAATAGATAATATGATTTCTGCTAGACGGTTATTTTTCGAATTGTAGCTCGTATAAAAAAGCCTCATGATGATATCTTGAGGCTTTTTTATGTCATTTTGAAAAAAGAATTATTTCTTAAAGTTTTTAATTCCCGCTTCTATAGCAATTGGCAAATGATTTTCTTGAGGAGGCATTGGACATGAGTACTTTTTATTATATGCACAATACGGGTTATAAGTATTATTGAAGTTTAATACAATAGTTCCATCATTTTTTTCATCCGTAGTAAAAAGATCCATATACCTACCTCCACTATAGGAAGTGTTTCCGCTTGTGGCATCTGTAAACGGAAGAAATAGGAGGTTTTTATAAGCAGGGTTTAGCACATTTGATTGATCTTTATAAACTGTTAGTGTGTATGAAGTTTTTTTTAATTCAAATGTAACAACACCATAAGGTTTGTATATAGCTACTCTTTTGGTAGTAGTAGGAAAAGAAATGGGCATTGCTTCGGGTGTTTTTGTAAGTGTGGCATTTACAATATAAGCACTATCTATGGGGAAAAAATCCAGTCCTTTAAAATTCTTTAAATCTTTTTTAGTTAGAGGAGATATGGAAGCATCTTTAAACTCAGCGTTTAATTCTTGTTGATATCTGGTTTTTCCCATCACAGGCCTCTTTCCAGAAGAGTTACAAGAAATAAATATTGAAATAGTTGTTAAAAAAATAAAAAGTTTCATATTAGTGTTTTTGATATGCCATTACTCCTGCTTTGATTTCAGTATTGAGATAATTGTTACTAGGGGTAATAGGGCATGAATATCTATTGTTATATGCGCAATAAGGATTGTACGCTTTGTTAAAGTTAATAATAATGCTGCCATCTTGTTGTTCATCGGTAGTCAAAACGTCTATAAACCTTCCTCCTGAATATGAGGTTGTCCCATTTGTTTTATCTAAAAAAGGTAAAAATAAATGATTTTTATATTTCGGATTAGGAGATTCATTCTGATAAATGTTTAGTTTGAACTCTTGGTTATCAAGGTAGAATGAGATAATGCCATATTTTTTATAAGAAACAATTCTGCGAGTTGTCGTAGGAAATTTAAAAATGCCTGCGTTAGGAGTTTTAGTGATTTTTGCAATAACTCGATATTTTTTGGCTATGGGAAAAAACGCTAGTGCTTTAAACCTTTTTAAATCTTTTTTAGTTAGAGGAGATTTTAATGGATCTTTAAACTTTCGATTCATCTCTTGCTGGAAAGCAAGGCTTTCTGAAACGGCCAGCTTTTCTTGAGCATTCAAATGAAATGTTAAAAAAGAAAATAGAATCAATGCATATACTTTCATACAAGTGTTGTTTTAGAGTTCAAAAATACAATTTTATAAAGTGATCTCATACCAATGTATCAATTGGCCTTTCGTTAAAATTTTAAGATTTTAGTGATGAAGTGGTTTTAACTCTTTCTCAAAAAGTAGTTAAGGCTATGTTGCTAAAAAAAGAATCTATTAGGGTAAAAAAATCTAAATTTTCGCTTCAAAACAAAAAGTTTAAATCACTGCTATAAAAAAAATAATATTTAATGTAAGTATTAATTTTCTTACCGATTAAGGGGAGAGCTAATTGCGGAAAGATAAGGTAAGAGTTATAAATTGTGATTGTTTATTGCTACGAATAAAATAAAAGCTTTTTAATTTAAGCAGACTGTTGTAGATTTATTACAATCTGGAAAAAGTATTCAAGCAGTTTGTCTAGATTACGATTTAAATGACTAAATCATTAACATTTAAAAGAGCCATTCTTCTTACCTCTCTTATTTTTATACCCATAAAAAAGTTTTATGAAAAAGAAAATCTGTCCTAATAAAGTAATGTAAGCCCCCATTTCAATTACAAAACTATTTTCACTATTTAGTTTAAATATTTCAATGAAATACGTTGGGAATAAAATCATGAGTAAACCGGAAAGTGTTACTAAGATAGGAATACTATTTAACCAGTTGTTTTTTTTAAAAGATGATAACTGATTTAATATTAAGTATAATATAAAGAAAAACACAATTAAATAACAGAATAGGAGATAAAAGGCAGCAAGATGCGGTCTTTTTAGGTAAGAACTCTATCTTTGAAAACTTAAAATAAATAACTGTATCATAAATGCATATACAAGACGCACAAAAACAAGTAAACGATTGGATTCAAACACATGGTGTTCGTTATTTTAATGAACTTACCAATATGGCACAGCTTACAGAAGAAGTAGGTGAGGTAGCTCGTATAATAGCTCGCCGTTATGGAGAACAGAGTGAAAAGGAAAGTGATAAAAATAAAGATTTAGGAGAAGAATTAGCAGATGTGATGTTTGTAGTATTGTGTTTGGCTAATCAAACGGGAGTAAACTTACAGGAAGCGTTTGATAAAAAACTGGCTTTAAAAACAAAAAGAGATCATGATCGCCATCATAACAATCAAAAATTAAAATAAATGGCATTTCTAACAAAAATAAAAGAACCTCTTTTTTGGAAGAATGTAACAAGAATTGCAATTCCGTTTTTTATTATAGTAACATTAATTTCATTATTTATGAATAGTTGGAAAGCTATTTTTTCATTCAATTTACATGAAATAAATGAGCTTAATTTTTCAAATGGAAAATGGAAAAGCTTTTGGGGATATAAAATAATATTTAGTTTGCTATATGGTATTTGGCAAACGGCTAAAAACACTAAATAAAGGTGAATTTACAGTTAACTACTCATCATAAAAAGCTTGTTGCTGATATTACTATATCGGGCTCTAAAAGTGAATCCAATAGGTTGTTAATCTTGCAACAATTGTTTCCTAGTATTAAAATAGAAAATTTGTCAGATTCTGATGATTCAAAGCATTTGGAATATGCATTGTCAACGGAGGAGCCTGTCATAAACATAGGTCATGCGGGCACAGCAATGCGATTTTTAACTGCTTTTTTTGCAATGCAAAAAAATAAAGAGGTAATCTTAACAGGATCTGAACGCATGCAAAATAGGCCTATTGAGATTTTGGTGAATGCCTTACAAGATTTAGGAGCAGCAATTTCATACGAAGCTAAAGTAGGGTATCCTCCTATAAAAATAAAAGGAAAAGAATTACAAAAAAGTATAGTTCAAATTCAAGGAAATGTAAGTAGTCAGTATATTTCTGCACTTCTGCTAGTTGCAGCTAGTTTAAAAGATGGATTGCAAATAGAGTTGTTAGGAGAAATTACTTCTATCCCTTATATTAATATGAGCTTAAGTCTGCTAAAAGAAGTAGGAGTGGAGGCGCAATTTATAGGGAATAAGATACAGGTATATCCTAAAAAAGAAGTTGCTAAAAAAACAATTATAGTAGAGTCTGATTGGAGCTCTGCTTCTTATTTTTATTCTTTAATAGCTTTAAGTGAAATGGGGTCAGAAATAACATTAACAGCTTACAAGAAAGAAAGTTTGCAGGGAGATAGCTGTTTGGAACGTATTTATAAGCATTTTGGGGTTACAACAGTTTTTACAAATAATGGTATTCGACTAAAAAAAGAAGAAGCGCCTAAGGTAAGTGAATTGAATGAAAACTTAAAAAACGCTCCAGATATTGCACAAACAATAGCAGTTACTTGCTTTGGTTTAGGAATCTCATGTAATTTATCAGGTTTGCATACATTAAAAATAAAAGAAACGGATAGGTTGGAAGCATTGAAAGAAGAATTGACTAAGTTGGGAGCTGATATACAGGTAACTAATGAAACATTGCATTTGAAAAAAAATAGAGAAATGAAAGCAAATATTTCTATAGCTACTTATAATGATCATAGAATGGCCATGGCTTTTGCTCCATTAGCGCTCAAAAAAAAGATCACTATTTTGAATGCTGAAGTGGTAACGAAATCATATAGAGCTTTTTGGAATGATATGAAAAAGATAGGAATTGAAATAAAAGAATTAAAATAAACGGTTAAACACTTGACAACCCCTATTAGCAAGTTGTATATTTGCCACCCTTACAAGAAAATAGATTTATGAAGTTATCACATTTTGATTTTGAATTGCCAAATGAATTGTTGGCAGAATACCCATCAGAGCATAGAGACGAATCACGTTTAATGGTAGTACATAGAGATACTCAAAAAATTGAACACAAACAGTTTAAAGATTTAATCGAGTATTTTGACGAAGGTGATGTTATGATGTTAAACAACACCAAGGTATTTCCAGCACGTATGTATGGGAATAAAGAGAAAACGGGTGCGCGTATTGAAGTATTCTTGTTAAGAGAATTGAATGCAGAAAACCGTTTATGGGATGTGTTAGTAGATCCAGCACGTAAAATAAGAATAGGAAATAAATTGTTTTTTGGAGAAGATGAAACGCTAGTAGCAGAAGTAATTGATAATACAACTTCAAGAGGTAGGACATTACGATTTTTATTTGATGGTTCTTATGAAGAATTTAGACAAAAATTATTGGAGCTAGGAGAAACGCCATTGCCAAAATACATCAATAGAGAAGTAGAGCCTGAGGATGATGAACGTTACCAAACTATTTTTGCCAAAAATGAAGGAGCAGTAGCTGCGCCAACAGCAGGGCTTCATTTTTCTAAGCACTTAATGAAACGCTTAGAAATAAAAGGAGTTGATTTTGCAGAAATGACATTACATGTAGGATTAGGTACCTTTAACCCAGTAGAGGTAGAAGACTTATCAAAGCATAAAATGGACTCTGAGCAAATTATTATACCAAAAGAAAGTGCAGGGAGAGTTAATTTGGCAAAACAGCAACGAAAAAAAGTATGTGCAGTAGGAACTACAGTTATGAGAACTGTAGAATCATCGGTTTCAGCAAATCAAGAATTAAATGATTTTGAAGGATGGACTAATAAGTTTATTTTTCCACCATATGATTTTAGTATTGCTAACTGTATGATAACGAATTTTCACACTCCTAAATCAACGTTATTAATGATGACAGCTGCTTTTGGAGGGTATGATCTTATCATGGAAGCATATAAAGAAGCAGTAAAGGAAGGGTATAGATTTTACTCGTATGGAGATGCGATGTTAATCTTATAATTGAAAGATAAATTTTAATTCAAAACCTCACAAGGTGATACTTGTGAGGTTTTGTGTATTTTTGCATCAGATGAAAACAAAAAAGAAAGATATACGCGCATTAACAAAAGATCAACTTCGTGATTTTTTTGTAGAGAATGGAGATAAAGCTTTTCGTGGAAACCAGGTATATGAATGGCTATGGAGCAAAACAGCGCATTCCTTTAAAGATATGACTAATATTTCTTTAAAAACAAGAGAAATGTTAGAAGAGAATTTTGTGATTAATCATATAAAAGTTGATGCCATGCAACGAAGCAAGGATGGTACTGTAAAAAATGCAGTACGCTTGCATGATGGATTGGTAGTAGAGTCGGTTTTAATTCCTACTGAAACAAGAACTACGGCTTGTGTTTCTAGCCAGGTAGGATGTAGTTTAGATTGTAAATTTTGTGCGACAGCACGTTTAAAAAGGATGCGTAATTTAAATCCTGATGAAATCTATGATCAAGTGGCTGCTATCAATCAGGAGAGCTTGCTATATCACAATAGAAAATTAACCAATATTGTATTTATGGGGATGGGAGAACCTCTTATGAATTATAAGAATGTAATTACATCGATAGAAAAAATTACATCTCCAGAAGGTTTAGGGATGTCTCCAAAAAGAATCACTGTTTCAACATCAGGTGTGCCAAAAATGATTCAAAAGATGGCAGATGATGAAGTAAAATTCAATTTAGCAGTTTCTTTACATTCAGCAATTGATGAAGTAAGAACCGCTATCATGCCATTTAATAGTAAGATGAATTTAGAAAGCTTAAAAGAAGCACTGATATATTGGTATGAAAAAACAAAACGTATGGTTACCTATGAATACGTTGTTTGGGATGGTATTAATGATCGAAAAGAAGATATTGAAGCGCTAATTAAGTTTTGTAAATACATACCGTGTAAAGTAAATTTAATAGAGTATAATCCTATTGACGATGGAGCTTTTCAACAAGCTAGTTCAGCAGCTATAAATAATTATATATCTAATTTAGAAATGCACGACATTGTAGTCAATGTGAGACGCTCTAGAGGAAAGGATATAGATGCTGCATGTGGGCAATTAGCAAATAAATCTTAATAAGTAAGAAGCTGGCAGAGCATATTTCTGTCGGTATTGCTATACAAGCTAGCTGTAAAATAGGAATCATTTTGTAATTTAAAATCAATGGACTTTAAGGGGGAATTCATTAATATCCTTGATTTTTTAAAGTCAATATATAATTCAGCAATGAGGTTTGAAGAAAGTGTATTCATGTGTTGTATAGCCATATCTGTTCCAAAGGTTATCTTATTAGGAGTATCCACAATATTGATAGGCAATGAATAAGCAAATTTTAATGTATTTTGATGACTGATATAGTTGTTTCTTTGTAAATAAAGATACAGTTCGTTGTCATTTTGCCCTAACGAGGTGTGAAAATTAGGAACGAAGCGCTGTTTTAGTTGAACTATTTTTTTCTTGTTAAAATCGGCGTCGTACTCATAATTGATGATAGAATCTGTTTTTTGGGCAATGTTGATTATGTTAAAAGAAAGGACACCATCCCATTTGTTAAAAATACTATCTATGCTCATTCCCTTAAGACGTATGCCCTTTTGAAGTTTTATTTTTTGTAGTAAAGAATGTTGTTTATTGAAGCAAGCATAACCAAAAGCGGCACTATTACCAGAGGGTTTTAATAAATTACGAGTGCTTTTTTGAAGTATGTTATCATGGAGAACTCCGTGAATATTGAAATTACCTTTATTAAAATTACCAAAAGCGTAGCTTTTAGAATCATTTGCAAAAAAGAAATCATTTGTTCCTATTTTTAGCAGTTCTTTGAAAAGAGTATTTTCTTCTGTCAAGAAATTTACTGATGTTAAGAAATTGGTAATTGTAGTAAAAATAGCTTTAAAATCTTCTGTACTTGCAGCTATTATAGCTTGATTTTCATGAATACCAATACACCATTGGTTTTTAGTATAAAAGGTAATTTCGTTTTTTATAAGCTTATTAAATTGAATACGTTGTAAAGTTTTTTGTAACTCTTGAGGATTTTTAATAGTAATTTTTTCAGAATACCAAGTGGTATTCCATTGTTGGTTTGTTGAATGAAATAGAATACTACTAGGGATTTTTAGTTGTGCTATAAGCTCTTTGTATAAATTTTCTTTGCTTTTTTTAGTAGTATAGGAAAGAGGATTCTTTAAAAAGTCAATTAAGAAATAAGATTCGATATTTCTGAGGTTAACTCCTATAACAGCATTGCTGTAGTTGGGAATTCTATTCTTTAGAGAAAAAGCTTGTTTATACCTAATGTTATAAATAATAAATGCAGTAATAAATAATAAGCTAAGAATAGCAAAGATATAAGCAAGCTTTTTTTTCATAATAAAAGAGGGAGATGTTATCATTCATGCCACTTACCAATTGAAATTACCGAAATAGCTTTTTTCTTTTTTATATTCTATGATAAAGAAAAAACGCATGCTATTTTAATGGTAATTTCAAATGATAGTTAGCATTACATCATAAAATTTTACATATTGTTTTTGAGTCAAAAACTAAAAATAATTCCAATTGATTTATCGGAAGTTCTAAAATATGAGAAGCGTTATTTTATATCTTCAAATAAATCAAGTAATACTTCTAAAGGATTTTTTGAGCTTTCTTTTAAATTGATTTTTAATTCTGATTTCATACGTTTCCCTTTTACACTTCCAGTAGTAATATAAACCTCCTTAAATGTAGTCATTACCTTTGTAGCTAGCTTAACCTCATAGCTATTACTATTGCTAGGAAGCTTGGCTAAAATACCGTTGATGTCTATATAAGCAACAGAAGAATTTTTGCGTAATAAAGATTGATGTTTTTTTACATTACTAACAAAAGTATCATTAGCAATATCTTTTATCTGTTTTTCAGAATTTGTTACAAAAAAGATACCGTCTTTTGTAGTAAAAAATAAGTCGATAGGTAATTTTTCTTTTAAAGAAGATACTTTAAAATACTTATCATAAGTAGTAGTGGTATTGTGTTTAGCACTTAAAAGGCTTAGTTTAGTAATTAGGTCTTTATTCTCAGTTCCTAGCATAAATAAGAAAGAAGGCCTTAGCTCTTTTTTAGTCTTAACATTTTCCGTTTTCTTAAAATCCTTATCATAATCATAAGTAGTATAATTAACTTCCTCTTCTTTTAAGTCATTTAAAATCAAAACGGCATCTCCAGTAACAAGTTTTCCAATAGCTTCCTCATCTAAAAATAGGTTAATTAAATCAGAGGCGACAGTAGCTTCTTCTTTAATTTTAGGAAATAAGCTGCCATAAGTATTGACAATTATATTAGGGTATTCTTTTAAAAGATTAGAAGTGTTTATAGAAAAGCTAAGATAAGAGAGCGCTTTGTTAGTATCAATATAATTTAAAAAACTTTTATTTAATTTAGAGTTGTATATTTTTCGTAAGCTTTTAGCAAGCGCATTGTTAAAGAAGATTTCAGTACTAAACGTAATATCGTTTTTGTTTACAAAAAGATGCGCAACCATACTCTCTACGGTATATTTGTTTTTAAGAGTGTCTTTATCATTGGCAAGTTTTTTAAGGAGAAATCCCATATTTTTTTTAAGAGCAGAATTAACCAAGTCACTATAACTACGGATCCATAAAGAGGCAATCGCTTTTTTATTAATTGATTTTAAATAACTTGAATTATTTCTGATAGATTTATTTTTCTCATTAAAGCTGTTTAGAGCATATTCTTTAGTCCATTTTTTAGCGAGGTGTTTTTTTAATTTGTAGAAAGATTTACTTTCCCAAACATGACTTTTAATAAGGCGCTCTTTATTTTTCCTGAAATAAGAATAGGATCTATCGGCAATGACTAATAATAAAGTGTGGTCATTCCATATAGTAATATCCTTCGTGTTTTGTAGTATGTTTATTCCATTTTCTTTAATAATTTTTTTTTGTTTAGACTCGCCAATGACCTTTTCAAAATCATTAGCACTATTCAAGTTCATTACAAATGTGTGGTAGTTAATACTATCAGTTTGCTTAAAAGCATAATAAGATTTATTCTTTAAACTAAAGCCAATATCAGCCACAGAGTTTACCTTTTCTTTTCTTTTTCGGTTAACAGATTTCAGTACTTTTTTTCCGAAGCTTGAGTTGTCGAATAAATGAATATCTAATAAATCTAAAATATTATTGCCATTAATACTAACAACAAGGTCAGAGCTTTGGGCTATTTTACGATCCAATCGTTGGCTAAACGAAAGTGAGGCATACATTAGACATAAGAATAGTAGTGTTTTTTTCATTGCGTAGGTGTATTATTTAGTTTAAAAAAATTTGGTTTTTGATACTTTCTTTTCCATTAACGAGCTCATTTCCTTTTACCATGAGCAGTATCGCTTTTTTGTTAGGAGACCGTTTAGCTTTGGTATTAGAAAAATGGGTTATTGGACGGCTAAAGCGATATATGGTTGTAAGTGAGGCATTATTAAAAATAGCTTTATCCTTTTTCTTAACCTTAGCAAAAAACTCTTTAACATTGTAATGATAGCTTCTTTTGAATAATCCTTTTTTTGTATTGAAAGAGAAGTGTTTGTGCTTTTTTATTTTAGAGCCATTTTTTTGATTGCTAAAGGACGCAATTACTTCATTTAATACTTCAACAGAAGTAAAATTACAAGTAATGCTAAAAATATAATCTTTAAAATTACTAGATACTTTGAGTTCAGAAGTCCCCTTAATTTTGGAAATTTTGTTTTTAATATTATTTAGCTCCCGTTCTATCTCTTTTTGGGAAGGTACTTTGTAATTATGAATACTATCAAGTAACATAATAGAAGCTAATTTTGTACGACTTTGACTTAAGTTGAGGGTGATAGCAATTTTTCCGCTACCATCTTTTGATAAGCTGATTTCCTCTATAGCTTCAAAGCAACTGAAGCAAAAAACTAAAGAGAATAGCAATAGGATTTTGGATATTTTATACATAGCTGTTTTTACTAAACAGGGCAAAGATACAGAATTATTAGAAGAAAGAGAATTAAAAAAAATCTTATGTAACATTTACCAGAAACAATACAAGATAGCATTATGTTTTACGTAAGGCTTCGCAGAATTTTGTACTTTTGTCAGCCAATGAAGCCAGTAGAGCAAATAAAATTACCGATCCAAAATGAAATGGAACTCTTTGAAACAAAATTCAAGGAGGCAATGCTTTCTAAAATTCCATTACTAAACAGAGTAACTTATTATATTATAAGAAGAAAAGGAAAGCAAATGAGGCCTATGTTTGTGTTTTTGGTAGCAAAGATGGTTTCAGATGGAGGATTTGATGAAAGAACCTATAGAGGAGCTTCTGTAGTAGAGCTAATTCATACCGCTACTTTAGTACATGATGATGTTGTAGATGATAGTAATAGAAGAAGAGGCTTTTTTTCGATTAATGCGCTATGGAAAAATAAAATAGCGGTTTTGGTAGGTGATTTTTTATTATCAAAAGGATTGTTGCTATCTATAGATAATGAGGATTTTGATATATTAAAGCTTATTTCAATAGCTGTGAGAGAAATGAGCGAAGGAGAGTTGTTGCAAATTGAAAAGGCTAGAAAATTAGACATTACAGAAGAAGTGTATTTTGAAATTATTCGCCAAAAAACAGCAACTTTGATAGCGGCGTGCTGCGGGATTGGGGCGGCCTCTGTAGGAGCGAGTAACGAAACGGTACAGCAAATGAGAAAATTTGGGGAATACATAGGAATTGCATTTCAAATTAAGGATGATTTGTTTGATTATACTGAAGATAAGATAGGAAAACCGACAGGGATTGACATTAAAGAGCAAAAAATGACGCTTCCTCTAATTTATACATTAAATACCTGTTTAGCTAAAGAAAAAGCATGGTTAATCAATAGTGTTAAAAAGCATAATAAAGATAAAAGAAGAGTGAAAGAAGTAATTGCATTTGTAAAAAAGAATGGAGGATTGGAGTACACAGTTCAAAAAATGCACGACTATAAAAACAAAGCATTGGCTATATTAGAAAATTATCCAGAATCAACATATAAAAAGTCTTTACAGCAAATGATAGACTACGTTGTAGAAAGGAAAATTTAATTTAGGAAAAAGAAAAACTTTCGATTACTAGTAAGAAATTAAGGTAAAAATAAAACCTCGAAGAATTCACTTCGAGGTTTTATTTTTGGTATGTAAATGAATTTAAGATTACATCATTCCTGGCATTCCACCACCCATTGGAGGCATTCCACCAGCAGGAGTTTCTTCTTTGATATCAACTAAGGCACATTCAGTAGTTAAGATCATTCCAGCAACAGAAGCAGCATTTTCCAAGGCTACACGAGTCACTTTTTTAGGATCAATAATTCCTGCTTTAAGCATATTTACATATGCTTCAGACTTAGCATCATAACCAAAGTCTTTTTCGCCTTCTAATACCTTATTGATCACTACAGAACCTTCTCCACCTGCATTCTCAACAATAGTTCTTAAAGGGGCTTCAATAGCTTTATTTACAATTTGAATACCTGTTGTTTCATCTAAGTTTTCAGTAGCAAGAGTTTCTAATGTTTTTTTAGAGCGAACTAAAGCAACACCACCCCCGGCAACAATACCTTCTTCAACAGCTGCACGAGTTGCATGTAAAGCATCATCTACACGATCTTTCTTTTCTTTCATTTCAACCTCAGAGGCCGCTCCTACATATAAAACAGCAACACCTCCAGCTAATTTAGCTAGGCGTTCTTGTAGTTTTTCTTTATCGTAATCAGAAGTAGTAGTTTCTATCTGTGCTTTTATTTGGTTTACTCTAGCTTTAATTTGAGTAGCATCTCCAGCACCATTAACAACAGTCGTATTGTCTTTATCTATAGTTACTGTTTCAGCGGTACCCAATAAATCTAAAGTAGCGTTTTCTAGAGAAAAACCTCTTTCTTCAGAAATTACAGTACCTCCAGTTAAGATAGCGATATCCTCTAGCATGGCTTTTCTTCTATCACCGAAACCAGGAGCCTTTACAGCGGCAATCTTTAAGCCTCCTCTTAATTTATTAACCACTAAAGTAGCCAATGCTTGCCCATCTACATCTTCAGCAATAATCACTAAAGGACGACCAGATTGGGCAACAGGTTCTAATATAGGAAGAATTTCTTGTAGGTTAGAAATTTTCTTATCGAATAATAAAATATATGGGTTTTCTAAGTCAGCAATCATTTTATCAGCGTCAGTCACAAAGTAAGGAGATAAATAACCTCTATCAAACTGCATTCCTTCAACAACATCAACATATGTTTCTGTACCTTTGGCCTCCTCAACAGTAATAACACCTTCTTTTCCTACCTTATTGAAAGCAGTAGCGATTAAGTCACCAATAACACTGTCGTTATTTGCAGAAATAGAGGCTACTTGCTGAATTTTTTCAGAAGAGCTACCCACTTCTTCAGACTGTTTTTCTAAATCATTTACTATAGAAGTTACGGCCTTGTCAATACCTCTTTTTAAATCCATTGGATTTGCGCCAGCAGCTACATTTTTTAATCCTTCTTTAACGATAGCTTGTGCCAATACAGTAGCAGTAGTAGTTCCATCACCAGCCAAATCATTGGTTTTAGAGGCCACTTCTTTTACCATTTGAGCCCCCATGTTTTCAAGGGTGTCTTCTAACTCTATTTCTTTTGCAACAGTAACTCCGTCTTTAGTAACATGAGGAGCTCCAAAAGATTTGGAGATAATTACATTTCTACCTTTTGGACCTAAGGTTACTTTTACCGCGTTTGCTAATGCATCTACTCCGCGTTTTAAACCGTCACGTGCATCTACATCAAATTTTATATCTTTTGCCATTTTCTTTTAAGTTGTTTGCCTTTTCGGCTTAATTTTAATAAATTTCTTTAGTAAGTTATGGAAGATTAAAGAATAGCGAAGATGTCGCTTTCTCTCATTATTAAATAATCTTTCCCTTCTAATTTTAATTCTGTTCCAGCGTACTTTCCATATAAAACAGTATCACCCACTTTTACAGTTAAAGGCTCATCTTTAGTTCCTGTACCTACTGCAACGATAGTGCCTTTTTGTGGCTTTTCTTTTGCATTGTCAGGAATTATGATTCCTGAAGCTGTAGTGGTTTCAGCGGCAGCTGGTTCTACAAGAACTCTGTCTGCTAAAGGTTTTAAGTTTAATCCCATTTTATTGTTTAATTAAGTTATTTATGACCTTGGAAATGTCAGAAATTATGCCATTGTAATCAAGACTGACAATTTATCTAGGTAGTAGTATGAATTTAAAGAAAAATAAAAAAAAATGCCAACGTGAATGACACGTTGGCATTTTTTTTATTTTGAAAATATCTTAATTGACAGAATCCTTAGTAGTAGCTGCAGGTGCTTCTACAGGTGTTGTTTTTTCAACATTCTCTAAAGTATTTTCTAATGAAGGAACTTCACTTGAATTACCTCTAGGGATAGCAAAATTTGCTAATAAAATTAAAACAAACATTGCAATAGCTAATGTCCAAGTAGCTTTATCAAGAAAATTATTGGTATTTTGAACACCACCTAAGCTTTGAGCTCCACCTCCAAAAGATGAAGATAAACCACCCCCTTTAGGATTTTGAACCATAACAATTAAAATTAAGGCAAAAGCCACAATTAATATTAATATTAAAACTAAAGTATAAGCTGTCATTATTTATTTTTTTGTAAAATTTGTATTCTTTTAATTTGGTCTGCAAAGAAACCACTTTTTTCTGGATATTTCAAACTTAATATTTTATAAGCTTTTATAGCATTGTTGTATTTTTTTTGTTCTAGATATACTCTTGCCAAAGTTTCTGTCATGGGAAGTGTACTCTTAGTACTTTCAGTAGTTTTGGGTTCTACCGGAGCATTTTTATTTACTCGTGAAATCTTAGGGTTATTTTTGATAAATTCATCAATAATAAGATCCTTGTGATTTTTTTCTTTGTTTTCTTTTATTCTTATAATCGGTTTTTGGGAGGCCAGTTGCAACCATTGCCCAAAAGAATGTGCTTCGTTATGAGAAAAAGACAATGGTTTTCCAATAGACAACTCTTCTTCAGCCTTTTGAATTTCTTTAGGTTTATTAGCTGAAAAATTCTCTCTTGAATAAGAATTGTTTTTTGGATAGTGTTCTTCAGAACAGATAAAATGGAATAAAATAGTTCTATCAGTAGTATAAGCAGCTGTAACTTTTAATTCTTTGTTGTATTTATAGCTCTCTTGCTTTTTTAAGCTTTTTAAGTGTAAAGAACGAGCAGATTGGAAATAAGGATATTTTTCAATAACTTTTTTTAGTTCCAAAGCATTTTGTTGCCCAACCTTCGTGGGTTTTTTCAATAGTTCTATGAAATTGCTAACTACCATTTAGCTACGGATGCATTAAAAATATCTTGTGTAATACGTTCTAAAATTGTAGATAAAATCCCCTCTAGAGCACTTCCAGAAAGTTGCTGGTTAGCCCCAAAATCGTCATAAAAAGAAAATTGCTTTTCAAAATCATCTTTTTCATTTAAACGATTGGTAAATCGAACATTAACTGTTATCGTGAGTCTGTTTTGAGCAGCTGTTTGCTGTGCGGTGGCACTCATAGGAGTGATTCTGTAATCTGTAATTTCCCCTTCAAAATGTAGGTCGCCTCCAGAAGAAGTAAGCGTAAGATTTGTTTGTCTGGTGAATAAATCTTGTAGGTCTAATGTGAATTTTTGACTCAGTGAAGGTTCAACTAAAGAAGCTTGATTAGGAAAAAAATCTATTTGAATTGTTTTGGCATCTCCCGTATTTCCTCCAGTAAAAGAATATGCTCCACAACTGATGATTGATAATCCTAAAATTATAGAAGCAAAAAATATATAGATGTATGTTTTCATGATATTTTAATATTAGTTTTAAACAAAAAATAAATAGATTATAGATCGTATTGTTTTATTTTTCGGTATAAAGTTCTTTCTGAAATACCCAATTCTTTGGCAGCAAGTTTGCGTTTATTGTTGTTTTTTTCTAGAGATTTTCGAATCATTTCAATTTCTTTTTCTTGCAAAGAAAGATTTTCATCTTCTTCTATAGTTTCTGCAAATTCGTAGTTGTTTTCAAGAGATTTTTGCGGAATTTGAACTACTTCAACAGGATTTGGACTTGCTTTTCTGTGTTGATCTTGGTAGATTTTTTCAATTAATTGATGATTTTCTGCTTGAACTTTTTCAGTGTTCCCATTTTGCATTAAATCTAAGGTTAACTTTTTTAAATCGTTAAGATCATTACGCATGTCAAATAAAATTTTGTACATGATATCTCTTTCTGTAGCAAAATCATTTGAGTTATTTTTACTGCCAACAATAGCAGGTAAATTACCTTTATTATCGGGGAGGTATTGAATGATTTTTTCTAAGGAAACATTTCTGTTTTCTTCAACAACGGAAATTTCTTCAACAATATTTTTTAGTTGACGAATATTCCCTGGAAAATGATAGTTCAATAGTGCCTTAGTAGCATTTTCATCTAAACGAATGGTAGGCATTCTGTATTTCTGAGCAAAATCAGAAGCAAACTTCCTAAATAATAAATGAATATCTTGACCTCTTTCTCTCAAAGGAGGCAAGTGAATTTCTACAGTACTTAAACGGTAATATAAATCTTCTCTAAATTTCTCTTTAGCAATAGCGCTTTGCATTTGTACATTGGTGGCAGCAATGATACGAACATTTGTTTTTTGTACTTGAGAAGATCCTACTTTTATAAATTCTCCATTCTCCAAAACACGCAATAAACGAACCTGAGTTGTTAAAGGCAACTCTCCAACTTCATCTAAAAAGATAGTACCACCATCAGCAACTTCGAAATACCCTTTTCTTGTATTTGTGGCTCCTGTAAAAGCACCTTTTTCATGGCCAAATAATTCACTATCGATAGTTCCTTCAGGAATGGCTCCACAGTTTACAGCAATGTATTTAGCGTGTTTTCTATGAGACAATTGATGAATTATTTTTGGAATACTTTCTTTTCCCACACCACTTTCACCAGTAACCAATACGGAAATATCAGTAGGAGCAACTCTCACGGCTTTTTCCATAGCCCGATGAAGTTGAGGGTCATTACCAATGATACCAAAGCGTTGTTTAATGGTTGTTAAGTTTTCCATTTCTTGTAGAATTTTATATAGGGTTTTTTCTTTTAAGTTTAATTATTGTCAGAGTACCCAACGGCAGTACCTATTAATGTAGCAGAGGTACAATCTTCAATTTTTACATTTACAAAATCGCCTACTTTATAATGTTCTTTAGGGAAAACAATTACCGTGTTTTGAGTATTTCTCCCTTTCCAATGGGTTGTAGATTTTTTTGACTCTCCTTCAATTAAAACTTCTTCGGTTTTTCCTAAATGTTGATTGGTTCTGTATAGGCTGTGTTCTTGTTGTAAATCGATAATTTCTTGTAATCGTCTTTTTTTAACAGCATTAGGAACATCATCTGGCATCTTTTTAGCAGCTAAAGTTCCAGGTCTTTCTGAATAAGCAAACATGAATCCGAAATCATATTTAACATGTCTCATTAAATCTAGTGTGTCTTGATGATCTTGTTCCGTTTCTCCACAAAAACCGGCAATCATATCTTGAGATAAAGCCATTTCGGGAATGATTTTGTAGATAGTATCCACTAACTGAATATATTCCTCTCTGGTATGCTGACGATTCATTGCTTTAAGCATATTATTACTACCACTTTGAACAGGTAGGTGGATGTATTTGCAGATATTTTTGTGCTTTGCCATGGTATGAATCACATCTAAGCTCATGTCTTGCGGGTTTGAAGTGGCAAAGCGGAAACGCATTTTAGGAAACTCAGTAGCTACAATATCTAGTAGTTGTGCAAAGTCAACTGCTGTAGCTTGTGCCATTTCAGAAGCTTTTTTAAAGTCTTTTTTTAAGCCACCTCCATACCACAGATAACTGTCAACGTTTTGACCTAATAGCGTAATTTCTTTAAAATTCTTTTCTTGCATAGTACGAATTTCCTTAGTGATACTTTGAGGATCTCGACTTCGCTCTCGGCCTCTAGTGAATGGAACGACACAAAATGTACACATATTATCGCAACCACGAGTAATAGAAACAAAAGCAGAAACTCCATTTGAATTCAAACGAACAGGAGCAACATCTCCATAAGTTTCTTCCTTTGATAAAATAACATTGATAGCATCTTTACCAGCATCAATTTCCGCGAGTAAATTTGGTAAGTCTCTATAAGCATCAGGGCCAACAACTAGATCGACAATTTTTTCTTCTTCTAAAAACTTTTCTTTTAAACGTTCAGCCATACAGCCTAAAACTCCTACTTTCATTAAGGGGTTTGTTTTTTTAACAGCGTTATATTTCTGTAAACGTTTGCGAATAGTTGTTTCTGCTTTTTCTCTAATAGAACAAGTGTTTACCAATACCAAATCGGCCTCTTCTAAAGATTGCGTTGTGTTAAAACCTTGGTCAGCCAAGATAGAAGCAACAATTTCACTATCATTCATATTCATTTGACAGCCATAACTCTCAATAAAAAGCTTCTTGTTGTTTTCTTTTTTATTTGTTGTAACAAGGGCTTTCCCTTGAATTTTTTCGTCTATTACCTTTTCTACGTGTTCCATAAAATCCTTAAATCATCCTAAAACTAAAACGCAAAGATACAACCAAAAAACAAAACCTATGACATATTGTCAGAAATTTAATAGTAAATGATATATAAAATTATGGTAAAAAATCCTTTAAAAATTTTTTATAAAAAAAAAGTGGCTACTTTTGCAAAATCAAATACCCCATTAAAAAAAGTAGGTATTGTAAAGACAAAGAAACATTATGGCAAAAAACTTAGTAATCGTAGAGTCACCTGCAAAAGCAAAGACAATTGAAAAATTTTTAGGAAAAGATTTTCAAGTTGAATCGAGTTTTGGACACATTGCAGATTTACCCTCGAAGGAATTAGGCGTAGATGTAGAAGGAGATTTTTTGCCCAAGTATATTGTTTCTACTGATAAGAAAGCAGTTGTAAAAAAACTAAAAGATTTAGCAAAGAAAGCAGAAACTGTTTGGTTGGCAAGTGATGAAGATCGAGAAGGAGAGGCAATTGCTTGGCATTTAGCAGAGCAATTAAAACTAAAAGAAGATACTACAAAACGTATTGTTTTTCATGAAATTACTAAGAAAGCAATATTGAAAGCAGTTGATAATCCTAGAGATATTAATTATAATTTAGTAAATGCTCAACAAGCGCGTAGGGTTTTAGATAGGTTAGTAGGTTACGAGTTGTCACCAGTACTGTGGCGAAAAGTAAAAGGAGGTTTGTCAGCTGGTAGAGTCCAATCAGTAGCAGTTCGTTTGATTGTAGAGCGTGAACGAGAAATAGAGTGTTTTGTTCCGGTAGCATCTTACAGGGTTGATGCAGAATTTGTAAGTGCAAATGGTAAAAAATTCAAGGCTAAGTTAGGAAAGAATTTTCCAACGAAAGCAGCAGCTGCTGCTTTTTTGGATTCTTGTATAGAAGCTCAATTTACAGTAGCAGACCTACAAAAAAAGCCCGCTAAAAAATCACCAGCTCCACCTTTTACAACATCAACATTACAGCAAGAAGCTTCAAGAAAATTAGGATTTCCCGTAGCCAAAACAATGATGGTTGCTCAGCGTTTGTATGAAGCAGGGCTTATCACATATATGAGAACAGATAGTGTAAACTTATCTGATGATGCAAAGAATGCAGCGCAAACGGAAATTATTAATTCATACGGAGAAGCATATAGTAAACCACGTAATTTTTCAACAAAATCAAAGGGAGCGCAAGAAGCTCATGAGGCAATCCGTCCAACAAATATGGAGAGCCATGAAATTTCAGGAGAGTACGATCAAGCCAGACTTTATAGTTTAATTTGGAAACGTACTATTGCATCACAAATGAGTGAAGCGCAATTAGAAAGAACAGTTGTTAAAATTGATAATGATAAAAATAAAAAGCAATTTACAGCTAATGGAGAGGTGATTACTTTTGAAGGGTTTTTAAAAGTATATTTAGAAGGAACTGATAATGAAGAAGAGGAAACTGCGGGCATGCTACCAATGATGAAGGTAGATGAATTGTTGAAAAATGAGTATATAACAGCTACGGAGCGTTACACTAGGTCTAAAGGTCGTTTTACAGAGGCTTCTTTGGTAAAGCAACTGGAAGAATTAGGGATCGGTCGTCCATCTACCTATGCGCCAACCATTTCAACAATACAAAGAAGACAATACGTTGAAAAAGGCACGGTAGAAGGAAAAGAAAGACCTTATGCACAATTAATTTTAAAAGAAAATAAGGTTGACGAAAAAAAGCTAGTTGAAAAAGTAGGCTCAGATAAAGGAAAATTAGTTCCAACAGATATAGGAAATATCGTAAATGATTTTTTAGTAGCTAACTTTTCTAATATCCTAGATTTTGGATTTACAGCAAAAGTTGAATCTGATTTTGATAATATAGCAGAAGGTAAGGAAGATTGGATAAGAATGATTAAAGAGTTTTATCAAGATTTTCATCCTACAGTAGAAGACGTAGCAGCTAATGCTGAGAGAGCTAAAGGAGAGCGACTTTTAGGAGTAGATCCCGATAGTGGGAAAAACGTATATGTGCGTTTAGGCCGTTTTGGAGCGATGGTACAAATAGGAGAAGCTACAGATGAAGAAAAACCAAAGTTTGCAAGCTTACAAGGAGATCAAACAATGAACTCTATTACTTATGAGGAAGCAATGGATTTGTTTCAGTTACCAAAAACTTTAGGAACGTATGATAATTTGGAGGTAGTAGTAGCAAATGGTCGTTTTGGACCCTATATTAAGTTTGATGGGAAGTATGTTTCTTTAGACAAAGGAGAAAATCCGATGTCTGTAGATATGGATAGAGCTATTGAACTAATAGAAGCAAAACGTAAAGCAGATGCACCAATAGGTGTGTATGAAGGAATGCCTATCCAAAAAGGAGTAGGTCGTTTTGGTCCTTACATAAAATGGAATTCTATTTTTATTAATGTAAATAAAAAATATGATTTTGAGAACTTATCTAAATCAGATTTGGAGGAATTAATAGAAGATAAGAAGCGAAAAGAACGCGAGAAATTGATCCATAATTTTGAGGAAGTAGGTATTCGTGTAGAGAAGGCCCGTTGGGGACGTTTCAATGTGATAAAAGGGAAAATAAAGGTAGAGTTACCTAAAACAACTGAGATAGAGAAGATGACCCAAGAAGAGGCAGAAAAATTGATAGAAGCCAAAACGCCCAAGAAAAAAACTACTAAGAAAAAAGCAAAGAAAAAAAAATAGTTAGTATATTGCAGCAATCAATTTATTCCCCTAGATAAATGAATTTTGACTTTTTAATCCCTGTAAAAGATTCAGTGACAGTGAATAACGTGTCACAATCTTCTGCTGCCTTAGGGAGAAATATTTTTATCCATACTAAAGAAAATGGCTTCCCTGATTTGGAAGTTGTTCAGGTGGCGATACTAGGAGTTGAAGAAGGTAGAGGAGTAATAAATAACGTAGGTTGTGGTGAAAATTTGAATAAAATTCGAGAAAAATTATACGAGTTATATCTAGGAGATTGGAACCTTCAAATAGCAGATATAGGAAATATTCAAAAGGGAAACACAATCAAAGATACCTATTTTGCGGTATCAGAAATAGTGTTATCTCTTCTTAAAAAAAATATAATTCCAATTATTATAGGAGGAGGCCAAGATATCACTTACGCAAACTATAGAGCTTATGATACATTAGAGCAAACGGTAAATCTAGTAGGAGTAGATAGTCAGTTTGATTTAGGTGATTTAGAAGGAGCATTATCTTCAAAATCATTTTTAAGCAAGGTGATTATGGAAGCTCCGAATAATTTGTTTAATTATAGCAATATAGGCTATCAAACATACTTGAATCCTCAAGAGGAAATAAAATTATTAAATAATTTATTTTTTGATACCTACCGTTTAGGGATGGTGAAAAAAGTAACCTTAGTAGAGCCAATTATGAGAGATGCTGATATCGTAAGTATTGATATCAGTAGTATAAGGCAAAGTGAAGCTCCTGCAAATAATAATGCTTCCCCAAACGGATTTTATGGAGAGGAAATTTGTGCAATAGCTCGTTACGCAGGTATTAGTGATAAAGTGACCTCTTTCGGTATTTACGAGTATAATGCTAGTTTGGATAGAAATAATCAGACAGCTAGTTTAATAGCCCAAATGATCTGGTTTTTTGTTGAAGGGGTGAATTCTAGAGCTAAAGACTATCCTTATGCAACAAAAGAAAGTTACCAAAAATTTACGGTAATGTTGGATAATGATGATCCACTAAACTTCTATAAAAGCGATAAAAGTGGTCGTTGGTGGATGGAAATAAATTTAATAACGAATAATAAACATAAAAGACATGCGTTAATACCATGTGACTATCAGGATTATGAATTAGCCTTAAATCATAAAATTCCTGAAAGATGGTATAAAGCACTGCAAAAGCTTACGTAAAAGCAATTATCTTGATAAAATTAAGTTTAATGATTAGTAAAGAATTGTTTTTTAGCAAAAAAAATAATAGGTTTACGCCTCTTTTATAAGAAAGAATATAGTATGAAGAAAATAGTAGTATTTGCATTATTGGTTTCCATCGTTTACGGATGTGGTTCAAGTAACGATAGAGGAGAGTTAGTTGGAGTGAAGTCCAAAAGAAAATGGTTTGCAGAAAAACCATATGGTATGGCATTAATCCCAGGAGGGTCATTTACCATGGGTAAGCAAGATGAAGATCCTTTAGGAGCAATGAATGCCCCAACAAAAACAGTGACAGTACAGCCATTTTATATGGATGAATCTGAAATCACAAATAGTGAATATAAGAAGTTCGTTGTTTGGGTACGAGATTCTGTTACAAGAACGAAGTTGGCATACCAAGCAGAATTTGCTGCGGGAGATAATGATCCAGCTAATGTAGGAAAGAAAGCACAAGGAATTCAACGATATGCATTTGCTTCTGCTGATACGATTAATGAGTCTCCATATCAAAAATATATGAGAGAAAATTATTATGAGTTAGGAGAAGGAATAGACTCTTTGAAACCTTTAAATTGGGAGGAGAAATTAATTTGGGAAAAAGACGAGTATCCTGATGTTGATTATGTAGAAGTTATGGATTCTTTGTATATCAAGAAGGATGAGGCTTTAAACGGCATAAGAACTTTTAATACAAAACTATTAAATTACAGATACTTTTGGTTTGATAATGAACAAGCTGCGAGAACAGGAAAAAGTAGAAAAGATTTTATGAGAGATGAAGTTTTAAATATTTATCCAGATACTACTGTATGGATTAAAGATTTTAACTATTCTTATAATGATCCAATGCATCAAGAATATTTTGCTCACAAAGCATATGAGGAATACCCTGTTGTAGGAATCAATTGGTACCAAGCAAGAGCTTTTTGTCATTGGAGAACGCAAATAAAAAATACGTATCAGAGATCTAAAAAGAATCTAGGGTTGGTACCATCATTTAGGTTACCAACGGAGGCCGAGTGGGAATATGCTGCTCGTGGAGGTTTGAATTATGCAAAATATCCTTGGGGAGGGCCTAACACAACTAGTGATAGAGGTTGTTTCTTAGCAAACTTTAAACCTGTTCGTGGAGATTATGCCGCAGATGGAGCTTTATATACAATGGAAGCCGTGTCTTTCAATCCAAATGAATATGGATTGTATAATATGGCTGGTAATGTAGCTGAATGGACAAATACAGCATATAATCAAATGTCTTACTACATGGGGTCAACAATGAATCCTAACGTAGAGAATAGAGAGAATCAAAGAAAAATTATTCGAGGAGGTTCATGGAAAGATGTAGCATATTTCTTAGAAGTAGGTTCTAGAGATTGGGAGTATGCAGATACGGCAAGAAGTTATATCGGTTTCAGAACTGTTCAAGATTATTTAGGAACAAAGAAAAATTAATTCAACTTTATAATAAAATTCCCTTAAAAATTAAAAATTATGGCACAATCAAAATCAAGCAAAAAATTAATGAACATGGTTTACGGTCTGGGAGCGTCCGTAGTAATCCTTGGAGCTTTATGTAAAATACAGCACCTTTCATTCGGACCTATAACAGGAGGTATGATTCTTACGATAGGATTAA
Source organism: Tenacibaculum maritimum NCIMB 2154 (assembly GCF_900119795.1). Lineage (NCBI taxonomy): Bacteria > Pseudomonadati > Bacteroidota > Flavobacteriia > Flavobacteriales > Flavobacteriaceae > Tenacibaculum > Tenacibaculum maritimum. Next base: position 765,572 of record NZ_LT634361.1, read on the forward strand.
TAGTAGAGGCATTGGTATTTGCAATATCTGCTTTTGAACCTGTAGATGATGAATTGGATTGGACAAAAGTGTACCCAGAATTAGCAGGTGGACAAAGTTTAGGTAATGGAGGCAAAGATGCTTCTACAGGTGATGCACAAAGCATGTTGTCACAAAAGCTTGATGATATATTAAAAGAAGCTAAATTGGATGCAGAATTAATAGGAAGCTTAGGAAGCAGTATTCAAAATTTCCAAGGAGCAGCAGAAGGCTTAACTTCAGCAACAGAAACAGTAGCATCTACCAATAAATATAATGAGCAAATGTCTTTAGCTGCAGTAAAGATGGAGTCATTAAATAGCTTGTATGAAGTACAGGTTGAAAATGCATCAAAGCAAGCAGACTTAAATTCAGCAATGGTAGAGAATTCTCAAAAATTACAAGATCAAATGGAATCTTTAGCAACAAACTTATCATCTCTTAATGGAGTTTATGGTGGTATGTTGTCAGCAATGTCAAAAAATTAATTAGTAAGTAAATAGATATTTAATAACCCTGAAAAAAACTAATTAATATGGCAGGAGGAAAACTATCTCCAAGGCAGAAAATGGTAAACTTAATGTACTTAGTGTTTATTGCAATGTTAGCAATGAACATGAGTAAGGAAGTACTGTCTGCTTTTGGATTGATGAATGGTAAACTAGTAGATTCTAACAAAAGATTAGAAGAGAAAAATGCAAGTGCTTATGACGCTTTGGCTTTAAAGGCAACTGAACAAGCCAAGCAATATGGGCCCGCAAAGGCTAAAACAGATCGAATAAAAGCCATGGCTAATAATCTTTATACTTTCATAGGTGATTTGAAAGACAAGATGATTGTTGGCATAGAAGATGTTACTGCTTTTGAATCAATGGATAAGTCTGATTTTTTAGATCAATATTTTTTTAAAGGAGGAAAAATATCTCCTAATGGAAAAGAGTTTGTTGATAAAATTAATAACTTTAGAGACCAGTCAGCTCAAATATTAGGAGGAAGCGAACTTTCTGAAATTGTCAAAATGCGTTTTTCAACAGCAGATGTAAAAGACAAAGAAGGAATTAAGAAAAATTGGTTAAAATATAATTATGAAGGTTTTCCTTTAATAGCATCTATAACAAAACTAACTCAAATTCAGGCAGATATTAGAGCTACTGAAGCAGAAGCGTTATCTTCTCTATTACAAGGAGAATTGGAAAGTGCCGTTTCGTTAAAAAATTACGAAGCAATGGTACTTTTTGAAAAGAATGCATACTACGCCGGAGAAAAATTATCTGGGAAAATCGTTTTGGGTAAAAAAGATGATAACTTAACTGCTGAAAAGGTAATTGTTAATGGTGAAGAAATTGCTGCAGATAAGATTCAAGCAGGTCAAGTAATTTTAGATGGACCAGCAGGGTCTGTAGGTGATAAAGAATTAAAAGGAGAGTTCCAATTTATGGAAAATGACTCTTTAGTAACAATTCCTATAAAGGGGTCTTACGCTGTAATTCCAAAACCAAACGAGGCTGTAATTTCTGCAGACAAAATGAATGTGGTATATAAAGGGTTAACGAATCCGTTAACAATTTCTATCCCTGGAATTCCTTCGCATAAAGTAGTAGCTTCTGCTCCTGGTTTAACAAGAACTAAAGGTAGTAGTTACGTAATGAGACCAACAGGAAAAGGAGGTAGTAATGTTACGATTAGAGTATCAGGAAAGTTACCTGACGGAACACCTGTAAGCTCAAATAAAAAGTTTAGAATAAAAGATATTCCACCAGCAGTAGGAATGGTAAGAGGGCAGTATGGAGTTGTTAAAATGCCTAAAGCTAGTTTAGGAAGAACTTCGGTAGCCGCTGGATTGCCAGACTTTTTATTCGATTTAAAATTAAATATAAGTAGCTTTAAAGTTAAGGTACCAGGGCAAGTAACTGTTTCAGTTAATGGAACCAAGTTTAATAGTAGAGCTAAACAAGCTTTAAGCAAGGCAAGAAGGGGTGATCAAATTGTGATTTTTGATATTAAAGCAAATGTATCGGGATCTTCTTACCAAATTAAAAAGGTATTGCCTGTAAGTATAGAAATTACAAATTAATAGAAAAATAATAGTAAAGTATGGATTGGAAGCGTTTTTACATAGTGTTATTTGTGTTTGCTGCTACAAGTGTTGCAAATGCCCAAGCTAACCTTTTAAATGCTGTAAAAGCAGATGATATAGGTAAAATAACGGAGGCTCAAAAATCTATTGAAGATGATAAACCATTACCTTATGGTTATATTAGTGATAGAGATGTATTATGGTCTAAAGTAGTATGGGAATACATAGATATAAACCAAAAAATAAACTTGCCTTATTATTATCCAATTGATACGACTAGTACTTCTAACAGAAGACGATCGTTGTTTGATACTTTGTTAAGAGGAATTAATTCAGGTAAAATAACAGAAATTTATACAGATTCTTATTTTACAACGAAAACAACTCCAGAAGAGATTAAAAAAGTGGTTTATAACGAACGTCAGAATGGTGATTATACAGATACATATTCAATTCAATCTGCAGATATTAAAGGATATTTATTAAAAGGACTTTGGTATTTTGATAAGCGTCAGGGGGAACTAAAGTACAGATTGTTGGCAATAGCTCCTATGGGGCCAGATGTTCAAACTATTGGTATAGATGAAATAGATGACAAAGATAGTGTATATGAATTGTTTTGGGTATTTTATCCAGATGCAAGAGATGAGCTACATAAATCTAAAGTATTTAATTCAGAAAACTCAGCGCAACCTATCTCTTATGACAATTTGTTAAATGCTCGTAGATTTAATTCTACGATTGTTAGAGAGGAAAACTTATATGGTGATAGAAAAATTAAAGATTATATTAGAGGAAATTCTTTATTCCAGTTATTAGAAGCTGATAGAATTAAAGAAGGAATTCGTGATAGAGAAATGGATATGTGGAATTATTAATTTAATTGATATATAAAAAGAAAAAGCGTTTGCAATTTGCAAGCGCTTTTTCTTTTTAAAGAAGTATTTTTGAAAAATGAATGTAGATTATATTATTGTTGGCTTAGGTTTAGCAGGATTAGCTTTTACAGAGAAATTGATTGAGCATAAGAAGTCTTTTGTAGTTTATGAAGATCATTCTCAAACCTCATCTTTAGTAGCGGGAGGAGTATATAACCCTGTTGTTTTAAAAAGATTTACACCTGTTTGGAATGGACATGAGCAGCTAGCCTTGGCAATTCCATTTTACAAAAAAATAGCCAATAAATTCAAAGAGAAACTAGATACTCCACTGGTAACTAGAAAAGCTTTTAAATCAATTGAGGATGAAAATAATTGGTTTGTAGCTACTGATAAGCCAGTATTATCTCTATATATGAAACCAACAATATTGCATGAAAAAGTAGCAGGAGTAATAGCTGATTTTGGTTTTGGGGAGCTAAAAGGGACAGGAAGAATAGATACCAAAAAGCTGGTGTCATTATATAGAGCTTATCTTAAAGAAAGAAAAGAAATTTACTTTGAAAAGTTTAATTATGAAGAGATACGTTTTCTAGAAAAGGAGGTGATTTATAAGGGAGTTAAAGCAAAATATATTGTTTTTTGTGAAGGGTTTGGAATCAAAAACAATCCTTATTTTAAAGATTTACCGTTAAAAGAAGCTAAAGGGGAGTTGATAACAATACATGCACCAGCATTAAATATAGATTTTCTTTTAAAATCGGCATTATTTGTATTACCTCTAGGGAATCATCATTATAAGGTAGGTGCAACGTTTAATTGGAAGGATAAGACATCAAAAGTATCAGAGGTAGGAAGAGAAGAGTTGGTGGAAAAATTGAAGAAGGTGATTACGGTTCCATATACGATTGTAGATCAAACGGCAGGAATAAGACCTACTGTAAAAGATAGAAGGCCTTTGGTAGGAGTTCATGAGAAGCATACACAATTAGCCGTTTTAAATGGATTAGGAACTCGTGGAGTAATGATTGCCCCAACAGTGGCTAACAGTTTGTTTCAGCATCTAGAAAAAAAAGAGGAGTTAAGCAAGGATATCGATATTAAAAGGTTTTTAAGCAAAATATAAAGGGAGTTGACTAGGCTCTAAGTAGCACTATTTCTTTTGCGATGAAGTCGAAGAAGTTATGATGAGCGGAGTCGAAAACCTTGGATTTTAAAAGAATTTCAACTCCGCCAAATGTAGTATTAGTGAGTGATACTAGCTATTATTTGAAATAACCTAAAAAAAAGGAGTGTTTAGAAGGTAGTTTCAATTAATAAATAGTATTAAGTCAAATTGCTAGATGACTTTTTCTTTTGAGCTGGTTTTTAAATATTTCTCATCATAGGAAACAAACATATTGATCCAAATAATCCTAGATAAACGAAGTGTTACAGGAATAAGAAGAAATAGTACTAATAAAATAAAAGCAAAAGTTTGCAATAAGCTTAAATTGATGAAAATTTTACCAATGATGAATGCAGCAACTGAAATAGCTACTGTTAATGCATAATTGACATACATAGCCCCATAAAAAAAAGAGGGCTCCATCATATTTTTTAAATCGCATGTAGGACAATGATCATGTATTTGAGTAATTTTCTTTGGATTAAAAGTAAAACCATATCTGAAAAAACTTCCTTCATGACACCTAGGGCATTTTGTTTTGAAAATGCTATATAGTTTAGAACCTTTTTTGAACATATTCTTCTGTGTGTAAATGGGTTTTGGTACGCTGTTTTTTGTAAGTTTGTGCAAAAATCGGCAAAAGCAAAAACAAGTGACGTAACATTAGTTACAAAGTTAAATTAAATAGAAAGAATTTATATGTTAAACGTACATAATTTATCAGTTTCATTTATGGGATCTGATTTATTTTCGGGAATCACTTTTAAGTTGAATAAAGGAGATAGAATAGGATTGATTGGTAAGAATGGAGCAGGGAAATCTACTTTATTAAAAGTACTATCAAAAGATATCGAAAGTAGTGGAGGTACCATGGCATTTGATAAAGATGTACGTATAGGGTTTTTGCGTCAAGATATAGATTTTGTGGCGGGTAGAACCATCTTAGAAGAAGCCTATCAAGCTTTTGAAGAAATTAAAGAAATTGAATTAAAACTCGATGAAATTAATGAAGAACTAGGAAAGAGAACAGATTACGAAAGCAATTCATATGCTGAGTTAATTGAAAGTTTAACGGATTTAACAGAACGCTATGAATTATTAGGAGGCTATAACTATCAGGGAGATACGGAGAAGATTTTACAAGGGTTAGGTTTTCAACGAGAAGATTTTGATAAACTTACAGATACTTTTTCTGGAGGATGGCGTATGCGTATAGAGCTAGCAAAGTTGTTATTACAAGAGAATGATATATTGCTATTAGATGAGCCAACAAACCATCTAGATATAGAATCAATCATTTGGTTGGAAAATTTTTTAAAGAATTATTCAGGAGCAATTGTACTGGTTTCTCATGATAAAATGTTTTTAGATAATGTTACTAACAGAACAATAGAAATATCTTTAGGGCAAATTTATGATTATAAGAAGCCATATTCTCAGTTTTTAAAGTTGAGGGCTGAAATAAAAGAAAAACAACTTCAAGCGCAGAAGAATCAAGAAAAAGAAATTCAGCATACGCAGAAGTTGATTGAAAAGTTCAGGGCTAAAGCAAATAAAGCATCCATGGCACAGTCTTTAATAAAAAAATTGGATAAGGTAGAACGTATAGAGGTGGATGGAGACGATAATGCAACAATGAATGTACGTTTTACTGTTTCTAAAGAACCAGGGAAAATAATTGTAGAAGCTGAAAATTTAAGTAAAAGTTATGGAGACAAACAGGTTTTAGAAAATGTAGATTTATTGATTGAAAGAAATAGTAAGATTGCTTTTGTAGGTCAAAATGGGCAAGGAAAATCAACCCTAGCAAAAATGATGGTAGGAGATGTTTCTTTTAAAGGGGATTTAAAACTAGGACATAATGTAGAAATAGGATATTTTGCTCAAAATCAATCAGAACATTTGCCTCCAGAAAAAACAGTATTAGAAATCATGGAAGATGCAGCTACAGATACTAATAGAATGAAGGTAAGAGATATGTTAGGAGCATTTTTATTTGGAGGGGATGCAGTAGATAAAAAAGCAAAAGTGCTATCAGGAGGTGAGCGTAATCGTTTGGCACTGTGTAAGCTACTTCTATCTCCGTTTAATGTATTAATAATGGATGAGCCTACTAACCATTTAGATATTGCTTCTAAAAATGTATTGAAACAAGCCCTTCAAAATTTTGATGGAACACTAATTATAGTTTCTCATGATCGTGATTTTTTACAAGGATTAACAAAAACTGTTTATGGGTTTAAAGACAAGGTTATTAAAGAGTATTTAGGTGATATTGATTACTTTTTAGAACAACATAAAATGGAAAGCTTGCGAGAAGCAGAAAAAAGAACAGTTGTGAAAGAAGAAAAAGAAACCTCTAAAAAGGAAGCATATCTATTATCGAGAGAAGAAGAAAAAGAGTTGAAAAAATTAAAAAATAGATTGGGTAAAATAGAAACCGAAATTTCTGACTTGGAAGCCGAAATAGAAAAAATAGATTTGGAACTTGCTCAGAATTATGATGAAGTTGCTGCTCGACCAAACTTCTTCGAAAAATACAAAGCAAAGAAGTCAAAAGTAGATCAATTGATGGAGGAGTGGGAGTTGGTAGAGGAAAAGGTGTCAAACTATAAATAAAACTAATTGGATGAAGAATTTCATATCATTATTTTTTGTACTTGCTCTGTGCTCTTGCGATTCTAATGAAGAAGCAATTGTAAATGCTGAAAATATTGAATTAGTAACGGGTATTGAACTGATTAATACTTTAGGAATATCAGAAGGAAAGCTAGGGAATCCAAATACATTAACAAAAGTGAGGGCTGTTGGAGGAGAGGAATCAACAATGTCTGAAATAGAAAGTGAAAAAATATGGGTATATCCAATTCCAACAAGAAATTTGTTATCAATAAGAGGAAAAAGCGATATTAAAAACATATGGATTTTAGAAGGGGTTCTTGCTGTTGATTTTTTAAATATTAATTTTAAAAGATTATTAAAATCGAGTTTATATCCTGAAGCAGCAATTAAGAAAAAAGCGATCTATTCATTTAGAGCAAAGGGTACTAGGAAGTTCAATATTGATATGAGTAACCACAAATCAGGATATTATAGAATATTCATCCAGTTAGAAAATGGTGATATTTATTGGGTTAATACTTATGTAGGAGAACTTTCAGAAATCATAAACCATTGGGAATAATAAATAAGGTATTCGAAAATTAGTAAGGATGATGTCAAAGGTGAATTTAAACGTTAAAAATGAGCAAATAAAGAGTTTGGTACTAGATGCCAAAGAAATTAATTTGTTTATAAAAAGAGAAGATAAGATTCACCCGTTAGTGTCAGGAAATAAATATAGAAAGCTTAAATACAATATAGCGGCAGCAAAAAACACACATAAAGATACCTTATTAACTTTTGGAGGAGCTTTTTCTAATCATATTGTAGCAACTGCTGTTGCAGGAAAATTGTCAGGACTCAAAACTATCGGAGTCATTCGAGGAGATGAATTGGGAACAAACTTAGAAAAAACATTAAACGAAAATAAAACACTTAAAGAAGCTTATGATAATGGAATGAAATTCTATTTTATTTCAAGAGCTAGGTATCGAGAAAAAAGGAGCGCTGATTTTTTAAAAGAATTAAAAAATAAATTTGGAGATTTTTATTTGATCCCAGAGGGAGGTACAAACGAATTAGCAGTAAAAGGTTGCCAAGAAATATTAACAGAAGAAGATGTGAAATTCGATTATATTTGCTGCGCTGTTGGTACAGGAGGAACAATTTCTGGGATAATTAATTCCGTAAAAAAACATCAAAAAGTAATAGGGTTTCCTGCATTAAAAGGAGATTTCTTAAGAGAAGAAATAGCAGTATATATAAAGAATGAACAAAATTGGAGTTTGCAAACAGCGTATCACTTTGGAGGATATGGTAAATATAATGATGCGTTAATTCAATTTATAAATGAATTTAATAAAGAAACGCATATATTATTAGATCCGATTTATACAGGTAAAATGGTATTTGGAATTATGGATTTAATTGAACAAAATCAATTCCCTAAAAAAAGTAATATACTACTCATTCACACAGGAGGTTTGCAAGGAATTCATGGAGTCAATAAGCAATTACAAAGAAAAAATAAAGAAAAAATAATTATTTAATGAAGGTAAAATCTATTTTAATTATTCTGGTCATTTTATTAATAGTTACAAGTTGTAGTACTAGAAGAAGCATCGTTAGGGCATCAAAAACGAAAATTGTTTTGAAAAACACCAATGAACAAAAAACTACAATACCACAAATAACACCTATTAAAAAAGTTCATAAAACAAATGCCAACCACACATTAAGTTATATACAAAAATTTGCTCCAATAGCAGTTAAAGAAATGCATGAATATAAAATACCAGCAAGTATTACATTGGCGCAAGGAGTTTTAGAATCAGGAAGTGGTAGGAGTCCCTTAGCAATACGATCAAATAACCATTTTGGAATAAAATGTCATAAAGGATGGGAAGGTAAGAGAGTAACGCATGATGATGATGAGATCGGAGAGTGCTTTAGGAAATATAAGTACCCAGAAACATCTTATGAAGATCATTCTAAATTTTTGGTAGGAAGAAAACGATATGCAAAATTATTTAAGTTAAGACTTACAGATTATAAAGGATGGGCATATGGATTAAGAAGAGCGGGGTATGCCACCGATAAAAGATACCCGCAAAAGCTAATTCATATTATTAACAAGTATGAATTATATAAGTATGATAAGGTAAAAAAGAAAAGAACAAATACTTCCCAACATAAAACAGCCTTATATCATATTGTAAAGAAAGGAGAAACGCTTTATGGAATAGCAAGAATGTACAATACAAGTGTAGAGAAATTGAAATTGCTTAATAAACTAAATGACGCAACTATTAGCATTGAACAAGAGTTGATTATTAAATAATAAAAAGAATACTTGTTTTTTTCGGTTTGAAAGTAAATGAAGATGAAAAAGACATTAAAATGGATTGCTGACTTTTTAAATATTGATCTTTTATCGGAGGAAAAAGATCAATATTTTGAAGTTGAAAGAATAAAGGAGGAATTTAGCCAAGAATTGCCCGAAGAATTGAGGGTATATATTCAATATGTTGCCCCATTAAATGATTTTTATTTTGACACAGTTGGAAACCCAATGAGACTTTATAGTATTCAGAACTTAAAAAAAATGCAAGATGGGTACAACTACAATACAGTTCAACAAAAGCCAATTGAAGGATGGCCAGAAAATTATTTTATAATTGCTGATGAAGGAGGTGATCCGGTGGTTATAGACCTAGAGTCAGGCACTACAAAGATGAAACAATTGATTCATGGTTCAGAAAGTTGGGCGTATGGTACAACAATAGCAGGCAGTATTGAGCAGTTTTTATTATGTAATTCAGCACTACATTATACCTTAAATGAATTTGAAGAAGAAGTAGTTATAGATGATGAAAATGGTTTTTGTTTGGCTCCGAAAGCGGCTGAGTGGTATTTCAAGAATATGAAAGTTTGGGCAGGAAGTTATTATGAGCAATGGTGTACGATTTTTGACAATTGTTATACTCCATGACAGAAAGTGTAAAAGTTGCTAAAATTCGTATTCGAAACTCAGTTCATAACAAAAACAGCAGTATCATAATATTTTTTAGTGAATATTTGTTAATTTAGTATGTTTTAAAAAGAAAAGAAGTTTCGTATAGGTTATAGAGTTTAAAAATCTCTTTGGAAGGAGATAATTATATTGTAAATACGATCATTCAATATTTATTCGTTTTGCTAGCGAAAATAATCGAAAAACATCTAAGAATAAAGGGAGTGTCCTGTAATGTCTAAAAAATGAAAAGAAATCATAAAATAATTATACTCGTGTTTTTAAATTTAATATTGATATCAGCTACTAAAGAGCCAGCACCAAAAGATTTTCTTTCTGTAGGAAAGAAAATCGAATTTAATCAAGAAGAGTTCGAGCTCAAATGGAGCTCTCATCCATCTCCCGAGTACTATAAACAAGAGTATTTGAGGAAAGATGATAAGCTACCTCAATATAAAAAAATGATGATGGTAGAAGCTGTAAAAGCAACCCTTTCTGTAGCTGAAGTAGTTCATGGAAAACTTTTCGAATTAGAAAATAGAAAAAAAGAAGATCCAGTAGTAAATTATCAAAAGTTTGAAAATAAGCAAAAGGGAGAAATCATGATTGATTTTATGTTAAGTGATGGGCAGGGTACTTACGAATGGAATATTTATCGTTACCAAAATCAAAAAAATGAATCGGGAAATTACGTAGTTTTATATGCCTATTCCTATAGGGAGTATGCATCGAACAAGGAAACTGTAATTCAATTTTTTGAAGAAATCAAAAAGATGAGGATGGGTTTAATTGGTAAGATGGGAAATATGAAAATTCCAAATGTTATGACAAACGAGTAGTCATTTTTTTTGAGTTTAATAATAGATGTGCATGGCAAATCTTATAGAATAATAAAAGAGAGGCCGCTTTTCAAATCGAATATTTCTTTAAGAAAAGAACTTGTTGTATAGGGGGGAGATAAGACGGAGTTAGAAGAATCTTTCTAAAAAAAATAGGAATGAGTAAATAGGTCTTTTCAATACGTAAAAACGACTATTGGTTTTGTTAGGAAGGAAACTTCACCAAAAAAAAGGGTTTTGTAGAGAAGACTTATTTTTTTGAAAGAAATTTTGTTGTTAAGTTTACAAAAAGAACTCGTTGAGAAAAACTTTCTACCTTTGAAGATACTAAGAATTTGTTTAAGGAGAATTAAAAGAATATGAATCGATTTATATGCAAACTTTTTTTATTAATGTTTATTCCTGTAACTCCTATGTTTTCACAGGACGAATTAATAAGTAGTGAGGAGGAGATGTATGTAAATACTTACCAAAGGTTTATAGATTCAGTTGAATTTTATAAGAATAATAATCTAGAGAAAAGTTTACACTTTATAGAAAAGTCTTTAGAAAGCAACCCTAAAAAACAACAGGTAGCAAAAGCGTATAGTTTGTTGGGAGAGGTCTATATGAATTGGAAACAATATGATTTAGCAGAAGATAGCTATCAATTGTCATTAAAAGTAATGAGAAATGAAAAGGTATTGTTTCTTAAAGGGAAATCTCTTTATCTACAAAAAAAATATGATGAAAGTATAGCAGTGCTTCTTCAGTTGGAAATAGAAAAATTAAGTGATTATGAAAAAACACTTAGATTGGAACTTTTAGGGAGTAATTATTTGGGAAAAGGTACATATACCAAAGCAGAAATTCAGTTTAAAAAAGCACTTGAAAAGGCAGAAGCGTATGGTATAGTATCTAAAATAACCGATATAAACTCAGCACTAGCTAATTTGTATGCAAAAAGAGGAGAAGCTACAAAAGCCAATACGTTTTATAATAATTCTTTGAAATTAGCAACAAGTGAAAATAAAAAGAGAGCATTGAAAGAAAAGGAAAAAGTAGCAGATTATTTGAATTCTTCTAATAGATACGATGAAGAAATAGAATTGCGTAAAGAGACGCTAGAAGAAGTGGAAAGTAAAAAAGCTCTTTTAAAAGATTTGAAAACAGAGCGTGATTCGATATCTACTCAAAAAATTAACTATAAAATAGGTCGCGCCTATGCTTTGAAAGAAGAGTATAATAGTGCTATTTCCTATTTAAAAAAGAGTAAAACAGATGCCTATAGAAAAAAGGATTTAATTATAGAAAAAGATGCTACTCGCAAACTTTCGGAGATTTATGCAACGGTTGGAGACTATACGAAGGCACTAAAATCTTATGAAAATTATGTGCAGTTGGTAGATAAATCCTATATAAAAAAAGAGCAAGAGATTCATCGATCTAAGCAATTAAGTCAAAAAAACTTGGAAAACCTAAATAGGATTCTAAGTTTAGAAAAAGATCGAGAATTGACGGAAATTAAAATAAACTTAGCTTATAAAGATCAAGAATTGTCAAAAGAAAATAGTAAGAAACAAAAAATGGCCATCTATTCATTAATAGTAGGGATATTGTTACTTTCAGGAATTATATATTTATTTTATAGAAATATAAAGCAGCAAAAAATAGCAAATAACTTATTAGCTTTAAAGTCAATGCGGTCTCAAATGAATCCTCATTTTATATTCAATGCATTAAATTCTGTAAATAATTTTATTGCGTTAAATGATGAGAGAAGTGCCAATCGGTATTTGTCTGACTTTTCAAAATTAATGAGGTCAGTTTTAGAAAATTCAGAGGAAGATTTTATACCATTGTCTAAAGAAATAGCCTTATTAAGGCTATATGTAAAATTAGAACATGATCGTTTTAAAGATAAATTTGAGTATTCATTATTTATAGATGAAAAAATACAGCAAGATCAGTATTTAATACCACCAATGTTGTTACAACCTTATATAGAAAATGCTATATGGCATGGGTTACGTTATAAAAAAAGCAAAGGGTTGTTAGAGGTTTCAATGAAGCAACAAAAAGAAGGGTACGTAGAAATTGTAATTAAAGATGATGGAGTAGGAAGAGAGAAATCAACCGCATTAAAAACAAAAAACCAACTCAAGCAAAAATCAAAAGGAATGAGTACTATAAAAAAAAGGATTACTATTTTAAATGAAATGTATCAAGATGTAATTGATGTAAAAGTAGCAGACCTTTTTAAAAATGGAGAAGGCACCGAAATCAAAGTTATACTAAAGAAAAAAAGAATATGAAATTACACGCCATAATTGTGGAAGATGAAGAAGTTAGCCGTCAGATACTTAAAAATTATATAAAAAAGTATTGTCCTAATATAAAAGTACTAGGGGAAGCGGGTACTATTGAAGAGGCATATAATTTAATTCAGCAAAACACATTAGATTTGGTATTTTTAGATGTAGAAATGCCTTATGGAAATGCCTTCGATTTATTGGAAAAATTGGAAAACCGAACATTTGAAACTATTTTTGTAACAGCATATGACCATTATGCAATAGAAGCGTTGAATAATAATGCATCATATTATTTATTAAAACCTATTTCTATAGACGATTTAATTAAAGCTGTTAATATAGTTACAGAGATTTGCGAAAAAGAACATCAATTAAAAGCTGAAATTCTAGCACCTCAAAAGGAATGTATAAAAGGAAAGATTACATTGCCACAACAAGATGGTTTTGAAGTACTAGATGTAAATGAGATTCTGTTTTGTAAGGCAGATGATAATTATACCGAAATTTATACGAAAGAAAAGAAAAAGTTAGTTAGTAAAACATTAAAATATTTTGAAGAAGCATTAAAAGATTACCCATTTGTTAGAGTACATAAATCTTACTTGGTTAATGTAAACACGATTACAAAATATAAAAAAGGCAAAGGAGGAAGTGTATTATTATCTAATGGCCAAGAAATAACCGTATCTTCTTCTAAAAAAGCAAAACTATTATCTTATTTTACGTAAATTTTTATAGGAGTATAGATTGAAGATACGTTGAATTTTAGAAATAAATCCAAAACAATAATTTGTTAAAATTATAAAACCAATGAAAGTAATAAAGGAAGTAAGAGGAAAATACCCTCAAATACCAGAAGATTGCTATATCGCAGAAAATGCAACAATAGTAGGAGAAGTAGCTATGGGCAAACAGTGTAGTGTTTGGTTTAATGCGGTAATTCGTGGAGATGTACATTATATCAGAATAGGAGATAAAGTAAACATTCAAGACGGAGCAGTAATTCATGCAACCTATCAAAAATCGCCAACTACAATAGGTAATAACGTATCTATAGGGCATAATGCTATCGTACATGGATGTACAATACAAGATAATGTGTTAATAGGAATGGGAAGTATTGTAATGGATGATTGTATTATTGAAAGTAATTCAATTATTGCAGCAGGAGCCGTAGTAACTAAAAACACTCATGTTAAAAGTGGTAGTATTTATGCAGGAGTACCAGCTAAAAAGGTAAAAGATATTTCGCAAGAGCTTATTTCAGGAGAAATAGATAGAATTTCTGAGAACTATGTAAAATACTCGAGCTGGTTTAAAGAATAATGATAAAAAAAACCCGATGCTGCTGTTGCAGGATCGAGTTTAAAAACCAAAACTAATTAATCAAACTAGTTATCTTCGCTCTTCTTTATATGTTGAGCATATCTTTGTTTCTTTTTATGTCTTTTACGAGTCGCAATTCTTTCGAATTTCTGATATTGTTTTTCGTTTAAAATACGTTTCATATCAGCTTTAAAAGCAATCATTTGATCTAAATGATGGCTTTTTATTTTAAAGCGTTCATCCGCAGATAATTTTTCTCCTTTTTTGCGATGCTCTTTAATAGCTTTTCTCTTTTTATACATTTCTTCTTTTTGCGCTATCTTTTCAAATAATAAAGGCTTAATTTGTTGCTGCTGCTCTTCCGTTAAATCGAGTTTTAAAGTCATTTTTTTAACTTCTAAATCCGTTTTTTGAGCAATAGTCATTCCTTTGCCTTCCCTATACTTATGTCCTTTTTGAGCTTGTGAACTAAAAGAAAAAGTAAATATTAAAATTATTATGAATGCTACTTTTTTCATTGTATCTTATATTTTTCTTATTATTTACACTTCTATGACTGTTAAAAACCAAAAAGGTTTAAATTTGAGTTTTACTTTAACACAAATTAACGTTTTAGTCTTTAAGAAATAAATTAATGAAAAATATACTTGCCATACTCTTATTAATCAGTATCAATACTTTTGCACAAAAGGAGATAACAGTAAATCTTAGCAATCCTAATGCTACCATATACACACATTTATACTTTTTGCAATCAGACTCTTATCAACCAGAAAAGGCGGCTAAAACCATTTTAGATTTGCCAACAAAAGAAGCTGTTAGAAAGGTGAAAAAAATTAAGCAAGTTTTAGATGGAAAAGGCTTGTTTGTTGATTTTAGTAAAGTTCCTACCAACCCTAATTACAACGATACTATAGGATATACAAAATCGTATAAATATGTTTTGTTTCCAGATAGGATGCCACTTATATCGGTAGAAAAAGTAGGCGAAAATTGGTATTATTCAAAAGAAACGATAAGAAATATTGATGCATTGTACAAGGAGGTGTTTCCATGGTATGTACAACAAATTCAAGACAATATTCCAAATGCGGGGCATATAAAACTGCTAGGTGTAGAATTATGGCAAATAATACTTTTATTGTTATTATTATTAGGTGCTTTCATTATTTACAGTATAGCAAAAAGAATTGCTGTTTTTATACTTCAAAAACTCCAGTATAGAATTACTAGAAGTAAGAGCATAGAAATTACATCTGTACTCAAAAAATTAGCCCACCCTGTTAGTTTATTATTGGCAGTTTGGGTTATTGAAAAGATTTTTCCGTCTTTAAGGTTTAACTTAGAAATAAATACTTGGTTTTTCTTAGGGTTGCATATTGTGGCTACTGTTTTTTGGATTTATGTATTTTTAAAGCTAGTTCAAGTAGCAATGAAGGTTTATGAGGAGCTAGCGGAGAAAACACATGGTAGGTTAGACGATCAACTAGTACCTATTTTACGCAATTTTTTAACTGTAATTGTTGTATTTTTAGGAATCTTAAAGCTGCTCACTTTATTAGGTGTAGACACAAGAGCTGTAATAGCAGGAGCATCTATAGGAGGATTAGCAGTAGCATTGGCTTCCCAAGATACGGTTAAGAACCTTATAGGAACTTTTATGATCTTTTTAGATAAACCGTTCCATATAGGAGATTGGGTAGAGGCTGATGGAATTGCAGGAGAAGTAGAAGAGGTGGGTTTCCGATCGAGTAAAATTCGTGCGGCTGATACTTCTATATATCAAATACCCAATAGCAAACTATCTGAAATAACAATTAATAATAAAGGATTAAGGCTGTATAGACGTTATAGAACAACTTTAGGACTACGTTATGATACTCCTCCAGAATTAATAGAAGCTTTTGTAGTGGGAGTAAGAAAAATTATAATAGCACACCCTGAAACTCGATCAGAATCTTACAATGTAGAGTTTACAGGTTTCGGTGATTCTTCTCTATTGATTATGGTAAATGTATATTTTAAATCTTTAGAATGGGGAGTGGAGCAATCATCAAAACATAGGTTTCATATTGCTATTTTAAGATTAGCAGCTGCCCTAGGAGTAGATTTTGCATTTCCGTCATCAACAATTATGGTAGAGCAATTTCCGGGTAAGACCACTACTAATTTAAAATATGAAATTAATCAAGAAAAAATTGATGCAGCGATTGAAAGAACTGTAACTAATTTTTCTAAAAACAAAATGAAATAATGAAGCGTATTTTTCAATTCTTAGGAACAACTATTTTTTTACTATTCATAGCGTCATTGCTATTTTTCGTTTGGGCTTCTTCTCCAACATTAGATGAAAGTGAATATGAGAAGTTGATTAATAAAAAAGGAGATCGGTTAGTGGGTAAAGATTCTGTTTACAGTATTGTTACGTATAATATTGGCTATTTAAGCGGCATGACTAATAATTTGCCAGTGGCAAAGCCTAAAGAGTTATTTACAGAAAATTTAGCACGGGTATTGAAAGAAACGCAGAAGGTAGATCCGGATATTATTGCATTTCAAGAAATTGATTTTGATGCAGCAAGATCGTATCATGTAAATCAGCAAGATGAAATAGCTACATTAGGGTATAATCATATTGCAAAAGCGATTAACTGGGATGAAACATATGTGCCATTTCCTTACTGGCCTCCTAGTATGCATTTTGGAAAAGTAGTTTCAGGGCAATCTATATTGAGTAAGTATCCAATTAAAAATCAGGAACGTATTGTCTTAGAAAGAGTAGAAGACAATCCGTTTTATAGAGATGCCTTATATCTTGAACGCTTGGCACAGGTAGTAACTATTCAGTTAGAAGGAAAAGAGGTGGTTGTGATTAATGTGCATTTAGAGGCTTTTGATAAAGTTACTCGAAAAAAACAATTGGATACAGTTATAGAGATTTTTAAAAAATATGCAGCAACCAATCCTACGATTTTATTAGGAGATTTTAATAGTGATCCTACTTATAAAGAGCCTGTTATTCAAAAGGTATTTGAAATGTTAGATATAGGAAATGCTGCCTTTTCTCCAGGTGATTATGAGTTAACTTTTGATACAAAGCAGCCCTTTGAAAGATTGGATTATATCTTTTATACCAAAAATACAATAGCATATGTAAAAGGAAGGGTTTTAAAAGACTTTGGAGAAGCATCAGATCATCTGCCAGTTGAAATGAGCTTTACACTAAAATAAAGCTTTTGTTTTTGGCAAGATAGTGATGCGTCTCTTTCGTAAGAAATTATAGACGTAATTAGTTTTTACTATTATTTGAGAGGAAAAAAACTTCATAGTATAAACTAAAAAAGTAGTGTTAATAAACTTAAAATCCTCGTTTTATTTTTAAAATGAGGATTTTAAGTTCATAGAGAGTATAATTTATTTGTACTTTTTTAAAAGAGCTTTTAGTATTGCCCATGTTTCATTATCTAAAGTGCCGTCGTGTTTCTCTGGTCTGAAATGATATTGAAAAGCTTTTATTACGCTTTTGGTATCATCATCCCACTCACCAGACTCTTCAATTTTATACCCATACTTTTTAAAATCTCTTTGAACAGATTTGATAAATTCAACTTCATGGGCACTATCTAAAGGAAACTCTTTAATGAATTTGTCTTTATCGAAATAATCATACCAAGCACCAATATTATAATCGTAATATAGTCTTTTCCAAGGAAACTTTGGCCCTGGATCCAACTTTCGAGTAGGAGTTATATCAGCGTGCCCAATTACATTTTCAGGTTTTATTTGATAACGATCAATTATATTCTTTGAAAGTGTAGCAATTTTTTTTACTTGATATTCAGGGAAATCAATAAAAACCTTTTCACCATTTTCAACTAAAAAACCTTTGTTAACAATCTCTATTCCTATGGAACTGAAGTTTAAGTTATTTACCTTACCCCAGTTGCTGGCTCCAGCATGCCATGAACGTTTATTTTCATCTACTAAAAAATGGATTTCTCTATCGTCTTTATCATTTATAAGATAATGAGAGCTCACTTCTCTGGTAGTATTCCCACTTAGAATATTCAAAGAACTGGGGGTGTCAGAAACCGTATAATGAAGTACAAGAAAACGTACTCTATTATCCTGATTTTTAGAAGGGAAATAATCTGTGTTTAACTTATATTCTCGTATTTTTTTTGCATAAGTTATGTTTTTAGGAATTGATTGACAAGATATGACTAAAGCTAAAAGGCTTAAGAGGAAAAGACTATTTTTCATTACCAAATACTTTTGTTTTATTATAAAATAAGATTATTTAAGACAATGAATCCGTTTAAACTAAAGGGGGGTAAAATGAATTTTATGATCTTACTTACAAAAATAGTATTTCGTTTATAGAGCATCTGTTAACAAAAATGCAAAATTAAGTAACTGTCTTTTGAAAAGTAAAAAACCCGAACAAAAGGTTCGGGTTTTATGGTGGTGCCTCCAGGAATCGAACCAGGGACACAAGGATTTTCAGTCCTTTGCTCTACCAACTGAGCTAAGGCACCATGCTTGCTTTCGCTTAGCGGATGCAAATATATAACCTTTTTTTGATTCACCAAATAAAAAAAGATAAAAATAAAAAACCCGAACAAAAAGTTCGGGTTTTATGGTGGTGCCTCCAGGAATCGAACCAGGGACACAAGGATTTTCAGTCCTTTGCTCTACCAACTGAGCTAAGGCACCATGCCTGCTTTCGCTTAGCGGGTGCAAATATATAACCTTTTTTAGCTTTACCAAATAAAATTCTAAAAAATCTATTGTATTTTCGCTATTTCGTAAAACTGAACCAATGAATTTAATAATAGATATAGGTAATACTAGAGGGAAAATAGCTGTTTTTAAGGAAGATATGTTAGTCAAGCTTGCTGTTTTTGAAAAAGAAAAACTCGTTTCAGAAGTGAAAAAAAATATTTCGAAATACGATATCTCAAATAGCATCATATCATCAGTAACGAATATATCTAAGGATATACTTGAAGAAATAAAAAACTTAGGTCCTTTTTTAGAGTTAAATTCAGAAACTCCTGTTCCTTTTACGAACTTATATGAAACGCCAAATACGTTAGGGGTTGATAGGATAGCGTTAGCAGCGGGAGCTGTAGCAAAATATCCTAACCAAAATAAATTAATAATAGATGCGGGCACTTGCATTACTTTTGACTTTGTAAATAAGAAAGATGAATATTTAGGAGGAGCCATATCACTAGGAGTTAAAATACGCTATCAGGCATTGCATACTTTTACGTCAAAATTACCGTTGTTAGAAATGGAATATCCTTCTGCTTTAATTGGAAACAATACAAATAGCGCGATCCATTCAGGTATTATCAATGGAGTTTGTAGTGAAATAGATGGAATTATCAATAAGTATAAAAAGCAATACAGCGATTTAACAGTCGTTTTAACAGGAGGGGACACAAAATTTTTGGCTAAACAATTAAAAAGTAGCATATTTGCGAATCCGAATTTTATTTTGGAGGGATTACGGACTATTTTGATATATAATAAAACGAATGATTAAGAGATCTTTAATTGTATTTTTAATGTTAACAGGAGCAACAATGTTTGCTCAAAGAAATAACTCATCACCTTATTCTTACTTTGGTATAGGAGCCGATTTTAAACCTAAAACAGTAGAACAAGCTTCTATGGGAGGAATTGGAGCGGCTTTAAAGGACACACATCATTTGAATTTTGTAAACCCAGCTTCCAATGCTGATTTGCGTTATGCAACTTATGGATTAGGGGGGGGGACTTCTTTTTTAACGTTGGAAGAGACAAATGCAAGCCAAACAGGTAATTCTACAAGTTTGCGATATATAGCATTGGGGTTTCCTATTGGTAAAAGAGCAGGGCTTTCAGTAGGTTTACAACCACTATCAACTGTTGGATACTCATTGATAAACGAAGAGAAGGATACCGAAGGCAATGTAATAGCATCTACCAAATATACAGGAACAGGGGGAGCTAACAGACTTTATGGAAGTTTTGGTATGTATGTAGCTAAAGGACTTTCTTTAGGGGTTGAAGGAGGTTTTATCTTTGGAAAAATAGATAATAATATTCTGAATAAAAAACTAGATGTTGCATTTGGTACTAAAAATGAAGAAGCAACGACGATAAGAGGAGGAAGGTTAAAAATAGGAGCACAATATGATAAAGAATTGAAAAATAAGTTAAGGTTGACCTTTGGTACTTCTATCCAATTTAAAAACCAATTAAGAACAAGTAGTACAGAAAAGTTGTCAACAGTAGTTGTTGGAGCTGGTGGAGCCGATAGAGATAAGAAATCTATCTTTAGTTCATCAGTAGGAAGCATTGAAAGTCCATTAGAAGTTATTGCAGGTTTTGGAATAGGGAAAACAAATAAATGGTACATTGGTATTGATTCAGAATATCAAAAAGCATTTGAAACAGTAGGTCTAAATAACCAAAGAGGAACTTTGTTTAGATATGAAAATTCTCATACAACTGCTATAGGAGGCTATTATATTCCAAAAATTAACTCCATATCGAGTTATTGGAATAGGGTTACTTATAGAGCTGGTTTGCGCTTTGAAAAAACAGGTTTACAAATAAATGCAGGTAATGGATTTACTTCAATAAAAGACTTTGGCATAAATGTTGGTTTAGGTTTACCACTGCCAAAGCAATTATCTAATGTAAACATTGGATTTGAATACGGTCAAAAGGGGACGACTAATAATAATTTAATAAAGGAAAGCTATTTTAATGTTAGACTCAGTTTATCTCTAAACAGTATAAATTGGTTTAATAAGAGAAAAATAGATTAACGAAAACCAGAAGAATGATGAAAAAAATTACGTATTTACTAGTGGGGCTATCTTTATTCATAGGAATTAAAGTTGTAAATGCTCAAGGAAATCAAGATTGTACAATGAAGTATAACCTTTTTAAAGGGAATGCTATCACCAAAAAATATAATGAAGCGAAACCTGATTTATTATGGTTACTAGATAATTGCCCTACTTTATCTGTAAATATATATAAATATGGAGCTAAAGTAGCAGAAGGAACGTCTGATAAGGAATTAGCAAAGAGAGTTTATGAATCGAGAATAGTAAACTTTCCTAATAAAAAGGCTGCAAAAGCACATAGTGACTACGCAACGTATTTAATTAAGAATAAATTGGCTTCAGATGAAGAGGTGTTTGCTATTTTAGAAAAAGCATACCAGATCTCCCCGAAAGATATGAGTGTGAAAAACATTTATAGATATTTTGAAGGAATTACGAATAACTTTAAAGATAGTAATCCGCAGAAAGTATTTGATACTTATGATGATGTGATGGAATCAGTAGGGGAGAAATTAGATGATTACACTAAAAAAATTAAAAAATTACAAGACAAAAAAGAAGCAGGTAATATAAGTTCTAAAGAAGAAAGAAGATTAAAAGCATATACGATTAATTCGTCTGCTTTAGGTAAAGTAGAAGGAGGGTTGGATGCAATGATTACAGAAATAGCTACTTGTGAAAGGTTAATTCCTATTTATACAAGAGACTTTGATGTAAATAAAGCAGAAACAACATGGTTAAGAAGAGCTGTTTCTAGATTGCATAATAAAGGATGTCAAGAAGATCCATTGTATGAAAAATTAGCGAGAGCTTATGCGGAATCATCTCCTTCTTCAGATGCGTATAATTTCTTAGCGGGAGTTTTAGAAAAAAATGGAGATGCAAGTGGCGCCTCTGAAATGAGAAAAAAAGCATTTGAATTAGAAACAGATCCGTTTAAAAAGGCTAAATTAAAATTAATAGAAGCGCAAGAGGCAAGAAATAGAGGAGGGTTTGGTAAAGCACGAAGTTTAGCAAGGGAAGCATTACAGTTTAATCCAAATATGGGGAAGGCTTATTTGTTAATTGCAGGAATGTATGCTAAAAGCGCAAACTCATGTGGAACTAATGAATTTGAAAAGAAAATGGTATATGTGGCTGCATTAAACATGGCAAGAAAAGCACAGTCTGTAGATCCAGGTTCTAATGCAGGAAGATATATTAGAAGTTATAAAGGTATTATTCCATCTAAAAAATTAGTATTCCAACAAGGGGTTGCTTCAGGGGCATCTTATAAAATAGGATGTTGGATTGGAGAAACAGTTCGCATACCATAATCATTTTTAATGAAAAAATATAAAAAAAATAGGTATATAAACATTGCTGCTATTAGTTTAGTAGCAATGTTTTTTTCTTGTACAAATGATACAAAAAAAGTTAGAGATTTCTTAGCAGATAAGAACTTACCCATAGGTATTGCTAAAAATACGCATCATGTTTATAAAGATTCAGGAAGGGTAAGGTATAAGTTAGTAACACCTTTGTTGTATGATTTTTCGAATAGAAAGGAACATCCTTATAAAGAATTTTTAAAAGGAATTAAAATAGTTACTATTGAAAAGAACGAAAAAGATTCAACCACTATTACAGGAAATTATGCTTTATCATTTGATAAAACAAGAGTTGCAGAGATAAAAGGAAATGTAGTGATTCTTAATCATTCAAAGAGCACGAAACTAGAAACAAACCAATTGTTTTGGGATCAAAAAGAAGGGTATTTCTTTACCGAAGATGGTTTTAGATTGACCACTGAAAAAGATACAATTAATGGTTTTGGCTTTGAGTCTAAGCAAGATTTGTCTAAATGGATAGCAAAGGATATTACAGGTAAAATAGAAACAATAAAAGATTAATGTGATGAATAGAGTTTGGAAATTTTTTCAATATGGTTATTTAATAATAGCAATAATATGTTTGGTAGAAGGGCTGTTAAAATTGAATTCTGACAGGCCAACGGCATATATTTTATTAGCTTTTGCTATATTTATCACTCTAATTTTCTTTTTTAAAAGAAAGTTTAGAAAAAAGGTAGTACAAAGGAATAGTAGTAAGAATTAATGAATATAGAAATTGTTATAATTATAGGGTCAGTACTTCTTTCAGCCTTTTTTTCGGGTATGGAAATAGCTTTCGTTTCTGCAAATAAGTTACATATAGAGTTGGAAAAAAAGCAGCATGGGTTTTTGCCGAAAATTTTAAGAAAGCTTACTCAAAAATCTTCTAAATTCATTACTACAATGCTAGTGGGTAACAATATTTCATTGGTGATTTATAGTTACTTTATGGGAAAAATTTTAATTAATTGGTTTCAACTTTTTTTGCCTTCGGAGTATGGTGTTATAAATTATCTATTGGGCGATTTGAGATTACTGACGCAAACAACAATTTCTACATTATTAATTTTAATTACGGCAGAATTTCTTCCAAAGGCTATTTTTAGAATTTACGCAAATGAAGCATTAAAAATTTTTGCTATTCCAGCGTACTTCTTTTATGTTCTTTTCCATTTTATATCAGAGTTTATAACAAAAATATCAGATTTTTTACTACACTTTTTCTTTAAAGCGAAAGCAAACGAAGAGCAAACAGCATTTAGTAAAGAAGAGTTAGGAAATTATATTACAGAACAACTAGATGGAGGAGGGGAGGCGGAAGAAGTAGATTCTGAGATTCAGATATTTCAAAATGCTTTAGGGTTTCATAAAGTAAAGGCGCGTGAAATTATGGTACCCCGTATAGAAATTACAGCGGTAGATATTCATGAAACAGTAAGTAGTTTAAAAAAACAATTTATAGAAACAGGGTATTCAAAGATTGTAGTTTATAAAAATTCGCTAGATGATATTCTCGGATACGTAAACGCATTTGAATTGTTTAAAAAACCGCGTTCTATAAAAGCCATATTGTTACCTGTAGAAATTGTTCCAGAATCAATGATGGTTAACGATGTTTTAAATACTTTGATAAAGAAAAGAAAAAGTATTGCAGTTGTAGTAGATGAGTATGGAGGAACTTCAGGAATCATCACTGTTGAAGATATTATAGAAGAGCTCTTTGGAGAAATAGAAGACGAACACGATAGTCAAGAATTATTAGAAGAAAAAGTAAATGAAAGAGAATTTAATTTCTCAGCAAGGCTAGAGGTTGATTATTTGAATGAGGAATATAGTTTGTCTTTGTTAAAAGAAGAAGATTATGAAACCTTAGGAGGCTTTATCATTCATCATATAGAAAGCATTCCAAAACAAGGAGATGTTATTACAATAGAGGAATATCATTTCAAAATATTAAAAGTAGGAGCTACTAAAATAGATGAAGTTTATTTAAAAGTGCTAGATAAAGAGGTTTAAAAGTTATTTATTACAGAAAATAAATAGCTAAATTTTAAAAACCTTTGACAACTCAAATCCCCCAAGTTAACTTACAGCAAAACACCTTATAAAAACATTGCATTATTAAATGTGAAATTGTATTTTCGCGTACTGTAAATTAAATAAATGACGTATGGCAATTTTATCGAAGATTAGAGAGCGCTCGATGTTCTTAATTCTTGTAATCGGATTAGCACTTTTTGCTTTTGTATTAGATCCTTCAACGATAGGAGATTTTTTTAACTCATCTAAGCAGAATACTGTTGGGGAAGTAAATGGAGAAGATATTTCTCGACAAGACTTTGCTGAGGCTGTAGAGACTTATAAAGCACAAACAGGTAACAAAGTTTCTGAAATGCAAGCAGCTAAAACTGTTTGGAATAATCTTGTTAGACAAAGAATATATCAAAAGCAATTAGAAGAGGCAGGGATTACAGTTGGAGAATCAGATATTATGAATGCTATATATGAAGCACCATCCATACAAAATGATCCAAGATTTCAGACTGAAGGTGTTTTTGATAAAGAAAAATTAAAGGAACATCTTGCTACCATAAAGGATGAAAATAATGCAGAGTGGAAAGCATGGCAAAATTATATGCTTTCATTAAAGGAAAGTATTGAAAAAAAGACATATGATAATTTAGTATCTGCTGGTTTAGGAGCATCTTTAAAAGAAGGAGAAAACCAGTATTTTACTGAAAATACAAAAGTAGATGCATCATATGTGTATGTTCCTTATACCTCTATTCCTGATAGTACAGTAACTATTAAGAAAAGTGAGGTGAAAAGATACCTAGAAAACCATAGTGCAGATTTTCAAGTAGAGGCTTCAAGAGATATTAGCTTTGTGAAATTTGATGTAGTTCCTACTGCCAAAGATGAAGAAGCTATTAAAAATGAAGTTGCTAAGCTAGTAGAAGATTCTGTAAATGAAAGAAATGTACCTTTAAAAGGGTTGAGAAATACTGTAGATTATGCAGAGTTCTTAGAAGAAAATAAATCGGATTTACCATTGGATGAAAACTTTAAGTTTAAAGTAGAAGTACCTCAGGTAATTGCCGATCAAATTTTTGATGGTAAAAAAGGAGATGTTTTTGGTCCATATAAAGATAAAGAATTCTTTAAATTATCTAAAGTAACAGAAGTTACTAGTATCCCAGATTCAGTAAGAGCAAGTCATATCTTAGTACGATTTGTAGGAACTTCTGGGGCAGCTCCAGAGGTAGTTAAGAGTGAAGAAGAGGCTAAGAAAACAGCGGATAGCTTATTGGCAGTTGTAAAAGCTGACAAAAGTAAATTTGCTGATTTAGCAAAAAAGTTTTCTTCAGATAAAGGGTCTGCGGAAAAAGGAGGAGATTTAGACTGGTTTACTTATAATAGAATGGTTCCTGCTTTTAGAGATTATTGTTTTACTAATAAAAAAGGAGATATTGGAGTAGTAAAGTCACAATTTGGATTTCATATTATTAAGATTGATGACCAAAAGAACTTCCAGAATGTGGTTAAGTTGGTAACTTTGGCTCGTAAAATAGAAGCATCGGAAGAAACTGAAAATGCAATATTTCAAAATGCAGAAACATTTGCTTTAGAGTTAACAAAAGGAGCTAATTTTGATGAATTGGTAAAAGAAAAGAAACTTTCTTCTCAACCAGCCGTAGGGTTGAAGGTGTTAGATGAAAATGTACCAGGAATAGGGGATGAGAGAGAAATTGTAACATGGGCTTTTGGAAAAGATACAGAAATAGGTGCTTTTAAACGTTTTGATATTTCTAATGGAGGACATGTAGTGGCAATCATTACTGGAGTAACTTCTAAAGGTTTAATGCCAGTAGATAAGGCAGTGGCAGAAGTTCGTCCTATTCTAGTAAATGAGAAGAAAGCTAAAATTATAGAAGAAAAAATTAAAGGAGCAACCTTAGCGGATATTGCAGAATCTGTAGGAGTAAGCGTACGTAAAGCAGAAGGAGTTAACTTACAATCACCAACCTTATCAGGTGTTGGATATGAGCCTAAAGTGATTGGAGCAATGATTAATGCAAAAGAAAATGAGGTTTATAAGGATATAGTAGGAGATAGAGGTGTATATGCTTTTGTAGTATCTAAAAAAGAGCTGCCAACGAGTTTAGAGAACTACGATACTTATAGAAAAAGAATAGCAGAGCAGCGAAAAAATCAATCGTATCAAATGTATGAAGCAATTAAAAAAGTTTCTAATATAGAGGATAATGTTTCTGCTTACTACGGAATTCAATAAAAATAAAGAAATAACGTTATAAAAAGACCAGATCATTTTGATCTGGTCTTTTTTGTTTAGGTAGTTTATAAGAAAATTATTGTTTGATAATTTTAAAACTTTTCTTTTTAGCATTGATGGTAATCTTTACAAGATATAGTCCCCTTTGCAATTTATCTGTAGAGATTCTATAAGAGGAATCCGTTCTTATTGATTGGTTATACAGTACTCTTTGACCGTTTAGGTTATAAATTTCGACTATAACTTGATTGTTTTTAGCGCTCGTATTAACTATTTCTAAATGATCTTTAATAAAATTACTTTTTAGCTTAGCAGAAAATTGCGTGCTTTCTTCTGGAGTGCTGAGTGCTTTGATTGGCATATCAGAAATATTTCCTACAGTAAAGCCAGAAACGAGCGACCTGTTAAAATCACTATGAGTACCTGTTAAATGTATGCTATAAACTCCATTATCAAACGAAGAAGTATCCAGGGTAAAGTTATTGGTTACTGAATTATAGGTAAAAGAATATACGTTAGAAGCGTCATTTACTTTGTTGCCATATAAATCAGAAGTTTTGGTAATAATAGCATTTACATCAAAAGTAGCGAGATCAGCTTTGGTATCTTGAAAAGACACTATCAAGTTTTTGTTTTTTTCAAGAGCTTCGTATGTCATTTTCGGACCGTTAGGTTGGTGAATAAAAGCAACAAATTTAGAATTAGCTTCTAGTTGAATAGGGAGTAGCTCTAATTCTTTTTCTTTACTAAGTAGATAGCTACTGTTGTGTTTGTTTGTGGTAAAATCTTTTTTATTTTCAGGAGTTAAATAACCATTGTTAAGAGTTAAGTTAAAGGCATCAGAGCTTACTTTGTGAAAAATATTTAATCTGGCATGTTGATTGCCTTTATCTAAGATTATTTTATCATAAGCGTTTTCAGAGTTGATGATTTGGTAATTACTAATTACTTTACTAGCATAAATAGGAGTATTTCTTGTATTGGGGCTATTTTTTCTTGGATAATAATCCTTTAAGTAGGGTTTTATAAATTTCCAAACATACTGCCCTAAAGCGATATCAATATGGTCTATTTGAGCTTGATTTCGTTTAAAAAGATAATTTCCATTAGGGCGTAAAGTACTGTTATAAGGAGAAACTCCATCATTAGTTCCTTGATGAGTGTATAGGATAGCACCACTAAATAGCATTACAGGAGCTAGTGGAGTACTTCCTTCTGAAAAGGAAGAGCCTCCTAAAATAAAAAACTTTTCAGGTTCATTATAAGGATGATTATCAAAGTATGGGCGAACAACATTATTGCAATAGTAGGTTGTAGAAGTAGCTCCTCCTCCGTTGAGGCTAGTAGCTTTCCAAAGCCAATTAAACCACCATTGTTGGGTTATATCGGCCAGATAGGTTCCCCAATAAGGAGTTCCCAAAGCGAAAACTCGTTTTACTTTATCTTTTTTTCCGTGTGTGTACATTGCTACTTCAGAAGCTTTACCTCCATTGCTGTGAGCTATGATATATAAGTTTTCTACATTGTATTTACGAGTAATAATGTCTATAGATTCGGCTAGCAACTTTCCGTTTACCCACATTCCTTCACCTCTTGTTGTAGCTACAAATACAACTTGATATCCTTCATTAAAAGCATCTTGATAAAAAGTGTTATTTGTAAATAACAGTTGATTTAGGTCAATATACCCATGGTTAAATAAAATAACTTCACCGTTAAAATTAGCGGGTCTAGCTCCGTAATGAATTGTAGATTTTGCTAGTGAGCCTATGAAGAAGGGGCTTACGTTTTCTGGTTTAGGAAGTTGTTTTTCAATAAAACTTTGAGAAAAGGAAGTAAAGGAAATAAGGAAGAAAAAACAAATCCTTAGTAGTTTTGATTTCATTTTGTGTAATTTTTATGTTAACAAATATAAAAATACATAAAAAAAATACATTAAAAATATATTATACGTAAAATTCGTAAATAATCGTTATATACATATTAGATTTGCCATGTAGCTATTTTAAAATAGAACGTATAAAAATATGGCTACAAAACTTAGTTTTGTAGCCATATTTTTATAGGTGATCTTCCAAAAGTTACTACTTATTGCTTTATGAATTTAATAGAAGTTATATTATTAAACTTCAAGAAATAAGTTCCGCTGGCATAGTTGCTGATATCAATTTTTTCTTGATTAGAAATGCTCCCATTCGAAATTGTCACTCCTGATGCGTTAAGAATAGTGTAATTTTTTTTGGATGTTAGATTGGAAAAATATATGAAATCAGTTGAAGGATTTGGGTGTATATTTATTGTTTTATTAAGTGATGATACATCATCGATTGATAGAGTGGTATTTAAACTAACTTTTAAAACTTCACCTTTACTAAAATCAGCAATATAAAGGTTGCTCTCATTTGAGGTTAACGCAGAAGGAAATTCTAATTCTGTTGTAATATCATCAGTAGAAACCGGAGTTGTTTTAGTAGTATCTATTCGTACAACTTTCTTTGCATTTAGTTCAGAAATATAAAGGTAGTTTCCACTTAGAGTTAATGCGTTGGGAAAATTTAGTCCAGTTGTAATTTCTACAGGAGTAGGAGAATTTTCAGCAAGATCTATTTTGAAGATTTTACCTCCATTTATTTCAGAAACATAGAGATCGTTTCCATTTAGGGTTAGCCCATAAGAAGAAGTTAGATTTACCATTAGATTTGTAACAACAGCTGGACTTTCTGTAATATCTATTTTTAAGATTCTATCATTTTGACTAACATAAAGGTAATTTTCGTTTAAAGCTAATGCATTAGGAAAATTTAACCCAGTTACAACATCTGTAGGAGTAGGAGAGGATTCAGTAATGTCTATTTTTGAAATTTTATTGTGATTCTGAGTAAAATAAAGGTTGTTTCCTTTGAATGCTAGTGCAGTAGGAGAACTTAATCCTGTTACAACATCTATAAGAGTAGGAGAAGCTTCCGTAATGTCTATTTTTGAAATTTTATTTCCACCTGATTCAGCAATATAAAGATCCTTTCCGTTTAATACGAGCGCTCTAGGAGAATTTAACCCCGTTATCACGCTAGTTTGCGCAATAATTAGATTTTCATTTAAAATGAAAATTATAGCTAGGAATAAAAAATAAATTTGTTTCATGATTCTTAATTTAGTGTTTGTTAAATTTTGCGGGGCGAATTTACGAATAAACTTGGCATTGAATAATAAGGACGTGAGCATTTTATGAAATTATTAAGAAGTGTTTTTTAAGGTTTACAGCGTCATATTTCTTGCTGATACTAAAGCAACTTTTTGTATTTATACTAGTTATGATTTACAAAAGGAATTAATTTATAAACTAAAAGAGGCTGCCTTTTCAGACAGCCTCTTTTAGTTTATATAATTTTATACTAGGCGTTTAGAGGTTTTCCATCCCAAGCAGCTTTTGCAGCTTCTTTTACCGCTTCTGAATAGGTAGGATGCCCATGGCAAATACGAGCGATATCTTCTGCTGAGGCTCTAAATTCCATAGCTACGGCAGCTTCCATTATTAAATCAGCAGCGCGGGCTCCAACAATGTGGACTCCTAAGACTTCATCAGTATTTTTATCAGCTAATACCTTTACAAAACCATCAATATCTCCGCTTGCGCGTGAGCGACCTAATGCCCTCATAGAAAATTTCCCTGCTTTATATGCGATACCAGCAGTTTTTAATTCGTCTTCTGTTTTGCCAACAGCAGCAACCTCTGGCCAAGTATATACAATACCAGGGATTAAATTATAATCGATATGAGGTTTTTGGCCAGCTAAATACTCCGCAACAACAACGCCTTCTTCTTCTGCTTTATGAGCAAGCATCGCTCCTTCAACAACATCACCGATTGCATATATATTAGAAATATTCGTTTGTAAGTGACTGTTAACGGCTACCTGATTTCTTTCATTTAGTTTTACCCCAGCATTTTCTAAAGCTAAACCTTCCGTGTATGGTTTACGACCAACAGCAACTAAACAATAGTCTCCTTTAAACTCTACTTCAGCTCCTTTTTTATTTGTAGCTTTAACGATGACCTCTTCTCCCTTTCTTTCTACAGCGGTTACACCATGACTTACGTTAAATTTAACACCTTGTTTTTTGAGGACTTTAGTAAGTTCTTTAGAAACATCGGCATCCATTGTTGGAGTAATTTTTGGAGCATACTCAATAACAGTAACTTCGGCTCCTAATCGTTTATAAACAGAACCTAATTCCAATCCAATAACTCCACCACCAATTACTAATAAATGTTTAGGAACTTCTTTTAGTTTCAAAGCTTCTGTAGAAGTAATTATTCTTTCCTTGTCTAGAGAAATAAAAGGTAGTGTTGATGGTTTAGATCCAGTTGCTATAATGGTGTTAGTACCTTCAATGATTTCCTCGGTATCATCATTTTTTGTGATTTTGACATGTGTAGCATCCACAAAAGAACCTAACCCTTCAAAAACAGCTATATTGTTTTTATCCATTAAGTACTTGATTCCTCCCGTAGTTTGTTCAACAACTTTTGCTTTTCGCTCCACCATTTTACCAAAGTCGAATGCAGGATTTTCAACAGAAATTCCATGCTCTTCAAAATGATGAACAGCGTCATAATAGTGATGAGAACTATCTAAAAGAGCCTTTGAAGGAATACATCCAACGTTTAAACAAGTTCCTCCTAAGGTTGCGTATTTTTCAATAATAGCAACTTTTTTTCCTAATTGAGAAGCTCTAACCGCGGCAATATAACCTCCAGGACCAGAACCAATAACGATAATATCGTATTTCATGAGTTATTTTTTATTTTATTTTGAAGTCTCATTTTAAGCTACAAAAATACAATTATTTATATATAAAATTTAATCTTCATAAGAATTACTATATTTAGACGCTAAAATTAATACCATATGAAAATTTCACCAAAAGGGGGCTTGTTAATAGTGCTTGTTTTTGCAGGAATGCAATTTTTTAAACCGAATAAAAATGAAGGAGAATCAAGTTCGTTAACGTATTTTATAACAGAAACGAAAGCAAATAAAGAAGTGGTAGAAGTTCTTAAATCGGCATGTTTTGATTGTCATAGTAGCATTACAAAATACCCTTGGTACTATAATATAACACCTGTTAATTATTGGATGGCGCATCATATTGAAGAAGGAAAGGAGCATTTAAATCTTTCTGAATGGCAGTCTTACTCACTAAAAAAGAAGGCACATAAAATGGAGGAAATTTATGAGGAGATGGAAGAAAGAGAAATGCCTTTAAAATCATATACTTGGACGCATGCAGATGCTAGGTTAACAGAAAACCAGATAAAAACTATTGTAGATTGGGCTAAGGAACAGGAATCTATTTACGAGGCGAAACTAAATTAAATGAATAAGGTTTTAATTATCGGTTATGTTTGGGTAGCACCTAATTCTTCAGCTGCAGGAAGTAGAATGTTGCAATTAATAACATTGTTTCAGAAGGAAGGATATGAAGTTACTTTTGCATCACCAGCTCAAAGAAGTGAAAGAGCAATGGATTTATCATTGTTGCATGTTAAAGAGAGCCCTATAGAGTTGAATGATAGTTCTTTTGATTCCTTTATTCAAAAAATGAAACCCTCTATAGTGTTATTCGATCGTTTTATGATGGAAGAGCAGTTTGGTTGGAGGGTAGCTGAATATTCGCCAAATTCATTACGTATATTAGATACAGAAGATTTACATTGCCTGAGAAAAACACGCCATGAACAGCTTAAGAAGGGAGAAAGTTTTTCAGTAGAAGATTTATTAAGTGCAACTATTGCCAAAAGGGAGATAGCTGCTATTTTACGATGTGACATGTCATTGATTATTTCTAGCTATGAAATGGAGTTACTTCAAACAGTTTTTAAGATAGATAGAAACTTACTGTATTACCTTCCGTTTTTATTACCTAAGGTAGAAAAGGAAAAACGTATTTCTTGGAAGACTTTTGAAGAAAGAAGTCATTTTGTTTGTATAGGAAATTTTTTACACGCTCCTAATGTTGATGCTGTTTTACAAATGAAAAAGAGAATATGGAAAAACATAAGAAAGCAATTGCCTAAAGTAGAGTTACATATTTACGGAGCGTATATGACTCAACAAATAGCTCAATTGCATAATGAAAAAGAGGGCTTTTTAGTAAAAGGATACGCCAAGGAGGCGAAAAAGGTAGTTGAGAACGCGCGAGTAGTAATTGCTCCGTTAAGATTTGGGGCGGGTATAAAAGGAAAGTTAACAGAAGGAATGAGTAATGGTACCCCCAGTATTACTACTTCAATAGGAGCAGAAGGAATGCACGCAAATTTACCGTGGAATGGTTTTGTTGAGGATGATTTTGAAGTATTTTCAGAAAAAGCAGTAACGTTGTATGAGAACGAAAATGTGTGGAAAAAAGCCCAACAAAAAGGAATCGCTATTATTAATCAGGTTTATGACAAAGAGCGCTTAGGAACTTCTTTTATTATGCAGGTGAAGAAGCTTCAAAAAGGTCTGGAATTGCATAGGCAACAAAATTTTTTAGGAAGGGTATTACAGCACCAAACATTGCAAGCTACTAAGTATATGAGTAAGTGGATTGAAGAGAAAAATAAATAAAGTGATTTTGATATGGTTACCTATGCATAATTGTTTTGTAAAAACAAAGGCTTACTATATAAAAATCATAGTTAAGATAAAATAGCCCAGAACCCCAATCTGCCATTAAAAAAGGAATTACCCCAAAAGATAATTCCTTTTAATTTGAGTTATAATTTGCCATGAAGCCTGAAAAATTTTCTTATTTCGGTAATTTCAAATGGTAAATCCGTAATTAAATTAAACCAGCTCGTTTTAACAGAGCATCTGATTTTGGCTCTTTGCCGCGAAAGCGTTTGTATAATTGCATTGGTTTTTCTGTACCTCCCTTTGAAAGTATATGGTTTTTAAATTTATCGGCAACTTCTTTATTGAAAATTCCCTTTTCTAAAAAATATTCAAAAGCATCAGCATCGAGTACCTCTGCCCATTTGTAAGAATAATAACCTGCTGAATAGCCTCCTTGAAAAATATGAGAAAAAGAAGTACTCATACAATTTTCAGTAACATCAGGATATAGTTGTGTTTCTGTAAAAGAAGCCGTTTCAAAATCTTTAACAGAAGTAATCGTTTCTGGAGAGCTGCCAGCATGCCAAGCCATATCTAATAAGCCAAAGCTTAATTGGCGTAAAGTTTGCATTCCTTCCTGGAAACTAGCGGATTCTTTTATTTTTTCAACATATTCCATAGGGATGATTTCTCCAGTTTCGTAATGTTTTGCAAATAATTCTAAAGCTTCCTTCTCATAGCACCAATTTTCGAATATTTGGCTAGGGAGTTCAACAAAATCCCAAGAAACAGAAGTTCCAGACAAGCTACTGTAAGTAGTATTAGCAAGCATTCCATGTAATGCATGACCAAATTCATGGAATAAGGTAGTCACTTCATTAAAGGTTAATAAAGAAGGTTTGGTTTTAGTAGGCTTAGTGAAATTACATACAATAGAAATGTGAGGGCGTTCATTTATTCCATTTTTTATTTGCTGGCTTTTATAGGAAGTCATCCAAGCCCCGTTACGTTTTCCTGCCCTTGGGTGAAAATCAGCATATAGGTAAGCTATAAAGTGCCCATCATTATCTGTTACAGTATATGTTTTTACATCTTTATGATAGGTGTCAATAGTATCTACTTCTTTGAACTGTAAGTCGAATAATTTATGTGCGATTAGAAAAGCACCATTAATAACGTTCTCTAGTTTAAAATAAGGTTTTAAAGTTTCTTGATCTAAGCTAAAAAGTTCTTTTTTAAGTTTTTCAGAATAATAAGCACCGTCCCATTTTTGGAGTTGCTCTATCCCGTCTAACTTTCTCGCATAATTTTCTAAATTGGCAAATTCGCGCTTTGCAGCAGGTTTTGCCTTTTCTAATAAATCATTGGCAAAAGCGAATACTGTTTCTGGTGATGCAGCCATTCTTTCCTCCAAAACAAAATGAGCATGGGTTTCATAACCTAGTAAATTAGCTCTTTTATGACGAAGTTTTACAATATTTAAAACGATTTCCTCATTGTTATGCTCCTTTTTTTGAAAAGCTTTTCTACCAAAAGCGATGGCTAATTTTTTTCGTAGTTCGCGATTATCAGCATAGGTCATAAAAGGAATATAGCTAGGATAGTCTAAGGTAATAATCCAACCTTCTTTTTCTTTAGCTTTGGCAAGTTCTTTTGCTGCTTCTTTAGCACTTTCAGGCAACCCCTTTAGGTCGCTTTCATCAGTTAAGTGCATTTCAAAAGCATTCGTTTCTGCTAACACATTTTCTCCAAATTGAAGAGAAAGTTTTGATAACTCAGCATCTAATTTACGAAGTTTAGCTTTGTCTGCTTCATCTAAATTAGCACCGTTTCTTGCAAAGCTTTTATATTGTTTATCAAGCAAAGTAGCTTGTTCAGGAGTTAAATTTAGTTGTGCTCTTTGGGCATATACGGCTTTTACCCTTTCAAAAAGAGTACGATTTAACATCATGTCGTTTTTAAAATCACTTAACCAAGGCGATATTTCTTTCGCTATTTTTTGAATAGCTTCATTGGTTTCTGCTGAGTTTAAATTAAAGAAAATAGCAGTGATTCTATTTAATCTTTCCCCTACAAAATCTAAAGCAACAATAGTATTTTCAAAAGTAGGAGCTTCAGTATTTTGAGTAATGCTACGTATTTCTTCTTTCGCTATTTTTATTGCCTCGGAAATAGCAGGCATATAATTTTCTGAAGAAATGTTAGAAAAAGGAGCTGTATTAAAATCTAGTAATAATGGATTATTCATTTTTAATTTGACATATTTAATGATATTATTATGCTTTTACTCGTTCAGAAGCCTTTTCAACTTTTAGTTTCAAACCTTCTTTATAAGCTATTATCTTATCTAGAACGCATTTGTCAGAAGTACTAATAATTTGAGCAGCCAAAATTCCTGCATTCTTAGCTCCATTGAGAGCTACGGTAGCAACGGGTACTCCTCCAGGCATTTGGAGTATTGATAAAACAGAATCCCATCCATCAATAGAATTTCTGCTTTTTACAGGAACCCCTATTACAGGTAAAGGGCTCATAGAAGCAACCATTCCTGGTAAATGAGCAGCACCACCGGCCCCTGCAATAATTACTTTTATACCTCTTTTGTGTGCGTTTTTAGAATAATCTACCAATTTTTCAGGAGTCCTATGTGCTGATACGATATCTACTTCTATCTGGATATCAAAACTTTCTAAAATATCAATTGCTTCTTGCATTACTGGAAGATCTGAGTCGCTTCCCATTATAATTCCTATCATCTTATTTGCTAACTACTTTTATGGTTTCTTTAACTATTTGCGCAATTTCTCTTGCTTTATTTATGTCTTTATTAACTATGGTAACATGCCCCATTTTTCGAAAGGGTTTGGTTGTTTTTTTTCCGTAAAGATGAGGAGTAACGCCATCCATTTCTAATATTTTATCTATGTTTTTATAAGTAACATCTCCTGTAAAATTTTCTTCACCAACCAAATTAACCATAATTCCAGCAAGTTTACTTTCTGTACTTCCAAGCGGAAGGTTTAAAATACTTCTCAAGTGTTGCTCAAATTGGCTTGTATAGCTAGCTTCAATAGAGTAGTGCCCTGAATTATGCGTTCTCGGGGCCACTTCGTTTACCAAAATTTCATCATTTTCTGTTAGAAACATCTCAACAGCTAATAAGCCAACAAAGTCAAATGAATTTGCAACTTTTAAGGCAATCTCTTGTGCTTTTTGAGCAATAGTAGGCGCAATTCTCGCAGGGCAAATAACGTACTCTACTTGGTTTGCTTCTGGATGAAACTCCATTTCTACAACGGGGTATGTCTTTATTTCGCCATTTTGGTTCCTTGCAACAATGACGGCTAATTCATTTTTAAATGGGACTAATTTTTCAGCGATGCATTCTCCAGAGGGTAAATTTTCTAAGTCGTCAAAATTGCGAACTATTTTTACCCCTGTTCCGTCATATCCAAATCTGGCAGCTTTCCATACAAAAGGGAATGCTATAATGCCGTTTTGAAAAGAATGTTTTAATTCTTCTAAATAGGCATAGTGAGAATAGGTTGCTGTAGGGATATTATGATCTTTATAAAAATTTTTTTGCTGCGCTTTATTTTGAATAATGCGTATGTTTTTAGGTTTTGGATAGATAATTACCCCTTCTGCTTCTAATTTATCAAGGGCATCAATATTAACATTTTCAATTTCAATGGTGAGAAGATCTACTCTTTTACCAAAATTATAAACAGTATCAAAATCTAATAAATCGCCTTGATGAAATTCATTGCATATTGTTGCGCAAGGAGCTTCAGGGTTTTTATCTAAAATAGCAGTATAGATATCAAGCTTTTGAGTTTCAGAAAGTAACATCCGACCTAATTGTCCGCCACCTAAAACTCCTAGTTTGAAGTTTGAAGAAAAATAATTATTCACGATAAATATGTTAGTGTGTTGTTGTTATCGCAAAAATAAGAATCTAATTTTACTAAAAGCTGATATTAATTAGTTATTTGAATGCTGGTTCCATTTTGATTTACAGTATAGGTTCTAGCTCCGCAATTACAGTCTCCCTTTGTAGGGCATCCGTTAAGCATACTGTACCTACTATTGTCACAAGAACATTCTAAAAAAGGAGCGTTAACAGTCATAGGAGCATTACAGTCTCTTTTAGGGCATTGTCTATCTAAGGCAACTATGTTTGAAAAACTCCCTCCTGTAGTCCCTTTGTTAAAAAGTACAATACCGTTAATGCCTCCTGAAATGACAGCAGTTCCAGAAGGAGTTAATATTCCGTTTAATTGAGGAGTGTTAAGGTCTAAGCTAATAGTAGCAATGGTATTTTGGAAACAATTGTTAATGATTGTATCAGAGCCACAGCTAATTAAAGATGCTAGAATAACCGTAAGAAAGGCTTTTTTCATGTTTAAGCTATTAGGATATTTGTAAAACGAAGGCAAGTTACAAATATTTTGTACATTTGTAAGACAATCTCATTCTGATTAGTCGGTCTGAGATTTTTAAATTTAAAAAGTTATGAGTAACGTATCATATTATACACCAGAAGGACTCAAAAAGTTAAAAGAGGAGTTGGCTCAATTGGAGCAGGTAGAAAGACCAAGAGTTTCGCAGGAAATAGCGGACGCTAGAGATAAAGGAGATCTAAGTGAAAATGCAGAGTATCATGCAGCAAAAGAAGAGCAATCTTTATTAGAATTTAAAATAGCAAAATTAAAAAATGTAGTTTCTAATGCTCGTATTATTGATGAAAGTCAGTTAGATACTTCTAAAATATTAATACATTCTGTTGTAAAGTTGAAAAATACAGCTAATGGAATGGAGTTTGTTTATACGTTAGTAGCAGATTCAGAAACGGATGTTAGTAATGGGAAGTTATCTGTAAACTCTCCTATAGGAAAAGGTTTGTTAGGGAAAAAAGTTGGTGAAACAGCTGAAATTAAGGTGCCTAATGGTATCATGAAGTTTGAAATAGTAGAAATTTCTAGATAAACAACCTAGTTAGATTATTAATCGTTATACATTCGTGTTTTGATAATATTTCAAAACACGAATTCTTTTTTATTTTTACTGAAATTAAAATTATGAGCATATTTACAAAAATTATAACAGGGGAGATTCCTTCATATAAAATAGCAGAGGATGAAAATTTTTACGCTTTTTTTGATATCAATCCGAATGCCAAAGGGCATACCTTAGTAGTGCCAAAAAGAGAAGAAAATAAGTTGTTTGACTTAACTAAGGAAGAGTACGATGGGCTCATGTCTTTTTCTTATAGAGTAGCTAAAGCTTTAGAAAAAACAATTGATTGCAAAAGAATAGGTATGAGTGTAATAGGTTTAGAAGTGC
This sequence comes from Tenacibaculum maritimum NCIMB 2154, assembly GCF_900119795.1. Taxonomy (NCBI): domain Bacteria; kingdom Pseudomonadati; phylum Bacteroidota; class Flavobacteriia; order Flavobacteriales; family Flavobacteriaceae; genus Tenacibaculum; species Tenacibaculum maritimum. Next base: position 804,249 of record NZ_LT634361.1, read on the forward strand.
CCCATGTACATGTACATTTAATTCCTATCCACCAAATGGTAGATATGCAATTTACTCAAAAAGTAACATTAACAGCAGAAGAATTTACTTTGTTAGCTCAAAAAGTAGCAGCAAATTTTGCTTAATTAGTTTTTATGAAGCAAAATTTGAAAAGTTGTTCCTTTATTTAGCTCAGATTTGAGAATGGATATTTTTCCGTTATGATAATCGTTGATAATTCTTTTAGATAGCGATAAACCTAAGCCCCAACCTCTTTTTTTAGTGGTAAAACCAGGAGTGAAAACCTGCTTGAATTTTGATTTAGGGATTCCTTTTCCTGTATCAGAGATCGTAATTTTAATGTTTTGGTCGTATTCTTTTATAGAAAGTGTTAGTATCCCTTTACCTTGCATTGCGTCAATAGCATTTTTAACTAAATTTTCGATAACCCAGCCGTAGAGTTCGGTATTTAGGTTTGTTTGTAAGTTATTTTTAGTAGTGATAAAAGAGAACGTTATCTTTTTGGAACTTCTTGATTTTAAATAATCAAATGCTGCCTTTGTAATAGTTACTATATTTTGTGAATCTAATTTAGGAACTGATCCAATTTTAGAAAAGCGATTGGCAATAGTACTTAGTCGATCAATGTCTTTTTGCATTTCCGTAATATAGGAAGCATCTATATTTTCTGTTTTTAAGATTTCAATCCAACCAAGAAGAGAAGATAGCGGAGTACCTATCTGATGTGCAGTTTCTTTAGCCATTCCTGTCCATAGTTTATTTTGCTCAGCCACTTTAGTGGAAGAAAAAAACATATAAATTACAGATAGAAACAATACCATAATTAAAATTAGGGCAATGGGGTAATAGGTTAATTTATTTAGTAAATTGGAGTTGCCGTAGTATATTTTTTGGGTAATACCTTCAAATTCTATCAAGATTGGCTCGTTTTGACTTTTCATTATCGTCATTTTTTCTTGTAAAAAAGAACTTCTAAGAGACTGAATGGAATCCAAATTTTCAAAACTAATGATTTCATCATTTTTATCTACCAAAATTAAAGGGATGTCTGTAATGATATCATAAATTTTAAAATTAAGATTAGTATCCTTGTTTAAGTCAGGGTTGGTAGCAAACTCTTTAATAGAAGCAGCAAAAAGTTCCATCTTTGAACGTTCCTCCTTTTTAAATTTTTGAAAGAAAACATAGGTGTTCCAAAGAATCAAAGAAACAATGCTAAACGAAATGAGAATTGCAATTCGTTTTAACCATAAAATATTTTTAAAAAAGCTCATTAGGGCAAATATAAGTTCATTTTATTTTTGAAAAGGATTGGGGCATAATTCTTTTAGGATATTTTTTAAAGTAAAAAGAATAAAGTAATTTAGTGGTTAACAAAATTTGTAAATAGATAGTATCTTTACCTACCAAAAATAAAATAAAAATGTTATCAATCAACCCAAAAGACATCCCTACTAGTAAGCTGCATGGATATTTATTAGGAGCCGTTGCACCAAGACCTATAGCTTTTGCTAGTACTATCGATGAAAATGGTTGTCCAAATTTATCGCCATTTAGCTTTTTTAATGTATTTAGCGCAAATCCACCTATTATGATTTTTTCTCCAGCAAGGAGGGTAAGAGATAATACCACAAAGCATACATTAGAGAATGTATTAGCTACCAAAGAAGTTGTTATTAATGTTGTGAATTACGATATGGTTCAGCAAATGTCGTTAAGTAGTACAGAATATCCTAATGGGGTTAATGAATTTTTGAAATCGGGGTTTACGATGCTCGCTTCTGAGAAAGTAAAGCCTTTTCGAGTGGCGGAATCTCCAGTGCAATTTGAATGTAAGGTGAATGAAGTAGTTTCACTAGGAAATGAAGGTGGAGCAGGAAATTTGGTGATTTGTGAGGTGATTAAATTACATATTAGTAAATCAGTTTTGAATGAAGATGGAGCAATCGATCAGCATAAAATAGATCTAGTTTCTCGTGCTGGAGGAAGTTATTATTCTAGAGCAAAAGAAGGCTTTTTCGAAATACCCAAGCCTATTTCAACAATGGGAATAGGTGTTGATGCGATTCCTGAAGAGATTAGAAATAGTGAAGTGCTAACAGGAAACAATCTAGGGATGTTAGGAAATGTAGAGGAACTCCCTTCAGAAGAAGCTGTTAATAACTTTGCAAAACTGAATCCTGAATTTATGGGGATAGAACCCGCAAAAAGGCATACATTTGCACAAGGATTTTTAAAAAAGAACGATGTAGAAAGTGCCTGGAAAGTACTTTTAATTAAATAGATTAAGAATATGGAAGTTATAGGGAAGATCAAATTAATAAACCCAGAGCAAACATTTGGTAATAACGGGTTTAGAAAACGTGAGATGGTAGTAACTACCGATGAGCAATATCCACAAATGATATTGATAGAGTTTGTGCAAGACAAATGTGATTTATTGAACAGTTATGCAGTAGGTCAAGATGTAAAGGTGTCTATTAACTTAAGAGGTAGGGAGTGGATTAATCCAGAAGGAGTGGCTAAATATTTTAACTCAGTCCAAGGATGGAGAATTGAAAACTTAGCGCAAGCAGCTCCACAAAATATACCTCCTGTAGATCAGTTTCAACCAGCTCCAGATTTAAATTCTAGTGAGCCAGATGATTTACCTTTCTAAAGAAAAAAGCTATCAAATGAATATAAAACAAAAGCGCGAAATTTTTAAGTTTCGCGCTTTTGTTTTAGGTAGAAAAAAGTAATCAACTTTCTTTTTTGGCAGGCATTGGCCCTCGTAAATGGATGATAAGTCCGTTTAAAAAGTTACGTAAAATTTGATCCCCGCATTCCATATATTTTGGATGGTCTTCTTTTCTGAAAAAGGCTCCCAATTCACCTTTAGTTACTTTAAAATCGACTAAAGCGCAGATTTCTATAATATCAGTATCACGCAATTTATGCGCAACACGAAGTTTTTTAAAAATATCATTATTTGTTAATCCCATGCGATAAAGATAGTATTATTTAGTTAACAACCTTAAAAATAGCCCAAGCATAGATCGCAAAGCGTAAAAATCGGAATAACCCAAATAAAACCACCCCTTTTAAAGGATACTTTATCATTCCTCCCGCCATGCAAGTAATTGAAAAAGGGATAGGGAGCAAAGCACCTACAATGATCAAAAAGCCTCCCCATTTACTAGTGTTTTTTAAGTTTTTAGCCATTTTGACTTCTAAATATTCTTTTACAGATGGAATTTTTAGAGCAGCTTTTCCTATAAAATAGGATAGGATACCCCCAGTATATGATAGGGTTGCTAGTAGAGATAAATTAAGAATTGGTGCTGCGGTCTTTTTTGACCAAGCTATAAAAATCTCTGGAGGAATCAATCCGAGTAATGTTTCAGAAATAAAAAAGGTAGTTAAAATACCAAAGCGAGAAAAAGTTTCAGTAATACTTTGTAGCCCGTCATTAATATTATATACGTAGTTATTAAATAAAACAAGTCCAACTACAACAATGACAACAGGCCAAAAAGCTTTTTTGAGGCTTTCCCAAATAAACATATAAAAACCAGTTCTGGCGTAGTAATTATGTAAAAGTTTTGCTTTTTCTTTTTGTGATTTTTTTCTCTTTTGGGCCATTAAAATTAATTTTCTTTAAAAATAAGTGAACAAAGGTAGTTACTCAATAATTATAAATCAAAAAATAAATCGTTAATTAAATGTTAGAGGTTGCAGCTTCTGCACATCGTTCTCCATCCATAGCGGCAGATATAATTCCACCTGCATATCCACCTCCTTCTCCACAAGGGAATAATCCTTGTATTTGTGGATGTTCTAAGTTTTCTTTTCTAGGAATATTTACGGGAGAAGAGGTTCTTGATTCTACCCCTATGATATTTGCTTCTGAAGTATAGTATCCGTGCATTTTTTTACCAAAAGCAGCAAATCCTTTTCGAAGCCTACCGCCAATTATTTTAGGTAATATAGAGTGTAGTGGGGCAGCATTTAACCCAGGTTGGTAAGAGGTTTCATTTAAAGAGTTAGAGATCTTTCCTTCTACAAAATCTGTAAGTCTTTGTGCAGGAGCTACCTGACTCTTTCCTCCAGCATTAAAAGCTAGTTTTTCCAAATCTCGTTGAAATTCTAAACCTTTAAAAACACCATGTTTTTCATATTTTGGAAGGTCTTTATCAACGTCAATTTCAACAACAATACCTGAATTTGCAAACTTGTTATTTCTTCTTGAAGGAGACATTCCGTTTACTACGACTTCGCCATTTGAGGTAGCAGCAGGAACGATAAATCCGCCAGGGCACATGCAGAAAGAGTACACGCCTCTGTTTCTTACTTGATGCACCAAGCTATAAGCTGCTGCTGGAAGCAATGCATCCCTTTGTCCTGTGCAACTATATTGAATTTGATCTATAATTTCTTGTGGGTGCTCTACGCGAACCCCCATTGCAAATGATTTAGCTTTTAAAGCAATATTCTTTCTATGTAAAAGTTCATAAATATCCCTTGAAGAATGACCAGTAGCCAAGATTACCGCATTAACCTCCATTTCACGCCCATCTTTTAATTGAATTGCTCTAAGCTTATTATCTTGTATGTTAAAATCAGTAACTCTGCTTTCAAAATGAATTTGTCCGCCATATTTTAAGATGTTTTCACGGATATTTTGAATGATTTTTGGCAACTTATTAGTTCCAATATGAGGATGAGCATCCATTAAAATTTGTTCGGTAGCGCCATGATACACAAGATTTTCAAAAATTCTCCGAACATCGCCACGTTTTAAACTACGGGTATATAGTTTTCCGTCTGAATAGGTTCCAGCACCACCTTCGCCAAAGCAGTAATTAGAATCTTCATTGACATCATGAAATTGATTAATAGCGCGTAAGTCTCTCCGTCTATCTTGCACGTTTTTGCCCCGCTCTAACACGATGGGCTTATAACCTAGTTCAATACAGCGGAGAGCAGCATACATTCCAGCGGGACCAAAGCCAACGATGTGTATTTCTTTGGCCTTAGAAACATCTTTGTAGTCAAAAACATAATCAGGTGTATCAGGCAGAGTTTCATTAATATATACAGCAACCTTGTAGTTAAATATAGTTTCTTTTTTACGAGCATCTATAGATTTACGTAATATTTTAATGCCTGTAATTTCAGAAGCTGCTATTTTTAATTTTTTGGCAGCTTTCCATTTTAAAATATTCTCTTTTCTTTCTTCTATTAAATTTACTCGGAGCTGAAGTTCTTTTACCATGTTACAAAATTATGCAAATTTTAGTTGATTCGTTTTGTTTATTTTAGCAAAACAAACAAAGTTCAAGGAACTTTTGTTACTATTGAGTATAAACCCTTGGGCTTTAGTTTTTTTTGTATATTTTCTTATAAAGGAGTTACGTGTTAAAAACGTTTTTAGTAATATTTGTTTTATGATTTGGTTAAGTAAAGAAATTGTATTCCCTCCGCACGAAGTAGCTAATGAGGATGGACTTATAGCTTTGGGAGGTGATTTATCTGTACAACGGTTGATTTGTGCTTATTCAAATGGTATTTTTCCTTGGTATAATGAAGGGGAGCCGATTGTTTGGTATAGTCCTCCAGAAAGAATGGTATTATTTCCAGAAGAGATTAGAGTTTCTAAATCTATGAGAAAGGTATTACGAGATACTTCTTTTATAATAACTGAAAATAAAGCATTTAAGGAGGTAATTCATAAATGCAAGCATATAAGTAGAAAAGGAGAGCTGGGTACTTGGATTACGGATGAAATGGAAGAAGCTTATGTTCATTTATATCTGAAAGGAATAGCTAAATCTATTGAAATTTGGTTAAATGATGAGCTCGTAGGGGGTTTGTATGGAGTTGATTTAGGGAATGGTGTTTTTTGTGGAGAAAGTATGTTTAGTCATGTGAGTAATATGAGTAAGGTCGCTTTTATTCACTTAGCGATAAATGGAGGGTATCGTTTGATAGATTGCCAAGTGTATAATGATCATTTGGCTAGTTTAGGAGCTCGCGAAATAAATAGAGATTCTTTTTTGAGGATGTTATAGCAACAGTTTACTATAAAAAAAACTTGGAGCTTATAACAGCTCCAAGTTTACTTTTTTTGATATTAGCCTTCTTGCTTATATTCACTGTGCCATACAGCTTCCTCTGGACCATCACCTTTGTGACCATCTAGTTGAATAACAAAGCTTTTTGCAGGAAAATAAGGAGTGATATGAATATCTAGCAATACCCTATCTTTTTGATTAGGATCTTGTTCTATTTTCATTACTTTAAATCGTTCGATTAGTTTAGTAGGACCTTGAATACTGTCTAAGAATTTTACAATTTGGCTTCTTAAGTCAGATTCTGTTCTGGTGGTCCAGTTTTCAAATGCACGTCTATTTAAAAAGTCAAATAACACTTTCGTGATATAGTCAAAAACGCGTACTACAGAATAAGTTTGCAACCCTAAATTGTCACCATTAAATAAAGTCTTAGCAGAAAAAGCCATTACCTTACTATACTCATTAACCATCGGTACGAGCCCCATTTTTTCAAGTTCTGAAATTTCGCTCTTTTTTAGGTCAAAACGAACACTTTCTACTTCATTGATACCTCCAAACTTTTTACCAGCAACTACTTGAGACATTAAGGTGTTGTATATTTTACCAGCTAAAGCAGAAGAAGGTGGAACGTATAGGTTTTCTTCTTCTCCTACGATATCATTTCTCTTTCTACCTAATAACCAATTACAAGTCATTAAAGTATTTGATTTAAATACATCACCAGCAGTATGGTTTGCATTGAAGAAAATATCGACAACATCATCAGGAGTTTCTAAGTTTTGGAAATCCGTTAATAAAGTTGCTTTATTTTCATGAGCTACTTTAGACCATTTATCTAATACTGCATTAGAACCTAAATAGCCAGGAACTACTAACAAAGAATAATTTTTTCTTAAATCAAGTCGATCAAAGTTTTGCTTTAATTCATTACTAACATAATCAATAAATAAAGTGTTATCTAAATCTTTTAATTGATCGATATCAGCATTAACAATAGTGATATTTTTTACTTTGTCACTTTCTGTATTTTTATAGAAAAGAGCAACAGATCTGTAAGATGTTTCTAGTTCGTTAGTACGTTCTAATGCTTGTTTTAAGTTAGCGTTTAATGTTTCTTCAGCTTTTAATGCCTTATTTTTGGCAATATCACGCATTTTTTCAACATCAGCATTATTTTTTAACAAATCTAACCAAACAGATAAACGATTGATCAACGTTTTTCTTTCGTTATTCCATTGTGCATCAGTTAAAAATATATTTCTTCTAGCTTTTCTATTAGGGTTTAGGTTAGAATAACCATCGATCATATTTTCTAAAAAAGAAAAACCACCGTATTCTTTTAAAAGATCTAATACGCTAGAAGCATCTTGTACTAGCTGTTCTGATTGAGTTTTTGTTGACTTTTGCGCTTGAGTTTTTGTTGACATAGCTTAATTAGTTTTTAGATTAGTTATTTGCTTGTTTGATTTCTTCGATAGAATTCTCAAGCATTTGCACAATTGCATTTCTGGTATCAGGATTTTCCAAAGCTTTTAGTAGCGCTCTATTAGAAGATAGCTGACGAGAAATTTTCATGTTTTGTTCTTTTTCAACGTCTAATTTACTCAAAAAGTCACTATTTTCTTTTATTTTCTTAGCATCAAAATCTCCGAGATTATTAAAAGACATCGTCTCCTTAACTTCGGCTCCATTTTCATCTTTGTGTTCAAGTTGAACTGTTGGAGAAAATTTTTCAAAGACATCCTCAACTGTTTGCAAGCCGTAAATAGCCTCAGGAGTAACAGGAGCTTTGTCTGTTAATTTTTGAATTAGAAGGGTGCGGTTTGATGGGATGTCAGCGATTGATTCATTAGCATCCACTTTAACTTCATTACCACCAATACCGTAATTGTACATTGCCATAATAATTTTTTTTTAAGGGTTAAATATTAAATATATAGAATTTTTCCTGTACGAATGTATAGAATAATTTCTAGATAAAAAAAATATATTTAGCATATGTTCTTGTTTTTTTTTACTAAATTACTCCGAAATTTTAATGAAAAATGAATTACATAAAGTTACCCCTCGACTTTTCGCAGCTTACTAAAGGAATAAGCGTTGACCGATGTTCCAAAGAAGAATCCATAGCACAAAACATAATGATGATCATCACTTCCAGGTACGGTGAAATCGTAGGAAGAGAAGATTATGGTTCCGATATTTGGGAATTGGAATTTAGTCAATTGGTGAAAATAAATGAATGGGAGGAGCAGGTGAGGCTCTCTTTGGACGCTTCTATTAAGAAATATGAAGAAAGATTAAGAGATATAGAAGTAGGTGTTGTACTCTCTGAAGTAGATGATGATTTATCAAATACCAATAACTCGCAAGTAAGAAGAAAAGCAAAAATAACAATTAATGCAGTAATGGTTGAGAATGACATACCGTTTAATTTTAGCACATTACTATATATAAGCCCCTTATCACAATAAAACTATGAGAAACAAAATTTTTTCAGAAATTAAAGAACGAATGCTCGATCGCTCTATGGAGCTTTGGGGAATTAAGGATACAGCTAGCATTGACCCTATTTTAGAGTTACTTATAGATGTTTTTGCATATGAAAAAGCAAAGCTTCATCAAGAAATTGAAGTGTCAGATTCACAATTACTTCATCGGCTTTCTAGGATACTGGTGAGTAACAAATGGTCGTTGCCAGCACCAGCACACGGTTTATTGAATGTATATCCTACAGAAGAATATTGCCAACTAACAGCTAAAGACCATTTTTATGTGAACAGAAGTCAGTTTGGAAAAAATACTACGAGTATTTATTTTACCTCATTGATTGATACGGAAATCATCAATGCCGCTGTTAAATGTAAGGTTTTTAAAAATGAAATTAGTTATTATGAAGATAAATATGATACCCAAAGTACTTTTTTAAATGAAGACTCGGCTATTGAAGATTATACTTGTTGGGTAGGAATCGGATTGTCAGAAGAAGTATTAGAGAGAACAAAGAATTTATCGTTGTGTGTATTATTAGAAGACCTATCGTTGTATCCTTATTTAAATACTTTAACGATACATGATGGTAAAGAAAAACCGCTAAGTTATCATAAAGGACTATCCTATAAAAAGGAAGCAAGTGAAGCACATTATTTTGAGGATGTAATGTCTTATTATAGTGATTATTTTTATACAATAGGACTAGCGCGCGCGCAGGAATTAAAGTCAATAGAGGAACAATTTCCTAAAGGGAAGAAAGACATAGAGGGGGTGAATTATGAAGAAAAGTTACTCTGGCTAAAAATAACACTCCCAGAAGTTTTTTCATCAGCAAAAATAGAAGCAATGAAATTTGCAGTAAATACAATTCCTATAGTAAATAGGAAGAATATTTATGTACAGCATAATTTTATAACTAATGGAAAAATAGCTTCTTTACCTAGTGAAATGGAAAACTATTTTTTAAATGTAAAAGAAGTATATGATGATAAAGGAAATTTGTTGAAAAATGCATTGAAAAGTAATGAAAGTAGCTTGGAAGGAACGTATTCTCTTTATTTTGGAGATATCGAAAGGTTTGATTCAAGAAGTGCAAAAGTTTTGGTAGACAAGGTAGCTCATTTGATTAGAGAAGAAGGAAATGCTTTTGCAGCAATGAATCCAGAGAAATTAAATAAATACTTGCATGGTATTGTAGAGCGATTGGAAGAAATAGAAGAAAAATCTATAGAAAAATTAAAGCATATAAATATTAGTAATGAAAGAGCTTTTTTATTAACCTATCCATATGAAAATACAACGAATTACGAAATAGAATATTGGTTATCTAATGCTGAATTAGGAAATGGATTTGATGATAGTTTTGAGTTTGGGCAATATGGAACCAACTTATTTGATGTTAAAAAGGTAAAACTTTTAACGAAAACGATTGGAGGAAAAACAAGGAGAGGAGAAAGAGAGCAAATAGATAGTTTGCGATATGGATTGTTAACTAGAGAGCGAATAGTATCTACAAAAGATGTAGAGAGCTTTATGAAGCAACAAATAGGAGCGCATATAAAACATATAACAGTAAAACCTGGAATGATGATTTCTCCAGAAAAGAAAAAAGGAATTGTAAGAACAGTAGAGGTTGTTGTTGAGCTGAAAGAATTGTTTCTATCAACATTGAATCTACAGCGCTTAAGTGCATTTTTAGAAAAAGAATTAACTCAAAAATCAATAGGGAATACCCCTTATAAAGTAATATTAAAGTGATATGAAAGAAATAGATTATAGTCCAAGTTTACTTGCTTCATTAAAAATAGCAAAAACCATGGCAAACCATGAGAAACATGCCACCTATGGCGTTGCTCATGTAGTAATGGCAATGTTTATAGAACCAACAGGGCTGAAAGAAATATTAGAAAGTTTAGGTAAAGATGCAGGTTACATTGCTGAATGGTTTGAGGTGCGAAAAGAAATGTACACCTCAGAAGTAATTTTTGAAGGAGACATAGAGCAAGATGATGCCTTAAAAAAAGTGATAGAGGAAGCAGAACGCTCAAAAATAAAATTAGGGACAGATACCATTGATGCAGTATGTGTTTTTACTGCAATAGTGAGAGAAGGAGTGGTGTATTCCAAACAACAAATAGATTCATTAGGAATAAAAGAAGAGGATATTTTAAACCAGTATAACGTTCCTAAAAATAATTTGATCCTTTCTTCAGAAGGAGAAAGTGAACTGGTATCTTCTGCTTTGTTTGCCATCAATTTAAAAACAGAAAAAATAATAAAAGAAGGAGTATTAGTTTTAGGAAGAGAAAAAGAAGTAAGATCCATTCTTGAAAATTTGGAGCGTTCTGAGAATAAAGGAACTTTATTGGTGGGAGATTCAGGAGTTGGAAAAACAGCTGTGATCAATGCGTTTGTAAAAGAATTATCAGGAAATCAAGATGATTATATTCAAAATACATTGATTTTTGGATTAAATGTTCCAAAATTATTAGCCAATAGTACTTCTGAAAATGATGTGTCAAAAAAAATTGTAGAGCTTTTTGAAAAATTAAACAAGTTAGAAAATCAATGCATACTAGTGATTGATGATTTGCAAGTATTGTTAGAGAATTCAAGCGGAAAATCAAATATGGTTTCTAATGTTCTAAATGCACAGTTAAATGATGGAGCCGTAAATTTAATTTTTACGATTACCTCAGATGCATACCGAAAAAATTTAGAAAAGCACCCTATAAAAAGTAAATTGGAAATAGTTCAATTAGAAGAGCTAGAGCATTTTGTATTGGTTAAATGTTTAGAAAAGCATAAAGAGCGCTTAGAAAATCATTCTGAGATAAAAATATCGGAAAAAGCTATGGAAGAAACCATACACTTATCTAAGCGATATTTTAAAGAAAAAAAACTTCCTTATGGTGCCATAGATTTATTAGATAGAACAGTTGCAGCGGTAAAAATGAGTAATCATAGTGCAGAAGGGGAGGTAGAAAAGTTACGCGAGCAATTTCAACAAATTATAGAAGAAGAGGTTTTTGCTTGGCCAGATCTCCATTTGTTGTTTCGCTCTGTCTTTAAAAAGGTAAGTGTAGTAGTAACGTCTAAATTAACTAAGAATTATGTGTTTTTAGAGGAAGATACTAAGGAGGTTAAAATAGAGAAAACTCGTGAATTGCTAAAAGAATTGGCCATCGTGGCCACAGAAAAAATAACAGTAATTACACCTGTAGAAATAGAAGCTATTGTAGCTGATTTGACAGGGATCCCTATCGGTAAAATTCAAGCAGAAGAAAAAGAACGATTATTAGGAATTGAAACAAAGTTACAAGAAAGAGTCAAAGGGCAAGACAATGCTATCGTAACCCTTTCTGATGCTATTATAGAATCAAGAAGTGGTTTGAGTAACCCAAAGCAACCTATTGGATCATTTTTCTTTTTAGGACCAACAGGAACAGGAAAAACAGAGCTCACAAAATCATTAGCAGAATTGCTGTTTGATGATGAAAACGCAATGATACGATTTGATATGTCAGAGTTTAAAGAAGAGCATTCAGCAGCACTACTGTATGGAGCACCTCCAGGGTATGTGGGCTACGAAGAAGGAGGGATGCTTGTTAATAAGATTCGAGAAAAGCCATATGCAGTAGTGTTGTTTGATGAAATAGAAAAGGCGCATAGTTCCGTATATGATGTATTTCTTCAAATAATGGACGAAGGAACTATTCATGATAAATTAGGTAGAAGTGGAGATTTTTCAAATGCAATTATCATATTTACGTCTAATATAGGAAGTCAATGGATTGCAGAACAGATGGAAAAAGGAATCAAACCTTCTTCTAATGAATTGATAGAAGTGATGGCGCAGCATTTTAGGCCAGAATTTTTAGGGCGTTTAACAGAGGTGGTTCCTTTTGCGCCTATTGATGAAAAGGTTGCTAGAGACATCTTTAAATTACATTTTGCGAAGCTACAAGCACAGCTAAAAAAGCAAAAGAATATTCGTCTTAATTTATCAGAGGAGGCATTGGGCTTCTTGGCTAAGAAAGGTTATTCGAAGAAGTATGGGGCAAGACCTATTGCTGGGGTCATTAGAACTTATATAAAAAAGGTAGTATCTAAATTTATTGTTTCTGAACAAGTGAAAAATGGGGAGGGAATTTTATTAGATTATAAAGACGAACAATTAATCTGGGAGCAATGCTAGAGGATGAATTTGAAATAGATAAATTAAAAAGAAGTGAAGCAACTAACTTTATTGCAGAGGTTTTTTATGGAGAACTGGCATTTATTTTAGGTAGAGAGCTTGATGATATGCTAATGGTTCGAAAGCATGGAATGAATAGTAGAGCCATGTCAAAAGATGTATTAGATATTACTACGAAATATGTAGCTATTGAAGATAGGTATAAAGAGTTTTTAGTACTTCATTTAGGGCAAAATAGTATTTACCACCAATTACCAGAAATACTATTTCACCCATTAGTAATTAGCGCGCCTTCTATGAGTAATCAAGAAGTGGTGGAAGCTATTCGTGAGAATAGAAAAAGAGAAGAACGAAATATTAATTTTTTTCTGCCTTTTGATACAGAATTGTTCAAGGAAAAGGTGAAAATTGTAAACAGACACTTAAACTTTTTAACGGACAAAGCATCGAAGGAAAATCTATTCCGCATTGCTCAAAAGATTTTAGATGTAGATTTAGATATTCCAAAGCAAGGAATTTATAAATTATTCTTAAATTTGTGTAGAGCAGAGTTTTTTAAAGAAAACTTTCCAGAAATAGAAGACTTAATAGAGGTTGTTTTAGGGTTGAAGATTGAATTAAAATATGTGCCTAACTATTTTGAAATGGTTCCGTTTTTAGGAATCGGAACTGCAAAATTGGGTATTGATTCAGGATTGGTAGGAAAAACAAAAAGTGAAATAGATGATGTACATGCAATCATCATACTTTCAGAGCCTACTGATGATTATGATGGATTGCTAAAAAATATGGCATCTCTAAAAACGATACTAGAGTTTTTTATCATGGCAAATAGAAAAATAACAATAGCATATAAAATAGAAAGAGATAAAACATTTGCACTAGGAGAAAGATACTTAGGTTATGATACCTATGTGGTATAATTAAAAATTGATTTTTAAAGAAAAAAATGTCCCCCAAAATATTTAACATCTTATTACAAAATACTTCCAATCGTTTTTTAAAATATTTAAGAGAAACCAACATTGAGATATATTCATGTCTCAATAAGGTTTCCTTTGATAGATATTAAGGAGACCAGCACTATCAACAACAATTAAGAAGGTGGTAGCTAACTAGAGTCAATGTTAGCCACGTACAAAATAGTAGAGGAAGTTTCTTTTAGAGAGGACCATATGACATATCAAATATTTTGACCTATTTTTTTAGGAAGGGCAAAATTAGAGAGATGTTGGTGTTGTTGAACTAGTGCAATTTTATACGAATAGAATAGGTGTAAAATGCCACTGTTTAAATGGTGCAGATTAAACATTCAAGAATAAGAATATAACGATAAATAAATACAATTATGTTAAAGGAAAACCCTTGTAAAATAGCGATAGATGGTATATCTATAGCGCACTATGTAAGTTTGCAATTAGTGCAGAAAATAAACGAACATCATCATTTTGAAATAGCATTAGATAATGAAATATTTATACTAAAGGAAGGAACGGATATTTTTAGTTCGAAGGAATATATAGGAAAGTCCATTTATATAGAAATAGAAGATTATGATTTTTTGGGGAGAATAACTGCTATGGATTTTGAAATGTCTAAAGGAGAGTTTGGACATACCTTATTAAAGGGGTATTCTAAAACTATTCTACTAGAATCAGGAAACCGATTAAAGTCTTGGACAGATAAAACCATGCCTCAAATAGTAAAAAGCATTTTGGAAGCCTCTAATATGAGAGGTATGATTGCTCCAAAAACAACGTTTGCGATTCCTTACCAATGCCAATATAATGAGAGCGATTTTGCCTATTTAAAACGTTTAGCAAACCAGTACAATGAATGGTTTTATTATGAAGGGGAATACCTTGTTTTTGGAAAACCCAAAGAAGAAAAAAGTCCGATACAATTAGAGTACAATCAAGAGGTTTATGAAATAAAAATAGCAACCAAAACAGCTGCGGTATCCCAAAGGGCATATGATTTTAGCTATGAAGGAAATAACATGTTAACAGCTTCCTCTAAAAATGACAAGGTTACGAGCACTCTTTCTGAATATGCATTGAATGCTGCCATGAAATTATATCCTAAAGAATCATTAGGGATGCCTGAAACGGTTTTAGCAGATCAATATGAGGTAGATCGTTATTTGCTAGGGAAAACAGAAAGCGTTTTAAGTGAATTTGATGTATTGGAAGCCAAAAGTAAGTACGTAGGTTTAGAAATAGGGAGCGTTATTAGGCTTTCTAGTGGAGAAAAATACATTGGAGGAAACTATTTGATTACAGAAATTACTCATACACAAGCCCAAGATAAAGAATATGAAAATCATTTTAAAGCTATTTCATCCAATAGCAGGTATTTACCAGCACCCAAAGTAACTCCGTTAATGGCAGGTACTCAAAGAGCTATGGTAATAGATCATGCAGATCCGTTACATAAAGGACGAGTAAAAGTGAAAATGCTATGGCAAGAAAATGAAATGGCTACAAATTGGATTCAAGTGTTAGCACCTGATGCAGGAAGTAGTGCTGTTGTAGGTACTAATCGAGGCTATGTTTTTATTCCTGAAATAGGAGATCAAGTGCTTATAGGTTTTCATCATAATGACCCTAACCGTCCTTTTGTATTAGGAAATTTACACCATGCTGATAGTGCTGGAGGTGGGCAGGTTAATAATAATATAAAGAGCATTAAAACTCGTAGCGGACATACAATTGCGTTTAATGATACCGAAAGAGCAGAAAGTATAAGTATAACAGATCGTAAGGGAAATCATATTATAATCAATACAAAAGAGGAAACGATTAGTATTAAGGCATTAAGAGATATTAACTTAAAAGCAGTTGAGAATATAAACATTGAAGCGGGTAAAGATATTAATGTTACCGCAGGAAATGATATGGTAGCGTCTATAACTAAAAATAATATTGTAAATACAGGTGCTCATAATACCATATCTACAGCAGGGGATTATAAGTTGATGGCGGCTAATATTTATGAGAGTGCAGATGGTAATTATGAAGGGCAAGCTGAAAATATAACAAAAAATGCAGCGAATAACCTTTCTATTAGTGCAGTAGCAGGAAATGTAACCAAACATGCAACGCAACTAAATAATAATAGTAATGAAAATACTAATTTTTCTTAAAAGATAGGTCATGGGAGGCACAATATTGAAGACTGCTAGTGGTAATTATATAGAAAAAGCAACTAAAGATATTACGTATTATGGTAGAAATATAAATACGATGGCAGGAAAAGGGATTTATGAAAAGGCAGAGGTGATAACTATTGGAGATGCCGAAGAGGCTCCAGAATCACTTGTTTTTAAAAAATGTAAGGCAAAAGAACCTGATGCTGCTGATCCTAGTATAATAGGTACGTGTTCATATTATAAATTTCGGTTTGAAAATTTTATGAAGCGTCATGAAAATTGTAAACATGATCCTCCTGGATATTATTATGGAGTTATGAGAAAAATTGAAGGAGGGCTAGGGATTGTAGATGGAATTAATGAATGGTGGACTCCTTCACTCGAAAAAGAGATGGGGAATGAAGAATTGCAGGAGTATAAACGCGAACATGGATTATTTAAGGCAGTGCCCTCTAAAAGTTATGGATATAAATACTGTATTAGGTTTACCCATGTATTAATGCCTGTATTGAGTGAAAAGGGGAAATTATGGTTGGTTAGGGCTAAAGGTAATTTGCAGAGGTATATGGAAATGGGGGTTGTTGGCAAAGCATTTTATTCTATTTATAATGACGATTTTAATGAAAGGTATGATTTACCTGATAAGAATGAACAGTTTTATACAAAAATAGAGGACAGAAATAATGAGTTTAGAGATTTTGCTTTTGCAACCCACCCAGATGCATATTTAGATGCAGGGCTAGCTGGTATTCCAATCGCAGATAAAATAAAAGTGGCAATGACACCTGATTTTAAAGAATGGGGAGAAGGAGATACTTGGGAACAAGCAATAATTGTTATGGATGAGCAAATAAACTATTGGTATGAAGAAGCTGAAAATGGGGTTAAAGCAGCGCAAGAGGAAATAGAGAATGCTGTTAGAGAAGCAGAAGAATATTTAAAGATATTCAAGAGTGCTATAGACGCTTGGGAGTGGGCAAACCAGCAATTAAATAAGTATAGAGGAATGCCATGGCTAAGATAGCTCATATTGTGTTAATAGGCGGGCTTTTATGTGCTTTGAATGAAAAAGCATATAAGTAACCTATTTTATATATAGGAGGTTTAATAGTTTGAAACAAAAAATAAAATAAATGATTTTAAATAAGGCGTATAGTATTGCATTAAGTTGGCTAATTATTTTTATTACAAGTTGTAATTCAATCGCTAAAAAGAATATTAAAAATAGGAATTCAATGCATTGGGGAATCACAAAAATTTCAAGTGAAACAGGGGCTAATAGTTTTGATTATGAATTTAATCAATATTTTATACAAGACAGTCTTACTGGGTATATCATAGGAGATAATGGAGGAGCAATAAACCATAAAATAGCACTTCAACGGGTTAAAGGGGAAGATGTTACTGAGTCGTATGCGAACTGTGAGGCAATTTTATTTAAAACCGAAGATGGAGGGGTTTCATTTAGGAAGAGGTCTTTAGGAAAAGGTTCGTTGCAAAAAATAACGAGCGACAATGAAAAGAATTTGTATGTGATACAATACAATTATAAAACAGCTACCTTGCCTAAAAGGTATCGTATTATGTATTCTAGAGATTTAGGAGAAACTTGGCAAGAGATGGCTTTTCCACAAGGAAAAAAAATAAAAACAGTTCAATTTTATAATGGGTTAAAAGGGGTTGTAGCTATTGAGGAGGATGGAATGTCTAAGCTATTAAAAACAAAAGATGGCGGAAAAACATGGGAAGAATTGCCTGTAAAGGAAACGAGTTTGAGTTATTATTCGATGCAGTTTATCAATGAAGAAGCGTTGTATGTATATAATTCAACAGAAGGACTCAGGCAAGCGGCTACCATTAATTTTACAACGGGTAAAGTTAAAATACATAACCCTAATCTCCCCAAAGGATATCGGTTCTCTAGTTTTATTAAGGATGAGAGTAATGGAGATTTATTATCTCCTGTTAGAAATTATAAAGAAGGGCATAAGCTTATGGTATATAACCATACTAAGAGAGAATTATTAAGATATGATTTGAATAATGCCAAAGGAGAAAGAGTGTTAGCGGTTCATGTTTATGGAAATTATATAGGAGCTTTACGACGTGATAATGGTAAAACTCATTATTATTATAGTATTGATAATGGGGTACATTGGGTTAAAGAAAGCCTACCAGATTATTTTACAGTAGTAAAGCCGATAGCAATGTATGGAAAAGGATTGGTTTGGGTAAAATCAGCATTCAACCTGTATAATTTACAAGTACGTACAATGGACAATTGATAGGAACACTTTACCGATGTAGTTTGGTTGTTTCTGTATTCAATTGGAAAACATCTGTATTTAGCAAAAAACAAAATAAATGATTTTAAACAGCGCGTATAGTATTGCATTAAGTTGGCTAATTATTTTTATTACAAGTTGTAATTCAATCGCTAAAAAGAATATTAAAAATAGGAATTCAATGCATTGGGGAATCACAAAAATTTCAAGTGAAACAGGGGCTAATAGTTTTGATTATGAATTTAACCAATATTTTATACAAGACAGTCTTACTGGATATATCATAGGAGATAACTCGATAGCGGAAATGTACCGATCTATTATTGAAAAAAGAGTCTTAAAAAGGGAAAACTACGAGGCAATTTTATTTAAAACCCAAGATGGAGGGGTTTCATTTAGGAAGAGGTCTTTAGGAAAAGGTTCGTTGCAAAAAATAACGAACGACAATGAAAAGAATTTGTATGTGATACAATACAATTATAAAACAGCTACCTTGCCTAAAAGGTATCGTATTATGTATTCTAGAGATTTAGGAGAGACTTGGCAAGAGATGGCTTTTCCACAAGGAAAAAAAATAGAAACAGTTCAATTTTATAATGGGTTAAAAGGAGTTGTAGCTATTGAGGAGGATGGAATGTTCAAGCTATTAAAAACAAAAGATGGCGGAAAAACATGGGAAGAATTGCCTGTAAAAGAAACGAGTTTGAATTATTATTCGATGCAGTTTATCAATGAAGAAGCGTTGTATGTATATAATTCAACAGAAGGACTCAGGCAAACGGCTACGATTAATTTTACAACGGGTAAAGTTAAAATACATAACCCTAATCTCCCCAAAGGATATCAGTTTTCTAGTTTTATTAAGGATGATAGTACGGGGAGCTTATACTCAGAGGTATCTAATTATAAAGAGGATCACGATTTGATGTTGTACAGTCATCAAACAAATGAATTGATTTCATACAATATAGAAAACAGTTCTGAACAATATATAATTGATGTTACGGTTTCAGGGGAATATATAGGGCTTTTACGAGCAGATAAAGGAATAGTGAGTTACTATTATAGTAGAGACAAGGGGGAGAATTGGATCAGAGAAAAAATGCCAGAACGTTTGTCGGAATCGTATGCAGCAATGTATGGAAAAGGATTGGTTTGGGTAAAATCAGCATTCAACCTGTATAATTTACAAGTACGTAAAATGGACAATTGATTTTAATAAATAGATAAGCAAGAAGCTTTTAAATAAAAAATGAATGGAAAAGAAATATAGCATATTAGCACCAGAAAAGAGTAAAAAAGACCTGCAAGAAGAGCAATTGTATAGCAATAAACAAGTGAGTTTTTCACAACGATATGCCACTTTTTTAAGAGGACATATGTTTGTTCAATCTTATGGAGTGAGCACAAAAATATACGATGCACAAAAAAATAAAAGGTCAGAAGTGCAATTTGATGCCGAAGTTACCATGCGTCAATTCCCAGATTTAGGCTATTTTGAATACACGATTAAAAAAGAAAAAATATTTATAAATAAGCAAGTACCAAAAACATTGGTAGAAAAGTTAGCTATAATCACTTCAAAAGCGTTGTATCCATTAAAAATAAAAACCTCTTTTAAAAATGAATTATTAAGTATCGTTAATCATGATGAAGTAGTCGCTCGTTGGGAGAACATCAAAATACAACTTCAAAAAGAATATGAAGGAGAGGCCTTTACACTTTATATTAAAAAAATTGAATCGGCTTTATACAAAGAGAGTTCATTGTTAGCATCTTTAAAACGCGAAGCGTTTTATGTGCTCTTGTTTCATGACACATATACAATGTACGATGAAAAGTTACAAAAAGAAGCAGAAATACATTTTCCAGTATCGGGTTTTAAAGTGCCTTTGGTATTTAAAGGAATTCAAAAAATTAGCAAGTATAGAACTTACTATGATATGGTATTAACGCGATTTGAATCAATGGTAAGTAATACAACTACACAAGCTACATTAAATGTGGAGTTTGATTTGGATAACAATACCTTTTTACTAAAAAATGCAATAGCTAATTGTAATATAAAGAATAACGAAACAATATTAAAAACACTAACAACTACAGTATATCACTTAACAGAAAAACCAACAAAATACTACTCTTTTGAAGAGCAAAAAAAAGATATAAAACAACGACAAAAAGCAATACAAAAAGAAAAAAACAAAGATTTAACCTTAAAACAACGTTTTTACAATTGGTTAAATAATTAAATAAAAATAATATGGGATTACAAGGAAAATTAGTCTGCCACGGAGCAGAATGCAAATGCAAAAATGGGAATATGCCTGACAAGCTTGTTGTAAAAACGCAAAGCAAGCGATATATAAATGATCCAGAAGGAAGTGAAAAGTTAATGGCAACTGATAAGGAAATAGGGCAGCCTTTTGAGAAAAAAACTTTTGGACAATGTAAATTGCAACCTACGCCAAGTGGTTATAAACCATGCCAACCGAATATTACAGAATGGACAGATTTTTATCGTAAAATAAAGTTACAAGAAAATGGGGGTTCTCCATTATTAGAAGGTAGTAAAGCTACTTGTGCAATAGCTGGAGCTCCTTGTGTATGCATTACTTTTCATGGG
This sequence comes from Tenacibaculum maritimum NCIMB 2154, assembly GCF_900119795.1. NCBI lineage: Bacteria > Pseudomonadati > Bacteroidota > Flavobacteriia > Flavobacteriales > Flavobacteriaceae > Tenacibaculum > Tenacibaculum maritimum. The sequence goes on from NZ_LT634361.1 coordinate 825,058, forward strand.
CAAGTAGGAGTGCCTGCTGCTACTAGTTTTGAAGAAGCTGAAGAAGATGTCATCAGTCAAATAAATCCTGTAATAAACCCAACCACTTTAAAAGAAGAAGATCCTTTTAAAGGTATTGAGGCAGGAGTACATGAAGATACGGTTATAGGATATTTATAAAGAAAAAGGATGGCAAAATTAACATTACGACGAATATTTACTCAAAGAAAAGCGGATAAAGAAATTAATGGATTTCAGTATTTTGAAATACCATTAGGAAAAGAAGGCATTATATTTCATGTAAGTGATCAGTCTTATACTACAGAACCGATATATAGCTTTGCTCAGTTTCAAAATGTCTTAGAAAAGTACAAGAAAGACATGTCACATCCTGTGGATGTTAGAAATGCTTTAGCGAATGTAAAATGGAGTTATATAAATTATGAGCAATTAAAAACAATCCAAACGGTTCCGAAAGGAAGTTTTCATGATGCGTGGGGTGTTTGGAAGAACGAGGGAGGTGATTTTTTAGTAAAAGAATACGGTATCCAAAAGCAATATACACAGGCAAAAAAAGTAAAGGTTTCTTCTAAAGATAAGGCACAGTTAGGAAACATATATTGGATAGAAGCGTATAACCTTTATCCAGAGTTTGACAAACCTAAATTGGGTGCTTTCGTAGCTTTTACAGGAAAACCTCAGGTACTCCGTACTGATTTTTATAGAAATAAGGAAGATATTCAACAAAAAGGAATTTATAAGTATAACGATGAAGTCATATTAAGTATAAAAACACATTTATTACCCGATGTAACCACCCCATATCATGATTTTGCCGTTTTTGAAATAGATATTTATGAGTATTATACTGATATAAAGGTTACTCAGGAACCTATTAGATATGTACAAGAGAAAACAGATAACCAAATAGCATACAATACAAACAATCTTATTCCTATTAAAATAGACGAAGTATGGAGAGAAGCAACAGAACATGAAAGAGAAACGCCTATAAAATATTTTTACGCTAAAATAAGGGTCTTGCACTATAAAAATAAGGATGCAGCATTAGGTAATAAATGGGAGCCTATTAGAACGAATTTATTATCTTCTCATGTTGTAGGTTCTAAAGTGCCTGTTATTGCTCCAAATGGTGAGCAAGTTGTGGTGGAAATAAACAAGGAAGATTGGGCTAAAAAAAAATTTTACCAAATAAGCATATCGGAATCAGAAATAGAGGATGCTGCAAATGTATATACAGAAAAAGTTATTGAGGAGTATGATACTAACAAAGCTGGTAAAGGGCTTTATTCTTTTGGAGTATATTATAATACAAATTCTGAATTACTAGGGCAACGTACTTTTGAAATGCAAAAAATGATTGCAGAAGTTGTAGAAAGGCAATATACGGTTAAAAATAATGAGCCTTGTAAATTTTCTGCAATACAAGTGTCTGTAAATGGAGGAAGTTCTGAGGAAATATTTAATGAGCATAGTATAACCACAAAGCAAGCGGATAACAATATCAACTTGTTTGAAATGATAGCGAGTGATCATAAAAAGGAAAAAGTAACCATTGTACTTGATTGCTTAGAAGCCCAACATTACCAAAGCGAGGGTAAGGCCAAACCGCGGTGTCATGGTATAGGGTTGCCTCCTGGTGAAAAGCATAATGAAACAAATATATTTGATACCGAAAGTTTTTCTAAACAATGGCTAAATAGCAAAAACTATACAATAAAAGAGAATAGAATTGATATAGAAATAGGCTATAAATATGATAGAACAGTTGCACAAGGAACTGTAATTGAAAATGGAGTATTGAATAAATTATGGTTTTTTAATTACTTTTGGTTAAAAGATACCCAAATACAGTCGTATGCAATTCCTATAAGTACTTGTAGATATAGCAATCAAATTGTTAAAATAAATGTATATCCTGATATTACTTGGGGAATTACGTTAACTTTTGGAAGTAATGCATCAGCTTATAGTGATGATTGGAGAAAGGACATAACGGAGGATAGAAAAGAAACGTTAAAGGAAAGAAAAAAATATATAGAGGCTAAAGTAGAAGAAGTAACTCCTTATACAGGGTTTCCTAAAAAACCAAACCCGAACGCAGAGGTGGAGAAGGTATTGAGTAAATTAAAAATAGAATTTGGTGTAAATGTAAAATATGGTGATGAGGTCATAGCATACGGACTGAGTGATATTGAAAGTTTACAAACGCTGATACATACTTTTGGAAAAGCCATGTCTTTTTTTGACAATTTAACAGGGAATGGGGTGGATGAAAAGACGAAAAAAACTAAATTTGAAGAGCGTCAACAAAAGATACAAGAAAAATATAGAAATAAATTTTTGGGTAAGTTAGCAAAGGTACCCATTACCATAACCGTGGATAAACCGAGCTTTGCATTGGAAGCTACTTGGGGGCAATCGGTAGATAAAAATAAGTTTTCAAGAAATATTGACTTGTTTTTTAAAGCGTCGCCTTTGGTGAAGGCTAGTGGAAAGCTAGATCTTATAAATTGTTGTACACTAATACCGTTTGCTGGACAAGTGATTAAATTGGCTGATTTGATATTGGAATATGCAGGGGTTACGCCAAGTTGCTTTATAGAATTGGTAGGGGAAATTTCATTTGAAATGAGCATGAGTTGTAAATTAGGAAACAAGCCGAATGAGCTCAAGGAAAACCTAGATGGCAAATTAAAGCTCCGTATAGAGGCAAGTGTAACGATTGGAGGTGGTGGGTTGGCTGGTTTTATATTTGTAGTGGCTAATGGAGATGTGACGAGTTATTACGATCAAAATACGTATAAGGCAACGGGAGAAACGGGCTTTGTAGGGAATGTTGCTCAAGGAGTGGACGGAGAGGGATTTTACCTTGAAAATAACCTTACTTTTTTAGGGCTAGAGTTTAAAGCAACTAAGGAAAATGAAACGAGATTTAAAGGAGAATATAAAGGAGGGAGATTAAACAAGAAATTAAAAAACCAAAGCCTTAGCCATAAAAAAAGCGAAACAATAGCAACGTTTACAGCTATTAAAGCCAAAGAAATATTAAAAAGCAAAAGATATATAACTCAATAATAAAAATGAAACATTATAAATACTTACTATTATTAACCATTACGGGTTTGCAATTAGCATGTGGACAGCAAACATCCGTTGATACAAAAAAAAGAGAAATGAAACCAATAAATTTAATGAAAGGAAGTTATATAGATGAAACGTTACCTAAGCATGGGTATTACCTACAAATAAACAACCAGAATTGCCATTATGAAATACGAGTGAATGATTTAGAAAGTGCTATATATAAAAAACAAGAACCTGTAATGTCTGTTCGGGTACCTATAAATTTGGAAATTTCAAAAAGTGGCACCCAAAGTTTGTCCATACGTGTATTTCCAATAAAAGGGGCTTTTTTAAGTAAAATGGCAGACCTATCCATAGGTTTGTTTTACTATACAGACATGTCTGATGAGGAAAATAGCTATGGAGAATTGGTACATTTGTTGGATTGGGAATTGCCTAAAATAGAAAATGAAGAAACGCCAATGGTACGATTGGATACTGTTTTTAAAGCCACAGTACCTTATGAGATTAAAGATTTAGACTATGCACTGGATCTATCTAATATGGACAAGGAAGAACTTCTTAAAGAAGCAGAAGAAAAATATAAGGAAATACGGTATTACGTATTAAACGACTATGATAAATTAAATATTTTACAAACTGATAGACCGAGAGGAATAACATTTTATCTTTCTGAAAAAAAGATATTACAAGTTTTAGAGAATAATAAAAAATCATATCAAAATCCAGCAGAAATAAAGTATATTCAGAAAATAGAAAATTTCGAATTAGCATTATATGCTTATGGTAAAATATTAGCCTTAAAAAGAATTGAAGATGGAAGTAATGTAATTTGTAAAGCAGAGATTTTAGAGGAAGACCATCCTCCATATTATAAAAAGGGAGATATAAATATTTATAGTAGTCTTCCTATTTACTTATATAAAGATAAAAGAGACAACCAATGGCATATATGGTAAGGGGGATACTCTTTTTTGGGGGCTTTTTGCTGCTTTGTTTGCAATTAGCATGTGGACAGCAAACATCCGCCGATAGCATAAAAAAAGAGAAACAACCAATGAGAAAGAAATTAGATGTAAATTCAGAAAATACTTTTGATAAAGAAGCTCCTAAACATGGATATTACCTACAAATAAACCATCAAAATTGCCATTACGAGGTTCGTGTAAATGATGAAGAAGCCTACCAGTATAGAGACCGATACCCTGTGATGTCTATAAGACCTCCTTTAAATCCGTTTATACAAAAAAGTGGGGAACAGAGTTTGTCCATACGTGTATTTCCAATAAAAGGGGCTTTTTTAAGTAAAATGGCAGACCTATCCATAGGTTTGTTTTACTATACAGACATGTCTGACGAGGAAAATAGCTATGGGGAATTGGTACATTTGTTGGATTGGGAATTGCCTAAAATAGAAAATGAAGAAACGCCAATGGTACGATTGGATACTGTTTTTAAAGCCACAGTACCTTATGAGATTAAAAACTTAGACCATGCAGTGGATCTATCTAAAATGGACAAAGACGAGCTATTAGCAGAGGTAGTAGCAGAATACAAAGCAATTTTTAAACTGATGGAGAGAGATTACCATCAATATTATATAGAAAGGAATAAACCAGCTTTTGACCGTTCAGACATGTGGGCTTATACAACGGAGGAGAGTAGTAGAAAAGTAAGTGAAAATAATGCTGCCTTTTTTAAGGAGGATTTAGAAGAAATTCAACCTATAGAAAATTATAAGTTAAATCTTTATGCTTATGGGAAAACAGTATCCCTAAGGCGTATGATAGACAATGGAAATGTGATTTGTAAGGCAGAAATTCTAGAGGAAGACCATCCTCCATATTATAAAAAGGGAGAGAAACATTATTATGAAGGAGCACCAGTTCGTTTGTACAAAGATAAAAGAGACAACCAATGGCATATATGGTAAGGGGGATACTCTTTTTTTGGGGCTTTTTACTGCTTTGTTTGCAATTAGCATGTGGACAGCAAACATCCGCTGATAACATAAAAAAAGAGAAACAACCAATGAGAAAGAAATTAGACGTAAATTCAGAAAATACTTTTGATAAAGAAGCTCCTAAACATGGATATTACCTACAAATAAACCATCAAAATTGCCATTACGAGGTTCGTGTAAATGATGAAGAAGCCTACCAGTATAGAGACCGATACCCTGTGATGTCTATAAGACCTCCTTTAAATCCGTTTATACAAAAAAGTGGGGAACAGAGTTTGTCCATACGTGTATTTCCAATAAAAGGGGCTTTTTTAAGTAAAATGGCAGACCTATCCATAGGTTTGTTTTACTATACGGATATGTCTGACGAGGAAAATAGCTATGGGGAATTGGTACATTTGTTGGATTGGGAATTGCCTAAAATAGAAAAAGAAGAAACGCCAATGGTACGATTGGATACTGTTTTTAAAGCCACAGTACCTTATGAGATTAAAAACTTAGACCATGCAGTGGATCTATCTAAAATGGACAAAGACGAGCTATTAGCAGAGGTAGTAGCGGAATACAAAGCAATTTTTAAACTGATGGAGAGAGATTACCATCAATATTATATAGAAAGGAATAAACCAGCTTTTGACCGTTCAGACATGTGGGCTTATACAACGGAGGAGAGTAGTAGAAAAGTAAGTGAAAATAATGCTGCCTTTTTTAAGGAGGATTTAGAAGAAATTCAACCTATAGAAAATTATAAGTTAAATCTTTATGCTTATGGGAAAACAGTATCCCTAAGGCGTATGATAGACAATGGAAATGTGATTTGTAAGGCGCAAACATTAACTGAAGACCATCCTCCATATTATAAAAAGGGAGAGAAACATTATTATGCGGGGTTACCAGTTCGTTTGTACAAAGATAAAAGAGACAACCAATGGCATATATGGTAAGGGGGATACTCTTTTTTGGGGGCTTTTTGCTGCTTTGTTTGCAATTAGCATGTGGGCAGCAAACATCCGTTGATAGCATAAAAAAAGAGAAACAACCAATGACAAAGAAATTAGATGTAAATTCAGAAAATACTTTTGATAAAGAAGCTCCTAAACATGGATATTACCTACAAATAAACCATCAAAATTGCCATTACGAGATTCGTGTAAATGATGAAGAAGCCTACCAGTATAGAGACCGATACCCTGTGATGTCTATAAGACCATCATTAAATCCTCTTATCTATAAAAATGGGAAACAGAGTTTGTCCATACGTGTATTTCCAATAAAAGGGGCTTTTTTAAGTAAAATGGCAGACCTATCCATAGGTTTGTTTTACTATACAGACATGTCTGATGAGGAAAATAGCTATGGGGAATTGGTACATTTGTTGGATTGGGAATTACCTAAAATAGAAAATGAAGAAACGCCAATGGTACGATTGGATACTGTTTTTAAAGCCACAGTACCTTATGAGATTAAAAACTTAGACCATGCAGTGGATCTCTCTAAAATGGACAAAGACCAGCTATTAGCAGAGGTAGTAGCAGAATACAAAGCAATTTTTAAACTGATGGAGAGAGATTACCATCAATACTATATCGAAAGAGATAAACCTTCTTTTGACCGTTCAGACATGTGGGCTTATACAACGGAGGAGAGTAGTAGAAAAGTAAGTGAAGATAATGCTGCCTTTTTTAAGGAGGATTTAGAAGAAATTCAACCTATAGAAAATTATAAGTTAAACCTTTATGCTTATGGGAAAACAGTATCTCTAAGGCGTATGATAGACAATGGAGATGTGATTTGTAAGGCAGAAATTTTAGAGGAAGACCATCCTCCATATTATAAAAAGGGAGAGAAACATTATTATAGAAGTAAGCCTGTTCGTTTGTACAAAGATAAAAGAGACAACCAATGGCATATATGGTAAGGGGGATACTCTTTTTTGGGTGCTTTTTGCTGCTTTGTTTGCAATTAGCATGTGGGCAGCAAACATCCGTTGATAGCATAAAAAAAGAGAAACAACCAATGACAAAGAAATTAGATGTAAATTCAGAAAATACTTTTGATAAAGAAGCTCCTAAACATGGATATTACCTACAAATAAACCATCAAAATTGCCATTACGAGGTTCGTGTAAATGATGAAGAAGCCTACCAGTATAGAGACCGATACCCTGTGATGTCTATAAGACCTCCTTTAAATCCATTTATACAAAAAAGTGGGGAACAGAGTTTGTCCATACGTGTATTTCCAATAAAAGGGGCTTTTTTAAGTAAAATGGCAGACCTATCCATAGGTTTGTTTTACTATACGGATATGTCTGATGAGGAAAATAGCTATGGGGAATTGGTACATTTGTTGGATTGGGAATTGCCTAAAATAGAAAATGAAGAAACGCCAATAGTACGATTGGATACTGTTTTTAAAGCCACAGTACCTTATGAGATTAAAAACTTAGACCATGCAGTGGATCTATCTAAAATGGACAAAGACGAGCTATTAGCAGAGGTAGTAGCGGAATACAAAGCAATTTTTAAACTGATGCAAAGAGATTACCATCAATACTATATCGAAAGAGACAAGCCTTCTTTTGACCGTTCAGACATGTGGTTTTATACGACGGAGGAGAGTAGTAGAAAAGTAAGTGAAAATAATGCTACTTTTTTTACAGATCATATAGAGAATATCCAACCTATAGAAAATTATAAATTAAACCTTTATGCTTATGGGAAAACAGTATCCCTAAGGCGTATGATAGACAATGGAGATGTGATTTGTAAGGCACAAACATTAACTGAAGACCATCCTCCATATTATAAAAAGGGAGAGAAGCATTATTATGAAGGGTTACCAGTTCGTTTGTACAAAGATAAAAGAGACAACCAATGGCATATATGGTAAGGGGGATACTCTTTTTTGGGGGCTTTTTGCTGCTTTGTTTGCAATTAGCATGTGGGCAGCAAACATCCGTTGATACAAAAAAAAGAGAAATGAAATCAATAGATCGAATGAAAGGAAGTTATATAGATGAAAGGTTGCCTAAGCATGGGTATTACTTACAAATAAACCATCAAAATTGCCATTATGAAATACGAGTGAATGATTTAGAAAGTGCGATATATAGAGACCCAGAGCCTGTGATGTCTATTCGGGTACCTATAAACCCGGAAATTTCAAAAAGTGGCACCCAAAGTTTGTCCATACGTGTATTTCCAATAAAAGGGGCTTTTTTAAGTAAAATGGCAGACCTATCCATAGGTTTGTTTTACTATACAGACATGTCTGATGAGGAAAATAGCTATGGGGAATTGGTACATTTGTTGGATTGGGAATTACCTAAAATAGAAAATGAAGAAACGCCAATGGTACGATTGGATACTGTTTTTAAAGCCACAGTACCTTATGAGATTAAAAACTTAGACCATGCAGTGGATCTATCTAAAATGGACAAAGACGAGCTATTAGCAGAGGTAGTAGCGGAATACAAAGCAATTTTTAAACTGATGGAGAGAGATTACCATCAATATTATATCGAAAGAGACAAGCCTTCTTTTGACCGTTCAGACATGTGGTTTTATACAACGGAGGAGAGTAGTAGAAAAGTAAGTGAAAATAATGCTACCTTTTTTAAGGAGGATTTAGAAGAAATTCAACCTATAGAAAATTATAAGTTAAATCTTTATGCTTATGGGAAAACAGTATCTTTAAGGCGTATGATAGATAATGGAGATGTGATTTGTAAGGCGCAAACATTAACTGAAGACCATCCTCCATATTATAAAAAGGGAGAGAAACATTATTATAGAAGTAAGCCTGTTCGTTTGTACAAAGATAAAAGAGACAACCAATGGCATATATGGTAAGGGGGATACTCTTTTTTGGGTGCTTTTTGCTGCTTTGTTTGCAATTAGCATGTGGGCAGCAAACATCCGTTGATAGCATAAAAAAAGAGAAATGAAATCAATAGATCGAATGAAAGGAAGTTATATAGATGAAAGGTTGCCTAAGCATGGGTATTACTTACAAATAAACCATCAAAATTGCCATTATTAAAAAGGAGACTTTAGAGGAGAGGCTTATGCAGGAGGATCCGCGCAGGCAAAAGTGGTTCTTAAAAAGGAAAGCGATAAATGGGTATTTGCCTATGAAGGTCTTTATGTGGTGTTCTCTGCGAATATATTAGTTAAGAATGAGCATTTAGAGAATTTAGGGGATTTACATGAACAAAAAGATAAAACAGGAGACCGTTTTTTAATACAAGGGCCGTTTACTTACGAAATGAAATTTTAAAAGAACCATGAAATATTTAACCATATTCAGTTTATTGATAAGCATTGTTGCTTGTAAAAACATAGAAAAATACAATAAAAAAATAAAAATGAAAGAACTAGTACCCACACAACAAATTACTAAAGAAAAACAATACCGATATTATATAGGGCTAGGGGTTTATTTGCCGTTTGAATTATATGTAAATGATATTTTAATCAAATATGGAACTACAGGAGTAAGTTCGGCAGTAGAATTAAATCCGTGGTTGTTGCGTAATGGTACCCATAAGGTAACCATAAAGTTTTTTCCGGATGTAGGAGGTCGTACGGTGGTAAATATGGGGAAAGAGCAACTGCCATATCGAATAGATTTTAATAAAGTAGTTATAAATGAGTCAAGAGATATTATCAAGCAGGAGAAAGCAATTAAGTTACCTTTATTGACTAAAGACGAGGATTTACCATATTTTGAACAGAGCTGGGATATAGAGATAACAGACCTGCCTTATGTATTAGAAGGTTGGAGTAATGGCCAAGATTTAAGTAAATGGAACCAAGAGGTCTTGGAAAAAAAAGTAGTAGCTTATTATGAGAAATTACGTACGATTTTAAATGATGGTGATGCAGAGAGATGGTTTAAGTTAGATGAAAAAAGAGATATCGAAATAGATGTTTTTGATTATAGTTCACCAGAAACAATTCAGCGAGAGTTCGATAAAAATTCGAGAAGAATTCGCGAATATGCGAAAGGAAATATGATTCCTTTGGAGGATTATAAGATGAAAGTTTATGGAAAAAACAATCAACTGGTAACTTTAGAACGTAATGCTACAAATGGTTTCCGTTCTCATATGGGCACAAATATAAAGTATATGAGTCCAATTATGTTTGATTATGAGGGAGCTATAAGGGGGTATCCAGTAAAACTCTATTTGCCCAAGGGAAGTGATGAATTTGTAATCATACGTAAATAATGAAGTTATTAAGGGTGTATTTGGTTGTTTTTATAAGTTGTATTTCTTGCAATTCTAAAAGCCATCGGGTAGCAATACAAGAACTAGTACCCACACAACAAATTGCTAAAGAAAAGCAATACCGATATTATATAGGACTAGGGGTTTACTTGCCGTTTGAATTATATGTAAATGATATTTTAATCAAGCGGGGAGTTAAAGGAGTGAGTTCGGCAGTAGAATTAAATCCGTGGTTGTTGCGTAATGGTACCCATAAGGTAACCATAAAGTTTTTTCCGGATGTAGGAGGTCATACGGTGGTAAATATGGGGAAAGAGCAACTGCCATATCGAATAGATTTTAATAAGGTAATTATAAATGAGTCAAGAGATATTGTCAAGCAGGAGAAAGCAATTAAGTTACCTTTATTGACTAAAGACGAGGATTTACCATATTTTGAACAGAGCTGGGATATAGAGATAACAGACCTGCCTTATGTATTAGAAGGTTGGAGTAATGGCCAAGATTTAAGTAAATGGGACCAAGAGGTCTTGGAAAAAAAAGTAGTAGCTTATTATGAAAAATTACGTACGATTTTAAATGATGGTGATGCGGAGAGATGGTTTAAGTTAGAAGAAAGAAGAGATTCTGAGACCAATGTTTTTGATTATGTTACATTGGAAGAAATAAAAGAAGCGTTTGAGGAAAATTTTATGGATATTCAAAAATATTCGAAAGGAAATATGATTCCTTTGGAGGACTATAAGATGAAAGTTTATGGAAAAAACAATCAACTGGTAACTTTGCATCGTAATGCTACAAATGGTTTTCGTGCTCATATGGGGTCGAATATAAAATACTGGAGTCCACTGATTTATGATTTTGAAGGTGTTTTGGTAAGTTATTCTGTTACATTGTATTTACCCAAGGGAAGTGATGAATTTGTAATCATACGTAAATAATGAAGTTATTAAGGGTGTATTTGGTTGTTTTTATAAGTTGTATTTCTTGCAATTCTAAAAGCCATCGGGTAGCAATACAAGAACTAGTACCCACACAACAAGTTGCTAAAGAAAAACAATACCGATATTATATAGGGCTAGGGGTTTACTTGCCGTTTGAATTATATGTAAATGATATTTTAATCAAATATGGAACTACAGGAGTGAGTTCGGCAGTAGAATTAAATCCGTGGTTGTTGCGTAATGGTACCCATAAAGTAACCATAAAGTTTTTTCCGGATGTAGGAGGTCATACGGTGGTAAATATGGGGAAAGAGCAACTGCCATATCGAATAGATTTTAATAAAGTAGTTATAAATGAGTCAAGAGATATTGTCAAGCAGGAGAAAGTAATTAAGTTACCTTTATTGACTAAAGATGAGGATTTACCATATTTTGAACAGAGCTGGGATATAGAGATAACAGACCTGCCTTATGTATTAGAAGGTTGGAGTAATGGCCAAGATTTAAGTAAATGGGACCAAGAGGTCTTGGAAAAAAAAGTAGTAGTTTATTATGAGAAATTACGTAGGATTTTAAATGATGGTGATGCTAATACTTGGATGAGTAATTTTACAAGGAGACGAAAAGAAGAAACAAATGTTTTTGATTACGAATATGATAAGGAAAATATAAGAGATAGTTTTGAGGAAAATTCAAAAAAAATTCGTGAATATGCGAAAGGAAATATGATTCCTTTGGAGGACTATAAAATGAAAGTTTATGGAAAAAACAATCAATTGGTAACTTTGCATCGTAATGCTACAAATGGTTTTCGCTCTCATATGGGGGCGAATATAAAATATTGGGGTCCAATTATGTTTGATTATGAGGGAGCTATAAGGGGGTATCCAGTAAAACTCTATTTGCCCAAGGGAAGTGATGAATTTGTAATCATACGTAAATAATGAAGTTATTAAGGGTGTATTTGGTTGTTTTTATAAGTTGTATTTCTTGCAATTCTAAAAGCCATCGGGTAGCAATACAAGAACTAGTACCCACACAACAAGTTGCTAAAGAAAAACAATACCGATATTATATAGGGCTAGGGGTTTACTTGCCGTTTGAATTATATGTAAATGATATTTTAATCAAATATGGAACTACAGGAGTGAGTTCGGCAGTAGAATTAAATCCGTGGTTGTTGCGTAATGGTACCCATAAGGTAACCATAAAGTTTTTTCCGGATGTAGGAGGTCATACGGTGGTAAATATGGGGAAAGAGCAACTGCCATATCGAATAGATTTTAATAAAGTAGTTATAAATGAATCAAGAGATATTGTCAAGCAGGAGAAAGCAATTAAGCTACCTTTGCTGACTAAAGACGAGGATTTACCATATTTTGAACAGAGCTGGGATATAGAGATAACAGACCTGCCTTATGTATTAGAAGGTTGGAGTAATGGCCAAGACTTAAGTAAATGGGACCAAGAGGTCTTGGAAAAAAAAGTAGTAGCTTATTATGAAAAATTACGTAGGATTTTAAATGATGGTGATGCTAATACCTTTAATTATTTCTGTTTAAGACGAGACAAAGAGACAAGTATATTTGAATATAATTATGACTTGCAAATTATATCTGAAGAATTTAGAAGAAGCTCAGAAAAGATTAGAGAAAAAGCAAAAGGAAATATGATAGCTTTGGAAAGTTACGAAATGAAGGTTTATGGAAAAGATAACCAGTTAATATCTCTAGAAAGGAAGGAGAGTAATTTTAGAACAAAAGGGGTACTCCGCACCAAAGAGCCTTCAGGAGCATCGAGAGTTTATAATTTAAAACTCTATTTACCCAAGGGAAGTGATGAATTTGTAATCATACGTAAATAATGAAGTTATTAAGGGTGTATTTGGTTGTTTTTATAAGTTGTATTTCTTGCAATTCTAAAAGCCATCGGGTAGCAATACAAGAACTAGTACCCACACAACAAGTTGCTAAAGAAAAACAATACCGATATTATATAGGGCTAGGGGTTTACTTGCCGTTTGAATTATATGTAAATGATATTTTAATCAAATATGGAACTACAGGAGTGAGTTCGGCAGTAGAATTAAATCCGTGGTTGTTGCGTAATGGTACCCATAAAGTAACCATAAAGTTTTTTCCGGATGTAGGAGGTCATACGGTGGTAAATATGGGGAAAGAGCAACTGCCATATCGAATAGATTTTAATAAAGTAGTTATAAATGAGTCAAGAGATATTGTCAAGCAGGAGAAAGTAATTAAGTTACCTTTATTGACTAAAGACGAGGATTTACCATATTTTGAACAGAGCTGGGATATAGAGATAACAGACCTGCCTTATGTATTAGAAGGCTGGAGTAATGGCCAAGATTTAAGTAAATGGGACCAAGAGGTCTTGGAAAAAAAAGTAGTAGCTTATTATGAGAAATTACGTAGGATTTTAAATGATGGTGATGCTAATACTTGGATGAGTAATTTTACAAGGAGACGAAAAGAAGAAACAAATGTTTTTGATTACGAATATGATAAGGAAAATATAAGAGATAGTTTTGAGGAAAATTCAAAAAAAATTCGTGAATATGCGAAAGGAAATATGATTCCTTTGGAGGATTATAAGATGAAAGTTTATGGAAAAAACAATCAATTGGTAGCGTTGGAGCGTTTTTCTTCCAAAGACTTTGAAGAATGGGGAGAGACAGGAAAAGGTTGGAGCCCTTTAATTAGAATTTACGATGAAGAATATTTAACAAGTTACCCAGTAAAACTCTATTTACCTGAGGGAAGTGATGAATTTGTAATCATACGTAAATAATGAAGTTATTAAGGGTGTATTTGGTTGTTTTTATAAGTTGTATTTCTTGCAATTCTAAAAGCCATCGGGTAGCAATACAAGAACTAGTACCCACACAGCAAATTGCTAAAGGAAAACAATACCGATATTATATAGGACTAGGGGTTTACTTGCCGTTTGAATTATATGTAAATGATATTTTAATCAAATATGGAACTACAGGAGTAAGTTCGGCAGTAGAATTAAATCCGTGGTTGTTGCGTAATGGTACCCATAAAGTAACCATAAAGTTTTTTCCGGATGTAGGAGGTCATACGGTGGTAAATATGGGGAAAGAGCAACTGCCATATCGAATAGATTTTAATAAAGTAGTTATAAATGAATCAAGAGATATTGTCAAGCAGGAGAAAGCAATTAAGTTACCTTTATTGACTAAAGACGAGGATTTACCATATTTTGAACAGAGCTGGGATATAGAGATAACAGACCTGCCTTATGTATTAGAAGGTTGGAGTAATGGCCAAGATTTAAGTAAATGGAACCAAGAGGTCTTGGAAAAAAAAGTAGTAGCTTATTATGAAAAATTACGTAGGATTTTAAATGATGGTGATGCTAATACTTGGATGAATAATTTGACAAGGAGACGAAAAGAAGAAACAAATGTTTTTGATTACGAATATGATAAGGAAAATATAAGAGATAGTTTTGAGGAAAATTCAAAAAAAATTCGTGAATATGCGAAAGGAAATATGATTCCTTTGGAGGATTATAAGATGAAAGTTTATGGAAAAAACAATCAATTGGTAGCGTTGGAGCGTTTTTCTTCCAAAGACTTTGAAGAATGGGGAGAGACAGGAAAAGGTTGGAGCCCTTTAATTAGAATTTACGATGAAGAATATTTGACAAGTTACCCAGTAAAACTCTATTTACCCAAGGGAAGTGATGAATTTGTAATCATACGTAAATAATGAAGTTATTAAGGTTGTATTTGGTTGTTTTTATAAGTTGTATTTCTTGCAATTCTAAAAGCCATCGGGTAGCAATACAAGAACTAGTACCCACACAACAAATTGCTAAGGAAAAAATAATACTAGATAAAGCTAGTGTTAATTTATTCTGGAAAGAATCGTATTTTATAGAAAAAAAATAGTATCTTTGAGAGAGAATTGCTACTCGGATAATTTTTCGTTGAATTATTATAGCTATATGAAATTAATAGATGATCTAGGGATAAAGACATTTATAAGTTATAGAAATTCTAAATTTAAGAAGGCAATAGGTTGGTTTGATTAGTATTGTTATGAATCTATCAGTCAAATTATATAAAAGGAAAAAAATGCTATATTTTTTTACTTGTGTAGGAAAAGAAAGAAAAAAGAAGGTACTCATTTTTCAAAAAAGCAATATCTAGCATTGTAAAATCACCATTTAGATCCAGTATAAAGAGGGGATAGATAGTAGAGGTATATTCTTTTATTTCTAAGACAAATGGGGAAGGTAATTTTAAAAGCGATCAGGTATTGTCAAAAAATATTTTTAAGATAAGGAAAGGAAAAATTGTGGGAAGTGAATCAGAGAATGGGAAAAATACCTATGAAAAGTTAAATAGCTGTGAATAAATATCTTATCTGTTGTTTTTTTTGTAGAAGGAATAAACAATTTTATTGTTTGTTTAGGGTAAAAGAATTAAGTTTTTTTAAGATGTTCAATGTTTGATTACGAGCTTTTTAAAAATTATTTTTACGTATAAATACGTAGTTTAATTTCGGTATAAATACGTATTTTTAAATTGAAATAAAGCTGTATTTTTGTTATGTTCCCAATTCCCTAAAAAGATAATGCTACGGATGAAAGTGCTATTGAATATTATTAAACATTAAAAAAGAAATTATTAAACAAGTTAAAAACCAGCCTTGTAGCTTTTTTAGTTGAGTGCAAGTGGTAATTTAAAAGAGGTTATCCTTATGGAAAACTAATTTTTAAGAGAAAGAAAACAAAAACAAAAAGAAATTAAGCTATGACATTTTTTAATTGCATAAGATGAAAAGTACCATTGTTACTACATTTTTTGTAAGAGAAGCTAGTGTATAGCGAGGTTTTAAATAAATATTATTGGTAAAAAGAATATAATTTTATGGAAGCATTGATCGCTTTTTTCTTACGATACTTATTAGCTCCTATTTTGGTAGTGATTCTATTAGTAGTTATTGGTAATTTGATGAAAATGAGAACAAAAACACTAAAAATGAAAAAAGTAGTGGTTTTTGTACTAGTCCTTTCATTAATATTGTCACTCCCCTCTTTATTAGGTTTTTTAAAAAATGAGTTTGTATGGGGAGGTTTAGCACTTACTATTATCGCATATCTATTGTTAGGAGTAGGCTTTGTACTTATTAGAAATTTGAGTTTTTATAAAAATATAAAAGGAGAAGAAGAAAAAGAAGACAAAGTAGATTTTAATAAGATTACAGAGTTGTTAATTATGCTAGTAGCGGTAATCTTATCAACTTGGATTTACTATCTAATATTCTCTTGGATTAGTAAGTTGCCATACGCTATTTGGGCAATGTTTTCAACAGTTTGGTTTTTTATGCCTTTTTTATATGTGTTATCAAAAGAACTTTTCTTAAAGATAGAAACCCCATTTTATAAGGCATGGAAAGTAGAATTGAATAATGATCATAGAGATTATTGGGAGCATATAGATACATTTAGATTGATACAGGTAACTGTAAAAATAAA
Source organism: Tenacibaculum maritimum NCIMB 2154 (assembly GCF_900119795.1). Taxonomy (NCBI): domain Bacteria; kingdom Pseudomonadati; phylum Bacteroidota; class Flavobacteriia; order Flavobacteriales; family Flavobacteriaceae; genus Tenacibaculum; species Tenacibaculum maritimum. The sequence continues at coordinate 841,820 of NZ_LT634361.1, forward strand.
AAGGAGATCTGAAGATGAAGAATACTCGTCCTTTTCTGTAAAACTGCCAAGAGAAGTACCATTGGGAGTTTGGTTTAATAAGTTTATAGAAGATCAAAATGTTCGATTTCCAGAAAATATGATAGATCCATTTGGAGGTGGAGGAACGGAAATAGGTTGGATATTTTATACTAGTAAATGGTTTAGCTTTCCATTATTTATTAAAGTGTTAGACTCCAAAGAAGATGGGAAGTTTAATAGAGTTAAAAATAAGCAGGTTATTTATATACGTAGAACAAAAGTAAAATCAGAAGAATAATGAAACATTTACCAATTAATTGGACAGATGGAGTGAAGCTTAGTGAAAAACATTTCTTTGAAAATCATTACAATACTATTGAAACAATAAAAAGTTATAATGTAATAACTCAGAAGAAATATGATTATGGTATTCTGAACAGGTTTGATGGCAATACAGAGGCTTTAAAAATAGATTTGTTAAATGACTCGGGAGACGAATTGGTGATCAGGCTTAGTTTATGTAATGCTATTGCTGAAGATGGATATCGCATTATGTACAATGAAGGATTGTATGGAAATGATCATATGCCAACAAAAATGATCAACACATCAAATTTTGATAAAAATACCAACCAGGTTTTTTATGTCACTCTAGTTGTGAATCCATTTGAGTCCGTTCCTGTAGGAGTACCAGATCCAGAAGTCATTCCTTTGCATCACCCATATGCACTGCCTAAAATTAGTATTGATATTTTACCAGAAGGGAAAACCAATACTTCCTATATTAAAGAAAGCTTTTTAGTAATAGGAAAAGTGATTCTTTCTAATGGTAAATTTTCTCTTGATAACGAATATATTCCACCTGTAAGAAAGATAGATTACAATATCAAATTAAAAACTTTTAGAGAAAGCTTAGTGCAAATGTTACTAAGGGTTAAAAATAATGCTATTCAGATTTTTAGGAAGAATAAAAAGAATAGTAGCGCTAATAAATTGGTAGAGAACACTTTTATTTTATGTAACAATATCAATGATTTCTACAGTCAGAATATTTTTTATTTAGAAGGGATTATAGGAGAGCAGCCTCCAATTCATTTTGTAGAAAAAATATCAATATTAGCAAATTATTTTTCAGTTTCATTAGGAATCATGGACGAGAAAGAACGAGAGATGATGTTGCAGTATTACTATGAATGGACGGATATTAAGCCTTCTAATTTTCTAAATACTATAGGAGAGGTGTTGAGTATTCAATACAACCATATTGAAATATTAGAAACCGTAAATAAGTTGAACAAATTTATGGGAATTGTTGATCGCTTATTTCAAAAAATGAGTGATTTGGAGTATATCGGACAAAGAAAAGATAATATAGTAATAAGTGAAGATAGTACGTTGCGAAGAGAAAAAGTAGGAGACTCAACGTGGTCTATCATTGATTAAAAAAAAATATATGAAACCTTTAAATCATCCAGAAAGAAGAAAACAGATATTAACATTTGGTATTTATTTCACCTTGTTGTTGTTGTTTGTATTTGTTTGTGGGATTCTGACTTTAGTGACTGCTAGAAAAGGAATCTCCTTATTAGAAGAGAAAAAAGATAGATATGAAAGGGTTTTTAGAAAACAAGCAGAAATATCTTTCCAGTTAAAAGGGATTTATAAAAACCTATACAGTCTAAAGAATAAGCGGCGTAATATGGGAGAGCATAAACAAATGCAAAAACTCATAACAGATGCTCGGGTTTTGATAGAACAAGAAATAGATAGTACTGCTGGGGGTAAAAGTGAATATTATAAATTGTATTTAGAATTATTAAATCAAGTAAAAGATTTTCAGGGAATTATGGGGGTTTATGAAAAAGAACAAGATAAACGGAGGCACAATATAGAGCAGTTGGAAAAATGTAAGGAAAAATATCAAGAATTAAGTAAACAAAAAATAAAATAGTTATGGAATTTAGTGAGCTTTTTTGGAGGAAAGTTAGGTTTGTGTTGCTATTCTTATTGTTCGTAAGTACTACGTTTATTATTCTCACTAAGTTTATCTTCAAAATACCCATTATAGAAAGTAAAGACTTATTAGTAAATATTAGTGCTTCTGAAAGAATTCTGGAAGAGCAAGAACGGTATGTTGAAAAGGTAAAAATATTGCATGATTCTATTAGTGTTGTAAAGTTTGAGATCAATCAAGTTCAAAAATTAAACGAAATAAAATCAGACATTCATATGTTGCAAAATGTGTACAAAAAAAATAACATGAATAATAAATACATTTTTGGAGTACAATCATCTAAAATTTTAAAAATATATTTTGATGCTCGCGAAAGTTTAAATAAAGTGAAGAAAAATAATGAAGTTTTAGAAAAAAACTTAAATGAATGTAAAGCAAACATTTAAACTATGAAACTTAAAAACAAAATTATACTGCTAATCCTATTTTTACTCACATTAACAGCAATTATATTGGCCATATTTATGCCGTTTAATTCCAGATTGAGTAATCTAGATTTTTATATTTTTGATAGCAACGATAATTATCATTACGAAAAAAATGAAAAATTAGAGTTTTATGTAAATGATACTCTAGCTATCAAAGGAAGAAAATTAATTTGGCATTTTGGAAATGGAGATACAATTACTCGGAACCATAATGTTGAATATGCGTATAAAAAAGCAGGAAAGTACTTAATCACTTTAGATGTTGATAAAAGATATAAAATATCGAAATATATCAAGATTATTTCTTCGCAAGAAAAAAGAGCAATAGACTCTATTCCGAAAATTCATAGTGTAGATGAAGGGTATGTAGGAGAAGAGTTAGTTTTTTCTTCAGAAGGTCCTGGAATAGATACTTGGTATTGGGAGTTTGGTGAAACAGGTACTGTAGATGCTTATGAACAACAAGTGATATATGTGTATGCTACTCCTGGAAATTATGATATAAAGTTAAAAACAAATACAACCGAATATCCTATTTCACACCGTATTAAAATATTACCCAGATTTGAGAAAGTAGAAGATATCGTAGCAGTTGATTCACTGTCTTTAGCCGAGGAGGATATTAGAAAAAGGTTGCAAGCAATAGCAAATGCAAATGTATCAGATAAAAAAGTGTTTCATAAAAACATTAATTATATTAGAAAAAAGTACATATGTGATGAAGTTAATCAAGTAGTGGTAGTGGTAAATGACAGTAAGTACAACGATTTGTATAGTTACTGCCAAGGATTACATTATTTAGATACAAGAAGAAATCAAAATGTTACGATCAATAAGGTAGAATTAGATACTTTTAATTGTTTTAAAAAGATAAAAGTGGCGCAAAGTATATTAAAATGAGTGGAATTTTAAAAAAGATTGTCATAGTATTCTTTACGATCTTTTTTCTTTTTATTTTTCAGAATAGCTTCGGGCAGTTGTCGAAGTATGAAAAGGTAGAAAAAATAGGAGAAGGAAGATTTAATTATATAAAGAGTAAGTTAGAAAAAGATGCTTTTGAAGCAGATAAAGATGTTAGAATAGTATATTCTGATAGAGAAGCTAATGAAGCTTACTTAGATCCTTATGGACAACAAAAGAATAAAAAACAAAAATTTTTAACTCCTTATTTTATCATAGATGCTGAAAATGGAGCTTATGAATTAGTGGTTGCTGATGCTAGTTTAATAGGGAAACCTAAAGGGTTATTTTCTGTATTTATGGGAAAGAAATACCGTTTTTCGGATACTAAAGGGTTGGTGTACGCAGGATGGATTCCAAAAGAAAGATTGCTGAATTATACAACGTCAATTATTGATGAGGCTAATAATAAAGCCCTAAAGTATAAAATAGGAATTAGTAGGCCTAAAACATTGTTTAAATTACATAGGTTTTTTAAAAAAGATACACTTTCGATTTATAAAGATCCTGTATTGAAAATAAAATCGGATAAAAAGTTATTTATAAATCAAACGGTTTATCCTTATAAATATAATGAAACTCAAAAAGCTGTTTTTGTATCTACAAAACCACAAATGAAAGATACCATTTCACAAATTTCAGGATGGATTCCCGCTGATTTTATTACTCCTATAGGACAAAACGAGGTATTTAAGCTTAAAGATAATTTTTATTTCCAATTAATTACTAAGAAAGGAGATACTATTAATTTAGAACAAGATGACTTAAATTCGAAATATTTTTACCATAACACTCCTAATCAGTTTGTGAGTACAGATTCGATAGTGGATGTAAATATCCCACTTTATGTTTGGAACCACAAGAAGAATAAGTTAATAAATGTAAAGGGGAATGACGTGCTAGTTTCGGAAGCCCGTAGGTTGGCTAAAGAGAGCAAGATGGTTAATTTTCATTTTATTTTTGATGAAACAGATCGTTATAAGATAAAACCTCTCATTAATTCATTGCAGAATATTTGGATATTCTTGTCTCAATACCCAGAAATAGAACTTTCTTTTTCAGTAACTTGTACAGGAAGAAAGAGAAGTTTTTTATTGCCTAAAACGAAATCTTTTCCGAAATGGTTGGACTTTTTACAAGAAGTAGTTGATACCCCAGGCAGATTGAAAGAGTATGGAAGATTAGGGGTAAAAGAAGCAGTGAATGATATATTGCTAGAGAAAGACCAGAAAGGGAAAAACTTTGAAAATAACTTCTTTATTATTGTAGGAAGTAAAGGAAGGGCTAGTTTGAATAATTATCCTGAGGTGATAAGAAAACTATCAGTGAAATCTGCTAAGTTGTTATTTGTTCAGTTGGAAAATAACATACAAGATGATTATCAAAACTATTTGTTAAATGCAAAAGAAACAATGTCAGAAACAGGAGAGGGATATAACGTATTTATAGAAAACTTTATAGTGGATAATAGCTTAATAGTGGGGCATAATAGTTTGAAAAATATTCCGTCAGAAACAGATAATATTTATATCTATGATGCACCAAAAAACAGCTTATTTAATGGAGGTATTATTTTTCCAAAAATCAATGAGAAACTATCAATAGCATCATTAGATATTGCTGTAGATTCAATTTTAACCAATACATATAAAACCAATCAAAAATTAATTAGCTCGCTAAAGCATTATGAAAGTAAGCTAGGTATCCTGAGGTCCAAACCTTCAATAGTTGTCACAAAGGTTTTTGAAGCAGAACAAAAAGGAGAGTCATTGGATATTTCAGAGATTGATAGAAATAATATCAATGAGGTTTATTATCATAAGGTTAGAGTAAATGACACTGTGATGAAACCTTTTGAAAAAGGATATATTTTAACAAAGGAAGAGCTTCTTACTTTGATAGAGGAATACAGAATGCTTTTACCTCGTTTCAAAAAGAAAATTACTAAGAAAAATAGAAAAATACTTCAAAAAATGTATGAACTCCAAATAGATGGAATAAACCAAAAGTTTAAAAGAATGATTCTTGATAGGAGAAATACAATGGCAAAGCTATTTTATAGCAAAACAAGTATTCCAGTAACCGAACATAAATTGTATGAAATTAAAATAAAGCACTTAAAGAGTAGTAAAACAGCAAAGAAAGGTTTTTCGAAATTATACTTTAAGTTGATAAAGAAAGTAGATGTCCTTGAAGAAATGCTGTCAAATAATAAGCTAGAAAAAGCAACAGATAATAGTTATTACATTCCTAAAAAGATGATGATATGAGTATAGAGGAAAAACCTTTGCATGAAGTTGTATTAGATATTATGTTTTTTGCTGATACAGAAAAGCCTATGGCTTTTACTCCAGAGGATGTTTTTTGGAGAATGAAGGATCCTGATATCAGTGAACGTCAAATAAAAGAGGTGTTGAATTGGTTGGTTACAGGCAAAAAGGTGGTGCAGAGATTTGGGAAATATCAGATAGATAAATATGAGTTTGTTGATATGGCCACGAAGTATGAAAAAGAAATTCAAAAAAAACCGAAGGAAGAAAAGGTAGAGCAGAAAAAAGTACAGGTAGTAAAGAAGATAGCTGTTAAAAAACAAGTAAGAGGAAATGAAAAGAGCAATGCAAATTTATTCAAAATAATTTCTTGTTTTTTGTTATTGTTGGTTATGTTGTTACTTGTGGGAGTTATTTACTCTATACAAACAAAGCCGAATAGAGAACTACCTGAAATAAAATTTTCGGAATGGGTGGAATATGAGCCTCCGCACTTGTATGTTTCTGCTCAAGAAAATTCAAAAAACAAAATAGTAGGAAAGCAATTGAAAAATATTTCCTTTTCATTTTGGAAGCAGAATAAAACCAATCAGAAATTTGAAGAAAAACTGAATAGCTTAAATAATAGCATGGTAGTATTAAGAGAGCAATTAGATAAAGTAAAGCATATGTATAAAGAAGAACAAGACTATCATAAGAAAATATTCACAGTTATGGCGTTGGTTTTTATGTTTTTAACTGCTTTTTTATTTTTGTTGATAAAAAAGTTGTTTTAAGTTTTGTAGATATGAAAAAAAAATGTACTTTTACAAGTACATAAAGGCAATGTTTTAGAATTATTCTCTTTTTTCCAAAATAAAATAATGTCAAAAGTGAAGTAAGTCTGTAAGGCTTATACAAGGAGAAAATTTCAAGAAATTTGTTTTTTTGATGCTTTCTTTTTTTAAACAATACTAGTCCCTAAGTAAAAAGAAAAAGCTACTTTAAAATTAAATTATTTATTAATCCATTAAAAAAAATTAAAAATTATGGGATCATTTAGAGCAACATTCACGTTAGCAGGTAAAGAGTTTGATGTACTTTATTCAAACTATGAATTCAGTAGAAATACTGATACAAAAGGAAAGCCATCTTCTAATATTTTAGGAGGTAGAGTAGAGGTTACTTTTGAATCAACGGAAGATACATCTGTTATCGAAGCAATGTTAAATAGTCAGTTTAAACCAGTAGAAGGTAAGATTACTTACAAGAAAACTGAAGAGGATGCCAAGATGAAAGAGATTGAGTTTAAAAATGCATATGTTGTGTACTTTAAAGAAACATTAGATGTGAATAACGAAGTGCCAATGACTAGTAGAGTAGTATTCTCAGCAGAAGAAATCACGGTAGGTAACGCGGCTTTACATAACCGTTGGCCAAGAGCATAAATTACTTTAAAGTAATTACTAGTATTACTTTTCAATAATAGCAAAATGAAGCCTTCGAATAGTGATATTTGAGGGCTTTTTTTGAAATAGTCCCTGCTTAAGGTGAAAAGGGAATCTCTAAAGTTGCAGATAGTGTCAAAAAGAATAGTTGCTGTATTTTTTAGAAATAGTTTTAATAGTTGACTAATTGCTGTTAAGATAATGCATAGTGCCAGTTGTGGTTTGAAATTGACGTAAGAAAAAAAAGTGCTTGCTCTGCGTTAATTATAAAAATAAAAGATAGCTTTTTAAACAAGGAAAAAGTGTATTCGAAAAGACCCCTTTAAAGCTTCTGGACTTATATAGTAAAATTCAAAATTTTTAAGTATTGCCACAATATCTCTTTTAAATTAGGTGACATATTGTTGCATAAGAGGAAAGGTAATTGCCTAGAATGACAGTCTTTTAATGATATGTAAAGAGTTTAATAGATGACAAGGTGTGAGTCTTTTTTTTACTAAAAAATATAGATGCAAGTATTTACAACCTTTTGTTTGTGAGTTTTTTATGAGATTTCTTAAAAAAAGTAATAAGTGTTTTTGTGGATCTTATGCTTGTTATAATTTGAAATTGAGGTAAAATAAAGAAGTTTTTTTATCGCACGGAGATTTCAATTTATAAACAGTATTGTTTTTTATAGTGCGTGGTTAAATGCACATCCCTAAATATATGATAATATAGTAATGGCTTTGCTTTTTATACTAGTTGCGATTTAAAATAAAAATAAGAGAAAGTAAATTTATGCTGATCTTTTTAGTATTAAAAAGAATTAATCTCTTCCTTTCTTCTTTTTATAAACCTTCTTTAGAAGAGGTTCTAGAAAGAAGCATTTTTACTCAAGTGAAAACTAGTGGTTTTAAGCATGGCTAATATAATCGTGATTGATTGCCATGAAAAAGAAGTGAAAAACTCAAAATAGCAGTTTTTGACAAGCTAAAAGGCTCAAATAAGTTCAAGGAATATAATACATCAAATTACTTAAGGAGCTTATTGGTTGATATTGTATAATCAAAATAATTAACACAAGAAATTATGAGTACCGAAAACAAACAAGTAAGTATCAATGGTGAATTTATTAAAGGGTACCAATCAATTCATTTGATACAAAAAATAAACGAACATCATTCTTTTGAAGTAAGTATTGATTTAGAAACTATAGAAAAAGAAGGGGCTTATACAATTGATAAATCCAAGGAATGGCTAGGCAAAACAATAATTATAAGTGTTCATGAAAAAGATTTTACAGGTATTATAACCAATATATCATTAAACCATGATAGAGGACACCACGGGCAAATAGTATTATCAGGATATTCTTCTACCATTGCACTAGAAAATGGAGAACATATGCAGTCATTTTTAAAGAAAAACTTAACGTCAATCGTAGAAACCGTAGCTAAGCATCCTAAAATTACGGCTAGTGTAAAACCTGAATATACTTCTGAAATAATATATGAAACACAATATTTAGAAACTCATTTTCGGTTTTTGCAACGACTGGCAAAGCAATACCATGAATGGTTTTATTATGATGGGGATACCTTGTTTTTTGGAAAACCGAAATTAGACGCTCCTATAGAACTCATTTATGGACCAGATATTAGTGAAATGAAAATTGGTATTCAAACAGATGCAAGAAAATACGAGTCTTTCTCATATAACTCATCTATGGATGAACAGTACTCTTCGAAAAGTCCTGATAGCCCAGCGGGATTAAACGAATTGGGACAATTGGCGTTTAGCGCAGCATTGGATACATATACAGCACCAACAAATTTATATGCTAGAATGCGTATAGGGAACAAATCGGATTTGGATACGCACTTAAAGAAAAAACAGCAAAGTGCTTTTGCTAGTTCTAATTATATCTCTTTAAAAACTTCTAAAAGGGGATTGACGGTAGGTAGCGTAATTGATTTACGTTCTGAAATTGTAGCAGGAAAAGGAAATGTTGCAGCAAAAAGACATGGTACTTATATTATTACTCAAATAGATCATATAGCTAAAGTAGGAAATAGTTATTATAACAATATCATAGCCTTGCCAGCAGATATCAAAGCGCTTCCAGAACCTAGCGTGAATTTTCCTGTAGCAGAAACGCAAATGGCAACAGTAATAGATAATGAAGACCCAGATGGGAAAGGAAGGGTACAGGTGCGTATGCACTGGCAAACAGGAGAAATGAAAACTTGGTGGGTTCGTGTATTAACACCAGATGGAGGAAAGAGTGACAAGGTGTCTATGAATAGAGGTTTTGTATTTATTCCTGAAGTAAATGATCAAGTGCTTGTTTCTTTTAGATATAACGATCCTAATAGGCCGTTTATACTTGGTAGTTTATACAACGGAAGAACGGGTGTAGGTGGAGATAAAGAGAATAAAATAAAGAGTATTACTACGCGTAGTGGAAGCACAGTTACATTTGATGATAATGAAGGAAAAGGTAATATTACCGTTAGCGATCCTAGTGGAAATGCAGTGGTCTTAAATGGAGATGGAACGATTACGATTTCTGCTCCTGAAAAAATAGACATTATCTCAAAAGAAATTAATTTAACAGCAGAAGATAAAATAAATATCAATGGAGATAATGAAGTAAATATAGGGAGTAAAGCAACAAGTGTAGAGGGAACAGATATAGTGAGTTTGCGTAGTGATACACAAATGACAGGAGAAGCCCCAAGTGTATCTATAAAAGGAGCACAAACTACATTGGTAGAAGGAAAATTGATAGATATCAAAGGAGATGCAATGACGAATGTGAAAGGGAAAATTCTAAATTTAAACTAAGGCTATGAATAACGAGCACAATCCTATGGCAGTTAGAATAGGGAATATTCAAATGCTATGGGAAAAAACAAGACAGAAAAATAAACAAGCACGTTTGTTTGCGCTGGTTTCTAAATCTGAAGATTACCCATTGGTAGAGGGCTTTTTTAAATTAGAATCCTCTCCTTATGGGAAATCACCAGATACTTTTGTTGTTTTTTTTATGGAGTTTCAAGGAAAAGAGGCATTTTACCATAGCTTGATACAAAATTGGCTAGATGTTTTTGAGGAAGATTTAAAGAAGCAACCTTCGTGGAATTGGGAGGATTTTCCAGTGTTAAAAGAGGCATTTGAAAAGCTAGATAAAAATGATGAAGAAACTCTAAAGTTATTTTATATAAAACTATTGAGTAGTTTTAAAAAATTTGAAGGTAAACAAGAAAACTTATTGATTGTAAGCTTAATTGTAAAGCAAGTAGTAGCAACTCATAAACTTCATGAAGCTATTAAAGAATTACATGAAGCACTGCCAAAAGATGTAGGGCTATTGTTATATGATTACAAAGGAAGAAGTCTTTATGATGCAGTGATTCAAGAAGAGAAAGGTTGTTTTATAGAGGTGCCTGACCAAGATATTTCGGGTGCATATCAGGAAATTGCTACTCAGGGAGATCCTAATGATCCTCAGGTAAGATTTAGAAAGATTGTTTTCGAAATAGGGGAGGCAGCTAAAGAGCGTAATAAGAAAAAGGTCATTTGCTTGGGAGAGGAATTGATAGCAGTTAGTAAAAAAGTTGGAGATTTGAGCTTTTATGCATCGGCTTACTTAATCTATGGAAGTTTCTTATTTCAATTTAAAAGTGAAAAGGAACGAATACAAGAGCTTTTGGACAAGGGGATTGCTATTGTAAAACCTTCCTATCAAAATAAAAAGGAGTGCGCAGGAGTCATGCTGCAGCTAATGATGTTTAAAGCTTCTCATTATAGTATGATAGGAGAGTCAGATGTAGCAATAGATGCTTTTATGAAGCATATTGGATATGCGAAAGAATTAGAGGAGGGAATTCAGGTAATAACAGGATACAATTATGTGCTGCTTATTGCTATGAAGAAAGAGCGCGCAGTGTATCAACCGATTTTGGAAGAAGCTTTTGAATACGGATATGCAATGGACGACGAATCATTAAAAATAGTAAATTTTACATTGATAGCCGATCATTATTTAAATAAGATATCGGTAGCACCTATAAAAGAAAAAGAAATAATAGAGAGAATGGAAAGTATATATGGAGAAAATTGGCAGGATAGTCCGAAGACAATAGCCAAAAAAATGAGTCAAGAATACCAACTAAAAGCCTAAAATTATGTTATTAGCAGATACTCATTTAACCTTTGTAGTAGGGATTGATATTCATTTTACAACAATGATTCCTTTTAACCCTTTTCATCCTTATGTAGGCATGGTTTTGGATCCTGCGGATTATATTCCATTTATAGGAACCAATGTTCATATCAATGGTTTGAAACGAGGGAATTCAGATACGAGTGGCGTGATTGTACCTTTGGTGCATATACCGCTATTTACACCACCTTGGCTTATGACTTCTATTATCGGCCACGAGAGTATGAATTTTTATGCATCGGATACTGTTTTTTCAGACAGTACGCGTTTGAGCCCTAAAGGTCATATGCTAATGACTTGTAATGATATAGGAATCCCCTTGTCTTTATCAGTAGGAAAGGGAAAGAAATTTAAAATAGTTCCTACATTATTTTCTCCAACGTCATTTTCATTGCCAACTCCTACGGGATTGCCTGTGAATGTGGGAGGTCCTTATGTTCCTGATTGGGGAGGTATGTTAACAGGATTGTTAGCAGGTTTAGGATTTGGCGCCTTGATGAAGTATGGAAAAAAGGTGTTTAATAAGGTATTAAAAAAAGCAATAGGTCCTAATTGGTTGAGTCGTCAGTTGTGTAAAGCTGGTTTTGAACCGATTAATTTAATCAATGGAGCAGTCTTGTATGAGGGGGTTGATTTTGGTTTTAGTGGAGTGCTTGCTTTAAGCTGGGATCGGAGTTGGTATTCTGATTCGGATTATGTGGGTTGGTTAGGTCATGGAGTACATAGTTGTTATGATCGAGCACTGGAGCTGTATCCATCGGAGGATGCTTTGGGCTTGCGTTTGGAAGATGGTCGAATAGTAGGTTTTCCAACATTATTAAAGGAAGAGGAGTTTTATTTGCGTAGTGAGAAAATAACATTAAAGCGTATTTCAGAAGGATATGTAGCGCAGGATCATATGTCGAATACGTATAGTTATTTTACAGCATTTGATGTTAAAAAGCAACAGTACCAGTTAACGCGTATAGCGAATGCTGATGGGTTGGGGATTGATTTTGAGATCGTAAACAATCGCTTGCGACGTATTATAGATAGTGGATCTCGTGAGGTTAATGTGTTTTACAATGATGCTGGATTTATTTCTAAGATGTCATTATTATCTGGAGGGGATTCTGAGGATTTAGTGAGTTATCGCTATGATGATTATGGAAATATGACGGGAATCATAGATGCTTTGGGGCATTGTACAAGCATGGAGTATGTAGGGCATTTAATGGTTAAAAAGGAAGATCGTAATGGACAGTGTTTTTATTGGGAGTATGATGAATGGAATCGATGTGTGCATACTTGGGGAGATGGAGGTTGGCAAGAGGGTTGGATTACTTACCATAAAGAGGAAGGATATAATTTGGTTAAGGATGCAAATCAAGCGGTTACTACGTATTATTATGAACCGAATCAATTGGTAACAGGCGTCAAAGACCCTATGGGAGTGTGTACTTATACGCAATATACGGCATGGATGGAGGTGTATCGAGAAGTAGATGGAGCGGGTCGTGTTACAGGGTATAGTTATGATGATAGAGGAAATAGGACAAGTATTTGTTATGCAGATGGAACAAAGGAGTACTTTATGTATAAATCCAAGGATCTTTTGGAGGTTTGGATCAATCCAGAAGGAGAAAAAACATTGTATGTATATGATGAATTGGCAAGTCATCGTATCAAAAGTATTGTAGGAGAAGATCAAGTAGCCACACACTTTAATTATACTTCCGAGGGATTGCTATCGGAAATTCGTAAGGAGGGTAATGTCTTGAGTTTGTCATATGATGCTAGGTATAATGTAAAAACTTGGCGAGAAAACGGAAAGGTATTGAAGCGATGGGATTACAATGATCGAGGTCGTGTGATTGCGGAGTATATCCCCAATCAAATGCCAAATTATTTTAGTTATGATGCGTTAGATCGAGTGTTGGAAATAACAGGATCTGATGGAAAGGAAATTCATTTTAGATATAATCAATATGATGAAGTAGTGGGAGTTGAAACAGGAGGGCATGAGGTATCTTTTTCATATACGCCAATGGGAAGTTTGTCTAGTAGAACGGAAAATGGGGTAAAGGTATCTTTTGAATATGATAAGATGGAGCAGTTACGAAGTATTCGTAATGAGCGTAATGAGCGTTATTTTTTTACCAGAAACCGATCAGGAAAGATTATAAAAGAGCAAGGATTTGATGGATTGGAGAAGCGTTATAGGTATAATGAAGCGGGAGAGGTCATACATATAGAACGAGGAGGAGGTCGCTATACGTCGTATGAACAGGATGCTTTAGGTCGTATTACACGAGCGAGTTATGAGGATGGTAGTTGGGAAACGTATAGTTATAATAAAAATGGAGCATTGATAGCGGCTTGTAATCAAGATATTAGTATTTATTTAGAGCGAGATGCGAAGGGCCGTGTTGTAAAAGAGATTCAGAGTCCAACTTTAGGAGGAGGAACAGAGCACAGTCATGAGGTGGAGATACGGTATAACAAGTTGGGGCAACGTACACATGTAGTAAGTAGTTTAGGAGCAGAGGTGGTGAGTAGGTATAACCAACAAGGTCTTATAGCATCAATTTCAGCTCAGAGTGAGGCGTTAAAGGAACAGCATAAGGCATGGGAGGCGAGTTTGGAGTACGATAGCCAAGGTAGAGAGTTGGAGCGTTATGTAACAGGAGGAGTTCATAGTAAAATGCGATATCACTTAGGGAATCCAGTGGGGCAGAGCATGTATAGCCATGGAGAGCAGCGAGGATACCGAGGCTATACCTGGGATACGAACCGTCAGTTATTAGAAACAAGAAGCCATTTGAATCAAGATCCGATAGGATTTAGTTACGATGCTTTTGGAAACTTAGCACGAGCAAAATATAGTTATAAAGATATTTTATTTAAGACCCCAGATGCGGTAGGTAATTTATATAAAGAAGAAGACCAATCAGATCGCGTATATGGAAAAGGAGGACGCTTGCTAAAGGATGAAGAGTACCATTATAAATATGATGTTGAGGGTCATTTGATTTTGAAGAGTAAACGAAGGATCAATGAGAAATTGGCAATGCCAAAGCATGACAATATACTAGATAAGTGGTTAGGAAGTGGAAAGCCGAGTAAGGAGGCTCAATTGGCGCATGAGAATTGGCAGTTGGGAGATTGGGGGTATGTTTGGTATGGAAATGGTCGATTAAAAGAGGTGAAGAATCCAGATGGAAGTGTTGTAAAGATGGAGTATGATGCTTTGGGAAGGCGAACGTCTAAACGCGCTCAAGGGAAGGTAACGCGTTTCTTTTGGGATGGGAATGTTTTATTACATGAATGGAATCATAAAGAGGAGGATACTCCAGCAGTAGTGGTAGATGCAATAGGGATGCTAAGCTATGACAAGGTTGCACCTATAGAGAATTTAGTGACATGGGTATATGAATCAGGTCGTTTTGTACCCTCCGCCAAGTTAGTAGGCGGGGAGCGTTATAGTATTTTAAGTGATTACTTAGGTACGCCTATTCAGGCATATGATGCAAGAGGAAATATCGTATGGGAATGTGAGTTGGATATTTATGGAAAAGTACGTAATTTGCATGGAGAAAAAACGTTCATTCCTTTCCGTTACCAAGGGCAATATGAAGATATTGAAACAGGGTTGTATTACAATCGTTTTAGATATTATTCACCTGATACAGGTACGTATATCTCACAAGATCCGATAGGGTTATTAGGTAACAATCCGAATTTTTATGCGTATGTACATGATGTAAATTCAGAAACCGACGTATTTGGACTTAACAAAGCTCCTATTAATTTAGGTGGTGGTTTTAGAGGAAGGCTTGATCAATTTAATATGGGGCATGGAGTAGATTTTGAGTTTCATGTTTATGATAAAAATATGAAAGAAGTAGGTATTTTTGGTAGTGAAGGCTTTATGAATAAACACGGAATCGCAGGGGCTGATGTTGATGTCCCTAAGAGTGTGCAGCAGAGATTAAAAGGAATGGCGGTAGACCAATTGAGAAAAGGAGGAAGATTAGGAGCGAAAGGAACCGAAAATATAAAAGGAAATAAATGGAAACGACCGAGATTAAAAGGTTGTAATTAAATTTTTACGAATGAAGATAATTGAACATGAAACAGTAATGGACGTTTCAAACTACGGGGAATATTTAGAGTCAATTAAAGAACAAATGCCAATTAACGCATATAATTTTGCTTCTGAAAAAGGGCATTATGATTTTTATGGTAGGAATTGCACACATGACCTCCAGTTAGATAAAATAGAGGTTTTTTATAGTTTAGAAAATAGATTACAGTATTTATTACACCTAAAAGGAAATGAGTTTAAGCACGA
Organism: Tenacibaculum maritimum NCIMB 2154; assembly: GCF_900119795.1. NCBI lineage: Bacteria > Pseudomonadati > Bacteroidota > Flavobacteriia > Flavobacteriales > Flavobacteriaceae > Tenacibaculum > Tenacibaculum maritimum. Next base: position 857,462 of record NZ_LT634361.1, read on the forward strand.
TAAAGATTTGAAAATTGAATATATTGAGGTTCAGTCATTTAAAATCAATTGTAAAAATAACAACCTTAACGAAGATGTACTATATAAAGATGATATAAAAATAGATGAAGTAAGTTTAGACAAATCATCAAATCTGATTTGTCATGAGATACAATTTCATAATTATGAGATTTTAATTTTATGTAAAGATTTAATACACAAGTGGATTTAATAAAATTCTAGATCTTCCCCGCTAGCGCAAGCATCATGCTTGTGTCGAGTGTGAGTAAGCTTAACAAATAATACTAAAAACAAAAAACCACAATGGAAGTTGTGGTTTTTTGTTTGGTTTAAATTTAGGGTATAAAAGTACCCCTATTCAGGCATATGATGCAAGAGGAAATATCGTATGGGAATGTGAGTTGGATATTTATGGAAAAGTACGTAATTTGCATGGAGAAAAAACGTTCATTCCTTTCCGTTTTTCGGGGCAATATGAAGATATTGAAACAGGGTTGTATTACAACCGTTTTAGATATTATTCACCTGATACAGGTACGTATATCTCAAAAGACCCGATAGGGTTATTAGGTAACAACCCCAATTTGTATGCGTATGTAAAGGATAGTAATAGTAGGATTGATCCGTTTGGATTATTTGATTGGAAAGGTCATCTAGAAAAAATATCTGGAACAAAATCTCCTTCTGGTATGGAACGTCCACATGCCCATCATATAGTATTTAAAAAAGGGCATGCTAATCAACAAGCTATACTAAAAGAGAGTAAGTCTATTTTAGAAAAATATAAGATAGATTGGCTTAAAGGTAAAGAAAACCTTACATGGGCTCCTAATAAAAATCATAGTAAAAAAGCTGCTCAAAGAGTACTTGATGCTTTAAAAATAGCCGATAAGAAAGGTACAAGAGAAGCCGTAGTAGATGCACTTTCTGAAATGGGTAAAAAATTTGCTAACGATACTATTTGTAAATAATTTTAAAAATGAAAAAATTCGATTACATAAAATTTCAAGAAGAACTTAAATCTAGCTTGATAAATATTTTCAATGATAATAAAAATGATATTTGTGGTTTTGCATTATCTTCTGATGAAGATGCAAGGAGTGTTACTGTGTCTATAAATACACGATTACACCTAATGAATTGTTGGAAAGAAGATGAAGATGAAGATAATGAGTATTATAAATGGTATCCAGCTGAATGGAAGTTAGAGGCTATTAATGATGATAAAATAAATGAACTAAGTTTAATTATTTTTAATTTGGAGAGAACACAAAACCCTGATGATGATAAGAGGGCTATTTATGAATTATTAGTGGACACTCTAAAACAGCTTAAACAAGAAGGGTTATTTTCTTCAATGGATGATAATTTTGTTTTAGTTTTTAATGTCACTGATAGTGATGATTTAGAACGTGATTTAAGATGGATAAGTGAACTCAATGACAAAAAATTGTTTTCTGAATATAAAAGTTGGTCGGAAACTTGGTAATTCCCGTTGGTACGAATGTTTTCCCCGCTAGCGCAAGCATCATGCTTGTGTCGAGTGTGAGTAAGCTTAACAAATAATACTAAAAACAAAAAAACACAATGGAAGTTGTGTTTTTTTGTTTGGTTTAAATTTAGGGTATAAAAGTACCCCCTATTCAAGCATATGATGCAAGAGGAAATATCGTATGGGAATGTGAGTTGGATATTTATGGAAAAGTACGTAATTTGCATGGAGAAAAAACGTTCATTCCTTTCCGTTACCAAGGACAGTATGAAGATGTTGAAACAGGGCTGTATTATAACCGTTTTAGATATTATTCACCTGATACAGGTACGTATATCTCAAAAGACCCGATTGGGTTATTAGGTAACAATCCGAATTTTTATGCGTATGTAAAGGATAGTAATAGCTGGGTGGATCCGTTTGGACTTTCTCCATGGGGAAATATTAATGATTTTGGAAACTGGTTTGATAGTGCTTCTGTTCAAGATGTATTAAATAATAAGGATGCTGTATCAAGAGCATTAAGAAGTCCTGGAGGTAAACATGAGATGTTCCCTGTTTCTCAAGCAGCAAAAGCAAAAGAATTAGGTTTTACTCATTCTGAGCTTATGGAATTAACTGTAAAAACTAGTGATATTGAGTTTGTTGATGTTCCAGATAGAAAAGGAAATTTACATACAGGTCGCCATGTTTCTAGTGGTGTTCCTAATAATCCCGCCTCTTCTAACTTCCACAAAAGATTGATAAAAGATTTAAAAGGAGCTAAAACAAAAGCGGAAGCAAGAGCTATTATAAAGAAGCATAATGATGCACACATGAGAATTAAAGGATGCAAATAGTTTTTATAGATATAATATATTTAAGTTAAAATGAAAGAAGAGATTTTAAATAGAATTAAAAAATTGGGAGGGAATGTTAACGATGTAAAAAGGATATCCCTACAAAAAGATTTAGAATCCATTAGATTCGAGTTGGTTTTATATCCTAAGCCAAAAGAAGTTCCGTGGGAGATTGGAGAAAATACCCCTATCCATGGAATTAAAGAATTTATTGAAGAAAATAAAAACTTATTGGAGGTTAATAAAGATACTTTTTATAGTAAGTTAGTTACTCACTATTATAAAGATACAGAAGAGAATTTTGGTCAGGTTTTTTTTAAAAATGACCTCTTTACTCCATTTGAAGAAGGAACGGACGATTTTGAAGAATGGGATGGTGAATGGGATGAAAATGATTTTAAAAAGGTTATTAAAGGAGATGAAATGAAATTGATGTTTATTGGTTATTCTTATGGCTTTCCTGATAATTTATTTGTATGTCTTAGTGATCCAGATAAAGAAAACCCCACTGTTTACGGAACAGATCATGAAGTTTATTTTGACGAAATAACTGTACAAGGAACATTGGAAGAGTATTTTAACTCTTTTCTAACTAAGGAGGAGTTAATAGAAATAATAGATAAAAAACTTAAATAATTAGATTTACTCATTTTTGCTTATATCAGTAAAAAGTGAGGTTTTCCCCCGCTAGCGCTAGCATTTTGCTTGTGTCGAGTGCGAGTAAGTTTAACAAATAATACTAAAAACAAAAACCACAATGGAAGTTGTGGTTTTTTGTTTGGTTTAAATTTAGGGTATAAAAGTACGCCTATTCAAGCATATGATGCAAGAGGAAATATCGTATGGGAATGTGAGTTGGATATTTATGGAAAAGTACGTAATTTGCATGGAGAAAAAACGTTCATTCCTTTCCGTTACCAAGGGCAATATGAAGATGTTGAAACAGGGCTGTATTATAACCGTTTTAGATATTACTCACCTGATACAGGTACGTATATATCAAAAGATCCGATTGGGTTATTAGGTAACAATCCGAATTTTTATGCGTATGTAAAGGATAGTAATACTTGGGTTGATCCGTTTGGATTATCTGGGATATTTCCGACATCTATAGTTTGGACGGCAACAAGTCCTAAAGGAACAGGAAATGCATATAAGGTATTTCAACAAGATATTGATTGGGATATAGTTAACCCAAAAACAGGGCTAACAAATTTGGAGGCAGCATTAAAAACAGGTAAAGCACCAATTGGATCTGATGGTAAGTCGATAAATTTGCATCATTCTAAACAGCAAGGACATGGACCTCTATTTGAAGTAACAGATACTATTCATAAAAAGTTTGATAGAACCAATGCTTTACACCCTTATAAGGTAAGCGGAGAGGGGCAAAATCCATTTGATCCAGTTAATAGAAAGGCTTTTGATAATGATAGAACTAATTATTGGAAGTATAGGGGGAGGGAAGAAAAAGCTAGAAGAAATAAACTAAAAGGATGTAAATAATATAGAAATGTTAACAGAAAAAATAAAAAACTATCTAAGTCAATCTAAAGAAGAATTGATAGAGTTTACCCCAATGTATCAAGGCATCTTGCAAGAGTTTGGGAAAAAAGAGAAGTTAGGAGCTTCTTTTGTTGAGTTTATGAGTAAATATGATAGTGAGATTCATGGAGAAGAAGGCTTTATAATTAATGGATTGGATGATGTCTTTGAGTATGAAACTAGTATGACAAAACACTTAATAGATACTTATAATATTCCTATCCAATATATTTCATTATTTAACTTAGAGATAGATGATTACCTTTTATATAACAAAGAAAATGATACCGTAAAGTTAATAGAAGCGAAAAATATAGGAGAATTATCTAATGATGAATACTATGACCAGAAGTGGGGTAGTTTTAATGAGTTTTTAGAGTATTTTTTTAATCTTAATCAGTAATCAATTAATAAAGGATAATAGGTGTTTATTCATGGTTGAAAATAGTTGTCTTGAGAAATATTTTAATTTACATTATTTGTTCAAGGGCAATATGAAGATGTTGAAACAGGGTTGTATTATAACCGTTTTAGATATTACTCACCTGATACAGGTACGTATATATCACAAGACCCGATTGGTTTGGAAGGAGGGAATAATTTTTATGCTTATGTCCCAGATGTAAATAATGATGTTGATGTATTTGGTTTGATGCCTTTGAGTAATCCAGTTAATCAAGGACATCACATAGTTCCTCACAAAGCAGCAACAGATTTAGGAGTTAGACCATTTAATAGCCAAACAGGGGTTCCTAGCATGTATTTTGATGATAGTCAATTTACAGGAATAGAGCATAGTGCTATGCATGGCTATAATGGTATTGGTAGAGAAACAAAGCCTTTGGTAAAAGCTAATCAGATACAAAAGGCAGGAATGGATAACGAAGCTTGGCTTAAAAGTTTAGAAAGACATTATAATAACCCTGCTCTTAAAGATGTTAGAGGAGATTTACATATTATTAATGAAAACGGAACAAAGGGAAGATTGATAAAGAAAAATGTTTCTGCTAGAGAGGCTTGGGAATTGACAAAAAAATGGGCAAAGAATCAAGGGTTTAATGTGTGTAAATAATAAAATGAAAGAAATGGAAGTATTTGGGTTTCGTGGAGGAGAAAATATTTTAAATAATTTAAGTCTAGAAATAGATAATTATGTTAAAGATGTAAATTTCAAACAGAAGTTAAAAGGGGGGTACAATGTAAGATGTATATTCGAAAAAAGTAAAGAAGAGCTTTTGTATAGTGATTCTATCTTAGGAGATCTTGTTTATCATGAAAATATGAAAGTTCACAAAATAAATGAAGTTTCTAAGGTGCTTCTAAAAAGTAATGATTTAATAATAGGGGAGATAGATTTAAGATTAGAGAATAGTTGCTTTGTTGATATAAAAATATTTGTAGATAAACCTGTAAGTAATTACAGTGTATTACAAGCTTTGCCTATTCCAACGGATATACTAACAATCTATATTAATTTTTTAGAAGAAAAAGAATTAAAAAAGGAATTGGTGGTTCATAAGCATTTCGATGCCTACAGCCATTTGGGCTTTTTTTTGGTAGAAATAGATAGAATGAAGGAGGTTTTATATAAAGAGTATGGAAGCAAAGAATTAGATTTAGTTCATGAATTTTCTAATTCTCATATAATAGAAGAACTATTTAAGGAAGAAATAATTATGATAGTTTGGGGTATAAATCCTTATGCCTACCCTATTTATAGTTCAGAAAATCCGAATAATATAATTCCTTTGCTAGGTAGAGAGTTTGAGGAAGAAGGAGTTTTTAATATAAGAGAAGATATAAAAGAATTAAGTTTAATACCAGGTCACGAATTAAGGAGTTACCCAAGTTTTCTAAATAAAGATTGGAAAAAAATTAAATTAGAAGGTAAAGGGAAAAAGACATATCTAAAACCATATCTTCTTGAAGATTCAAATTTAGAAACAGTTTTAACTTCCTTTTTGATTTATAGAGAAGAAGGTACTTTGAAAGAGAGTAAACCATTAGTAAATGTAGATTTGCTCTATTCGTAAGTAACATGGATGTTTAGATTATAGCTGTAATAATATTTTTTAGGAAGAGAATTTAGTGACATGGGTATATGAATCAGGTCGTTTTGTACCCTCCGCCAAGTTAGTAGGAACAGAACGGTATAGCATTTTAAGTGACTACTTAGGCACGCCTATTCAGGCATATGATGCAAGAGGAAATATCGTATGGGAATGTGAGTTGGATATTTATGGAAAAGTACGTAATTTGCATGGAGAAAAAACGTTCATTCCTTTCCGTTACCAAGGGCAATATGAAGATGTTGAAACAGGGCTGTATTACAACCGTTTTAGATATTACTCACCTGATACAGGAATTTATATAAGTCAAGATCCGATTGGGCTGCATGGAGGATTTAAACCTTATGAATACTCAGAAGATACAAATATCTTAATAGATCCATTTGGTTTAATTACTATTGCCAATTTAGACGGTGTTAAAATCATTGCATATCCTGGTCCAGAAGCTACAGATCTTAGACCAGAACATAAACCATATCATGTACATGTTGAAGAAGCAGGTAATAAGACCCGTGTTTTAATGGAAGATTATGAAACTGGCGGAAAAAAACACAAAGTAGGAGATGTTTTTCCAGATGATCCTTCTATGACTAAAAAGATGAAGAAAGTATTAAAAAAACTCAATTTGAGTGACCTAGCAGAAAAAGCAAAAAATGTATTTCATAAAGGATGTGCTTAATGATGAATAAAATTGATTTAAATACGGAGAAAAGTATCCTTAAAGAACTTTACAATAATGGAAATAATACGTTTGATACATTTCCTGATCTAACAACTTCTCTAAGTGATTTTGATATAATTATGCTAATTGAAAAACATATAAATGAAGTATACTCTGATTTAATTATAGAAAAAATACTTCAGAGAAAAGTATCCCAAACTCTTATAAATAGTATTTACGAGAAATTCACTGATAATATTTTTATTCTTAACGAAATAGTTATGTCAGGCAAAGCATCAAAAGAAATTTTGATAAAATTATCTTCCTCTAAGGACAAATATTTATCAGAACATAGTAAATTAGGGTTGCTTATAATTAGATTAAGAGAATCTGATGAAAAGGGATTTCATGAAATCTACAAGGAGTTTGAGTCAGACAGCAGTCAATTAAATATAGCGGCTCGTTATCACATAGCGGCTTTTAGAGATACTCCTGAAAAAATACTAAAAATCCTCCAAAAAGATACCCATAAGCATGTTTCTGAAATGGCTACCATTACTTTAAATAATAAAATAGGAAAGTAAGTAGTAGATATTATAAATGATATTGATGTAGAGTATTAGAATCGGCAATGGGGTCAGGTTAGTTGATGAGTAAAAATTAAAATATAAAACACTGTAAATCAATAAGGTAAAGTTTTTATATATAAATAAAGGATGGGCAATATGCTTATCCTTTATTTTTGTCCCCCGTTAGTAGAAGCATCTTGCTTGTGCCAAGTGCATAAGTTTAACAAATACTAAAAACAAAAACCACAATGCAATTTGTGGTTTTTGTTTTAAATTTAACTTATATTTACGATAGCCTAAAAGACATTTTAGGTTATTCTTTTTCATAGCAATTTACCTCACTTATTTATTACTAGATAAGTGAGGTTTTTTTATTTACTCAATGGTTAGGTTATTGTTAGCTTCTTTGGTTTCATTGCCTCTGTGAAAGCGCCCTGCACCTTGCAGGAAGGTTTCGTTGCTTTATGGAAACATTGGACTATCGAATAAATTTCGCATAGCTATTCAGGCATATGATGCAAGAGGAAATATCGTATGGGAATGTGAGTTGGATATTTATGGAAAAGTACGTAATTTGCATGGAGAAAAAACGTTCATTCCTTTCCGTTTTTCGGGGCAATATGAAGATATTGAAACAGGGTTGTATTACAACCGTTTTAGATATTATTCACCTGATACAGGTACGTATATCTCAAAAGACCCGATTGGGTTATTAGGTAACAATCCAAACTTATATGCGTATGTGCCTGATGTTAATAGTTGGGTAGATGTTTTTGGTTTAGATTGTGGCAAGAAAATCTATAGAGGGACTGATAATGGTCTAGAAAAAGCAATTGCTGAAGAAACAGGTTATATTATGAGTGATGCTGCAAAAAAATACTATATGGAAGCAATGTATTCAGGTATGAGTAAGAATAAGGCAATATCTAATGCTTTGGAAGCTTCCAAGAAAGCTCATAAGACTAATATTGAGTATTTTGGGTCTTTAGAAAATTATATGAAAGCCCATTCTTTAAAGGGAACAGAAATAGGTGGAGCAGCTGAAAGATCGTTAATTTCTTTCACAACAGATCCATCTGTTACTTCTAGGTTTGGTTCAGATGTATTTAAAGCGTCTAAAAGTGATATATTTTCTAAGACACTAGTGGGCGGTAGTGAATCAGAAGTTTTTGTAGCTCACATGGTTAAAGTTTTTTAGAATTATGCATAAAGTAAACATAGAAGGGACATCCTTTTTGTACGATGATAAGTTTGAGTATTATAATAAGAATATTATTCTTTCACAAGATGCCATTGATTTTTTAGATATTAATCAATTAAAAAAAACAGTTAGACCTATTTTGACAGAACATTATAGTAATGATAAATTATATTTTCTGGATTATCTATATTGGTTTAAGACTAAATTAAATTTGGATGACTTAGATTGTAAAATATTATCAAATCTTTATACAAAAGAAGATTTTAAGTTTTCAATTAAAACTAGGTATGTAAATGAATTAATTTGTTCTAGTTGTGGATCTAAACATAAATCATTAGTTGTGGATCCAGTTTTGATTTATCCTGGTAATTTTAATTTAGGAAATGAAAAGAGAAAGTTAATAGAAGGCTTAAATTTGAAATGTCCAAAATGTGATTCAGATTTGACTCAGTTTGTGATACATATATTTAATTAATAGAATTAAAAGTAGGCCTCCGCTAGCGCAAGCATCTTGCTTGTGTCGAGTGCGAGTAAGTTTAACAAATAATACTAAAAACAAAAACCACAATGGAAGTTGTGGTTTTTTGTTTGGTTTAAATTTAGGGTATAAAAGTATCCCTATTCAGGCATATGATGCAAGAGGAAATATCGTATGGGAATGTGAGTTGGATATTTATGGAAAAGTAGGTAATTTGCATGGAGAAAAAACGTTCATTCCTTTCCGTTACCAAGAGCAATATGAAGATGTTGAAACAGGGTTGTATTACAACCGTTTTAGATATTACTCACCTGATACAGGTACGTATATCTCAAAAGACCCGATTGGGTTAGCTGGTGATATGCCAAATATGTATTCTTATGTACCTGATGTTAATAGTTGGGTAGATGTTTTTGGTCTTACAAAGTTTAATCCTATAGAGATATTAGGTAGAAAGGTTTGTCAAAACGCTACTGATTTTGTGACAGGAACTCCAGATTTTGTTGATTCGAGTGTGAATAAATTTATACGAAAAAGGATTTCTAAAGGAGAAATAAATTTAGATTTAATGAAGAAAGGAAACGCTCCTATTGGTGTTGATGGTAAACAAATCAATTTGCATCATGTAATAGGTAGAGAGCCTGGTCCAATGGTAGAATTAACTTCTTCTTTTCATAAAAAGACCATAAAGCATTACACGGGTTAATTGAAAATGGAGGAAGTTTTAGGAATAATAAAGCTTTACATAATGCTTATGAGAGTTTTAGGAAAAAATATTGGAAAGAGAGAGCAAAAGGATTAAGTTGTCATTAATATATAAAAAATGAATTATTACGGTGAAATAAAAAAAATAATAGAAGAAGATGATACTTTTTATATTGAAGGAAAAGTATCAAATATGATTATTAAAGAAAGTGAGGATATACTTCAAGTGAAGTTTCCCACTGAATATAAAAAGTATATTTCAGAATGTGGTTGTATCGGGTTTGGAGATAGTATATTATTCGGATTAGATCCTGATGGAGGAAATGAAGAAAGAGGAACAGTATTAGGAGATACTTTATTTGCTAGGACAGAGTTTTCACTAAGTAAAGAGTATATTGTAGTAGAGTATCAGGATTATGAGAATTTATATGCTTTAAAATGCTCTTTAAATAAAGAGTTAAATGATTCTTCGGTTTATAGTTTTGATATAAATTATGATAATAAGTTAGCTAGTCCAGTTAAAGTGTCAGATAGTTTTAAAGAACATTTTAAATCATTTGTTGATTCATTAAAAGAATAGATTTTTCCCCGCTAGCGCAAGCATCTTGCTTGTGTCGAGTGCGAGTAAGTTTAACAAATAATACTAAAAACAAAAACCACAATGGAAGTTGTGGTTTTTGTTTTTAGTATTTGTTTAAAATATTTTACATTTACAATAGCCTAAAAGACATTTTAGGTTTTTCTTTTTTATAGCAATTTACCTCACTTATTTATTACTAGATAAGTAAGGTTTTTTATTTAATCAACAGTTAGGTTATTATTAGCTTCTTTAGATTCTTCTTGGGTTGTATTATTTGCAGTTCTATTTTCAACTACTTGGTTGTATTGTTTGGCTAATACACTTATTTGTTCTTGTAAAGTGTTATAAGCTCCTTTTGTGCCTAATGTTTGGTGTGCATTAATATGTGCAATAAGTTCTCTATACATATTGGTAGCCTCTGTTCTAAATTCTAAAATATTTTCAGTAGGATTTGCAGCTTGTTCTTCAACACGGGCTAAATAACGTATAGCAAAATTGGTGTTTACTGTTTTTAAATGATCTAGCCAAGCCCTTATATTTAATAATGTTACAGCATTTACAAGTTCTTTTTCGGTTTGCCAGTCAGTAATAATGCTATCTAATACAGCGGTTTCCTCTTGGTAATTTAGTCGTTGTATATTATTACCATGTTTGTTAATATTATTAAACAACGCAGTTGCAGCGTTCACAATGGCAGTATCATAATGTTGTAAATAGGCATTAATAAGATAACGTAAACCTGTTAGTGCTTTATCACGCTGTTCATCAAGATGTACTAATTCTTGAGTAATAATACTACCTTGGTCTTGTTTAAAAACAGTATCAATAGCAGTAACCAAGGGTTGTAAATTGTTTTGTTGCTGCGTAAGTTGTAATGCTGTTACATCTTGCTCAGCAAGTAGTTTTAATACATCTTTAAGGTATTGTAAAAATTCACCGTTACGATAACGGTTTAAAAAAGGAACATTCATAACGTTTTTTTTAAATTAATAAGTATCAAATATACAATAAATAAAAGATTTTACAAAAGATAAGTGACTATATATGAAGCGGTAAGGTTTCGTTACTCCGTGAAAGTACCCTGCAGCTTGCAGGAAGATTTTGTTGCATCCATGAAAGTGCCCTGCAGCTTGCAGGAAGGTTTCGTTGCCCCCATGAAAGCATCCTGCAGCTTGCAGGAAGGTTTCGTTGCTTCGTGAAAGCGTCCTGCAGCTTGCAGGAAGGTTTTGTTGCCCCCATGAAAGCGTCCTGCAGCTTGCAGGAAGATTTTGTTGCATCCATGAAAGCGCCCTGCAGCTTGCAGGAAGGTTTCGTTGCTCCCATGAAAGCATCCTGCACCTTGCAGGAAGGTTTCGTTGCTTTATGGAAACATTGGACTATCGAATAAATTTCGCATAGCTATTCAGGCATATTGATGCAAGAGGAAATATCGTATGGGAATGTGAGTTGGATATCTATGAAAGAGTACGTAATTTGCATGGAGAAAAAACGCTCATTCCTTTCCGTTACCAAGAGCAATATGAAGATATTGAAACAGAGTTGTATTACAACCGTTTTAGATATTACAGCCCTGATATAGGTACATATATACCTAAAGATAGGGTTATTGGGTAACAATCCGAACTTATATGCGTATGTAGAGGATAGTAATAGCTGGGTTAATTCTTTAGGTTTAATACAAATCTATAGGTTATTAAGACCTGATGAGCATCCGTTTAAAGAGTTAGCAGCTAAAAAACTAAGGAAGGATATGACAGTTCATGGGCATGTTGCTACTGGGGTATGGAATAAAGGATCTCAATTTATATCAACGAGTATAGATCCTGATGCATTAAAAAAATGGAGGGAGCTATGACAAAGAATGGTGTCTTTTGATACGGATGATGTTATTCCTGATATAAAAGGAAATAAAAGAATAGTAGGCATTTCTACTATAGATAAAGGAATTTAAAATGGAGTAGGTAGTGTTACAGCAAGATTGTCTGCTTCATCTAGAGAGGTTCTTGTGGAAGGGCATGTTCCATCTAATGCAATTAAACCTTGTAAATAATTATGAATGATATAAGTAAGATAGTAGAATTAGTAGAAGATTATCTTTTAGGAGATAACTCCTTTCCTGTAAGGATTAGGGAAAAAAGAGAAATAAAGCAAGATGAATTTGAAATATTAAAAAAAGGTATAGAAAAACTTTGTGATTATTACAAAGAAGAGGATTTTATTCCTAAAAGAATTGCACTTTGTTTTGTGGATATAAGTAATTTTTTCTTTGTTCCTAATTTAAGTTACTCAGAGAGTGAAATTGAAAGATTTGAAGACTATGGTATTGCGTTATCTGAGTTAGGGAATAAATTATTTTCTAAGCAAAGCATCCGATGAAGAAAATTATAATTGAGAGTAGAAGGGGTTTGGCAAGGTTTAAAAGTATTCGAATCGAGTGATATTGATGTTAAAAAAAATTGAGATAGACTCAATGAAAAATATTACAAGAACTGTTCGTAAAAATGCTAAAGTCTTAGGGCATCTAAAAGGGGTACAAAAAAAATCTAGAACTATTATCTTATATTGATGCTAGAAATCTTATTTATCTTCCATGTTACAATTTTGTGTTAAAAAGGTATCTTGAAGATGAAATACAAAATGGATAATCTATTAATAGAAGGGTGATTATTGAAGGAGGTTGCAGGCGATTTAGCATCAAGAAAATTAGATCCAGATGAATTTATGATAAGATTTGTAGAGTTGCCAAATGGGCAAAAAGGAACGCTAAATAATAGGGAGTTTGCTGTATGATCAATGTCTGGGAAAACTAGATATTCTAGTATTAAAATCAGTACCATGTAAAATACAGGACAAATTATATAAATGATTTTGCTGATGAATTTATTTTATGTATTTTTAGGTTCGATTTAAAAATAAGAAATAGAAGAAGTTGCACTTAACACATAAATTCAAAGCCAGTCAATCAAAAGGCAGTAAGCTTGTAAAAAAACTTCTAAAAGGGAGACCGTCAGATAAAGAACCTTTTTACCCGTTCTAGCCCTTTACTCATTTCAAGTAATATAGATCTCATTAAATCTAAAAATACAAAATCATAGCAAGGTGATGATTTTTTGCGACAAAAGAAAAATAATTAAATAAAAAAAGGATATGAATTTAAAAACAATTGCCATTACAGAAAGCATTTCTTCGTATGAAGAAATAAAGAAAAACCTAAAAGCCTCTTTCTCTAACGATGAAAAAACAATGCTCGCTAACCAGTCGTAATTAACTTTCAAAGAGAAAAAAATATTGAAGTTTAGAAAAGTTTGTAGCTCCCTGTTGGTGCAGCGCTTGGCAAAAAGAAAGGATATTAGAAATTCTTAGTACAATAGCTTTCCCATATTAGCTATACTTTTTAGACATTCATTAAAAACTACAGAAATATTGCTATTGGCACCTTCATAGAAAAATGGAGTGTTAAAGCAATTCATTTAGGATTCAAAATCCATATTCAAGAACAGTGATTAAATAAGTAAAAAGAAAAATAATTAATAAAAAGAAAAGATATGAAAACTACAACTTTATTTTTGGTACTCTCATTAAGTTCATTAAGTGTATTCTCAAAAATTAGAATACCAATTCCTTATGGTACAGAGGAAAAGATTATAAAAATACATGACTTACCAGATGTAGCAGATTTTAGATTAAAAGATGGAAGGTATTTTGATCTTGGAAGCAAATATTCTAAAAATCATATATTATGGCTACCTTATAGTAATACCACACCTGAAATAGTTGGTTTTATACAAGGAGATGAAAATACTTTTTTAGAACTAAGTGCTGAAGATTTAATAAAAATAGAAAAAATAGCAGGAGTTACAATTCCTAAAAAAGGCAAAGTTTCGTTTTTTGATAAATTTGTTGGAAAAGGCCTTTTAGGTCTTTTAGGTTTGTTAGTGCTTTTTGGTATTTATGATCGTTTTTTTGGTAAAGAGGAAGCGTAAAACTAGCTAAAAAACATTTTGCGAGTAACTACTAGGCGCTGCGTAAACTTATCAAGTACTAAAAAAGAAAAACCGCAATATGTTTAGTATTGTGGTTTTATCATGTTTTGCAATGAAAAAAGCACTTTAAAAAATTGCATCCAGTTTATCATGCCCATTTGAAGGATAGAATACGTTAAAAAAATGAGATAAGAAGCTGTTTGACTTATTGAAAAATCGTACCTTTATACATAATTGCTAAATTCATACCAATAAAAATTACTGTTTCATTGAGAAGAGCATCTTGGTCATTGGTTATGCTGGTTGCTTATGGCAAAGAAAATTGAAAAGAGAAGGTTTGTAAAACAACTGTTATGAGAGCTCACTATTATAGCAATAATACTTAAAATACTGGATGCTATGTGAATATTAAATTAGCAGATAAATACCTGTAAAAACATTTAATAAATAATATAAAATATGAGAGGAGAAACATTAAAAATAAATGAGAAAATAAATTCCAATGAATTGATTTGTAAAAAAATAAAAGAACATTTTTTGGGAAATACATATGAGGTAACGATGCCTTATAACCAGTGGACATTAAGAAAAAGCTTAACACATTGTGTACTGGTAAAAAAAAATGCATGGAATGCTGCTTGTATTGAAATTGATTCCAAAAAAGGGGTTGTTGATGTTTTTAGTGTAATTCCTAATAGCTCTTTAGATGCTGTTTTTAGAAGGCAATTAGGAGTTTTAGGAATGCTTTTATTAGAACCTTCTTGGAAAACATTAAGAAAAGAAGTAGCAACTGCTTTAATGAAGTAGAATGCTTTGATAGAATTTTAAAATACAGGAGAATTCTAGAACCCTCCTGTATTTTAAAAATTCATCTATTTATTTTGAAACTTTTAAAGCGGCATTAAAAGCTGGGGCTATAAAAGAGGTTAGAAATTGGTTGACTTCTTCTTGTGTAGGAACTACTTTTTTATCAGGAGTAATACCAATATTTTCTATCACTTCTCCATCTATATTTTTAAAAGCCATTAACGGCGTATAAAAGGCTATATAATCATTATTAGAAAGATTACCACCATTGTAAATGTCTGTTATAAAAGTACCAGCAGTACCACCACCACTGTTATCTCCAATAATGGTTACGTTATTTTTTAAAGATTTAATCATCATAGTACTATATTCTGCCATACTTAGTGATAGCTCATCAATTAAAATAACAATAGGAATGTCTTTAGTAAGTGCAAATTTATGAGGCTTTGCAGAAATAGAAATCCAAGGACTATAATTAAATCTACCATTGCCTTCTTTGGTTCTTTGATAGCCCCAATCACCTTGGCGAGTTATAAATCTTTCTGTGAATACTCGAAAATCAGCTATTGCGCCACCACGATTACCTCTTAGATCGAGAATTATTTTTTTCATAACTCCTTTTGTGATAGGATTATATAATTTTTTATAAATATCGAAAAGATATTTGTTTGATACAGTTCTTAATAAATTATCAAAATCATCCATCATAGGATCTTCAAAAGGAGAGGTAGCCGAACCTGTGAATCCAGAGAGGCTTTTATAATCATTTATTTTCTTTAAATATAAACTATAAAGTTTATTAACATTCTCTTTTTGATTTTGTGTGGTATTTGGTCTAGTAAGGTAATCTCTAAGGAAGGATCTTAAGTTTTCCTCTTTTAATTCAAAAGTATTTTTGGTAGTCGTTATATGACTTGCTAATGGAATTAAATTATTTTGAAGGTCAGTAATAAGCTCTGTATTAATAAATTTATCAAGAGAGGTTAAATAACTTTGGTATTCACTAGATGCAATATTAGTAGAAATTAAACTTTTAAAATCGTTAAGATTAGATGTTATTAAACGTTTAATTTCAGAAGTAATGTTAGGATCAATACCTTTTAAAAGATCGAAATGAGATTCATTGATTCCACTAAGGTTGCTAATGTTTTTCAATTCAGGAAAGGAAGCTCTGTTAAGAGATTGGTCAATAACAAAAAAACCATATATATATGATAATTGGATATTTAACTAAAAATGTGTAGCTTGCAGAGAGTGAGAAAGAAAGTAAATCATATTAAAATTTACAATAGATAAAGAATAGATATAAGTTTAAAAGAACGAAATATTAACTAAACAACACCCCTTCATGTTATTAGCAGATACTCATTTAACCTTTGTAGTAGGGATTGATATTCATTTTACAACAATGATTCCTTTTAATCCTTTTCATCCTTATGTAGGCATGGTTTTGGATCCTGCGGATTATATTCCATTTATAGGAACCAATGTTCATATCAATGGTTTGAAACGAGGGAATTCAGATACGAGTGGCGTGATTGTACCTTTGGTGCATATACCGCTATTTACACCACCTTGGCTTATGACACCTATTATCGGTCATGAGAGTATGAATTTTTATGCATCGGATACTGTTTTTTCAGACAGTACGCGTTTGAGCCCTAAAGGTCATATGCTAATGACTTGTAATGATATAGGAATCCCCTTGTCTTTATCAGTAGGAGGGGGAAAGAAATTTAAAATAGTTCCTACATTATTTTCTCCAACGTCATTTTCATTACCAACTCCTACGGGATTGCCTGTGAATGTGGGAGGTCCTTATGTTCCTGATTGGGGAGGTATGTTAACAGGATTGTTAGCAGGTTTAGGATTTGGCGCCTTGATGAAGTATGGGAAAAAGGTATTTAATAAGGTATTAAAAAAAGCAATAGGTCCTAATTGGTTGAGTCGTCAGTTGTGTAAAGCTGGTTTTGAACCGATTAATTTAATCAATGGAGCAGTCTTGTATGAGGGGGGTGATTTTGGTTTTAGTGGAGTGCTTGCTTTAAGCTGGGATCGGAGTTGGTATTCTGATTCGGATTATGTGGGTTGGTTAGGTCATGGGGTACATAGTTGTTATGATCGAGCACTGGAGCTGTATCCATCGGAGGATGCTTTGGGCTTGCGTTTGGAAGATGGTCGAATAGTAGGTTTTCCAACATTATTAAAGGAAGAGGAGTTTTATTTGCGTAGTGAGAAAATAACATTAAAGCGTATTTCAGAAGGGTATGTAGCGCAGGATCATGTGTCGAATACGTATAGTTATTTTACGGCATTTGATGTTAAAAAGCAACAGTACCAGTTAACGCGTATAGCGAATGCTGATGGGTTGGGGATTGATTTTGAGATCGTAAACAATCGCTTGCAACGTATTATAGATAGTGGATCTCGTGAGGTTAATGTGTTTTACAATGATGCTGGATTTATTTCTAAGATGTCATTATTATCTGGAGGGTATTCTGAGGATTTAGTGAGTTATCGTTATGATGATTATGGAAATATGACGGGAATCATAGATGCTTTGGGGCATTGTACAAGCATGGAGTATGTAGGGCATTTAATGGTTAAAAAGGAAGATCGTAATGGACAGTGTTTTTATTGGGAGTATGATGAATGGAATCGATGTGTGCATACTTGGGGAGATGGAGGTTGGCAAGAGGGTTGGATTACTTACCATAAAGAAGAAGGATATAATTTGGTTAAGGATGCAAATCAAGCGATTACTACGTATTATTATGAACCGAATCAATTGGTAACAGGCGTCAAAGACCCTATGGGAGTGTGTACTTATACGCAATATACGGCATGGATGGAGGTGTATCGAGAACTAGATGGAGCGGGTCGTGTTACAGGGTATAGTTATGATGATAGAGGAAATAGGACAAGTATTTGTTATGCAGATGGAACAAAGGAGTACTTTATGTATAATTCCAAGGATCTTTTGGAGATTTGGATCAATCCAGAAGGAGAAAAAACATTGTATGTATATGATGAATTGGCAAGTCATCGTATCAAGAGTATTGTAGGAGAAGATCAAGTAGCCACACACTTTAATTATACTTCCGAGGGATTGCTATCGGAAATTCGTAAGGAGGGTAATGTCTTGAGTTTGTCATATGATGCTAGGTATAATGTAAAAACTTGGCGAGAAAACGGAAAGGTATTGAAGCGATGGGATTACAATGATCGAGGTCGTGTGATTGCGGAGTATATCCCCAATCAAATGCCAAATTATTTTAGTTATGATGCGTTAGATCGAGTGTTGGAAATAACAGGATCTGATGGAAAGGAAATTCATTTTAGATATAATCAATATGATGAAGTAGTGGGAGTTGAAACAGGAGGGCATGAGGTATCTTTTTCATATACGCCAATGGGAAGTTTGTCTAGTAGAACGGAAAATGGGGTAAAGGTATCTTTTGAATATGATAAGATGGAGCAGTTACGAAGTATTCGTAATGAGCGTAATGAGCGTTATTTTTTTACCAGAAACCGATCAGGAAAGATTATAAAAGAGCAAGGATTTGATGGATTGGAGAAGCGTTATAGGTATAATGAAGCGGGAGAGGTCATACATATAGAACGAGGAGGAGGTCGCTATACGTCGTATGAACAAGATGCTTTAGGTCGTATTACACGAGCGAGTTATGAGGATGGTAGTTGGGAAACGTATAGTTATAATAAAAATGGAGCATTGATAGCAGCTTGCAATCAAGGTATTAGTATTTATTTAGAGCGAGATGCGAAGGGGCGTGTTGTAAAAGAGATTCAGAGTCCAACTTTAGGAGGAGGAACAGAGCACAGTCATGAGGTGGAGATACGGTATAACAAGTTGGGGCAACGTACACATGTAGTAAGTAGTTTAGGAGCAGAGGTGGTGAGTAGGTATAACCAACAAGGTCTTATAGCATCAATTTCAGCTCAGAGTGAGGCATTAAAGGAGCAGCATAAGGCATGGGAGGCGAGTTTGGAGTACGATAGCCAAGGTAGAGAGTTGGAGCGTTATGTAACAGGAGGAGTTCATAGTAAAATGCGATATCACTTAGGGAATCCAGTGGGGCAGAGCATGTATAGCCATGGAGAGCAGCGAGGATACCGAGGCTATACCTGGGATACGAACCGTCAGTTATTAGAAACAAGAAGCCATTTGAATCAAGATCCGATAGGATTTAGTTACGATGCTTTTGGAAACTTAGCACGAGCAAAATATAGTTATAAAGATATTTTATTTAAGACCCCAGATGCGGTAGGTAATTTATATAAAGAAGAAGACCAATCAGATCGCGTATATGGAAAAGGAGGACGCTTGCTAAAGGATGAAGAGTACCATTATAAATATGATGTTGAGGGTCATTTGATTTTGAAGAGTAAACGAAGGATCAATGAGAAATTGGCAATGCCAAAGCATGACAATATACTAGATAAGTGGTTAGGAAGTGGAAAGCCGAGTAAGGAGGCTCAATTGGCGCATGAGAATTGGCAGTTGGGAGATTGGGGGTATGTTTGGTATGGAAATGGTCGATTAAAAGAGGTGAAGAATCCAGATGGAAGTGTTGTAAAGATGGAGTATGATGCTTTGGGGAGGCGAACGTCTAAACGCGCTCAAGGGAAGGTAACGCGTTTCTTTTGGGATGGGAATGTTTTATTACATGAGTGGAATCATAAAGAGGAGGATACTCCAGCAGTAGTGGTAGATGCAATAGGGATGCTAAGCTATGACAAGGTTGCACCTATAGAGAATTTAGTGACATGGGTATATGAATCAGGTCGTTTTGTACCCTCCGCCAAGTTAGTAGGCGGGGAGCGTTATAGTATTTTAAGTGACTACTTAGGTACCCCTATTCAGGCATATGATGCAAGAGGAAATATCGTATGGGAATGTGAGTTGGATATTTATGGAAAAGTACGTAATTTGCATGGAGAAAAAACGTTCATTCCTTTCCGTTACCAAGGGCAATATGAAGATATTGAAACAGGGTTGTATTATAACCGTTTTAGATATTACTCACCTGATACAGGTACGTATATATCACAAGATCCGATTGGGCTAAGAGGAAATAATCCGAACTTTTATGCGTATGTATATGATGCTAACACCGAAGTAGATCTTTTTGGTTTAATTATAGTTTATAGAGCGCTTAATGGAGCACAGGAAGCAAGCGCTTTAGCAGGAGAAGCAATTCAACCAAAAGATATAAATGCTGCATATACTATTCAAGAGCATATTGATGATGGTAAGTTACAAACGCAATTTATATCTACTACTAAAAAGAGAAAAACAGCAAACTTTTATGCAAAACCTTTCCCAAGGAAGGGGAAAATGGAAAAAAGTACGATCATTTCGATAGATACAGATAAATTACCATCAGGAAAAACCTTTGATATGTCTAGCGGTATAAATCCTCAAACAGGAAAAGAATTAACATTACCAGGCTTAGCATATGCGAGAAAGGATGCTGAAGTTTTAATAGAAGGAGAGATTCCGAAATCTGCTTATACTATATGTAAATAAAACATGAATTTTTTAGAAGAATTAAATAAAATCGAAAGAGATATTCTAGCCTATTATGAGAAATCTTTTAATGAAGAAGTAGAAGAATATCAGCAAAATACTTTAGTGAAAAATAAGCTAAAAGAGTTGATTATGAATGTAAGAGAAGATCCTGATAAGGTCAAAGAAGCTTTATTGGTATTGGCAAAATATACAGGATGTGCAGAGGACCAAGAAATAGCAGAGGACATAATTGAAGCTTTGCAAAAGGGCAATTATATTACCAATGAACAAATTGATTATTTTGATGAGAATGCAAGTACAGGAAGATGGTTTTAATATAGAGAAGCGGAAAGAAGTGAGGTATAAAATTGAAAAGGAATATTAATTCATTGTTTTGACGGTATGGAGGAGTTTCAGAAAATAAGGCATTTCACATAGTGTTGAGTAGTAGTTTTTTTAGCCAATAAAACTTTCCTTCAAAACATTATAATGAAGTTACATTATTATAAATCACGGAACTTTATATGATGTTTTAATGAGATTGTTGTATGGAGCTGGTTATTGGAATGCCTCTAATTACAACGCTCTTTCTTTGGATGCATATTATGTACGGGAAGATAATTTTATAAGAAAGATCTTGAAGAAAATGATCTTGCCTATAAGGTGGGGGAATAGGAAAAAGAGCAGGTGTTATTAAAAAATAGTATGTAATAACGCGAATTAAAAAAGAATAGATACCAAGTTATCTTAAAAAAGAAAGGGGAGTCTTATTTAGTATGGAAAGAAGGTATCGTAAAAATCAAAAGGTAGGCAAACCTTTTAACAAATATAATGGGGGTAACCAATAAGGAAATCGATTTAATGATCGAGTTTATTTTAGGTGATATAACGGAACAAGAATTTTTAAAAAATTATCCTATAAACCTGCAGGAGGATAAAACTTATTTATTAAACTTAGTTAAAGAGAAAATAAAAAAGAAAGATGCAAATAACTTAAGTATAGTACTTGACACCATAGCTTTGTTAAATATGTATAAAGATTATGATCGTCAGCTTTTTTATAAAAAGATAATCAAAGAAGAATGGCATGAAATGCATAGAGACTTGATAAATTTATTAGATAAAATAGAAGAAAATGAAGAATACTTTATTGAACCATTGAGTCGCGTATATAGTTATTATAAGGGAGGAATAGAAAACCTTATGAATCCCATTTGGAATACATGTTTATGGAGTTTATATAAAATTAGAACCAAAAGAGCAATGCATGTAATTGAAGCACATTGTAATTCAAAGTATGAATACATTAAGAAAACATCAAATAAGATTATGGAAGAATCAATAGAGGTTTCAGTTGGTTAAAAGAAAAGCTACTAATAAGTAAGAATACAATTAATACATTTTTTTTCATGGCAAAACAACTTTTGGGAGGGCGGATGTAATAATTTAAATTTAAAAGGTCGTATCTTCGCGCGATATGAGGATTAGAAGACTTTCAGATTGGTTACCAACTACAAAAAAGGAGGTGAAATTAAGAGGATGGGATGAATTAGATGTCATCCTTTTTAGTGGAGATGCGTATGTAGATCATCCTTCCTTTGGGCCAGCAGTAATTGGTCGTATTTTAGAGAGCTACGGGCTACGAGTAGGCATTGTACCACAACCAAGTGTACATGATAATTTACAAGATTTTGAAAAGTTAGGAACTCCACGTTTATTTTTTGCAGTAACAGGAGGATGTATGGATTCCATGGTGAGTAATTATACAGCAAGTAAACGTAAACGTGACAAAGATGCTTATACACCTAATGGAGATAAAGGGTTTAGACCTGATTATGCTACCTCGGTTTATACTAAGATTTTAAAGGAGAAGTTTCCAGAAGTTCCAGTACTAATAGGAGGTATTGAAGCCTCATTACGTAGAGTAACTCATTATGATTATTGGTCAGATAAATTATTACCCTCTATTTTAGAAACTTCCAAAGCTGATATGCTAGTATATGGAATGGGAGAGCAACCTTTGAGAGAAATTGTAGGGTTGCTTCAAAAAGGAGTGCCATTTTCAAGCATAAAAACAGTAAAGCAAACAGCATTTCTAATAAAAGAAGAAGAAAAAGTACCAAAGAATAAGAATTGGTCAGATATTGAAATCAATTCGCATGAAGCTTGTTTAAAAGATAAAAAAACATTTGCTTCGAATTTTAAAGTAATTGAGCAAGAATCTAATAAATTACATGCAAGGCGTATTTTTCAACAAATAGGAAACCAAAGACTGGTCATAAATCCGCCATTTCCAACAATGACAGAAAAAGAAATAGATGCCTCATTTGATTTGCCCTTTACGCGTTTACCGCATCCAAAGTATAATAAACGAGGCCCTATTCCTGCATTTGAAATGATTAAGTTTTCTATCAACATTCACCGAGGATGTTTTGGAGGATGTAGCTTTTGCACTATTTCGGCACATCAAGGAAAGTTTATAGCGAGTCGCAGTCAAGAGTCTGTTTTAAAAGAAGTGGATAAGGTAACCCAAATGGATGATTTTAAAGGATATTTATCTGATATTGGAGGCCCTTCAGCAAATATGTATCAAATGAAAGGGAAAGTTCAGTCTATTTGCGATAAATGTGTGGCACCAAGTTGTATTTCTCCAGTCATTTGTAGTAATTTAGATACTTCACATAAGCCATTAACAAAATTATATCAAGCAGTAGATGCACATCCTAAAGTAAAAAAATCATTTATAGGAAGTGGAATTAGGCATGATATGTTAGTGCCTGAATTTAATAAAAATGCAGACCCAAAAGAATTGGATGCTTATACAGAGGAAGTAATGACCAACCATGTTTCTGGGCGTTTAAAAGTAGCACCAGAGCATACCTCTGATCCTGTTTTAAAATTAATGCGTAAACCTTCATTTAAATATTTTCATTTATTTAAAAATAGGTTTGATCGTATCAATATTAAAAAACGATTAAAGCTACAATTGATTCCTTATTTCATTTCTAGCCATCCAGCTTGTGAAGCAGAAGATATGGCAAACTTAGCGGCAGAAACCAAAGATATGGGCTTTCAATTAGAACAAGTTCAAGGTTTTACACCAACACCTATGACGGTAGCTACCGTTATTTATTATAGTGGTTATCATCCTTATACTTTAAAACCGGTAAATACACCAAAGACGAAAAAAGAAAAAGAAGATCAGCATCGTTTTTTCTTTTGGTATAAGAAAGAAAATAAAGCTTGGATTAGAAATACGTTGAACAAAGTTGGACGTACCGATTTATTGCAGAAGCTATTACCAGAGAATAATTCTTGGAAAAAAAATAAGCAAGCAAGGGAAGCGAAAAATACATTTGATGATGCTGTTACTTTTAAGCCAAAATCAACAAGAAGAAATACATCAAGAAACAAATCGAAAAATAAATCAATAAACTTTAAAAACAGAAGAAAATAGTGGATACGCACCACTTTTAATTAAAACCCCATCACATGAAAAAAAAATTTTTAATCTTAGCATTAGGTTTAGTTTGCACTGCAAATTATTCTCAAGAAAAAAAGCAAATCAGTAGCATTGATGCGCAACGTCCAACCTTAACAGAGTCGTACTCTATTGTAGATACTAATATGCTGCAATTAGAAAACGGTATAGATTTTTATGAGACATCAGATACAAGTTACAATACCTTTTTAAGAGGAGCAATATCTGATAGAATAGAGTTAAGAGCGGCTACAGATTATAAAACGTTAAATACTGTTGGCGCAAAGGCGGTTGTTATGGCACCGAATAAGACAGTATTAGGAATTGGAACCTCTTTTATTTACAATAGGAATTTAGATAATAAGTCAAATGATTTTAGATTGGCAATGTCTAAAAGTTTTAATAAACTTTTTGTTACATACAATCTAGGATATGATGTTGATTTTTATAATATATTCCTTGTAGGAGTTCCAATTAGTAAAGAGTTTAATTATTTTGTAGAATATTATAATAATACGTTGATAGATAGAGTACATACTGGAGTTACATGGATTTTTCATAAAGACATTCAAGTAGATATTAATGGAGGATGGATGGAAAATGAAGAATGGTATGGAGGAGTAGGATTATCTTTCAGACTGAGGTAAAAGCAATTGAAAATTATAGAAAAAAGGTTGGGGAATTCCCCAACCTTTTTTAATGGAACAAAAAGAATATTTGGTTTTGATAAGAAAGTATATTATGGACCGAAGTAAAAGCGTTTTTTCTTTTTTTTGATGTGTTAGAAAAAGAAATTAAGAACAAAAACAATACATCATTTTGCAATTTAGATAAAGAAAATAGTCCTCATTTTCTTTTAAGATGATTTTTAAATTGTGTTTTTAATTCTATCTCTGATATCAGTAAGAGTTTGGTCGCTAAGTAGCTTTCCATCCCTAAAAACCTCCTTTAAAGCCCCCTTTTTTTCTTCATTCCAACTTACCTGATCATACAATTTATAAATGCCATTTTCTTTTTCGACTTTCAATAGTCCTTTGGCAGACTTTTTAGTTCCATCATCAGTAATAGGATCTTTAAAAATTTCTCTTCCTTTTCCAGCAACTTCTCCATAAGTGGCTTTCATTGCAAAGCCAAAAGTATCACGAGTATTATACTGATAGGTAAAAGAACCAATGCCTAGTACAACGTTAGTAGAAGCAAAGCCTTTTTGCTTTAGGCGTTCGCAAATTTCGGTAGCCCTTTCAAGGGTAATACTGTCTCCATAAATAGCTCCAATATGACCATCTAATTCTTTATATCCTTTGGTATTTGTACTTCCTCCAAAAGTATCCCAAAGCAGTTGAATGACTCCTTTCTTCTCTGCATTCGTCTTTCCGTTAGGATTTCCACAAATGATAGCAACAGGATCACCACTATCAGGTCTAATGACTACTTTACCGTTACGAGCAACCACTTCTTCTTTCAGATTAGGAAGGTACTCGGTAAGTACTTTCCATAAATCCCAAGTATCAGAAACAATAGAAACAATTCCGCTAGGATATACTTCTGTAATTAGTCGTTTAAAGGTTTCTTGCTCTCCTATATTAGTTCCCATACACATTACAGAATGTTCTGTAGCAGGAACAGACCCACCCACCAACTCTGTGTTAGAATCAGCATGATAATATGTTTCTAAAAAATCTATTGCAGGAATGGTATCAGTTCCGGTAAAACTTAAAAGGTGCCCTGCTGCACTAACGATAGCAGCTTCTAATCCCCCCATTCCTCTCATAGAGAAATCATGGCCTTGCCAATCAACAAGCTCAGGAGTAGAAGAAGTTTCTTCAGCATAGTTATCTAATATTTTTCGATACTCTTTAGCAATAGTGGCAGAATTACAAGGCAGCCAAATTGTAGTAGATAGTAAAGTTTCAAAATAATTAGTTAGCCAGAAGAAGTTAGGCAAAGTATTATACATAGTAAACATTGGTACTTTGATAGGTACTGATGCTCCCTCTGGCAAAGCTTTGATAACCATAGGGATATATCCTAAATCATGTAGCGCTTCAATATGTTTTATTCCTACTGCATTATCTCCTAAGTAATTATTAATTCGTCTGTTGTATTTCTCGCAAATAATTTTTTTAGGTTGTTTAAAGAAATTGTTCTCAAAATCTTCAAGGATATATTTTTTAATAAAGTATTGTAAACCAAAGAAAACAACGTTCTCAATACCTTGGATTCTACTTTTTCTCGGAGTCCAATTAGAATATACTAATGTCGTTTGATTAGGATATTGTCTTCGGTGATCTACTTTATAGCCGTCAGTGTATAGTAAAGGGTTCATAGTACATAATTTAATTTGCGTCAAAATTACGCAAATTAAATTATGTACACAAATTTTTTCTAGAAGGTTTTTAATTTAAATTTTCTTGATATTTCAAGTCAATAATATGCTTCCCTTCGATTGTAATATTATTTTTGGTAACTATTATGATTTTAAAGAGCCAAGTAATATCAAAATCATTATTGCTAATTGAAGTGGGTAGTGATTTTTTAGGGAAAGGAGCAATGTCAATTGCTGAATTTCCTTGAAGAAGTATTCTGTTTATTTTACTTTTAAAGAAAAAGCTTAAAGCGGTAGATCTGTTACTTCCGTTATCGTAGGTTACCATTTCTTGTCCTATTAGCTGGTAGTTGATTTTTTGAATATTAAGAGTTCGTTTTTGAAACCGCAAATGCACTTGATAAGAATCGTTATCTTGATTTGTTAATTTAAAATTAATAGGACCGATGGATTTTGAGGGACCGATTTTGTAATGATAAATACCAGCGGTTAGGAGCCCATAAGAACATATAAGAGCAATTAAGATATATGTGTTTTTAGTACTTATATAAAAAATGATCGCAGCAGTTGCTATTATAGATAAGCCTATAATTAGTATAGTTTTAGCATTTTCCATTCCAGGTTGTATAAGTCCAGTTGCATTCTTTAATTCATAATTGCTATCCCCTTTAGCTATAATTATAGGGGTTTCTTCAAAGAAATCAGGAGAGATAAGTCCACTGATATATCCTCCAATTTTAAAATTAGATAATTTATGATTCCTCAATAATTTTCACTTTCATTGGTAATATCAACTTTGGTTTTGATGAGTATCGATTGTGATACATTGATGCCGTTAAATGTAACATTGTAAATAGGAGAGAAAGAAAAGGGAATGCTTATTGATTGCCCTCTTGATATTTCTTTATATTCATGATTAGTAAAAGAATTTAAGAGGATACTATCGGTTTCTCCTTTTCCATGATGTTTGAGGATTAATGAAATTTGAATGTGCTCTAATTTTAAATTTATAGTACTATTATTTTTTACAGAAACTTTTCCTGTAATTTTTTCATTCGCATAAAATGTTGTTTTGTCAAATATGTTACTTATACTAGCAAAATTTTTATAACTCATAGAAATTTTTTTGGGTTGTTAAGAAAGCATCATAAAGTGAAGCTTGAATGGCTCTTATGTTTTTTTTATATTTATTTAATAAATAGTCTAAATGCTCGTTTTTTATTTTAGGTAGCTCTTTTTCAGAATCAATAGCAGCAAGTTTAATTTTAGAGGAAACAATTTTCTTTAAAAGATTCATATCAAACTCTAATTTATTAAAATTTACTTTTGCGCGAAAATTTTTATGTTTTAATTGGAATAAACTGTGAGAATAATGTGAAGTAATAATTAACTTAGATTGATTATTTAATAGATAAACTTTGTTTGTAGGAGTCAATAATTGAAAAGAATCAATAATTAGAATTTTATCTGTTTTTTCAATGAATTGTTTTTTCTTTTTTTTAAGTAAAACAAATTTAGCTTCTTTAACATATTTAGAATAAAGCAATTGTAAGTGTGTAGATTTACCTAAACCTTTATTTCCATAAAATTCAACAAAGCAAGAATCACTGAGTATTATATTTTTAGAAAGTCTTTCTAAATTTAAGCGTTCATAGGTTACTTGTAATAATTCGTTTTTATTCAGAAAAGAAAAAGGATTATATTTTAAGTTTAGCTTTTGGTAGTGATTATCATTAAGCATATAAATAAGGTTATTGGATTTGCAAATTATCTCTTACTTCCATTAAAGCATATCCTAAAAGGTTTTTTCCTCTCCATAAATTAGGGTTACTAGATTTTTCATTGTTTTGCCCCATGCCAATTCCCCATATACGATCTCTAGGGCTCGCTTCAACAATAATGGCATCTTTTGTATGTAAGAGGAACGTTTTTAAGGCTGAATTTTGAGAAAACTTTGCCATGTTTGCTTTTACCACGATGTCAAACTTATGTTGATCCCAAAGATCGGGAGTAAAGTTTCTTACTTTTCTGCCTAGTTTTTTAGCATTGTGAGGATCGGTTACGTTGAGTATTTTTTCTAAGATTTCGTCATCCTTAAAAAGTATAGCTTTGCTAGCCATCATATAATGTTCGGCAGTAGGGTAGGTAATGCCATCTATTTTAAAAGGCGCTTTCCACCATTGGCTAAAGCAACTTTTACCAATACTTCCATCCTTATTAGGCTGATGTCCCCAAAAGAATAAGAAATTTAATTTTTCCTGTTTATGGTATTTATTGATGATGATTTCATTGGTGTATTTCATGGTATTTTATTTTTTAATTAATTTCTTCCTTTTTCATTAGGATACAGTTCTTTAACAATATCACTTTGCCAAAATTTTTTATGTTTGATATTCATAATAGATAATCTTCCAGTAAAAGCAGCTCCAGTGTCTAAGTTCCATAGATTTGCGACATTGATTGGAGTTGTAGATTGATACCGAATAGTAGGAGTGTGCCCTATGTATATTTCATGATAATGTTTTAAACGATCAGGATAACCGATAGCCTCTTTATGTAGTGCTTTATCCATGGCAAAAGCCATTTCCCATAGTGTACGATCAAAAAAATAATTCATTTTAAAAGTTTCTTTTTCAACTCCGTGGATGGATGTATAGCCAGCATGGATAAATAAACGGTTGTTTGAATCGATATGATAAGGTTTCATTTGCTCAAAAAAAGAAATGTGCTCTTGCTTCTTTGTTACTGAATAAGAAGCATAGCTCTTTAAAGTAGCCTGACCACCATGAGCTAGCCATACAGGTTCTTGCCGTTTTGTTTTCAACCAGTTTTCACACCATAAATCGTGATTTCCTTTTATAAAAATACAATGGGTTGTTTTAGAAAGCGCTATTAGAAAGTCTATTGTTTGAGCGGCTTCGCTCCATCCATCTACATAATCACCCAAAAAAATAAGCGTATCTTTTTCAGTAACGTTAGCTCTTTTTAAAACTTGTGGAAGTGCTTTTAATCCCCCATGTAGATCGCCAATAACAAATGTACTCATTGCATTATTTTTTAAATTCAATAAATTCAGAAGGTACCTTATCTGTCAACCAAACGTCATTTTCAGAAAGGTAAAATAAGAAACCTCTTGTATGCATTTCTAAAGCTTTGATCGTTAATATTACAGGTTTACCTCTTCTAGAAGCTACCTTGTTAGCAGTACTTAAATCAGTGCTCAAATGCACATATTGCCTACCCATTTTTAGCAATCCATCTGAACGAATAGGCGCTAAGAACTTAGCTACTGTTCCATGGTATAGTAGTGAAGGGGGAGTTCTAGGGGAAAGGTTTAAATTGATGTGTTTTATAGAATGTCCTTGGTTAGCTCTAATCTTTGTTTTATCATCATTAAAAGAAAAGCGCTTTTTATCATTAGTAGCTACTACAAATATGAGCTCTTTTATTGAAAAGGGAGTTCCATATTTATGAGTATTTTTGAGTAGCTCACTTATTGTTGCCCATCCATTTTTATCCAGTTTTAAGTGGATTGTTTCAGGGCTATGTCTGAGTATTAGACTTAAATATTTACTAAGTTTTTTACTTCTTTTCTCATTCATTGTTTGTGAATTTATTAAATACTTTTTATTCGTTAAAATTAACATAAAAGAAAGGAATAATCATTTCTTTTTCATGAACAATGATTTTATTGCCCAATCCGATAGGTGCCGTAGCACCTCCTTTTAGATATTTAATTTTTTGCTTAATTTCTTGCATTGTTTTTATTTAAAATAGCGGTAGATGTTGTATAGTTTTCTATGTCAAAACAAACAAAATATACTTCTTTTGCAAAAGTATTTTTTGGAAGGGTCTCGATAGCTATTTCAGTAGTTGTTTGCTATAAAAAACGACAAGTTCCTATACCTATATTAGGAAAAGAAATGGATTTATATCGTTTTCTATAGCAAGTAACATACTGTTGTAATAACAGTTGGCTAATAATTGTTTTTCTTTTTCTACTTTTTTCCCATTATTATATACAGAGCCAACTGTATGAATTACATTTTAGTTGGTAAGTTTCCTACTGTTGTAATAACAGCATTACCAGTTTTACATTTATTTACATAGCCTTTACACAAACTTTCTGCAAGACAAAATGTTAAAGAGCTATCATCAGACCAAGTACCTTTAGGTTGGTAATGAGTGCCGAATGCTCTCATTTCCTTTACAGGGTTTTCCTGTAATTGTTTTCTAGATTGGAACTCCACAGGAACGCCCAATGCATCTGCTAAAGCCAAGCCTAAGAAAGTAGATTCAATTGATTTCGATTTCATTGCTTTATATTTTTAATAATTATTTATAGAATTTATTTTCCAGTAAATGATCGAGCTTTTGTAGGTATTTTTTACCAAAGGTATTGTCTTCTAATTCTTCAAGTAAAAATGACGGAAGTTTTTTATCGCATTCTTCTTTTTGACTTAAAATAGCCATACATAAAGCAGCTACAGTATCAGTATCTCCCCCAAAATCAATAGCATACTTTAAGCAATCTTCCATAGAAGTAGCCTCTGAAACAATTTTAATAACTGCCTTTGTTGTTGGATAGCCATGCATATCTATAGGTGCTAAAACTTCATATATTTCATTTTCGTTTAAAGTAGTGTTGATAAAAGAGATCAAATTTGTTTTTTTATCTAAACCATACCTATAAAAATGAACAGCTAAGGCTATTCGTTTTGCGCATTGAATGCCTTCAATAGTATCATGAGAAACCTTTGCTTGTATTTCACAGAAGGTTAATAGTGTATTTATATCTTTAACATAGCCTATCGGATAAGCTCTCATAGCAGATCCATTACCTGCACTTTTATTATTGATGTTTTTAATAAACTGAACTCCATCGCGACTAGCATTAAGAGCATTGTAAACCCTATTAGAATACCCTCTTCTTTTATCTCTGTGAAAAACCTCGACAAACTTATTGGCAACTAATTCTTCGGTCCAATTATTATTTTCTAGTAGTAATTCGGTAATACCAATTGCCATTTGTGTATCATCCGTATATGTTTTGTATATTTCAGGATACATACCATGTTGGTAGTAAGAAGCTAAATTATTATAATTGTTGATATAGTCTTGATTTTTGAATTCAAATCCAGCTCCATAAGCGTCCCCGATTGCTGCTTCTATAATCATAACATTATTCTTTTAATAGTTGTTCTAATTTAATTTGCGTACTATTATTACCATTAAGTGTCTTAAAACTATCAGTAGTAAATAGTTTAGTAAAATGCTTCTGTAAGTCTTTAAAGCCTTTGCTAAAAATACCATGACTTACAGCTAGGTAGAGGTTTCCTGCATTTTTAGCTTTTAATTCTTTTGCCAAGCCTAAAAAGGTGCCTCCTCCATCGCAAATATCATCAACAATTAAGCAATCTTGTCCTTTTAAATCGTTTTCATACACTTTAAATCCTGAGAGCTGCCCTGTTTCAACATTTCTAGATTTTGAGCATTCTACAACTTTGTATTTTTGTAAATAAGAAGCCACTTTATAAATTTTCTTTAAAGCACCTCCATCAGGAGCGATCAATAGTACATCATTGGCAATTTGACTAGTTACTTCTTGTATGAATTTAAGATTATCGACTACTTTACAGTTATTTAATAAAGCTGGAGCTACTTCAGAATGAGGGTCAAAAATAGTAACCGAACTAAAGTTTTGACTATTAATGATATCAGCATATACTTTTACCGATAAAGGCTCTCCCGAAATCATTAATCGATCCTGTCTTGCCGCAGGAAAATAGGGAAGCAGTATGTGTATGGTATGTATTCCCATATTTTTTAAGGCATTAGATGCTAGTAAAAGCATGCCCATATCGTTAAAAGATTGTATGCGATGTGTAATAGTTACTGCCGTAACATCTTTAAGGTTGGAGGTTATTTTTATATGTGGCTCTCCTCCTGAAAAAATAAAATAATCGTATTCAATAGTATTTCTAGAAGGGTAGGGGTTGAAGTTATTGTCGAGATTTAAAACCATATTGCGTTATTTTTACGCAAATATACTAAAGTTTTATACTTCTAAAAAATATTTTGTGTTTTTTTTACGCAAACTTTATTTCGAAATGAAACCCTTTCTGTTCTAGTTCTTTATATTTAGCAGCATTGAATTGAAATAGTTTGGCAGGCCTTCCGCTTGAAGGTTTGTAAATTTGATCTGTTTCAGTTAGGATACCAAAACTGAGTATTTTCTTTCTGAAATTGCGTCGATCAATTTTTCTGTTTAGGATTGTTTGATATAAATGTTCTAAATCGGAGAAAGGAAAGGTGGTGTTCAAAAGCTCAAAGCCAATCGGTTGATAATTTATTTTGCTTTGTAATCTTTTTAGTGCTACCGCTAGAATTTGATCGTGATCAAAAGCTAATTCTGGTAACTTGCGAATAGGAAACCATTGTGCTTCTACCGCATCTGTAGCTGCTAATATTTTAAAATTAGTAGGGCTTACTAAGCCGAAATAAGTTATAGAAACCACCCGATTTCTAGGGTCTCTCAAAGGTTTCCCAAAAGTATATAGTTGTTCTAAGTAATCAATAGCAACACCTGTTTCTTCTTTTAATTCTCTTTGAACGGCTTCTTCTAATGACTCGTTTTCTAAAACCAATCCACCAGGCAGCGCCCAAGAATCTTTAAAAGGTGCTATGCCTCTTTTGATTAATAAAATAGATAATTCTTTTTTTTCGTAACCAAACACAACAGCATCTACGGCAACTTTAATGTTTTGTGAAATTTTCATTTAGTGTTGAATTTACACAAAACTACAAAAAGTTTTTTAGGAGATTGAATGTTTAAAGGAATGTCGTTGGTTTTGGATATAAGAATTAGGCTATGTTAAGCAGTATCCCATATTGTACTATTTATGAGATACTGTTTTCCAAGGAAGTTTTATATTAATTTACTTTTAACAATTTAATTTCAAATATTAAAACAGCTCCACCAGGGATTCTTGAGTTTCCTGTATTTCCGTAAGCTAAACGAGAAGGAATTAACAGCATACCACTACCTCCTTCTTTAAAATAAGTAAGCCCTTCTGTCCATCCATCAATAACCTGTTGTAATTTAAAAGAAATCCCTTTAGCATCGCTTTGGTCAAAAGTAGTTCCATCTAAAAAATATCCTTTGTAAGAAACGGTTACTTCAGAACTACTAGTAGGTTTTTTACCCATGCCTATTTCGTCGATAACATAATATAAGCCAGTATCAGTTCTATTAGCAAGTAATTTATGCTTAGCAATATATTTGATGATATCAGCTTCATTTTGTACGTCATAGTTAACAGTATCGTCAGTGTCGTTTGTACAAGAAAAGGAAAGTAATAAGGAAAATAGAAATAAAAATAAATGAGATTTCATTATATAGAGGGTTTAAAAAATTTAATTTACAAATTTACTTTACTTTTTCACCGCTAATATAGGTAGCTATGACTTTGGTAGTTGGAATTTCAGCTTCTTTAATGGTCATGACATCCTTATCTAAAATAACGAAATCTGCTAATTTTCCTACCTCGATACTACCTTTCTCCTTTTCCTCGAAATTAGCAAAAGCATTCCATATAGTCATCCCTTTCAAGGTATTTTTTCTAGACAAAGCGTTGTTATTTTGAAAGCCGTCTTTAGGATATCCTTTTAAATCTTTTCGAATAGTAGCGGCATAAAAGGTATATAAAGGGTTTACATTTTCAATAGGGAAGTCTGTTCCTAGCGCTACTTTTCCATATTGTAGTAACAAATCTTTATAAGCATAAGCCCCTTTAACTCTTTTAATGCCTATTCGATCTTTTGCCCAATACATATCAGAAGTAGCATGAGTTGGCTGAATAGAAGGCAGTACATTTTTAAATAATGGGAAATCTTTGGTATCAACAACTTGTGCATGTTCAATTCGCCACCTTCTATTTGTATGGTTTTTAAGAACAGTATGATAGGTTTTGAGCATCACATAATTGGCAGAGTCGCCAATGGCATGGGTATTCATTTGATACATAGAATTGGCTATTTTTTTAGCCAAGGATTGCAAATCGTTATAAGAATTTACAAGAGCCCCAAAGTGCCCTTTTTTATCGGCATATTCTTTTTTTAGAGCAGCACCTCTCGATCCTAAGGCACCATCAGCATATACTTTTACAGAACGGACATGTAGTCTATTAGTTTTAATAATCCCTTTATTAAGATAGTAATCAAGATTTTTTTTAGTATTAGAAATCATTGCGTATATGCGCATTTTTAAATCTCCTTTTTGTTGTAAACTATCTATGAGTTCAATGACTTGCTTGCTTAATCCAGCATCATCAACAGTAGTTAGTCCTAGGTCAAAACAAATTTTTTCAGCATCTTTTAGGGCTTGAATTTGTTCTTGTTTAGAAGGAGAAGGAACTCTTATAAAGTGCATCGCATTATCTATTAAAACCCCTGTTAACGTTCCATTTTTTTTCAAAAACTCACCGCCATCAACAGTCGAATTTACGGTAATATTAGCCATGTCAATAGCAGTTTGATTTACCAGCATAGCATGCCCATCAATTCTTCGAATGGCTACTGGGGTTGTAGGAAAGAGTTTGTCTAGTTTTTCTTTTGTAGGGAATTCTTTTATCTCCCAATCATTTTGATCCCATCCGCGCCCTGTAATAAAAGAACTCTTTTTTTCTTTTTGAAACTCAACTAGTTTTTGGAGTACTTCGTCATAGCTTTTTGTGCCTACTAAGTTTACTTTTTGTTGTTGTAAGCCTAATCCGTAAAAATGACAATGTGCATCTATAAAACCAGGGTAAATAGGGTTGTTTTTAGCATCTATGACTTTAGGAGCATTGTATTTTTTTTGGATTTCTTTATTGGTTCCAATAGCCATAAATTTCCCATGCTTTACAGCAAAACTCTCTGCCTTGTCAAAATTTGAATTCACAGTATAAACAGTAGCATTTACAACAATTAAATCTGCTTTTTCCTGTTGTTGGCAAGACACAAAACAAGTTAAAAAGGATAGGATATTTATGGCTTTTTTCATGGGTAATTATTTTGATTCATTTTTGTAAAGAGCCCAGGGCCAAGCTATAAAAAGAAACTGAACAGCAATTCTTATATATGCAGCTGTTTTAGATCCGATAGCTGGATTTTCTTTAAACGCATCCCAAATATGTAAAGGCATGAATAATAACATTAAAAGAAAGATGCCATAGGCAGCTTTTTTCTGATATCCCTTGATAAAGAGTCCTATTCCTAATAACATTTCTGCCGCTCCAGAAACATAGTTCGTAGCTAGTTTTGGAAGAAAATCAGGAATCAATCCATTGTAGAATTCAGGTTTGTAAAAATGATTAAAGCCTCCATAAATTAAGAAAATGGCTAAAAGAATTTTTAAGATTAAAAAAAGGTATTTCATTGTGGGTAATTTTTAATAAGTATTAATATTTGTATTCATTTTTAGGGATCACAGATTTATATGTTGTATTAAGGTTTTACAGTATTGTTATGGTATAAATATTTATCCATCAAATAAACAATGCTAGCCATAGAAGCACTTCCTAGCTCTAATTCGCGTTTATGCACTTTGTCAAAAGTATCCGTAGTGGCATGATGATAATCAAAATAGCGTTGAGAGTCAGGTCTATACCCTACTAAGGTGATATGTTCATTCTTCAATTGACTAATATCAGGACCGCTTCCTCCCATAATAAGATCATGGAGTCCGTAAGGAGCTAGTATTTTTTTCCAACTTTGTATAAGGTGCAAATTTTTCCGATTTGCATCAATAGAAAAACCTCTAGGGGTATGCCCTCCAGCGTCAGACTCTAAAGCACTGATATGAATTTCTCCATTTTCTTTTGCTAAGCGGGCATATTCTTTAGCACCTCGCATTCCATTTTCTTCATTCATAAAAAATACGATACGTATTGTATGATTTGGCTTAACCTTATTAGACTTAAGTAAATAGGCAACTTCTAAGGCTTGTACAATTCCTGTTCCATCATCATGAGCACCATCTCCTAAATCCCAAGAATCCAAATGTGCTCCTACAACCATAATTTTATCAGGGTATTTATTTCCTTTTATTTCACCAACAACATTAAAAGAGGGGGCATCAGGCAAGTTTTGGCAGTTTTGCTTAAAGTAAAACTTCAATTGAGGATATTCTTTTAAATGTTTACTTAAGTTTTCAGCAGCGAGAGAGCTAATAGCAGCGGCAGGAATATAAGCAGTTTTAGGAAGCTTTCCATAACTCATAGCCCCAGTATGCGGATTATTGTTAATTCCGTTAGTCATAGAACGAACAATCACTCCTTTTGCTCCAAATTTTCCTACAGTAGCAGCTCCAGAGAAACGTTGCTTTACGCAACCTCCATAGGCTTTGAATGTTTGTATAAAGGTATTGTCAAAAGCTCCATTAAAGAAAATAATTTTACCAGCAGCACTGCTTCCTAGTTTTTCCGCTTCTTCAATATTTTTTACTTCTATGACTTCAGCATTAATACCACTTAAAGGAGTAGCTATGGAGCCACCAAGAGCACAAATAGGAACGGTTATTTTTTTATTGTTGACGATATAACTAGCTTCTTCTTTTTCACCTCTTACCCAGTGAGGAACCATGATAGGTTGTAACCATACCGAGTCTAGCCCCACTGCTTCCATTTGTTTTTTACCCCAAATTACAGCTTTTTCAGCTCCTTTAGAACCCGAAAGACGACTGCCTATATTGGTAGTTAAATCTCGTAACCATTCATAGGATTTACCTTTAGTAAGTGCAGTATTGAATAAGTGCTTTACTTGTGTGGAATCTACCTTTTCTTGGTTAGAAGAAAATAGGTTACCTACTTTTTGGGAGGTATTAGGTTTACAAGAAACCAACCATATCCCAATGACTAGGAGTTGAAGAAGTTTGTTCATTTTACGTAATTTAAAGCCTTCAAAATTACGTAAAATGAATGGTTCTAAAAATCAAAATTCCAAGTTATTCCAGCTAAGGCTTGGAAGCCTTGTACATTGAAATTTGTATAACGTTGATAGTTACTGTTTAAGGCATTATTTACTTTAATAAAAGCAGAGAATGAATCACTAAAATAGTATCCTCCACTTAAATTGACGTCTATATAATCTTCAAGAGCGATAGGAGCAGGAACGTAAGGAAAAACGTCTTCGTAAAAAGCTCCTTTACGACCACTTGCAAAGAGTATATTAGCGTTAGCATACCATTTCTTGGTTTTGTATTTAGCAAATAACTCACCTTCAATTTCAGGTAGATTCCAAGGAGCTAATTCCTTGGTTAAGGAAAAATTATTAAATTGACCATTAGCACCAAGTATTAAATTTTTAAATACATTGTACTCTATTTCTCCAAAAAAACTAACAGTGGTAATATTGTCATAAGCAACCTTAAAAGAATTTCCATACTCATAGCCATAGAATAAAAAACCAGTATTAGAGCCAGTTCTGATTCCATTAGATTTAGAGTTGTTAGCTAAAAAGAAAGGTTTGTCTTCTTCTTTTTTGTAGCTTATTTTGGTATTATAATTAACGTCTTGAGAAAGTTTACCTCTAAATCCTCCAAAAAAGTGATAAGCTTCATTTGTTTGTAATATAGTAAGCGTTGGTGAAACAAATGGGTTGGTATTGGCAAATTCTTTATAAGTATTGGAGTGCAGGTCACCAGAAGCACCTATATATAAGTTAGCGTAGTCTTTGATAACAGGGTAAGCGACTTCTACATCAGGATACACAAGAAAAATAGATTCATTATTATGAGTATCAACAGAAAAATATCCTTTTGCCCCTATCTTAATATCAAAATCTTCTGCAAGGAAACGATAATGTGGATTTACGCCCAAAGTAAAAAAACTATATGTTATAGGTTGTAAATCTCTGTAAGAGTAAGCAAAATTTCCTCCTAGGAAATTTACTGAAACATTTAAGGATAGGTCATTTAAATTTCTGTGAATTCGATCAAGAGGAAACGCTAGCTTAGCCTTGAAATCGACATCAAATTCGCTACTATCTAAAACATCAGAGAAATGAGCTATGGATAGATTTCCTTCTTGAATATAAGAATCTTCAAATACCACTTCTCCAAAAACTTTATAAGATTTATAAGTTTGTTCTTCTTCAATGGCTTCTAAAGTACCCTCCGTAAAGTTTATATTGTTAGGTAATCCGTACCAATTGTATTTATTCCGATTTATATTGAGACCAGCTTTCCAGTCAAAGTAGCGCTCTTTCCTTTTATAAAACAAGTTGAGTTTGGTATTGTAAAAGGAGCTGCTTAGTTTACTATTTTCAACAGGGTTTATGGAGAGTAGAAATTTAGCATATACTCCAAATTCATCATCGTAATAAGTTTTTCTTCGTACATAAGCTTCTAGGAGGGGAGTTGTTTTATTTCCCAAACCTAAAGAGAAGTAATTGTTGTATAGATGTTCTTTTTCCCCTAGGTCAATAGTTTTCATAGTTCCACTTTTAGGAATGAAAGTAGAAGCTACCGGAACGGAAAACATAGTATATTCTAATGCTTTTCTTTCTGTGTTTTTAGAATGCTTAATAGCAGGTTTCTTTTTTATTTTGAAAGCATCAGTAACTTTAGGCGCGTAAGAGGTTACTACATTGATGACCTCTGTTTTTATGGTATCTTTTTTTATAGAAGGTTTATCTTGCGCTATTATAAACTGACCAACAAACAAGAGTACAAATAAGATGTGTTTTTTCATTGATTTTAGTTTTGCTGAGGTGTTACCGATTCGTTAGTTTTGGCTTCGTTGTTTTTGATGGTACGCAATTCGTTTTTAGCTTCTCGAATTACATCTTCATACTGTGTAAAGTTTTGAATGATATTTTCTAAAATATAGGTTGCTTGGTAAGCATCTTTCAAAGCATAATAGTTTTTTGCCATAATGATATAGCTTTTAACCCCCCAGTATTTGTACATAGAATAGTTGGCAATTAAGTTTTGAATAATCTTATTGGATAATTCATATTCTTTTGTGTCATGTTTAAAAAAGGCATTATAGTATAGGCTTTCTGCTTTTAATTTGCCTACAGCTTTTTTACCCACTTCATTAAAGTATTCTTCCGCAGTCATATAATCGTTTGTTTGGAAAGCTGCACGGGCAATAATAATTTTAGCATCTTCTTCCACAGAAGGCTCTATTTTTCCGTTGCTTAGCACTTTTTCAGCATACTCAATAGCTTTTAGGTAATCTTTTCCTTGGTAGTATCCTTTCATTAAATTACTTAAAGCGTAAGTCAAATTTTGAGGGTAATTAGCTTCCTGCTCTAATCGTTTTAATAAAGGCATTGCATTATTCCAATCATTTTTTTCAAGATATAGTTGCGATAATTTATTAAGAGACTCTTCGCTATATTCGCTTTTTTGTTGCGTTACAACGAATGTATAGTGAGGAATTGATTGTATAGCTTGATTGGTTTTTAGGTATAATTGAGCTAGATGAAAATGAGCTTTCAATATATGAAGTCCATTCGGGAAAGCTTCGAGGTATTTATGGAATCCTTCAATAGCGGGAGCCGTTTTATTTTCTAAGAATTTGTTTTCAGCAGCTTCAAAAGTGGCATTGTCTAAATCGGCATTTGATACATTTATAAAATTAATGTTTTTAACCCAGTCTGCATACTCATCTACCCTTCCAAGATCAATATATACATTACGAGCATTGGTAACGGCTTGTTTTGCTTCATTTGAATTAGGGTGATTTGCCACTACTTCCTTAAACTTAGAAAGCGCTTTTTCAGTATTGTTTTCACCGTAAAACAGCAATCCTTGACGTAGTAAAACATTGGGTACATAGCTACTTTTAGGGTGATTTGTTAACAAGTCATGATAAGCTTCTTGTGCCTTAGCGTTATTTCCAAGACTAGTATAGGTGCTTGCTAGTTGGAAGCGTGCATCATCTTTTAACTGTGAATGATCATAGTTGTTGATAACTGCCAATAAATCATCTATTTTATTAGTATTATTACCCGCTAGTCCATTACTCATGGCTTTTTGATATTGTGCATAATCTGAACCAATGGCTCCATCTGCTATTACTTTGTCATAAGACTGAATAGCATCATTGTATTGCTTCGTAGCATAAAAAGAATCTCCTAATCTATTTGAAGCATCTCCATTTAAATCAAGATCATTTACTTTATGATTTAAAAAGCGTTGAAAGTAATTGGTTGCTTCTTTGTATTTTTTTAATTTAAAATAAGCATAGGCAATATTATAGTCTAAATTATCAGCTTCTTCAATAGAAGTATTTTTTAGTAATAAGAAGTTTTGCAATGCTTTTTCATACCCTCCTTGCAAATACTCAATTTCTGCATTCCAAAACAAAGCTTTGTCTCGAATATCTTGCGCATTAGAAGTAGCAGCAATGGTAAAAAAGGTACGAGCTTTATTTAGCTTTTGTTCATTGAATAATTGAATTCCTCGATACAAAGCAACTTCACTGGCAAAAGCTTCATTTTCTGGAGATTTATGAGATATTAAATATACCAAAGCACCTTCATAGTCTCCTTGATGTAAGTAAGAGGTAACTAGTAATTGTCTAATTTCATTAGTATTAGGTGTATTAGGGTATTTTATTAGGTATTCTTTGAGTACTTCAGGAACACTTTTGTAGGGATTTCCTTCTTCATAACTTAATTTCGCATAATTGAGAGCAGCTCCTTCTGTAACTTTTACATCAAACCTCATTTCGCTAGCATTCTTAAAGGCGTTTAAAGCTTCAGGTTTTTTGTTTAGTTTTAGATAGCATTCTCCTAAGTGGTAGTAAGCATTTTGAGCAACAATATTTTTAGCCCCAATAATTTTATTAAAATTACGAATAGCATTTTCAAAATCTCCTTGTTTATAATAAGCATAACCTAAATAATAGTAATCCGTGTTATTCCATTTTCCTTTTTTTCCTTTATATTGAGTTAGGTATGGAATAGCTTCTTTGTATTTTTTTAGATTAAAATAGCTTTCTCCAATGATTTTAGATATTTGAGATTGCTGTTTTTTGTCTGCTTTAGGAAGTATGCTTTTTCCTATTTGAATGGATTTTTCAAATTTTCCTGATTTAAAGCTAATATCCAATAAATAATAATTCGCTTTTGATTTATAGGTGGCATTGTCTGCTAAATGACTCAGATTATTTTCAGCTTCTCCAAAGTTTTCTTCTTTGTAAGCAATATATCCATAGTAGTAGCGAGCATCATTTCCGAATTGAGGATCTCCTAGTAAGGTTATAAATTTTTCTTTTGCTTTTTTCAAGTAACCAGAAGCTAGTAAAGCATAACCCATTTTAAAATTTAATACTCTACGATCTTCATTATTCAGTAAATCTTCATTTACCTTTTCGTACCACTTTAAAGCATGAGCAGCTTTTTGGTTAGCGAAATAATAATTTCCAACATTTAAAAAAGCTTTTTCTTTTTTACTACTATAAGGATAGTTTTTGACAAAGTTAAGGACTTTTTGATTTGCATCAATTTGTTTCAGATGAATAGCAGACATGGCTTCATAATAAGCAGCATTTGCTTTGACATTTTGATTAGGCTCAGCTTCTTTTGTTATTTTTTCAAATAATTGCTGTGCTGGAGCATAGCTTTTGTTGAAAAATAATGTGACAGCTTTGTGATAATCAGTGTTTTTATGATAATCTATAGCAGTTGTCTGCGCTACGATATGGCTCATGAAAATGAAAGGAAAAAAGCAGAAAAAGCTCTTTTTAAAATAAATAAATTTCATATTTTTTGCGTTATCTAAAAGGTATAACGTTGTTTTTTTGTTTTTGTTGAAAAAGATTGCATCAAAAATAATAAATGTTATATAATTACGTAATAAAATTTTAGTTTTGTAAGAAAGTATATCATAATGGAGAAACCTGTTTTACATCTTGAAAATGCTGATATATATCAGCGAGATAGCTTAGTGTTATCAAAAGTAAATTTTACCTTGAATAAAGGCGATTTCTATTATTTGATAGGGAAAACGGGTAGTGGTAAAAGTAGCTTATTGAAAACGCTATATGGCGATCTACGTTTGCAACGTGGGTTAGGATCTATTGTAGGGTTTGATTTAAAAAAAATGAGAGAAAAGGATATTCCTTTCTTGAGAAGAAAGTTAGGAATTGTATTTCAGGATTTTAAATTATTAAATGATAGAAATGTATTTGATAATTTAGAGTTTGTATTGAAAGCTACAGGGTGGAAGAACAAACAAGAAATGAAAGAGAAGATTTATGAGGTATTGGACAAGGTAGGAATGAAAGAAAAATATTATAAAAATACTTTTGAGCTTTCAGGAGGAGAACAGCAGCGTGTAGCAATAGCGCGCGCATTATTAAATGATCCTGACTTGATTCTTGCAGACGAACCTACGGGGAATTTAGACCCTAAAACTTCACTGGAGGTAATGGAGCTATTGAATACAATTCATAAGAATGGAAAAACTATTCTAATGGCAACTCATGATTACCAGTTGATTGTGAAATTTAAGCAACATACAATAAAATGTGAAGGGGGAGAATTGTTTGAAGTAGTTCAGCAAACGGTATCATGATTTCTGTTTTGATTCCAGCTTACAATTGGAATGTATATCCTTTAGTACTGGCTCTTTACAACCAACTAGAGGAAGAAGATATTCCTTTTGAAATTTTAGTAATAGATGATGCTTCTGAGTCAGAATTTCATCCTTTAAATCAAAAAATTAATAGTATTGAACATTGTAGTTTTCAGTCTTTAAAAAAGAATATTGGGAGAGGTAGTTTACGTAATTTGTTAGCTTCACAATCCGTATATGATTGGCTGTTATTTTTGGATTGTGATGTAAAACCCA
This sequence comes from Tenacibaculum maritimum NCIMB 2154, assembly GCF_900119795.1. Lineage (NCBI taxonomy): Bacteria > Pseudomonadati > Bacteroidota > Flavobacteriia > Flavobacteriales > Flavobacteriaceae > Tenacibaculum > Tenacibaculum maritimum. The sequence continues at coordinate 900,577 of NZ_LT634361.1, forward strand.
TTGGTAGAGGATTTGTTAAAAAATATATAGCGGTAGCTAAAAAAGCTAAAGGAACTGTTTTTTGTGGAGGAATAGCTTATAGAAAGGAAGATAGAAGCAAAGGAGAGTTACGTTATAATTTTGGTGTAAAGAGTGAAGAGGTTGCTTTAAGTGTAAGAGAAAAACGGCCTATTAAGTACTTTTTTACAGCAAACTTTTTTATACATAGAGATATTTTTGACAGAATTCATTTTGAAGAATCTCTTAAAAAGTATGGGAGAGAAGATTTATTATTTGCCAGTACCTTAGAAAAGGAAGGGGTGTTTATAAAACAAATTGAAAATAGGGTATATCATTTAGGAATAGATTCTAATGAAGTTTTTACCATGAAAACGATGCAAGCTACGGAGAACCTGTTTTTTTTAGCTGATAATAAACTTGTTAAAGAAAGAGATCATTTATTGCTAAGAGTAGCATTACTGTTAAATGATTGTAAAATAGGAGTTTTTTTTGGGAAAAAACATGCTTATTTTAAAAAAAAAGCTATTGAAAACTCATCGGTTATTTATTTGAACCTTTTGAAAATGAGTTATTTATGTTTTTTGTTTAATAGGAAGTAAGAGAAATATCAACGTTAATTTATAGTAAAACTTTACCAGAAAAGGAAATCTTAAAAAGACAATTTTTCCATTCTAAAAGAGAAGATAGGTTATTTTTTTACAGATAATTTACTACCTAAAGACTTGGCAATGGAAGTACATAAGAAGTTTCCTAGAAGAGAGGACGCTATTTTAAAAAAGAACTTAAGAGAATATAAATATATTGCTTATCAAATGAACCAATATGATCGTTTGTAGGAAGAAGTAATCTATGCTTTTCAAGAAAGAGAGATGGAGTGAAATTAATCAAAAATATTTGTAGATAAGAAAAAAGATTTGCTAGCAAATATATGTAGGAGGGTTTTCATTGATGGAAGTATAATTTTATTTAAGATTTTTAAAAACGTCATATAAAACTGTTTCTTCATTAGCCCAAATAAGTTGCTCTTTTGCTTTTTTAAGGGCATGGGTGTATTCTTTTGGGCAGAAGCTCTCAATTATTGTGGCTAGCTTTTTAGGAGTTCTATCAGTTACAATTTTACCGATTTGGTATTGAGAAACAATTTGCTTCATTTCAGGTAAATCAGAGGTTAAAACAGGAATTTCTGCTTGAATATAATCAAAAAGTTTATTGGGTAATGCGTATCTGTAATTGAGTCCTAGATCTTCTTCTAAACTAATTCCAATATCAGCGTTTGGGGTAATTTTCTGAAGTTCTATTGGTGTTTTTTTTCCGAGGAATATAACTTTTTTTTGAAGATTTTTACGAGCTACTTTTTGCTGGAGTATTTTTAGTATATCGCCATCTCCTACAATTAAAAAGAGGTGGTTTTTTAGGAAAGGAATCGTATCTATTATTAATTCTAGCCCCCTTCCTATGTTTACAACTCCTTGGTATAGAATTATTTTTTTACCTTCTGTATTAAGAGGGAGAGGTGCTTTAGTATATTTTTTCTTTTGAGGTAGGTTTCTAACTATTTTAAAATTGGTACGGTATTTTGAATTATAGTGTTCAGCAATGCTTTTAGATACGGTATAAGAATTTTTTATTTTAGGTAGCAGCATATTTTCAAGAGATTGCCAAACTTTTTTTATAATGGGTTTATTGATTAGTTCAGGGCTTTCTGAGAAAAGTTCGTGACTATCATATATAAGTTTTTTTTGTTGAACTTTACTAATAAGAAAATTGGCAGGTAAGGTATCTAAGTCATTTGATAAGAGCAGCTCTTTCTTGGTAAATAAGAGCTTGAAAAATAAGCGGATATTGTATTCAGCGTAAAAGAGTATTCCTCTGTTAAATAAAAGTGTAAACCGTATAGTTTGATAAGGTCTATTGATAGGAGTGCTGTGGGGGTGTTTTCTACCGATTAATAAAATCGTATAATTGAGCTTTAATAAAGAGTTACAAACTTTTTCTACACGTTGGTCTGTGGTTAAATCGTTCGTTACAGAGATGATTATTTTCTTCAAGAGGGTATTTTCATTTTAAAGCCTTAAAGATAAAAAAGAAAAACCCACTTCAAGATCGAAGTGGGAAAATTGCTATGAAAAACTATGAAAAAGAAATAGTATTGCTATTTCTTGTACATATAGACGTGTTCTTTCTAAGAAACTTACAGATAAAAAAAAACTCGGGAAAATTTTCCCGAGTTTTTAAAAAAAGATATGTTTTTTTCTAAACGTTTAATGCTAAAGCTTCATTGTTCTTTTTAACAGCCTCCGCAGAAGATGCTAAGTGTTCTTTTTCAGCATCGCTTAGGTTGATTTCTACGATTTCTTCAATACCATTTTTCCCTAAAACAACAGGAACTCCGATACATAAATCAGATAAACCATACTCTCCTTCAAGTAATGTTGAACAAGGGTAAATTTTCTTTTGGTCGCAAGCAATAGCTTGTACCAATCCAGATACGGCAGCACCAGGAGCGTACCAAGCAGAAGTACCTAATAAACCAGTTAGTGTTGCTCCACCAACTTTGGTATCTTCTTTAACTTGATTTAATCTTTCTTCAGATAAGAATTCAGAAACAGGTACTGAGTTTCTAGTTGCTAAGCGAGTCAAAGGTACCATTCCTTTGTCAGAGTGCCCTCCAATAACCATTCCATCTACATCAGAGATAGGAGCTTCTAAAGCTTCAGCTAAACGATATTTAAAACGAGCAGAGTCTAATGCGCCTCCCATTCCAATAATTCTATTTTTAGGCAATCCAGTTGCTTTATGTACTAAATAGGTCATTGTATCCATTGGGTTTGAAACCACAATGATAATTGTGTTAGGAGAATGCTCAATTAAGCTTGAAGCAACTGATTTTACAATACCAGCATTGATTCCTAATAATTCATCACGAGACATCCCTGGTTTACGAGCAATACCAGAAGTAATTACGCAAATATCAGAGTTAGCGGTTTTACTATAATCTCCTGTAGTTCCTGTGATTTTTGTGTCAAAACCATTTAAAGAAGCTGTTTGCATTAAATCCATAGCTTTTCCTTCAGCAAAACCTTCTTTAATATCAACTAGTACAACTTCTGAAGCGAAGTTTTTAATAGCGATGTACTCTGCACAACTTGCACCTACGGCACCTGCTCCTACAACTGTTACTTTCATTTATTTTATTTTTAATTGTGATGATTAATTTATAAGTCATACAAAAATAGGTAATTGGAGGGTGATATGAAAATAATACTGTTTATAATGCTATTTGTCTTTTGAAATAGCTTTTCGTTTAAGATTATTTCAAATCTTAATTTAGCAGATTTGAAAGCGTTGTTATGTTATTGATTTCAGTATAAAAAGAATGTATTAAGGAGAGAAAGTAAAGGGTACGAGGTTACAAAGAGAGCAGGTATAAAAAAACTTCACTCATCTATAGTATTTTCATTTAGATGAATGAAGTTTATGTATTACTTTGCTTAAAGTTATCTTAATCGCGTAAGGCTTAAGTCACCATTATATCTAACGATAAAAAGCCCTTTATTACTTGTAGCTCCAAATAATTGTTTATCATAGTCAAATTTACTAACTAATCTGTATGAGCTTCCGTTTTTGAAAGTTTCTTTTAAGTTATTATCACTCGAAGCAAGTCTTGCTAATATATCGTAAGTGATATCAAAACCTTTGGTAGCATAACTAGAAGGTAATGTATTGTTTTTTAGTTCGTATTTTTTGTTAAAAAACATGCTGTGTTGCGTATTTTCATCGATGTATTCATCTGTAATATAAGTAAAGTTAATTCGCGCTAATTTATTATTATCAATTTTATCAAAAGCATCATTTTTTTCGAGAGTAAATACTTGAGCAGTTACTCTTTCAGGTAAAGATATCATACTGTTCAAAGCATCTGCAACAATGGCATTATCGTCAGAAATAACAATTACCCAGCTATGTGTTTTAGGTTTCATAATTTTGGTAAAACGCTCTTTTTTAATATAGCCTTTTTCAGGTTTTAATACGTGAGCTTTATAAATAGAATCATGTTGCTGTAGCTTATTGGAAATGCGTGCTATTTTAGCATTGGATTCCTTTGTATTGTCGCCAACGATAATAATATTTTCACCATTGAAATGATTTACTAAATAGTTGATTAATGTTTCTTCGTAGTTGATTTTACTCGGTGCTGTTTTCACAAGTTTCGAAGAAGAAAATTTATCTTGATGCTTAGAATACATTGGGAAAATTACTGGAGCCTTTACATTTTTAGCAACTTTTGTGGCCTCTTCAGAATAAAACGGTCCAATGATAACATCGGATTGAGCTAATTTTTCATCTGCTAGGATGGCATTGATGCGACTTCCTTTTCTATTCGTATCAAATACTTGTACATTGACAGTAACTCCCTGTCTTCTAATTGAATCAATTGCAATTTCACTTCCCATATAAAAATCAGTAACGATATTTGCTAATTTATTATCTTCAAAAATACTAGAAGGGCTTTTTGAAGCGTGTTGGTTTGCTCTAAAAGGAAGTAGCAAAGCAAGATTAATGGTTGCCTCTGCTTTAAAATTGTCTTCAAAAAGACTGTTTTCTTCTGTTTCAGTTTCTGTATCAGTAGGTTTGATTCTAATGATTTGCCCAATTTTTAATCCTTCACTTTTAATAGAAGGATTCAGCATGAATAGATCGTCAGGAGAGATGTTATAAAAGTGCGTCAACCCGTAAACAGTTTCCTTAGGTTTTACAACATGAACTACAAAGTTTTTTTTCGCTGTTTTCAATGCCGCATTTTCAGCAGTTTCACTTTTTTGTTCAACGGTATCTATTGGCACTTCCTTTTTTTTAGGAGTTACAGTAGCGGTTGTGTTTTTTGCTATTTGGTTTTGCTCTTTATTTGGGTTAGGAACAATGATGGTAGTATTTTCCTCTGGTTTTCTACCCACATCAGGATTTAAACGTAGTAAATCTTTTGTTTTAATATCAAATTTATTAGCAATATCACGCATTGTTTCTCCTTTTTTTGTTTTGTAAGAAACATAGCGTTTTTGTTGTCCGCAAGAAATAGTGAATGTTAAAATACTTAGTAAAACTAATAACTTTATTCTGTTCATTTAATTGAATCTTTTAATTGCTGTTTTTATTCCCACTCAATAGTTGCTGGTGGTTTAGAGCTTATATCGTAAACAACTCTATTTACTCCTTTTACTTTATTTATAATTTCATTAGATGTTTTTTGTAAGAACTCGTAAGGCAGGTTAACCCAATCAGCAGTCATTCCATCTGTGCTTTCAACAGCTCTTAGTGCAACTACTTTTTCATAAGTTCTTTCATCTCCCATAACTCCAACAGAGTTTACAGGAAGTAATATGGCACCAGCTTGCCAAACTTTGTCATACAATCCATTTTGTCTCAATCCGTTGATAAAGATAGCATCTACTTCTTGTAAAATACGTACTTTTTCAGGAGTAATATCTCCCAATATTCTAATGGCTAAACCAGGTCCTGGGAATGGATGACGTCCTAATAATTCTTTGTCAATTCCCATTGAGGCTCCAACTCTACGAACCTCATCTTTAAAAATCATACGCAATGGTTCTACTACTTTTAATTTCATAAAATCAGGCAATCCGCCAACGTTATGGTGACTTTTAATAGTTGCTGAAGGACCTCCATTGACTGAAACAGATTCTATCACATCAGGATAAATAGTACCTTGAGCTAACCATTTAGCATCTTTAATTTTACTCGCTTCATCATCAAAAACATCTATAAAAATCTTACCAATAGCTTTGCGTTTAGCTTCTGGGTCTGTTAAACTAGAAAGAGCTTCCAAAAAGCGTGCCGAAGCATCTACCCCTTTCACGTTTAATCCCATTCCTTCATATTGTTTTAGCACGTCTGAAAACTCATTTTTACGTAACAATCCATTATTGACGAAAATACAATATAGATTAGCACCAATTGCTTTATGTAATAATACAGCGGCTACGGTAGAATCTACCCCACCAGATAATCCTAAAACGACTTTGTCATTACCTATCTTTTCTTGTAGTTCGGAGACCGTTTTGTCAACAAACGAATCTGGTGTCCAGTTTTGTGAAACTCCTGCTATAGTAACTAAAAAATTTTCTAATAATTGTTTTCCATCAGTAGAATGATATACTTCAGGATGGAATTGAATGGCATAGGTAGTTTCTCCTTCTATTTTATAGGCAGCATTTGTAACGTCTTGAGTACTGGCTAATAAAACTCCGTTAGAAGGAAGTTCTTTGATAGTATCTGAATGGCTCATCCAAACTTGACTTCCTGTAGAGATGGAATTAAAGAAGCTCTCATTTTCTTTAATATAGGATAAATTAGCTCTACCATACTCTCTTGTGTCAGAAGGAGCCACTAATCCACCAGAGAAATGCGCTAAGTATTGGGCTCCATAGCATACCGCTAATAGTGGCTTTTTTCCTCTTATTTTTGATAAGTCTGGATGGGGAGCTACATCTGATCTAACAGAAGAAGGACTTCCTGATAGGATTACTGCCTTAAAATTTTCAAGGGTTGATGGAATTTTGTTATAAGGATGAATTTCACAATAGATGTTTAATTCCCTAACACGGCGCGCAATTAATTGTGTGTACTGCGAGCCGAAATCTAAAATAAGTACGTTGTGTTGTTGCATCCGCAAAAATAGTACTTTGATTTTATTTTTTTTTATAAAAAATACTTTTTTATAAAAACTTGAAAGATAGGTGTTTAAAAGATTTAATATTTATACACAATTGCATTGATGTTCATTCCTGAACCTACTGATGCTAAGATGATTATGTCTCCTTTTTCTACTTTTTGGTTTTCTATTTTACCTTTTAAGACTAAATCTAATAATGTTGGAACTGTGGCAACAGAACTGTTACCTAGTTTATGAATACTCATAGGCATTATTTCTTTTGGGACAGGTTTTTTGTAAAGTCTATAAAAACGTTTTAGGATAGCCTCATCCATTTTTTCATTAGCTTGGTGTATGAATATTTTTTTAACGTCCTCAATAGAAACACCACTTTTGTCTAAAGCAATCTTCATTGCATTGGGTACGTTTGTTAATGCAAATTCGTAGATTTTTCTACCATGCATTTTTATATAGCGTACGTCTGGGTTTTTATTTAGGTCGAAAGATTTTCCAAAAAATAAATAATAAGCTTCGTCTTTGGTGAAAGTTTGGCTTGCATGACTAATGATTCCAGAAGCAGTACTTTCAGAAGCTTCAATAATACAAGCACCAGCTCCGTCACTATAAATCATAGAATCTCTGTCATATTTATCAATAACTCTAGATAAAGTTTCACCTCCAATAACAAGTGCTTTTTTGGCAATACCAGCTTTTATAAAGGCTTGCGCTTGTATAACTCCTTCTACCCATCCAGGACATCCAAATAAAATATCATACGCAACGCAATTAGGATTTTCAATGCCTAGTAAATGTTTAACACGAGTAGCTAAACTAGGAAGGATATCACTTTGAATGGTATCTTTTTTGACATCTCCGAAGTTATGTGCAAAAATGATATAATCTAAATCTTCTATATTGATATTAGCATCTTCAATGGCTTTTCTAGCTGCAAAGTATCCTAAATCAGAGGCATTTAATTCTTTTTTAGCGTAGCGCCTTTCTGCAATACCTGTGATACTTTTAAACTTTTCTATAATTGTTTCATTATCAGTATTAAAGGAGCTTCCGTCTTGATTTAAAAAAAGAGCATCTGAAAAAAGATGATTCTCTTTTTTTATAGTTGGAATATAGGCTCCTGTTCCTGTAATTACTGATGATATCATAAATTATTTATATAGTTAATACCTACAAATGAAACGCTTTTAATATTTGGAAACAATTAAAATGTAGTGATTTTTTATATTTTTATAGATATCCTAACTAAGGGAGGTTTTTGAAATTTATTTGCAAAAAAGAGTCTGCTTAAATAGGAATTTCATAATCTGTTTACGAGTAAAGATTCTTATTACTTAGTACTATGCATCTATTGTAATATAAAAATACCTGTAACCGTTACTAAAATTACAGGTATTTTTATAGTGATACTTTAAAACAACTTCTAAATGATTTAGCAGAAAATAAGCTAATAAGAAATGTTTCTATTATTAGAAGTTTTTATAAGTAAGAGCTATCAAAAGAAAAAGGAAGCAAAGATAGTAACGATGTTGTTTTAATTATTTTTCCAACTTCCCCCATAAAAATGACCTCCATGGGTTCCTTTTGATTAATTTCATATTCAGATAATGTTTGACGACATGCACCGCAAGGACCAACGGGCTTGTCAACAGTGTTTTGCAAGGAAGAAGCAGTGATTGCTAGTTTCTTAACTTTCATTTGTGGGTATTCTGAACCGGCTTTCCAAATAGCAACACGTTCTGCACACATACCAGAAGGATATGCCGCATTTTCTTGATTGTTTCCTAAAATAATTTCTCCATTATCTAGTAAAAGAGCAACTCCAACATTGAATTTAGAGTAGGGGGCATAGGCCTTTTTTCTAGATTCAATAGCTTTTTCCATTAACATTTTGTCTTCTGGAGAAAGCTCTGTGATATTCTCATAAATGGTTGCTGAGGAAGTGAATTCTATTTTTTTCATGAAAAACTTTGGGTCAAAAAAAGCAGCCTTCAGACTGCTTTTATGTTTTGTAATATTTTACGAATTTAGTAAAAATTTAGATGCTATTCTAATAATCTTCATAAATCTGACCTAAATCAAATGCTAATGAGAATCGTAGGGTATTTTCCAGTGGGTTGTTAACATCAGAAGAATTAATTAGATAGGAAAGGTCTAATTTAAATGCTCGGGCTTTAAAACCAGCTCCCATTGTAAAGAATTGTCTAGCCCCTTTTTCAGCGCTTTCATGAAAGTAACCAGTTCTAATAGCAAAAGCATTATTGTATAAGTATTCAGCTCCTAATGCCCAAGTAGTTTCTTGTAGCTCCTCGCTAAAACTTCTATCACCTAAAGAGGTGAACATTCCATCAAACCAACCTTTATCTGATTGAGGAGTAGAAGGGACTAGTAGCTTTGTGAATTCTAAATTAACCCCTACAGTATTGTAATCGTCTAGAATGAAATCAAATCCTCCCCCTAACTTAGCATTTGTAGGAATAAAGTCATCGTTACTAGCAGTATAAGATACCTTAGGTCCAATATTGGTAATGTTAAATCCTAAACGGTAGCGCCCGTTGAAGGTACCATAATTTTCTTCTGGAGATCGATAGTAACCAGAAATATCAACAGCAAAAGAATTAATAGGATTTAAATTAGAATCTGAGCTTCTCAATTTGTAATTAGAGTGAATATATTTTAATCCGATACCCATGGAAAATTTCTCACTTAATTTTAATGCATAGGTACCTGTTATTGCTAGCTCATTAGGGTTTTCAGTACCTGTAGGATCTCCGTTAGGAGATGTTAGATTTACTGTTCCTAATGAAAAATATTTAAGATCTACTCCCCAAGCAGCATTTTCATTGAATCGGTTTACATAGGAAGCACCACCAACAAAAATATCATCAGTAAGGTTACGTAGCCAAGGTGTATAGTTAACACCAATACTTATTTGGTTTTCATTAAAAGCTGTTTTAGAAGGATTATGAAAAATGGAAAAAGCATCAGAAGAGGTGGCAACTCCTATATCTCCCATACCTCCAGCTCTAGCATCAGGCGTTATTAAAAGAAAGGGGGCAGCAGTAGTAATGCTTTTATTTTGCGCTTGCATTTTTAAAGCAAAGCAAGTTATTAGTAGTAATAAAGTTACTTTTTTCATTGATATAATTATTGTTATTAGGACAAATATCTGAATTTTTATTGAAGTATGACTAGTTTTTCATACTTCTCAGATACTAGATTGTTTATGGTTGATTTTACTTTTAATTTATATAAATATACTCCTTTTCCTATTTTATTACCAAAATCATCTAAACCGTTCCAAGTAATGCTTCGCGACAAATTACCGGTGGTTTGTATGTTTTGGTTAATTGTTTTAATTAGTTTACCCGATATTGTGAAAATTTGAACTTGCGCTTGTAAAGGCTCATTAGGTTTGTTATGATTAAACCAAAATTCTGTATAGTTCACAAACGGGTTTGGATAGTTTAATACATTATCCAGTACAAGTGTTGTGTCGCTCACAACCACAAAAGCTAACGTGACTTCCGAAGAATTATTATAAGTGTCCCAAGCTTTTATTTTAAGAGTGTGTTTTCCTACAGATAAATTGCGTAGTTGGTAAGTTACTTTTCCTTTAGTAAAGTCATCTAATTCAGTTTCATAATAATCATTCAAAATAGTAGGGTTGGATTGGTCATCGTCTAAAATAGCTATGATATCATGATCTACCGCAGTAACGGAAGTATTAATACCACTACTATCAGAAAGATTGATAATGAGGTTAGGAGAGGTATTTGTGTTTCCACCATCAATAAAAGAGTCATCATTCATAAAAGCCTTTATTGCAGGACCTGTAGTGTCTTTATTTGCATTTGGGTTAATTCCTCCTACAACAATATCAAAATTAGCACCAGATTTGTCTATTTTTTCATTGCTAGCATAAAAACTTAATTTACCTTTTCCATATGCTACTTTGATATCTTTAGGAACGATAAAGTCGAATTTGAAAGTACCATTTTTTATAGAAGATTTTCCTTTGAATAATTTACTTTCTTGAGAATCAAAAACCATTGTTACTCCAAAGTTATTATTATCGAGTGTCGTTTTATCAATAGGTTTGTCAAAAACAGTGGTAGCTAACGTACCGTTAAAATTATGTAAGAGATTGTTGTTTCGATCTGTAACAATTCCTTCAAAATTAACTTTAGATAGTGCTTTTAAAGTATCGGTGGCACTTGTGATACTTTTTCCATTCATTTTTGTTAATAAAATATTAGGTTTAGGAATGGCTAGTTGCATAGCCGGATCTCCAAAATAATAAATAAAGAATTTTTGAATGCTATTAGTTTCATTTTTTGTTTTAATCAAGTTTTCTGCAATGGATTTATCAGAGCCATCAAAGTTTAAAACATTATTAGCAAGTTTTTTGTTAAATCTTTCTCCTATGGGAATAAATACAGCTCTGGTTGTTGTAATCATGCTAACTGCTCCTCCTTTGGGATTAAGGAATAGTTTTTCTCCTGCGGTATTTCGTAAAGGATTGTCAAACCTAGAAAACTCACAAGTAACCGTAATGAATAGAGGTAAGGTATTAAAATTATTGAAGCTATTTATTTGTGGAATTTCTACGATTCTTTCACTAGCTAAGCCATCCTCTCCTCCATGACCAAAATAATTGAAAACCAAAGCGCCTTTTTCAATACTATTTGTAATTGCATTTTTAACTTGAGGATAGCGTTCTCCTCCAGAAGAATTTTCTTGTTTAAAGGCATCCGCATAAATTTTATTGATGTTTAAAATAGGTTTGTACTTTTTTATAGCGTCCGCAATTTCTTCTAAACCTCTCTGCAAGGTAATATCGGCACCTTGATCAATATCATCAGCAATTAAAGTAATTGTATTTCGCCAATCTCCAAAAGAAGTTTTATGATAATAACTAAGTATTTTGTCAACTACTATTTTAGCTTCCTGTTGTGTTGAAACAGGAATTCTTCCTGAGGCGATATCTATTGTGTCAGTAGCATTCATTCCACCTTTATTATTTCCAATCATTACAAAATAATCATCAGTAACATAAGAAGAAACTAAATCAAAACTTTGCGTTGCGTGGAAAGTAGGAACAATGTTGTTATTTCCATTGATTCTGTCTTTATAATCATAAGAGGAATCTCCAAAAAAGCAAACGTATTCTAGCTTCTTTGAAGCAGAAGAATTATCATGTAAATATTTGATAAAGTCTCTAATTCCTGTAATATCGGGAGACCCAGAAGCAAACTCATTATAAATTTGATTCAATGAAATGATTTGGGTAGAGAGGTTTGAGTTATTTTGATGATACTCTGCGAGTCTTTGAGCTTGTGAGACAAGCTCTTCAGAGGTTATAATTAAATATTGAATGTCTTTTAACCCATGTAAATTTTGATTAGAAATTTTAGGATTGCCAATAATTATAGGGGTGTAAAAGTCAGAAGAATTTAAGACAATAAATTCTTTTAGAGGCCCTCCTTTTGCTTTAAATTGAAAGCTGTTGGAATTTCCAAAAGAATTGATACTCTTAGGGTTTAAGTAGTCACTTACATCCCAAACTTGGAAAATGGCATTTGCATTTTCAATTTCATACTTAAAAACATTATTTGAATTTATAGTTGTAAAGTTACGAAATGAAAATTGTTTATTGTTTGCTCTTAGTTTTTTTAGGCCAATAACCTCTATAAAATCTAAGTAAGCTTTTGCAGAAGGAATTCCATTGTTGTTAAAAGTAATATTGATATTTATTTCGTCTGAATCACCAGCAGAAATTTTACCTTCTCCTTTTCTTAAGAAGGCTAAAGAGGAGGAGGAAGAATTGGATGTGGGAGGAAATGTTAAATTGATAGTGTTAACTCCATTAGCTATTAGTTTCATGGATGAAGTTGTAGGTGACTTACTAACAGCACTTAGTCTAATTGTTATTTCAGAATTAGGTACTGCATCGGGAAAATTAATTTTGAAGTTTCGAGTATTTTCAAAATTAAAATCTTCACCAAACCATAACCTTCCTACAGCAAAAAGGTTTTGATTTTCTTTTTCGTAAAAAATAAAATCATCAAAATTATGAATAGTATTGGTAGCACCTTCATTTGGTTGAATCATCTCAGTAATGCGCTTTCCTGGAGTATCCCCAATAGTAAGAAAATAAAAAGATTTATCTGAATAAATATTTTGCTGATGAGTAACAGATAAATTGGTGGTATTTATGTTCCAACTGTGAGGACCTTTGGCATAGAATAATATATAATCATCACTATTAAACTTGCGATCTTCTTCCCCTTTTACGTAAATAGCATTCTCTTGCAAACCATTTTTTCTGGGAGAAGTATTTAATTCAGGCAACATACTTCCTCCATTTCCATAAATTTTAATATTTTTAGGATTGATAGTGCTGGTATTGATTCCTAGGTTTTTAAGGAAATTAACATCTAATTTAAAAACACCTGTTGTATGTATTGAGAATTTATACCAATTACCTTCTGAAAGAATGCTATTTCTTTGGGAAAGGACACATAATGAGTATGTAAAGCAAAAAAGGAAAATTATTTTTTTCATATATTCTTACAAATTAACGAATTTTAATAATAGATATTTTAAATATACTAAAGAAATAAAAAAAACGTTACTACTTTTGTAGTTGTTAATTTACACAGATTTTGCTTTTAAATTCTTGTAAGAAAGTAGAATTATTGTAAATTGCAACACCCTAAAACATAGTTAAAGATACATGAAAAGCACATTGAGATTATTTAGTTTATTGGCTATTACTAGTTTACTAATTACCGGATGTAACAGTAGCAGAGGTAATTCAAGCCAATCTTCTTTAACAGGATGGAACTTTAATGACCCGAATTATGGTGGTTATTTAAAAGGAAAATTTAAAGAAGGAAGAAACCCTCCCCCAGGTATGGTGCATATAGAAGGAGGTACTTTTACAATGGGATTGGTACAAGATGATGTAATGTTTGACTGGAATACTACTCCTAAAAAAATGCATGTTCGTTCATTTTATATGGATGAAACGGAAGTAACAAATGCTGAATATGGATTATTCATGCAGTATACAAGAGATGTGTTTCCTCCAGAGGAAGAGCAATATGAACGAATTTATGAATCAACTTTGCCAGATACTTTGGTGTGGAGAAAAGGATTAGGGAATACCAACCTTTTAGCAGAGAGTTATTTGAGGCATCCTGCATATGCAGATTATCCTGTAGTTGGTGTTAGTTGGATTCAAGCAAATAAATACTGTAAGTGGAGAACGAATGCGGTTAACTTAAAAATATTGATGGATAAGGGAGTTATCAAAAATATTTTCAAGGAGGATTCTATTGCCTTTAAAGGTAAAAATAACTTTGATACGGATACTTATTTAACGGATCCTTATGCTTTGTTTGATGGAGACTCAACAATTTATAAAAGAGGCTTGCCTGTACCAAGAGTTAAGAGACGTGCGAAGCCTGCTAAGGGAGCTTTTACAGGAAGACAAGTAACTTCGTCTGATGGTATTTTAGAACAAAAATTTAGGTTACCAACAGAGGTTGAATGGGAGTATGCAGCTAAAGCTATTTTTGAAAATAGAGAATACAATAATGTTCGTGGGCGTAAAAAGTATGCTTGGAATGGAAAATATACGCGTGATAGAAATAAAGTTCGTAGAGGAGATCAGCTAGCTAACTTTAAGCAAGGAAAAGGAGACTATAGTGGTATTGCTGGTTGGAGTAGCGATGGATCTGATATCCCTACAAAAGTAAAGTCATATCCACCGAATGCCTTTGGTTTGTATGATATGTCAGGTAACGTAGCAGAATGGGTAGCTGATGTGTATAGACCTATTATTGACTCAGAAGCAAATGATTTTAACTATTTTAGAGGTAATATTTTTACTAAAAAATTAATAGGAGAAGATGGTAAGGTTGTTATTATTGGAGATGGAGAGGTAGAGTATGATACTTTGGTAAATGGAAGAATTGTTCCTAAAGATTTGCCAGGAAGTGTTAAATACATTCCAATTACAAAGACGGATACTTACATGAGAAGAAATTATAAGGTAGCAGATAATTCTAATTTGAGAGATGGAGATTATGCTTCTTCTAAGTATTATAATTTAGATAAAGAAGAGTTAGAAGGAAGAAGTGGTCCAAGAATGTATAATTCTCCCAAAAAACCAGAACAAGAGAGAGATTCTTTAGGTAACGTGGTTGAAAACTTTAAATATGATGCTAAAAGAAGAACAACTTTAATTAGTGAGAAAACGAGAGTTTATAAAGGAGGTTCATGGGCAGATAGAGAGTATTGGTTAGATCCGGCTCAAAGAAGATATTTCCCGCAATACATGGCAACGAATTATATTGGATTTAGATGTGCTACGGATAAGGTAGGACCTATGATGATGAATAAGAAGAAAACACCAATGCCTAAATATAGGTATAACTAATATTTAATAATATTTTTATGAAAACCTCATTACATTTGTAATGAGGTTTTTTATATTAAAAAGATGAGTATAGCAGATTTATATAAACTATATAGCAAGCACTATTTAGTAGATACGGACACTAGAAAGATTAGGGAAAACACAATTTTTTTCGCATTAAAAGGAGTTAATTTTAATGGAAATGAGTATGCAAGAGAGGCACTTGAAAGAGGAGCTGCGTTTAGCGTTGTTGATGAGGAAAAATATCAGGTGGATGAAAATATCATTCTTGTGGATAATGTTTTAGCAACGATGCAAAATTTAGCACATTATCATAGAACTAAATTGGGCTTACCTATCATAGGACTGACGGGTAGTAACGGGAAAACAACAACTAAAGAGTTGATTAAACAGGTGCTTAGCAGAAAATATAACACAGTAGCTACCGTAGGGAATTTAAATAACCATATAGGAGTTCCTTTGACTTTGCTATCCATGACACCTAAAACAGAAGTAGGTATTGTTGAAATGGGGGCAAATCACTCTGAAGAAATAGCCTTTTTATGTGAGATTGCGGCTCCTGATTATGGGTACATTACTAATTTTGGAAAAGCTCATTTAGAAGGATTTGGAAGTGTAGAAGGAGTTATTAAGGCTAAGTCGGAGCTGTATGATTACTTGAGATGTCATAACAAAACGGTATTCGTGAATTATAAAGACCTTATTCAAATGGAGAGGACAAAACAAATGGCTAGGATATTACTTGATAAAGAAATTCTTTTTCAAGAAGCAAATCCATTTGTTGTATTAGCTTATAAAGGAAGTGAAATTCGAAGTAATTTAATAGGGAAATATAATTATACTAATATTGCTGCAGCCATTACTTTCGGGATTTATTTTGGGGTAAGCTCTGAGGAGATAAAAATAGCAATGGAGAGTTATATACCTAAAAATAACAGATCTCAGGTAATAAAAAAAGGAAGTAATACAATTATATTAGATGCTTATAATGCAAACCCTACGAGTATGATTGCAGCTTTAGATAACTTTAAAAGCTTAAAAACTTCTCAAAAGACGGTTATTTTAGGGGATATGTTTGAGTTAGGAAAGGAAGCGAATAAGGAGCATCAAAAGCTAGCGAATTTTGTAGGTAATTTGGATTGTGAAAATGTATTCTTTATAGGAGAGTATTTTTCACAAATAGCAACAGATTTCCTTCAATTTAAGAATTTTGAGGAGTTCAAGAATTACCTCTTAACGAATAAGATAATAAATAATACTATTCTTATAAAAGGATCTAGAGGAATGGCTTTAGAAAGGGTCTTAGATATTATTTGATGTTTGTTTTATGGTATTCTAATAGATTATCAATTGGTCTTTGTATGACAGCAGTGATAGAAAGACCATTCTTTTTAGCAACTTTATCTAATATGTTTTTAAAATAAAAAGCAATAGAACCAATAAAGTATATTGGTATATCTGCGGGTTTATTATAGGGAAGTACTCTATATTTGAAAAACTCTTGGAAGCCTTTTTTAATTAATTTTTTGATATATTTTTCTTCTTTGAAATCAAACATAAACTTAGCAAAAGAAGCTAGGTATCTATTCGGGTTAGGTTGAAGGTATAAGTTGTCTTTAACAAAATCAGCATCTGTATTAAACTGTTGATTGAATGCAAATAGCATCTTTTCAGGCATTTTTTGGTAGTAAAAATCGCGAAGCAATAGTTTTCCAAAGTAATTACCGCTAGCTTCATCCATCAATGAATAGCCCAAAGATTCAGCATTCATTTCCATAGAATTACCGTCAAAATAGCAGCTATTAGAACCTGTTCCAAGAATGCAAACTAAAGCAGGTCTTTTACCAGAAGAAGCATAAACAGCAGCTAGCATATCTTCTGCAATAATAACTTTTGAGTTTATAAAGATATTTTCTAAAACGTCTGCTAAAATTTGAGCAGGTTTGGGAGTTCCACAGCCTGCCCCATAAAAATGAATTTCATTGACCTTTTCTTTTATGTTTATTAATTCAAACATATTTACGATTCGGTTTTTTAGTTCTTCTTTATTTAGAACAGCAGGGTTTAATCCTAGTGTACGTACCCTAAAAACTTCATTTTTTTCATTGTCAAGAGCAATCCAATCGACTTTTGTAGAGCCGCCGTCAGCGATTAAGATCATGTTATTAAAGATAAAATAGTGGATAGCCAAGCTACGCAATATTTCGTGAAAAATAAAGAATAAAAGCATAAAAATAGTACAAAATCGCTTCTCTTTTGTGCTGTTTTTATAAATCTAATTTCTCGTATTCAGAATTGTTTGATTTGTATTCGGGTACTAAGTCTTTTATTATCTTAACGGTAGCTTTATTTTGATGCTCTTTATTTTTTAGGCACAGTTCTTTAATTTTTATTAAGGTGGTATTGATATCTAAATTTTGATTTTTTGCGATTAAAATTTTTTCATGATAGGTTGGTTTGGTGTTTTCGCCATTCGCTAATAACTCTTCGTATAACTTTTCTCCTGGCCTTAAACCAGTTATTTTAATATTGATATCTTCAGGGTATTTTAAGCCAGATAGATGGATCATTCTTTTAGCAATATCGTATATTTTTACAGAATCTCCCATATCAAAAATATAGATTTCCCCACCTTTTCCCATTGTGCCGGCCTCAAGAACTAATCGGCAAGCCTCAGGAATCGTCATAAAAAAGCGAGTAATGTCTTTGTGAGTTACTGTTAGTGGTCCTCCATTTTCAATTTGTTTTTTAAACAAAGGAATAACAGATCCATTTGAGCCTAAAACATTACCAAAACGAGTAATGGTGAATTTAGTGAGGGAACTACTTTTACTTAGGCAACTAATATACATTTCGGCAACTCTCTTTGTAGCTCCCATTACATTTGTTGGGTTTACAGCTTTATCAGTAGAAACCATTACAAATCTTTCTACAGAATGTTTTATGGATAAATCAGCGATATTTAAGGTGCCCGCAATATTAATTTTTACAGCTTCATAAGGACTTTCCTCCATCAGAGGCACATGTTTATAAGCAGCAGCATGAAATACTTTATTGGGCTTAAAACGCTTAAAGATATCGTCCATTCGAATATTGTCTCTAACGTCGGCAACAATACAGGTGAAATTTTTAGTTCTTTGTTGAATTAGTTCTTGCTGTAATTCGTAAAGAGGTGATTCAGCCTGATCTACTAAGATTAGGTGTTTGTGTTTATAAAGACTCAATTGCCTAGAAATTTCAGAACCAATAGACCCAGCAGCTCCTGTAACTAAAATAACTTTATTATCAACTTCTCTTTGTACAATGGGATTGTCAATAGAAATAGGTTTTCTATTAAGGAGGTCTTCAATTTTTACTTGTTTTATTTGGTTTACTTCGAAATCGCCTCCAATCCATTTAGATAAAGGGGGAACTATTTTTACTTTGAGTCCTAAATCTAAAAGAATATCAGTAATCTCTAGAATTCGATTAGGCTTAATGTTTTGCATTGAGATGATAACCTCTTTGATATTTTTTCTATCAACAAAATCGAGTGTTAATTGATGTAAGGAGTAAATTCTAACTCTATCTATCTTCTTTCCAATTTTATTTTTGTCATCATCAATAAACCCTGATATCTCATAGTTGCTTTTAGTATCTTTATTCAGTACTCCATAAGTAATAAGCCCAGAATCACCTGTACCATAAATTAAAACATTAGTAATGGTATTTAACTCTGTAGAAATAATTTCGTAAAAAGTTTTAAATAAGAATCTGCTTATAATAAGAACGAATATGCTTATTAGGTAGTGGATAATTACAATGGATATTGGGATGGTAAAGTTAGGGAAAAGATTAAAAGCTCTATTCAAAGTAAGAAAAGATACTGTTATGAGAGATAGAATACTAACACCCATAAAAATATTGAAAGCATCTTTTGTACCAGTATGCCTTACGATACCTTTGTAAGACCCAACTAATACAAAGCTAATTAAGGCAATAAGAGCTATAAAAGGAATTTGATATTTGAAATTATTAAAATCAAAATTCAAACTCGCATTAAATCTTACAGTATATGCAACCATAAAAGATATGCAAACCAAGAAAATATCAATTATTAAAACAATCCACCTAGAAGCATATTTGTTTAAAACCTTTAAAATAAAATTCCTAACCATTTAAAAATATTAGCGTACAGTTAATGTATAAGAGAAAAGAAGAGGTTAGAGATATAGGAGAAACTTAAATTTTTTTCATTTGTTGTTTCATCATTTGCATTTGCTCTTTTAACATGCCATGTTTATCTAGCTTTTTAGCTTCAGCCATCAATATCGTAGCTTCTCTCTTACGTCGTTTAGTCATAGCAATTCCTGCCAACTGCAATTTAGCCATAGCTAGGTCATGATCCATTGCTAATCCTAGTTTTACAGCTTTTTTTAGGTATTTTTCTGCTTGAGATATATTTGTTTGGCTAAGCATAATTCCATGCAAGTAGTTGTAATAGCCTTCTTGTTTTTGAATTAATGCTGCGGATGGATTTTTAATGTATCCTAGCCATTTTTTTGCACCTTCAAAATTTTGCTTTCTTAATTGAATAAAAGCAAGTAATATAAATTCATTTTTAAAATAAAATAATACGAAGATTCCAGCTAATAGTAGAATCGAAATTCCATTCATAATGTTGCCTTGAGCAAATTGGAATATAGACCATACTACTGTTAAACCGGCTAGTACCAGCTTTATATTTTTATTAAACATTTTATTTTTTTATTAGTTAATTGTTCTTTGTTATAAAAAACGCAAAAATACATTTTTATTGTAATATCTATTAGTGCTTTTTATAGTGTTTTTGGTGTTTATACCAAGCAAACCCCGTAATAATGACTAAGAAGGCAATATACATATAAGCTTCTTTTGGTGTTACCTCTTGATCTCCACTAGCATATGAATGCAATCCTGATAAATAAAAGTTTACGCCAAAATAAGTCATCATAATTGAAAGGTATGCAAAAGCGGCTGCAAAATTAAAAGAAACTCTTCCTTTCATACCAGGGATCAATCGCATATGTAAAACAAAAGAATAAACCATAATTGAAATTAAAGCCCAAGTTTCTTTTGGATCCCAACCCCAATATCTCCCCCAGCTTTCATTAGCCCACATACCTCCAAGAAAGTTACCTATAGTAAGCATTACCAAACCTACGGTTAAGGACATCTCATTGATGATTGTTAATTCTTTTATATGTAAATTCATTTTCTTTTTATTCTTATTGGTGGTGAAGGCAGTTAAGAACAAGGCGAATATTGCTAGAATCATACCTAGAGAGAAAGGACCGTAACTAGCAACAATGATTGAAACATGAACATATAACCACCAAGAATTTAAAACGGGTTGTAGGTTCCCTATTTCTGGATCTAGCCAGTTTTGATGAGCAAAAGCGAGTGTAATAGCTACTAAAAAGGTAGTAGCGGCAATGGTTAAAGATGATTTTTTTCCTAATATAAGTCCAAAAAGCATGGTGGCAAATGCTACAAAAATAATAGATTCGTAAGCGTTACTCCATGGAGCGTTTCCACTAATATACCATCTAGCTCCTAAACCAAGAATGTGAAATACAAATAAAATGATAACAACACCAATTAATGCTTTTATAAGATAGTATATCCATCTTTTATTGGAAAAAATTTGAATCATTACTAAAACAATAAGTAATAAACTTACGTAGCCGTAGTATTTAGCAAGTTTTACAAAGATTCTAGTTTTATTATAAGCAATTTCCAAGTCTATTTTATCTTTATCAGGAATGACTTTGGTACCAAACTTTCTTTGGAATTTTTTAATTCCATCCAATACTTTATTAGTTTCTGTATAATCATTGGATTTTTTAGAAGCTTGTAATAATTGTAAATAAACAGGCAATGATTGGCGTACAAAGACTGAGTCCGTTCCTTTAAATCCAGCATGTAAAGTTTCTGGTTGAGAAACCCATTTATTATTTTCATCATTAGGAATAGGGAATATACGTAATATTCCTCCTCCAATAGCACTATATAAGAGTCCTACTCTACGATCTATTTTTAAAAGGTCTTTTTGAAATTTATTTTTTATTTTTTCTTTTTGAGCTTGGGTAACTAAATCTTTTATTTTGTAAATTCCTGTAGGGGTTATAAAGTCAGACAGAGAGGCGTGTGTTTGCTCTTTAGGAAGTCCTAAGTGTTCTCTGATTTGGTAGTTCCCTTCTTCTAAAAAGATGAAAGGAACCTCTATCCATAGTCGTGGATTTTCCGTAATAGATAGTAATACTTGGCTAGGAACCATTTCTTTAAATTGTTCAGCCTGACTTACTTTTCGTACTAACTCAGAGGCAAAAGTATGCGCAGGCTTCATACGACCATTAGCATCTTGAATAACTAGTCGGCTAAAAGAATCAGCATGCTCAGAATTGACCATGTTAGCTTTCAAGATAGAATCAATTTGAGTTTCTGTTACTCCTTTATTTGGTTGATGAGCTATATGTTGTGCTGTTGCAGCATGTATAGAGAGCGCTAGAATTAAAGAGACTAAAGCTTCTTTTTTCTCGCGGATTTTTCCCAATGATTTTTTTAAATGACTAAATCGAGTTCCTGTAATAAAAAGAGAAAGAATTAATCCAAAGAATAGTAAAAAGTATCCAAGATAAGTGATAAAGGTACCCCAGTAGTCATGATTTACAGATAAATGAGTTTCTTCATGATCGCCTTCTATTTTATAGCTAGATTGAAATAGTTTATAACCTTTATAATTTAAAATATGATTCATGAAAATTCGATAATCAAAGGTTTCGTTAGGAGCTATTACAGTAACTTCACTAGCGTAAGAGGCTGCACTTTCAGAACCTGGATATTTTTCTAATTGGAAGTCATTCAGTTTTACATTAAAAGGAGTTTCTAATATTTTAGATCCATATAGCATCCTAAAGTTTAATTCGCCAATGCTAATTTCCTTGGAATTTTCTGAGTTATATTGGCCCCCAATTAATGCAACTTGTTTTGTTTTATTATTATGAGTAATATCAAGAATGATTGCATCTAATTTATCTTTACTCTTTTTTCCTCTAACCATTTTTACCTCCCCTTTTTCAGCAGGGTGCGGAATAACGAATTGCAGACCAGAGATATTATGAAGCGTTAAATATTGGAAATGATGGATAGAATCTTTGATAATTTTACCTTTTTTCTGATCTGCCATTCTGAACCAATCTCCATTAGAGGCAGTTTTCATTTTTAAACCTCCATTGTCTTTTATGAAATTGATAGTTGCATTTTTATTAGGCGCATCGAATCCTACTAGAATGTTATGAATGTTTTGAACAGTTCCTCTCTTTATATAATGTTCATGGCGACTTCCACTACTAGATTCAACAAAGAACAAATGTTCAGTGCCTTTTTTGTCTTTTACTAATTTTTTTTCTGCCCAAGGAATATAATCTACAAGCTTAATATCAAAAGTCTTATCTCTAAAATTTTCCTTGAAAGAAATATTGTTTTTTCCCCATGAGGTTAATAGCATAGGTTTGTGTATGGTTCGTTGTTCTTTATTATTGTCAACAACAAGGTTAAGATATGTTGTTTCAGACAAGAACTGGTTGGTAGTCTGTCCTTCCTCTATTACCATTATCCCCTCATAACCAACATAACGAGTAATGCCAGCTCCTATTAAAATCAGTAAAAAGGCAATATGGAATAATAAAACGGACCATTTTTCTTTTTTATACAAGCGATATTTAAAAATATTTCCAAAGAAATTAATAACAAAAAGGAACATGATTAATTCAAACCACCATGTATTGTAAACTAAAGCTTTTGAAGTTTGCGTTCCGTAGTCATTTTCTATAAAAGTAGCGATTCCCATGGCTGTAGCAAAAACGATAAACAAAATGGCCATTAATCGGGTAGAGTAGAGTATATTGAAGATTTTTTTCATCTGCATCATTACATTCGTGTAAAACACCGCAAATTTAAGGATAATAAAAAAAAGAATGTAATTATTTGAAGTATTATTTCTAGGGAAGTAGTAATAGTATTAAAAGTTAAACCTCATAATTTTTAAAAAAACTAATTATGAGGTTTAGATTTTATAAAAGGGGGTTATGTTTCAGTGCTATCAATGAGAATGGTAAGCATATCAATGGCAGCTTGAGCAATCTTAGTACCTGGCCCAAAAACACCAACAGCACCTGCATCAAAAAGGTATTGATAGTCTTGGGCAGGAATTACCCCCCCTACAATAACCATGATATCTTCTCGTCCATATTTTTTTAGTTCTTCAATAACCTGAGGAACCAATGTTTTATGACCCGCAGCTAAGGAAGATATGCCTAATATATGGACATCATTTTCAACAGCTTGCTTGGTGGCTTCTTTTGGAGTTTGGAATAAAGGACCAATATCTACATCAAACCCTAAATCAGCATAACCTGTTGCTACTACTTTAGCTCCTCGATCATGACCGTCTTGACCTAGTTTTGCAATCATTATTCTAGGTCTTCGTCCTTCTAGTTTAGCAAAATGATCCGCTAAAAGAGTTGCTTTTTTAAATAATTTGTCGTCTTTTATTTCTTTGCTATACACGCCAGATATTGTTTTATGAACTGCTTTGTGTCTTCCAAAGACACTTTCTAATGCGTCTGAGATTTCTCCTAGAGTAGCTCTGTTTCTAGCTGCTTTTACTGCGAGATCTAATAGGTTTCCATTTCCAGATTTGGCAGAAGAAGTTAAATCATCTAAAGATTTTTTGGTTTTTTTAGCATCTCGTTTAAATTTCAGATTTTTTAATCGTTCTATTTGTGATAAACGTACGGCTTCGTTATCAACTTCTAAAATATGCAAAGGGTCTTCTTCTTTTAATTGGTATTTGTTAACACCTATAATAGCATCTTTCCCACTATCAATTTTAGCTTGCTTTTTGGCAGCAGCTTCTTCGATTCGCATTTTAGGAATTCCTTTTTCTATAGCCTTTGTCATTCCGCCTAGTTCTTCAACTTCTTGAATGAGTAACCATGCTTTATTGGCGATTTCTTCTGTTAGTTTTTCAACATGATAACTACCAGCCCAAGGATCTACTGTTTTCGTTATATAGGTTTCTTCTTGTAGATAGATTTGTGTATTCCTAGCAATTCTAGCAGAAAAGTCGGTAGGCAAAGCAATGGCTTCGTCTAATGCATTAGTATGTAAGCTTTGGGTACCTCCAAAAGCTGCAGCCATTGCTTCAATAGTTGTTCGAGCAACATTGTTAAAAGGGTCTTGCTCCGTTAAGCTCCATCCACTGGTTTGGCAATGTGTACGTAAAGCTAGTGATTTGGGGTTTTTAGGGTGAAATTGCTTTACTAGTTTAGCCCATAATATTCTACCGGCTCTCATTTTGGCAATTTCAGTAAAATGGTCCATTCCGATTGCCCAGAAAAAAGATAGGCGAGGAGCAAAGGTATCGATATCCATTCCTGCTTCTAATCCTTTTTTTATATACTCCAATCCATCAGCTAATGTATATGCTAATTCAATGTCTTGTGTAGCTCCAGCTTCTTGCATATGGTAGCCAGAGATAGATATAGAGTTGAATTTAGGCATGTTTTTAGAAGTGTACTTAAAGATATCAGCAATGATTCTCATAGAAGGAGTAGGCGGGTAGATGTATGTATTACGAACCATAAACTCCTTTAAAATGTCATTTTGGATGGTTCCGGCTAATAGTTCAGTGGAAACTCCTTGTTCTTCAGCAGCAACTATATAGAATGCTAAAATAGGTAAAACGGCTCCATTCATAGTCATAGATACAGACATTTTATCTAAAGGTATTTGATCAAATAATACTTTCATGTCTTCAACAGAATCTATGGCAACTCCTGCTTTTCCTACGTCTCCCTGTACACGCTCATGATCAGAATCGTACCCTCTATGAGTAGCCAAATCAAAAGCAACGGATAAACCTTTTTGACCAGCAGCTAAGTTTCTTCGGTAAAATGCATTACTTTCTTCTGCAGTAGAAAAACCAGCATATTGCCGAATTGTCCAGGGTCTTCGAACATACATGGTAGCGTAAGGACCTCTTAAGTATGGAGGAATACCAGCCACATACCCTTCATGGAGGAAATTATGAGAGGGTGTTTTGGTACTGTTTTCTAATTTTATGTGTTGGATGTCTTTTCTACTCATTTTGTAAGCGTTCTTTTTCGAGTATTTCGGCTAGTCTTTTTGAGGTAATGGGGATAATCAATGTTTTTTCATTTCTGATTTTTACAAAAGGATTGACTTGTAGATCATGTTTCATTTGATCTTTTGGATTTTGGATTTTGTTGGTGCCTAGTAAAGCAAGTTCTCCATGATTAAATTTTTCTTGCTCTTTTAGTGCGGATACAGAAATTTTTCGTTGAATAACCCCTTCTTTAAGTTGCTTTAAAAAACCTCCTCCTTTTTCAATTTGCTTAAAAATATCTAGTGCTTTATTGGCTAATTGTTGTGTGATACTTTCTATATAATATGCTCCGTCAGCAAAATTTTGAGCCTTACTAAGATAACTTTCTTGTTGCAATATTAGTAGTTGGTTTCTGGATATTCGTTCACCGAATTCATTTGGGGTGTGGAATAATTTATCATAAGAAATATTAGCAATAGTATCGCTTCCTCCTAAAATTGCACTCATACATTCAGAGGTAGTTCTAAGCATGTTTACATTATAATCATATAATGTTTTATTTCGTAAGCTGGGTTGAGAGAAGATATGGGTTGTTGTATTGTTTACATGGTATTCGTTTAGAAGTGAAGTCCAAAGGACTCTAAAAGCTCTTAATTTAGCTATTTCAAAAAAGTAGTTGCTTCCTATGGAGAAATTGAAATGTATTTTGGAAGCTATGTCACCCCCAAAATAATTCAGGTACTCATGGCCATGAGCCAATGCATATGCTAATTGTTGCGTTATGTTTGCTCCTGAGTTTTGATATAGAGAGGCATTTACATTGATGCTATTATTAGTATTGATTATTTGGTTTATTGCTTCGTGATCTTTTTTTAAATTAAAGAACCAATTTCCTGTTTCGGCAAGGTTACCTATAATATCTATTTGAAGAAAGGTGTTTTCTGAATTGCAAAAACTAGTTAGTTTCTTAATAAAAGTTGCAGATAAAAAATGTAATTTAAAATAAATTCTATAAAGAGTGTTATCTATGTTTTTTAAGACTTTTATATAATCAAATTCTTTAAAAGCTATAAACTGAATACTATTAGCGCCTCTTTGCAAGGCATCATTAGCTAAAGTATTAGCTTGTATTTCGTTTTGTATATTAATGGTTTGACAAATACTAAATCCTTTTTCGGGGAGCTGAATATTTTGGTGAAACCGATCTTCTTTTGTGTAAAAAGGTTTTACAGTTATATTCTCATCTGTTTGCCAAAGTAAAGAATTGTTATAGTCAGCGCCTTTTAAATCTACTTGAATTTTTTGTTTCCAAGCGTTTGCTGTTGTTTTTTCAAAATCTAAACTAAATATATTGCTCATATTTAATATAAAGTAAACAGGTTTTAGAAAATACGATTTAGCAGAATAAAAAAAGTGCTAAATCTAATTGCTATTTTTTTATAGTATCGAATTCGATAATATAAATATCTTCGTTTTCTTTTTTCATTAGGTATTTTTCACGGGCATATTGTTCTAACTGAATCGAGTCCTCTAAGCTTTGTATTGTTTTCTTATCTTCAATGATTTTGTTCTTATAAAATTCATTTCTACTTTTTAATTCTTCGATTTCTTGATTGAACTCTCGATGGACTAAATATGAGTTTTCATCAAAAAAAAGCATCCAAACGATAAAGATAGTTAAAATTAACACATAACTATTAGTGATTATTTTAAAAAAAGGATTATTTTTTAATTGTTTTAACGTCATGATTTATAGTCGTTCGCTAATTACAGTTCTAACAATATCAATGGCAACAGTGTTGTATCTATCGTTAGGTATTATTAAATCGGCATAGTTTTTTGTAGGCTCGATAAATTGCTGATGCATTGGTTTTAAGGTACTTTGATATCTGTTTAACACTTCGTCAATGTCTCTCCCTCTTTCTGTAATATCTCTACGAACTCTTCGTATTAAGCGTTCATCAGCGTCTGCATGAACAAATATTTTTATATCGCATAAGTTCCGTAGTTCTTCACTGTTAAAAATTAAAATACCTTCAACGATAATCACTTTTCGAGGGTGTGTTTTTATGGTGTCTTTTGTTCTATTGTGGGTAACAAAAGAATACACAGGTTGTTCTATGATGTTGTCTGATTTTAATTCTTTTAAATGTTTCACAAGTAAATCAAAGTCGATAGCTCTTGGATGGTCAAAGTTTATTTTTGTGCGTTGCTCGTATGAAAGATTGTCTGTGGCATTATAGTATGAATCTTGTGAGATAACGCAAACTTCATCTGCGGGGAGTTGGTTTATTATTTGATTTACAACTGTGGTTTTTCCGCTACCAGTTCCTCCTGCGATTCCTATTATGAGCATGTTGTTTTAAAAGTTTAATTAGACAAAAAAATATGGAGACAAATTTAAGGAAATAAAAAGAAATAATTTGAAGGAATAAAAAAAGTCCTTTCGTATTGAAAGGACTTTTTAAGAGCCGATGAAGGGACTCGAACCCCCGACCTGCTGATTACAAATCAGCTGCTCTAGCCAGCTGAGCTACATCGGCTTTTTTTGCTTTGCGGTTGCAAATATATAGATGTTTTTCTTTTCTGCCAAATAAAAAAATGATTTTTTTTATTTTTTTTTATAAGTGCTTGTTTGTTAGGGTGTTTTTTTGTGTAAAAAAAGTAGTAAGGAAGAAATGGGGTGAAAAATTAATTTTGTCGGGATGAAAGGATTCGAACCTTCGCTCTCACGACCCCCAGCCGTGCGCTTTAACCGGACTAAGCTACATCCCGAATTTTTTAAAAAAGTAGCGCAATGTATAAATAATTTTTTAAAAATAAAAAGCGATAGAAAGTTAAAGGTGTTTTAAAACTGCTATCTGCTTAACTCTTAATAGAAAATTGTTGTTATTTTTGGCTTCGCAATTTTTTTAATTTAGATAATAGCAGTATGAAAATTATAGATTTATCAAAACCAATTCAATATAATAAGCAAGATCCTTGGTTTATGAAGGTGAAAATAAAGCATAAGCCACACCGTAAAGCAAAATGGCTTCTTCGATTTCTAGGACTTCCATTTGGTCTTTTTCCGAAAAAATTTGAAGGTTGGGCAGATGATACCATAAAAAACATGGGGGTGCATTCAACGACACATATAGATGCTCCTTGGCATTACTCTCCTACAACCAATGGCGAAAAATCTAAGACTATAGATGAAGTTCCTTTAGATTGGTGTTATGGTGAAGGCGTCGTTATTGATATGAAGCATAAAAAAGATTTTGACCCGATTACCGTGAGTGATATAGATAAATTTCTTCAAAAAAATGATTTGACTTTAAAACCGGGGATGATTGTTCTTGTAAAAACAGGAAGAGATAAAATTAATGGAACTAAAGATTTTCATAAAAAAGGAACGGGGATGACGGCTCAAGCTACAGAATGGCTTATTGATAGAGGAATTAAGGTGATGGGAATTGATTCTTGGGGGTGGGACTTGCCTTTGCCCTATATGATAAAAAAAGCAAAAGAAAGTAAGAACTCAGAATATTTTTGGGAAGCCCATTTAGTAGGACAAAATAAAGAATATTGTCATATGGAACAGTTAGTTAACTTGGATGCACTTCCGTTGTCAGGCTTTAAAGTAGCAGTATTTCCGTTAAAGATTGTTGGGGCATCTGCAGCGCCGGCTAGGGTAGTAGCAATGCTAGATTAACGTTTGTTAGATGAAGGGGTGAAGATTAGGAGATTTTTTTGAAAAAAAACGTAGAATTTGTAAGTTTTCTTTTTTCATGTCGTCCAAGCCATAAACAAAAATATAAATCATGAAAATTAAATTTTTATCACTTGCTTTAGTTAGTGCAATGGCGCTTACATCATGTAGTAATGATGACGATAATGTAGTTATCCCACAAGATAATACGAAAACATTTAAACTAACTTTAAAAAATGCAATCAACTACATAAATGTAAAGAAAGTAGGTTCTGCTCCTTTGAAAGAAACTGGCGCAAAACATGAAGTTAAGTTTAAAGCGACAAAAGGAACTTATTTAAGTTTTGCTAATATGTTTGCTCAAAGTAATGACTGGATTTTTGCGACAGGAAGTCAAGGAATTAAATTATGGGAGGGAGATACTCCAAAAACAGGAGACATTTCTAACTATATTAAGGTTTGGGATGCTGGAACGGAACAGGATGAAGATTTCTTGACGAATTTTCCAGGAACTATGTACACTGCTCCTAATCAAGAAGGACCTAATATGGGACCAGCAGATAGTAATACTTCTGTTAGAGATACAGGAAGAAATATTAGAAATTATTTAACTGCGTCTTTAGCGTACGACGCTGTAGCTAAAGAGTTTACTTTAACAATTGAAAAAGCAAATAGAGAAGCTGCTCATAATAAAGGGTTTGTGACGCCAGGTATTTTAGTAGTTCATACACAACCTAATGCCTTATTTGAAGAAGGTGCACCTGTTAAAGCTAATGGTTTAGAAAGTTTAGCAGAAGATGGTTCGCCAAAAGCTATTTATGATTGGTTTACTGAAAAAGGATCTACAGGGGGAGCTCCTTTAAGATTATCAACCTCATATTCATTATTGTCAACTCCAGTTGCTTATGTACATCAAGGAACTCAAACTCCTTTATTTACAAAAGGAAGTCCTGCTAAGGCAGGTTCAGGATTAGAAGAGCTTGCTGAGGATGGGAAAGCGGATCCTGTTTATAATTACTTAAACAGTTTACCTAATGTAACAGCTGTTAAAGGAACATCAGCGTTACTTCCAGGTGAAGAAGTAACTCTTGAGATAAAAGCTAAGCCAGGAGATCGTTTAAATTTTGCTACGATGTTAATTTCTTCTAATGATTGGTTTATTTCTAACAATCAACAAGGAATCGAATTATTTGATGCAGAAGGAAATGTAAAAACTAGTTTTGTTATTAATAAAAGTTATTTATATGATTCAGGAACTGAGTTAGATCAAAAAGTAGGATTAGGTAATGGGCAGCCAATGAATGGAAATGAAGCAGTAGCTAATGATGATGATGATACAGTAAGACGTGTTACTGAGATCGAAGATTTTCAATTCGGGAAAGAGAAAGTAACTTCACCTGCTGGAGTAACTCAGAGTAATGACGATAGAGGTGGTTATAACTTTATAGATGTTGCTGTAGAGGTAGTTAACTAATAGTTGTATTATTAAATCTAAATAGAGAAGCTATCTGAAAAGTAATTTCCAGATAGCTTCTTTTGTCTATTCTAAATAGTTCGGTTTTTAGGGAAGCTTACAGTGTTAGGTAAAGTATTTTATTTGTCAATGATTTTAAAATAACTCCCGCTCTTTATCAATACTCCTTTTTCACTAATAAGCGGATGTCTTGTTCCCCACCAATTGAACTGGAAATAATAGGTATCTCGGTCAGTAGGAAAACTAAATTCAAATTCTAATTCCTTTCCGTTTTCCGACCAACGTAGGTTATTTTCATTACCATTTAGGTCTATACATTGTCTTAGATTTTTTCCATCTTGAAAAATCGTTGTTATTGTATCGCTTTTCTTCATTGGTTCTGAAAACATAATAGCGATTTTAGTTTTTCCAGAAAATTTGATGTAAGTAGAATCCTTTGGTGAGATTATTTTCGGTTTTGATAAGTCTTTCTGAATTTCAGAAGTCCATTCAAGTATTTTAGGGTATAAGTCTTTTAAAGTTTCACTATCTTCCTTTTGATTGTAAAGAGCCAAAAGTTGTTTTGTGAAGAGTTGGGAATATTCCAAGCCTCTACTGTCATTTTGAAAACTCCAATTAAGGCCAACTTCATTGGCATAATCTGGAAAATGCTTTTCCAAGAATATGTCATAAACTGCCCATGTCACATATTCGTTAAACACTCCAAATCCATTATTTTCATTGTATCCACTTTCATTATCCCACAGATTGGCATCAAAATTTTTGGCAACCAATTCCTTATATTGATTTGTAGTTGGATTTACATATCCGTGGTCCATTTCTGTAAATAGATTGTGGATTGAAGTAGCAATGTCTTTTTCATTTGTTGAAATTGTATCGGACAAAACGTAGTTTGGAATTGTGATAAAATCAGCCACAGTTGTTGAATCGATATTTCTATGACAATTCATCCTATAAACAAAAGGGGAAAGAACAACATTGTATTTTTCATCACTTGAGTACTGCTTACCAAATTCTTTTGCTAGGAATTCACGCATTTCGTTTAAGTACTGTGTTTTCTTGTACTTGTGTGACACAGCATTGTAATAATCCTTATTTTGCTTAAAAAAAACTCTAAAGTTTGATTTTTGAACAAAGTTGTTTATCAAGTCTAAATGATCATCAAAAGGTTGGAATCCCTTATTTGCATAGAACTCAAACCTTCTTTTTAATTCATTGTTTTCGTCAAATTCGAATGCATAAGAATCAGTCCTAAAGCTTAAATACTCTTCCCATCTTTCTCTTGAATAGTTTACAGAATCTAATAAAGGGTGTTGATTTACTGGTTTAAAATATTCTTGAACTTTGTTATAATAATCGAAACCTTGTCGGACTTCCCACTTATCAGTTTTTCCATATTCCGTAAGTGCCAGAATAATGTTTGCTAATTCATAGGTCTCGGGGTATTTTACACTTATTATTTCCTTCGATTCTTTACTTTCCTTTTTTGACTTTTGGCAGGAAAAAATAAAGAGTACCAAACAGAAAATATAAATAGTAATTTTTAAAGATTGTTTGATTTTCATTTTCAGTCTTATATTTTGCCTAATGTTCTCGGCTATTAGTTTTTGCGTGAATTTAGGAATAAATTTTCTAAGAAAAAACCTAGGATTGAAAATCCGCGAGGATTTTCATAAGTAGTCGAGAGGTAGCAAGTATTTATAGCTATTGTGCCTGCTAGCTTTACTTTTTTAGTTCGTACAATTTAGGTTCAGTTATTCCTCTTTTAATCATATTTTCTTTATTCATTTGAAAATGATTATTAGTCATATGATTTAAATACTTTTTTATTGGTTCAAGCCCTACTGATTCTCTTCTTTTGTTTACATTTAAACTGTCTTCTAAATCTCTTGGATATGCCTGTCCTGTTTTCCTATTATAAGCTACTTGTGTTCCGTAAATTTGTTTTTCACCAGTATTTAGGTTAACACGGTCAACTAATAAACCATAGTTTCTTGGTATTGCATTTCCTTTATCAACTTCAATTTTCATTTGTTGCAGAACTTCTTTTTGAAAATCAGGGTCAAAATCACAATGTTGAACCATTAACCAAAAACTAAATGAGCCTTGTTTACCGACTAAATCAATTCCAGGGAATCCGTATTCGTTCAGAACTTTTTCTAAATTTTTTTTATTGTCTCTAAATATACTGTCTTTATAATCTCGCCATTTTTCTAAACCTATTATTTTATATTTTTCTGGAGGATTTCCACGAGCAACAGTTTGGTCTATTTTAGCTCTGACAGTTATCATGTCTGCTAAATTTTGATTAAACTCCACCTTTTGTTCTATTTTTTTCTTGTCAGATGTTTTTTCATTGCATCCAAATAATGAAAGTCCAATTATTAGTATTCCTATTATTTTTTTCATTTGTGTTTCTTTAGCTTGCAGGTAACGGTCCGCAAATAAGCTTTGGCGGCCTCTCGAATATAACACTTTTGCCGCTAAAGTTTATTTGCTGTTATAGGCATTTCATTTCTTTGTACTGCTAAAACCGATCGACAAGAGCTCTCATCTTTTTTCCAAGACCCACTCTTCTTTCGTATTCGTGCTCTACTTTTAATTGCCGCTGCAAATCGATATGTTCATTAGCGGCTGACTTAAACAAATCTGAATTGTATGTTTCATTCAACCAATTTGTGAATTCAGATAAATCTTCGTCTGCATTGGTATAATTGAAACAGTTTAGATATTCAATTCCTGCGATATTTGAACCTTCGTACTTCTCAATCTGACTTATTTTATCTCCCAGAAATTTATCGATTATGTAGGTGTTTGATGAGAATGTTTCAAATAATTTTCTGTTTGCTTCTTTGAGTTTTCTGGAATAAAACAATACGATAGTGCATTCAAACAGGAATTCCGGGAATCCACCATCATCCGGAAAATTTTTGTAGAACCAGTTTATATACCTTTTGCCGCCCGAATAATCTTTTAGTTTGATATAATATCCAAGGGGCAAATATCGAAGTCCTCGACTATCATCATAAAAACCACCCCAGCGCTTTTTGTCAGCGGCTAATTCGGATTTGATTTTCTTAATTTTTAGCCGAATGCGCTCTTGTTGTTTTTCAGTCATGGTTTGCAGTACTTTTTAGTTGCCTACGTTCTCGGCTATTAGTTTTTGCGTGAATTTAGGAATAAATTTTCTAAGAAAAAACTTAGGATTGAAAATCCGCGAGGATTTTCATAAGTAGCCTAAACTTAGCAAGTACTTATAACTATTGTGCCTGTTGCACAAGTCGAAGATATAGAATAATTGTTTATCTTAGTTTATGCAAGGCAAGAAAATCTACCAGGAGAAATTATTTCACAACTTTCAATTAAGTGACCGAGTACCTAAAACAAACTTTTATAGGCGCTTAGCAGCAGTTTTAAATTTAGATTATTTGTATTCATCTACCAAAAAGTATTATGGTACAAGCGGTCAAAAAGGTATTGATCCAGTTGTTTTTTTCAAACTTTGTTTAGTGGGCTATTTAGAGAATATTATTAGTGATCGCAAGTTAATATCTCATTGTAGCATGCGCTTAGATATTTTATACTTTATAGGTTATGATCTCGATGAAGAATTACCATGGCATTCTACGATCAGTCGTACGCGACAATTATTTCCAGCATCGATATTTGAATCCGTTTTTACACAGGTATTTTCCATGTGTGTAGATAAAGGTATGGTAAGCGGTCATACCCAAGCAATCGATTCTGCTCCTGTAAAAGCAAATGCTTCTATGGATAGTTTAGAATTAAAAGTACCAGAACAGGATCTAGAGTCACATATTGCGGCTATAAGACATATAAGCATAGCAGATCAACCCAATTTTAGAAAAGCCAAAATCAACAAGGCTTCTGGTTTTGAGAAAACGATCACCGCTAACAAATCAGCATTACAAGCTATAAAATCTCGCAATAAAAAGTGGGCTAACGAACAAAATTACAGGGTTGGAGCAGGAAATAAGAACAGTAAATATACTAGCAACAAAACCCATTACAGTCCCACAGATCCAGATGCCCGTATAAGTGTAAAGCCAGGTAAGGCAAGAAAATTAAATTATCTGAGTCAGTTAACGGTAGATAGCGCTAATCATGTAATTACAGATATAAGCGCTTATCACGCTTGCGGGAAAGACAACCAACAACTACAAGATATTACCAAACGAGTACAACAGCGTTTATGGAGAAATGGTTTGCTATGGCAAAACTGTGTGGCCGATACCGGCTATAGTAGTGGGGAGAATTATGCTTTTTTAGAACAGCATCAACTCATTAGTTATATTCCTCCTCATGGAACTTACAAAGGTTGCCCTGATGGCTTTACCTATGAGAAGCAAAAGGATCACTTTACTTGTTCCAGAGGGATTATTATTCCTTTTAAAAAAGTGTTTTTAGATCACCGAACAAAAACCAAGAAAAAGGAATACAGGGCTAGTAAAAAAGTATGTTTAGATTGTCCATTAAGAAAACAATGTTTAAAAAAATCACAGGAAAAACGGATTACCATTACTTATTATAGAGAGGAATATGAGCGAAATAACAGCAGGATAAAAAGTCCACTAGGACGAAAAATGAAAGCCACAAGACAAAGTACTGTAGAGCCTGTTTTTGGGACACTAACCCAGTTCATGGGGTTACGAAAAATAAATACTATTGGTTTAATACAAGCAAATAAGGTAATGCATATGGCTGCCATCGCTTATAACCTAAAGAAGTACCTAAATTTTATAGCAAAAAAGGTAAAAAGTGACCATAGAGTATCATTTTTGATTTTATTCAATACAAACGTCTTTAAAAACAAACAGCGGTTGGTTTTGAGCTCATTCTATTTTAGTTTTTGAAGGTCTCCTAAAAAAAACAAAAGCCCTAAAAAGGGCTTGGTTTTATATCTATTTTCGTAAAATTATAGGCTTGTGCAGCGGTTACCATTGTTAGGCAACGTTATTTTTTAATCAGATTTAGAATTATTGAATCCATTTCAACTATATTGTTTTTAACTTTCCATTTTCTTATATCTACAGTATCTGTTTTATATCCTTCTTTTTTAATAATCATAGTGTGTGAGTAATATGGACGTTTGTATTTATGAGGCTTGTTAAATAAATAGGTTATAATTTCTTTTTTTATCACAAATCTACCTTTTTCATCACTATAAACAGCCTTTTCTCCATTACAATCACTATTTAAACAATCAATAAAAACTATTTCCACATCATTTATAGGAATTCTGTTTTTATTATAGATAGAACCACTTATTTTAGGTCTTAATACATACTTTTTCGTACAAGAAGTAAGAAGTAGTATTAGAAGGATATATCTCATCATTTTAATTCTAATTTAGTTAACCAAATTAAGCTAAGAACATCTTTTTCAGAAGCAATTACTTTTCTAAAATCTGGAGCATATACTTCATCGAAATATTTCATTAAATCAATTTCACCCGACGGATACTTTAAACCTGCGTTTTCGGATTGAAGTATTGTAGAAGTCTCTTTATGTTTTTTCGAATAAATATGTCCTCCATAAGCTAACAAAACTTCATGACCTATTTCATGTGCAGAGGTTTCCCTAAATAAATCTGTTGCAAAAGTTAAACTTCTATATCTCCAATCTGATGATAAGTTATACCAACTAGAAAAGTCTAAATATCCTATATTGAAATATAAAATCCTTGATAATTCCCAATTTCTTGACCTACCAGGACTTCCATTTGTTACAAATTTGGTTGACAAAGGAGCTATAGCATTCTCTGTTGTATTAATGGCATTTACAAAAACTTCATAAAGTTCTCCGTTAATATCTACATTTTTAGCAATAAAGTGATTTTTATTTCTTCCCCAATGATAGCTTAAGCCTTCTAAAGCTAATTGCTTTAAATCTTTAAAACTTTTGGTTCTTGATTTTATTGGAGGTTTTCCATATCTTTTGATATCTTTTTCAGGTATTTTCTTCCAAGGGCAAACTGTTTTTATTGAAGAGTATTGACCAGAACCTACTTGTGTGCAGTCCTTTTCTGTACCAATTTCTCCACCATCCTTTAAATTAACCCGAAGAGTTACATCAATTCGTTTGGTGTTTTTGTTGATTTTAACATCTACCCATTTAACTTCACTATACTTAGCTGTAAACTCTACTCGTTTTCTGCTATAATTTTCTTCATTATCTATGGCTATCGTATAAATATTTAAATCTTTAGCCGTTGTAAAAACAGCACTATCATAGATACCATTACTATCAAAACCATTCCATTTCCAACGGTGCTCTCCTTTTGTTAGTTTAGAAGAATCTGTTATTTTTTCTTGGTAAATAATTTTTCCGCCGTCTCTAATTTGTATGGTTAATTCTACAGCGTCATTTCCTTCAATTAAATAAGAAACCTGTATAAAATCTCTGTCTTTTTTTCCTTTGAAATCAGGAATTCCTAATGGTATAAAATAAGGCATATTATAAAATTTTTGGGGTGGCATTAAATGTATTAGTTAAGTCTTGAAAAGGAGACTCTTTTTTTGTTGGCGGTTTCCAGTTTTCGCGCCACGATTTTATATAAAATGTATCTTTATAATATTGTATGGCTGCTGAAAAAACTACACTGGTTTGTATTTCCCATTGATTACTAAAATTTTCTTGAAAATAGATAATTGTACCATCTACAAGTTTATATTTAAAAAGAATACTTCCATTAAAATCGCCCTTATAAAAAACTATTTCGGCTTCTTTTAGGATATATAAGCATTTAGGGTATTCTGTTTTTCCGTCTTCCATTCTGTTGGCAAACATCCAACTAAGTATCATTTCTTCATTTCCTTTTGGCGTAAAGGATACAGTTGCTAAACCTCCCATAGTTTCAGAGGCAGGTTTTCCTGTAACACGAGTCTCACGATAATAAGTTATATCAGTATTATTTAGTTCCCATTCATCTTTGCCAATACATAATTTTGCTACTGTGTTCATTGGGTTCGGTTTTAATGTTGCCTAACGGTCTCGGCTATGAGTAGTTGCGTGAATTTAGGCATAAATTTTCTAAGAAAAAACTTAGGATTGAAAATCCGCGAGGATTTTCATAAGTAGTAGGGAAGTAGCAAGTACTTATAGCCCTTGTTAGCATAAGTACTTTATTCGTCCATATCTATCCAATGACCTAATTCTATAACCTTGACAAGATGCTCAAGAGTTAAATCATATTGTTCTCTGTAATCCTTTTTACCCGTCATAAAATTGAAAATAGAAATAAAGTTTATTAATCCAAACCCCTCGTCATCAAAATATCTTGGCCTGTTTTCTTTTTCTTCATAATCAATTTTAAAATAATCTAAAAAATTTTCTAAAAACTCTATTCCATCATCTCCTGTTATACCTAAATCTTTTTCTAATCTAGTCTCAGGAGTCATTTTTTCTTTATTTCCCCAATATTCTTGGATTATAAAATCAGTCAGTTTGTTAAATATTATTTGATTATTTTTCATCAGTAATTTCATTAAATTGAACTTGAGTGTTATAAAAAATTACACCTAAGTCATAGGCTAAAACGCCCCATCCAATAAAAGGAGTTGCTCTGCCAATAAACCTTCCTATTATTTTGGTCATCGTTACCTTCATCCCATTTCCCCCTATTATTTTAGGGACTCCAGTAACTGTCGGTAATCGAACAGGCGATTTTCCTGGTATTTTAGAAAGATATTTTGAAGCAACAGATGTATTTTTAGTGCTTCTTTTTCCATCAAGTTTTGCTCTTGTAGGAATAAATGGCTGACCTGATAGTACTGCTAAAAGACCTAGTACATCTTTTATACCAAGTTGTTCCGCAGTTTTATAAGCTAGAATTGCAATGTATAGTTTATATTTAGTATTATACCATTTACCTTCATATTCCCATAATCCAGGTTTAAAAGGCTCAATCCTATTTAAATAAAATTCGTTTCTAAGTTCCTCTCTGAATTGATAAGATTCATAACTTAAACTTGTGGTATCAAATGTTGATTTAATCATTTTCTCGTATTTATGCTAACGGTCGCGTATAAGAATAGTAGCGGATTAAAACACACTTACTTTTCGATTAATTACAGACCTTTTTTATGTTTACTTTATTTCGTTTTAGCGATTAAACCGCTATTATTTTTATACATTGTTAGCAACTGGCGTTATTCAAACTGTTTTTCTGTTTCAAGGGGCAAATGAATAGTACCAAGATGTTCGTTTGCTGTTCTGTCTACTGCTTCTCTGAATTTTTGTATATATATACTGCATTTCGTTAAAAATATTATTAGGCTAACTATAAAATTTAATCAATAGGTCTGTTTTTATGATGAAGTTCTATTAATTTATCATGACTTAAACCATTTATTGAGTCTTGTTCTAAGATTATAATTATTGGATTAGTTAAATTATCAACCATAATTTTCTTAGGAAGACAACCTTTATTTGCTGCATATATATAGGATTTTTCAGTAATTAATTCAGATTTAAAATCATAAAAAGTAAAATTCCCATCAAAATCAGAAGCAGAATATGTTTTAATAGAATCATTATAATGTAAAAGTAAAATAGCAGAATGAAATTTTTTAGGTTCAGGAATAGGATATATTTTACCTGATAAATATTTTATCTTTTCACTCTCTTTTTGCTTATTTTGTATCGAAATAGGCTTAACCTGATAATCATGAATTTTTTTTGAGCATGATAAACTTATTAATAAAGCAATATATAGAAGAACTGTTTTCATTAATTTGAATAATATTTTTTTGCCTCTTTGAACATAACATCCCATTGCCATCTATAAAAACTTTTGGCATCATTATAATAATCCATGAAATTATCCGTCCCACTTTGCGTAAACTTATATGGGTTTTTGTCTCCAATAGAATAAGTGTCTTCAAGAGTTTGAATGTTTTTGGTTAATATCCGTATATTGTTGTTTACTATTTTTCTGCCTTTTTCACTTAAATTCTTAATCAGATATTCCTCCTGTTCTTTTAATTGCCTCTTGTATGTTTTAACTTTATTTATTTTTTCCTCCGTTTTATCATAATGCCCATCCTCAATAAAAGTATGGGTAAGTCCTAATGCATGACCTATTTCATGGGTGAAATCAGAAATTTTACCTGCATTAACATACATGAAAACATAACTCCAATCAAGAGGTATTAACTTTGAATCTCCTGCTTGATTTCTTTCATGATTTTTGGCTATTAAAAAAATTGAAATACCACTCTTAAAAATTATTTCCTTTTCAAACTTTTCAATTATCCTACTTTTCCCTTTTTTAGACAAATTCGTCCCATTATAATCATCTTCCCCAAAATCATCCAAAGAAATTATTGGTGCATTATCTAAATTATTCGTTAAATATGGTTTAATAAAAGCCTGATTGAAAGACCTATTTTGAAGAAAATCTTCTAGGTTATTTATTCTATCATTAAATAGTCCTTTTAGCTTATCAATATGTCTGCTTTCAGAAGCCAAAACAAGATTTATTGACAAGTTAATTATCTCATCATTCTTAACCACATTAATAGCCCCAACCTTTTTGTCATTCTTATCAAGTAAATTAATCATTACATCACTACTCAAAGGCGAATCACAGATAACTTTTATTTGTTTGCCATCTGCCTCACTTACTTTTACTTGTTTAGGCTCAAATCGTATGCTATTTTTAGCAGGGAGTTTTATGATGTCATCATTCTTTGCAGTTCCTTCTTTTTCTTTTATACTTAATTTAAGGATTACACCTTCTTGGTTAGGGAACATGCTTAGGCTTGGCACAAAGTATTCTTTCTCATGTATTGAAGTTGGGAAATACTCCTTTTTAAGTTTTTCTTGGTTATTACAGATTCCTTTTGCTCCACCTTCTTTGTCTAAGTAATTATCACGCATCCAATCAAAACCAAATTCGCCATTGTATGTGCCAAGTCTTTCAAATCTAGCTATAAATTTCAAATTTGTTTTTTCTTCTTGCTTCTGCTCAACAATAGGAGACTGGTATGTTTCTTCTTCAATAGGTGTTACATGCCACCATCTATGGATTTTACAGCCGTAGTCTTGTATTGCAGGGGAAATAACCATTTTTACCATCATTCCACCTCCATTTGAATCAAAAGTTACTTTGTAATAAACAATAGCAGCATCTTTAAATTGCCATTTCTTTAAAATGTCTCCATTAGCATCATAAAACATAACTTTACCATCATCTAAGGGATAACCTCTTTTGTATAGTTCATAGTTTATGGTTAGCATACGTTCTAAAAGTCTTGAATGTGCTTCTCCATAAGGAAATTCAAAGTAAAGTAACCCTCCTTGATTATAAAAGACAGGAATACCCTTATACCTATCATAATCTTTTTTGTAAACAGTATCTATATAAAAAAGGTCTATATTAAGACCCAAAAAGTGTAATGTTGAATTTGCCATTTATTACTTTATCTTTTTGCGTTATATTTGGTTTAGCTTGTTGCTAACGTTCTCGGCTATTAGTTTTTGCGTGAATTTAGGAATAAATTTTCTAAGAAAAAACCTAGGATTGAAAATCCGCGAGGGTTTTCATAAGTAGTAGGGAAGTAGCAAGTACTTATAGCCCTTGTTGTAACACGTTATTTTTTATTATTCAGCGGAAATGTAATTCCGACCGCAAATGCTCCAGCATACTGTTCGATAGATGGTTGTAAATAATAAGCAAACCCTAAATCAACGTTATTATTTTTCCCCAATTCAAGTCCAAAGGATAATGGAATATGGTAAATAATTCCGCTTTTCTCTATGTTATCAAATACCGTTAGTGTTTCAAATTTTCCAATAGAAGTTCCTATTCCGATTTCAATATAAGGTGTTACCCAAGGAATAGGTGCTCTAACTCTTGCTTTTCCTCCAAGCAAAAACGCTTCTGATTCCGCTTTTTCATCGGTTGGATTATCATTAAGGTCTTTTCCGTTTGAACTTGTCAAAATAAAACCAGCATATGGTCTAAATTCAATCCAAGTTTTTACTTTAAGGATTAATTCGCC
This sequence comes from Tenacibaculum maritimum NCIMB 2154, assembly GCF_900119795.1. Taxonomy (NCBI): domain Bacteria; kingdom Pseudomonadati; phylum Bacteroidota; class Flavobacteriia; order Flavobacteriales; family Flavobacteriaceae; genus Tenacibaculum; species Tenacibaculum maritimum. Next base: position 942,053 of record NZ_LT634361.1, read on the forward strand.
CTGTGCAAAAAAACCATCATTTACAATTTTATCAATACTATTATTTGGCGCGCTCAATCCATATCCGATTTGAGCATTTATAGATTTTTCTTTGATGAATTGTGCTTCAGCTAAATTTGAACTAAGGGCAATTATTAATAGTATTAAAGTTTTTTTCATAATGTGTTACAACGTCTCGGCTATGGTTAGTACGGGAATTAAAAGTAGTGAATTTCCGATTAAGCACTTAGCCAAAACTTTTTATTTTGTTTTATCTTTTTTGTTCTAAAGCCAAATCAAAAGATTTGGCGGAATTAGTAAAAATGTACTAAACTTTGAGTTAAGCACCAAAACCCGTATTAACTATAGCCATTGTGCCTGTTGCACAAGTCGAAGATATAGAATAATTGTTTATCTTAGTTTATGCAAGGCAAGAAAATCTACCAAGAGAAATTATTTCACAACTTTCAATTAAGTGACCGAGTACCTAAAACAAACTTTTATAGGCGCTTAGCAGCAGTTTTAAATTTAGATTATTTGTATTCATCTACCAAAAAGTATTATGGTACAAGCGGTCAAAAAAGTATTGATCCAGTTGTTTTTTTCAAACTTTGTTTAGTGGGCTATTTAGAGAATATTATTAGTGATCGCAAGTTAATATCTCATTGTAGCATGCGCTTAGATATTTTATACTTTATAGGTTATGATCTCGATGAAGAATTACCATGGCATTCTACGATCAGTCGTACGCGACAATTATTTCCAGCATCGATATTTGAATCCGTTTTTACACAGGTATTTTCCATGTGTGTAGATAAAGGTATGGTAAGCGGTCATACCCAAGCAATCGATTCTGCTCCTGTAAAAGCAAATGCTTCTATGGATAGTTTAGAATTAAAAGTACCAGAACAGGATCTAGAGTCACATATTGCGGCTATAAGACATATAAGCATAGCAGATCAACCCAATTTTAGAAAAGCCAAAATCAACAAGGCTTCTGGCTTTGAGAAAACGATCACCGCTAACAAATCAGCATTACAAGCCATAAAATCTCGCAATAAAAAGTGGGCTAACGAACAAAATTACAGGGTTGGTGCAGGAAATAAGAACAGTAAATATACTAGCAACAAAACCCATTACAGTCCCACAGATCCAGATGCCCTTATAAGTGTAAAGCCAGGTAAGGCAAGAAAATTAAATTATCTGAGTCAGTTAACGGTAGATAGCGCTAATCATGTAATTACAGATATAAGCGCTTATCACGCTTGCGGGAAAGACAACCAACAACTACAAGATATTACCAAACGAGTACAACAGCGTTTATGGAGAAATGGTTTGCTATGGCAAAACTGTGTGGCCGATACCGGCTATAGTAGTGGGGAGAATTATGCTTTTTTAGAACAGCATCAACTCATTAGTTATATTCCTCCTCATGGAACTTACAAAGGTTGCCCTGATGGCTTTACCTATGAGAAGCAAAAGGATCACTTTACTTGTTCCAGAGGGATTATTATTCCTTTTAAAAAAGTGTTTTTAGATCACCGAACAAAAACCAAGAAAAAGGAATACAGGGCTAGTAAAAAAGTATGTTTAGATTGTCCATTAAGAAAACAATGTTTAAAAAAATCACAGGAAAAACGGATCACCATTACTTATTATAGAGAGGAATATGAGCGTAATAACAGCAGGATAAAAAGTCCACTAGGACGAAAAATGAAAGCCACAAGACAAAGTACTGTAGAGCCTGTTTTTGGGACACTAACCCAGTTCATGGGGTTACGAAAAATAAATACTATTGGTTTAATACAAGCAAATAAGGTAATGCATATGGCTGCCATCGCTTATAACCTAAAGAAGTACCTAAATTTTATAGCAAAAAAGGTAAAAAGTGACCATAGAGTATCATTTTTGATTTTATTCAATACAAACGTCTTTAAAAACAAACAGCGGTTGGTTTTGAGCTCATTCTATTTTAGTTTTTGAAGGTCTCCTAAAAAAACAAAAGCCCTAAAAAGGGCTTGGTTTTATATCTGTTTTCGTAAAATTATAGGCTTGTGCAACGGTTACCATTGTTATGCGCTTTTTTTTATAGGATATTATCAATTATATTTTTCATTTTTTTCAGTGAAGTGTCAATATTTTTAATTTCTAATAGAGCACTTTTAATTTCCATACCATATTCATTTTTAAGAAATTCTATTAAAGTTGTGTTTTCATTCTTAATTAATTTTGTAGTAAGTTTTATATTTTCATTCACTCTATCTTGGTTCATTGAAAGAAAAATAGATGTAACAATAACTAATATAAAAACTCCCATAGTAAAAAATGAACTTATTTCATTAATCCGAGCTAAGACACTTTGAGGTTTTATTAATTCAATATCTCCAAAAGTTATTGTTTTTAATGTGTAATAAAAGAAATCAAATTTTGGTAAATTCCCAGTATAAATAAAATTAGATGTGTCAATTTTATAAAGTTGAAAATTTAAAAAAGTAAAAAAAATAATTGAATATAGAAGAAATATTATAGCACTAAAAATCCAAGAAACTAAGTAGGCTTGTCTACCTCTATGTCCATTTAACCTATCAGTAAGAAGTTCAATGGCATAGTTACTCATTACAGTCCTTTTAATTTCAGCTTTTTTTCGTGATGAAATGTCAAGTTTCTTGTCTCCGTCTTGTCTTATTATTGATTTCATCAGGATTGAAGTTTCAATGCTTCTATTGTCTATTATAACTTTGACAGTATCTTCAATTTCCTTACCAAAAAGAGAAGGCTTTTTAAATGATTTTTTTAAGAATTTATATATGTAATTTAAATAAAAATATGAAAGGCAAATAATTGATAGCCATCTTGTCCATTCTTCTTTAATGGTTAATAGAAAAACTAATGAAAATAAAAAAAAGGCAATATTGAAAGCAAAAATTTTAGGTTTAGATAATTTTGAATAAATATAATTCACATAGTTACCCAAAAGATAAATTTTACCAACACTCAAAACTGTTTTTGGGATGAACCAAAATATCATTAGAATTGGATAAAAAATATAAGCTAATATATAATACCATTTAATTGAATAAAGGTAAATAAAAAGAAAAGCAAGATAGCTAATAGGTAAACTAATTTGTAGCCACTTTAAGGATTCTGGAAAATTTCCAATTATAAGTAAATCAATTCTAAAAATAAACAATAAAATTCCTACAATCCAAAATAAACTAAAAGCAATATGTTTTTTTAAAAAGCTTATCTCTATTTTTCTACTTAAATCAATATTTAAAAAGTCAGGCATTGTTAGTTTTTTTTTCTTTTTTTTGAAAGTTGGTTAAATTGCGCATAACGTTTAGTATATGGCAAGTAGGGCAGTAGAGAGCGATAAACTTTCAATTTTGCACTGAGCCAAAGCGTTGTATTTTGTTTTTATCTTATTCATTTTAAAAGCCAAATCAACGATTTGGCGTTGTCCGTAAATAGCACCGTACTTTCGTAACCCACCAAACGCCCTATTTGCTATATACAGTGTTATGGGCTTTTGTATTTATTGTAATCATCTATCACAGAAGATTCTCCAAATGCTTCTTCAAATAAATAATTAGAAGAATCTGTATAATCTTTAGGGATTTGATATGAATTAATGGCTTTCATTTTTTTCATCAATTCAATAATCATTCGTCTTATAGTTTCAGTTGATTCATCACCAGTATCTCTGTCAAATTTTGCTAATAATTTAATAATCAATGATGATAATTTAATTATATGAGTGTCAACATTTACTTCAACTACGGTAGTTAGATTTCTGTCATTTTGCTCTTCAATGATTTTTGTGTTTATTTCAGAATCTATCGCAGCCATTTCCAATGAAGATAGTTCAACTCGTTCAGAGTCAATAATTAGGTTCGATTCAATTAACTTACCGTAAGTATTGTGATGAGGCAAAAGATTGTCTTGAGATGATTTGTCGTAAATAAGCTCAAGTTTAAAATCATTTATAACAAAAGTTATATCTCCGATAATTACAGATAAATCATTTTTTAAAGCGCCTTCTAATTCAATTTGTATTTTACTTTCAATAGGTTTGAAATTTTCCACAGAATTAAGAGTCCAAAGCTTGTATTTACTCCAATAAATCGAATCCAATATTGGTATTCCGCCTTCAAATGCTGTCAATTCACTATTTAATACCAGTTCAGGTTTTTCATCTTCAACAATATGTAGCCTTAAATAAAAGTGTCCATCTTTTTTACTGGATGTTTTATAAATTACATTGTTGAGTAATCTTTCAGGGTTCTGAAATTGGATTTCTGTTACATTTTTACCCCAAGGTAAGCTTTGGATTAGATTAATAAACTGAACTTTGAAATTTGAATTTGTTATGAAGTTTATATCAGTATTGTTATTACTGTAATTGATTGTCTTCAACACTCTCTTTAATGATTCTTCGTCTTGTACATATATATTTATATTATTTACGGTTAAATTCCCGCTTCCTTGGTTTACAATTGAATCTTCAATTGTAGAATTATCAATTGTATTTTCTGGAGATTTTTTATTATTCAGCCATTTGCAAATTAGGTAAAAAGCAAGTCCTATGAGAATCAGAGCAAAGCCGAACCAAACATCATTTTTACCAATGATTTTGTAGTCAGTATGTTTCTCTAAAATTTCATTAATAATTACAGACCATAATGGAGGGGCTATCAATAATAGTCCAGCGGTAACAAGCAACCAAGTTATTCTGTTACAAAACCTTGATTTGATTAATGTCCAAATTTGTATTATAAATTCTTTTGTTGTCATTTATTTTAATTGCCCATAACGTTCTCGGCTATTAGTTTTTGCGTGAATTTAGGCATAAATTTTCTAAGAAAAAACTTAGGATTGAAAATCCGCGAGGATTTTCATAAGTAGTGGGGAAGTAGCAAGTACTTATAGCCCTTGTTGTGGTGTCGTTTTTATTATTATTGGTTCTAATTTTATTTAGTAATTCAATCTGTTTTTTCTTGATTTTTTTATACTTTTTAGAATTAGATTCAAGCAATAGGTATGGTATTCCAATAAGTATTGAAATCCCAAAAGCATAATTTTGAATATTCGAATTATCCTTCCATTTAGCAATCAAATATCCAGAAAAAATAATAAAAGCCATTCCAAACATCACGTTACGAAACACATTCGCTATTCCTCCAATATTGTATTTATCTTTTTGTTCTTTTGGGATCGTATTATATCCAGCAATCAGCCAATAGATTTTCCCGTATTTTATTAAAATTCCGAAAATTATAAAAAGAAATGCGACTCCAATCATATTTTTTATATTTAAAAATCAGTCAGTTGTTTTATGATTTTTCAATGTAATTTAAGGTTTTCTCAAATGCACCACAACGGTCTCGGCTATGAGTAGTTGCGTGAATTTAGCAATAAATTCCGCAAGTACAAACTAACGGCGGAAATTCCGAAGGAATTTCCAAAGTAGCCGAGAACAAGCAATTACTTATAGCCATTGTTGTGCAACGTTATTTTTAATCATCTTTTTCCATAGCTCGGACAAATTCATAATATCCGCCAACCCAACCGAAATCACCTCCATATTCGCTATCCAGCTTATCTAAAAAGGCTTTAACTGCTTTTCCACTTGCAAGCATTAATGTTGAGTCATTTTGGTCGGTTTTAATAAATAATCTACCATTATTCTGTGAGCAACTAAATCCGCCCATTTGAGTAACTCCGACTATGCTTTCATATAAGCAATAAATTTCTTCGATACTTGTTTCATCAAGATTGTCTAACCATTCTTGAAAGTCTGTTGTTGTAGCCATATTTTAATACCATTTATTTGTCCATTCTGGACGATTATTTTTTGCAAATTCAATTTCTTTTTCTGTTGGTGGGTCACTTAAATCAATGTCTTTAAGTTCAAGTATTTCCATTACAGATTCGTTAATACTCAATGATGTTTTCATTCCGTGCATAATTGAGCTGTTACCAAATTGTCTGTTCATTACTAAAATACCTTTGTCTAATAACCCTGAAACAGAAGAATTGTCTATAGGCATATCAATTGATTTTTGTCCGATTAAGATGAATTCTCTTAGTATGGATTTCTCAAACCTATCCAAGTTTTTTACTCTTTCTGTAAATTTCTTTTTCCATTTTTTTAGTAAAATTTTCCGTTGAATTGATTTGAAAATCCAAATCACAAAATTTACTAAAACAAGTCCAGTTGAAAGGATGAAAACAATTCCTAAAATCCATCCATATTTTTCTTTTGCATTATCAAGAAAGAGTTTTTCATTCAAAAAACTCTGGTCAACAAATAGTATAAATCCTGAAACCACCGATAAAAGAAAGAAAAATTTTGTCGGTAGTTTTGTTAAATCAAATATGGCTTTTAAATACTTTTCCAAGGTCTGTTTTTAATGTTGCACAACGTTCTCGGCTATTAGTTTTTGCGTGAATTTAGGCATAAATTTTCTAAGAAAAAACCTAGGATTGAAAATCCGCGAGGATTTTCATAAGTAGTGGGGAAGTAGCAAGTACTTATAGCCCTTGTTGTGGTGTCGTTTTTATTATTATTGGTTCTAGTTTTATTTAGTAATTCAATCAGTTTTTTCTTGATTTTTTTTATACTTTTTAGAATTAGATTCAAGCAGAAGGTATGGTATTCCAATAAGTATTGAAATCCCAAAAGCATAATTTTGAATATTCGAATTATCCTTCCATTTAGCAATCAAATATCCAGAAAAAATAATAAAAGCCATTCCAAACATCACGTTACGAAACACATTCGCTATTTCTCCAATATTGTATTTATCTTTTTGTTCTTTCGGGATGGTATTATATCCCGCGATCAGCCAATACATTTTCCCGTATTTTATTAAAATTCCGAAAATTATAAAAAGAATTGCGACTCCAATCATATTTTTTATATTTAAAAATCAGTCAGTTGTTTTATGATTTTTCAATGTAATTTAGGGTTTTCTCAAATGCACCACAACGGTCTTGTGTATGAAACGTAGCGTATAAATAAACGCTAACTTTTCAGATTTAGCACGAGCCGAATTTTTTGTTTTTATGTTTAATTTTCTTTTATAAATATAACCAAATAAAAAATTTGGCGTACTTTGTAAATATACAAAAACCTCTCGAAAAGCCTATAATAGCTATGTTTTATACACGTTGTTAGCCACTGGCTTTATTCCGCAAACTTGCTAGCGTTGGCGTTTAAGCTCTTTTAAATTTGTGAGGCACGAGCAAACTTTAAATGTGCTTGAACTGGCGTTGGCTATTCCGCAATCATTAATTTTTCGTCTACCCAAGTATCTATTTGTTCTTTGCAATCTGGTTCAAAATCATTTATTTCAACCGAATCTTTTAGTTCTTCATAAATGTAATTTTTCACTTCATCCATATCTTCAAATTCGTCTATGTCATTTTTTAAAATAAATGTTCCATAATTCACATCTACAAGCCAAATTTCTCCTTCTTTTCTTAATTGAAATTTTTCAACTTCTTTTTCTGCTAATGACAACCAAGTTTGCTCTTTTAATTCTTCATTTTCGGCTGTCCAGAAATCGGTTATTAAACTTTGTACACCTTTGTCAGTTCCAAAATCATTTACTGCTTTATCAAAGTTTGACATTTTTGTATTTGAAAGATTACGAATATGCATAACAGAATTACGAATCTCTTCTAAAGGTTTTAGTTTTAGTTTAATTGAAAACAAGAACTCTGTATGCCTTTCTTCTGTAATATACCTTTTTTGAAGTCTGTCTTTAAATTCTTGAAAATCAGATAAACTTACATCTTGTAAAATTTCAGAAACTTGTTCTGCTTTTAATCTTTTTGGCTCTCCAAAACTTGCGTAATGATTGAAAAGAATATAATACAAACCATTTTCGTAATTGTCGTTTACTTCATTGTCTTTATATGATTCTGCTAATTGTATTCCAAAATCTTTAAAAACCCCTTTTTCTATGGACTTTTCATCATAGGTTAAAATGTAGGTTAATACATTTCTCAATTCCATTTCTATAGCAAAGAGCTTATTGAAATATTGAATTGCAACTTTTTGTAAAAAATCATCTTGCAGTTTTACTAAACCAATTACTTCTTCTAATCTGTTTATTGTATCTAAATAGGACTTTACAGTATCTTTTGGTTGAAAATCTCTGTTGTGTTCTAAGGCTGGAAAGTCAATTATGAAAATGCTAATAAAACTATCATTCGGCAATTTGTACACGTTTTCAATCTCAAAATAATCTTCTACATCATCTTCGTTTAAATTGTATTCTTCTCCAATTAAATCATATAAATGAGAAGCCAAAACCTCTTTGTTTAGGTTCTTAGTATGGTTTATTTGTACCTTAACTATACTCATTATCCTAAAATTATATTTTCAACTTCGGCTTTTGCTTCTGTCATTATTTGGTCAGCATCTAATTCTAATTGTTTTGCTTGATTTCTTAAGTCTGTAATATGACTTGCAATTTCAGTTTGTTTTTCTTTTGGCGGAATCGGAATAGTTTGGTTAAAATAATTTGACATTATCAAGTTTCTAATTCCATTCGTTTGACTTTGCATCGCATCTGTCAATTTAATATTATGAACAGTTTTAAGATAGTTGAAGAGATAAATCGGATTACAAATATCTGTGTCAATTCTAATTTTATGAATAAAATTACTATAACAAAGAGAATGATTATTTATCATCTCTTCGGTGACTATTGAAATTCTACCAACGGGCTGGTCTGGACTACCTCCCGATTTTTCAATTAATAAATCGTTAGTCTGAATATCTAAAGTTTGTAATTTCTTCCTTGGGATTAACCTATATTTTACTCTGGAATTATCTACATCTAGATTATATTTATTATCAAATTCAGTTGCTCGAATTACAAGACATTTTTTATAATTTTCATCTTCAGAGAATTTTAGTTCATCTTCACCCCAACTACCTGCAAAACTTTGTGTCAATAAGTCTTTAAGTCTTAAGTTATCTGATTTGTATTTGTTTTCTTTAATTGATAACCTTAATGCACTTGTAAAGTTGTCATAAAGTTTAGGGTCAAAACGACCACCACTAATTTCGCTTATTGAAGCAGTAAAAATCCTATTTTCAAGTGAATTGTCTTTTTCTGGTAATTCAATACATAATTCATCTAATAAATAACCATCAATACTTGCTAGTAAGTCTTTAGCTTCCTTTTCTTTTTGTTGTTTTTTCTCAAACTCTTCATTATATAAATTAACTATTTGCTGTTGAAGCTCATCCGAAATTATGGGAACAGGAATGTTATTTATATCGTCAGTCTGTAATCTAGGTAATGTATTACCAGTCATTAAATGCTTTGTCTGGTTTACTACAAAAGACGAACGTAAATATATTGCTAGATATTCAGCATTGATATTCTTAGCATTAAAAACGTGAAATTCAGTAGAGCAAATACCATCAAATTCTGCTAGAAACACTTTGTTTAAATATGGACGTAATTTTGGAAATAGTATTTGTCCACTCTTAAAAATGTTTGCAGAGCTTATAGATTCTTTTTCTTTTGTTTTTATGTATTCGCCTGTATTACTTTTTATATTTTCTAATCCAATGTAGATGTCATTTTCTCTAATTGAGCCTGTTTGAGATTTTGAAGGAATAACAACAGATTTTAATTTTTTACAATCTAATTTCTGAAGTTTTTCAATTTCAGCTAATCTTTCTATATGGTAAGGATTAGGGTCCAATCTCTTTTCAATTTCAGAAAGATTGATAATAAAAATATTATCATTTTGCGTATTTAGTTTAAATCCATTCATAGCTCTTAGTTTTTATTAGTTTCTGCTATAAATCGTTTAAGTTCCGACTCAATGACTTCTAATTCGTTGTTTCCAGTTTCTTTCCCAGTTGCATCATAGCCAATATCCTCTGCAATTGCCATAAGTATTGGGTAATCGTCTAGCTTTTCTTGTTTTAAAGATAAGTACTTATCCGCCAAATCTTCTTTCAAATCATTAATCTGTTGGTTAAAACCTTCCCCAGTTTCTTTTTTCCAAGACAAAAATAATTCGGTTTTTTCTAGCAGTTTTTTATCCTCAACTCCAGTTGTGTTCTCAAAACCAGTATGGTTTTTTATAGTTGCTTTCTTTTCTTTTTCTATTCGTGCAACTTCTGCCAAATACTTGTTCTCTGTTTTAATCTGAGTTTGTAAATCTGCTTTTAGTGTTTGATATTTTTCAGTAATTGCTTTTGGCCATTTACGCAAAAACAATACGGAACTTTTTACACCTGCACCAGTATGTGCAAAAGCAGTTTGTGGCATAGATACAACTGCAATTATTTTATACCATTCTTCAATATTATCTCGTACATATTGTAAACTACTGTTGGTTAAAATTCCATCAGGAATTACAACCGCTAAAAAACCGTTTTCTGCTAAAAAATTATGACATTGTTCAATAAATAAAACTTCTGTACTTTGATTGGCACGACCTTTAACTGCTGAGTTTTTTGTATCCAACCAACTTACATCTTTGTTCCCTAGGTTGTATTGGTTTAAATATGCTTTTTCGGTTTGTTTTACCGAACTACCAAATGGTGGATTGGTAATTATATAATCGAAAGTACCGTATTCAAAACCTTTATTGTCGGTGTTTTCTTGTATAACATCTGCACGTACCAAACCATCTGAGGAAATTACATTTGTATGACCGTCATCGTGAATAATCATATTCATTTTGGCAGTTCTAGCAATTTGTTCATTTATTTCAATTCCAAAAAGGTTTGTTGAAGCGAAATCGTGCCAATGTTTGTGCCATTTTGCGTGTCCAGCAGGTGTGTTTTTATCAAAATAGCCTTCTTCTGCCATTTTATCGGCTTGTTTTCTTACTTTGTCTAAAGCGTATAGTAAGAAACCGCCACTACCACAAGAAGTGTCTAAAACTTTGGATTTGTTATTTATTGACAAAGAATTTACTATGAATTTCACAATAGGTCTTGGTGTAAAATATTGCCCAAAATCCCCTCTGAAGTAACTACCCATAAAAACTTCAAATGCACGACCTTTACTATCTAAATCTGTATCGCCTAAATTTATAGATTCCAAATAAGAAACTACGGTTTTTACTTTTGGTGCAGATAATCGAATATTGTCTTTAAAAACTTCTGGGTCTTCTTTTTTACCAATTGCGTATAAATCAACTACACGTTTATATAAATCATTGGTTATTTTTTCTTCAATTTTTAGTTTTTGCTCTTTACTTGCGTTTTTTGGAATAGGTTCACTAAAAACTTGAAAGTCGTAAGGGTCTCCGTTTCTTCTGTCTTTTCGTTCATCCCATATTTTGCAGAAAATTAATTTATCTAATTCATCGAATGCTTCTGAGGGATTTAACTCTCCACCAGCCCAAAGTGAATTGTGAGCAGATTTAAATGCTTTTGTTAAATCTTCTTCGCTAATTTCTTCTAGTTCAAAAAACTTTTTCTTTATCTCGTCAGTTGCTTCTTCACTTCCAATTCTACCGCCTTTAGCGTATTTGTATTTTTGTATTTCTGTAATTCCATATCTTGGGATATCTGGAATAGTTTGTCTTTCATCACTTTCTTTATCAATTAGAAACGATTCGTTTTTAATTTTAGAAGTTACCCAAAGATATTTTACGGTTCCAGATAGTGCATATGCGTAGCTTGCACCTTGTTTAATAGCTTGTTCAAATTCTAATTCAGAAACATCTTCTTTCTTACATTCAACAACAATGTGTGGTTGTGTACATTCATCATCATTGTAAACTACAATATCTACTTCTTTTACAGAAGCTCCCATTGTTACAGATTTAAATTGCACTATTCTTTCAGTAGAATAACCGTAGTTTAAAACGAGTTTTAAGTATGCTTCTGCTTGTACTTTTTCTTCGGGATTGTTGTAATTTCTACGCTTGTCGTCTTGGTGTATGTAGTAAATGTTTTTTCTATCCTCATCAAACCTGATAAGTCCTTTTTCTATTCCTTGTTCAATCAAGTCCATTAGTTTTCTTTATTTGAGATTATCAATTCTTTCACGTCCACATCTAAAATATTAGCAATGTCCATTAGAACTTCTAATCTAGGTTGTCTTTTGTTTTGAGCGTAAGAGTGAACCATATTGTAACTCTTTCCCAATTTTTCAGCCAACCAGATTTGTTTTATTCCTTTTTGTTCTAAAACCTCTTTTATTCGGTTCATTTTGAATTTTTTTAATTCAGTCCACTAAAGTAAATAACATTTTCAATATACTCACTAAATGAGTATAAAAATTATCATTCCGTATGAGTGAGTGGTGGGAAAAGGCAAGCTCTTTTTATTTTGTGAGGCACGAGCAAAATAAAATGTGCTTGACTGCGTGTTGGCTTTTCAGAGCTTGTGGCTAACGTTCTCGGCTATTAGTTTTTGCGTGAATTTAGGCATAAATTTTCTAAGAAAAAACTTAGGATTGAAAATCCGCGAGGATTTTCATAAGTAGTGGGGAAGTAGCAAGTACTTATAGCCCTTGTTGTGGTGTCGTTTTTATTATTATTGGTTCTAATTTTATTTAGTAATTCAATCTGTTTTTTCTTGATTTTTTTATACTTTTTAGAATTAGATTCAAGCAATAGGTATGGTATTCCAATAAGTATTGAAATCCCAAAAGCATAATTTTGAATATTCGAATTATCCTTCCATTTAGCAATCAAATATCCAGAAAAAATAATAAAAGCCATTCCAAACATCACGTTACGAAACACATTCGCTATTCCTCCAATATTGTATTTATCTTTTTGTTCTTTTGGGATCGTATTATATCCAGCAATCAGCCAATAGATTTTCCCGTATTTTATTAAAATTCCGAAAATTATAAAAAGAAATGCGACTCCAATCATATTTTTTATATTTAAAAATCAGTCAGTTGTTTTATGATTTTTCAATGTAATTTAAGGTTTTCTCAAATGCACCACAACGTTTAGCTGTATGATTAGTTGCTGTTGGTTAAGGAGCTAATTTAATAAATAAAAAACTAACCAAGAAAGTCCGAAATGATTTTCGTAAGTAAGCGAAAAGCAAGCAATTAATTATACAGAGTGTTGGGCGTAGTTACTTTTCTTCCTTTTTGTCGGTCAGCGTAATAGTCAGTTTATTTTTTTGCTGTTTAATTTCAATTTCTTTTCCGATTTCAAATCCGAGTTCTTTCAACCATTTTCCCTCAAGTCGAATTTCTGGAACAGCAATATATTTCCATTCCCGAGGTTGGTGTTTTTGATATATTTTTAGCTTTCTAAATTGGCTCATTAAGTATTTGTTCGTTATTCCGAACACAATATATAAATAATTTATCGAAATTCGGTATAGTGAACACTAAAGAATCAAAATATTTCCAAAAGTTAGGTGCTAAAATCAAGCGATTAAGAGAAGAAAAAGAGATTGACCAAAAGTCATTTGCTTTTGATTGTGATATTGGTAGAACTCAACTTTATATGATTGAAAAAGGTAGAACAAATCCTCGCTTACTTACTTTAATAAAAATTGCAGATGGATTAGAAATTTCAATTGATGAGTTACTTAAACTGTAATTAGATTTACTATATTTTCCATATGTCCCTAAAAATTTTGTCCTATTTTTTATTCGAATAAATTAGTCTGATTTGGGTCAATAAATTCAGGTGGCTTATCATTTTTATTTCTAATTCTAAGACGTTCTTCTGTTAATCCGTTTCCAACATATTCTGATTCAATTCCATAAGTATACTCACACAAACATTCAGTTTCCTCAATATCTACTCCTAAATGAATCATTTGACCGCATCCTTGACATTTAACGTATGATTCTGAACAATAGGAGCAACTACCTAAATTGATTAACGTTACTTTTCCGTTTTCAACTACGGGTAATGGGTTGTCCCATTTTATAATTCCTCTCGAAATTCCATCATCTTTGTCACATAAAGAACAAATATCAAACGAAAATTCGTAATCCTCGAAATCAATGAATTTAACTACATCTAATTGAATATCCTTGTGGTGATTTTTAGCTCTTTTTTCAGCACTTTTCGTATAACCCACATTAGTAATCATTATACCAATATGTGCTCCAACATCTTCTGAAAATCCAATGAAAGACTCTACGGTTTTAATGTCTATTTTTTTACTAAATTTTTTGCAGTCAATTACTATTAGTAATTCCCGACCTATTGATTGTGACTTAACTAAAATATCTATTTGCCGACTTCGTTCCGAATAGCGACCAATAATTCTTTGGTCTTTTTTAATATCTGAATTTGGGAATAATTCATCTAATTTTTCAAATATCTGTATTTCGTATTTTTCCCAATCTTTCATTAAATTTCAAAGGTTTCTCTAATTACGCCCAACTTGTTTATATACAGAACTTTTTTCCTTTTATACATCCAATTTGGCTGGCTATGCAGAAGTTTAGGTTATTTTTATGTTTCTTAGCTTTCACAATAAAAAGTTAAAAATTCTTAGGTAGTCACAATTTAGTCATATTTTATAAATTATCAAATGGATTTTTAATTTTTCTAATACTTGTTTCAGTTACATGAGTATAAATCATTGTAGTCTTAGGACTGTTATGACCTAATAGTTCTTGAATATATCTAATATCTGTTCCGTTTTCTAATAGATGTGTCGCAAAACTATGCCTTAAGGTATGAAGAGTGATAGGTTTTTTCAATCCAATTTTATTCGCAGCATTTTTTAATATTTTTTGTGCACTCGTGCTACTATATTGCTCTTTAACTTGCCCTTCAAATAAATATTTTTTTGGTTTATAAGTTTTATAATATGCTCTTAGTAATTCTAAGAAAGATGGCGAAAGCAAAGTGTATCTATCTTTTTTACCTTTAGCACCTTTTATATGAATGAGCATTCTTTTACTATCTATATCGCTGATTTTTAAATTAATAGCTTCTCCTGTTCTTAGGCCAGCAGAATAGATCAAGCTCAATAAAGTTTTATGCTTTAAATTATGAGTAGCATCTAAGAGTTGTTTTACTTCTTCTAAACTTAGAACCATTGGTAATCGTTTTTCCTTTTTCGGACGTTGTAAGTTTAATGTGTCTATTTCTATCCCCTTATATTCTAAATACTTTTTGATTCCGTTAATACATTGGTTTTGGTAGGATATAGATTTCTTTTCTCTTACAATAAAATCATAATTAAAGGATTCGATTAATCTGACAGAATAATCTGTTGTATTTTTTAACAAGCAGTATCTAATAAAAAATGTAGTCACTTCGGCGTAAGTGTTAACTGTATTTTGACTCAGCCTTTTTTGTTGTAGCCATTTTTTAAATTTCTCAAGATCTAATCTTTGATGTACTGTTAATACTGGAAGCTTTATAGAGTTAATTATATCTACTTTATGTTTTTTATTTATTTTGAGTTGGTCATAATCTACAAACCAATTCTTTGCTCTTAAGTGCAGAAATAGCTCTTGTTTATTTTTTGAAGTTAAAGGGATGTAAAAAGTTTTATGAGTTTGGCTCCATTTTACATTGGGTAATTTTTTTATATGTATTCTTACTTCATCATCATAGCCAAAGGAAATGGCTATTTGCTCTCTATTTCTATGTAGGAAAGAAGATAATTTAACTTTTTTCATTGCAATATTTTGTGGTTTAAATATAAGGAATCTAAATATATTTTTCTTAGATTTTATAGCATTGATAGTTTTGCTATGGAGTTTGTGAAACAAACATAACAGAAACGTAAGAGGATAACGCACTATGTGATATTATTTTTTGTTTTAATTAGTTTATAATTGTTTGATAATAAGTGTTCTGGGGTAGTAATATTACACCAAAAATGAAAATGATTTTACTAGGACTAAGAATTCATTGTAATAATTCAGTAAAACACCTCGGTTGAATTGAATTCAGACATTTTAAAACTTATATAGTTTATGAGATGCTGTCCAAATTCTATTGGTTTGAGGATCAATAATGCTCAACTATTTTGATAACCGTAGCGCAAACGTATCAAGAGCATCTTTTAATATCAAAATTAAAGTTTTGAGGGCAGAACTCAGAGGGGTAAGAAATGTAGCATACATCCTCTGTAGGAACACAAATTTTTACTCAACCATAACTTTTGGGATTGATCATTATAGCAGTAAAATAAAAAACCTTAATAATTTTATAAAAATTATTAAGGTTTTAAGTCGGGGTGGCAGGATTCGAACCTGCGACCTCCGCGTCCCAAACGCGGCGCGATAACCGGGCTACGCTACACCCCGAATTTTAACAAGAATACGTTTAAAAAAAATGAATTTTTGTTAAATCCGAGTGCAAATATATGTGTTTTATTTTGAATAAGAGTGAAAAAAAAATATTTTTTTAGTTAAATGAAGTTAAGTGTTTGTATATGATAAGGATAGGTTTTTAGGTAATAGATTATCGTAGTATTTAAATGTAAGGAATTTTATCTTTAACGTCTAAATTTTAAGAAATATTTTAAAAACATTACATTTGTAATTGATAAAGTAAAATAGTAATTGTTAACATATTATATATTAAGAGAATGTCTCAAACAGTAGAAAGAATTAAAAATTTAATTATAGGTTCAGGTCCTGCAGGATACACAGCAGCAATTTATGCAGCAAGAGCAGATATGAAGCCTGTAATGTACACAGGAATGCAAATGGGAGGGCAATTGACTACTACTACAGAGGTTGATAATTTTCCAGGTTATGCAAACGGAACTGATGGTACAGCTATGATGAATGATTTGCAGAAGCAAGCAGAACGTTTTGGTACAGAAGTTCGTTTTGGAATGGTAACTAAGGTAGAGTTTTCTAAAAATGAAGGAGGTATTCATAAGGTAGTGGTTGATGGAGAAAAGGAAATAGAAGCTGAAACAGTAATTATCTCTACAGGAGCAACGGCAAAATATTTAGGTTTAGAGAGTGAGCAACGTTTAATTGGAGGAGGAGTATCTGCATGTGCAACTTGTGACGGTTTCTTTTATAAAGGGCAAGATGTTATTGTTGTTGGAGCGGGAGATACTGCGGCTGAAGAAGCTACTTATTTAGCTAATATATGTAATAAAGTTACCATGTTGGTTCGTAAGGACTATATGAGAGCGTCAAAAGCAATGCAGCATAGGGTGGCTAAAACAGCCAATATAGAGGTATTGTATAATACGGAGTTGGATGAGGTTATTGGAGAGAGTGTAGTAGATGGCGTAAGAGTTGTTAATAACCAAACAGGAGAAAAACATGAAATCTCTGTTACAGGTGTCTTTATAGCGATAGGGCATAAACCTAATACAGACATCTTTAAAGGGATTTTAGATATGGATGAAACAGGGTATTTAATTACTAAAGGAAAATCAACAAAAACAAATATACCAGGAGTTTTTGCAGCAGGCGATGTACAAGATAAAGAATATCGCCAAGCGGTAACGGCAGCAGGCACTGGTTGTATGGCGGCTTTAGATGCGGAACGTTATTTAGGAGCTTTAGAATAAAATAGCACTATTCGAATGCATAAAAAAAGAGGCTTATAATTTATTGTAAGCCTCTTTTTTTAATTAGAGATAAGTTTGGATAAATTTAAGGAATACTTCTTTATGACGACCTAAATTCATATTTGGAGAAAGTGCTACTCTAGCAATATAATCTTTGTCTCCTTCTTTAGTTGTTCCTTGGGTAGAAGTTGCAGGAATGGTCCAATAACAACCTTTTAGCTGCCCGTAACTAACACAATATTTACTTTCATTAGGTATTTCTGAAATCATTAAATTGATTAATTGATGATTTAGCATCCTTTTATGAGTTTCTCTTTCTTCATCAGTATTTCCTCTTGTAGGAAGGTCTAACGAAAAAACAGAAGGAGTAAAACCTTGTTGAGCAAGAGCTTCCGATACAAAATTGATTTTAGCTTTAGGCAATTCTTTTTGAATAAAGTTAACAAAATCACGTGTATTAAGATAAGCTTGTGTGATTCGTTGGTTCATACTAGGCAATTGCTCTGCTAATATTTTGTATTGGAAGGGAGTAGCTTCATTATCGCAAAGTCTTAAATGAAATCCTATTTTTTCCATAAGAGAAAGCCCAATTTTATTACTCACGCAGTATCCAGCAGTACATTTACCTCCGCTAGGAAACTTTGATCCACTTGCAAATGATATAGTTTTAATAGATGACAAGATTCCATTGGCTTCTAAAAAGCGAACATTAGGGCAAAAAGTTTGATCTAATATAAAAACGGGAGGTACTGCTATTTCTCCGTTAGGAGTTTCACGTTTTTTACTTAGAGTATTCCTTAGAGTTGTAAGATTAGGAACTTCTACACGAGGGTTTGTAGGGATTTCAGCAATTATATAAGGAATTGTATTTTTGTTAGCCGCTTGATCCAAAACGATTTCAATGCTTTGAACCATATCATGATCTCCATCTACAGGTAAATCAACAATTGTTACATTGTGAATACAAGCAGCTATACGTCTTGCTTGATCATTGGTGCCTCCATAGCAATTAGGAGGTACAATGATTTCAATGTTTTTCCCTTTGTGGTTTTCTAAAGCGTCATGAACCAATCCCATTAAGATAGCATATTGAATGGATAACCCACTAGAAGCTACTAGTGGCTTTGACGCTGTACCTGTAATATCTTGGATCGATTTTAATACAGATTTTTTATGAGCATTATCTTGTTTTTTTATAGTTTCCTCAAGGAAAGTATTTTCAATAAGTATCTCTAAAGCTTTCAAGCAATTAGCAGGGGTCATAGCAACGGTTTCTCTTCTTCTTACGTGTTGAATATCAGATATGTAAGATTGGTTGTTGTTTTCTTTTATGATAAGAATACTACCGAGGTTTTCATATAGATGGATAAAGAAATCTATTTCTGGGCTAAGATCAATAGCATTGATCTTAGATGCTTTAGTAATAAGAATAGTGCTTCCCTCGAAATGAGGAACTTCCTTTGTGTTCTTGATTTTCTTTAGCTCAAAATTATAGCCGTAAATGCGCTTTATTACTTCGATATCAAAATAATTAGGCAATTCTTCTGTGTATAAAATTTGTGTGTTTTTATGTGCTAATAAATTTTTTCTTAAAATAGCTAATATGGGAATAATTTTAGAGTCGAAGCTTATGATATTTTTAGGGCTTATCCCATGTAATTTGGCAAAAGTCCATTCCAAAACACATGATAAAGGATGTCCTAACCTAATATAATCATAGGCGGTAGGTAATTCATTCAATGCAACCATATCAGAATCATTAGCAATAAATAACTTTTCAAACTGTTCTAAAAATTCAGTTTTAGCCAAACTCTCGTTATATATATCTAGTCGATGAGTTGTTGTAGTCAGCCATCCAGCGGGCATGTTTTTTAAGACTAATTTTATATGTTTTAATATCTTATTCTCTTGCATTATAATCGCGTTTAAATAGGGCTGCAATATACGTTAATTAATAATTTGAAGGAAGCCTCTTTTCTTAGTCGAAAAACTACTTAAAAACTTATTTTTAAGTAAGAGAAAACTTTATTCTTAAAAAAGATAAGTAAAACAAAAAAGACCGTTAAAATAATTTTAACGATCTTTTTAAACAAACAACTAAATTCTAAAACCTATATAAGAGTTATAGAAAATTTTAAAGCTCTAATGAGCTATATATTTTTAGAAACAATATTTGTTTTCTGCTGTTAATTTTTCAGCAATAGTATTGCGCAATGCAACTACATTAGGTTGGTTTACATATTTAGTAAAACGCTTTAATCCCATTAACATCATGCGTTGCTCATCACCTTCCGCAAAAGAAACAATTCCTTCTTTAGCATTCTTAATGATGATATCTACTGCATTATATAAGTACAATTGCGACATTGCTATTTGCTCTTTTTGAGAATCCTCACCGAAACGTTTAGCATTCTTTTCAGTTCTTAAAATAGCTGATTCAGCCATATAGGTCTCAATCAAAATATTAGAAGCAGCATTCAATAATTGTTGGTGTTTTTCTAATTCTGTTCCAAATTTTTGGATAGCAGCACCAGCAACCATTAAGAACACTTTTTTTAGCTTCGCAATAATTTCTTTTTCTTCAGCGAATAATTCAGAATAATCAGGTGTGTCAAAAGAAGGAATTCCTAATAACTCTTCGCCAACTTTCATTGCAGGATTTAATAAATCAACGTGTCCTTTCATCGCTTTTTTAACAAGCATTCCTACAGATAGCATTCTGTTAATTTCATTAGTACCTTCATAAATACGAGCAATACGAGCATCTCTCCAAGCTGATTCCATAGGAGTTTCTTCCGAGAATCCCATTCCTCCAAAAATTTGGATACCTTCATCAGCACATGCTTGAACATCTTCAGAAACAGCTACTTTTAAAATAGAACACTCAATAGCATATTCTTCTACACCTTTTAATTCCGCTTCTTGATGTGTATTTCCTTCCGCTTCACGAATCGCAATCCTATCTTCAATGTTTTTAGCAGCTCTATATGAAGCTGATTCACCTACATAAGCATTTGTAGCCATTTCAGCTAGTTTAGATTTGATAGCTCCGAACTCTGCAATTGGAGTTTTAAATTGTTTACGTTCAGTTGCATATTTTACAGCTTCAGTAATTACTCTTCTTTGAGAATCTAAACAAGCAGCCGCTAATTTGATACGTCCTACATTTAAAGCATTCATTGCAATTTTAAATCCGCCTCCACGAACAGATAGCATGTTTTCTACAGGAACTAAAGTATCATTAAAAAATACTTGACGAGTAGAAGAAGCGCGAATACCTAATTTATGCTCTTCTTCACCAAGAGTTACTCCATTAGGATTGTTTTTGTCATATTCTAAAATAAAACCAGTAATGTTTTTGTCATCACCGATACGAGCAAACACAATGAAAATTTCAGCAAAACCTGCATTTGAAATCCACATTTTTTGCCCATTGATTTTATAGTGTTTTCCATCTTCAGTTAGCTCAGCAGTAGTTTTTCCAGAGTTAGCATCAGATCCTGCACCTGGCTCCGTTAAACAGTATGCACCAAAACGCTCACCCATTGCTAAAGCAGGAACAAATTTTTGTTTTTGCTCTTCTGTTCCATATAAAGTAATAGGCATTGTACCAATACCAGTGTGCGCACCAAAAGCAGTACTAAAAGATCCCGTTCCACTTGAAATATAATCACAAGTTAACATGGTAGAAACGAACCCCATTCCTAAACCACCATAAGCTTCAGGAACAGCTACTCCTAAAAAGCCTAACTCACCAGCTTTACGCATTGTTTCTTCTGTTAAAGCATAGTCTTTAGCTTCGAAACGAGTTTTATGAGGGATGATTTCGCGGTCATTAAATTCTCGAACCGCTTCTTTCATCATATTTTGTTCTTCTGAAAAGTCTTCAGGTGTAAATACATCTTCACATTTTGTTTCTTTAACAAGAAACTGACCACCTCTTAGTAAATCTTTATTTAAAGTTTCCATTTTTTTGTTGATTTTGTTATTAGTTTAAGAATTCAAAAATACCAGCAGCTCCTTGTCCTGTACCTACACACATGGTAACCATTCCGTATTTTCCTTGCATATTACGCTTACGCATTTCGTCAAATAATTGAACTGAAAGCTTAGCTCCAGTACAACCCAATGGGTGCCCTAACGCAATAGCTCCACCATTTACGTTGATGATGTCGGCATTCAATCCTAATTCACGTATTACAGCTAATGATTGAGAAGCAAAAGCTTCATTTAATTCAATTAAACTGATATCTTCTTGTTTTAATCCCGCTTGCTTTAATGCTTTAGGAATAGCAGCAACAGGTCCGATACCCATAATTCTTGGAGGTACACCAGCCGCCGCATAACTAACCATACGAGCAATTGGCTTAAGGTTTAATTCCTTCACCATCTCTTCGCTCATAACCATAACAAAAGCAGCTCCATCACTTGTTTGCGATGAATTTCCAGCAGTAACGCTTCCTCCTTGAGCAAACACAGGTCGCAAACGCTCTAATCCAGCTATGTTAGACCCTTTACGAGGTCCTTCATCTTTTGTTACAGTATATTTTCTTGTAGCTCTTTTTCCTTTGGCATCAATATACGTTTCTTCAACTTCTATCGGAACAATTTGATCTTGGAAACGATTTTCTTCTTGCGCTTTTAAAGCTTTTAAATGAGAATTTAAAGCAAATTCATCTTGATCTTTACGAGAAATATTAAACTTTTGAGCCACTTCTTCAGCGGTATTTCCCATTCCCCAATAATAATCAGCATGACCAGCGGCAACAGTATCGTAATTTAATTCAGGTTTAAAACCAGTCATGGGTACAGAACTCATACTTTCAGCACCACCAGCAATAATACAATCAGCCATACCAGATTGTATTTTAGCCACAGCCATTCCAATAGTTTCTAACCCTGAAGAGCAGAAGCGATTTACGGTAACTCCAGGAACATCCTCCGTTTTTAGTCCCATTAGTGAAATTAAACGCGCCATGTTTAACCCTTGAGAGCCTTCAGGCATCGCATTACCAACAATTACATCATCAATTCGTTTTTTATCAAATTCAGGCAACTGCTTCATCATATACTCGATGGTTTCGGCAGCTAACTCATCAGCTCTTTTAAATCTGAACGCACCTTTTTTAGACTTACCTACGGCGGTTCTATATCCTTTTACTATATATGCTGTTTTCATCTTTTAGTTTCTTAATGGTTTACCAGTTTTTAACATGTGTTGAATACGCTCTAATGTTTTGCGTTCTGTAGCTAAACTTAAGAAGGCTTCACGTTCAAGATTTAATAAATACTGTTCAGAAACTTTTGTAGGTTCTGATAAATCTCCACCAGCCATTACATAGGCTAGTTTGTTAGCAATTTTCTGATCGTGTTCAGAAATAAATCTACTTGCTTGCATAGAGTCAGTAGCAACCATAAACGCTCCTAATGCTTGTTTACCAAGAACGAGTACATCTTTACGAGCAGCTGGTTGTGTATATCCAGCTTCGGCCATTAATAATGCATGTTTCTTAGCTTCAGCTATTTGTCGGTCTTTATTTACAACAACAATATCTTTTCCTTGTTGTAATAAGCCTAAATCATAAGCTTCATAAGCAGAAGTTCCAACTTTAGCCATACCAATAGTTAAGAAATATTCTTGCAATACGTTTAATTGAACATCTCCTTTACGGAACGTATCAGAAGCACGTAAAGCCATTTCTTTGGAACCACCTCCACCAGGAATAACTCCAACTCCAAACTCTACTAATCCCATATAGGTTTCAGCTGCAGCAACAACTTTGTCAGCATGTAAAGACAACTCACAACCACCACCTAAAGTCATTCCATGAGGCGCTGCAACTGTAGGAATAGCCGAGTAACGCATACGCATCATTGTATCTTGGAAATATTTGATGGCCATGTTTAATTCATCATATTCTTGCTCAACAGCCATCATGAATATCATACCAATGTTAGCACCTACCGAGAAATTTGCTCCTTGGTTTCCAATAACTAATCCTTGAAAATCCTTTTCAGCTAAATCCACAGCTTTGTTCAGTCCAGCTAAAACATCGGCACCAATCGTGTTCATTTTAGATTGGAATTCACAATTTAAGATACCGTCTCCTAAATCTTCGATAACCACACCAGAGTTTTTGAATACTTCTTTAGTTTTACGAATATTATCTAGAATAATAAATGAATCTTGTCCAGGTTTTTTTAGGTGCCCTTTCGTGGTAACGTCATAATAGTAGGTAGCCCCTTCTTTAACGGTGTAAAAAGAAGTTTCTCCTTTAGTTACCATTTCAGTGATCCAAGCAGCAGGCTCTTTTCCTTCAGCTTTCATTAATTCGATTCCTTTCTCTACACCAACAGCATCCCAAATTTCAAAAGGACCGTTTTCCCATCCGAAACCAGCTTTCATGGCATCGTCAATTTTGTATAGTTCATCAGAAATCTCTGGGATTCTATTTTGAACATAAGCAAACATTGCAGCAAAATTTTTGCGGTAAAATTCACCAGCTTTATCTTTTCCGCCAACTAGTACTTTAAATCTATCAATTGGCTTGTCAATATTTTTAGTTAACTCTAAAGTAGCAAACTTAGCCCTCTTTTTAGAACGATATTCCATCGTATCTAAGTCTAAAGATAAAATTTCTTTCTTACCTTCAGCATTTACAGATTTTTTATAAAACCCTTGTTTGGTTTTACTTCCTAACCATTTGTTTTCCATCATGGTGTTGATAAAGTCAGGGAGCTTAAATAAGTCATGAGCTTCATCGTTAGGGCAGTTGTCATAAATACCATTAGCAACATGTACCAAAGTATCCAATCCAACAACATCAACAGTTCTAAAAGTAGCTGATTTAGGGCGGCCAATTACAGGACCTGTTAATTTATCAACTTCTTCTATTGTTAATCCAAGCTCTTTTACCTGATGGAATAATGATTGAATTCCGAAGATACCAATTCTATTTCCGATAAATGCAGGAGTATCTTTTGCTAATACAGAAGTTTTTCCTAAAAATTTAGATCCATAATCCATTAAAAAGTCCGTAACTTCTTGCTTGCAGTTAGGGCCAGGTACAACTTCAAATAATTTTAAATAACGAGGAGGGTTAAAAAAGTGAGTTACCGCAAAATGTTTCTGAAAATCGTCGCTTCTACCCTCATTCATAAATTGGATAGGGATACCAGAAGTATTGGAAGAAATAATAGTACCAGGAGTACGATATTTTTCTACTTGTTCAAATACTTTTTGTTTGATATCTAAACGCTCTACTACTACTTCCATAACCCAATCCACATCTTTAATCTGATGTAAATCATCTTCAATGTTACCTGTAGTAATTCTATCTGCAAACTTTTTAGAATAGATAGGTGATGGTTTCGATTTTAAAGAAGCTGTTAAAGCATCGTTTACCAAACGATTACGAACAACTTTGTCTTTTAATGTCAATCCTTTTGCCTTTTCTTTATCGTTGAGTTCTCTTGGAACGATGTCCAATAAAAGAACTTCAACACCGATATTAGCAAAATGACATGCAATACCGCTTCCCATAATTCCAGAACCGATTACTGCTACTTTTTTAATTCTTCTTGTCATTTGTTTATTGGTTTGTTTTTATACAGACTGATTATCAGTATTTTTATAGATTAGTTTGTCTGTAATAAGTTTGTTTATTGTTGTTGTTACTTTGAAGAAGTTATCCAACTCTTCAGTAGAAATGAATTCTCTTATTTTATTATTGAATTGATATACATATCCTTTAGATATCTCTCGCTTTTCCTTACCGTGTTTCGTTAGTTTGATAATGACGCTTCTACCATCATCAGGGTTTTTTTCTCTAACAATCATACCCTTGTCTTCCATTGATTTTAAAATTCTAGAAAGACTGGTTGGTTCCATGCCCATTAAAGGTCCTAGAGCTGTTGAAGGGGTGCCGTTTTCATAATCTATATTCAATAAAACAAAAGCCATAGCCATGGTACTGCCGTGTTGCGATGCTTGTTCATTATACATCTTAGCAACGGCTTGCCAAGTAGCTCTCAATTGGTGATCTATTGATTTGTTTTTATCCATAAAAGACAAATATAGTAAATTTTATTATGCACGCATAGTATTTATTGAAAAAGTTATGCGTGCATAATAAAAAGTTACTGTTTAGGATTTTTCTAAATAAAAAATGAAGAGAAATATTTTTGTAAGAACTATCTTGTATAACAGAGTAACAAATTGAGTAACAATTCTTTTTACTTATGGTAAAATATGTAAGTTTGTGAAGAATGCTTGATAAATGAAAAAAGGAGTAGGTTTAATAAAAAGAAATGATGAGTAATTTGCTAGAAATTAATAATGTAGTAAAAAAATACGGAGCTTATACAGCACTTAACAATGTGTCTATTGATATACCAAAAGGGAATGTTTTTGGTTTGTTAGGACCCAATGGAGCTGGGAAAACGTCTTTGATTCGAATTATAAATCAAATAACGATGCCAGATAGTGGTAGGGTTATACTAGATGGAGAAGAATTAGCACCTCACCACGTAGAATGGATAGGATATTTGCCGGAAGAAAGAGGATTGTATAAATCAATGAAAGTAGGAGAGCAAGCGTTATATTTAGCACAGCTAAAAGGATTGAGTAAATCGGAGGCTAAAAAAAGATTGAAGTATTGGTTTGATAAGTTTGAGATAGGCGCTTGGTGGGGAAAGAAGATAGAAGAATTATCGAAAGGAATGGCACAAAAAGTACAATTTATAGTTACAGTATTGCACCAGCCTAAATTATTGATTTTTGATGAACCTTTCTCAGGTTTTGACCCTATAAATGCGCAATTAATAGCTAGAGAAATATTACAATTAAGGGATGAAGGAGCTACTATTATCTTTTCTACACATAGAATGGAAAGTGTTGAGGAAATGTGTGATAATATCGCTTTAATTCATAAGTCTAATAAAATTTTAGATGGAAAGTTGAACGATATAAAAAGAAACTTTAAAACAAATACTTTTCAAATAGGCTTGGAAACGTTGCATAAAACAGAAGTAGCCATGAAATTGAAACAAAAATTTGAGGTTTTACCAGCAGATTTCAAATTGTTAAATGATGCATTAAAATTGAATATAAAACTTTCTGAAAACGATACGCCTAATGAGTTATTAGCGTATCTATCGTCTAAAGGAGAAGTACAACATTTTGTAGAACTGATACCGAGTGCTAATGATATTTTTATTCAAGCAATACATAAAAATAATACACTGTAATGAAAAAGTTAAGGTTAATTATAGAAAGAGAATTTATAGCAAAAGTTAGAAACAAATCATTTATAGTGATGACTTTTTTGAGCCCTATATTAATGATTGCCATGGGAGCTCTGGTTGTTTTTTTAATGAAGAAAAATGATGAAAAAGAAAAAACAATCTTATATGTAGATGCTTCTAAACTTTTTACTAAAGATGATTTTGAAGATTCTAAAACAATAAAATATCAAGATTTTACGATTTTAGGAATTGAAAAGACCAAAGAAAAGGTTGAGAAAGGAGATTATTATGGGGCACTCTATATACCCAAACAAGATAGTTTAGAAATATTATCGAAATCTATTGAGTTTTATTCGAAGGAATCTCCAAGCTTACCTGTTATAGCAGATTTAGAAGGGAAGGTTAATAAAAAACTGAGAAATTTAAAATTAACAAGTTTTGGAATAGATTTGGAAAAAATAGAAATTTCAAAGCTGTCTTCAGATATTAAAATGTTTAATTTCTCGGGAGAAAAATCATCGAAACTAATCAATGGTTTGAAAATAGGGGTAGGTGTTCTCGCAGGGTATTTATTAATGATGTTTGTAATGATTTACGGTACATCTGTAATGAGAAGTGTTATAGAAGAGAAAACAAGCAGAATTATAGAGGTGATTGTTTCTTCGGTAAAGCCTTTTCAGTTGATGTTAGGTAAGATTATAGGAAATGCTTCCGCAGGATTATTGCAGTTTTTTATTTGGGGAATATTATTCCTAATAGCTAGTTTTATTGTATCCTCATTTTTGGGGATGAGTATGTTGGAAATGCAAGCAGGAAAAGTACCTTCTGTTTCACTAGATATGGTTGACGAGGTTGTTGTAGGAAAGAGTGAAATACTACTGCAAGAGCTATTTAGATTACCGTTGTTAAAAATGTTCTTTTTGTTTGTATTCTATTTCTTAGGAGGGTATATGTTGTATAGTTCTTTATTTGCAGCGGTTGGTGCTGCGGTAGATAATGAAACGGATACGCAGCAATTTATGATGCCTATAATGTTGCCATTAATATTAGCGGTATATGTTGGTTTTGCAACGGTTATTAACGATCCGCATGGCCCCATATCTGTTATTTTTTCATATATTCCGTTTACCTCTCCGATTGTTATGTTAATGAGAGTACCTTTTGGAGTATCATGGTTTGAGCTAGTCGTATCTATGGCATTGTTATTGATTACTTTCGTAATAATGGTTTGGCTGGCAGCTAAAATATATAGGGTAGGTATTTTAATGTATGGTAAAAAGCCTAGCTATAAAGACCTTTGGAAATGGATAAAATACAAAGGATAGTTTTATATAAAAATAATATAAATTAGTTTTCAATATACCCCTTTAAAATTAATTAAAAAATGAGTAAGATATTAATAATAGAAGATGAAGCAGCGATCCGTAGAGTATTGAAAAAAATCATTTCAGAAGAAAATGATGCTTATGAAGTGGAAGAAGCAGAAGACGGTTTGATTGGCATTGAAATGATAAAAGATAAAGACTATGATTTGGTGCTATGTGATATAAAAATGCCTAAAATGGATGGGGTAGAAGTGCTAGAAAAAGCGAAGAAAATAAAACCAGAAATTCCAATGGTGATGATTTCTGGGCATGGTGATCTTGATACAGCGGTAAATACAATGCGTTTAGGTGCTTTTGATTATATTTCTAAACCACCAGATTTGAATCGCTTACTTAATACTGTTCGCAATGCTTTAGACAGGAAGGAATTGGTGGTTGAAAATAAGCGGCTCAAAAAGAAGGTTGGTAAAAACTATGAAATGGTTGGAAATAGCAAAGCAATTACACATATAAAGGAGATTATAGAAAAAGTTGCAGCTACCGATGCAAGGGTCTTAATCACAGGACCCAACGGAACAGGAAAAGAGTTGGTAGCACATTGGTTGCATGAAAAGTCAGATCGCTCTAAAAAAACAATGATTGAGGTGAATTGTGCAGCTATTCCTTCAGAGTTGATAGAAAGTGAGCTTTTTGGTCATGTAAAAGGTTCTTTTACAGGAGCTAATAAGGATCGCGCTGGGAAATTTGAAGCGGCAAATGGAGGAACGATATTCCTTGATGAAATAGGAGATATGAGTTTATCAGCACAAGCAAAAGTATTAAGAGCTTTACAAGAAAATAAAATTTCAAGAGTAGGATCGGATAAAGATATCAAGGTTAACGTTCGAGT
Organism: Tenacibaculum maritimum NCIMB 2154; assembly: GCF_900119795.1. Taxonomy (NCBI): domain Bacteria; kingdom Pseudomonadati; phylum Bacteroidota; class Flavobacteriia; order Flavobacteriales; family Flavobacteriaceae; genus Tenacibaculum; species Tenacibaculum maritimum. Next base: position 970,974 of record NZ_LT634361.1, read on the forward strand.
GGTTGCTGCTACCAATAAAGATTTAAAGAAGGAGATTAGTGAGGGGAGGTTTCGAGAAGATTTGTATCATCGATTAGCTGTAATTTTAATAAAAGTTCCAGCGTTGAATGAGAGACGAGAAGATATCCCTTTGTTGGTAGATTTTTTTTCAAAAAAGATAGCAGGAGAGCAGGGGATGGTTAAGAAGGAGTTTTCACTGGAAGCAGTTAGGTTATTACAAGAATATGATTGGACAGGGAATATTAGAGAATTGCGAAATGTTATTGAGCGTCTAATTATTTTAGGAGAAAAAGTAGTATCAGAAAATGATATCAAGCTTTTTGCTAGTAAGTAGAAGCTTTATTTATAACAAATAAAAAAGGTGATCAAGAAAACTGATCACCTTTTTTGTGTTATAAGTTTGTTGTTATTTTAAGTCGAAACGATCTAAGTTCATCACTTTTACCCAAGCAGCAATAAAGTCATGGATAAATTTTTCTTTTGCATCATCAGAGCCGTAAACTTCAGCAATTGCTCTAAGTTCACTATTTGATCCAAAAATAAGATCGGCTCTAGTTCCAGTAAACTTTACGGTTCCAGTTTTGCGATCTCGTCCAATAAATTCTTTGTTGTTTGAAGTTGAAGCTTTCCATGTAATTGAGAAATCCAGAATATTGGTAAAGAAATCATTAGAAAGGGTTTCCACATTATTCGTGAAAACACCATTCTTAGATCCGTTGTAATTAGCTCCTAATACTCTTAAACCTCCTACTAAAACAGTCATTTCAGGAATAGAAAGAGTTAGTAAGTTAGCACGGTCAATTAATAATTCCTCAGCAGCAATAGTTGAACTATTTTTAACAAAGTTTCTAAAACCATCGGCTCTAGGTTCTAAATGAGCAAATGAATGCACATCTGTTTGTTCTTGTGAAGAGTCACCTCTACCAGAAAGAAAAGGAACAGTTACGTTGTAACCAGCTTTTTGAGCAGCTAATTCAATTCCTACGGATCCTCCAAGTACAATCAAATCAGCAATAGAAACAGTTCCTTCAAAATTACTTTGGATATGCTTATAAGCATCTAATACTTTTGCTAATTCAGTAGGGTTATTTACTTCCCATTCATTTTGAGGAGCTAGGCGTATTCTTCCACCATTAGCACCTCCTCTTTTATCAGAGCCTCTAAAAGTAGATGCAGACGCCCAAGCCGTAGTCACAAGTTGAGAAATAGATAGTCCAGAAGATTTGATATTCTCTTTTAAGGAAGATATTTCTGTTTTAGAAAGCTCTTTTCCAGAAGGAATTGGATCCTGCCAAATTAGTTCTTCTTTAGGTACTTCAGGTCCTAAATAAAGAGAAACAGGCCCCATATCTCTATGTGTTAATTTGTACCAAGCTCTAGCAAATGCATCTTCGAAGGCTTTATGGTCTTCATGGAATTTCTTAGAAATTTCTAAATATGAAGGGTCTATTTTTAGAGCCATGTCAGCCGTAGTCATCATTAAAGCTTGCGTTTCATTTGAGTTCCCTGCTTTTGGAGCTTTTCTTGCATTTGAGGCAGCTGTAGGAGTCCACTGATGAGCTCCAGCAGGGCTTTTTGTTAGCTCCCATTCATAGTTAAGTAAAACGTCAAAGTAATCATGATCCCATTTTGTAGGATTAGGAGTCCAAGCTCCTTCGATACCACTAGTAATAGCATCATCAAGAACTCCAGTTCCAAATGAGTTTTTCCATCCTAAGCTCATTTCTTCTATAGAAGCTCCAGCAGGTTCAGCTCCTACGTATTTGTCAGGGTTTGCAGCACCGTGGGCTTTGCCAAAGGTATGTCCTCCAGCTACGAGAGCAACAGTTTCCTCATCATCCATCGCCATACGACCAAATGTTTCTCTAATATCATGGGCTGAGGCCATAGGATCTGGATTTCCGTTAGGTCCTTCAGGATTTACATAAATAAGTCCCATATGAACAGCTCCTAAGTCACTCTCAAGGTTTCCATCAGCATAACGTTCATCGTTGCCTAACCATTCAGATTCACTTCCCCAGTAAATATCTTGCTCAGGTTCCCATACATCTTCGCGTCCTCCTGCAAATCCAAAAGTTTTGAACCCCATAGATTCTAAAGCGCAGTTTCCAGCAAGAATCATTAAATCTGCCCAAGATATTTTATTACCATATTTCTTTTTGATTGGCCATAAGAGTAATCTGGCTTTGTCTAAGTTACCGTTATCAGGCCAACTATTTAATGGAGCAAAACGCTGTGTGCCAGAAGAAGCGCCTCCACGACCATCACCAACTCTATAAGTACCAGCACTGTGCCAAGCCATTCGTATCATAAGTCCTCCATAATGTCCGTAATCTGCAGGCCACCAATCCTGAGAGTCTGTCATTAAGGCTACTAAATCTTTTTTTAGTTCTTGATAATCAACACTATTAAAAGCAGCGGCATAATCAAAGTCTTTTCCCATAGGATCAGATTTTGTTGCATTTTGTCTTAAAATATTTAGATTTAACTGATTAGGCCACCAATCTTGGTTTTTAGTACCTCCGCCAGCAGCTTTTTTCTGCGCTCCGCTCATAAAAGGGCATTTACCTATATTTTCTGATGACGCATGTGGATTTGAATCTTTCATTATATGTTGTTTTATGAATTGTTACACACCAAATTTACAATATTTATTTGATAATTTTTATCTATTTTTTTTATTTAAAAATAGATTTTGTTTATTGTTTTGTTGCATTTAATTTTCTAAGAAAAAAAACTTTAAACTATCAATAAAAATTATAGTATAATAGGAAAATAAATTAGTTTTTTCTGTTTGAAAAACTGCATAAGAAATATCTTTGCATCAGATTTAATAATTAACAAATAAAATAATATTAGAAGATGGCTACAACAGTAGGTAAAAAATTTCCAGATTTGAATGTAGATGCGATGAATGAGATGGGAGATACATTCAAATTAAATGTTTTAGAAGAAGCAGTAAATAACAAGAAAAAAGTTGTTTTATTTTGGTATCCGAAGGATTTTACATTTGTATGTCCAACAGAATTACATGCTTTTCAAGCTGCTTTAGGTGAATTTGAAAAAAGAAATACCATTGTAATAGGAGCATCTTGTGATACTCCAGAGGTGCATTTTGCATGGTTAAACCAACCTAAAGATAATGGAGGAATTGAAGGAGTAACGTATCCTTTATTAGCAGACAGCAATCGTAATTTATCTTCTATATTAGGTATTTTAGACATTACCAATGAAACATATGATGAGGTTACTGGAACAGTACAAGTTGAAGGAGATAATGTAACTTATAGAGCTACTTATTTGATAGATGAAGAAGGTACTGTTTTTCATGAAGGTGTAAATCATATGCCAGTAGGTAGAAATGTAAACGAGTATTTACGTTTGATTGATGCTTATACACACGTTCAACAGAATGGTGAAGTTTGTCCAGCAAACTGGGAAGAAGGTAAAGAAGCTATGGCTCCTAATGCAAAAGGAACGGCAGCTTATTTAGCTAAAAACTAAAGAATAATTATAGGAAGGGATAAGTTCGTGTGAAAGTTGGGGGATAAATAGCACGAGCTTCCTTTTCGTAAAACAGAAAGGGATGATTCAAGAATTAAATCAAGATAATTTAGGGGAAATATTAAAAGGAAATAAAACAGTTATTGTACAGTATTCTGCTACTTGGTGTGGAAATTGTAGAATAATGAAACCTAAGTTTAAGAAGTTAGCTTCAGAAAATGAGAATGTTGCTTTTGTAATCGTAGATGCAGAGAAGTTTCCTGAAAGTAGAAAATTAGCAGATGTTAGTAATTTACCTACTTTTGCGACTTTTGTAGATGGTAACTTTGTAAACCAAACTCAAACAAATAAATTTGAGGTATTGAAAGATTTATTAAGTGAAGTTGTATAATATAAAATACAATTTAGAATTGAAGTAATTTTAGTTCATGAAATAAAAATAAACAAATGAAATTACCTGTAATAAAGCATTTAACTAACTTCATTGAGGAAAATGATCAAGATTATGTTTTGGAAACTATAGAAACTTTGGAGGCATTAACAGAAGTACCATCATTAAAAGATGATGAACTTGATGTTATAGGAGAATTAATATCTAATTTATATGGAGCTGTAGAAGTGGATAAAATGATTAAAGAGGGAACTCCAAAGAAAGAGGCGTTGAACGCTTTTATGAAACGTGTTTTAGGTGCTATTGATAAATAATATTTATTAATGTAGTTAAATAAATATAGTAGATCCTTGAAAAAAACAAAAAAGAATCTTGTGTTTAGTTAGATACAAGATTCTTTTTTGTTTTTTATTTGAATAAAAAAGTAGCTTAGATATTTTTAACCATGATATCATCAGTTTGAGTTTCTGTTCCCATTTTAAAAGGGTGACTTCCATTTTTTTTAAAGCCATTTTTTCTATAAAACTTAATTGCTTTTAAGTTTTTTTCCCAAACCCCTAACCAAATATACTTTAGCTTTCTATGATTGGCTATTTTCATGGCGAAATCAAGTAGATATTGCCCTATCTTTTTTCTTTGAAATTTATTTAATATATAAATACGTTCTATTTCCATAGCATTGGGGTCTTTGAGATCGGTTTGAGAGTTTCCGAAGTTAAGTTTTAAGTAACCAGCTATTTCACTATTGTATTTTATAAAGTAAAATTTTGATTCAGTATTGACTATTTCTTTTTCTAATTGTTGTTTATTAAAAGCTTTTTTCAAATAATCATTCATGTTTTGTGTAGAATTGCTTTCAGAGAAAGAATCTGCATAAGTTTTTTTTGATAATAAAATAAGCTTTTCTAGATCCTTTAATCCTACGGGTACTAGTTTAAGAAGAGGAGAAGTTTGCATTGTTAAAAGATAGAGGTAATCCCTTAAATAATACTTGTTAAGTAATTAATTTCAATAAAAAGTTCTTTTCTGCTTCGTTTTTACTGTTTGCATAAGGAATAAAACTATTTTAAAGAATAAGAGATATCTATTGGGTTGATAAATATTATTAAAAAACTACAAATTACTTCAAAAAGTAGTTTGTAGCTAAGTTATTGAAAATATTTTAATTTATAAAACCACTCTATTTAAGATGATTTAAAAGGGAAGCTAGAATAGGGTATATCCAAGTGTGAAAAGTAATGCGTTATAATTAGAGTTGAAAGAAATACTATTTCCTAAAATACTTCTATTACCTTGGTATCTTAATTCAGCACTATATCTTCTGTATTTATATCCTATACCTAAAGAAAAATTGTTTCTTGACGCTATTTCTGAAAGTAGGTATCTTGATCCATCTTTTCTAAAAAACTCTAAAGAGGAATCAATATCAAAGTTTAAAACATATGAAAGATTAACAAATAAAGCAGATTTATTTTTTAAGAACAAATAATGTCTTAAGCTAAAAGGAACTTCAATAACCTTATAGTCAATTTTTGTTACTATCTTTTTTCCTGATACAAAATCAGCATCCAAACCAGTCATATCGTTGCTTTTAAAAGACTGGTAAGAAGGTTCAATAGCTAAAGCCCATTTGTTTTTGTTAAAAGGGAGTATGAATTCAGTTTCTATACCAAATCTTATATTAGACGTGTTTTTGATGTCCGTATATTTTTTTTCATCTTTACTTATAGTAAGGCTAGCATTGTTTAGTCCTACTTTTACATTAAAATTAAATAAATCACCGTTTTTTGCTTTTTTGAAGCTTTTAAATTGCGGATCATTACACTTATTATATTTTATAAAAAAGTTAGTTAACTGATTTTTTTTGTATTGTATTTGGTTTATTTTGCTTATTGTAAACTTATCACATTTTAAATTGAGCCAAAGTTGCCTTTTAAAAGTGTTGTTTTTCCTAATTTTATTTTCGCTTATTCTATATGGTTTGTATATAAGTTGTTTTATTTGTTGAGAATCATCTTTGCTATAAAAATACCGTCTAAGATTATTGTCTTTATAAAAGTATAGGCTCGCTTTTCCTGCTACCAATACCTTCAAAAAAAGTGATTCCTTTTTAAAAATGGGCTCTTTGTTGTTACTTATATGTTTTAAGCTACTACTAGACCTGTCAATTTCAACAAGGCTTCTTATGTATTTAGATTGGCCTATGATAGCAAATTCTTTAACAGATTGTACCTGTATAGTTTTTTCAGGAGAAGAGAGGGTTGTTTTGTACTCAAAATAAGAAGGAGTATTATCCCAATCGATATTTTTAATATAACAGTTTATCTTTTGGTTAAAGTTATCAATGTAATATCCTTTTTCAAAAGAAATTTGAGCATAAGAATTGAAATGTAAAAAAATAGCAATAAATAACAATGTTAGCTTTTTCATAATTATAGAGTATATGGTATAAATTTTGTGAGTAAAATTACACAATTTTCTGTAAATGTAATAAAAAGAAAATGAGAATTCAAAAGCATAAAAAAAAGGGTAAGCAAAAGATCAGTTTATTCTCTTTAGTGCATTCATTTTTTGTATAATTTCTTTCAGTCGCTCCTTATTTCGTTGTTTTTCCAGTCTTATTTTATTTTCCTTTTGTTTTAGAAGCCTAGAGTGTTTTGCTTTATTTACGGTGTTTTTTGCTTTTCCTTTTTTAGCCATTAGATGTTTTTTTAGTGAATGATAATAATCCGAGAAAGGTAATTAATCCATTTAGTATTAATACAAAAAAACCAAAGTCAAAGTTAAATTTTTCCTTACAAAAATAGCTAATACAATAAGTTAAAATAGGAGCAGTTATACAGATAAAAGGAACTAATTTATCTCTTGTAGTTTTTTGAGTGAATAAGCCAAAGCTATATAAACCAAGTAAAGGGCCATAGGTATATCCCGCAAAAGTGAAAATTTTAGCAATTACGCTAGCATCTGCAATAAAATATTTAAAGATCAAAATAGTGGTCATTAAAATAAAGGAAAAAGCAATATGAATTTTTTTTCTTATTTTTTCTTGTTGCCTAATGCTTTCTTTTTTGTCAATTTCCAAAATATCGATACTAAAAGAAGTTGTTAGGGAAGTTAGCGCAGAATCAGCACTTGAGTAAGCAGCAGCAATCAATCCTAGTAAAAAGAATGTTGCAGTAGTGGCTCCTAAAGTGCTTTTAGTAGCAATTACAGGGAATAACTGATCTTTATGAGCATGGATTCCATGCTGTACAGCAAAATCGGTTAATAATACTCCTAATATTAAAAATAAGAGATTTACAATTACTAAAACAATTGTAAACCAAAACATATTTTTTTGAGCATCTTTTAAATTTTTACAGGTTAAGTTTTTCTGCATCATATCTTGGTCCAATCCTGTCATGACAACAGCAATAAAAGCACCCGAAAAAAATTGCTTCCAAAAATAATTACCAGCTTTCCAGTCATCGAAAAAAAAGGTTTTCGAAAGTTTGTTTTTAGAAACGTACTCGATAAGATTCGTTATTTGCATATCTTCAGATATGGTATAAATACAAACTCCAACAGCAATTAGCATGAACAGTGTTTGTAATGTATCTGTCCAAACAATAGTTTTTATACCACCTTTAAAGGTGTATAGCCATATTAAAGCTATGGTTATAGTTACTGTTAGCCAAAAAGGAATTCCGTAAGCATCAAAAAGCAGTAATTGCAAAACGTTAGCAACGAGAAATAAGCGAAAAGACGCGCCAATAGTTCGAGATAGTAAAAAGAAAGAAGCACCTGTTTTATAGGAGTAGTTTCCAAACCTATTAGCTAAATAAGTGTATATAGAGGTTAGATTTAGTTTATAGTATAGAGGAAGTAAAATCAAACCAATGATAGCATAACCTAGTACATAGCCCAATACCATTTGCATATACCCCATTGCTTGCGTTTCTACCCAGCCAGGAACGGAAATGAAAGTAACTCCAGATAAGGAAGCACCTATCATACCAAAGGCAACAACATACCAAGGAGAGGAATTATTTGCTTTAAAAAAAGTGTTATTATTTGCAGATTTGCTTGTGCTATAAGAGATGCATATCAATAAGCAGAAGTAACAAATAATTAAGAGTAGTACATTTATTGGTTCCATAAAAGGATTTTTATAATAAAGTACGAATATAGCAAATAAAAAATGCTGTTAAAGTTACATTTATCAACAGCATTTTTTTAGTGTATTATTTTATTTCAATAACGGTATCCGTTACTTTTTTTCGTACTTTTTTTAAGTCTTTCATGTAATCATCTTTAGCTCTAAATCCTACAGGAAGAACAAGAATAGATTTTAAGTTTTGAGAGCTCAACCCTAAAATTTCATCGTATTTTTCGGGAGAAAACCCTTCCATAGGGCAAGCATCAATTTTTTCGTTTGCAGCAACAGTCATCAAATTACCTAAAACAATATATGCTTGGTTTTTATTCCATTGAAAAATAGCTTCATCTGTTAGTTTTGAGAAATGACCAATTAAAAATTCCTTAAAAGGATTTAAAATATCATCAGGAGTATCTCTTACCTCTTTAACTAAATTAAAATATTTTTCGATATGATCTTTTTCTACTTTAGCAGGAATACATAAAATTAAGACATGAGAGGCTTGTGCAATTTGTTGCTGATTCCAAGAATGAGGAACTAGCTTTTGCTGGATCTCTTTATTTTGAAGTACAACCATTTTTACAGGTTGTAACCCATATGAAGTAGCTGTTAAATTAAAAGCTTCTTTTAAAGTTTGTATCTGAGTTTCTGTTAGTAATTTGTCTTTATCAAATTTTTTAACGGCATAGCGCCATTTTAAATTTTCTATACTGTTCATGTTTATTTCTTTTTGTAGAAAGCAAAAGTAGTTTCATTAAAAATTAAAATAACAATTGCTCTGTTAAATATTGGTTTATTTTTGTTTGTATTTATCTATTATTTTAATCAGCGCTTCTGGTTCTGGACGAACTCTATAATTATCCGTTAAGTCGGCAAAGATCAGTTTTCCATTTTCGTCAGTAATAAGAACAGTGGGTAGTATAACATCACTATCATATCCCAAAGCTTGAAAACCAGTAGGAAGTCCGTTTTTATGAAATATACCTAGTTTTTTGGCAACTGTATTGTTAACATCAACAAGAAAATGAAAAGGTACTTGGTGTTTTTTGGCTAAGTTTTCAGTAAATTTATGAGGTTGAGAACTTACTAAAATCATATTAATATTTCTTTCTTCTAATGCTTTATATTGTTGTACCACCTCTTTAATTTGCGCCATGCATAATGGGCACCAATTACCTCTATAAAATATAAAAATGCTGTATTTTTTTAAAAATGAAGTTGAGGCTATTTTATTTCCATTGCTGTTCTCTAAAATAAATTGAGGAAGTTTATTACCTACTTTTAAAATCGTGTTATCTCTTTTATTAAAGGTAGAATACCAAGTAAGATAACTGATCCATCCTGTAAATAAAATGATATTTGTACTGACTGTATTTATGTCAAAATTAAACAAAGAAATTAAAAGTCCAATACCCATAGAAATTGTATAAGGAAGGAGTGTTTTAGAAGTTCTAGCAATGGGTCTTATAAATAGCATTATAAAAAAGAGAACAACGGTAAAAGAAGAAATGATAGTACCTATTTTTTGTAAACTAAAGGAATCATAAACACTTGTTTTTACTAGTATAATTAAGGCAAAAACAGGAAATAAGCTGATAAATAGTGATTTTATAATATTTTTCATAAATTGATAGTCGTAAAATAATTGCTAATTTACACATGATTTGCTATGAAAGAAGATTTTCTACATTATATATGGAAGTATAAATTGTTGCCCTTAAAAAAGCTGGTGACACTTGATGGATGTACATTGACAATTCTTAAGGAAGGGACGTATAATACAAATGCAGGGCCAGATTTTTTAAATGTACATTTGAGAATAGATGGTCAGGTTTGGGTAGGAAATGTTGAGATACATGTAAAATCATTAGATTGGTATTTGCATAATCATGAAAAAGATAAAAACTATGAAGCAGTTATATTGCATGTAGTTTGGGAATATAATGGAGATGTTTTTATGAAAAATAATAGGTGCTTGCCTACCTTGGAATTGAAAAATATAATTGATGAACAACGTATTGAAAATTATCAAAATTTATTTTCTAAAAAGCGTGATTGGATTCCTTGTGGTAGGCAAATAAGAACGGTATCCCCTTTTGTGTTAAGTAATTGGTTAGAACGATTATATTTTGAGCGATTAGAAAGTAAGTCAAGAAAAATAAAAGGGTTATTAAAAGCATCTAATAAAGATTATGAGGCAGTACTGTTTCAGTTGCTCACTAAAAATTTTGGATTAAAAGTGAATAAAGACGCGTTTTTAAATTTAGGGAAATCTTTAGCGTTTACAGTAGTCAGAAGGGAGTCGTTTAATGAAAAAAGTTTATCGGCATTGCTGTTTGGTCAAGGAGGTTTTTTAGAAGATGATAAGGTGGAAAATGAGTATTATTCTTCACTAAAAAAAGAATACCAATATTTAAAGCATAAATATAGTTTAAATAGCATAGGAAATCATCAGTTTGAATTCTTTAGAATGCGTCCGAATAATTTTCCTACAATAAGAATTGCTCAGTTGGTGTCATTATATCATGCGCATCAAGGTTTGTTTTCAAAGCTAATGAAGTTCAGCAGAATAGAAATGCTCTATGAAATTTTTGATGTAGAGATCAATGATTTTTGGAAGAAGCATTATACGTTTAGAACGACTTCGAAAAGTTCTAGAAAAAAAATAACAAAGCAATTTATAGATTTATTAATAATTAATACACTTGTGCCGTTAAAGTTTGTGCTTGGAAAAGATAGAGGAGAAGAAGAGTTAAGAGGAATAGCTATGTTAATGCAGTTGAAAGCAGAGACAAACAATATTGTTGATAAGTTTAAAGAACTGTTAGTAGTTCCTAAGAATGCTCTTGAATCGCAAGCTTTATTAGAGCTATACAATAATTATTGTAAGAAGAAAAGGTGCCTAAACTGTGCTGTAGGGAATGATTTAATAAAAAAACTTCTTAAGGATGAATAAAAAATGCTTTTTTCTATGTGCTAAGGTCGAATAATAAATTGTATAAGATTATATTTGTATAAAATTTATAATTATGAAAAGAGTATTTATTGCTATCATGTCTGTGGCTATTTTTATTACAAGTTGTGATAAAGGTAACACTTCAAAGAAAACAAGTGAAAAACGAATTGAAAAAGAAGTTGAAAAAGAAGATCCAATTGATGAAAAAAAATCAAGAAAAAGCTCGGCTGCTATTTGCTTACTAGATAGGTTGTCTGTTCGAGAAACTCCAGAACCTAAAGGAAAATGGCTAACCTCAATGAGTTTAGGGGAAAAGGTGATGTTGTTGGGAGAAGAAACTACCGAGCCTAAAACTAAGAAACTATACTATAAAGTAAAATTGAGTGATGGGAAAAAAGGTTGGACTCCAGCAAGATTTTTAGCTGTTAGTGAAAAAGTAGGCGTAATGTTAGAAGAAGCAAGTGTTTATAAACGACCAGAATTGCTTACAAAAACAGATAAAAAATATAGTGTAATGGATATTATTGCTGTGGTAGAGAATCAAAATGATTGGCTAAAGGTAAAAGGAAAGAGGGCTAAAGGAAAGTATATAGAAGAAGGGTGGATAAAATCGTCTAATTTTTCAGAATCAGCTGTTGATATTGCAATGGCTAAATTTGCAAATATGGCACTTGGAAAAGAAACTATGACAGAGCGAATAAAAGCATTAGAAGAAGTACTAGAAAACAACGATTTATCAAGCTCAGCTTTTGTTGATATTTTAAGAGCAAAAGTAAGAGATTATGAGTCGAAAAATACTTCGCTTATAGAGGATGATAAGGAGCTTCTTAATGATGATTAGGAGGGCATTCTAATCTTAAGTAATGATATAGCTAAAAAAAAAGTGGTTTTGAAATTTCAAAACCACTTTTTTTTAGTTGTAAATTTATTTTAGTACAAGCTTTTAAATTTTTGAGGATTGGCTTCGTGCATTATCTCATATATTTTTTCAAAAATATCTTCAGCAGATGGTTTTGAAAAATAATCACCATCAGTTCCATAAGCTGGTCGATGTGCTTTAGCACTTAGAGTAGCAGGTTTACTATCAAGATAGCGATATGCATTTTGTTTTTCAGTAATTTCTTGTAGTAAATAGGCAGAAGCTCCTCCAGGTACATCTTCATCAACAATTAAAAGGCGACTTGTCTTCATTATTGATTTTACAGTATCTTGTTTTATATCAAAAGGCAATAAGCTTTGAGCATCAATAATTTCTATATTGATGCCTACTTGAATTAAGTCTTTGGCTGCTTCTTCCACTATTCTTAAGGTAGAACCGTACGAAACAACAGTAATGTCTTCTCCTTCCTTTATTGTTTCAACAACCCCTATAGGTGTTGTGAAATTCCCTAAGTTTGTAGGTAATTCTTCTTTTAAACGATACCCATTTAAACATTCAACAACTAATGCAGGATCATCGCCTTCAAGAAGCGTATTGTAAAAACCAGCAGCTTTGGTCATATTTCGAGGAACAAGTACATGAATACCTCTAAGAGTATTGATAATTGCTCCCATAGGAGATCCAGCATGCCAAATACCTTCTAAACGATGCCCGCGAGTACGAATAATTAACGGGGCTTTTTGTTTTCCAAAAGTACGATAACGTAAGGTTGCCAAATCATCGCTCATAATTTGTAAAGCGTATAGTAAATAATCCAAATATTGGATTTCAGCGATTGGACGTAGTCCACGCATTGCCATACCGATACCTTGCCCCAAGATGGTTGCTTCACGAATTCCTGTATCGGCAACTCTTAATGCTCCAAATTTTTCTTGAAGACCTTCTAGTCCTTGGTTAACATCACCAATATATCCAGCATCTTCTCCAAAGACTAACACTTCAGGGTACCTTTTTAAAATAGCCTCAAAATTATCGCGCATGATGATACGTGCATCTACCAAATTTTTTTCTGAAGCATAGGTAGGAAGTATTTCTTTTGTGTTTAAAGGAGATGATTTTGTTTCACTTAATAAATGAGATGAATATTTTGTAGCGGCATCTTTAAGAGAGTTCTTTATAAAATTCTGTAATGCTATCTTCTCTGAAAAATCTTCATCTTTCAAATACCTTAATGCTTTACGTGTTGTCATTAAAACATCTTTTCTGATAGGCTCAGAGATGTTCGCTAAGTCATTTTTCAACTTAGTAATAAAGGAGCCATTACTACTTTTAGAAATAATGCGCTCTAGTAAATTCAGAGCAATAGTAGCTTCAGCTTTTATTTCGTTGCTAAAAGCATTCCAAGCATCTCGCTTAGCTGTACTCACTTCTTTTTTTGCATTTTTTTCTATAGCGATGATTTCTTCTTCTGAGTTTACAAATTTTAAAACGTTTCCTGCTTCATCCTGCAATTCAAAATCTAAGATCCACTGACGCATTTGAGAGATACAATCAAATTCTTGTTCCCATTGCAAGCGTTCTTTAGATTTATAACGCTCATGTGATCCAGAAGTAGAGTGTCCTTGCGGTTGTGTAAGTTCTTTTACGTGTATTAATACGGGGATATGCTGTTCTCTTGCAATTTTTGCTGCTTTGGCATAAATAGCTACCAATTGCACATAATCCCAGCCGTTTACGACGAATATTTCATACCCGTTGGTATCGTTGTCTTTTTGAAACCCTTTTAATATTTCAGAAATACTCTCTTTGGTTGTTTGATGTTTTGCATGTACTGAAATACCATATTCGTCATCCCAAACATTCATAACCATAGGTACCTGTAAAACTCCTGCTGCATTTATAGTTTCAAAAAATAAACCTTCACTAGTACTTGCATTACCAATGGTTCCCCAAGCTATTTCATTTCCATTAATAGAAAATTTTGTAAAATTTTCCAAACCTTTTACACTGCGATATATTTTTGAAGCTTGCGCAAGTCCTAGTAAACGAGGCATTTGCCCAGCAGTAGGAGAGATGTCTGAACTAGAATTCCGTTGGGTTGTTAAATTTTTCCAATTTCCATTCTCATCTAAGCTATGTGTGGCAAAATGTCCCCCCATTTGACGACCAGCAGACATTGGATCTGCTTCAATACTCGTATGTGCATACAGCCCTGCAAAAAATTGCTGAGCAGTCAATTCACCTATAGCCATCATAAAGGTCTGATCTCTATAATATCCTGAACGAAAGTCGCCTTTTTGAAAGGCTTTCGCCATTGCCAATTGAGGTACTTCTTTACCATCTCCGAAGATTCCAAATTTTGCTTTACCTGTTAAAACCTCTCTACGACCTAACAAACTACATTCTCTACTAATACGAGCGATCTTATAGTCATTTAAAACTTCATTTCTAAAATCATGAAAAGAAATTCGTTGAGAGTTGGGAGTAACTACGTCTTGTGCCATAACTTATAACTAGGTTTTAGTGTGTTGCAAATTTATGTTTTTTAGTTGAAATTTAAAAATATTTTATTTTGTTAAAAATATCGTAATTTTTTTACCGTAAATTGTCTTTTTAGTGAAGATAATGTAAAATTATAAGAAACCCCTGCGAATAAAGTTATAAATAGCAGAGATATTTGTTGTAATTACAAAACGGATTTTAGTAGGGTAAGCATATTGCTTGATTTCCCACCCTTGATTGGTGTATAGCGGGAAATAAAATTCGAGGATATTTGGAATAAAGTTTAAGCGAACTCCATTTTCGTAAGCGAAATTTATTTTTTGACCACTATTTTTATAAGTAGCAAAGTCATTATAAAACTCTACCCAATGCCATATGCCAATGCTTGTGTTTGTTGAAAATAAAAACTGGTTTGCCATATTATTACTAAAGGAAGATTTAAACCCTCCATCAGAAATAACATATTGTTGGCTAAAAATTCCAGATGACTCCGAACGTCCGAATAAGTTTTGTTCAAATAAATAGTCAGACCCTCTACCTAACCCAAAGCTAAAATAATTGCTTTTAGTATTGTTTTGTAAGAATATGCCTCCATAAAATCGAAGGTCCAAACTTCTATTAAGAGAGGTTTGTTTCCGATATCTAATATCAGTTGATATTTTAGAGAAATCATTCGCAAATTCAAGATTTATAGCATATTGAAAACGTCGAATAATATCGGGTTTATTATAGATGTATCTGAAATTTAAAATGTTATAACGGTCACTTTCTTTAGGAGTTGCGTCAAAAGGAATTTCCTTATTAATATGTATCAGACGAGCGGTAAGTGATTTGCTTCCCACATCTCTTAAGCTATTTCTCTTAAATTGTATGCTCATAAAAGGGGTAAAGGAATTATAAGCAAGGTTTTGGGTATAATGATAATTACTTCCACTGAGCCCATATCTTATTTTGTAAATGTTGCTTTTTTCGAAATATTGATTATATCCCATAGAAAAACCTCCAGTAAGTGAAGTACTTTTAAAACCATAATTAGGAGCTAAGGAAAACTCAAAGTTGCGAGCGAGTATGGGTTTATTATGAAAGCGAGCTCCTAAGATAAAGCCATCGTAAAAATTATATTTAAAATTAGGGGATAGAAATATTTGATTGTAATAAGGATCTTCTATGTCTTTTAAAAGTTTAAACTGAATAGGTTTGTTTAAAAGACGGGTGTTTATATTTTTCCAATTATTTAACAAATTATGCTCA
Source organism: Tenacibaculum maritimum NCIMB 2154 (assembly GCF_900119795.1). NCBI lineage: Bacteria > Pseudomonadati > Bacteroidota > Flavobacteriia > Flavobacteriales > Flavobacteriaceae > Tenacibaculum > Tenacibaculum maritimum. The sequence continues at coordinate 986,596 of NZ_LT634361.1, forward strand.
GGGTATATTTGTTCATAATTCAAAACAAGTTTGTTAAAGTTACCTTTGTATATTTTGAATGTTTTAGTAGTATCTACACCAGTAATCCATTGTTTAAATTTTATTCGTTTATTTTGGATGCCATATAGCATTATAGGGGCTGTTATATTGCGCTTGTTTTTTATAGTAACTAATAATGAGTCTTCATTAAAAATAGGAATAACCTTTTTGATTTTATAATCAATTTTCTTAGTGGTATGAAGATAGTCTCCAAAAAACCACTGTAAATCTTTAGTTGTTTTTGATTGAAGAATCTGTGCAAATTTTTGGCTATTACTTATCTTTAGGTGCTCTTTTGAGTAAAAGAGTTTTAGCGATTTTTTTAGAATACTATCGCCAATGAAACTTTGTAGGTATTTAAATCCTAAACCAGCTTTATACTTACTCACAATTTTTCTGTTGAAATTAGATAAAGAATCTGCAGGAGTAGTTAGTGCTTGGTCGTAAAACTTTCGAGCGCTAAATTGATATACAAAAGGATATTTATCATTGTATCTTAGTTTAGAAAGGTGCAATGTTTTAACGCCCCATATGTTTGCGTATTTTCCTAAAATTTTTAAATCGGGATAGTGTTGATTGATATATTCCATCATTAAAAAAGTTTGTAAACCATCAATAAACCAGTAATCTTTTCTTTTATTAAGGAGCAATATGTTTTCAAGATATTTAGTGCTTAAAGCTTGAAAGAATTCTATTTCCCATTGAAAATTTTCAGGAAAAGGTTTTAAGAATTTAGGGATTTTAAAAACGCTGTGAATGGTGTTTTTATTGATGGTATTTCTATCTATAAAAAGTTCTTTATGCGGGTATTTCCCTAAAAACTGTTCAATGAAACGAATTCCTTTAGTTATAATTTTAGAAGTATTTTGTGAAGATATTTCTGGGTTGAAAATATCTGTTTTAACACTTATTTTTTTGGTTTTAAAGGTTTTAAATCGTTGGATGGAATCGATGTTTATGATGATGTCTTTTTTTTGTTGGCCTATTAAGAAATAGTTGTTTTGATGTTTGTTTTTAGTAAGATATTTATATAAATTACTTTCAAGAAGGTATTTTTTAGGTGTCACTATTTCGATGCTATAATTAGCAATATCCATATATAGGTCATCCATGTTAAGATTACTCATGAGTTGCCATTGGTTTTGGTGATAAATGGCAGGAGAGAAATACCAGAAACGTAAGTGGTATCCTGTTTTTGTTTTTCCATATCCAGTAAAGCGAGCGCTTGGTATTTTTTGAGTGTAAGTTAAGGTGATTTTAATACTGTCGTTTGGAACTAGTGGTTGGTTTAATAATATTTTAATAATGTCTTGATGCCCTTTTAGTTCCGTGAAAGAAACTGGGGCGTGATCAACAGTAAGATTATGAATGGTAGTACTTCCTCTTTCTTGTTCTTTTGAGAAATAAAAAGCATTGCTGTAATCATTGATAAATCTTTTTGCTAAAGGGGTATTGTTATTTTTATAGCTATTTGCCCAGTTATGTAGGAAAATCGTATTGTGCGGAATAGAAGTTTTATTAAAAAAAACAATTGTTTGCTGAGTTTTTAGCACCTCTTTTTTCGTGTCTAAATAAGCATTTAAGTTTATGTTATTTTCTTGTGCTATTGAAGTCAAATAGCATAGTAGTGTGATGACGATAAAAAATAACTTTTTTGTGTTCAAACTTATATAAATAAAAAACTCGCTGTTTTAATTCAGCGAGTTAAGATAATATTTATTTTTTTTAGAAGTTAGGCTTTAACTTATATTTAGCATAGAACTTATTCAAGTGATCTATTGCTTCATCTGCGGTATCAACAACTCTAAATAATTTCAAGTCTTCTTCGCTAATGTTTCCTTCTTCTATAAGCGTATTTTTTATCCAGTCGATTAGTCCGCTCCAGAATTTTTTTCCAACTAAAACAATAGGAAAGCGTCCAATTTTTTTAGTTTGAATTAGCGTGATAGCTTCAAATAACTCATCCATCGTTCCAAAGCCCCCAGGCATTACTACAAAACCTTGTGAATATTTTACAAACATCACTTTACGCACGAAGAAATAGTCAAAGTCTAAACTCTTTCCTGAATCTATCCATGGGTTGTCATGTTGTTCAAAAGGTAGTTCAATATTTAAACCAACAGAAGTTCCTTTTCCTCTATGAGCACCTTTGTTACCTGCTTCCATAATACCAGGGCCTCCTCCAGTGATGACACCAAAACCATTTTGGGTTAGTTTATAAGCAACTTCTTCCGCTAATTGATAGTATTCATGATCTGGTTTTGTACGAGCAGAACCAAAAATAGATACGCAAGGACCTATTTTACTTAAGCGTTCATAACCATCAACAAACTCAGCCATAATTTTAAAAATAGCCCATGAATCGTTTGTTTTTATTTCATTCCAAGTTTTTTGTTGTAATTTTTCTCTGATTTTTCTATCATCATTCGTCATGATTCTCAGTGTTTTAAGTTTGTTTTCTCTTGTCTAGCCAAAAAAATAGGCAAGCTTGCTAAAGTAGTTCTTTTTTTAGAAACTTTGCAGTGTAACTTGTTTTATGTTTAATAATTTGCTCAGGAGTTCCTGTACATAATACTTGTCCTCCGTTTTTGCCGCCTTCCATTCCGATATCAATAATGTGGTCTGCAAGTTTTATTACATCTAAGTTATGTTCTATAATTAAAACAGTATTTCCTTTGTCTGTTAATTTATTTAAGACCTCCATTAAAACACGGATATCTTCAAAATGAAGTCCTGTAGTAGGTTCGTCTAAGATATAAAAAGTGTTTCCAGTATCTCGTTTAGAAAGCTCAGAAGCTAGCTTGATACGTTGCGCTTCTCCTCCTGATAAAGTTGTAGATTGTTGCCCTAGTGTGATATATCCTAATCCAACATCTTTAATTGTTTTTAGTTTTCTGAAAATTTTAGGAATGTGTTCAAAAAAGTCAGTGGCCTCATTAATTGTCATTTCTAATACATCAGCTATAGATTTTCCTTTATATCTAATTTCTAGGGTTTCTCTATTAAACCGTTTTCCTTGGCAAGTTTCACACTCAACATGAACATCAGGTAAGAAGTTCATTTCAATAACGCGTACACCGCCTCCTTGACAAGTTTCGCAACGACCTCCTTTTACATTAAAGCTAAATCGTCCAGGCTTGTATCCTCTAATGGCAGCTTCAGGAGTTTTTGCAAATAAGCTTCTAATTTCGCCAAAAGTACCAGTATAAGTAGCGGGGTTTGATCTTGGAGTTCTTCCTATTGGAGATTGGTCAATATCAATTATTTTATCGATGTGTTCTAGCCCTTCAATTTTTTTATAAGGCATGGGCTTTTTTACGCCTCTGTAAATATGCGCATTTAAAATAGGGTAGAGTGTTTCATTGATTAAAGTAGATTTACCACTGCCAGAAACTCCTGTAACACAAATCATTTTACCCAAAGGAAATTCAACAGATACATTTTTTAAATTATTACCACTAGCTCCTTTTAATTGTATAGAATTTCCATTCCCTCTTCTTCTTTTTGGTGGAATCTCAATAGCTTTTCTATTGGTTAAGTAATCAGCAGTAAGTGTATTGTGTTTTTTAAGATCATTAAAAGAGCCCTCGCTAACAATGGTTCCTCCATAGCGTCCTGCACCAGGACCAATATCCAAGACAAAATCTGCCTGCTCAATCATATCTTTGTCGTGTTCTACCACTAAAACAGAATTTCCAACATCTCTTAATTTTATTAAAGATTGAATAAGTTTTTCGTTATCACGTTGATGCAATCCAATACTAGGCTCATCTAGTATATAAAGCACACCAACTAATTGAGAGCCAATTTGCGTAGCTAATCGAATGCGTTGTGCTTCACCTCCTGATAAGGATTTAGAAGTTCTATCAATAGTTAAATAATCAAGTCCAACATCTACTAAGAATTGAATTCTAGTTTTGATTTCCTTTAATATTTCGGAAGCAATGACCAGTTGTTTTTGAGACAATTTCTTGTCAATATTTTTAAACCAGTTGGCAAGATCAACAACATCCATTTGCGCTAAATCACTAATGTTTTTATCTAGAATTTTGAAATGGAGTGCCTCTTTTTTTAATCTTTTTCCATCACAGGTTGTACATGAAACTTCGTCCATAAAGTTTTTTGCCCAGCGTTTGATAGAAGAGCTTTCAGCACTATTGTATTGGTTTTTTATAAAAGAAATAATTCCTTCAAAGTCAATTTCATAATTTCTAGTAACACCTAGGTCTTTAGAAGAAATTTCAAATTTTTCATTTCCCCCATGTAAAATTATATGAATCGCTTTTTTAGGAATTTCTTCTATCGGGTCAGTTAATTTGAATTGGTATCGCTCGGCAATATTTTGTAACTGTTTAAAAATCCAGCTATTTTTTTGCTCTCCTAGCGGAACAATTCCTCCTTTTTTAATAGAAATACGATGATCGGGAATTATTTTATGTTTGTTTACTTCATTAGTAATACCAAGTCCATTACAATTAGGGCAAGCACCTTTCGGAGAATTAAAAGAAAAAGTATTCGGTTCAGGATTAGGATAAGCAATACCAGAAGTAGGGCACATTAGCTCTCTACTGAAATACCTAGGTTTTTCATCATCAACATCAATTACCATCAAGATATTATTTCCTGTATAAAGGGCTGTTTTAATGGTTTCTTCTAATCTTTTTTCAGCGGTTTCATCAATTAATAAACGGTCTATAACTACTTCAATATCGTGCGTTTTATATCGATCTAAACGCATTCCTTTTTCAATTTCTCTAATTTTTCCATCTACACGAACACGAACGAAACCTTGTTTTGAAATTTGTTCAAATAGTTCTCGATAATGCCCTTTCCTCGATTTAATTAAGGGGGCTAGAACAGCAACTTTTTTATGAGTAAATTCTTTTAATATTAAGTTTTTAATTTGTTCATCAGAATAGCTAATCATTTTTTCTCCAGTATTAAAGGAGTAAGCTTCTGAAGCACGAGAAAAAAGTAATCGAAGGAAATCATATATTTCTGTAATAGTTCCAACAGTAGATCTAGGACTTTTATTAGTTGTTTTTTGTTCAATAGAAATAACAGGAGATAACCCTTCTATTTTGTCCACATCGGGGCGTTCCAGTCCTCCTAGAAATTGACGTGCATAGGCAGAAAAAGTTTCAATATAACGTCGTTGCCCTTCTGCATAAATAGTATCAAAAGCTAATGATGATTTGCCACTCCCACTAAGTCCGGTGATAACAACAAGTTTCTCACGAGGAATTTTTACATCAATATTTTTTAAATTATGAGCCCTAGCTCCGTAAACTTCTATATATTCTTGTTCTTTCAAAGTGAGTGTTTTATAAAGAATGGCAAAGTTACAGAATCTTAGATGATTTAATTACTCACATAAAGATAAAAAAGGGTCGTTTTATTCTAATTTTGATAATAATTTTTTTGCAATACTGTCTTTTGGAATCATTTTTAAAATAGAAATGCAAGAGGTATAGTCTTTCTGTTTTAATTTACTCAAAGCTAGGTACCAAGTTGCTTTGTCTTTATATATTGAATTTCCATTGGCTATTTCTTTTAAAAGGCTATCGGCTTCGCTAAATCTATTTAGCTCTATCAAAGAAAAACCATCATATAGTTCTAGTTCAGTATTGCCTTTATACATTTCTAATAGTAAGGTAAGGTAGCTATGAGCTTCCTTAAAAGCTTTAGTATTAAAGGCACTTTCTGTTTGTATAAGTAACTTACTTTGGTTTGTTTTTAATGTTAATTCAATTTTATTATAGGTAACAAAATTATAATAGGAAGGAGAAGTAGTGATTCGGAGTAAATAAGCAACAAATAAGGATAAAAATAGTATCAGAATTCCTAATTTCCAATAGTGGAAATAGTTTTTCTTTTGAGGGGTGTTTTCTTTTTCAAAATAGCGATTAGATATTTTGTTGACATTTTTTATAAAATTTCTTTCTGAGCGTATATTTTTAATTTTATAATCGAAAAAGTCGCTTGTTTTTTTATACAAAAGATAATTCTCTTTGAATTTTTTGCAGGAAGAAAGTTTATTGGTAAAATCGGTTATTTCTTCGTCTGATAGTTCTCCTTTTAGATAGCTTTCAAAATAAGAATAATGTCTTTCCATTATAAATGTTTTTTTAAAGAATTATAGGATGGAGATATTTTTATTAATTCTGTGATTCTTCCTAAGCATTGCGATTTCTTTTTTTTGGCATAAGGATAGGATATACCTAGTATGGAAGACACTTCTGTTAATGAGCCAGATCTAAAATAAACCTTTAATAATTCTTTACAGTTGCTACTTAACTGATTAAATGCAGTATTAAATAAAGTTTGTTTCTCTTCAAATAGAGAAGTTCGCAAAACCAATCTTTTAACTTGTTTGTTTTTAAAAATAAACTGCCCTGCTACTCTGCTTGATCTTTTACTAGACCATTTCCGCTTACATAGCAAAAAGAAATAGCCATCAAAAGGACAGGTTAATTCTAATTCGGTAGTGTTTGCTTGGTTATATATGATGTTTAAAACTTCGTTGATTATTTCTTTAGCATTGGTAGAATCGCCACCATTATTTTTAATATAATTAATTACTTTGGGAGCAAACTTATCATAAATAGCTTGTATGATAAACGAATTATTACTAGCTACTCCTTTGATGTATTTTTGATCTTCATGTATTTTAATTTTAGACATATCACTTTATGGTTTCTGTCTGATTTATTAGAAGAGAATTCAATATTTATATTAAAAATAAAGAATTTTGATTCCTAATAAATTAGGGGGTTGGGGGAACTTTTTTGAATCGCTCATTGAGCATTTTTTTACATTTGATTGGGTGAAAAAATGCTCGTAAACATTAGTCACGAAATTAAGGAACTAGCTCTTGTTATCAAAATAGTTTTTACATAAAAATTACTAAATCATAAAAGGTAAACGTTGGTTTTTTGTTTAGATTGTATTAGGACAAAAAAAAGATTTTGTTTAACTGCCAGAAAACGAGCGATAAACTGTTTTTTAGGAAGTGAAAAATGAAGCTTAAACGGAAAGGGAGAGATGTTTTTGTATAGATTTTTTGGACATGAAAAAGAAAAGTTTAAATCGCTTTATTAAGTTATATGTTATACTTTCGTCTTTAAAGAAAATATTAAATAAAAATGGATAAATTCTATATCTTTTATTTTAAGTATTATCTTTATCATTGTAACATATTTAATAAAGATTGATAAAAAAATGAAAATTATTCATTCAGTACGTCATTTTTTTGAACGTAACGGCTTTTATGTATCTTCTCGCTTAGCTGATAGGTTGGGGATGAGAGCAACAAATGTACGTTTGTTTTTTATTTATATATCTTTCGTTACGGTAGGATTATCTTTTGGGATTTATCTAACATTAGCATTTTTACTAAAGTTAAAAGATATGATGTACACAAAAAGAACTTCTGTTTTTGATTTGTAATACATGAACAAAATATTTAAATCTAAATTATACAAAGCACTTGCCTTAGCTATCCTTATTTTACTAATAGGTGTATTAGGATTTATGGTTATTTCAGGATATGGTTTTATAGATGCCCTATATATGACTGTAATTACTGTAACAACGGTGGGATTTGGTGAGCTTCATCCTTTTAGTCAAAAAGATAAATTGTTTACAATATTTTTGATATTGACAAGCATTACTATTTTTGGTTATACAATCTCATTATTTTCAGAGTATTTAATAAGTGGGCAGTTCTTTGAACAGTTAAAATATAAAAAGGTGAAAAAACAAATAGAGCAATTAGAAGGTCATGTGATTGTTTGTGGATTTGGTAGAAATGGGAAACAGGCTATAAAAAAATTAAAGAGTTATAATAAAGGACTCGTGGTTGTTGAGCAAAATAAGGAGTTAATTGCACAGTTAGAAGAGAATAAGGTTTTGTGTATAGAAGGAGATGCTACAACAGATGAAACCCTTTTAAGGGCAGGGGTTAAAAAATCTTCTAGTTTGATAACAGCTTTAGCATCTGATGCTGATAACTTATTTGTAGTATTAACAGCTAGGCAATTGAATAGGAATTGCAAAATAATAAGTAGAGCGTCTAAAGAAAGTTCATATACTAAATTAAAAATGGCAGGAGCAGACAATGTAATCATGCCAGACAAATTAGGAGGGGCGCATATGGCTTCTCTTGTAGTAACTCCAGATATCATTGAATTTGTAGATCAATTAACAATTGCAGGAGAAACAACAACCAATTTGGAAGAGATAGATGTAAGTAATTTACCAGAGAAATATATAGGGAAAACGATTTTAGATCTAGATTTACGTAGAAAAACAGGATGTACTGTTATTGGATTTAAAACAGAGAAACAAGAATATATTATTAACCCAGATGCTTCTGTTAAATTAGTAAAGGGGTCTAATATTATAGTGTTAGGAAGATCAGAACAGATAACTAAATTAAGAGATTTATTTTAATGAAAAAAATTATAATAACAGGAAGTAATGGACTGTTAGGGCAAACGTTAGTTAATTTATTACTAGAAGATAAAGGGAAATATGATGTAATTGGTTTTTCAAGAGGAGGTAATAGAAGTGGAAGAGCCGATTTTAAATATGAATCGATTGATCTTACAGATAGTGTATGTTTACAAAAAAAGATATTAGCGTATAAGCCAGATGTGATTGTAAATACAGCAGCAATGACCAATGTAGATGCTTGTGAAGAAAATAAAACAGCTTGTGATTTACTAAATATAGGAGTTGTTGAAAGTTTAAAAGCATATTCGGAAGAAAATGGAACGCATTTGATTCATATATCGACTGATTTTATTTTTGATGGGAAAAAAGGCTACTATAAAGAAACAGATTTAGCAAATCCATTGAGTTATTATGGGAAATCAAAATTAATATCAGAAGAGGTACTGAAAAAATCTTCAGTAGATTTTACAATTCTTAGAACTATTTTGGTGTATGGGAAGGTATTTGATATGACTCGTAATAATATTGTATTGTGGGTTCGAAAAATGCTTGAAGAGAAAAAAGAAATAACAATAGTGAATGATCAGTTTCGTATGCCTACTTATGTAGAGGATTTAGCAATGGCCTGCAAAAAAGCTATTGATAATAAGACGTTGGGAGTTTTTAATATTTCCTCTAAAGAGCTATTAAGTATTTATGAAATAGCTAGGCAAATTGCAGATGTGTTTGGATTGGATAAAACCCTAATAAAGCCAATTTCAACAGAAACATTGAATCAAGTAGCTCCTAGACCTGCTAAAACAGGATTTGATTTAACTAAGACAAATAAGGAATTGGGAATCTTTCCTAAAGTTTTTAAAGAAGATTTGCAAAAATTTAAAGAAAAATTAATGTAAAAATCAGATTTAACAGGGAAAATTTGTGAAGAGCTCATTTTTTTAAGATATTGCGACCTACTAATTCAAAAAATGACATATATATTATGAAGAAAAGACTTCTAACGTTACTATTTGCAATAGTACCGATGTTAACATTTGCACAAGAAAAAAGTTTGGCGGAAAGAATAAACGAGGGCTTTAAGCCAATAGCAGATGCTTGGGGAGGCTTTGTATTTTATCCAGTAGAGTTAGGAGGAGGCGTTAAAATGCCTTTAGTAATTATTATGTTACTTTTAGCAGGGCTGATCTTTACATTTATATTCAAATTTGTGAATATAAGATTGTTTCCTGTTTCGATAAATATAGTAAGAGGTAAGTATGATGATGTAGATCATGTAACTTCAGGGGTTGTAGCAGGAGATCCAACACCTGGAGGAGATGCTATAGAAACTATTAGAATTGAAGGAGAAGGAGAAGTTTCTCATTTTCAAGCGTTAACAGCAGCGTTGTCAGGTACAGTAGGATTAGGAAATATAGCAGGAGTTGCAGTGGCATTGTCTTTAGGTGGGCCAGGAGCAACATTTTGGATGATTATAGCAGGGTTATTAGGAATGTCGTCTAAGTTTGTTGAGTGTACTTTAGGAGTAAAATATAGAGATGTAGGTGAAGATGGAACGATCTATGGAGGACCAATGTATTATTTGAGAAAAGGATTGGCAGATGTTGGTAAAAGTGGTTTAGGGAAGGTGTTAGCTGCTCTTTTTGCAATTATGGTAATTGGAGGATCGTTTGGAGGAGGAAATATGTTTCAAGCAAATCAAGCAGCGCAACAATTTGGAAGTATGATTGGTTCAAATGACTTATCTACAGCTCTTATTTTTGGAATTGTAATGTCTGTTTTAGTAGGTGTTGTAATTATTGGGGGGATAAAGAGAATAGGAAACATTACTGAAAAGATAGTACCATTTATGGTAGGTATTTATTTTCTTGCAGCAATTATTATTTTAACAGTTAATTTTTCTCAAATAGGAAATGCTTTTGGTCAAATTATAGATGGAGCTTTTAATGCAAAAGGAATAACAGGAGGATTGTTAGGTGTTTTAATTATCGGATTCCAAAGAGCAGCATTTTCAAATGAAGCAGGTGTCGGATCGGCTGCAATAGCCCATTCAGCAGTAAAAACTAAATACCCAGCGTCAGAAGGTTTGGTAGCATTGCTAGAACCTTTTATAGATACGGTAGTTGTTTGTACTATGACTGCTTTGGTAATTATTATAACTAATGGAAATGGAGATATTATGACCTATGGAGTAAAATCTCCAAACGGTGTTTTAGCAACTTCAAAAGCTTTTGCATCTGTATTGCCATGGTTTCCGTATGTATTAACAATAGCAGTGGTATTGTTTGCTTTTTCAACTATGTTATCTTGGTCATATTATGGTTTGCAAGGATGGATGTATTTATTTGGAAGATCAAAAGCATCAGATTATGCGTATAAGATTTTATTCTGTTTGTTTATAATAGTAGGATCAGCAGCGAGTCTAGGGGCAGTTACGGATTTCTCAGATGCAATGATTTTTGCAATGGCAGTTCCTAATGTGATAGGGTTATTTTTCTTATTTCCTAAAGTTCGAGAGGAATTATCTGTTTACTTAAAAGCAATAGGAGTTTTGAAGTCATAAAAAAGAATAAAAAATGAAAACACTAAAATCCCATTTCTGGCATTATAATAAACGCCAAAGAAATGGGGTTTTCTTTTTAATATTGATTATCGTTGTACTAGAAGTTTTATACTTTTCAATTGATTTCTCTTCGGGGAAATTAGAAGAAATCGATACGAGAGATTTAATAGCTTTTCAAAGAGAAATAGATAGCTTAAGAGAGATTGAAAAAGAAAAAAGAAAGCCTAAGAAATATTCGTTTAATCCTAATTATATAACTGATTTTAAAGCGTATAAATTGGGGATGAAGACTGAGGAAGTGGATAGGTGGTTAAAATTTAGAAAAGAAAATCAATTTGTAAATTCAGCAAAAGAATTTCAAAAAGTAACAAAGATATCCGATAGTTTACTGAGAGAATTGGCGCCATTGTTTAAGTTTCCGGATTGGGTGTTAAGAAAAAAAAGAAGGGCTTTGATAAGAAGTAAAAGTACTGCATTAAGAGGAAAAAGAATAAAAAATCATTTAGAAAATTCAGTAGTAGTAAAAGGTTTGAATGATGTTGTTGCAATGGATTTAGAAACTGTAAGAGGGGTGGAGAGTAAAATAGCAGAAAGAATTATAAAATACCGTAAACGTTTGAAAGGGTTTACTTATGCTTCACAGCTTTACGAAGTTTGGGGATTGAAAAAAGAGATAGCAGATAAAATTCTTGAGGTTTTTAAAATAGTAACAGTACCTTCTATAAAGAAAGTGAATGTAAATACAGCTACTTTTAAAGAAGTATTAAAAAATCCTTATGTGAATTATGAACTATGTAAAAGGATATTTGCTTATAGAGAAGAAGTGGCAGAATTAGAGAAAATTTCAGAATTAAAGAATATAGAAGGATTTCCTATAGAAAAATACGATAGAATAATCCTATATTTGGAAGCAAATTAAACGAACAACAAAACATTACACAAGCCAATGAATAGTATGTATTTTACTGAAGAACATGAAGTATTCAGACAAAGCTTTAAAGATTTTTTAGATAAAGAGGTAGTTCCATATATAGAAAAGTGGGAGAAAACGGGTACGATAGAGCGTTTTATTTGGAAGAAATTTGGAGAAATGGGATATTTTGGTTTAAACGCTCCAGAAGAGTATGGAGGGTTAAATCTAGATCTTTTTTATACCGTTATATTTTTAGAAGAGCTACAAAAAATAAACTCAAGTGGATTTGCGGCGGCGATGTGGGCGCATGCTTATTTAGCGATGACTCATGTAGCTAAGGAAGGAAGTGATAAAATAAAAAGACAGTATTTAACTGCTAGTATCAATGGTGATAAGATAGGTTGCTTGTGTATAAGTGAACCTTTTGGTGGAAGTGATGTTGCAGGAATGAGAACAACGGCAGTTAAAAAAGGTAATTCTTATGTAATTAATGGGTCTAAAACATTCATAACAAATGGTGTTTATTCAGATTATTTAGTAGTTGCAGCCAAAACGAACCCAGAAGATAAGCATAAAGGGATGAGTATTTTTATTGTGGATCGAAATACTTCAGGAATATCGGCAACAAAATTAGATAAATTAGGATGGAGAGCTTCAGATACTGCAGAAATTGCTTTTGATAATGTTGTGATTCCGGAAGAAAATCTAATGGGAGAAGAGGGGAAAGGTTTTCCTTATATTATGCAACATTTCGCATTAGAACGATTAATTATGGCTATTAACGGTCACGCAAGAGCTGAATATGCAGTTGAATATGCTGTTAAATATATGAGTGAACGAAATGCTTTTGGGAAAACATTAGACCAATTTCAAGTATTACGCCATAAAATAGCAGAGATGGCAAGTGAAGTAGAAATGTGTAAAGAGTTTAATTATTCTATAGCAAAGCGATTGAATGATGGGGTTTATGTTGTAAAAGAAGCTAGTATGGCCAAATACACATCAACAAAAATGGCAGACAGTGTAATTTATGACTGTTTACAATTACTAGGAGGGTATGGCTATATGGAAGAGTATCCTATGGCACGCTTGTTAAGAGATAGCCGATTAGGTCCAATAGGAGGAGGAACTTCAGAAATTTTAAAAGAAATCATAGCTAAAATGGTTATTGATAAGAAAGAGTATAAGGTAGCAACCTAATATTTTAAGAGGTTGTATAAGTAATTTAAAATAAATGAAATTGATAGTGTGTTATCGATAATTACTATGTATATTTGCAATCCTAAAAATAAAAACTTAGAGACTACAATGAAAGGAGGTGCTAACAAATGTTAATCATTCCAGTTAAAGAAGGTGAAAATATCGATAGAGCGTTAAAGCGTTTTAAGCGTAAATTTGACCGTACAAAAACAATGAAGAACTTACGTAACAGAAAGCAGTACACAAAACCATCTGTAGCGAGAAGAGCTCAAAGAATCAAAGCTTCTTATGTGCAAAGACTAAGAACGCAAGAAGAAATAGGTTAGTAATAAGCTATTTTATCATATTGAAAACCCATATTGAATTACTCAATATGGGTTTTTTACTTTATTTGATTAAATTTACAAGAAATGTAAAAAATAAAAATATGCTGATAGAAGCTTTTTTGGAATATGTATCGTACGAAAAGAATTACTCTAAGCATACTGTGTTGGCTTATAGGAAGGATTTAATCGCATTTAGAGATTTTTGTATCATAGAATATGAACAAGAAGAGTTAAAAGAAATTCATTATGGGCAAATAAGAAAATGGATTGTAGCTATGGTAAGTCAAAAGATTTCTAATAGAAGTATTAACAGAAAGATAAGTGCATTAAAGTCATTCTATAAATTTTTGCAAAAAATAGAAGAAATAGAAATAAACCCATTAGCAAAACATAAAGCTTTAAAAACCGAAAAGAAAATACAAATACCTTTTACTAAAGAAGAGGTTAATCAAGTTATTGATAATATATCAAAAGAAGAAAGTTTTGTAGGAACAAGGGATAGATTGATTGTAGAGTTATTGTATTCAACAGGAATGAGAAGGATAGAGTTAGTCAATTTGAAAGAAACCGATGTTGATATATATAGTAAAACAATTAAAGTGATGGGGAAGAGAAATAAAGAAAGAATAATCCCGCTTTTACCTTCAGTTTTTGAAACATTAAAAAAATATCGAAAACTAAAAAGCAAAATAGCTATTAAAATCAACGACTTATTGATTACGGAAAAGGGAAATAAAATATACGAAACACTTGTTTACAGAGTAATTAATACTTACTTTAGTAGTGTCTCCTCGAAGGTCAAAAAGAGTCCGCATATTTTACGTCATTCTTTTGCTACTCATTTGCTAAATCAAGGAGCAGATTTAAACTCGGTTAAAGAATTACTAGGGCATTCAAGTTTAGCCTCTACTCAAGTATATACGCATAATAACTTGAGTCAATTAAAAAAAGTGTATAACATGGCTCACCCTAGGAGCGATCAAAAAAAGTGACCATATGAAAGTATTTACGCAATCAGTTAATTTTAATGCTGATAAGGAGCTAGTAAAGTTTGTAGAAACTAAGATAACTGGATTAGAAAAATTCCACGATAAGATAGTAGATGCAGAGGTGTTTTTAAAAGTGCAAAAAACAAGTGAAAAAGAAAATAAGATAACAGAGGTGAAAATTAACATACCAGGAAATGAATTGATGGTGAAGAAGCAAACAAAAACGTTTGAAGAAGGTATTAGTATTGCTGTTGAATCCTTGAAAAGACAATTAAAAAAATCAAAGGAGAAATTAAGAGATTCTTTGGTGTCGTAAAAAAAATAAAAAAAATAATGACAAAAAGTTTTAAGAACTAAAAAATCTTTATACATTTGCAATCCGTTAGAAATAGCGGATTGTTTTTGTAACAATAAAAGCCGATGTAGCTCAGCTGGCTAGAGCAGCTGATTTGTAATCAGCAGGTCGGGGGTTCGAGTCCCTTCATCGGCTCAGATAAAGAAAAGATCTTTAAAATATTGGTAATTACCATTGGGGAGATTCCAGAGCGGCCAAATGGGACGGACTGTAACTCCGTTGTCTTACGACTTCGCAGGTTCGAATCCTGCTCTCCCCACTTTTTTAAACTTGCAGATTTGTTTGTAAGTTTGAAAATGCGAGAGTAGCTCAGTTGGTAGAGCGTCAGCCTTCCAAGCTGAATGTCGCCGGTTCGAACCCGGTCTCTCGCTCTAAAAATTCCACGCCGGTGTAGCTCAGTTGGTAGAGCGCATCCTTGGTAGGGATGAGGTCACCGGTTCAAATCCGGTCATTGGCTCGATTTTAGGGTTAATGGGAAAAGAATTTTAAGATAACACTAAATATTTAACTAAGAATTAAAATTAATAATCATGGCAAAAGGAACTTTTGACCGTTCGAAACCACACTTAAACATTGGTACTATCGGACACGTAGATCACGGTAAAACTACTTTAACAGCTGCAATTACTAAAGTATTAGCTGATGCAGGTTTGTCTGAGGCGAGAGACTTTGATCAAATTGATAACGCTCCAGAGGAGAAAGAAAGAGGTATTACAATTAATACATCTCACGTTGAGTATCAAACAGCTAACCGTCACTATGCTCACGTTGACTGTCCAGGTCACGCGGATTACGTAAAGAACATGGTAACTGGTGCTGCTCAAATGGACGGTGCTATTCTAGTGGTTGCTGCTACAGATGGTCCAATGCCACAAACTCGTGAACACATCCTGTTAGGTCGTCAAGTTGGAATTCCACGTATCGTTGTTTTCTTAAACAAAGTTGATATGGTTGATGATGAAGAGTTGTTAGAGTTAGTTGATATGGAGGTTAGAGAATTATTGTCTTTCTATGATTATGATGGAGATAATGGTCCTGTTGTTTCTGGTTCTGCTTTAGGAGCTTTAAATGGTGAGCAAAAATGGGTTGATACAGTTTTAGAATTAATGGAAGCTGTTGATAACTGGATTGAAGAGCCTTTAAGAGAAGTTGATAAAGATTTCTTAATGCCTATTGAAGATGTATTCTCAATTACAGGTCGTGGAACAGTGGCAACTGGTCGTATAGAAACTGGTATTGCTAATACAGGAGATTCAGTGGATATTATTGGTATGGGAGCTGAGAAATTAACTTCTACTATTACTGGTATTGAAATGTTCCGTCAAATCTTAGATAGAGGAGAAGCTGGAGATAATGCAGGTATCTTATTAAGAGGTATCAATAAAGAGGATATCAAGAGAGGTATGGTAATCTGTAAGCCAGGTTCGGTAACTCCACATGCTAAATTTAAAGCAGAGGTTTATATCCTTAAGAAAGAAGAAGGAGGGCGTCATACTCCATTCCATAACAATTATCGTCCACAGTTCTATGTACGTACAACTGATGTAACAGGTACTATTAACTTACCTGATGGAGTTGAAATGGTAATGCCAGGAGATAACTTAACAATTACAGTTGACTTAATCCAACCTATTGCATTAAACGTAGGTTTACGTTTTGCTATCCGTGAAGGAGGTAGAACAGTAGGAGCAGGTCAGGTAACTGAAATGTTAGACTAATTATAGTCTTTAAAACTAAAAGAGATGCCTTGGGCAAACTAAGGCATCTTTTATAAAATACGGGTTTAGCTCAGTTGGTAGAGCACTGGTCTCCAAAACCAGGTGTCGGGGGTTCGAGTCCCTCAATCCGTGCAAATAACAATACAATGAATAACTTTACACAATATATTAAAGATTCTTTTGAAGAATTAAGTAGCAATGTTACTTGGATTCCTAGAGAAGAAGCTCAAAAATCTACGGTAATTGTAGCAGCTTTTACAATCTTATTTGCTTTAGCTGTATTCGTTATTGATAAAGTTTTTCAAACAGGATTAGATAACTTTTTCAAAATGTTTAGCAATTAATTATGACTGATTCAGTAATGAAGTGGTATGTTGTACGAGCTGTTGGTGGTCAAGAAAATAAGGTAAAAGCTTATATTGAAACCGATATAGCTCGTTTTGGTTTGTCTGATTATGTAAATCAGGTGTTAGTACCAAAAGAAAAAGTGATTCAAATTCGTAATGGCAAAAAAACGAATAAAGAAAGAGTCTATTTTCCGGGTTATATCATGGTAGAAGCTAATTTGGCAGGAGAGGTGCCTCACGTAATAAAATCAGTAACAGGTGTTATTGGTTTTTTAGGTGAAACAAAAGGAGGAGATCCTGTACCTCTAAGAAAATCAGAGGTAAATAGAATGCTAGGTAAGGTAGATGAATTATCTATAAAGGATGAGAACATAGCCATACCATATACGGTCGGAGAAACAGTAAAAGTAGTTGATGGACCTTTTAATGGTTTTGATGGTACTGTAGAAAAAGTAAACGAAGAAAAACGTAAACTTGAAGTAATGGTAAAGATTTTTGGAAGAAAAACACCATTAGAGTTAAGTTATATGCAAGTAGAAAAGATTTAATGTTACAAGTTAAAAAGATATGTTTTTAGCTTCCAAAATAGAAATATATCTACCATAAACATTTTAAGAAATGGCAAAAGAAGTAAGCAAAGTAGTTAAATTACAAGTAAAGGGAGGTGCAGCGAACCCATCGCCACCGGTTGGACCTGCTTTAGGAGCTGCTGGTGTAAACATTATGGAGTTCTGTAAGCAGTTTAATGCGAGAACTCAAGATAAAGCTGGAAAAGTATTACCAGTAGTTATCACTGTTTATAAAGACAAATCTTTTGATTTTGTTGTAAAAACACCACCAGCTGCAGTACAATTGTTAGAAGCAGCCAAAATTAAGAAAGGTTCAGGAGAACCAAACAGAAAAAAAGTAGCTGATGTTACTTGGGATCAAATTAAAACAATAGCAGAAGATAAGATGGCAGATTTAAATGCTTTTGAATTGACTTCAGCTATGAAGATGATTGCAGGTACAGCTCGTTCTATGGGATTAACAGTTAGTGGAGATGCTCCAGCATAAACTTTAAAAGATATTTAAAAATGGCAAAATTAACAAAGAAGCAAAAAGAAGCTCATGCTAAATTAGATAGATCTAAAGTTTATGACTTGAAAGATGCATCTACATTAGTAAAAGAAATTACAAATGTGAAATTTGATGCATCTGTAGATCTAGCTATTCGTTTAGGAGTTGATCCTAGAAAAGCAAATCAAATGGTACGTGGTGTTGTAACATTACCACACGGAACAGGTAAAGATGTAAAGGTATTAGCATTAGTTACTCCAGATAAAGAAGCGGAAGCTAAAGAAGCAGGAGCTGACTATGTAGGATTGGATGAATATCTTCAAAAAATTAAAGGAGGTTGGACTGATGTTGATGTTATCATTACAATGCCAAGTGTAATGGGTAAATTAGGACCTTTAGGACGTATTCTAGGACCAAGAGGATTAATGCCAAACCCAAAGACTGGTACGGTAACTATGGATGTAGCAAAGGCAGTTAAGGATGTAAAAGCAGGTAAAATTGACTTTAAAGTTGATAAGACAGGTATTGTACATGCTGCTATAGGAAAAGCATCTTTTAATGCTGATATGCTTGCTGAAAACGCAAACGAATTAGTTCAAACGATTATTAAATTAAAGCCAACAGCAGCTAAAGGTACCTATATTAAGAGTATTTTTATGTCTAGTACAATGAGTCCTAGTGTTGCTGTAGATGTAAAATCTGTATCATAAGGCAGCTAAAACTATTCTATCATGACTAGAGAAGAAAAATCAAAAGTAATTCAAGATTTAACAGCGCAGTTAGCAGATACGAACACCGTCTATTTAGCAGATATATCTGGTTTAGACGCTACTACTACATCTAACTTACGTAGAGCTTGTTTTAAAGCAAACGTACAATTGGCTGTTGTAAAAAATACGTTACTTTCTAAAGCAATGGAAGCCTCTGATAAAGATTTCGGAGATTTACCAACTGTATTAAAAGGGAACACATCAATGATGATTGCTGAAGCAGCAAATGCACCAGCAAAGTTAATTAAAGAATTTAGAAAGAAGTCTAAAAAGCCTCTATTAAAAGGAGCGTTTGCAGAAGAGTCTGTTTACATTGGAGATGACCAATTAGATACTCTTGTAAACATCAAGTCTAGAGAAGAACTTATCGGAGATATCATCACATTATTACAATCACCTGCTAAGAATGTTGTTTCAGCATTACAATCAGGAGGTAATAAACTTTCAGGAATACTTACAACGTTATCTGAAAAATAATTACGCGCACTAATAAACTAAAATAAATAAAATTTCAAAAACAATTAAAATGGCAGATTTAAAAGATTTCGCAGAACAATTAGTTAACTTAACAGTAAAAGAAGTTAATGATTTAGCTACTATCTTAAAAGAAGAGTATGGTATTGAGCCAGCAGCAGCAGCAGTAGCAGTAGCAGGACCAGCAGCAGGTGGAGCTGATGGAGGAGCTGACGAGAAAACTGAATTTGACGTAATCTTAAAAGCAGCAGGTTCTTCTAAATTAGCAGTAGTAAAGCTAGTTAAAGAATTAACTGGATTAGGATTAAAAGAAGCTAAAGGTATCGTAGATAGCGCGCCAGCAGCAGTAAAAGAAGCAGTGTCTAAAGATGAGGCAGAAGGTCTTAAAAAGTCTTTAGAGGAGGCTGGAGCTGAAGTAGAGCTTAAGTAAGTTATATTCCCGATTTAAAAACGGGGAAAAACAATAAAGGTTTAGGAACTAAAAACATATGTTTTTAGTCCTAAACCATTTTGTGTATATATTCGTTCTTTATTTTATCACAAAATCATTTTGTGATCTCACGACTATAGTTGATTGATTTTAATTTTTAAAATCAATTACTGCAACTCGAAATTGCATTATTGAAACCTTTTAGGTTTGAAAAAAATATTTTTAATTAAAAATAGACACTCTTTTGGCAACGACAAATAATACTGAAAGAATTAACTTCGCATCATCAAAATTAGGAACTGACTACCCAGACTTTTTGGATATTCAAGTAAAATCTTTCCAAGATTTTTTCCAATTACAAACTAAGGCTGATGAACGTGGAGAAGAAGGTTTATACAAAACCTTTATGGATAACTTTCCAATAACAGATACGCGTAACAACTTTGTTTTAGAGTTTTTAGATTACTTTGTAGATCCACCGAGATATAGCATACAAGAATGTATTGAAAGAGGATTGACGCATAGTGTACCTTTAAAAGCTCGTTTAAAACTATATTGTACAGATCCAGAGCATGAAGATTTTGAAACAATTGTTCAAGATGTTTATTTAGGAACTATTCCTTACATGACAAATTCTGGTACTTTTGTAATAAACGGAGCAGAAAGAGTTGTAGTATCTCAGTTACACCGTTCACCAGGTGTATTTTTTGGGCAATCGTTTCATGCAAATGGAACAAAATTATATTCAGCTAGGGTAATACCTTTTAAAGGTTCTTGGATAGAATTTGCAACAGATATCAATCAGGTAATGTATGCCTATATTGATAGAAAGAAAAAATTACCAGTTACAACATTATTTAGAGCCATCGGTTTTGAAAGAGATAAAGATATTTTAGAAATCTTTGATCTAGCAGAAGAAGTGAAAGTTTCTAAAGCAGGGTTAAAGAAAGTTTTAGGGCGTAGATTAGCAGCGAGAGTTTTAAAAACATGGCATGAAGATTTCGTAGATGAGGATACAGGAGAAGTAGTATCAATAGAAAGAAACGAGATTATTTTTGACCGTGATACGATTATTGAAAAAGATGATATTGAGGAAATCATAGAGTCTGGTGCAAAAACGGTATTGTTGCACAAAGAAGATAATCAAATGGGAGATTATGCAATCATCCATAACACACTACAAAAAGATCCTACAAACTCTGAAAAAGAGGCTGTAGAGCATATATATAGACAATTACGTAATGCTGAACCGCCAGATGAGGAAACAGCAAGAGGAATTATAGATAAGTTATTTTTCTCTGAACAACGTTATAACCTAGGTGAAGTAGGTCGTTTTAGAATGAATACCAAATTAGGTTTAGATGAACCTATGGACCAAAAGGTATTGACTAAAAATGATATCATTACGATTATCAAATATTTGATTGAGTTAATCAATTCAAAAGCTGAGGTAGATGATATTGACCACTTATCTAATCGTCGTGTTCGTACAGTAGGAGAGCAGTTGGCAGGTCAGTTTGGGGTAGGTTTAGCACGTATGGCTAGAACGATTCGTGAAAGAATGAACGTTCGTGATAACGAGGTGTTTACTCCTATCGATTTAATTAATGCGAAGACATTATCTTCTGTAATTAATTCATTCTTTGGGACAAATCAATTATCTCAATTTATGGATCAAACAAATCCGTTAGCTGAGATTACTCATAAACGTCGTTTATCAGCGTTAGGACCTGGTGGTTTATCGAGGGAAAGAGCTGGATTCGAGGTTCGTGATGTTCACTATACTCACTATGGTCGTTTATGTCCTATTGAAACACCAGAGGGACCAAATATTGGATTGATTTCATCTTTAGCTGTTTTTGCTAAAGTGAATAATTTAGGGTTCATAGAAACTCCTTATAAAAAGGTAATAGAAGGAAATGTAGATGTAGATCAAGAGCATGTTTATTTGAGTGCAGAGGAAGAGGAAGGAATGAAAATAGCTCAGTCTAATTTAGAAGTAACTGATGAAGGAAATTTCGTATCAGATAAAGTTATTGCTAGAGAAGAAGGAGATTTTCCAGTTGTAACGCCAAATGATATTGATTATATGGACGTTGCGCCAAATCAAATAGCCTCTATATCAGCGTCTTTAATTCCTTTCTTAGAGCATGATGATGCAAACCGTGCTTTGATGGGATCAAATATGATGCGTCAAGCGGTACCATTACTACGTCCAGAATCTCCTATTGTAGGAACAGGTTTGGAGCGTAGAGTAGCAAAAGATTCTCGTATATTAATCAATGCAGAAGGAGCAGGAGTTGTAGATTATGTAGATGCAAATAAAATTATAATTAAGTACGATAGAACGGAGGAAGAACGCTTGATAAGCTTTGATCCAGATGAAAAATCATATAACCTGATTAAGTTTAGAAAAACGAATCAAGGAACAAATATCAACTTAAAACCTATTGTAAGAAAAGGAGATAGGGTTGAAGAAGGACAAGTACTTTGTGAAGGTTATGCAACGCAAAAAGGAGAATTAGCTTTAGGTAGAAACATGAAAGTAGCCTTTATGCCTTGGAAAGGGTATAACTTTGAGGATGCGATTGTAATTTCTGAAAAAGTTGTTCGTGAAGATATTTTCACTTCTATTCATATTGATGAGTATTCTTTAGATGTTCGAGATACTAAGTTAGGTACAGAAGAATTAACAAATGATATTCCTAATGTTTCAGAAGAGGCTACTAAAGACTTAGATGAAAATGGAATGATCCGTATAGGAGCGGAAGTAAAACCAGGAGATATTTTAATAGGTAAGATTACTCCTAAAGGGGAATCAGATCCAACTCCTGAAGAAAAATTACTAAGAGCTATCTTTGGTGATAAAGCAGGTGATGTAAAAGATGCATCATTAAAAGCCTCACCATCTTTAAGAGGGGTAGTTATAGATAAAAAATTATTTAAAAGAGCAGTAAAAGATAAAAACAAAAGAGCTCGTGATAAGGAAGCAGTAGCGGCTTTAGAAGCTTCTTTTGTATCAAAATTTGAAGGCTTAAAAGAACGTTTAGTAGATAAATTGTTTGGTTTAATTAGTGGAAAAACATCACAAGGAGTATATAATGACTTAGGAGAAGAAGTTTTACCTAAAGGGAAAAAATATACTCAAAAGATGTTGAATGCTGTAGAAGATTTTACACATTTAAATGGTGTTTGGACTACTGATAAAACGTTGAATAAATTGGTTGTTGAACTAGTTCATAACTATAAGATTAAAGTAAATGATTTACAAGGAGTTTTACGTCGTGAAAAGTTTACTATTTCTGTAGGAGATGAATTACCAGCTGGTATTTTAAAACTTGCTAAGATTTACATTGCAAAAAAACGTAAATTAAAAGTAGGTGATAAAATGGCAGGGCGTCACGGAAATAAAGGTATCGTAGCACGTATTGTACGTCAAGAGGATATGCCTTTCTTAGAAGATGGAACGCCTGTAGATATCGTATTAAACCCATTAGGGGTACCATCACGTATGAATATCGGTCAAATTTACGAAACTGTTTTAGGATGGGCAGGTCAAAAATTAGATAAGAAATATGCAACACCAATCTTTGATGGGGCATCTCTAGATCAAATTAATGCTTTTACAGATGAAGCAGGAATTCCAAGATTTGGCCATACCTATTTATATGATGGAGGAACAGGAAAACGTTTTGATCAACCTGCTACCGTTGGTATAATCTATATGATTAAGTTAGGGCACATGATTGAAGATAAAATGCATGCTCGTTCTATAGGTCCTTACTCATTGATTACACAGCAACCATTAGGAGGTAAAGCTCAGTTTGGAGGTCAGCGTTTTGGAGAAATGGAGGTTTGGGCTCTTGAGGCATATGGGGCATCGAGTATCCTAAGAGAGATCTTAACGGTGAAATCGGATGATGTATTAGGAAGAGCTAAAACATATGAAAGTATTGTTAAAGGAGAAACAATGCCAGAACCAGGTTTACCAGAATCGTTTAATGTATTAATGCACGAGTTAAAAGGACTTGGTTTAGACGTTAAATTAGAAGAGTAACAAAACAGTGAGAGGTCACTGAGTGTAAAAACTCAGTGGCAATCATTTTAATTATAAGCCTCGAAAAGGCCAATTTTTAATTCGAATCCATTATTATGGCAAGAAAAAACGAAAAGTACACTGTAAAAAAGTTTAATAAAATTTCGATTGGTTTATCATCGCCAGAATCTATTTTAGAAATATCTAAAGGGGAGGTGTTAAAACCAGAAACAATTAATTATCGTACGCATAAACCAGAAAGAGATGGTTTATTTTGTGAGCGTATATTTGGTCCTGTAAAAGACTATGAATGCGCTTGCGGTAAATATAAAAGAATACGTTACAAAGGGATTGTTTGTGACCGATGTGGTGTAGAGGTTACGGAAAAGAAAGTACGTAGAGATAGAGTAGGACATATTAATTTAGTGGTTCCTGTAGCTCATATATGGTACTTTAGATCATTACCTAACAAAATGGGATACCTTTTAGGGTTACCTTCTAAGAAGTTAGATATGATTATTTATTACGAACGTTACGTAATAATTCAACCTGGTATTGCTAAAAACATGGAAGGAGAGCCATTGCAAAAAATGGATTTCTTAACAGAAGAAGAATATTTAGATATTCTTGAAACATTACCACAGGAAAATCAATATTTAGAAGATTCAGATCCAAATAAGTTCATCGCAAAAATGGGTGCTGAGTGTTTGATTGATCTATTAGCTCGTATTGATTTAGATGGATTATCTTTTGAATTGCGTCACAAAGCAAATACAGAAACATCTAAACAGCGTAAAACAGAAGCTTTAAAACGTTTGAATGTTGTAGAGGCATTTAGAGATTCTCAGAAAAATAGAGACAATCGTCCAGAGTGGATGATTATGAAAGTAGTACCAGTAATCCCACCAGAATTGCGTCCATTAGTTCCTTTAGATGGAGGTCGTTTTGCAACTTCTGATTTGAATGATTTATATCGTAGAGTAATTATCCGTAACAATCGTTTAAAGCGATTAATGGAAATTAAGGCACCTGAAGTAATTTTGCGTAATGAAAAACGTATGTTGCAAGAATCAGTGGATTCATTATTTGATAACACACGTAAATCATCAGCAGTAAAAACGGAATCAAACAGACCTTTGAAATCATTATCTGATTCTTTAAAAGGAAAACAAGGTCGTTTCCGTCAGAACTTATTAGGAAAGCGTGTGGATTATTCTGCTCGTTCGGTAATTGTTGTTGGACCAGAGTTAAAACTGTATGAGTGTGGATTGCCAAAAGATATGGCTGCTGAGCTTTACAAACCTTTTGTTATTCGTAAGTTAATTGAAAGAGGGATTGTAAAAACAGTAAAATCTGCGAAAAAAATTATAGATAAAAAAGAGCCAGTTGTTTGGGATATTTTAGAAAATGTAATTAAAGGACATCCTGTTTTATTAAACCGTGCTCCTACGTTACACCGTTTGGGTATCCAAGCTTTTCAACCAAAATTAATTGAAGGGAAAGCTATTCAACTACACCCGTTAGTATGTACGGCCTTTAATGCCGATTTTGATGGAGATCAAATGGCGGTTCACTTACCTTTAGGACCAGAGGCTATTTTAGAAGCACAATTATTAATGTTAGCTTCTCACAATATCTTAAATCCAGCCAATGGAGCTCCAATTACGGTACCATCTCAGGATATGGTTTTAGGATTATATTATATGACTAAAGAAAGAAAGTCAACAGAAGAAGTTCCTATTAAGGGAGAAGGGTTGACGTTCTACTCTCCAGAGGAAGTACGAATAGCTCATAATGAAGAAAAGATAGATTTGAATGCGGGAATTAAGGTTCGTACTAAAGACATTGATGAGAACGGAGAAATTGTAACTAGAATTATAAAAACAACTGTTGGACGTGTATTATTTAATGAAGTAGTACCAGAAAAAGCAGGATATATTAATGAGGTATTAACGAAAAAGTCTTTAAGAGGAATTATTAATGGTATTTTGAAAGCCACTGATATTCCTACAACAGGTAATTTCTTAGACCAAATTAAAAATATGGGATATAAATTTGCTTTCCAAGGTGGTTTATCGTTCTCATTAGGAGATATTATTATCCCACCAGAAAAGCATACTATGATTGCTGAAGCTAATAAAGAGGTTGATGGAATTGTAGGAAACTATAATATGGGATTATTAACGCAAAAAGAGCGTTATAACAAAGTGATTGACGTTTGGGGTTCTACAAATAATAAATTGACGGAACTTTCAATGAAACGTTTACGTGAAGATCAACAAGGATTTAACTCGGTATTTATGATGCTTGATTCTGGGGCACGTGGATCGAAAGAGCAAATTCGTCAGTTGACAGGTATGCGTGGATTAATGGCAAAACCTAAGAAATCTACAGCAGGAGGAGGAGAGATTATTGAAAACCCAATTCTTTCTAACTTTAAAGAAGGTTTATCAATTCTTGAATACTTTATATCTACACACGGTGCTCGTAAAGGATTAGCCGATACTGCCTTAAAAACAGCCGATGCAGGATATTTAACGCGTCGTTTGGTGGATGTTTCTCAAGATGTTATTGTTAATGTAAATGATTGTGGTACTTTAAGAGGTTTAGAAATTTCTCCTTTAAAGAAGAATGACGAGATAGTTGAACCAATTGGAGATAGAATTGAAGGACGTGTAGCACTGTATGATGTATATGCTCCAAATTCTGATGATTTAATTGTAGAAGCAAATCAATTGATAACAGCTAGCTTAGCTAAAAAGGTAGAAAAGGCAGGTATTGATAAGGTAGAAGTTCGTTCGCCATTAACATGTGAAGCGCCAAAAGGAATTTGCGCGAAGTGTTATGGACAAAGTTTATCTACTGGAAATAAAGTTCAAATAGGTGAAGCAGTAGGAGTAATTGCAGCACAATCAATTGGAGAACCAGGTACACAGTTAACACTACGTACTTTCCACGTTGGAGGGGTAGCAAGTGGTATTTCTGAAGAAAATAAGCTAATATCTAAGTTTGACGGTAATGTTGTTATTGAAGATTTACGTACTGTAAAGGGGAAAGATAATAACGGAGAAGTTGTTGATATTGTAATTTCAAGAACTGCCGAAATTAAAATTATAGATAAGAAAACAGGAATAACGCTAAGTACTAATATTATTCCTTATGGATCGTATATCTTTGATAAAGAAAGAACAACTATTAAGAAAGGAGATGCTGTATGTCAATGGGATCCATTTAATGGTGTTATCGTATCTGAGTTTGGAGGTAAGGTTAAGTTTGATAATTTAGAACAAGGAGTTAATTATTCTGTAGAGATAGATGAACAAACAGGTTTCCAAGAAAAAGTAATTACAGATTCTAAAAATAAGAAGATTATCCCTTCTTTAATTATAGAGGATGCTGATGGAAATGCATTGCGTTCATATAGTTTACCTGTTGGAGCTCACCTAATAGTTGAAAATAGTGAAAAGGTAGAAGCAGGTCAAACTTTAGTTAAGATTCCTCGTAAGTCAGGTAAAGCTGGGGATATTACAGGAGGTTTACCGCGTGTAACAGAATTATTTGAAGCACGTAATCCATCTAACCCAGCAGTAGTAGCAGAGATTGATGGTGTGGTATCTTTTGGTAAGATCAAACGTGGTAATAGAGAAATCATTGTAGAGTCTAAAACAGGAGATATTAGAAAGTATTTAATTAAGTTATCTAATCAAATCCTTGTACAAGAGAACGACTTTATTAAGGCAGGAATGCCGTTATCTGATGGAGCTATTACACCTAAAGATATCTTAAGTATCAAAGGACCTTCAGCGGTACAAGAATACTTAGTAAATGAAATTCAAGAAGTATATCGTTTACAAGGAGTAAAGATTAACGATAAGCATTTTGAGGTAGTGGTACGTCAAATGATGCGTAAAGTTAAAATTATTGATTCTGGAGATACATTATTCTTAGAAAATCAACTAATTCATAAAAATGATTTTATAGAAGAAAATGATAAAATTTATGGAATGAAAGTAGTTGAAGATGCAGGAGGTTCTGAAAATTTAAAACCAGGACAAATGATTTCAGCGCGTCAGTTGAGAGATGAAAACTCATTATTGCGTAGGTTAGATAAGAATTTGGTAGTAGCTCGTGAAGCTCAACCTGCAACAGCAGAACAGGTATTACAAGGAATTACAAGAGCTTCTTTACAAACGAAATCATTTATATCAGCAGCATCTTTCCAAGAAACAACAAAGGTATTGAATGAAGCAGCTGTAAATGGTAAGATAGATTACTTAGAAGGATTGAAAGAAAATGTAATCGTAGGTAAGAAAATACCAGCGGGTACAGGTATGAGAAATTACGACCATATTATTGTAGGTCCTAAGGATGAGATTGAAAAGAATTTGTAGAGAATTTTCTATAAGTTTAAAATGTAAATAAGTATAAGGGTTTGGATTTAACAATGTTAATGAAAAACCCTTCGCTACTTTATGGAGATATAAATAATAGTGAATTGATAATAATTATTAAATAGAAAATAATGGCAGAAAACGATAGTAGAGATGGCCAATTGAATATTGAGCTAGATCAAGAGATAGCAGAAGGGACTTATAGTAATTTAGCTATAATTAATCATTCTGTATCAGAGTTTATTGTAGATTTTATTAATATAATGCCCGGAGTACCAAAAGCGAAGGTGAAATCTAGAATAATATTAACTCCTCAGCATGCTAAACGATTAGCAAAAGCTTTAGCAGATAATATACGAAAATTTGAGCAGGCTAATGGAGAAATAAAGGATTATGAAGAGCCACCAATTCCAATGAATTTTGGACCAACGGGGCAAGCTTAAAAAAAAAGAAACTTTATAATATTATAAAGTTTCTTTTTTTTTAAGCTGAATTTTAAAACCTAATTAGCGTCGGAAATAAAGAAGAAAGAATTACTGGAGGAAAGTATTTCTTTCTAATTTCAAGGTTTATTCTGAGAAAAGTTACTCATTTTAAAAGAGATGTAGGCTTGGTGTCATTTATAACTGTATAGATGGGAATTTTTGTCTTTTAATATTGGCAGGTTCGACATCGAGAAAAGAATATATGAAGTCTAGAGTATTCCATTTAATAGGCAATTTTCAGTACCTCATTCACAGATTTTATAAAGGCTTTTTTTAGGAAGAGCTATTATCTTAGGAATGACCTATAATGTACTTTGTTTAAGGTTTATACCTAAATAATAAAAAACAATATCTTTTAAGAGCAGGTAGTGCTACTGATGCTGATGCTAGGAAAACCTTGTAAAAGATAAAAGGCAGGAAGTAGCTTCCTTATAAGAACATAAATTAGATGGCATTATTGGATTTTTAATACCTTATAAAATTGCTGTAGGTTTTGTTTTTACTTTTTCTAAGTGGCCAAAATATTTATACTAAATAAGGAGTACATATATTCTGAAAATGAGCTTTTTGAATGATTTCTTTAGATTTTAAAACTATATTTTGTTTTATTTTAGATTTTAAAACTGTTTTTTGATTGCTATCCTGATTTTAATTTATTTTAAGTTATTTTTGTATCGATAAACTATCTAGATTGATGATAAATAATAGCCCAGAATTAGGAGATGTAAATAAAGAAAAATTAAAAAGCTTAGAAGCCCAATTAAAAGTGGCTAGGGATACTTTTTTAGGATACCCAGTTTCTAAAGATTTTAATTATGAAGAATTAAATACGTTCTTGCAATATCCTATAAATAATTTAGGAGACCCATTTGAAAGTTGTACTTATCAAGTTCAAACTCATGAGATGGAGCGTGAAGTAATTGCTTTTTTTGCAAAGCAATTTAGAGCGAATCCTAAAGATTTTTGGGGATATGTTACCAATGGGGGTTCAGAAAGTAATTTATATGGATTGTATTTGGCGAGAGAGCTATATCCTAAGGCAATGGTTTACTATTCAGAATCAACACATTATAGCGTTAGAAAAAACATTCATTTATTAAATATCCCTAGTATTGTAATAAAAGCACAAGAAAATGGAGAAATGGATTATGAAGATTTTGAGAATACAGTACGTATGAATCGTCATAAACCTGTAATTGTTTTAGCTACATTTGGTACTACAATGAAGGAAGCTAAAGATGATGTTTCTAAAATAAAAGGGATTTTAAAGGACTTAGCAATTCAAGATCATTATATACATTGCGATGGAGCTTTGGCTGGATCTTTCGGAGCTTTTATGGAACCTCGTTTGCCATTTGATTTTGCTGATGGAGCAGATAGCATTTCTATTAGTGGGCATAAATTTATAGGCTCTCCAATGCCTACGGGAGTTTTAGTAGCAAAGAGATCTAATAGGGATAGGATTTCTAAAGGAATTTCATATATAGGTTCACTAGATACAACAATCACAGGGTCAAGAAACGGGCATGCCCCTTTGTTTTTATGGTACGCATTGAAAAGGTTAGGAGAAGAAGGTTTAAGAAAACGATATCAGCAAAGTTTAGAAGTGGCAGAATACTGTGAAAAAGAGTTAAAAAGTATTGGTATTGAAGCATGGAGAAATCCTAATGGAATTACGGTAGTACTTCCAAAAACTTCAAAAAGTATAAAAAATAAATGGCAATTAGCTACAGAAGGAAACATAGCGCACGTAATTTGTATGCCAAATGTAACTAAGAATCAGATAGATGAGTTTGTAAATGATGTTAAGAATTGTAAGGAGAAACTAGGAGAAGATGAATTTTCATACGATTTCTCTTTGGGGTAATTTTTTTATTTATAGCATTCATAAATGACAAATTTTTTATTAGAACATATGCTATTTACAGTAGTAAAAAGTTTGTCTAAATGTGTTTTATAATTCAAATGAAGGTTGGCAACTAATACAAAACGCCCTTTAGAAGACAGGCAGTTAAAAACCCCTTTAAATAAATTTAAGGTGATCTCTATATTATTTTCGTATTCAAAATGAAAGGGAGGATTAGAAACCACCAAATCAAAGTTTTTATGAGATAAATTGTCTAAATTTTCTTCGCATAAAAAGATCGTATTTTTATTTTTTAGATTTAGTTGGGAGGAAGCAATAGCTAAATTAAAATCGTCAATTAAGGTTACTTTAGCAGTAGGTTTTTTTTGAATAATTTCGTGAGCTATAACCCCGTTACCAGAAGCTAAATCGGCTATTTTTAGCTCTAAGGGACGTAATGCTAAGTTTTCTAACAGAAATTGGGTACCTATATCTATTTTACCAGAAGAAAAAACGCCATAATATTGCTTTAGCTCTTTGTTTTTCCAAGGAATTGTATTTATAGACGGGTTAGATTTTAAATTTGATTTAGGTTTTTTTAACAATAGTAATCGAGCTTTTTTCCAAGCTTTTGTTTGCTGGATGTCGTTGAAATAAAATTCTGCTATTTTTAAAAGAGAAGGAGTAAAATATTTTGTCATAAAGCAACAAATAACCGTTGTATTCTCATTGGAAGCGCTATGTATTTGCTGCAAAAATAATTCAAATAGCTCTAAAGACTTAGGTACTTTTATTAAAGCTGTCTCTACCTTATTTAAAGAGGCTAGAGGAGTTTTTAAAATAGTATTTGCAGTCGGTAAATTATTTCTTTTTAAGTTTAGAGAAATAGCCTTTTTCTGACTAGCATGCGTCCAAATAGTAATAGGGTTAGAAGAATGCAATGTGCAATTCCAAATACCAAATCTATCATTAAAAAGATGAATAGTATTTGATGGATGGGCCATATAATAATCCAACGCTAGCAATTCGGCATTACTCCACGCCTTTAAATTTTTATCATTTGTATGCGGATAGCGTTCTAAATGATAGGTTGCTGATTCAATATTCAATGAAGCTTCCAATGGTTATTTTTTTATTGTTTATGAGTTATTAAGAATCCTTTATTTAAGAAACTAGCGTCTTTTCTTTAAAGTAAATACTTTTTAAGGTGTTAATTTCTCCATTCCGATCTCTTCTGAAAATATGAGAAGCATCTACCTCTTTGATTGATTTTTTTCCCATTGCAGCTACCATTTCATGAACTGCTAAAATAGTTTTCTGATGGTAATTTTTTACGCGAATATTTTTTTCTTTCACAACAAGTGCCTTTACTAGTTTTTCATCTTGTGTAGCAACTCCAACAGGGCAGCTATCCAGATTACATTCGCGGGCTTGTATGCAACCTAAACTAAGCATAAAACTACGAGCCATACCAATGGCGTCAGCTCCTAGTGCCATTAATTTTAATATATCAAAAGAATCAATTGCTTTTCCACTAGCTATAATTTTGATTTGGTCTTTAAGACCATAA
Organism: Tenacibaculum maritimum NCIMB 2154; assembly: GCF_900119795.1. Taxonomy (NCBI): domain Bacteria; kingdom Pseudomonadati; phylum Bacteroidota; class Flavobacteriia; order Flavobacteriales; family Flavobacteriaceae; genus Tenacibaculum; species Tenacibaculum maritimum. The sequence goes on from NZ_LT634361.1 coordinate 1,018,561, forward strand.
GCCCTTAGAGTTTTATAAATAAAAGACAATCCTTCTAATAAAGGAGTCCCTATGTAATTAGAGAATTCTAAAGGAGCAGAACCAGTACCTCCCTCTCCACCATCTACGGAAATAAAGTCAGGATAGTTATTCATTTCAGCAAATGTTTTAATCATTGCTTCAATTTCTTGATGATTTCCCACACATAATTTGATACCAACAGGTTTTCCTCCACTTAAATCCCTTACGTTTTGTAAAAAAGTAATGAGTTCATGAAAATTTGAAAAAGCAGAATGGTTGGGTGGAGAATCTACTCTTGTAAAAGGAGTTACTGATCTTATTTGCGCGATTTCTTCAGTGTTTTTTTTAGCAGGTAAAATTCCCCCATGTCCAGGTTTTGCCCCTTGTGAGAATTTAATTTCAATCATTTTAACTTCAGGACGAATAGCATTCTTTTTAAATACCGTAGCGTCAAAAACCCGTTTTCCATTTGCGTCGGATTTTCCTGCTCCGAAATAACCAGTACCTACCTGAAAAATCAGATCGCCGCCTTGTAAGTGATAAGGTGAAATGCCTCCCTCACCAGTATTATGGGCAAATTTTCCCATTTTAGCCCCTTGATTTAATGCTTTGATTGCATTTTTGCTTAAAGAACCAAAAGACATGGCAGAGATATTAATGATAGAAGCATTGTATTTCTGACTACACTTATCAGAACCTATAAGCACTCTACTTCCTGATATATGATGATGATTGGTAGGAAATAAAGAGTGTTTTACAAATTCATAATTTTTAGCATATACATTATGTTGCGTACCAAAAGGAACAGTTTCTATTTCTTGTTTAGAGCGTTGATATACAATACTTCTTTTTTCTCTGTTAATAGGAGTTCCGTTTAGGTTATCCTCTATAAAATATTGCTGAATTTTTTCTCTTTCTTCTTCAAAAAGCCAACGTAAACGAGCTATTAAAGGAAATGACCTGAGGAGTGAATGCTTATTTTGAATGCTATCATGAATAGCAACTAAAGTTAAAGTAGTAATTACCGATAGTAAAATAATATTACTAGTATATGGTAAAAAATATACAAGTATTCCGCATAGCGCTGTAATTATAAATAAAACAGTTAAGATTGTATTTCTCATGATCGTTCTTTTGTTTGATTTAAAAGTACAATATTTTATGATTAATAAAAAAAGCGCTAACATTAGTTAGCGCTTTTGATATTTTTATATTCAAAAGATTATTTTTTGAATTTAGCGTATTTATTTTTGAACTTATCAATACGACCTGCTGTATCAACCAATTTAGATTTACCAGTGTAAAACGGGTGAGAAGTTCTTGAGATCTCTAATTTTATTAATGGATATTCAACACCTTCTACTTCTAAAGTTTCTTTTGTATTAGCAGTAGATTTTGTTAAAAACACATCTCCGTTAGACATATCTTTAAAAGCTACCATTCTATAATTTTCTGGATGTATTCCTTTTTGCATCTTAATGACTTTTAAATATTGTTTTATCTTTATTGACTTTTAGAATGAAGGTGGTAAGATTTCATTCTAACAAAAACAACTTTCATTGTTTGAGGCTGCAAATTTAACCATATTTTTTAATTTGCAAACAAATAATTTGTTTTATTTGTACTAGAATACAGTGTTTTTTAATAAAACATATATAATTGTATGGCAAATTATGAAGAGCATTGTATATTTAACTTTTTAATTTCTGTAGTAAAAATATAAATATGCGCACATTTAAGTACTTAACTTTTACATTGTTTTTAGGAACCATAATGATTGCTTGTAAAAACGAATACAAATTTGTTTTAACAGCTCCCTCAAAAGCAGTATTAGGAGAGAAAACAAAGGTTTCTTTAAAAGAAGAACACGGAAATAAGATTGATTCCGTTCAGTTTTTTGTAAATAATCAACAATTTAAAAGTGAAGGAACTACTGCGGCTATAAATACAGAAAAAATAGGTGTAGGAAAACACACAATAGTAGCGTTGGCCTTTTATCCTAATAAAGCGAAAAAGATTACGAAAACCATAGAAATTTTATCCGATAAAGAACCAGCAAGCTATACTTATAGAATAGTTAATACTTATCCTCATGATGTGGAAGCGTACACGCAAGGATTAGAATTTAAAGATGGATTTTTATATGAAACAACTGGCCGTAGAGGAAAATCTTCTTTGAGGAAGGTAGCATTAGAAACAGGAAAAGTTTTGCAAAAGGAAAATTTGGATCCTAGATATTTTGGAGAAGGAATGACCATTTTTAAAGATAAGATTTATTGGTTGACTTGGCAAGCTAATAGAGGGTTCATTTATGATTTTAATAGCTTTAAACAAACAGGTGAGTTTAAATACAGAAAGAGTAGAGAGGGATGGGGATTAACACATAATGATACAGAATTGATAAAGTCTGATGGAACAAATAAAATTTGGTTTTTGAATCCTGAAGATCAAAAGGAAAAAAGAAATATAAAAGTATATACGAATAAATATCCTTTGGATAAACTCAACGAAATTGAGTATGTAAATGGTAAAATTTATGCTAATAAATGGCAAAGAAATGCCATTGTTATCATTGACCCAGCAACAGGAGTGGTAGATGGGGTTGCTGATTTATCAGGGTTAAAAAAGGAAATGGAAAAGACACAAGATTTAGGGGATGAAGATGAAGTATTAAATGGTATCGCTTATGACAAAGAAACAAACAGGTTGTTTGTTACAGGAAAGCATTGGGGGAAACTATTTGAAATAGAATTGATAAAAAAATAGTTTTTAAAGATGCGATATATATTTACATTTTTAACTTTTATAGCAATTGTAGCGAGTGTTTCGTGTAGAAAAGATTTTAGTACAGTGCCTAATTTTGGCGCGTTAGCATTTTCAAAAGATACGGTGTTTCTAGATACTATATTCACAAATATAGGCTCTGCTACGTATAATCTAAAAGTTTATAATCATAGTAATAAGGCAATTACGATTCCTACTATTCAATTAGCAAAAGGAATGTCATCTAACTATCGTTTAAATGTAGATGGTATCGCAGGTAAAAAGTTTGAGAATATAGACATTTTAGCTAGAGATAGTATGTATGTGTTTATAGAAACAACAGTTGATATCAGTACTGTTTCAGATCCTTTATATACAGATAAGATTTTATTTGATAATGGAAATAAGCAACAGGATGTTGATCTAGTAACTTTGGTAAAAGATGCTCATTTTATTTATCCAGGAAAAGAGCCAATTTCAATGAAAATAGATAGTTTAACTTTAGATGGAACCCCCACAAGGATAAAAGGAAGGTTTTTAAAGGATGAAGAGTTAATTTTTACAAAAGAGAAAGCTTATGTTATTTATGGATATGCTGCTGTACCAGCAAATAAAACATTAATAATCGAAGCGGGAGCCAAGATTCATTTTCATGCCAATTCAGGATTAATAGTAGATAGTAAAGGATCTTTGAAGGCAAAAGGAACGTTAGAGGAAAAAATTGTTTTTGAAGGGGATCGGTTAGGGCATTCTTTTAGTAATACTCCAGGTCAATGGGGGGCAATATGGATGCGTGCAGGAAGTAAAGGAAACGAGCTGCTTCATACGCAGATAAAAAATGGAATTATAGGTGTTTTGGTGGATAGTATTGGGTCTAATATAGCTCCTACATTAAGTCTTAAGAATACAGAGATATACAACAATTCTAATTACGGGATTTTAGCAAGAGAGGCAAATGTTTTAGGAGAAAATGTAGTTATAGGAAGTGCAGGACAATCTTCTTTAGCTTGTACTGTAGGGGGAACGTATAATTTTACACATTCAACAATAGCCAATTATTGGAGTAATAGCTTTCGTCAATTGCCTGCATTAATTGTAAATAATCATTTTACGTATAAAGATGATGAAGGAAACCAGATTGTAGGTGTAAGAGATTTGCATGCAGCTAATTTTACAAATTGTATTGTGCAAGGAAATAATAACGTAGAGTTTGTACTCGATAAGGTGACAGGGAGTTTATTTAATTACAATGTAGAAAATTCGCTAATACAATTTGATGATGCGAGTGGCGTATATAAGAATGTTATTGAATTAGACTTCACGGATAGAGTTCATTACAGTAAGGTGGTTTTGAATGGTATTCCTGATTTTAAAAATGAAGGGGAAAATAACTTTATAATAGGTGAAAAAAGTACTGCTATTAACAAAGCAAAAAATACGACTGTACTTTTTGATATTTTAGGAGTTAGTAGAGAAAATATGCCAGATATAGGTGCGTACCAGCACATCCGTTTTGAAGATTAGTTAAAAATTTTTTCAGAAGGAAGTTGTTTATAGTAAATCGCTTAATAAAAATCAAAAAAAATAGGCTTGATTTATAATTGTACATTTTTTTTACTAGCTTGGCTCTTTTAAATTTTTAAGAGTCTGATGAAAAATATCGTGATAACAGGAACCAGCAGAGGTATTGGTTTTGAATTAGCAAAGCGTTTTGCAAAAGAAGGTTACCAAGTTTTAGCATTGTCGAGAAATACGGAATCTTTAGATCGTTTTAGTCATGAAAATATCACTACGTTATCGGTTGATTTATCTAAAGAAGAGGCTATAAACGAGGCGGTAAACTTTATAAGTAACACATGGAAAAAAGTTGATGTATTGATAAATAATGCAGGAAAACTAATCAATAAGCCTTTTGAGCAATTAAGTACTAGTGATTTTCTGGAAGTATATAAAGTTAATGTTTTTGCTGTAGCAGAGTTGACCAGAAAGTTACTTCCTTTTTTTAGAAAAGGAAGCCATGTTGTTACAGTTAGTAGCATGGGAGGAATTCAAGGAAGTCTTAAGTTTCCAGGATTGGCAGCGTATAGTTCAGCAAAAGGAGCTGTAATTACTTTATCAGAACTTTTAGCAGAAGAATATAAAGAAGCACAAATTTCATTTAATGTATTGGCATTAGGAGCAGTACAAACAGAAATGTTGGAAGAAGCCTTTCCAGGGTATATAGCACCGTTAAAGGCAGAAGAAATGGCTAACTATATTTTTGATTTTTCGTTAACAGGAAATAAATTTTATAATGGGAAGGTACTACAAGTTTCTAGCTCAACCCCTTAAATAACGTTTTAGTAAGGAATTCAATTTTTATTTAATGCTTCATAAATATATTCCAGAAAATGCAGTTTCAGCTGTTCAGTTTTTGATAGAAAAACATAGCTTTACCTTAAAAATAGTAAGTGAACGACAAACCAAACACGGAGATTTTAGAAGGCTGTCAAATGGAAAGTTTCAAATTACAGTAAACAATAACCTTAATAAATATCAGTTTTTATTAACGTTGATTCATGAAATCGCTCATCATATAACTTTCCAAAAATTTGGAAGAGTACAGCCTCATGGAAAAGAATGGAAAACAATATTTCAACATCTAATGCTTCCCTTTTTAAAACCGGATATTTATCCTACAGAAATATTGCCTCATTTGGCTCATTATTTAAAAAACCCTAAGGCAAGTACAGATACTGATGTGAACTTATCTTTAGCTTTAAGAAATGGAATAGCATCAAAAGGAAAACATTTTGTATTTAAGATTCCACAAGGAGGATTATTTGAATACAAAAATAATATTTATAAGAGAGGAGCTAAAAGAAGAACTCGTTATGAATGTTTAAACTTAGAAGATAAACGTGTTTATTTGTTTAACCAGAATGCAGAAGTCGTATTTGTAAATTCGCCATAAACTAATTAAAAAAAGAATACCTTATGAATGTCATTAAATTAATAATAATTACGGTAAGTTTAGCCTTTTTGTCAAGCTGTAATAAAGGTTTTCAGCAAAAGGAACCTTCTGAGAAAACAAAGGAAGTATCAAAGAAGCTTCGTGCTTTTTTGGATCAAGAGTTTGAAGCTTATTTGAGCCGACATCCAATGGATCAAACTTATTTAGGAATAAAAACAGATGCCGGTAAATGGAATGATATCTCAAAGGAATTTGAAGCTTCAGAGTTAGCTCATAAGAAAAAAGCATTACGATGGTTAAAGGACTCAATAGCCCCATTACAATTGGATAAAAAGGCACAGTTGAGTTACCAATTGTATAAACAACAATTAGAAAACGCAATAGCCGATTATCAATATAGGCTGCATAATTACCCTGTAAATCAGATGCATGGAATGCATGCAGAGATTCCCGCGTTTTTAATTAATATGCATCAAGTAGAAAATGTGAAAGATGCAGAAAATTACATTCAGAGATTGAGAAACTTAAAGTTGTTATTTAAACAGTTAGTAGAAAATTTAAGAGCGCGTGAAAAGGTAGGGATTTTACCACCAAAATTTGTATTTGCTAAAGTATTGGAAGCTTCTAGGAATATTATAAAAGGTAGCCCTTTTAATGTGTCTGGAGAAGCGAGTACTTTACTTGCCGATTTTACGGAGAAAATAAGTAAATTATCAATACCTGAAGGAGAAAAGAAAAATTTGATAAAAATTGCTAGAAAAGCACTTGTAGAAAGTGTTTTACCAGCTTATAAAAACTTAATAAAGGTATTAGAGGAGCAAGAAAAAATAGCAACGAATGATGCTGGTGTATGGAAAATGCCCAAGGGGAGTGAATTTTTCAATAATGCTTTGCAAAGAACGACAACTACGAACTTAACAGCGGAAGAAATTCATAAAATAGGTTTAAAGGAAGTAGCTCGTATTCATGAAGAGATGCGTAGTATTATGAAAAAAGTGAATTTTAAAGGAACGTTAAAGGAGTTTTTTCAGTTTGTGAAAAAAGACAAGCAATTTTACTATCCAGCAACGAGTGAAGGAAGAATTGCTTATATGAAAAAAGCAACGCATATTATTGATAGCATGAAAACTCGTTTGAATGAATTGTTTATTACCAAGCCCAAAGCAGCATTACAAGTTAAAGCAGTGGAAGCTTTTAGAGAAAAATCGGCAGGAAAAGCGTTTTATCAGCAGCCAGCTATTGATGGTTCTAGGCCAGGAACTTATTATGCAAATATGTATGATATGGAAAGTATGCCCTCATATCAAATGGAAGCACTTGCTTATCATGAAGGAATTCCAGGCCATCATATGCAAATAGCAATAGCACAAGAATTAGAAGATTTGCCTATGTTTCGTAAGTTCGGACGTTATACAGCTTATATTGAAGGATGGGGGCTGTATTCAGAATATATACCTAAGGAGATGGGGTTTTATGCAAATCCGTATTCTGATTTTGGTCGTTTGGCTATGGAATTATGGAGGGCTTGCCGTTTAGTTGTAGATACAGGAATTCATGCAAAAAAATGGACCCGTGAAGAGGGAATAAAATACTATATTGATAATACTCCAAATGCCAAAGCAGATGCCATAAAGATGGTGGAAAGGCATATTGTAATGCCAAGCCAAGCAACTGCTTATAAAATAGGAATGTTAAAAATTATAGCGTTAAGAGATAAAGCGAAGAAACTTTTGGGAGAAAAATTTGATATTCGTGAATTTCACGATGTTGTTTTAACAAATGGTCCTATACCTTTAAATGTATTAGAAACTTTAGTAGAAGAGTATATTTCTTCTAAAAGTTAAACCCAAAAAAAGCCGTTGAAGGTTCAACGGCTTTTTTGATTAAGGTAGTATTGTGTCAAACTTACACCAAATATTATTTTTCTTTACTTTTTACATCTGTGATAAATTTTTGTAAACGTTTACCGTACATTGATTTTTTAATCTTATCAGATAGAGAGTTATTAATAGTATCCAACAATTTGATATTAGCGTCAAATAGCTCTGTTAAAGCAATATATGGAGATGCTTCTGTATGCGCATTATTAATAGCATAATTCGTAGTAAATAAAAATCTACGACGCATCATTCTTTTATAACCTTGTTCCAATTCGTTAACCAATTCCTGATTATTTGTTTTTCGAGCTTCGAAATCCTTTTTTATAAAATCCAAACGCTGATCTCTGAATTTGCGATCTATTTCTTTGAACTGTTCTATTATTTTTTGGTTTTTAGAGCCTTCAATTTTTGGTTTGAATCCAAACTCTTCAATTTTATCATTAATTGTGATTGTTCCTTTTTCACCAAAAAACATAATTCTTTTGCTCGTTGAGGAGTTATTTCCAAAAGTTAGATAATACATCTGCGGTTCATTGATATTATCAGCTAAAGAAAAATGATCATTTCCTAATAAAGAAATAGAATCTACAGAAACTAAAAGAGTATCTTTCATCTTTTGTAGGTATAAAGTTCCTTTTTTTAAGCCTTTAATTTGGCCTTGTACAATCATATTTCCTTCTTTTTTAGAAGAACAAGCAAATACTAGCAAGCTAATAGTGCAAATGGCAATAAATTTTCTCATTGATTTTGTTATTTCAAATACAAATATGCATAATTTCATGTTATTCCGAAGAATAATTTAGACTAATTCACCCATTTCATCATTATGGCACAAGCAAAAGCTCCATAAGTTCCTAAAGCATATCCTAAAACAGCAAGTAAAACACCAACAGGAGCTAGTGAAGGGTGAAAAGCTCCAGCGACTACAGGAGCAGATGCAGCACCCCCAATATTAGCCTTTGAACCTACCGCTAGGAAGAAATAAGGAGCTTTAATGAGTTTAGCTACTAAGAAAAGAAGTCCTACATGAATAAGCATCCAAACAAAACCAATAGCAAATAAACTAATATTTTCGATAATTGCATTTAAATTCATTTTCATTCCTATAGAAGCAACAAGTATGTAAATGAATACAGTACCTATTTTACTAGCACCAGCACCTTCATAGCTTTTAGCTTTTGTAAAAGATAATAAAATACCAATAGTAGTTGCAGCTATAATTAACCAAAAGAAAGCGCTACCTAAGCCAAAATCAACTAAAAAAGGGACATTGTTTTTTATCCACCCCCCTAAATTATCTCCGATGATATGACCAATAGAAGTAACACCAAAAGCGATGCCTAGTAAAATTATTAAATCATTAAATGAAGGAATTCTAGCAGTTTCTAACGTAAATTTCTCCATTTTATTCTTTAAATTGGTTATAGATGAGTTGTCAGCATCTAACCAAGCGTCTATTTTGTCAGATTTAGCAACGCCCAAAAGTAAGAAGGCCATCCATACTTCAGCAACAAGTACATCTACAACAGCCATGATACTAAATAAGTTATCACTTACTTCCCATTGTTCTTTCATGGCTAGTTGATTAGCACCACCCCCAATCCAGCTACCAGCAACGGTAGATAAACCTTTCCATAGCTCAGTACCTTCTACTTGTACTAAAATACTAGGAGATACATATTTAAAGAAAAGAATAGCAATAGGTCCTCCTATCATTACCCCAATAGTTGCGGTTAAAAACATAATTAATGCTTTAGGACCTAAATTAAAAACCCCTTTTAAGTCAATACTTAATGTTAGTAAAACTAAAGAAGCAGGTAATAAAAATCTGGAAGAAATATAATATAATTTACTACTCCCAATGAATTGAGAATAATCCGATTCACTAATGTTATGTAGCGCTATATATGATTTTAAACTTTCCAGATTAGTAACTTGATCTAAGTTTCCATACAAGGTGTTCAAATGCTGTATAGTTGCAGAAACATTGATCCATTTATCAGCAATAATTCCAAGAGAACTACATATAGATGGAATAAAGTAGCATAATAGTAAAGCAGGAACAACTTTATAAAACTTTGAAAAAGAGGTTAATTTAGAAGTATAGAAGATGCCTGCTAAAATAACGCACAAAACGCCAAATATGGTGGTGTCATTTGCAAATAGAGGAATGTCATTGTTGATTTCTGAAATACCCATAAAATATCAAAATTGGTTTCTGCTAAAGTATTAAAATTACTTGGTTCTTTTAATATGATCAGTACTAATTGAAATACCTATTTGAATTCTATCAAATTTTTCGCTATTTGCATTGGTAATATTCATATATCCTAATTGAAGTTTAATTATTTCTGATAACTTATACCTAAGACCAATTCCTAACCAATTTTGATTGTAAGCTTCTCCTTCAAGGTCAAAAAATACTTCATCATATAGGTACGTCGCCCATTTTTTAGAGATAGGATAATTTAAAGCCAATTGGTAACGAAAGAAATTACCTGTTTCAGAATTGAAAAAACGTTGCTCCCCTCTAAAACGATGAAATAAGTTTAAACCTGAGAGCGCATGCTTAATATTAACATCTTGGTAAATACGATGTTCTCTAATATCTCCTCCATTTGCTTGAAAGGTAATATCTGTATTTACGTAAGAATAACCAAGAGAAGCGCTTATGTGTTTGTTGAATTTGTAATTAGCACCCAGTCGTCCAATAAATTGTTGTAAATCATCTCCTATTTCAAAAAAACGGAAATGTGCCATTGTTTTTAAACTGACTTTAGGTGAGATCTTATGAGAACCGTTGTACATATACCAAACACCTAGTTCCTTTTCTGAATTTGATTGTGAAAATAATGAGTTAAAGGTTAATAAAAATAGTAAAATAGGGAATAATTTTTTCATCTATATTTTGTTTTGTATAATTTTTGGCAAAGGAAATGAATTCAAGTAGAGAAAAAAAGTTATTGCCTGTTTTTATTAGAGGATCATTTGAGGTATTGAAATGAACATTTAGTGAATATTCTTTTTTATTTTCATAATTGCTATTTTAGCGGAAAATAAAATTTGATTTATAAATGAAAAAAATAATTTTTTCTATACTAGGAGCATGCTTTTTAACAGTATCATCATTATTAGCAAATAATATTACTGCAGATGATTGGGGGCAAACGGGGCACAGAGTTATTGGTGAGATAGCTCAAGGTTATTTGTCGGGAAGAGCAAAGAGAAAAATAAATAAATTGTTAAAAGGGCAAGGCTTAGCAATAGCTTCAACTTTTGGTGATGAAATAAAATCAGATAAGAGATATCGAAAATTTTATGCTTGGCATTATGTAAACCTGAATGATGGTGAAACTTATGAAACGTCTGAGAAAAATCCTAAAGGAGATTTATATACAGGAATATTAAAGTGTAAAGAGGTGATTACTGATGAAAATGCTTCTGAAGAAGACAAAGCTTTTTACTTAAAATTATTGGTTCATTTAGTAGGAGACCTTCACCAACCTTTGCATATTGGAAGGGCACATGATAAAGGAGGAAATGATTTTCAGGTACAGTGGTTTAAGGAAGGGAGTAATTTGCATAGGGTTTGGGACTCAGAAATGATTGAGCATTATAATATGACGTATTCAGAATTAGCCTCAAATGCAGGTGAATTAACAAGAAAGGAAGTAAGAGAAATTCAAAAGGGAACCTTATTGGATTGGGTAGAAGAAACGAGAGGATTGGCACAGCAAACTTATGACTCAGCAAAAATAGGAGATAAATTGGGCTATCGTTATATGTATGAGAATTTTGGAACAGTAAGAAAGCAATTGCAAAAAGGAGGTATTCGTTTGGCTAAAATATTAAATGATATTTTTTAGGTTACAATTTTAAAAGCATTGCGCTAAAAAGATTGGAAATTAAAAAGCCTTAAAGACATATTATCTTTAAGGCTTTTTTTTATCTATCTATAAAATCTTGGAAAGCATTTTGAGTGATGGCTCTACCTAAAGAATCTAATTTTGTAGAAGAAGTTCCCGTAGAAATAACAGGTTTTTTACTAACATAATCATATACAAATACACCGTTTTTATCAATTGTACCAAACCCCTTATTAAATATATAATGAACATATTGTTTATCTGAAGCATTAAAGATATTTTTTCCAAACTTAAAAGGAGTAGTATTCCCTTTTAGGAGTTTTAGAAGTGTATATGAAAAATCTGTTTGACCTGAAAAAAAAGGTATTTTAATAGGAGTCTTATTTAAAGCTCCTCCTAGCCATACCATAGGAATTTGAAATTTTTTAGGAGAATTAAAATAACCTTTATGTATAGGTAGAGGATGGCCATGATCTGACATGATTACAATCAGGGTATTGTTCCACCAAGATTGTTTTTTAGCAGCCTCAATGAATTTACCAATAGCTTTATCTGTATATGCTTGTGAGCTTAAATATTTATTTTCATCGCTATCATTACCAAATTTATATTCATCAGGAAATTCATAAGGCTCATGACTCGTTAGTGTGAGCGCTATGGTAAAAAAGGGTTGTTGTAAAGGTTTTGACAAATCGTTCATAACGCGTTCTAAAAAAATATGATCGTGCGCTCCCCATTTTGAATTCCAGTTTTTTTGATCAAACTCACTACCATCTATCACATGGTCAACTTCACCATTTCTTAAATAGGTGTTCATATTTCCAAAGTTAGTATCGCCACCATAATAAAAAGATGTTTGGTAACCTAAGTTTTTCATTTCTTTAGTAAGCATAGGTAAGCTTCTGGTTTTACTAGGCATTTTGATGATGCTTTTAGTGGGTTGTGGGTAATAACCACTTAAAATAGCAATCAGACCTTTATCTGTACGATCTCCATTTCCGTAGAAATTTGTAAACAAAATCCCCTCTTTAGAAAGCTTATTCAGGTTGGAGGTAACATTAGCCCTTCCGCCCAATACTTCTACAGATTTTGCTGATAAACTCTCCCATATGATGAGAATAACATTTGGTTTATCTGTTTTAAGAATAGTATCAGTAGAACTTTCAAGTAAAGAATTTTTGGTGCTATTAATAACTTGCTCAGCAACTTTTAAATCGTACTGTTGGTAAGGGTTTTTTTTATCCACCTTATGAGTCAATGCATTAGAGAAATTCCAAATAGGATTTACAGCAGCATGATTTGCAAACATATTAGTAGAGAAATATACGTTACTTTGATTTATAGGAATTGTTTGTACACCTCCACGTATGGGTAAAATTAAAGCAGCTGTTACAACAAAAAAGAAGGGAGCTTCCCAAAATTTCCCTTGTATTAATAGAGCAAGAGATTTGTTTATCAATCTATTAAAAAACCAAGCAAAAAGTAATGAACTAGTAATCCAAATAGCAAAGCTTCCAATTAAAGCTCCTGTAGAAATAGAAGCAAGCATTATTTTTGGGGTATTGATATAAGTAAGGAGGGTTGTGTCTATTCGAACTCCCCAAGACTTATAGAGCACAATATCTATTAAAACAAGTAAATTAATAATAAAAAGTAGGGAATATGTGTATCCTTTAATAAGTAGGCTACAAATTTTTTTAGAAACCCAAATTGAAGAGATAACAATTAAAAAAGGAATAAGGCATAGGTATCCAGTAAAAGAGATATCTAATCGTATGCCATATACAAATGTTTTTAGAATAGATATAAAGTCAAGTTCGCTTGTTTTTTGCGAATAAAATAGTAAAAAAAGAAAGCGAGTTATTAAAAAATAACCCACCCACATTAAAAAGTATTTTATATTAAATAGAATTCGTTTACTAAGAGTATTCATAGAGGTGATATCATAAGATTATTCAGTAACTTTCAATCGAGCTTTAGCAGTAATAGATACGTCTGAATAGGTTTGGTTTAAGTATTTTAGGTATCCCGTAATAGCAATCATAGCAGCATTATCAGTCGTATATTCGAATTTAGGAATATATGTAGTCCAGTTCCAATGTTTTTCAGCTAGTTCTAATCGTTTTCTAATTTCAGAATTAGCAGAAACCCCACCAGCGATGGCAATACGTTTAATTCCCGTTTGTTTTACGGCATTTTTAAGTTTGTCCATTAAAATCTCAATAATAGTGTACTGAATAGAAGCACAGATATCATATAAGTTTTCCTGAATAAAATTAGCATTTTCTTTTTCTTGCTTTTGAATAAAATATAGAATAGCTGTTTTTAAGCCACTAAAGCTGAATTCTAAATTGCCAACTTTGGGTTTGGTAAAAGAGTAAGCTTTAGGATTTCCTAATTTTGCATACTTATCAATTAGAGGGCCTCCAGGATAAGGTAATCCTAATATTTTTGCAGATTTGTCAAAGGCTTCTCCAACGGCATCGTCAATAGTTTCTCCTAAAACTTCCATATCAAAATGATTGGTAACTTTGACGATTTGCGTATGTCCTCCACTAATGGTTAAACAAATAAAAGGAAAATCAGGTATTTTACCATTTTCCTCTTGGATAAAGTGTGCTAAAATATGCGCTTGCATATGATTCACATCAATCAAAGGAATTTGTAAGCCTAATGCTAATGATTTAGCAAAAGACGTTCCTACAAGTAAAGACCCCATTAATCCAGGGCCTCTAGTAAAGGCAATCGCATTAAGTTGTTCTTTATTGATTTTAGCTTGCTCAATAGCTTGCTGTACAACGGGAACGATATTTTGTTGATGAGCTCTAGAAGCTAGTTCAGGAACCACCCCTCCATATTTAGCGTGTACTTCTTGGTTAGCAATTACATTGCTTAAAACCATGCCATTACAAATTACAGAGGCACTTGTGTCATCACAAGAAGATTCTATTCCTAATATATAAATTGGTTTTGTCTTCAAAAAAAATAATTTAGTCCACAAAAATATTGAATATACGTTACAAATTCGTTAAAATTGACTTTTCTTTGTGCTGAATGGCAATATTTTTGATCATAGTCCTTTAGTTTTGTACAATACCTTAAAATGTAATTATTATTAAAAAGATAAGAGAAATAAGCATAAAATTCATAAAGCATGTGGTGCTTTTTCTTTTGTTGTTGGTATTATTACTTTCTACTCCCTTTGTACAAACTAAGTTAGGGAAGATAGTAACAGAGAGGATAAATAAAGATTTTGAAACGAATATTGTGGTTAAGAAGTTGGATTTGTCTTTGCTAGGAAGTGTTAGATTAAAAGAAATTCAAATAAGAGACCACCATCAAGATACACTTATTTTTGTAAATAAGTTGACAACCTCTTTATTGAATGTAAAGAAAATATTAGACAATAAACTTAATTTAGGAGAAGCCTCATTAAGTGATGTTTATTTTTATATGAAAACATATAAGAACGAAGATAACGATAATATGTCTATTTTCTTAGATCGTTTTGAAGATGAAGAGTCGATAGATAGTTTAGATACTCCGTTTATATTAAGATCAAAGAATATAGATATAGATAATTTAACCTTTAAGCTTTTTGATGAAAATAAGAAAGATCCGTTAGAATTTGCTGCATATAATGGAGGAGGGAGTGTACAAAATTTTTTGCTAAAAGGAGCAGATGTTTCAATGAAGGCGAAAGAAATATATTTTACTGATAATCGCGGAATTGCTATAACAAATTTGAGTACAGATTTTTCATATACGAAAACTCAAATGCTTTTTAGTAAAACAACTCTTGAAACGAAAAACTCAAAATTAAATGGAGACATTATTTTTGATTATGATCGTGAAGATTTTCAATACTTTACAGACAAAGTGAAATTAAAAGCAACATTTCAAGAAAGTAGTTTGTCTTTAAAAGATTTGCACAAAGTCTATAAAGAATTACGAGGAGATGATGTGCTAAACTTTACTGGGAATATTCATGGAACATTAAATAACTTTAGTGCTGAGAATATTAATTTACATTCTAAAAAAGGAATGATTGTTATTGGTAATATGGGATTTGTAAATGCTTTGAATCATCAAAGGGGATTTATTTTTGATGGGAACTTAAAGAATGTAACAGCTAATTACAATCAATTAAAAAGTGGGTTGCCTAATTTGTTAGGAAAGACGTTGCCAACAGAGTTTAAGAGATTAGGGAATTTTACGCTTTCAGGAATCATGAGAGTAACTCCTCAACAAATGGATGCTACACTAAATATTGTTTCAGATATAGGAGCTATTGTTTCAGATTTAAAATTAACCAACATAGAAACAATTGATGATGCTACTTATGATGGAGAAGTAGCTTTTAAAGATTTTGATTTAGGTATTTTTACCAACGACCCTATTTTAGGAAAGATATCGTTGCAAGCAGATGTTCAAGGAAGTGGTTTTAAATTAGATAATATCAATACCTCTATTATAGGAGTTGTTTCCGAATTGGTATTTAAAGGATACAACTATAAAAATTTAGATATTAATGGTCAATTTCAGAATAAAAAATTTGACGGATTATTAAACGCGAATGATCCAAACTTAAAAATGAATTTTGAAGGTTTGGCAGATTTTTCATCTGAAATAAATGAGTTTGATTTTAAAGCAAAAGTAGAAAGGATTGATTTAAGAAAAACAAATTTATTTTTAAAAGATAGTATATCGGTATTGAAGGGAGCGGTCACTTTTGATGTAAACGGAAATACCCTAGACGATATGGTAGGAAGGGCTATTTTTAAAGATATTGTTTATACCAATCAAAAGAAAGTTTATCCTTTTAAAAAATTTAAGATACTATCATCAGTAAAAGATAGCATTAAAACAATTAGCATAGATTCTAAAGATATTGTAGAAGGAAAACTAGAAGGAAAGTTTACGTTTGATGAACTGTTACCTATTACACAAAATGCGTTAGGAAGTGTTTATACAAACTATACGCCATATCCTGTAGCACCACATCAATTTTTAGATTTTAATTTTACTATTTATAATCAAATCATAGCTGTTTTTTCATCAGACCTTTCAATTGGAGATAGTACTAAGATCAAAGGGAAAATAAAAGCAGATCAGAATTCTTTAAAACTTACGTTTTCTTCTCCTAAAATAGAAGCATATGAAAATAAAGTAGAAAAAGTTTTATTGAGAATGGATAATAAGAATCCATTATATAATACTCATTTAACAATTGATAGAGTTCGTAATAAATATTATGATGTATCAAAGTTAAATTTACTGAACAGAACTGAAAATGATACATTATTTTTTAAATCTGTTTTTAAAGGAGGAAAGGGGCAAGCTGAAAATTTTAATTTAGACTTCTTTTATACAATTAATAAGGAGAAGAAATCAGTAGTAGGCATTCAAAAATCTACATTTAATTTTAAAGAAAATAAATGGTTTGTAAATCCATTAGAGAACAAGGAGAACAAAGTAACTTTTAATCTAAAAACGAAGGAGTTTGAGTTGAGTCCGTTTACATTTATTTCTAACGAGCAAAAAATAGAATTTGAAGGAGTAATAAAAGGAGAGAAACATAAAAAATTACAAGCTGAATTTACAAGGGTTAAGTTAGGTTCTTTTTTACCTAGTATAGATAGTTTGGCTTTGAAAGGAGTGTTGAGCGGAGCTATAAATTTTGGTCAAGATAAAGGAATCTATAATCCGAGAGCGAATCTTTTAGTTGAAAATTTTTATATCAATGGGCATGCACAAGGAGATTTGTCATTAGATGTAAAGGGAGATAATTCTTATGAGAAATATGATGCAAATTTAACTTTAGTCAATGATGTGGCAGAGAGTATAAGTGCCAAAGGAACCATAGATTTTTCTGAGGTAAGACCTGTATTAGATATGGTCGTTTTTTTAAAGAAATATCAAATAAATGGGTTCGGACCGTTAGGAGGAGAGGTTTTGTCTAAACTAAGAGGAGAGGTGTCAGGAAATTTTACAGCAAAAGGTTTTCTAAGGAATCCAGATTTTAAAGGAGTTTTAGAAATTGAAAATGGAGGGCTTACATTTCCTTATTTGAATATTGATTTTGACTTGAAAGGAAATACACAGGTTAAGTTAGAAAATCAATCATTTATATGGGATAATATTGTTTTAGAAGATACAAAATATAAAACTAAAGGGAGTTTGAGTGGAGCAATTACTCATCAAAATTTTGAGCAATGGTTTTTAAATCTAAAAATAAATACGGATAACTTATTGGTATTAGATACTAAAGAAAGAGAAGAAGTAGCATATTACGGAACAGGTTTTTTAAAAGGAGATGCCAAAATAACAGGATTAACTAGTAGTTTGACAATAGATGTCAATGGAAGTACAGAACCCGGTACGGTGTTTGTAATTCCTTTAAGCGATGTTAAAATGATTGATAACTATAAGCTCATTCATTTTAAGTCAGAAGAGAAGAAACGAGTAGTAGATAAATTGCCAGTTCAAGCAGTAGAAGGATTAAATTTAAATATCAATTTGAATGTAACTAAAGAAGCGCAGGCACAAGTTGTGATAGATAAAGCTTCAGGAAGTGAACTTAAAGGAAGTGGAGAAGGTAGTTTGCAAATAGAAATAGATACTAGAGGGAAATTTAATATGTATGGTGATTTTATTGTAGATAATGGTGTGTATAATTTTAAATATGGAGGGGTGGTTAATAAACCTTTTGTAGTACAAAAAGGAGGGCGGATTTCATGGAATGGTGATCCTTTTGAAGCAGAATTGGATATTGTAGCTTTATATGAAACGAAGGCAAACCCTGCCCAATTATTAGAAAACATACAAGGAAACCGAAAAATACCAATAGATTTATATACAAAAATAACAGGGGGATTATTTAGTTCGAAGCAAGATTTTGATATAAAAATTCCAAATGCAAATTCAACAATAGCATCGGAGCTAGAGTTTAAATTAAATGATAATGATAAGAATTCTAAAATGCGCCAGTTCTTTTCTTTGTTAGCAACAGGAAGTTTTTTTAGTGAAGATAACTTAGGAGTAAACGCTTCTTCTGCATTGGCAGGTACTACTTCTGATTTAATTTCGAATATTTTGTCTGATGTATTGAATAGTAAAGACGCTAAATTTAAATTAGGCGTAGATTATACACAAGGAGATAGAAGTGAGATAGAAAGCTTAAATACAGATAATCAGGTTGATGTGTCAGTAACCACTCAGTTGAGTGATCGTGTTATTGTGAATGGAAAGGTAGGGGTTCCTGTAGGAGCTAATACGCAAACAAGTGTTGTAGGAGAAGTAAAGGTAGAGGTATTGCTAAATGAACAGGGTAATTTTAGGGGCACTGTATTTAATAGGCAAAATGACATACAGTACTCAACTGAAGAAGAAGGATATACGCAGGGGGTTGGTTTGTCTTATGAGGTGAATTTTAATAATTTGTCTGAATTGGCAAAAAAGATAGGTTTAAAAAAACAAGAACTTCTTAAAAAGAAAGATAGTTTGCTTAAAAAAAGAGCTAGACTAATTCATTTTAGAAATAAAAAAGCGGTTGTTAAATAGATAACAAGAAAACTAAAAATAGTAGAAATTTATCTTTTGCTTGCTTCTTTATATAGTAAAGTAAGTTTATAAAGGAGCTAAGAATTAAAGAAAGGTTAAAAAGAAAGGAATAACAACCAAATAAGGAGAAGTCTAGATTGCTTCTCTGGTAATATATTAAGCAATTTACTGTATCTTCGTATTCGTTAAAAATAGCACCAATGAGTAGAACAATAAAAGATTATATAGTTATAGGTTTAAAAGGAATGGCAATGGGATCTGCAGACGTAGTGCCGGGGGTATCAGGAGGAACTATAGCTTTTATTTCTGGTATCTATGAAGAGTTACTAACGAGTATTAGTGCTATTAACATTAAACTGTTTAAAACATTAAAAAAGGAAGGATTTAAAGTTGCTTGGAATCAGTTAAATGGCAACTTTTTGATGGCGCTTTTGATAGGTGTTTTTACCAGTGTTGTTTCATTGGCTAAACTGATTAAATGGTTATTAGAAAATAAACCTGTTTTATTATGGTCTTTCTTTTTTGGATTGGTGCTAGCAAGCGTTATTTATATAGCGAAACAGATTAAGAAATGGAGTTTTATAGCGGTTCTTATTCTTATTTTAGGAACAACCATAGCATATTATATAACTACGTTAAGCCCCCTAGTTTCAGAAAATTCGTCTTCTTTATTCTTGTTTTTAGCAGGGGCATTGGCAATTTGCGCAATGATTTTACCAGGTATTTCAGGGGCTTTCATTTTAGTATTATTAGGGGCTTACAAACCTATATTAGAGGCAGTGGGGAATAGAAATTTAGGGGTAATTGCCACGGTAGGAAGTGGTGCTGTTATAGGATTATTAACTTTTTCAAGAGTACTAAAGTGGCTGTTTGCAAATTATAAGGATTATACATTGGCAGGGTTAACAGGCTTTATTATAGGGTCATTAAATAAAATTTGGCCATGGAAAGAAACCTTAACATGGAGAACGAATTCTCATGGGGTGGAAGTTCCTTTAAAACAACAAAGTATTTCTCCTTTTGTATATGAAGGAGATCACCAATTGCAGTTTGCTATCATCTTGGCAGGGATAGGTTTTGCGCTGATTTTAATTTTAGAAAGATTAGCTGTTGAAAAAAAGTAAGAAAAATGATAATTTAGATGAGGTTATAAAATCATTGATATGAAAAAAGAACGAACTCTTCTGCAAAAGATAGGTCTATTTCTTAAAGGTTTAGCTATGGGAGCTGCAAATAAAGTTCCTGGTGTATCAGGTGGCACTGTTTCTTTTGTACTTGGTTTTTATGAAGAACTCATATATTCTTTCCAAAAAATAAACGGGAAGGCATTGAAATTACTTTTTAATGGGAGATTTCAAAGTTTTTTTAGATATACTAACGCCCAATTTTTAATATTAGTGATGCTAGGGAGCACGTTTAGCTATTTCAGTATATCATTAGTACTAGATTATTTTATTAAACATTACGAATTGTATGTTTGGTCTTGGTTTTTTGGTATGATAATAGGTTCCGTGTACTATATTTCAAAAGATTTTGGGACGTGGAGTTTTAAAAACAGTTTTGCATTGGCGATGGGAGTGCTGATAGGAGTGGGGATTAGTTTGATGACGCCAGCGAAAGAAAATGATAATCTATGGTTTGTTTTTATTTGTGGAATTATTGGAGTTTCAGGAATGACACTTCCTGGCCTTTCAGGGTCATTTATACTTATATTATTAGGAAATTATGTGTTGCTTTTGGTAGATAGTGTAAATGTTTTGTCAGGAGTCATAACAGATTTAATTTCAGGGAATTTTGAAGTTTTAAAGGATGGGATTAAAGTAAGATATTTAAAAATAATAGCAGTGTTTACAATAGGTTCGGCTTTTGGTTTGGTATCGATATCTCATGTGTTGGGGTATGTTTTAAAAAGATGGCATAAAGTAGTAACGGCCTTAATAATAGGTTTTATCACAGGATCATTAGGTATTGTTTGGCCATGGAAAAAAACCATTTATAAAGAAGAAAATGGAACGATATTGCTAGATAAGAAAGGAAATGCTGTTATAGAAAATTATCAACGATTTATACCAGATTTAAATCATGAAGAAACATGGATTGCAATCGTATTTATATTCATAGGTATTGGAGTTATTTTAGGAATTGAATTTTATGGAAGAAAACAAAAAAAATAGCCAGCTTTTTGGATTGCTAGGGAAAAATATATCCTACTCTTTTTCTAGAGGATATTTTACAGAAAAGTTTCGAAAGGAAGGGTTGAAAAATCATAAATATGTGAATTTTGATATTGCTGAAATAACTAGTTTTCTAGAAGTGGTAGAAAAGCATAAGAAAGATTTAGTAGGAATGAATGTAACCATTCCTTATAAATTGGAAATCTTTAATTATTTAGATAAAATAGATAAAGAAGCCTTAAAAGTAGGAGCGGTTAATACAATAAAAATCTCAAAAAAAGGGAAATTAAAAGGATATAATACGGATGTATATGGTTTTGAGAAATCTTTAAAACCATTGCTTCAAAAACAACATGATAGCGCATTGATATTAGGAACGGGAGGAGCTGCAAAAGCAATTGCCTATGTATTGAATAAATTGAATGTAAAATATAAATTTGTATCAAGAAATCCTAAAAAAAAGAAAGAGATACATTACACAGATATAACAGAAAAGAAATTAAAGAAATATACACTTATTATAAATTGTACTCCGCTAGGTACTTACCCTAAGGTAGAAGAAAAACCTAATATTCCGTATGAGTTTTTAACGAGAGATCATTTATTGTATGATTTAATATATAATCCAAAAGAAACCGCTTTTTTAAGTAGTGGGAAGGAGAGAGGAGCGGTAATAAAAAATGGATTAGAGATGTTGGAATTACAAGCAGAGAAAGCTTGGGAGATTTGGAATAAGTAAATATGTATTTTGAGATAAGAGGAAAAAATAAGTAAAATTTAAGACTAATTCAAAAAGATAAGTTTTGTGTTTATATAAGACATTAGTATCTTTATGAACCAATATTATTAGGAACCTTAAACATCATAGTTATGTTAGAAAATAGCGAAAACAGTATGAAAGAATCTGTAAATGAGTTAACTGGAACGAGTGAAATTGTAAACGAAACAACAAAAGCGGTAGAAGCTATAGAAGAGCAAGTTGCTGAGGAAGCTGAGAAAGCAGATGAAAAGCACGCTATTCCAATGAATGACTATGCTTCTATGAATTTGGAAAAATTAACGGAAGAGTTAGAGAAATTATTGAAGAATCACCCAATTCAGCAACTAAAAGTAAATGTAGATGCTATTAAAAATGAATTTAATAGCAAGTTTGGAGCATTATTAGCTGAGAAAAAAGAAGCTTTTTTAGAAGCAGGAGGAAATTCGATAGATTTTTATTTTTCAAGTCCTATAAAAACAGCTTATAATAAGTTATTAGGAGAGTATAAAGCTAAAAAAGACGCATACTATGGTGCTTTGGAAAAACAGTTGAAAGATAACTTGGAAAAAAGAAATCAAGTTATTGAAGATTTAAAAGAGTTAATCGCATCAGCAAATGCTAATACGATGTATAATGATTTTAAAGAACTAGAAAAAAAATGGAAAACTATTGGAGCAGTACCGAGAACGAAGTATAATGATACTTGGAAAATTTACCATCACCATGTAGAGCGTTTCTATGATTTCTTGCACTTGAATAAAGACTTTAGAGAATTAGATTTTAAACATAATTTAGAAGAGAAGCTAAAGTTAATAGATAGAGCAGAAGGTTTAAATATAAAAGAAGATATTAATGAAGCTTTTAAAGAATTACAAGAATTGCACCGTCTTTGGAAAGAAGAAATAGGGCCTGTTAGTAAAGAACATAGAGAAGATATCTGGGAAAGATTTAGCGCAGCAACGAAGAAAATCCACGATAAGCGTCATGAGCATTTCCGTTTAATGAAAAGCAAGCATCAAGAAATCATTGATAAGAAATTGGCAATTGTAGAAGAAATAAGAAACTACGATACTTCTGATAATAAGACTCACAGTGATTGGCAAAAGAGTATCGTAATCATTGAAGCTTTGCGTAAAAAATATTTTGATGCAGGAAAGCTACCTTATGCTAAAAGTGAAGCTGTTTGGCAAAAATTTAAAGAAGCTACTAAAAAATTTAACCACGCAAAAAATATTTTCTATAAAGAAGAAAAAGGTGCTCAAAATGACAATTTGAACAAAAAAATGGCGTTAGTTGAGTTAGCAGAGAGTTTAAAGGAAAGTGAAGATTGGGAAGAAGCAACGAATACCATGAAGAAAATTCAAGCAGATTGGAAAAAAATAGGACATGTTCCTAGGAAATTTTCTGATGATGTTTGGAAACGCTTTAAAGGAGCTTGTAACTATTATTTTGATAGATTGCATGATCGTAAGAATGAATTGAATAAAGAGCAGCAACTAGTTGTAGATACCAAGAAAGAGTTTTTAGAAAAGTTAGAAGCAGAGAAAGAGGCTAGTTTGGATGCTATTAAGGAGGCTATAACCAATTGGAGGAACTTGGGAAGTCTTCCGAGAAATGCGCGTCATATTGAAGGAAAATTTAATAAGCAGATTGATATGATGTTGGAAGGATTAAATCTTGATAAAGAAGAGATCGCAATGTTGAAGTTTAAAAACGTTGTAGAAAGCTATCTTGCCCAAGAGGATTATAAAAAATTAGATGCAGAGCAATTTTTTGTAAGGAAAAAGATAGACGAAACCATAAGAGAAATGCAGCAATTAGAAAATAATCTAAGTTTCATATCCAATGCAAAGGCAGATAATCCATTAGTAATGAATGTTCGTTCAGAAATTAATAAATTTAAAGAAGAATTGGATGTTTGGAAGTTAAAATTAAAATATCTAAAAAAGTTAGATTACTAGAGAGAGCAATTTCTCTTCATATTAAATAAAAAAGCCTCAAAAATACTTTTTGAGGCTTTTTTTAAGTTTATTTCGGTTTGAAACGTCTTAAAAAAAAGATTTTACTCAGATATATTTACATAGGAGTAATAAAAAAAGCTCTCTGAAAAAGAGAGCTTTCGCTTTTATTAAAAGAGGACATTAATTAAATAAGTTGTCGATTTTCTCTTTTTCTTCAGCAGCTAAAGCAGCGTCAATTAAAATACGTCCACTATGCTCATCAATTGTTATTTTTTTACGATTAGCTATTTCTAGTTGTACTTGCGGAGGTATTGTAAAAAAAGAACCACCAGAAGCACCTCGTTCTATAGAAACAACAGCTAAACCATTTTTAACTTTTTTACGAATTCTAGAATAAGCAGTTAATAAATGATCATCAATGGATAAAGAAAATTCCTTCGATTTTTCGTGTAATAATTTTTCCTCTTTTTCTGTTTCTTTTAAAATTGCATCAAGCTCAGATTTTTTATGAGCCAAATGGTTTTCTTGTCTAGTTAGCTTTTCTTTGGTAGCAGAAATAGTTTCGTTTTTCTGCTCTATTTTAACTTTATATTCTTTAATTCTTTTCTCAGCAAGCTGAATTTCTAAACCTTGGTATTCTATTTCTTTTGTTAAGGAGTCAAATTCACGATTATTACGAACAGACTTTTGTTGCTCTTCATATTTCTTAGTGAGTGCTTTAGACTCTTCGATTGCTAACTTTTTGTCATTAATTTCTGATTCTAAATTAGTAACATCTTCGTTTAAATTAGAAATTCTGGTATTTAATCCGGCAACTTCATCTTCTAAATCTTCAACTTCTAATGGCAATTCGCCACGTACATTTCTAATCTCATCAATTCTAGAATCGATCAATTGCAAGTCGTACAACGCTCTTAACTTTTCTTCTACCGATACTTCTTTCTTTTTTGCCATTGTTTATATATAATAAATTGGATTTGTGCTTTCTTCTGATAAAATGATGGCAAAATTAGTGAATTTTTTTGTAAGATACTCAACTAAAAGGTTTTTTGTAAATTGTTCACTTTCATAATGGCCAATATCTGCTAATAAAATCTTTTTTTCTGCCTTGAAAAATTCGTGATATTTAAAATCAGCACTAATATAAGCATCTGCTCCTGAACGGATAGCGTTGTCAATCGCAAAACTACCAGAGCCGCCAAGCAATGCTACCTTTTTTATAGGTTTCTGAAGAAGTTGCGAATGACGAATGCAGTTGGTATTCATTGTTTTTTTTACAAATGGAAGAAAATCTGCCTCTTTCATTTCTTCAGGCAACTCTCCAATCATTCCCATGCCAACATTTTGGTTGTAGTTGTTCAGAGTAATTATTTCATAAGCGACTTCTTCATAAGGGTGAACGTTAAAAAGTGCTTTTAGTATTTTTTGTTCTAGATAACTATTAAAGGTAACAGAAATACAACTTTCTTCTTCAAACACATACACCCCTTTTTCTCCTTTTACAGGGTTTGAATTGTCATTCCCTTTATAGCTGCCTTTTCCTTCTACATTAAAACTACAATTACTGTAATTACCTATAGTTCCAGCTCCTGCTTCAAATAAAGCTTTTCTAAGATGATTAGCTTCAGTGGGAGGAACGTAAGTAGTTAGCTTTTTTATGAGTCCTTTTTTAGGGAGTAACACCTTTAAATTCTGTAGTCCTAATACTTCTCCCATTTTTGCAGAAACGCCATTGTTTGAGTTATCTAATGCAGTGTGAGTGGCATATATAGCAATATTATTTTGAATAGCTTTTAAAACAACACGCTCAACATAGTTATTTCCATTAAGTTTTTTTAACCCACTAAAAATAATAGGATGAAAGCTGACAATTAAATTACAATTATTAGCGATGGCCTCATCTATTGTTTTTTCAAGGGTATCTAGAGTAACCAGAATTCCTGTTACTTTGGTTTGGTAATTTCCTACAAGCAATCCAACATTATCAAAATCTTCAGCATAAGCGAGTGGCGCAAGTTCTTCTATATAAGAAGTGATATCTTTTATGGTCATCATTGTTTTGTATCTCTATAAAATACAAAGTTACTAATTTTAGAGATTTATGACAGGGCTAGTAAAAGGAATAGACGATTATCTCTTTCTCTTATCTATTTTATAAAATAAAGTTCGTCAGTGTTTTTTTAATACCGAAATGTTAGTAATAATTTTTACATTCGCAATAATGAAATTAATTCGCTTTTTATTATTTCCAGTAGCAATTATATATTGGCTGGTTACCACGGTTCGTAATTTTTTATTTGATGTTGGAATTCTAAAATCAACTTCTTTCAACATTCCTGTGATAGCTGTAGGGAATTTAAGTGTAGGAGGAACAGGAAAAACTCCTCAAATAGAGTATCTTATCAGGCTATTGCAAAATAATTATCAATTAGCTGTTTTAAGTAGAGGGTATAAGCGAAAAACAAAAGGATTTCAAATAGTAGATGATTCTTTTCAGGCAGAAGATGTAGGAGATGAACCGTTTCAATATTTTCAAAAATTTAAGAACATTAGAGTTGCGGTTGATGCAGATAGAACGCAGGGGATTTCCTTGTTATTAAATGAAGAGGATAAGCCAGAGGTAATACTTTTAGACGATGCCTTTCAACATAGAAAAGTAAACGCTGGATTTTATATATTGCTAACAAAATATAGTGATTTATATATCCATGATTTTTTGTTGCCAACTGGTAATTTAAGAGAAGGTCGTAAAGGAGCAAAAAGAGCTGACATTATTATTGTAACGAAGTGTCCAAAGGATCTGAGTAAAGAAAAACAAGTAGAAATAGTAAGCAAGTTACGAGTAAAAAAAGAGCAGCAAGTATTTTTTTCAATGATTTCTTATAAAGAAATATTAAAAGGAACAAAAAATATATCCGTAAATGAGTTGAGAAATTATCAAGTTCTTTTAGTTACAGGAATTGCCAATCCTACTCCCTTGCTAGAGTATTTGCAATCCTTGGAGGTAAAATATGAACATCTAAAATTTCCAGATCACCATCATTTTTCAATGAATGAAATTAATGAGATAAAGAAAAAATATCAGAAATTGAATACAAGTCAAAAAATAATATTGACTACAGAAAAAGATTATGTACGCTTACAAGATAAGGTAGAAGAATTAAGTTATATAGAAATAGAGACATTGTTTATAGAGGGGGAGGAAAGCTTTAAAAAAGAAATATTAGGAGTGGTAAAAAAGTGATGTTTTTATAATTGGTATTATTTTTGATATTTTTGAGATGTAAATTAGTTTAAATGAAAAAATTATATTTAATATTTTTAGTAGCCTTCATAGTTGTAGAGGGTAATTGGGCTCAAGAAATAGTGGTTACTGAAAATGTAGCAACACTAAAGAAATTAGAAGAAAGGCATCGAGTTAATTGGGAAGGATCTTTTAAGGAAGCAAAAAAGAAAGCCAGTAAGGAAAACAAACCAATATTGATTTACTTTTCAGGATCTGATTGGTGTGGCCCATGTATAAAGTTAGATAAAGAGCTATTTCATACGCAAAAATTTAAAGAATTTGCAGCTAAGAATTTCGTATTATATTTAGCAGATTTTCCTAGGAACAATGACTTAGTAACCAAAGAAGCAAAGAAGGTAAACAAGGAACTGAGTGAAAGATACGGGCAAAGCTCGTTTCCATCAGTAATTATAGTAGATGCGGATGAAATGATATTGGGAGAGAAGAACGGAACATATATGACAGAATATTATTATCCTTTTTTTAATTCAGTATTGAAAAAATATTACTAAGAAAATGAGGTTTTAAAACCTCATTTTTTATGGGAGATTATTACCAAAAGTACGTTTGGCTTCCATTGATATCTCCTTGATATCTTGTTCATCTTTTCTAGGACAAATAAGAATAGTATCATCTTTTTCTACAATGATAAAATCACTGAGTCCTTGTACAACTACTTTCTTTCCGTTTTGAGTTCTAACCATATTTCCGTGAGCATCCCTAAATATTGTTAATGCACCTACTGTAGCATTTTTTGAGGAGTCTTTTTCTAGTTTATGGTATAAGGAGCCCCAAGTACCTAAGTCGTTCCATCCAAAATTAACAGGCAATACGTGCACATTACTAGCGCGCTCCATAATGCCAAAATCAATAGAGATATTTTGGCAATTTTCATAATTACGAGTAATAAAATCAGTTTCAAAATCGGTGTTGTAAACAGCTATATCGTTTGTGTTTAAGATGGCCATCATTTCAGGGAGGTACTTTTCAAAGGCGCAGATAATACTTTTAGCAGACCATATAAAAATTCCAGCATTCCAAAGATAATCTCCAGAGGCTAAAAAGCTCTTTGCAGTTGCTAAATTAGGTTTTTCAGTAAAATTTTTCACTTTTTTTATGGTAGATTCATGCGTTTCAAATTGTATATAGCCATAACCTGTATTAGGAGAGTCAGGTTGAATTCCTAGTGTCATTAAGATATCTTTTTGACTACAGTTTTCAAATGAAGTTTGAATATTATTAATGAATTCCATTTCATTTTCAATCCAGTGATCAGATGGAGCTACTAACATGACTCCATTAGGATTTTTATCGTATATTTTTAATGCGGCATATAAAATACAAGGCGCTGTATTTCTCATAGCAGGTTCTAATAATAACTGTTTCTTTGTTACTTTAGGCAACTGCTCTAAAACTAACTGTTCGTATTGCTTATTAGTAGCAATCAATATGTTTTCAGAAGGAACTAGATGATTAATTCTTTCAAATGTTTTTTGAATCAATGATTGGCCTGTTCCTAGCATATCATGAAATTGCTTAGGAAAATTTTGAGTACTCACAGGCCAAAACCTTGAACCAATTCCACCAGCCATAATTACAGCGTAATAGTTGTTTGTCATTGTTATTTTTAGATTGATTATTACCGAAATACAAATATAGTCAATTCGTAATTGTAGCTTTGCTAATCTTAGGCAAATAAAAAGCCATTTCAAATAAGTGAAATGGCTTTCTTAATATAGTTATATAGTTGATAATTTACATATAATCTTCCATAGGATTACAAGAGCAAATTAAGTTTCTATCTCCAAAAGCATCATCTACTCTGCGAACAGAAGGCCAAAACTTGTTTTCAGCGATATAATCTAGAGGAAAAGCAGCTTTTTTTCTAGAATAAGGGAGTTCCCATTCATCAGAAGTCAACATTTCTTGCGTATGTGGTGCATTTTTCAAGGGGTTGTTAGGATGATCTTTAGTAGCTTCCAAAATTTCCTCTTTGATAGCAATCATAGCGTCGCAGAATCTATCAAGTTCGGCAATGCTTTCAGATTCAGTAGGTTCTACCATAATTGTTCCGGCAACAGGAAAAGAAACAGTTGGTGCATGGAACCCGTAATCCATTAAACGCTTAGCAATATCAACTACTTCAACTCCGTTATTTTTAAATTCACGGCAATCTAAAATCATTTCATGTGCTGCCCTATTCATTTCACCGGTATATAGTGTGCTGAAATGCCCGTTCAAGCGCTCTTTCATATAATTGGCATTTAAGATCGCATTTTTAGTAGCGTTCGTTAGTCCATCAGCACCGAGCATGGTAATATATCCATAAGAAATTAAGCAAACCAAAGCAGATCCCCAAGGAGCAGCAGAAATAGCAGAAATAGCATTTTCACCACCTGTCGGAACCACAGGGTTTGTTGGTAAGAAAGGAACCAATTGAGGAGCAACGCATATAGGGCCTACTCCAGGGCCACCACCACCATGAGGAATAGCAAATGTTTTATGTAAGTTTAAATGACAAACGTCAGCACCAATAGTAGCGGGATTTGTTAAGCCTACTTGCGCATTCATATTAGCGCCATCCATATATACTTGCCCGCCATTATCATGAATTATTTGCGTAATTTCTTTAATGGCTTTTTCATATACACCATGTGTAGAAGGATAGGTTACCATTAAAGCAGCAAGATTATCTTTATGTAGTTCCGCTTTTGCACGTAAATCTTCTACATCTATATTACCTCTCTCATCAGTTTTAGTCACTACTACTTTCATTCCCGCCATTACTGCAGAAGCAGGGTTGGTACCATGAGCAGAGGCAGGGATTAAACAAATGTTTCTATTGCTGTTTCCATTGTTTTCGTGATAAGCTCTAATGGTCATTAAACCAGCAAATTCACCTTGTGCTCCCGAGTTAGGTTGTAAAGAGGTACCAGCAAAACCAGTAATAACGTTTAATTGATGTTCAAGGTTTTTTAACACTTCTTGGTATCCTATAGCTTGATTAAGTGGAGCAAAAGGGTGAATATTTCCCCAGTTAGGATTGCTTAAAGGGAGCATTTCAGAAGCAGCATTTAATTTCATCGTACAAGAACCTAGAGAAATCATAGAATGATTTAAGGCAAGATCTTTACGTTCTAGTTTTTTGATATAGCGCATCATATCAGTTTCTGATTGATAGGCATTGAAAACTTCATTTTCTAAAAATGGAGTATTTCTTTCTAAAGTGTCAGAAAAAGCATTGGTTATACTGAATTCAGTAATATTTACTCTTTCAATGTTGAAAGCTTCAGAGAAGCATTTTAAAATAATGTTAATTTCTTGAATTCCAACAGTTTCATTTATAGAGATAGAAACAGTATCAGCATCTATATAATTGAAATTAATTTTATGAGCTTCTGCAATAGGTCTTAAGGTGTTTGCATCTACTTTAATAAGAAGCGTATCAAAATACGCTTTGTTTTTTTGTTCGAAGCCTAAGTCAGCCAGTCCTTTAGCAAGTGTATTGGTAGCATTATGAACCTGATTAGCAATATAGGTAAGTCCTTCTTTACCATGATATACCGCATACATCCCAGCCATTACAGCTAATAAAACTTGTGCAGTACAAATATTAGATGTAGCTTTTTCACGCTTAATGTGTTGTTCGCGGGTTTGTAAAGCCATACGCAAAGCGCGCTTCCCATTCATATCTTTAGTAACTCCAATAATACGGCCAGGAATACTACGTTTGTAGGCTTCTTTTGTAGCAAAATAACCAGCGTGTGGACCTCCATAACCTAGAGGAATTCCAAAACGCTGCGTAGTACCAACCACTACATCTACTCCAAATTCAGCAGGAGCTTTTAATTTTACTAAAGATAAAATATCAGCGGCAACAGCTACCTTAATATTATTATCATTAGCCTTAGCTACAAAATCAGTATAATTATAAACCTCTCCATGTTTCCCAGGGTATTGTAAGATGGCACCGAAGAAATCATCTGAAAAATTAAATTCTTTATGGTTGCCTATTACCAATTCAATTCCTATAGGGATTGAGCGTGTTTGCAAAATGGACAATGTTTGCGGTAAAATTTCTTCAGAAACAAAAAATTTATTAGCCCCAGCCTTTTTCTTAGCACGCTCACGAACGTCAAATAGCAGTGCCATAGCTTCGGCAGCGGCAGTACCTTCATCAAGTAAAGAAGCATTTGCTAATTCCATTCCAGTTAAATCACAAACCATAGTTTGGTAATTTAATAAGGCTTCTAATCTTCCTTGTGCTATTTCTGCTTGATATGGAGTATAAGCAGTGTACCAACCAGGGTTTTCTAAAATATTACGCTGTATGACACTAGGAATAATAGCTTCGTGATATCCTAATCCTATATAGCTCTTAAAAACCTTGTTTTTAGCACCTAATTCATGGATGTGATTTAGGTATTCGTACTCACTCATAGCAGGGGGTAAATCTAACTCATTTTGTAGGCGAATATCATCAGGAATAGTTTCATAGATTAAAGAGTCTAAAGAGGCTACCCCTATAGTCTTTAGCATTTTTTCTTGATCTTTAGAACGAGGACCAATATGTCTTAGTTGAAATGAATTTGTGTTCATTTGTGCGTTGTTCGTTTGTTTTGAAATTTATTTGTTTGGCTAAATAATTAACATAGATTTAGCGATCCAAATGTAATTAAAATTCAACGATTTCTCTAAGTAAAAAAATGGTTAAAAGAGATATTTTATTAACTTGTTTTAATACGGAAAAAACAAATGTGCTTATTTATTACATCATAAACAGTGCTTCTATTCTTATAAAATAATAATTTTGAATAATTAATTTTATAGAGAAATATTAAGAAGAAGTATTTATTTATTTTGTAAGTTTGCCACACGAATTTGTGATGAAGAACATTCTTAAAATAATAAGCCTATTTTTAGTAGTTACATTGTTAACGATTCCGCTAATGCAATGGGAGCATTATGTGTCAGAGCACATAGTAGAAGCTCATGTGTATTCTACTAAAAAATCTAATGATAAAGAGGTACTTATTAAGGAGGGTAGTGAAAGAAATCACTTATGTTCTATTTGTGACTACACTTTTTCGGGATCAACCATTACTTTACTTCATCAGCTAGATAGCTTTTTAAATAAAATTACATATATCCCTTTATTTTATGTTTCTTTTTTAAAGAACGCAAAATTTAAGGTTACTTTTCTTAGAGGTCCTCCCTCGTTATAAGCTTTTTACGTATAAATTTTATGGATAAAATGACCATCGTTACGCTTTAGTAAGATGAGATATACTCTATAATATATATACGTGTCTGATAGAGCTTGCACATCTTTTTCCAGCATTATCAAATTAAGATAATTGAAAAATATAGTGCCTTTTTATTTTTCCTTGGGAAAGGTAATCATACACATAAGAATTACTTTATTGATAGAATTTTTACAGAAAAAAACTGTTTTTTTTCATGGTAATTTTGATCTATAATCAGTTTTTTCTTTGAATAAAAGCTGTTTAGCTTATAGATGCATTGCAATAGCTCATCAAAAATCTAATATTAAAAAAATACAATCTTTAGGAAAAGATTATTGTACAGTTATTTATATGAAGTTGAATATCTGCATTTTTTATATGCTATTGGTAATTGCTTTTGCAAATGCACAAGAAAGCATAGTTATAAGTGGTCATGTGCTAAGCCACAACAAAAAAGAGCCTATTGAAGGGGCTGAAATACAAGTAGGAAGTACATATGCAATCAGTAATGCATATGGAAAATTTTCATTAGAAGTATTAAAAAGTGAATTAAAAGAATGTTTGAAAGTTTCTTTATTAGGGTATAAAAAATATGAGAAATTTTTGAATTTGGAGGAAAAGCATCATTTTAAAATTTATTTAGAGGAATATAGAACACAATTAGATGAAGTTACTATACGAGGAAATAAAAAGAAAAGCTTTCTTAAAAAGTTAGCATTATCTTCTGTGCTTATCTCCAAAGTAAATTTAGAAAGGAAAAAGGAGACGAGTTTAGGAAAATCATTAGCAAATATAGCAGGAATAGGCGCAATAACTATTGGTGCTGGGCAATCAAAACCAACCATAAGAGGATTAGGATTTAATAGGCTTGTGGTAATGCAAAATGGGATTAAGCATGAAGCGCAGCAATGGGGAACAGATCACGGCTTAGAGATTGATCAGAATGCAATTGAGCAGGTAGAAATTTATAAAGGACCTTTGTCTTTGCTCGTCGGGTCAGATGCTATTGGAGGGGCTATTGTGATTAAAGAAACGCAGGTTCCTGAAAAAAATACGCTTGCTGGAAAAATAAGCATAAATGGTCAGACTAATAATGATTTAGTAGGCTTTTCATCTTTTGTAAAAGGAAGACGAAATCATTGGTATTTTAAAAACAGTATAACGGTTAAAGATTACGCAGATTATAAGGTACCAACGAATAAAATTAGTTACAATGGATTTGTCTTCCATTTAAAAAAGCACCAGTTAAGAAATACAGCAGGGGGGGAGTATAAAGTTTCAGGAACTATTGGTTATTTAAAAGAAGGTCTGTCTAATAGAACCATCATAAGCAATGTGTACGAGAAAAATGGCTTTTTTGCAAATGCTCATGGATTAGAAGTTCGTAAATCCACAATAAATTATGATGCTGATAATAGAGATATAGACTTGCCAAGGCATGAAGTGAATCATTTTAAAATAACGAATGAAACAACAGTAGCTGAAGAAACATATTCTTTAAAAATAACTACAGGTTACCAGAATAATATAAGAAAAGAGTTTTCAGAACCATCAGAGCATGGTTATATGCCCAAACCATCGGCTAATTTGGAGAGGAAGTTTGATAAAAGTACCTATTCTATAAATGGAAATATGAAACTTTTTTCCATGGAAAATCATCATATAAAATTAGGGGTCAATACAGAATATCAAAAAAATAATATAGGCGGGTGGGGATATATAATTCCAGCATACGCAAGGTTCACTATTGGAGCTTATGCATATGATAAATATAGAATCTCTTCAAATCTCTATTTACATGGAGGGTTGCGTTATGATTATGGAATTCTTAAAACGAAGCAATATAAAGATTGGTTTAAGTCTCCGATACATAAAGAAGGAAAAATTATTGAGGAATTCTTAATTAGGTCAAGTGCTAAAAAGCTTGAATTTAAAAGTATAAGCGCTTCTCTTGGAACTGTTTTTACAAAGGGAAACCATACAGGGAAAATAAATGTCGGGAAAAGCTTTAGAATCCCTT
Source organism: Tenacibaculum maritimum NCIMB 2154 (assembly GCF_900119795.1). Taxonomy (NCBI): domain Bacteria; kingdom Pseudomonadati; phylum Bacteroidota; class Flavobacteriia; order Flavobacteriales; family Flavobacteriaceae; genus Tenacibaculum; species Tenacibaculum maritimum. The sequence continues at coordinate 1,053,033 of NZ_LT634361.1, forward strand.
TAGCAAACGAGTTAACTTCTGATGGAGTGAATTATCATATGTATCGTTATGAATTAGGAGACACAACATTAAAAGCAGAAGAGGCATATCAACTCGATTTAGAATATCAATATTTTGTCAGAAAAAGTAGCATCAGTGTAAGTCCTTTTATAAATTATTTTCCAAATTATATCTACTTAAATCCAAGTTTTAATTACCACGAGGCCTTACAAATATATAACTATAAGCAATCAAAGGTATTTAGAGCAGGAGGAGAAATCACTTCTACATTAGCTATTTCAAATAAAATGAATTTGAAAATAGCAGGAGAATATGTATATGCAGAGCAGTTAAGTGGATCGAAAAAAGGATTTACATTGCCTTTTTCACCTCCAATTTCGGTAGTTTTTTCGACCCTCTATAAATTAAAAGATACTAGAGTATTTAAAAATACAGCATTAGGAATGAGTTGGAGAATAACAGGCAGGCAAACCGCTATTGTTCCTCCCGAAAATAAGACAAAAGGTTATACTGTAGGGAATTTAACAATATTTACAGCCCTCTATAATAAGCATAAAAAATGGGGAGATATTTATTTTAAAATAAATAATATACTCAATACTCAATATTTTAATCATACAAGTTTCTATAGGTTGATAGAAGTTCCAGAACCAGGGAGAAATTTTTCACTAGAAATACAAATACCTTTTTAAATAATACCATCTTGATTGCTGTTTTAAAACATACAAAGGTAATAAGGCTTGTTTTTACGCTGTTACTACTTTCATGCTTTTTGAATGTAGGGCATTTTTGGATACTGCACTCTAAAGAGAAAATAAATATAAAAAGCAAAGTATCTAAGGATTTAAACTATGTTGCAGAAAGTCAATTAGATGAGGTTGCTTGTTTATTTTGTGAGTATGAAGTTAATAAGGCTTTTACGATAAAGGAACTTAAGCAGAGGGGAGTAGTTTGGTTTATAAGGGAAGGTAATCAAAATTTACAGGCAAAGGTTAAATGCAATGCAAGTAGCAGGTATTACTATACAAGGGGGCCTCCTAAAAGCAATAAGATTTAAGAAGAAAAAAAGGATTGCTTTTTCTTCTTAAATAGGAAAATGTTAGTAATTAATTATTCACAAAGATATAAGTTGATAAAATCATATATAATGAAAAATATAAAACGAATCACAATAGGCTTTTTAAGCATGGTAATACTAATAGTAAGTTTGTTAGTATTGACAGGATGTAGCAACGAAGAAGATCATATTACAGCTACTAAAATAGAAATCAAAAAATTAGAATATGGAGGAGAAAATGGAAATGCTAAAGAACTAGCAGCTGGAGAAGACTTACATATTGATGCTGAAATTTATGCAGAAGCTACCATTTATAGTGTTACTGTAGAAATGCATGCAGCAAAGGAAACAACAGCAAATTGGAAATTCGAAAAAGAGTTTAAAGGAGAAAAATACACTCTAAAAAAGAATATCGATTTCCATGAGCATATTGAAATTTCTAAGGAAGCTAAAGAAGGAGCATATCACTTTCATATAGCTGTAAAAGATGCATTAGGAAATGTTAAGCGCAAAGAAGGAGAGTTCTTAATAGTTGAAAAGAGTAATTAAACGAGTGGGTAATTATTAATAGAAATAATTGCGAGAAAGAGTAGAAGATAATTTTTAAAAACAAAATAACATGAATTATAGTACATATTTAAAAAGCATTTTTATAGGAATTTTGGTAATGTTGGCCTCTTGTTCAAAAGAGAGCGATATGGTAATACCTCCTTCTTTAGGAATTGTTAATTTAGAGTTTGGGTCAGGGCATAGTAGCGATAAAACAATAAAACAAGGAGGAAACATCCATATAGGAGCAGCTGTTTATGCAGAGGCGAAAATAAAAAGTATTACTGTAGAAATATTTTTAAAAGAAGGAAAGCAAAGTGATTGGAAGCTTAAAGAGGTTTTTACTGAAAAATACAAAGGAGCTAAAGAAGTTAGTTTTCATCAGCATGTAGATATATCTTATGAGGCAAAAGTTACAGATTATATATTGGTAATGACAGTAGAAGATGATCTAGGAAATAAAAAGGCAAAAGAAGGTATTCTTAAGGTATTGCCTTACACGATTATGGTGAAAAATGTAAAATATGGAACGAATACCAATGATGACAATCTAGCAGTTATAGGAAAAGACCTGTCTGTTGAAGCTTATATAGAAGCAAAGAACGAACTGTCATTAGTAGTTCTTAAAGTATCTGAATTTGTACCAGGAGAAGGATGGAAAACACTTGAGCGTAAGGATTTTGACTATACAGGTAAAAATTTGACAAAAGTTGATTTTAAAGGGAGTTTACCGATTACTAATAACTTACAATCAGGAAAAACATACGATATAGATATCGTAGTAGTAGATAAGAAAAAAGAACAATTATTAAGATACTATACCTTAAAGGTAGCGTAATTATCTAATTAGTCAATTGTAAGGATATTAAGAGGAAGAAGAGCCTTTGAAAATATAGTTTTTAAAGGCTCTTCATAAAAATAAAAATATGGAGTTAATAACTAAAAAAACCGTTATAACATCGAGTTTACTGGTGATGCTATTTTTTTCTTGCACAAAAGGAGAAAAGCAGATAGATGAAGTAAAACCTAGTATAGATCTCTCTTTTGCAAGTGCTTTCCCAAAGTCATGTGCTAAAATAAAAAAGGGAGGCTTACTACATTTTAAGGCTAGGTTTACGGACAACGAGGCATTAGGTTCTTACGCTATTGATATTCATAATAATTTTGACCATCACACTCATGACAATTATGAAATACAATGCGATTTAGGGCCTAAAAAACTTCCTAAGAGACCATTTATTTACATGAAAAACTTTAGTATTGAAGGAACTGTTAAGTCATATGAGGCAGCAGTATCAATTCCTATACCTAACGCTATAGATGTAGGAGATTATCATTTTGAAATAAGGGTAACTGATCAAACAGGCTGGCAAAAGCGTCAAGCAGTTGATATCAAGATTACGGAATAATGTACAGATAAAGAAGAACTCTAGATAAGCTGTATTATTGATAGTTTGGAAGAGCAATTTTTAAATAAAAAAGAATTTTATTCTGTAATAAGTATTCAGAGATAGAAGGAAAAAAGTTTTGATCTCGTTCCATAAACTCTTTAAAGTAAGATGAATATGTTTATATTTTGAAAACTTTAAAGAGTTGTTCTATTATGTAGGTATTGCCTCAATGTTTTTTGGTGCTACTATAAGACGGTACGTGTTTAAACTAGAGTAGTTCTTTTTTATAATATTACGGGCAAGCGTCATAAAGTTTTTTTGCGATTTTTATAAAAAAGATTACCTTTGCAAGTAATTATTGCTTAAAAATGAAAAAGAACTATGATAAGAAAATTTCCTTTTTTCTTTGTTTTGTGCTTGCTTATTAATCATGTTTTAATCGCATCTGGTAAACATGGTTCTAATAGGACAAAAAAAACGAACTACCATACAAAAAATAAGATACTTGAAAATACATCTAAAATTTCATGGAATAGTATAAGGTTGTTATATCCCGTTTCATCAGAAATTCTCAGAGATAGGAATGAAGCATTCGCTTCTTTTAAAAAGATAGAAGAAGAGGCATCATGGGTAGATAACTTTTCAAATGAAGACATTAAAGAGCTTCCTGTAGGGGTAAAACATACTAGAGAAAACATACAATATGCTATTGGTATTACTCGTGCAAATATCTATAAAGATTATACTGAACTCACGGTTTTTGCTAGAGTTCGTTTACCGCAAACGAATGAAAATGGATTGCCTGTAGAACTATTTTTCGGGGCAAATAATGTCAAATTATCTCATCAAGGAGGAATTATAGGAGATGCTAACTTAGTTTTGTTAGGAGATATGCGTATTCCTTTTAACGGAGGGAAATGGATGTTGACGCTAAAAGGAGGTTTTGATTATCGAACAGGAATAACTCAAAACAGTACCTATGTAACTATAAATTGTGAAGGGGTTAAAGAGCTTGGTATAGAGGGAGAGGTTGAATTTTCAAGAGAATTAATACTTCCTTTAGAAAAAAATGGAGAAGTAGATGAAAAAAGAGAAAAGGTCTTTTCTAGAATAGAAACCGAGAACGGTACGCAGAATATACAGGTGCCTTATAGGGTAAAAGGTGCTTTTAGAGCAATAGCTTCAGATTGGAATGATTTATTGGTTGGTATTGATTTACAGCCTTTTGTGTTAGCTAAAAAAAGAAATAATGAAAATTATGATGGTAATTTTCAGTTTTATGTAAATGAGGCAGTACTGGATTTTAGCGATTTACGAAATGCTCCTAATGTTAGTTTTCCCGATCATTACCGTGAAAATGGATTGCTATTCCCAAATCAAAATTCTTGGAGAGGGGTGTATGTAAATACATTAGAGGTAAAATTGCCTAAGGAATTTAAAACATCAGAAACTATTTCCGAAGGTAATAAAAGGATTGCTTTTGGTGCTCACCATCTTTTGATTGATGGCTATGGCATATCGGGTTCTTTTTATGCAAAAGATGTTTTCTCATTAGATAAAGGACGTACCAATAAGGAAAAAGCATGGGCATATTCTTTAGATAGAATAGAAGTCTCCTTGGTAGCTAATAAATTAGTGGGAGCTTCTTTTAATGGGCGGATTCAGTTACCTATATCAACATCAACAGATAAAAACAATCGTTTAGGCTTAGCGTACACGGGAATTATATCGGAAGAAGAGTATTTGTTGAATGTACGCAATGCGTCTGTTATTGATTTTAATCTATGGAAAGCTAAAGGAAAGTTGCTTCCTAATAGTGTTGTTGAATTAAAGGTTAAAAATGGAGAATTTCAACCCAAAGCAATACTTCATGGTAATTTAACTATTAAAACAGATAAAGATGAAGAAAAGCTAGGGGAAGATTCTTCGAATAAGAAAACATTAATAGACTTTAAAGGAATTGTTTTTGAAAATTTAGTGTTACAAACTAAAGGGCCTGTTTTTTCGGTGGATTATATGGGATATACAGAAAAGGTAGCTTTGGCAGGTTTTCCTGTATCTATAGAAAAGATAGGAATTACAGCGAATAAAGCTAATGCTAATTTATACTTTGATTTGGCGATTAATTTAATGGGGAAAAGTAATGGGTTCGGAGCTAAAACGAGTTTGGGAATTATAGGAGCCTTTGAGGAAGAAAATTATCGTCAAAAATGGAAATTTAAAGAAATAAATTTAGCGGCTATTGCTATGAATGCTGATTTGGGAGGTTTTTCTATGGAGGGAAGTTTGGCTTTAATGAATAATGATCCTGAATATGGAAATGGATTTGCTGCAAATTTGCAAGTAGAATTTAAATCAGGTAAAGGAATAAAAGTGGCTGCGAAAGGAGTTTTTGGAAAAACTACGTTTAGGTATTGGCAATTTGAGGCAATGGTTGATAATTTACCACCCGGTGCAGGCTCTGGGGTTTTAAATTTAGAAGGATTTGCAGGAGGTGCTTCTTATAGAATGAAGCGAACTGATTTTAGCTCCTCTTTTTCTCCTTCAGGAATAGGATACGTGCCTGATGAAAAAGTAGGGTTAGGGGTAAAAGCTATGGTGATGTTTAATGCTGTTAAAAAGGAAATAATAAAAGGAGGAGCAGGTTTTGAAATAGTATTCAACCGTAATGGAGGAATAGATTTTTTAGGATTTTATGGGCAAGCAACATTAATGGGGGTTACTATACCAGGGGTGGATAAAGTAAGTGGCTTAATGTCTAAACTAAAAAAGAATACTCTTGCTCGAAAAAAGTTTTTAGGGGTTACAGAAGAGAATATAGATAGTGCTTGGATGGGAAGGAATCTTTTGAATAAAGCATCTCGCGATTTTCCACAAACTCCTGCAAAAGAAATGGATATTAGTGCTAAAGTAGCAATTACTTACGATTTTCAAAATGACGTTCTTCATGGTGAATTGGATGCTTTTATTAATGTAGCAGGAGGTTTTATAAAAGGTAGAGGAGCTAGAGGTAGAGCAGGTTGGGCGGTATTACATTTTTCTCCTGAAGAATGGTATATTTATATAGGAACCCCTGAAGATCGCTTAGGTTTACGTATAGGAGTTGGGCCTGTAAGTATTGAATCTGGAGGCTATTTTATGACAGGAACAAAGCTTCCTGCAGCTCCGCCTCCTCCACGTATTGTGTCTGAAATACTAGGGGTAAGTGCTAATGAATTGGATTATATGAGAAATGAAAATACATTAGCTAATGGAGGGGGCTTTGCTTTTGGATCCGATATTTCTGTGGATACAGGAGATTTACGGTTTTTAATTTTTTATGCTCGCTTTCAGGCGGGTACTGGATTTGATATTATGCTGAAAGATTATGGAGAAGCGCAGTGTTCAAATACAGGAAGCCAAGTTGGTATTAATGGATGGTATGCTAATGGTCAGGCTTATACGTATTTACAAGGAGAATTAGGAATCCATGTGAAATTGTTTTTTGTGAATAAGAAAATATCAATAATCAAGGGGGGAGCAGCTGCTTTATTACAGGTAAAAGCACCTAATCCTGTATGGATGCGTGGCTATATAGGTGGACATTTTAGTTTGCTAGGAGGAATGATAAAAGGTCGATTCCGATTTAAATTAATTTTAGGAGAAGAATGTGTTTTTGAAAATGCCTCTCCTCTAGGTGGACTTAAAATAATTACAGATGTAAGTCCTGATGATGGAGAACAAGATATTGATGTATTTGCTATTCCGCAAGCTACTTTTAGTATGAAGGTAGGAGAACCTATTGTGATACCAGAAGATGAAGGAGATAAAACCTATAAAATAGTACTTGAAAAATTTAAAATTTTACACAAAGGGAAAGAAATACCAGGAAAAATAGAATGGGCTAATTATAAAGATAAAGCAAATTTTGTTTCAACAGATATTTTACCACCTAATGAAGAGGTTACAGTTCAGGTAACGGTAAGTTTTATGGAAAGAGTTGGTGGTATTTACAAAACAATTATAATTGATGGTAAAAAAGCAATTGAAAAAGAAGAACGAACTTTTACTACAGGAGGAGCGCCAACCGTAATTCCTTTACATAATATTACGTATGCTTATCCCGTATTAGATCAAAAATATTTTTTAGAAAAAGAATATAATAAAGGGTATATCCAGTTAAAAAGAGGGCAAGATTATTTATTTGACAATACCCAGTGGAATAGTTATATAGCATATAAAGAAGAAGGAATGGATTCTTCAGAGCATGCTTTCAAATACAATACTTCGGATAATATGCTTACATACCAATTACCGAATGTTTCGCAATCAAAAAAATATCGTTTGAGTATTACCAGTAAGCCTATAAAAAAGAATACTACAAAAAACGTTCATAAAAATAGTTATACAAAAGAAAATATAGGAGATAGTTCTAATGAAAATTCAGTTCAAATACAGCAGAAAAATGCGGAAAACATTTCTAAAGAAGGAGAAATAGAACGGCTAGCATATAGTTTTACAACCTCAAAGTATAAAACGTTTAGGCAGAAAATAAAATCGATAAAAACAACCAATTATAACTGGGGTAAAATTTATTCTGATGTTATTTATTTAACGAATAGGATGGAAACTCATGAGCCTTTTGATATTCCAGAATTATTAGGAACTAAATTTACCAATAATATTTCTTTGGTAAAAATTGAAGCAAGTTTAGAAGATGCTTATTTTATCAAAGATATTAATCCTCCATTGTATGCAAAGTACCCTACAGGAGGTTATACCATAAAAAATAGGGATACCCGTATATTAGGAACTCCTCCTAAATTCGCATTGCCTCTTTTAAATAATTATATAACTAGTTTAGAGCATGAAGTGAATGACAATATGTTACAAACAACATTTCCCTTCCGATATAATTTAGGATTGCTCTATAAAAAGGACTGGGTAGATTTACAGTCGCAGATTGCTAATGATTATGCAGATGGAATAATAAGAGGAGAAAATCCTATACTTAATTTCCTTGACAAAAGTTACCTATTTATGAGGTACGGTTATTATAAAGCAAAATTGTTTTATACTCTGCCAGGAAATATAAAAGGAAGCAATGTTGAGTATAAATTTAAGAATCCTAATGATTTTAGGTAAAACAAGTAATTCAATTATTAATCTAAATATTTTTTAAAATGAAAACAATGAAAACAATGAAAACAATGAAAACAGCTATGATTTTATTTTTAGCAGTATGTGTAAATGCCTCTTTTTTATCATGTAGTGATGATGCTGGTTCAGAAGGGACCCCACAGAATACGCTTATAGGAAAATGGAGAATATTAGCAGATGCTGGAGCAAACGGAGAAATAGGCGAATTAACTGAATGTAAAAAAAAGTCAACGCTTGAATTTAAATCGGATAATACTTTTATATCGGGTGACCATGCAGAGAATATCAATGATGATTGTGTTTTATTAGAAGGTAAAGGAATATGGGAAGAAAAAAAGGAAAATGTTTTGGAAATGAATTGGGGTGATCGAGTAGAAGAGACAAAATATTTATTTGAAAGTGGTAATTTGAAACTTTTAGGAGCAGATAGAGAGGGAAATGAAAACGGAAGCTATACACTTTATCAAAAAAAGTAAGTAAAATAAAAGGGCGGGCTCATAAATGCCTGCTCTTTCAATTGATATTCTAGAGTTGTTAGGGACTACATTTGCGAGTAATGTTTCTTTTGTGAAAATTGAAGCAAGTTTAGAAGATACTTATTTTTATTAAAGATATTAACTCTTCATTGTATGCAAAGTATCCTATAGTAGGTTATACCATAAAAAATGAGGTTGCTCTATAAAAAGGACTGGGTAGATTTACAGTCGCAGATTGCTAATGATTATGCAAAGGGAATAATAAGAGGAGAAAATCTTATACTTAATTTTCTTGACAAAAGTTACCTATTTATGAGGTACGGTTATTATAAAGCAAAATTGTTTTATACTCTGCCAGGAAATATAAAAGGAAGCAATGTTGAGTATAAATTTAAGAACCCTAATAATTTTAGGTAAAACAAGTAATTCAATTATTAATCTAAATATTTTTTAAAATGAAAACAATGAAAACAGCTATGATTTTATTTTTAGCAGTATGTATAAATGCCTCTTTTTTATCATGTAGTGATGATGAAACACCAGAAAGTCCTTTAGTTGGAAAATGGCAAGTTTACAAGCGTGGTGGAGGTGGTGAGCAAGAAGTAGAAGCAGGTGAATGCGAAGGAAAAACAGTGTCTGAAATTAAGAGCAATAATACTTTTAGCACTAACAATTATTTGGATACAGCTGATGGATGTATTTTAGAAATTATCAAAGGTACTTGGGGAGATAAAGGAAATAACGTATTTGAAGTTACACGTAATGGAAATACCAAAAGTGGTAAGTATTCTATCGAAAATGGAAATCTAAAAATAGTTTTTTCTAACGAAGAAGGTGAGATTTATACTATTTATAAAAGATTATAAAAAAATAAGAGCAAGTTTATTAATTAGTGAACTTGCTCTTCTCATATTTTAAAAGTAAAAGATGAAAAAGTTATTTGTTATATTCAACTTATTATTGATATCACATTTTTTAGTTGTTTCTAAAACTTTTGCTCAAGTAAACGAAGGAGAAGAAGTGCCAAGGGTACAAATATTGGCAAGAGCACAAAAAGGCAAAATTTTATTACGTTGGGCAGCAAATTCAGCTATTGCTTGGAAAAAAACAAATAAAAGTGGTTTTGTCCTAGAAAAATATCTGCTTTCACGAAATGGAAAGCGTTTGCCAAAACTAGAAAAAATATGGGAAAAAAAAATAGAGAAAGCTCCATTAGAAACTTGGCAAGAAATAGTAGAAAAAGATAATAATGCAGCAATTATTGCACAAGCGCTATTTGGAGAAAGTTTTTTTGTAGGAGGAGGAAATAACGGACAGTTAGCTGATATATACAATTTAGTAAACGAAAACGAGCAACGTTTTTCATTTTCATTATTTGCCGCTGATATGAATTTTGAGGCGGCGAAAAAAGCAGGTTGGGGATTTGAGGATACAGCGGTGGCTATAAATGAGAAATATGTTTATAAAATAAAGCCTGTATTATTAGAAAATATAAGTAAAATTGAAGACATAAAAGGAACGGCTGCTGTAGTAAGTTTGAAAGAATATGAGCCATTGCCAGCACCGTTAGATTTCCAAATTATTTTTGGGGATAAAAATGCTACTTTAACTTGGGAGTATCAATTATTCAAATCGGTATATACTTCTTATACCTTAGAGAGAGCTACAGATGGCGTTCATTTTACTTCATTAAGTAAAACCCCTCTGGTAAATCTTAATGACAAACCTAATGCTCCTGCCAAACGTATGTTTTATATAGATTCATTGGCAAGTAATACTCAGAAATACTACTATAGGGTACGCGGAATATCTCCTTTCGGAGAAAAAGGACTGTATTCGAAAATAATTTCAGGACATGGAAACCCTATTTTACCCTATACCCCTAGAATATTTGATGTACAGCTTACTAAAAACGCTAATGAAGCCATTATTGCATGGGAATTTCCAAAGAAAGGGGAAGATTTACTTCAAAAATTTCAATTGCTTATTGCAGCAAAAGATAATGGGCCTTATGTAATGGCTGTAGATAATATTTTGCCTAGCCAGCGTAAGTTGACCTATAGCAATTTACAAGCTTCTAATTATGTAAAAATTAAAGCAATTGGAAAAGATGCTAAACAAGAAAAAATATCCTTTTCTACATTAATACAACCTTTAGATAGAAAGCCACCTGCAATCCCAACAGAACTTAAAGGAACAATAGACAGTTTGGGGGTAGTACAAATTTCTTGGAAACAAAATACAGAAGCAGATTTTTTAGGATACCGAGTTTTTAGAGGTTTTCTAGAAAACGAAGAGCCTGCTCAAATAACGGTATCGCCCATACTGCAAAATAAATTTATGGATACTGTTACAGTAAAAAACTTGAATGCAAAAGTATATTATAGTATTGTTGCTGTAGATAAGCGGCATAATCATTCTAAAAAATCAAAAGTATTAGTAATTGAAAAACCCGATGTAATACCTCCTACATCTCCAATTTTTTCGGGATATAAGGTTAAAAAGAATAAGGTTGTGTTGACGTGGATAAGAACTTCAGAAGAAGAAATTACTCATATTATAGCTAGAAAAAATCTCACTAAGAAAGCTCCTTGGGAAAATATTTTAGTAACAAAAGATACCATACACCATTATATAGATACCAGTGTAGAAGCAAATCAAAAATATCGTTATCGCATTAGCGCAATGGATAAAGCAGGTTTAACATCAGAACCCTCGACTCCTCTGACAATAACAATAGCAGATATGGGAACAAAAAGTGGGATAAAAGGGTTTCATTATATTATAAATAGAGAAACCAATCAAATAGAACTTTTTTGGAGAGCTGACAAAAAAGAAATAGGAGAATATACCATCTACAAACAACTGAAAGAAAAACAACCTTCTATATGGAGAGTCTTACCAAGTAATATTCAAAAAGTAGTAGATATGGAGGTAAGCCCTAATGAAACGTATATATATCATATACGAGCAATATTAAAAAAAGGAGGATATACGAAAATAAAAAAAATTGAAATAAAATTTTAGAAAATGAAAAGGATTATAATCGTTATTATATTAATGCAGTCATTAAATTTTGTTCATGGCCAAGTTGGAGAGTATGAAGTAACCTTTGATGGATGGGCAGAAGGAGCAACAAATCATAATTGTGGATACGCTTATGTTCAGCTTGAGTTTGCAAACTCCTCAAATAACTATAAGGCTTTTGAGTTTAATTTTTTAGAATATTCTCCTAGGGTTTATTATCGAGCAGGAAGTGCTGAAACAACTTCTCGTTTTTCTGCAAATCAGAGGTTAAAATCACTTCGTTTTTGGTCAGAAAGGAAGGTTTATGATACTTGTAGAGGGACTAGAGCTTATAATGACGGGAGGGTTTATAGTAACAGTAGCAACAATTTTCTAGAGTGTTTTGATTTTGATTTTGAATTTGGACAATTTATAGATAGTAGGTACCATACAGGATTATGGAATTCAAAGTTTAATGTTAAAATTTATCCTATTTTAACCATTAATCCACCTGGGGAAGCTAATTCTTTTCCTGTTGAAGATGATATAGTATTAACTTCTCATACAGGGTTTAAAACAAGTGAGTATAATTGGAAATACTCTTTTGATGGCTATAATTGGGTCGATATGTATGCGTTTAATGGAGCGGCATCGATAAAATTAAATGCCCAAGAAATTGGTGATTTTGATGCAAGTTTAAACCATGGAAGAACTATTTATTTCAAGCAATCTGCCTGTGGATATGATTCTGATATTGTGAAATATAAAATACGTCGTTCTGCTCCGCATATAACAAGTGTTAATACAACAAATACAACCTGTTATGATGAGAAAGATGGTAGTGTAAAAATAAACTTTGATAGAGGGTTAGAATCCAACGAACGTTTAAGTATAACAATAGAAGATTTGGATAAAATTGAAGGCTATGTTAATGGTGTTCCTACCTATGAAATTGTTAGTTCATCCTCAAACGTTGTTTTAGCATCAGACAATTCATATACATTTAATAAAGATATTGGAAAAGGATTAGGAAAAGGGAGGTTTCGTGTAATTTTAGCTGGAGGAGGTACTATAGCTTATAATGGAGATAAGTGGAACACTTATACAGAATCTCCTACACATCAAGCTACCTTTACTATAAATAAACCAAGTCCTGTTGAATTTACAGCAACACATACCAATGTTTGGTGTTATGGAGGAAGTGATGGAACTATTGTAATAAAGGCCAAAGGAGGAAAAATATTAGAGAAATATAAATATTTATTACGCAAACAAGGAGATGAAAGTCCTGTTCTAGAAAGTGATTGGGTTGAATTTGAAAATCTGTCAACATTTACAGGAACATTTCCTAATGTAGTATATGAAGCTACCGAAGTAATAACAGGAAAACCAGCAGGTAATTACACTTTACAAATAAAAGATGCCAATAATTGTATCGCCAAAAGAATTGTTAGAGACGGTGCGGGAACCATTATTGGTTTAGCAGAAGAAATAGTAGAAACCGTAGAAATTAAACAACCAGAGAATCCTTTAGAAATAGTTTTTGTAGATGAAAAACAACCTACAGCTTTTGGTTTTTCTGATGGAAGAATACGTGCACAAATAACAGGAGGAACTTCATTACCTAATGGTAAGTATAATTTTACATGGACGCATGAAAGCGGTAGGAAATGGACTACTTTTACCGATTTTGTACATACAACAGATGGATGGTATTTGACTTTAGAAAATGCAATACAAGGTACTTATAGCTTAACAGTAACTGATGCAAATTATACAGATGCTGATACCAAAAAAGGTTGTATGATTGCGAATGCTAGCTATACATTAAATGAACCGTTTAAGTTAAACGTTGCTATTGAAGAGACAAATGTTATATCATGTAATCGTAAGAATGCTTATGATGATCCTTTTTCGGACGGGGAGTTAACAGCAATAGCAAGTGGAGGCGTTCCTTTTAGCCCTTTAATACAAGGGAAGTATGCTTACAAATATACTTGGAAAAAGAAAGACCGCTCAGGAGTATATCAAATCATACCTAATGAAACAGGAGATACATTAAGAAATCAAGAAGCGGGTGAATATGCTGTAAATATTGAAGATGCTAATGGAATTATTATAGGAAATTATAGAAATAATATCTTAACTACACCTACGGATGTAACCTACAATTTAGAAGAACCGGAGTTGTTAAAAATACAATATACAAAGCAAAATGTATTTTGCTATCAAGGTACAGATGGAGCTATCAATACAACGATTACTGGAGGAACAGGAACTTATACTACCCAATGGAATACAGGAGCTACCTCTGAAAATATTTCAAATTTGGAGGCTGGTATTTATACGGTTATGGTTACTGATGGGCGAGGTTGCCAGGTTCAAGAAACTATTGAAATTGAGCAGCCGAAAACTCCTATAGAAGTACATTATAATTTTTTTGAACCTACTTTTGCGGGAGCTACCAACGGTTGGATTCAAGCTACAATTACTGGAGGAACGCCTTTGAATGATGGAGCCTATACTTATGGTTGGACAGATGCTAGTGGTAATGACTTGAATGCTCAAGTAACAGCGCAAATAAACTCAAACAATTATATACTTACTTTAAATGGTATAGGAGAAGGAACCTACAAATTAACGGTTCAAGATAAAAATTATCCATCGGCTATCGACGATATAAATTGTAGTATCGTTAAGAGTGAATATACTATCAAAGATCCAGAGGCCTTACAAGTTGCGATGAAATTAGTTAAACCGATTTCTTGTAATAATAGTAATGCTTATGGAGATCCTTCTTCTGATGGAATCCTAGAAGCTGTAGCTGGAGGAGGTGTTATGTTGCAGCCTAATGAAAATAACGGCTTGCCCTATTATTATACTTGGAAAAAAGAAACGAGTCCTGGGGTTTGGACCATACTAACTTCACAAACTACGAACATTGCAACTGGACTTAATGGTGGAAACTACGCCGTTAATATTAAAGATGCTAATGGTGTTGTTTTAGGAGTGTATAAAGATAATGTGTTAGTAACGCCCACTGACGTAACTTACCATTTGGAAGAGCCAACATTATTAGAATTATCTTTCGAAAAGCAAGATGTACATTGCTACGAAGGTAGTGATGGTTGGGCAAAAACTATTATTAAAGGAGGAATTGCGCCTTATATTATTGAATGGGAAAATAAAAGTGATGATGTGCTAATAAGCAATTTAACCAAAGGGGCATATACAGTGGCTGTTACCGATAGTCGTGGTTGCCAAGCAACAGGAACTGTTTTGATAAGTCAGCCAGAAAAACCTATAAGTATAAATTTTACGGCTTTTGCCACTCCTACTGTTGGGGGAGTAGCAGACGGATGGGTTAACGCTGAAATAGAAGGAGGAACTGTTTTTCCGAATGGAAGCTATACTTACTATTGGCAAAATGAAACAGGAGAGATACTTAATGCCCAAACGCAAACCGATATTGTAGATGGAAAATTTCAAATACAATTAAACAATATATCTAAAGGAATTTATTATTTAACCATTCAAGATGCAAATTATATTACAGCAACGTCTAAAGAGGGGTGTACTTACATAGAAAAAGAGTTTGTTTTGTACGATCCAATAGAAGCTATCATTGCTATTGAAAAACCGATTTCATGTAATCAAAATAATACATTTAGTAATCCTTATGGAGATGGAAGTTTAAGAGCAACTATAACAGGTGGACTTCCTTTTAGTGTAGGGCAGGATTATAAATATACTTGGAAGAAAAAAGATGGTTCAGGTATATATCAGGATATACATCAAAATAGTTCTATTGTCACAAGTTTATCAGCGGGAGCATATGCTTTAAATGTAGAAGATAGTAGGGGGGTCGTTATAGGAGTATATGATAGTTTGGAGTTAACCAGTGCAACAGACGTTTTATACACTTTTAGAGAACAAGAATTAATTGCATTATCATTGTCTGCAACCGAAATTTCTTGTGATGCTGGGAATGATGGTACAGCAACGGTAGCTATTTCAGGAGGAGTTCCTCCTTACGATATTCAATGGTCTAATGGTCAAAGCACTCCAAAAGCTACTAATCTAATAGCTGGTAATCATTTGGTATTTGTGACTGATGCTAGGGGATGTGAAGCAGCAGGAAATATTACGATAGAGCAACCAGGGGGATTGAGCATAAAAGTGAATACAAAGAATCCTACGTGTTATAATAGTAGTGATGGAGCTATATCGCTAGATATCATAGGAGGAGTGCCTCCATACACGTACTCTTGGAGTTCAGGAGAGCAAACAACAAATTTAACAGGCTTACATGAAGGAAGGTATATTTTTTCATTAACTGATGCAAATGGATGTAAAGTTTTTGAAGAGGTGAAATTGGAGAATCCAGCACCAATAACGATTGATTTAGGAGCTGATAAAACATTATGCAAAGGTCAAGAGTATGTTTTAGATGCTAGTATTGATGTTCCTAATGTTACTTATGAATGGACTTCAGAGAATGGTTTTGTCTCTGATGAAGCATTAATTACGGTAACCGAAGAAGGTACTTATACAGTAACAGTTACATCATCGCTAGGTTGTATAGGAACAGATTCGGTGGCTATTATTTATAGCGATCGTCAAATAGCAGCAGAATTCTTAATGTCGTCTCAAGCATATATAAATGAAGATGTAGTAGTGTTTCATACTAGCAATCCTGCTCCTGAATCTTTTGAATGGGTGTTTAGTGAAGGAGTTACTATAATTGAAGAAAAAGAAAATACTGTTGTGATGCGTTTTGCTGAAAAAGGGACTTATAAGGTTGGGCTTTTAACGAATGTTGGCGATTGTGTTCAAGAGTTATATAAGAATATAGTAATAGAAGAAAATACGGAGTTACCAAACTTAGGAGACACAAAAACTCCATTTATCGAAGCATTTAACATTTCACCGAGTCCTAATACTGGAAACTTCAAAACGAAGGTAAGTTTAGCTGAACCCAGTGCTATTTCTTTACGTTTTTTTAATACGCAAGGAGAGTTTATAAAGCAACATAAACCTATAGAAGTATTAGAAGAATATGATATTCCATTCAATATGAATTTAGCATCAGGAATGTATATTCTAGTATTAGAAACGGCAAAGCAAACACAAGTAAAACGAATGATTGTAAAGTAGCATGAAAAATAGAGATACAATAGGAGTTAGTTTATTCGTAATATTAATGTTATTTATAGCCTGTTACCAAGAAACCCCAATTTTTATAGCGGCTAATTTTACAACTTCGTTTGTAAATGACGATATATCTGTACCCGTTCAAGTCAGTATTCGTAATAAAACGGAAGGAGCTGATACGTATCAGTGGACTTTTGAAGGAGCAACTATCACTTCATCAACGGCTAAAAACCCAGGGAGTATTACTTATGAAAAAGCAGGAACTTACCCGATTTTGTTAAAGGCGAGCAATATAGATGGAGAGGAAGTTGTATTAAAAAAGGAGATTACTGTGGTAGAAGGAATTGATATTCAATTTTCAACAGAAATAATAGCGAGTAATTACCCTCCTGTAACAGTAGGTATTACGAATAATACGATTGGGAATCAATTGACTTATTTATGGAAATTTGAAGGAGGTGTTCCAGAAAGTTCCACGGATAGAACCCCTAGAAATGTAGTATTTGAAAGTCCAGGAAAGCATTGTATTGAAGTTGCTGTTTCTAATGGTTTTGAAACGATTGTCAAAAAACAAATAATAACAGTATTGCCTGATATAGAGATTGATTTTGATTGGAAAGTAAACTTTTTTGATGATGACTATCAAGCTCCTGTTGGTATCGTATTAGAAAATAAAACGAGTAATGCTATTCGCTATGAGTGGAGTTTTGAAAAAGGAATACCAGCGAGGAGTACGCTGAAAAATCCGAGTGTCATATTTCAAGATAAAGGCGTACATAATATTGTTTTAATAGCATCTAATGGAAAGAAAACTAAAAAGTTTCAAAAATCAATAGAAATTTATGATAATACAAATTTAAGAGTCTTTAACGATGTTAAATTAGGAATTAATACCGCGCATAATGCCAACACTATAGGAGCTTTTTTTTCTACTAAACTCCGAAAAGTATTTACAAAAAATGAAGTAACTAGTGATAATGGTAGCGAAATAGATCTTTCTTTTTTAGGACTCAATAATCGTTTTAATTTTAATAAATTTGTGTCTCCTATGCTTGTAGGTGCCAATGGTTTTAATGTAATTCCAAATGCTAAGCATACCGTATTTGTAAATAAACAAGAGAATTGTAATTGTGGGGTGAATTTTACCACCGCTCAATTTGATGCGATGCAAAATGATCTGCCGTTATTGGGGCTTAGCATTGTAGAGACTTCAAGTGGGGTATTGCATTTTGATAATGCAATGAAACCAAGGATTGTATTATTTCAAACAGCAGATGGGAGAAAAGGAGCAATTAAGATAAAGGAGTTTAAAAATGAGGGAGATAACTCATACATAGTTTGCGATATTAAAGTACAGAAAGAGTAGTTTAGTAGGCAGTAGGTAGTTGGAAGTAGATGGTTAAAAAATAATAAACTGGTTTCAACTTTTTTTGATGCTTGCGAAGTTGTCTTATTTCCCCCTAATTTTAGCTTTTTTTACAACGTAGCAAAGGCTATGTTACTCAAAAAAGATGTATTAGGACAAAAATCCTAAATTTTCACTTCAAAACAAAAAGATTAAATCACTTCATTTTATGATTAGAAGAGTAAAAGCTTTTTCTATGAATATTTTATGTGTAAAAATTGGGCAAGTTTAAAAACAGGAAAAATTACCTCCGCTACTTTTAAAGCATTGTAGAAAATACCAGCAACATTATAAAAGACGATAGCTGGCTTTGGTAAGTTTGGTAAAAAACTGTTGGTTAAAATAGACCATACTTCCTTTATTTTTCCTCTCAAAAAAATGCAGAGAAATTCACCTTATCAATCTAAAAAATCCATGATTAAGTTCGAATCTCTCTATTAAATTCCAAAAACTTCTTATAAAAAAAGAGAGAATTATTTCAGTTAAAAAAAATATAACCTATTGATATATAATGAGTATTTGTACAAACTTTTTGGAGGTGATTGAAAAGTTTGTACAGGAAAATGAGTAGAAAACTTGTACAAACTATTTAGAGGTGGTTGAAAAGTTTGTACAGAAAAAAGAGTAGAAAACTTGTACAAACTTTTTAGAGGTGGTTGAAAAGTTTGTACAGAAAAAAGAGTAGAAAACTTGTACAAACTATTTAGAGGTGATGGAAAAGTTTGTACAAAAAAGAGGGGGCAAAAAACAAACGATTCTTTTTAAAATAGGAATAATTAATTTACCTTAGCAGCAGGTATTGATGGTGGTATTTTGGGAGCTAATGGATTGTCAAATTTGCTAGGTGATCCAGCAATCAAAAAAGAAGTATATCCAACATTAATCAGATAAGGAAGGTTTAAATCACTTCAATGATATAACCTTCTAAAAAAAATAAATAAAGATGAAAAAGAGGATTCAATATATGATAGCCATGGTATGGTGTGTTGAGAAGCCATACGCAGTATGCAAAGAAACCATAGGTAATTTCATGGCAAAAAGACAAGGTACCATCGATCAATTCTTAAAAAGGCACTTTCTACAAAATAGCCTATTGCTTACGGTTTACTTTTTACTATGCATATCGCTGACCCATGCCCAACGCTATCCAGTACAAGTAACGCAAATAATCATTCCTCCTTATACGACCAAACTGAGTGATTACACCAGCGCCAGCGATGTCAAACTACGCTTACATCTATTGTTAACCGATGTGGTAGCCAATAATAAGCAAGTACGTCTAAAATTACGTATCCAAGGTAATGGACTTGATATACGTTCTGTAGATTTTGTACATGGTGCAAGTCCTATATTTTTAAATGGAGGTGTTTCAAATCAATATACAAACATCGATTTAAGTTCCTATTTTGAACCCAATAATTTAATAGGAATCACCCCACGGCAATACCAGAAATCTTTGCCCGAGGGAGTATATACCTTTTGTTGGGAAGTATATGATGCGTTTACCAACGAACAATTGAATCACCCAACATTAGGCTGTTCTAATATTTATTTGCTTTTAAACGATCCTCCTTTTTTAAATGTTCCCTATAAAGGCGACCAAGTCGTGGCACAAGATCCAATGAATATTATTTTTCAATGGACGCCCAGACATGCCAATGCGAGCAATGTATCATATGAATTTGAATTACGAGAATTATGGGACACTCAAATAGCTCCGGAAGCAGCTTTTTTAACGTCCCCTAATTATTATACAGAAACCACAGCTACTACTACACTATTATACCATATCGGTAAGCCAACATTATTGCCGAACAAACGATATGGTTGGCGGGTAAGAGCGGTATCAAGAACAGGGCTAAGTAAGAACTCGGTTTTTAAAAATGATGGGTATAGTGAGATCTATTATTTTACCTATAATACGGCTTGTTACCCACCTAGATATGTACTTTCAGAAGCAGTAGGTAAAGCGGGTGTTCAAATACGTTGGCAAGGGATGCCTGAACATAAAAGATACCATGTTCAGTATAAAAGAGCAGACATTCCTGATGCGGAATGGTTTGAGGTATATACTTACAATACACAGGTGCAAATTAGCAATTTACGAGCAGGCAAAACCTATGTTTTTCGAGTCGGAGGTAGTTGTAATGAGCTGAATGATTTGAATCCTTTGTATGCTTATAGTGCGATTAATGAGTTTAGTCTGCCCGCTAAAAATGAAAAGAGTAGCAGCTATACTTGTGGTATTGTACCAGAAATAGAAATAAGCAATACCCAGCCTTTGCAAAATATAGGGATTAATGAAACTTTTACAGCGGGTGATTTTCCAGTAACGATCAAGCAAGTATCAGGGAGTAATGGTCGTTTTAGAGGAGTTGGTTATATTGTAGTGCCTTATTTAGCAGATACAAAATTAGCGGTAAGTTTTACTAATATTCGTATCAATACGGATTATCAATTGATAGAGGGGGTAGTAAGTACGACGTATGATGCTACTTGGGGTGATGTGGAGAGTGTGGATGATATGGTTGATGATATAAGTGATTTGGTAGACACCATTTACGATACTATTGAAGATGCACTAGAAGATTTAGGTATTATTGCAGGAGATTATGAAGAAGAAACTTTAGGCTTTGTAATAGAAGAGATAAAGGTTAACGAAAATGGGGAAACCGTAATTATTGGTACAAATGGAGAAGAACAAAATTTAGGTTTAGGAAATAATACCGTTGTAAAAGATGAAAATGGCAAAACAATTGTAGTCAATAAAAATGGAGAAACTGGAGAAGTAAAAAATACAAATGCTATAGAGAATCAAATACTTGTAACAAATATAAAATTTAAAAAGCACTCAAAGGAAATAGGGAGTTTTGATGATA
This sequence comes from Tenacibaculum maritimum NCIMB 2154, assembly GCF_900119795.1. Taxonomy (NCBI): domain Bacteria; kingdom Pseudomonadati; phylum Bacteroidota; class Flavobacteriia; order Flavobacteriales; family Flavobacteriaceae; genus Tenacibaculum; species Tenacibaculum maritimum. The sequence goes on from NZ_LT634361.1 coordinate 1,074,089, forward strand.
ACTTAATAGATGATTACCCTCATTATGAAAAACGTTTCAATAAATCAATTATATGGAAATCTTTAAAATCAGGAGTAATTGATAAATTGACAATCGAAATTGATACAATACAAAATAATATTTTTTTAGAAGAGGATAGTAATTTATCTTTTATAACACCAAAACAGATTGTAAAAAATACGGAAGAAATTTCATTAACATCAAGTTATAATAAAAAAGAAATGGTGGTACATGTTAGGAAAGATAGTATTAAAGGAGATAGTATAGCTCTGTTTAAAGTTATAAGTTATCCTAAAAAAATCATAAATCTTAAATTAATAACTCTTGATGAGGAAAACGATGATGTACAAGTATATTCTTTAAATAACAAGGTGGAATCAGATACTACAAAGGTTGTGAGCTGGGGAAAGAATAGTTTTTTAGATACAAAACCACAAGGGGATGATTATGTTAAGACAACGTTAGCGGGAGAAAAATATATTGTGGCAGGAGCAAATAAAATTTGTGAAACTATTTCTAGAAATACTAATTTAAAAACAATATCACCATATTTTAGCTTAAGTGAAATAAAAGATTATCTCAATAAAAAAATATATAATCAAGCAAATGTAGAATTGAATATTACTATGACAATAGATACGTTAAATTTTGATAAAAATAATGATGGAAAAATTGATGTTAGTAATAATCGTAGGTCCAGAAATAATGTTAATGACGAATATAATGTTCTCATAAAAGAGTATTCAAATAATAGTGAATACGTTATTGTATTGGTTGACAATCCAGATGATGGTTCTCTTGGTTGGTTTCCTTCTACGACAAATGTAGGTGTTGTGCATGTTAACACTCATATTAAAACTACGAAAAAACATCAATTAATGAATACAATTGCACACGAGTTAGGACATGGAGGATTCGGACTTCAACATCCATTTGATGAATTTTCCAATTATAATCAAGGAAAAGACCCTAAGAATATAATGGATTATCAAGATGGAGATTTATTAAGGAAATATCAATGGGATTTAATTCAAAAAAAATGAATATATAATTATGAAAAACAGAATAAATATACTTTTAGCCTTTATGCTTATTGCAATTTCTTGTAAAGCTCAAAATATTGATAATATAATAGCTGATTATATAACAAATTTAAAACAATTTGATGTTCAAAATAATAAAATGATTCTTATAGAAGAAAACTTTGATGACTTTTATAATAAAATAATGGATAAATGGAAAGTCTATAATCAAGATCAATGTATACAAGCTATTAATATTCTAAAAGAAGTTACAAAAGATAATAAAAATCAAAGAAATAGAATTAAGGTGGTAGAATTTTTCACTACTTTGCTGTCTTCTGATTCTTTGAGGATTAGATCGGCTGTTCTTACCCCTTTAACAGTTTATAGATTATCTGATTATAAAAAAGAGGCTAAAAATAATATTGAAAAATTATTTGATATAACAAATGAAATATATTTAAGATCAGAAATTTACAAACTGGCAGGATTTTTACAATTACAAGAAGCAGAAAGATATTTGATAGAGAGATATTTTAATAAAAGAGAAAAGGCAGATAGATGGAATGCTATGCTTAGTTTGGCAAGAATGGGTAATAAAAAAGCTTTAGACTTTTGTATAAGAAAAATGAAAAAAGATATATCTAAACAAAACAAATTTGGTTATCCTTCAAATATTGAAGAAGATGCATATTATATAAGGCAACCAGAAACTCTTAATCTTCTTTTGAAGATTTCAGGTAACAAATCTTTAGTAAGTGATATCTCTAAACCATCTGTAAAATCTAACCTTGGGCATTTGGCATTGAGCTATGTAGAAATATCAATTACCAATTTTCCTAGTAGGTTATATAAAGAGGAAGGGAAATCATACGAAGAGAGAATTAGGTTAATTGAAAAATGGTTAAAAGAAAATAAAAATAATTTAATATTAAATAAAGGTATTTATTAACCTTCGGATAAAACACCAATACAAACACAAACGATACAGATAATTCAAATACGGACACTTCTAATAATTCTAGTTCAGATAGTAGCACAACAAATACTACCGATACTACGAATTCCAATAGTGGAACAAATACAACTACAGATACGAATGCCATCGAAAATGGAAGTACAGATACCAACAATACTACTTCAAGTACAATTGAAAAAGAGGTTGTAATTGAACACAATGGTAAAAGCTATAAAAATAAAGATATAATAGAAGTTCCTTATTCAAGAGAAGAAACAAACTTTGCCTTTTTATTAAAAAACTATCCTAAAGGCGCAAAAATTAATTGGCAAGTATTAAAGTTAGGAACAGATAATACGAGCATTTTTGCTACAAACGAAACAATCCATGATAATTTTGGTATAAATATGAAAGAAATTCATATACTAGATGTTGTAGCCAATTATAATGATGAGAAAATTAGGGTTACTATAAAGAGAGTTCTAGAGAACTACCAATTAACTTCAATAAAAGTTTATGAGGATGCTAAGCCAAAAAGAAAAGCATATTTCGGAGAAACATTGTATTTAGTTCGTAATAAGCTTATGACAGAAGAGAATTTATTTAAGTTTAACGCTGTATTTAGCCCTGATGTAGAGCAGAATAAGTTGTATGGAGTATCTTGGTATCATGATGGAAAACTAGTTGGTTTTAAAAATAAAAAATCATCTTTTAAATGGTTATCCACGAGAACAGGTGATTTTTCTGTAGCTGTTAACGGAGGTAATTCAGAAACTCTTAGAAAAGAAGCACATATAAAATGGGTTTCGATTGATCAAAAACAGTTTAATTTTATACCCACAAATATTTACAATTCTTTAGTAAATCATTATGGTTCATTAGAACAACTTTTTGGAGCTTTTAATAAATATGATATAGGGATTCCGGTAAAAATTGATCCTATAAAGATTGGAGGTACACAGTTTAATGAAGAAGTAAAAAGGTCTAGACTATACAAGCATATCCAAAGAGGTTATGTAAATGGTGGAGTTTCTGTTGATTTTGAAAATTTTTTAACTGTTCCTGCGCTTAAACTTTTAGAAAGAGCAAATGTAGTAAAAGTAGGTATTTCTTTAAAATTTAAAGCAGGTGTTAAACTTGAAGGAGGCGTTGAAAGGTATAAAATTATTGAAAATGATTTTTATGAAGACAATAATCCATATATTAAATTTAACCCTTATGGTTGTGTAGGACTAGAGCTAGGAGCAGAGTTATTAGTAGCTAGAGATTTATTAGAAATAGATATAGGTGGTGATGTAACTAGTTGTATAGGTGGTATTATACAGTATAAATTTGGTACAGATAAATTTGATGGGTATGTTTATCTTGACCCACTTATATTATCAGGTTGGGTAAAAATTAAAACAAAAGGATTATTAGATTTTGAATTAATTGATTGGAAAGATTCTATAAGAATAACGGAAAAAATAACTACGCAGGAATAATGATAATGTCTAAAGGTTTAAATATAATAATACACTTGCTTTTTTTTGCAATTATAGCTGTTTCACCAATATTTATGTTTAGTGCATATGAAAAAAGTGATTTTTTTTTAAGTTTTGATAAGTTTAAATTAAATCAATATAAAATAGATTCCTTAAATATTTATAGTTCAGGTAACTGGGGAGGACCTTCTGCTTACTATGTTTTTTTCGATAATAAGAAAAAAATAAAAATTCCAATATTGAATAAAAATAATATATCATTTTCAAAAAGAGTTAACAAAGTATATAAACATTTTAAAGTTAATACACTGGAGAATGATTCCATTTATGTTTGGGAAGGTCCAACAGCTATATTATATGGCTTTAAAGATGAAAAAAAAATAAATTTAACATCCTATAGGGATAGGCTTTTTTTTGACATATTGATGATATTAATAAGTCTAATTTCTATTTTTTATTTTATTAAAGTAGAAATAAAAAAAAGGAAAAGAAATGGAAATACTAGAAAGCATAGAAAACAACAAAAACAATTAAAGAAAAAAGAACAAATGAAATACTTGTTAGAAAAAATGAATAAGAAAACATTAATAATTCTGTTATACCCGTTGTTTTCTTTTTCACAAAAGGAATATTCAAATATTATATTTAGCTTTTCAGAAGAACAAAGCATTAATGTATTTAAGTATAGTGAGGATTTTATTATAAGAGCAGATTACAATGATAAAGAAGAAGCTGTAAATGAATATCCAGAGCAATTAATTCAATCAGTTTTTTCGGCAACTAATCAAGAATGGGTAAATTATAATACCTTGGGAGGAGAAAAAAAAGCTAGTAAAAAAGAAGAAAGTCATTTTAATAGGGTAAAAACCATGAATAAGGATAAAAATTATCTTGAGTTAATCCATAAATTAACTTTTCAAATAGGTAATAGACCAACATCAATCATAAAATTTTTTTTACACGAGGAGAATAAGCAACCAGTTTCTGGAGCTATGGTTCTTCAAAAAGAAGGTAATAGGTGGTATAAAACTTCTAATATAAACCTTTCAGCTTTAGCTATTATGACTATGAGATTAAAAACAGAAGTAATTGAAGGTGTTTTTTTAGGGAATACTTCTCAACAAGATATTTTAGAGTTAAAAGAAACAGTTACTAAAGATGGAGGAGTTGATATTGGTATTCTTGAAAAGGAATTTTTTTCATGGTATACTAACAACAATACGTATTTAAAAACTTTATTTATTGATCCAAAAACATGGTAGTATTATGAGAAATATTTTTTTTATTTTTTTAGCGTTAACTAATTTATATGTGTTTTCTCAAAAAGAAACCATTAATTATAAAAAATTGAATGGAGAAACTTCCAAAATAAAAATATCCAGTAAGTATTCATTTTCTAATTTATATGATTATCAAGTTAATTCTAAAAATTTTGATTCTATAGTTACTAAACCTTATCGTAATAATCGTTTGTCAGAACACTTATTAACAGCTAAATTTAAAAATAAATTTGAAAAAAACCTTCCAGATGCTATTGTCTTTTCATTGAGGTTAATATCTAAGTTGAGTATAGATATAAAAGATATAAGATATGAATTTATAAAGTTTGAAGAGATTGATAGCGGTGGGTTTAATGATCCCAAAACTTCACGAATTTTTATAACAGAAAGACAAAATAATATTAGGAATGAAGTTGTCAATAAAACTAACGAGGTAAGTTTATTTGAATCGATATTAAAAACATCTAATGTTAATGTGCTATTTCAGTTTTACAATGAAAGAAATAGCAAAAAATACGCAGAGATAAATAAACTAAAACCTTTGGTAAAAGATCCAAAAGGAAATTTAAATATAAAAAAACTAGCTAAAGTTTTAGAAGAAAACAAAACTTTATTAGCGAAATACCTAGATGATTAAGGCATATTTTTTAGCTTTAACAAAGGTTTACCGTTAATACCTTTACAGTAGGTCAAGTATCAGGAAGTAATGGTCGTTTTAGAGGAGTTGGTTATATTGTAGTGCCTTATTTAGCAGGTACAACAGAAGAAAGTAATGTAGATACAGATGTTATAAATGATACTACCACAGGAGAAAACACCAATACAAACACAAACGATACAGATAATTCAAATACGGACACTTCTAATAATTCTAGTTCAGATAGTAGCACAACAAATACTACCGATACTACGAATTCCAATAGTGGAACAAATACGACTACAGATACGAATGCCATCGAAAATGGAAGTACAGATACCAACAATACTACTTCAAGTACAACTGAAAAAGAGGTTGTAATTGAACACAATGGTAAAAGCTATAAAAATAAAGATATAATAGAAGTTCCTTATAGCAGAGAATTAGATTTACAAACTTTTGAGTTAAAAAATATAGATAAAGATTCCAACCGAATAGAATGGTCATTGCATAAAGATTTTGAAGCTATATCGGCAGAAAAGTATTTAGGAAAAGGCGAAAGAATTAGTACAGATGTTCGTGACATAGGAGGTGCTATTGTATTACAAGGAGCATATTGGTCTTCTGCTAGTAGTTATACAAATGGAGATTCTAAAAAAATAAGAGTGCTATTAAAAATACCTAGAAAAGAGTTTGAACTGGAAGAATTAGTTGCTTTACATCAAGGGAAAAGATTAGCAAAATCTGGAGAAATTTTATATTTATTGCACCCATCTACATCTTATGAAGACTATAAAAAAGTAGATTACGGAATAAAAATTAGTCCTAGACTAAAAGAAAAGGAGATCCCTAAATATCATATTCAATGGTCATTTGATACCAATAAAAATCCTGAATATTATGGAAAGAAAACATTTACACGTAATTTAAGAGCTAGGGATGTTAAATATGTGACTAGCGTTCATATAGGTTCTCCTAATAAGCTAGAAAAAAGTGTAGATGTTAAATGGGTAAAGCAGTATGATAATTCTTTTAATTATCTGTCTAAATTTAATAAGGTATTGGTTTTCTTGGAGCAATTTAATAGAATCGCCAAAAGGTTTAATACCCTGCTACCATGCGAAGGAAGTATTTTAGGTAATTACGAAGCATTAGCTGGTGCAAAAAAAATAGCTTTTAATTTAAAAGGGTATAATGAAGAGGATAAAGAAAGTAGAGAGTTATTTGATGTTTTACAAACAACATTGAAGCTACAATCTGCTAGTTTAGCAAATTTTGAATGTGGTAAAAATATAGGTTATTTAGGAGTCTCAATAGGGAAAATTTATGGCGGAATAGATTTAGGGGCTAATATTAATTTTATTTACAAATTAAAAACGAAAAACGAAACAGGAAAGTCAGTAAATCAAGCTTTTATTGATGGAGGGTTTAATTTAACTTCTAGTTTTGGTTTTAAATCTAATGAAGTTATTGATAAGTATTTTTACGCCAAAGCTGCTATAGAACTTAGTATAGGAACAAAAACAGAATATCCATATAATAATAAAAACTATTTAATAGGTAATTATTTATATTTAGGTAGAACAAACTTTGTAGTAGACGGGTATGTTGATACTTGGTTAACAGGTAGAGAAGCCTTTAATTTTAAATTTTTAATTTTTGATTCTTCGTGGAAAAGTAAAAAAAGATTAGTTTTTGATTTGAAAAATAAGAATATCTATTTAGAATAAAAAAAGTAATGAATTATGTTTAGGATTTTAAATGTATTTTTTTTAGTTGGTTTTATATGTATTTATGTACTTATTTTTTTAAGTAGTTTAAAAGTAACATATAGTAATCTTAAATTTTTTAATATTATTAGAACAGGTAAAGTGATAGGTGTGGAATATTATAATACACTTAATGCTGATTTAAAAGGGACTTATACTAATGTAATTATTGAAGATAAAACAAAGGATACTATTTATGGTAGTACACAAAAAATGTACAGAGTAGGAGATAAAGTAAAATTTAGGTATATAGGAGAACAAGGAGGAAATGTGATTTTTGAAGTTAATAATAATATTATTGGTTCTAAATATGACTCATGGGATGTACTTTCTCCATTTATCATATTACTTTTTAGTTATGTATTTTTCAGATTTGTTAAAAACAGGATTTTAAAATGAATAAAATGATAAAAATGAAATTTCTAGTAATAGTTTTTTGCGCGGTTACTACTTTAGTTAATTCACAAAAAGTTGAGGGCTTATGTTCATCAGTTGATTTATTAGGTATAGGGGTTAAAAATAATGAAATTAAATATGTAAAATATTCTCCGATTTTAAAATTACAGAATAAATATAGAACTTTTAAGGAAGTGAAAAACTCAACTGTTGAAGAGTTAATTATTTCACAAATGTCTGTTCAAGATAATGATTGGTTGTCTTTTAATTTTAATAAAGAAATGAAATGGGCTAGCCAGCAGTTTTTTAGAATTAAAAGTCAAAATACAAAGACTAATTATCTTGAGTTAGTAAGAAAAGCTACATATACTTTTGATAATGAAAATTATGCAATTGTAAGAGTAAATGTTTTTGATGAAAGGAGGGAAAAACCAATTGTAGTAAGTTTAAAAGCAAAAAAAGAAGGAAATAGATGGTTTTTAATTAGGGGAAAATTGAAAACACCTGTTGAGTTCTTACTCACGAATTTAAATTTGGAATACTTAGATGCTGTTTTTGAAAAAAAAAGAACAAATAATTCTACTTTAAATAACATTATAGCATCTTCGTGGGATAAGAATAATTTTAATATTGCTAGTTTATATTTAAAATTAGGGAATTTAATGCTTAGTGATATAGAAGGGTTAAAAGAAATATTTGAAAGAAATAATTCAAGCTCAATAGAGGTAGGAAAGCAAAAATTTTCTTTGGATTTATCTTTAAGTAAAGAAAATATAAAAGCAAATTACTTAGTTCCTCTTAATAGTCAGAGGTTTTGTTATTATTTTCCAAATGAAATAAGTAAGTATTTAGAGGATGAACTAGATCTAGTTTTAAATTATTTAAAAGATAAACAAACTGAAAACGTGAATATTGTACCTATTCATAAGTTTTCTTACTTAAGAAAAGGAACAAATATGATAGTGTTTAAATATAAAGTAAAAACATCAAAAGAAGAGGAGTTAAAAACAGAACACTATGTGAAAAATAATAATTCGGTCATAGCTTTTGAAGGGAGAAGCGAATTAGATAAAGATATTTATGAAATTATAAGAGGTCTAAAATCTGTAGCGATTAACGAATTTTCTAATGGGGATAATAACCCAAACTACCCTGAAATCAACAAACTAAAGCCTTTCGTAAAAGACGCTAATGGAGTTTTAAATATAGAAAAACTAGCTAAAGTTTTAGAAGAAAACAAAACTTTATTAGCGAAATATCTAGATAATTAGAGTTTTAATAAAAAAGTTACAAATACAGGGGAGTAATGGTCGTTTTAGAGGAGTTGGTTATATTGTAGTGCCTTATTTAGCAGATACAACAGAAGAAAGTAATGTAGATACAGATGTTATAAATGATACTACCACAGGAGAAAACACCAATACAAACACAAACGATACAGATAATTCAAATACGGACACTTCTAATAATTCTAGTTCAGATAGTAGCACAACAAATACTACCGATACTACGAATTCCAATAGTGGAACAAATACGACTACAGATACGAATGCCATCGAAAATGGAAGTACAGATACCAACAATACTACTTCAAGTACAACTGAAAAAGAGGTTGTAATTGAACACAATGGTAAAAGCTATAAAAATAAAGATATAATAGAAGTTCCTTATTCAAGAGAAGAAACAAACTTTGCCTTTTTATTAAAAAACTATCCTAAAGGCGTAAAAATTAATTGGCAAGTATTAAAGTTAGGAACAGATAATACGAGCATTTTTGCTACAAACGAAACAATCCATGATAATTTTGGTATAAATATGAAAGAAATTCATATACTCGATGTTGTAGCCAATTATAATGATGAGAAAATTAGGGTTACTATTAAAAGAATAGCTAAAGAGTTTGAACTAGAGGAATTAGTAGTACAAGATGGTAGGGTAGGTAGAAAGAGAAGGGCTGCTAGTTCTGATGAAACGCTTTATTTTGTTGATAATAAATTAGGAGAAGATTTGAGAAGTGTTAGATACGGTATAAAAATAAACCCTAAGTTAGATGAAGAAGAAATTATCAAAAATAGTATTTCTTGGACAATTAATGAGGAAGAAAATATAGAAGACAGAGGTAAAAAGAGAATCTATGAATGGATTCCAGATAGTAATGAGAATACAAAAACTATTGTTAAAGCAGGTTACTCAAAAAAAATAGAAAAAGAGGTTAATGTAAAATGGATAGATGAAGACTTAATGCGAATAGACATAGCTCATAAATTAGGTCCTATTTTTAAAGCTTTTGATAAACTTAACTATGTAACAAAGAAGTTATCGCCAGCTTTACCATGTGATGTTCAAATTTTAGATAATTATAAAACACTACTAGTACAGAAAAAACTAGGTATTTCCTATCAGACTAAAAATGAAGAAATAAAATACAATCGCTTATACAAAGAAGTGCAAAAGTTTAAATTTTCAGCTAATAATGGTGTAGATATTTTTAAGTTAAATTGTGGGAAAGAAATTAAAGTGTATATACCTGGAACCTCTTATGAGATAACATTGGCTGGAGCTAAGTTTTCTATATCATCAGGTTTAAAAGGAGAAATTATGATTCAGAGAGATAAGGAGGTAGAGACAAATCGAGTAAGTTATGCTAATAGTAATGTTAGCGGAGGTGGTTTTATTAAACCTAGTTTAAAAGCTACTTTAGTAGGTGTAGATGGAACGGTTGAATTATCGGCAGGGATAAGATTTGTATATCCATATAAGAAAAATCCAGATATAGTAGGAATTGAAGCGTATTTATCTGATACTTATGGATATTTATTAATATCCAAAGACGTTAGTTTGTTTGTAACCAATGATTTTAAATACGAATTATTTAAACTAGAAACCAGTGGTAAAATTGAAATAACAACATTTGATATTGGGGATTTAATAAATTAATATATTTATGATAATAAGAATTTTAACCTATTTAGTTTTAATTACATTGTTTTTATCATCGCTAATGACTGTAAGTATAAATGTGTATAGTCTTTTTAATGATAGGTTAGAAAAAGGAATAGTTTTTAAAACAGAAGAGTTTGATTATTCAGGTTATGATCAAAGTTCATCTTATACTACTTTTTATATAAAGAAAGAAGGGAAGAGGCTGGAAGGAGATTACGATATAGATAAGAACTTTTCGATAACTAAAGGAGATACTGTAGTTTATAGAAGAATAAACTTCCAAAATCAAATAAGACCACTGAGAGTAAATAGTAAAAAAGTTCAGAGCTATTATGGTCCATGGGATTATTTAAGCTTAATAATTCTTATTGCTATGATACTAATATATTTTTATTGGAATAAATTTATTACGAAATTAAAACAATGATAAAAAATAAAATGATAAAAAAAATAACAATTAAAATAATTTTCTTTTTGCTATGTGTAAACTTAAACGCACAGGAAAGGTACTTGAATTTGCATTCAAACTTTGGTTTACCAGTTGAACAAAATATGTTTAAATATACCAAGTATCCTTCTAATTTTAGATTGTATAAAGAATATAACTCATATTCTGATAATAAAAATGAATTCCCAGAAGAAACATTAATATCAGTATTATCTGCAGACAATTATAGATGGGATAGCCAGAATTATGATTATAAAATTAAAAATCATGAGCTAAAGTATAAATTAAGAAAAGAACTTAAAAAAGAAGAAGCTTTTTTTGAATTACTTCTAAAAATATCTTTTAGAGCGAATGATAGTGATTATGCAATAATAAAATATCATGTTAAAGAGAAAGATAACATACTGCCTAATTGTAGTGTGTTAAAAAAGGTTAAGGATAAATGGAAAATAATTGAAACAAAAGGAAGCTTAACTAAAGCATTTTTCATGTTTAATTATATATCTGTTAAAGCCTTAGAAGCTCTTTTTAATAATTCTAAAATAAATATTAATTCTTATGATAAGTATATTGAAAAAGTATATAAAGGTGGTATTTTGGAATACGATAAAGCACTAAGTGAAAAGTCGAATAATACCGAAGAAGATTTTAAAGTAATAATGGATCCAATTTTAATGAAATTAAAAGTAAATTTCGAACCATTAATTTATGAAAAAAATAATTTTAAAAATCTCACTAAGAAGAATATAAAAGTAAATTATATCAAAGAATTAACGTATCAAAAATTTTACGAATATGTTGATAGCACTTATAATTCTGCACTTAAAGATGATTTATCAAATACATTTTTAAAGAAGATTAAGCAGAATAATGAGATAAAACCAATATTTAGATTTGAATTTGATTATAAGAATGAAAGATATTGTATTTTTAAGTATCAAGAGTTGATTAAAACAGAAGGAAAAAGAAGTTTAACAGTTTTGTTTAGAAAGGAAATGAGTAATGAGTGGAGTTTAGAAAAAGATCCTATATCACTGAAAAATAATGTGTTTTATAAAGTGTTAAGTAATATGAATTTATTATTCTATAAAGAATTAATGGTTTTAAAGAATAACCCAAACTACCCTGAAATCAACAAACTAAAGCCTTTTGTAAAAGACGCTAATGGAGTTTTAAATATAAAAAAACTAGCTAAAGTTTTAGAAGAAAACAAAACTTTATTAGCGAAATACCTAGATGATTAAGGCATATTTTTTAGCTTTAACAAAGGTTTACCGTTAATACCTTTACAGTAGGTCAAGTATCAGGAAGTAATGGTCGTTTTAGAGGAGTTGGTTATATTGTAGTGCCTTATTTAGCAGGTACAACAGAAGAAAGTAATGTAGATACAGATGTTATAAATGATACTACCACAGGAGAAAACACCAATACAAACACAAACGATACAGATAATTCAAATACGGACACTTCTAATAATTCTAGTTCAGATAGTAGCACAACAAATACTACCGATACTACGAATTCCAATAGTGGAACAAATACGACTACAGATACGAATGCCATCGAAAATGGAAGTACAGATACCAACAATACTACTTCAAGTACAACTGAAAAAGAGGTTGTAATTGAACACAATGGTAAAAGCTATAAAAATAAAGATATAATAGAAGTTCCTTATAGCAGAGAATTAGATTTACAAACTTTTGAGCTAAAAAATATAGATAAAGATTCCAACCGAATAGAATGGTCATTGCATAAAGATTTTGAAGCTATATCGGCAGAAAAGTATTTAGGAAAAGGCGAAAGAATTAGTACAGATGTTCGTGACATAGGAGGTGCTATTGTATTACAAGCAGCATATTGGTCTTCTGCTAGTAGTTATACAAATGGAGATTCTAAAAAAATAAGAGTGCTATTAAAAATACCTAGAAAAGAGTTTGAACTGGAAGAATTAGTTGCTTTACATCAAGGGAAAAGATTAGCAAAATCTGGAGAAATTTTATATTTATTGCACCCACCTACGTCTTATGAAGACTATAAAAAAGTAGATTACGGAATAAAAATTAGTCCTAGACTAAAAGAAAAGGAGATCCCTAAATATCATATTCAATGGTCATTTGATACCAATAAAAATCCTGAATATTATGGAAAGAAAACATTTACACGTAATTTAAGAGCTAGGGATGTTAAATATGTGACTAGCGTTCATATAGGTTCTCCTAATAAGCTAGAAAAAAGTGTAGATGTTAAATGGGTAAAAAGAGATTATCAAAAAATTAAAATTAGTTTAAGTCCTGATAATTTTTATGATAAAGTAACCTCTGAGAATATTAAAAAAGTTCTTGAAGCGACTAAATTGGTTGAAAAGTATGGAAAAAAATTAGAAAGCTTTTCTTTTATTAAATCAATACCAAAATCAAGTCCAGTAGGTATTAACTGGTTGTATGAAATTGTTCCTTTTGAAAGTATTGCTGAGAATAAAGAAGATATTAAATCTCGTTTATATTATAGAGAAAAGAAAACCAAAGGAGGATTTAAAGTAGCTTTAAAAGGTAGTGTTACTGTATGGAAATGGGGATTACCTATAAAAGAATTACCTATACCAGATTGGGCAGTAGAAAAAATAGAAGAATATGTAACGGCAGAAGTTAAAATAGAGGCTAGTGCTGATGCCTTCGGAGAGGTAAAAGTAGTTAGCGAAGAAAGAAAATATGTAGAGAGTAATAAATGGGTTGAATATAAAAAATCAATAGATCCTGCAATAATAGGTTTAAATGTTACTTTTGGAGCAAGAGGAGAGTTTAGTTTATTAAAAAATAATAATTGGTTTGCTATTAGTGGTTATGCAAGTGGTGTAGCAGGAGCAGAACTTTTAAGTATTGGTGATGCTAATGGTAATTTTGGAGTCTTTCCTTTGAGAAAAGGTGTGTATTTAGATTTAAACGCAGGTGCTTATCTGGTGTTTTTAGGTAAAAAATTAGAAACGTCTTCTTATTATGAAAGAATTCAGTTAATTGATCCAATAAAATTATAGAATATGAGCAAAACAATAACCTTAATAATTATAATAATAAGTTTTTTTGTAGGGGTATCGGAAATTCATCATGGTTTTAAACAAACTAAGTTTTTGTATGCTCTTTATTTTGATAGAAGTACAATTCAAGAAGATGTATTGATAGAGAAAAAGCGTTATAATGTAGATGGAGAAGCTACAGACTTATATTATATTGAAGGGTATTTAAAAGAGAATAAAGTAAAAAAAACAATCTCAGGTTATATGCCTTCTTTAGATAAAGATGAAAATGGTAATTTTTTGGTATGGTATTGTAATTTTAAAAATATTAGTTACACATTGACAAGAGAAAAAGAAGAAGATCAAATACCTTTTTTTTACTTTAACCCTTGGTTTCATTTTGTTTTATTAGTACTCTTCATCCCATTATTGCTTTACTACCTGTGTAAACTTCCCTACAAACCGAACTGTTTGAAAGTATAAAAAAAGTATTAAATTTAAACAGTAATTATGAGGAAAAGTAAATTTAGTCCCCAGCAAATCGCAAAGATTTTAAAGGAATACGAAAACGGTAGAACCGTAGAAGCAATTTCCAGAGAACATGGAGTTAGTTCGGCAACATTTTATAAGTGGCGTAGTAAATACGCAGGTATGAATGTTAAAGAGCTCAAACGTCTAAAGGAATTAGAGGAAGAAAATCGAAAATTAAAGCAAATGTATGCTACCCTTGCATTAGATCACCAGATAGCAAAGGAGATTATCGAAAAAAAGCTTTAAAGCCTTGCGTTAAGCGCTTCTTAAGTATTGACCTTTCTCATTACGGCATAAGCAGGGCATGTCGGGTTTTAAAAATGAGTAAAAGCGTATATTATTATAAGCCAAAATTACAAGACGATACACCAATTTTGTACAAACTTTTTAGAGGAGGTTTAAAAGTTTGTATAGAAAAGAAGAAGCAAAAAACAAAAGATCCTTCTTGAAAAAGGAAGGATACCATAACAACGAGAAATAACTAAATACTTTAATAAAAAATAAAGAGAATCATTTTTGTTCATGTGAGCTTCTCTGATTGGTTAGCAAATATAAAAGGGCTTTTTAATTTTGGTAGGGAAATAATACCATACTTGAAAACAAGATAAGTACAATTACAGATGTTTGATAATTTGCGTAAATGAGTAAAAATGATAGATAAGGTAATGCAATAAGTGTAGAGAGGCACTTAGAAATGAGTTTTGTTTAAATGAGATTGAGCTCAATTAAGAAGGCTGATTCATGGATTAGTTGAGAAGCTTCAGGCAATTTTTTTATTTTTATAGGAATGTTGAATTTTGATTGATGGCAGTAATTTCAACTTTTTGTTTTGAAGCGAAAATTTAGGTTTTGCCCTAATGAAATCTTTTGCAGTCTTAACCTTTATGCATAAAACCTGCAAATACATTTTATAATAGAAATAGTTGTATATTAAGTATATTTATAAGAGATTTGCAAAAAAAAAGCTAAGAAACGTATTTTTTAGAAATAAAATTAAGCGATTTGAAAAAGAAAAGAAAGTGCGTACTCTTTATGTGGGTATGTTTATTTGTTGATATAGCTATGGCTCAAAATATAGATATAGAAACTATCAAAAAAACACCGAAAATTAAAGTAAACGGTACAATCAATGCCAATACAGTATATTACACAGCCAATAAACGCAATGCCCGTGTACCATTTACCTATTTCTTACAAGGAACACTAAATATACACTGGCTCGGTTTTAGCGTTCCCTTTTCTTATCGTTTAACCAATCAAGGAGATAACTTTAATTACCAATTGCCTTTTAAGTTTAATCGGCTCAGTTTACACCCTAAATATAAATGGGTACAAGCACATATAGGAGATGTTGCCATGACTTTCTCTCCTTATACGTTGAATGCTCACCAATTTACAGGAGTAGGTATTGAAGTAACCCCCAATAAAGGTACTATTGATTTTAGTGCGATGTATGGACGTTTACTGAAAGCGACTCAAAATGATGGGAATCCTAACACTTTGCCTACTTTTAAACGTATAGGATATGGAGCAAAAATAGACTGGAAAAAAGAACGGTATAAACTCAGACTTATAGGTTTTTACGCTAAAGATATCGTTAACTCTATAAAACCAATACCAGAAGAAAAAAATATAAAACCAAAAGAAAATCTAGTAATCAGCCTTAGTGGAGAAACAACAATAGCGCAAAAATATACCCTAAAAACAGAATACGCATCAACGGCAATAACGCAAGATACTAGGGCGCTTCAAAGCGCCACTACACCTAGAAGTTTAGCAGGATTGCTATTTAATAACAAACTATCCACAGCATATTACAATGCTTTTAAGGCTGCTTTAGATATGAAATTAGGAGCAATGAAAGTAGGAGTAGGGTATGAACGTATTGATCCTAATTATCAAACATTAGGCGCTTATTATTTTAATAACGATTTTGAAAATATCACGTTAAACGCAGCACGCTCTCTATTTCGTAATAGACTAAGTGTAGCATTTAACATAGGATATCAACGAGATAATTTAAATAATCAAAAGAAGCAATCTACAGGAAGAAATGTAGGAAGCGTAAATGCAAGTTATCAAATTACAAAAGATGTTGTATTGACAGGAGCATATTCCAATTTTACTACATTTACCAATAAAAGATTAAATCAGTTTGATGAAATAAATGACCATGATTTAACCAATCAAGAAGCAGAAGCCTTAAACTTTAAACAATTGTCTCAAAATGCCAATTTAAACTTAAATTGGCAGCTGGCAAAAAAAGAGCATATAACGCAAGATATGAGCATAGGCTACTCATTAGCCTCCTCAGCTAACAAAGAAAATAATATTATTAGAGTAGGACAAGCCAATAACTTTCATAATGCAAATGCAATATACACCATAGGTTTTCCTAAAAAATCATTAGTAATTTCTCCTTCTTTAAATTACAATTACAGTGATATAGGGAGAGAGGATAGCCAAGCATGGGGAGCTTCGTTAAATATTAATACAATGTTTTTTAAGAATAAATTAAATAGCATTTTAGGAACTTCGTATAATACCAATCAGAATAAAGAAATAACCACAAACGTTTTTAATATAAGGGCTATGGTTTCAACAGTATTGGCAAAAAAGCATCAATTAAACCTCAATGCGATACAGCTATTTAGAAGTAGCACTACGAAAGATTTATTAAAGGAATTTACGATGACCTTTGGTTATAGCTATGCATTTGATATAAAAAAGCCCAAACTAAAGATTGGACGTAAAAAAGGGGATAAAAAGACGAAAGAATTTTCATTTTCATATAAAACACATACATTTAAAGGAGAGCATTCAAATATAACCCGTAGCATAAAAGAGATCTCCAACGCTAAAGAATTTCTAGATATTAAGAATATTAAAAGAATACAGCACGATTTGAGTTTGTTAGAAATTGCTATAAAAAATAATGAAGATGCCAGCCATAAAAAGTATAAAAAAGCAGTAATTCATTATTTAGCTTATTTATATAAGCATAAAAATTTTACAGACACCTACCATCAACTAGCTTTTAAGAGTTTAAAAGAGTTGTATAAACAAGCTGGTTTATTAGATGCACAGATAAAATCTGATTATGTTAGATTAGTGTCTTTAACCAATGAAAAAGGAGGAGTTGAATTTATTTCAGAAGTAGATAAAAGGAATTTAAAGATAAGAATGTTAAAAATGAAATCGCATGAGTGGATGAAATCTGAGTTGGAAAAATTGACATATCAAGATATTATAAAAAGCGAAGGAATTTTAAAGGAATTTGAAAAAAAATATCTTGATACAATTTTTGTAATGATTGAAGGCAATAAAACAAGAGAAGAAATAGCAGCATATCTATCTTTAGCTTTTGCAAAATTTTACCATAAGAAAGCACTTCTAATACTTCGTAAAGAATAATGCCAAGTTGCCATGTTGAGTGAACCTGTAAAGTTCTATATATTGCAGGAAAAATAATTAAAGAGTTGCTGTCTTTTGTTTTATAAATAGCATCGGGAGTATTAATTGTAGCTTGGCAAACGAATTAGAAATAGAAAAGCTATTTTTGCTTGATGAAATTTTTAAAG
Organism: Tenacibaculum maritimum NCIMB 2154; assembly: GCF_900119795.1. Lineage (NCBI taxonomy): Bacteria > Pseudomonadati > Bacteroidota > Flavobacteriia > Flavobacteriales > Flavobacteriaceae > Tenacibaculum > Tenacibaculum maritimum. The sequence goes on from NZ_LT634361.1 coordinate 1,092,151, forward strand.
CAATTTTTTGATTTTTATATAAATGCTAGTATTCATGTTGCATTAGCTGTGTATTCGTTACTAAGAATAACAGAGCGTTATGTAGGGCTTTCTTATAATGAATCCTTAGATTATTTTATTTTTTATGGCACAATAGTAGGATACAATTTTGTAAAGTACGCAGGAGTAACCGAAGTGTATCATGGCACTAAAAAAACACTAAAAAAGATTCGTTTGTTTTCATTGATAAGTTTGGGAATCATGTGCTATTATGGAGCGCATTTATCAGTAGCAACGCTAGCACTGTTTATTCCCTTTGGAGGGTTGACCTTGCTATATGCAATTCCTTTTTTAAGTGGGTTTCAGAAAAATTTAAGAAGTATCAGTTATTTAAAAATTATAATAGTAGCTATTGTTTGGGTAGGATTAACAGTGGTATTACCAGTTTTTGATAAAGGAGCCCTATGTACATTAAACATCGGAATCTTAGGAGTACAACGTTTTTTAATGATCCTTATTTTAATCTTGCCTTTTGAAATCAGAGACGTCGCCTATGACGAGGTATCGTTGCAAACCATTCCAAGAAAGTTAGGCGTTGAAAAAACTAAAAAATTAGGATATGCTTTACTCCTTATAACAGTATTATTAGAATTTATAATTGCACCAAATACAGCATTTAGAAATGCATTTTTAGTGGTGTTCCTCCTGCAACTTTTTTTATTAATGAGAGCAACTGTAAAACAATCAACGTATTATAGTTCGTTTTTTGTAGAATCAATTCCAATAATTTGGTGGTTCATACTTTTGTGGAATTAGAAAATCATAGCCGTTATTTTCAAAATAAGTAATAATACATCGCTAAAAATTAGAATATTTTAAAAATATGTAAAATGTTATCTTTTTGTGATATTCTTTTCTAATAACCTTTGTACATTCGTAAACTCAACACAACAATATAGAAAATAGCACAGCTTATAATGAACACATTAAAAAGAAATTACGTATTTGATTTCGATAGCACATTAACAAGTGTAGAAGCTTTAGATGTTTTAGCAGAAATTACATTGGAGGGCAATCCAAAGAAAGATGAAATCATTCAAGAAATCATGGATATTACCAATCAAGGAATTGATGGAGAAATATCCTTTACGGAATCTTTAGAAAAGCGAATTCAATTACTGAATGCAAAAAAAGCCGATTTACCTTTGTTAATTAATGCTTTAAAGCAAAAGGTATCTCCTTCAATAGAGAGGAATAAAGAGTTTTTTGAAAAATTTTCTGATGATATTTACGTAATTTCCTGTGGTTTTAAAGAATTTATAGACGAAATTGTAGCTGCCTATAACATTCCTTCTGAAAGAGTGTATGCAAATACTTTTGAGTTTGATAAAAAAGAAGTAATTGTTGGATTTGATAGAGCCAATGTACTTTCTGTACACAATGGAAAAATTCAATGCTTAAAAGACTTAGATTTAAAAGGAGAAATTCAAGTAATTGGAGACGGCTATAGTGATGCCGTCACGAAGGAGGCAGGAGTAGCAGACAAATTCTTTGCCTACACAGAAAATGTATCTAGAGATAAAACAGTAGCAAACGCAGATTATATAACACCGAATATGGATGAATTTTTATTTGTAAATAAATTACCAAGAAATATATCATATCCAAAAAATAGGATTAAAATTTTATTATTAGAAAACATACACCCAGATGCTTTTGAAAAATTATCAGGAGATGGTTTTGCCGTAGAAACGGTTTCTAGAAGTTTATCAGAAGAGGAACTGATAGAAAAATTAAAAGAAGTACATGTTTTAGGAATTCGATCAAAAACGCAAGTCACAAAGCGAGTTATTGAAGCAGCTGAAAAATTAATGGTAGTAGCTGCATTTTGTATAGGAACAAAGCAAATTGATTTAGAAGCATGTAAAGAAAATGGGATCGTAGTATTTAATGCCCCTTATAGCAATACACGTTCTGTTGTAGAATTAGCTATAGGAGAAATTATCATGTTAATGCGTAGCGTATTTCAACGAAGTACAGAATTGCATACGGGACAATGGAATAAAACAGCGCAAGGATCAAGAGAAGTGCGTGGTAAAAAATTGGGTATTATAGGATACGGAAATATCGGAAAGCAATTGTCAGTATTAGCAGAGGCTTTAGGAATGGATGTTTATTATTATGATGTGGAAGATCGGTTGGCGCTAGGAAATGCTACTAAAATAGACTCATTAAAAGAATTACTTAATTTGTCAGACGTAGTTACTTTGCATATAGATGATAATGCTGCTAATAAAAACTTTATAGGAAGAGAAGAAATAGCGCAAATGAAAGATGGAGCTCATTTAGTGAATCTTTCGAGAGGCTTTGTAGTAGCTATAGAGGCTTTGGTAGAGGCATTAAAATCTGGAAAATTAGGAGGGGCAGCAATTGATGTATATCCAGAAGAACCAAGAAAAAATGGTGCGTTTTACACGGAGCTAAAAGGACTAGATAATGTTATTTTAACGCCTCATGTAGGAGGAAGTACGGAAGAAGCTCAAAAAGATATAGCAGATTTTGTTCCAGGGAAAATTATGGCATATATCAATGCAGGAAATACAGTAGATGCAGTAAACTTTCCTAATATTCGCTTGCCAAAGCATCAAAATGCACATCGTTTTTTACATATCCATAAGAATGTATCAGGGGTTATGGCAAAAATTAATGAGGTTTTAGCTAAATATGAACTGAACATTACAGGACAATACTTATCTACGGATGCTAAAGTAGGATATGTAATTACAGATGTAGATAAAAAATACAATCAAGAAGTTATTGCTGAATTGCGTAAAGTAGAAGGAACTATAAGGTTTAGAGTATTGTATTAAACATATTTTTGAGTATTTCATTTTGGGCATGATTTGTAAAATTTGAGAAGAGGAGTCGCTCTTGAAAATCGCAGAACTTCATGCGTAAAAAAAGAATCAAATACGAATAAGTGTTCGTCATTTTTCAGAAAGTATAAAAAACAGCGATAAATTCGTAAATAAGAAACCCACGAGAGTGGGTTTTTTTGGAATATATATTACCAGTTATGATATAAAAATTAAAAGGAACTTATGAAGCAGCAAAAAAAAGGAGCTATTTGGGTGTGCTTATTTTGGATATCATATTCGTTAATAGGGCAAGTGCAGCTAAAAACATATACTGAAAAAATAGCAGATGGATATGAGTTTTTAGTAGATAATGATGCCTATTGTCCTATATCTATGGTATTAAATTTAGAACTCCATAATATGACATCGACCCATGGGAATCATAAAATTTTTGTCATACCAGCAAGATCGAAAAAACACCTGGTAACAACGCTAAAAATAGCAAAAAAAGGAAGATACGGATACCAATCTAAGGTGTTGTATAATTATGGAAATCATCTAAAAAATACATATGATCAAAATTATAGATACAGTCTTCCCTTTGCAAAGGGGCAAAAGATCAATGTGTGTCAAGGATACGAAGGCAGTTTTTCACATCAAAATGAAAAGGCACTTGATTTTGCCATGGAAATAGGAACAGCTGTTTACGCAGCTAGAGAAGGTATAGTTGTAAAAGTAATAGATCATAACCACCAAACTTGTTCTGAAAGGAAATGTACAAAGTATAACAATATCATTTTAATATATCATAAGGACGGCACTTTTTCAGAATACGTACACCTACAAAAAAATGGCGCTTTAGTGAAAGTGGGTGACCCAATAAAAAAGAATCAACTTATAGCAAAAAGTGGCAACGTAGGTTTTTCTACAGGGCCACATTTGCACTTTGCTGTTTTTAAACAAAAAATGAAAGGAAGGGAAACAATCAAAACAAAGTTTAATGTTTATAATAGTGCAAATCCTATGTATTTAGAAGAAGGTATGTCTTATAAAAAAGCAAGCAATTAACAAACAATATAGTAATGGATTGAGATAAAATTCCCTTGTAACTTATAAGCAATACTTTTATAGCAATCCATTTTAGCAGCAATTTCGTGAATAGCTTTGTGCTTACCTATCAGTATCAGAGGTGTTTATAATCAGTTGCTTGAAGCTTTGACTAGTAAGAACCATTTCTTTGCTCAATCATTCAAAAAGGTGTAAATTTATAAAACACCGTTTCATGAAATAAAACACTTTTAGTTCTTAATGGGATGAACTATCTTTAAAGCTTGAAAAAAAGGTTTCTGAAACCAAAAGAAAATATGTACAAAGCAACACTAGATTACGCAAAAGAAGAAGATAAAAAAGATCCATTAGCCTATGTAAGAGCTCAATTTCATATTCCAAAGGACAGCAATGGTCATGATTGGGTTTATTTTACAGGAAACTCTTTAGGATTGCAGCCAAAAGCAACTCAAAGTTATATCCAACAAGAATTAAATGATTGGGCTAAATATGGAGTAGAAGGGCATTTTGAAGCTAAAAATCCGTGGCTTCCATACCATGAGTTTTTAACAGAAGGAATGGCAGAAATAGTAGGAGCAAAACCTTCCGAAGTGGTGGTGATGAATACCTTAACTACCAACTTACATCTCTTAATGGTATCTTTTTATCAACCTACCCCAAAAAAATATAAAATAGTTATTGAAAGTGATGCTTTTCCGTCTGATCGATATGCTGTAGAATCTCAATTAAAATTTCATGGATTTGACCCAGAAGAAGGAATTATAGAATGGAAACCTAAAGAAGGGAAAGAACTACTGGATATATGTGACTTAGAAAATATGATAGAAACGCAAGGAGAGGAAATTGCCTTGCTATTAATTGGAGGGGTTAATTATTATACAGGGCAATATTTAGATTTAAAGCGAATAGCTGAAATAGGGCATCGTAAGCATTGTTTTGTAGGAATCGATTTGGCGCATGGAGCAGGAAATATTTTGCCGGAGTTGCACGACTCAGGAGTCGATTTTGCTGCATGGTGTACTTATAAGTATTTAAACTCAGGCCCAGGAAGCTTAGCAGGATTATTTGTACATGAAAAGCATGCTCATAATAAAGAATTACCTCGTTTTGCTGGTTGGTGGAATCACAACAAAACGACCCGATTTAATATGCGTCAGCCTTTTGATGTATTATCAGGCGCAGAAGGATGGCAACTGTCTAATCCACCCATTCTATCAATGGCAGCTATTAGAGCTTCTTTAGATATGTTCCAAAAAATAGGAATGCCAGCTTTAAGAGAAAAATCAGAAAAATTAACAGGTTATTTTGAGTTTTTAATTCGCCAAATACCTTCTGATAAGATACAGATAATTACTCCAAGAAATCCGAAAGAAAGAGGCTGCCAATTGTCTATTCAAGTAAAAGATGCAGATAAAAGTGTACATCATAAATTAACAGCAAAACATATTATTACAGATTGGAGAGAGCCAGACGTAATACGTTGTGCACCAACACCAATGTATAATACTTTTGAAGAGGTATATAACATGGTTACTACATTAAAAGAATTACTATCATTACAAGCATAGTAAAATATGGCATGTTTATAAATAGATCCTAATTCCTAAAAATAAAATGAATAAAAAAGAGAATATTGTAATAATTGGAGCAGGTTTATGCGGCTCATTATTAGCATTAAGACTTGCACAAAGAGGGTATAAGGTAACGATATATGAAAGTAGGCCAGACTTAAGAATCACCGATATTTCAGCAGGAAGATCTATCAATTTAGCACTTTCAGATAGAGGTTTTAAAGCCTTACGTTTGGCAGGAGTAGCAGAAAAAGCACAAAAAATATGCATTCCTATGTATGGGCGTTTGATTCATGATAAGAAAGGAGCTACATTTTCTTCTAATTATTCAGGAAGAAAAGAAGAATATATCAATTCCATATCTAGAGGTCATTTGAATGGCATTCTACTAGATGAAGCTGAACAGCATGAAAATGTAACCATCCATTTTAATACCAAATGTATTGCTGTAGATATTGAAAACACCATTGCTACTTTTAAAAGGTATGATACCAAAGAAGAAGTATCTATAAATGCGGATATCATCATAGGAACAGATGGAGCGGGTTCTGTATTGAGAAAAAGCTATTATTTAGAAAAGAAATTTTTATTTAGTTACTCTCAAAACTATTTATCGCATGGTTATAAAGAGCTTGAAATACCAGCAAATCACTTAGGAAAACATCAAATAAGTAAAGACCATTTGCATATTTGGCCACGAGGAGCATATATGCTAATAGCACTGCCTAATTTAGATGGGAGTTTTACCGTTACATTATTTTTAAGTTATGATGAAGGAGCATATAATTTTAATAATTTAACTACGGAAGAGAAAGTAACCGCATTTTTTGAAAATGAATTTCCAGATGCGTTGGCATTGATTCCGAGTATAAAAGAAGCATTTTTTAACAACCCAACAGGCGCTTTAGGAACGGTAAAATGTGCGCCTTGGATGTATAAAAAAAACACCTTGTTAATGGGAGATGCAGCGCATGCTATTGTACCATTTTACGGACAAGGAATGAATGCTTCTTTTGAAGATGTTACAGTATTTGATAGTATCTTAGAAAAATACGAAGGAGATTGGGAACTCATTTTTAAGGAATACCAAAAAGTAAGAAAGGAAGATACCGATGCAATAGCAGATTTGGCAATAGATAATTTTTACGAAATGAGAGATCATGTGGCAAATCCTTTATTTAAACAGAAGCGAAAATTAGAAATGGACTTAGAAAAAGCTTTTCCAAATGCATACTTTTCTAAATATTCAATGGTAACTTTTAAAGAAGATATAGCATACAGAGAAGCAATGAAAAAGGGGAGAGCACAAGATAAAGCGTTGTTAAATATGGTAGCAAATCATGATTTGGAAGCGATTACCGATTTGAATGAGGTATTGAAAAAGATACAAGAAGAAACTAATGAAATTTTAATAGAAGACAAAATAGCTGGTTTGTAAACGAAGCATTTTATTTGTATAAGAATATGGAAAAAAAAGTAACTCCAAGAGGGGCATACCCACAGGTAAAGGTTGTAGGAGATTTTATTTTTGTGTCAGGCACCAGTTCTCGCCGTCCGGATAATAGTATTGCAGGGGTTGATGTTATAGATGACATGGGAACAAAACGATTAGATATTGAAGCACAAACACGTGAGGTATTGCAAAATATAAACAAGAACTTACAAACTGTAGGTGCTAGTATGAAGGATGTAGTAGATGTTACTACTTTTTTAGTAAATATGAATGATTTTGCAGGCTATAATAAAATGTATGCAACATTTTTTGATAAAGAAACAGGGCCTACTCGTACTACGGTAGCGGTACACCAATTACCACACCCTGATTTGGTTATTGAAATCAAGGTAACCGCTTATAAAAAAGCACCTATATAAATGAGTTTATACCGCTTGTATAAAAAAGAATGGATACATCGCGGTTTTTCTTTAGTAGTGCCTTTATTTACAGAAGAAGAATTAGTGGCAATTATGGCCTTGCTAAAGGACAAGGAAAACCTCTATGCAATTAAACAGCTGATACAGAAGTTTCCTAGGATACAAGAAATTATTTTTCAGAACAAACAGTTTGAGGAATTGTATCAAACTGTTTGCGATGCTTCCTATTTTTTATCAAAAGCAATTTCTTTTAATAAGAAAGCCAACTCTAATTGGTTGGTGAGTTACCACCAAGATTTGAGTATTAGTGTGCAAGAAAAAGATGTTTTTAGAGAAAACGCTAATTGGATGCGAAAAAAATGAGCAGTTAGGGGGGATTCCTCTTAGATAGGTTTTAGAAAAAAACATTACTTTTAGAATCTATTTAGAGGAAGCTAAAGCAATACATGGAGCACTAAGGGTGCTTCCTAATAGGCATATTAAAGGAAAGATAAGAATAGAAGAATCTTTTAAAAAAGAAGTTTTCGGAACAGAAACTCCGTGCGCTATTCAAGCAGGAGGTGTAATGTTAATGGAACTATTGTTATTGCATGCATCTTCAAAATCTATTGCCGAAAAAGAGAGAAGGAGTATTCATCTGGAGTTTTGTAATTAGGAAATTCCAATGGGATGGTTAGAGAAAAAAATATGATATAACATAAGAAACTTCCATAGAATTTGGAGAAAGAAAGCAATGATAACATGAGTGCTATAAAAAACTATATAAACGGACAGTTTGTCAATCCAGTTCAAGGAAATTTTATAACAAATTACAATCCATCAAATGGAGAGGCCTATGGAAAACTTCCTAATTCAACAGAAGAAGACGTTGCATTGGCATACCAAGCAGCAAAAGATGCTTTTCCAAGTTGGTCAGCAACAACATTAGCCAATAGAAGTAAAATATTAGCTAAAGTAGCAGCATTGATCAACAAAAAATTACCATTATTAGCAGCGGCAGAATCAAAAGATAATGGAAAACCAATTAGCTTAGCAACAACAGTAGATATTCCGAGAGCCTCAGCTAACTTTCAGTTTTATGCCAATGCAATTACACAATTTTCTTCAGAGGCTTATGAGAGTATTGGTTTCAATGCAATGAACTTTACCCAACGAGAAGCCTTAGGAGTGGTAGGATGTATTTCTCCATGGAATTTGCCGCTATATTTATTCACATGGAAAATAGCCCCAGCCATTGCGGCAGGAAATTGTGTAATAGCCAAGCCAAGTGAGGTAACTCCAATGACAGCCTATATGCTAGGTGAAATTTGCAATGAAGCAGGCATGCCAAAGGGAGTTTTAAATATAGTACATGGTAAAGGAAGTGTAACGGGGCAAGCTATTGTTAAGCATCCACATATAAAAGCAATTTCATTTACAGGAGGCACTTCAACAGGGAAACATATAGCTCGTATAGCGGCTCCTATGTTTAAAAAACTATCATTAGAATTAGGAGGTAAAAACCCGAATTTAATTTTTGCAGATTGTAATTATGAAAAAATGTTAGCAACAACGGTACAATCTTCATTTGCCAACCAAGGGCAAATATGTTTATGTGGAAGTAGGATTTTTGTTGAAGCAACTATATATGAACAGTTTAAAAAAGATTTTATAAAGAAAGTATCAGCATTAAAAGTAGGAAATCCTATTGAAAAAAATACCGACATAGGTGCATTGGTCTCTAAAGAACATTTGGAAAAAGTACAATCTTATATAGCCATGACAGAAGCAGAAGGAGGAAAAATATTATTTGGAGGAAATAATGTTACGGTAAAAGGTTTTGAAAACGGGTATTATTTGACTCCTACAATTATTGAAGTAAAAGATAACGCATGTAGATTGAATCAGGAAGAAATTTTTGGTCCTGTAGTTACTTTAATGCCATTTGATACAGATGAAGAAGCTTTACGTTTGGCGAATGATGTTTCTTATGGATTGTCTGCTACTTTATGGACGAATAATTTGAATAGAGCAATGCAATTGTCTAAGCAAATACGCACAGGTATTGTTTGGGTAAATACTTGGTTACAAAGAGATTTAAGAACCCCTTTTGGAGGGCAAAAAGCAAGTGGTATTGGACGAGAGGGTGGTTTTGAAGCATTGCGCTTTTTTACAGAACAAAAAAATATATGTATAGCATATGACTGAAGCAATAAAACAAAAAATGATAGCGGTTTGCGATGAAAAAATAGCGAAGAAAGGAGTGCATGTAGGACTTTCTTTTTATGCGTTTTTTAAAAATAAAAATGATACACCAGCACTATTAATGGAAGTTGCTACTTGGTGGATTCAAACACATCAATTAGATCACTTTGAAAAAGCGGTTAAAATCAAAAAAATGATCTTAGAAATACAATAGTAAAAATGAATTTAAATATACAAGATAAAAATGCGTTGGTATGTGGAAGCACGCAAGGTATTGGAAAAGCTTCAGCAATGGCTTTGGCAGCAGAAGGAGTGCATGTAACTTTGGTAGCTCGTAATGAAAAAAAGCTACAAAAAGTAATGGCAGAATTGCCTAATAACCATCAAAAGCACGCCTATATAGTGGCTGATTTTTCAGATCCTATAGCATTAAAAGAAAAAATAGCTAGTACGGATATCGCATTTCATATTTTGGTGAATAATACAGGGGGGCCTGCGGGAGGTGCTATTTTTAATGCTACTTTAGAGGAGTTTGAAAGCGCTTTTACGCAGCATGTAAAATGCAATCATGTATTAGTACAAGGGGTAGTTCCTTTTATGAAAAGAGTAGGATATGGTAGAATCATCAATATTATTTCTACTTCTGTTAAGCAACCTTTAGATGGTTTAGGGGTTTCTAATACAATTCGTGGAGCTGTAGCAAATTGGTCAAAAACCTTAGCAAATGAATTAGGGGTGTTTGGTATTACAGTAAATAATGTATTGCCTGGGGCTACTGATACAGAAAGATTGCATGAAATTATTAAGCATAAAGCAAGTAAAACCGGACGGACTTCTGAAGAGGTAGCAACAATGATGATGAATGCTTCTCCGGCAAAACGTTTTGCAAGGCCAGAGGAGGTAGCAAATGCCGTAGCATTTTTAGCGAGTGAAAAAGCAAGTTTTATCAATGGAATTAACGTTCCTGTTGATGGTGGAAGAACAAAAAGTTTGTAAATTTAAAACGAAATTTTGCGTTAGGGATTGAAGCGATATCCTTTTTATTTAGAAACGTTGTAAAAGGATGACTTGTACATAAAAAGATAAAGAGGAAAGCCCGACCTTTAGGAAACGCCCAAAAACATATAAAAATGAATTTAGTACAGCCTTTAAATTTTAAAAAGTGGATTGAGGAACATCGTCATTTGTTAAAACCACCTGTGGGAAATAAATGTGTTTGGGATCATGGTGACTATATTGTAATGGTTGTTGGAGGACCTAATAATAGAAAGGATTATCATTATAATGAAACCCCAGAGTTTTTTTATCAGGTAGAAGGAGATATGGTATTGAAAATTATAGACGATAAAGGAAAGATGGTGGATGTAGCAATAAATGAAGGCGATATTTATTTATTGCCAGCAAAAGTACCGCACTCTCCACAACGAAAAGCAAATACAGTGGGGTTGGTAATAGAATATCCGAGAGTAGCAGGAATGTTAGATGCATTGGAGTGGTATTGTGAAAATTGTAGCGCACTGTTGTACCGAGAAGCGTTTGCTTTGGAAAATATAGAAACAGATATGCCTATTATTTTTGATCGCTATTATTCAGATAAACAAAAATGTACCTGTTCCAATTGTGGTACCGTAATGGAAGCGCCTAAAAAAATAGTTGGATAAGTACTGTGTCAGAGTAGGTATAACGAAAGCTCATGAACACATAAAAAGCGCAATAGTCTTATATATAAGTTACAATAAAAACAATATAAACCTCTTAAATTCTTTCAACTTTTGACGAAACGAAAATTACGTATAAACGGACACTCGCATTTATTGCCTTATCCAGAACAAATTCCTCAATTTATGAAGGAAAAAGAAATTTTTTGGGTAGATGATGAACGTAAGCATATGTTACAAAAAGGATGGAAGCGTCCTGTAACAGACTCTAGCTTTTTTTTAGAGGAAAAGCTGGTATGGATGGAAAAGAATCGATTGGATCATGCCGTAGTTTTAAATCTTTCTCAATTGTATGGAAATGGATTGCGATTGGAAGAAATGAAAAAAGCATTGCGTTTTCAAAATGATTTCAATGCAAAGGTCCAGCATGACCATCCTGATAAATTTACGTGTGGATTTGTAGTGCACCCAGGGTTTATTCAAGGGGCTTTGTGGGAAATAGAACGTTGTGTTGAAGAATTAGGATTAAAAGTGCTGTGCTTGCCTACGCATTTTATGGATTCTATAGGGCAATGGCGTTGCGTTTTTGATAAGGAAAATGATCGTATTTTTGAGTTGGCGAATAGGTATAAGCTGGCAATTGAAATTCATCCATATGATGGTGATAAAATGATTAAGTTAGAAAATACCAATTGGCGATTTCATTTGATATGGATGCTAGCGCAATGTGGTGATGCATATCATTTTTACACATTAAATGGCATGCAAGAACGTTTTCCAAATATTAGAACTTGTTTTGCGCATGGAGGGCAATTAGCACAAATGAATTTAGGAAGACGTATTCAAGGTTTTGACGGTAGGCCTGATTTGTTTGAAGGAAAAACGCATCCGAGAAAAGCAGTAGGACACCCTAATATTTATTTTGACACCTTAGTACATGATACCGATTCTTTAAAATTAATGATAGAACGCCAAGGATCTAATCAAGTAATTATGGGCTTGGATGATCCGTATCCGTTAGGAGAAATGGAGAGCGATGCACAATCATCATACCCAGGCAAGCTACTTGATTTGGCTATGGATAGAACGATTATTAACAAGCAACAATATGATGAGATTTGGGAAGATAATACGTTGCGTTGGTTGTTTGGTGATGATGAAAAGGCAAAGCAAGAGTTGATTTCAAAAATAATAAACTGATTGGAAAAAAGTCCAGTTTTAAAAGCCGAATTGCTTCGCAATTTGGCTTTTTTGTAAAATGTAAATCGCTTTGCGATAAAGACACTGCAGTTATAATTTTTATAAAGAAGTGATTTCTTATGTGGAGCTTGATTTTTTATTTCGTTTTTTCTCCAAAAAAAGAAGTTCGCTTATAAGTATAAGAAGCCTATAGATGCTCTTTCAATAATATCCTTATACAAAAAAACGCTGTTATTTTTAATGACAATACATAACTATTTGATTTATAGTGTAAAACTGTACAAGCTTTTTAACCTATATTAAAAAGTTTGTACAGCAAACGAAGCTAACATCTTGTACAGTGTTTTTCGGAGAGAAAAAAACACTGTACAAAAAATGGAGTTGATATCTTGTACAGTGTTTTTGTGAGGTAAAAAAACGCTGTACAGAAAATGGAGTTGATATCTTGTACAGTGTTTTTGTGAGGTAAAAAAACGCTGTACAGAAAATGGAGTTGATATCTTGTACAGTGTTTTTGTGAGGTGAAAAAACGCTGTACAAAAAATAGAGTTAACATCTTGGAATGTCTACATTTGTTGAGACGAATTAATTGAGTCCATAAATAGTATATTTGAATTATGGCAACAAAGTATGATAATGATTTTAAAGTAATGTTAGTAGAGCTTTTAAAATCAGGAAGAAAAGCAAAATCTCTTAGTGAAGAATACGGTGTTAATGACGGAGTCATAAGACGTTGGAAACGTGAGTATGAAGCTAAATCTGGAGATTTCTCTAAGAAACGTGAGTTATCGGTAGAAGCGCAAGAATTAAAAGCTCTAAAGAAAGAACTTAGAGAGGTTAAGTTAGAACGCGATATATTAAAAAAGGCAGTGAGCATCTTCTCCAAGAGCGACAAATGAGATATCAATTCATTTTAAAAAATGTAAGTGTATATCCTGTTGAGAAGATGTGTAAATGTATGAAAGTTAGCAAAAATGCTTATTACTATTGGTTAAAACACAAGGATGTAATAAAAGTACTACCCTCTAAGGTTTTACTCAAAGAGAGAATTAAATTTCATTTCGAACAAAGTAGAGAAATTTACGGAAGCTATCGTATTCAAAAAATGTTGGAAAGAGAAGGTTTAGTTTATGCACGTTCTTACATTGGGCTAATAATGAAAGAACTAGGACTAAAAAGTATTCTAAAAAGGAAATATGTAGCGACTACTAATTCCAATCATAATTTATCGATTGCTAAAAACGAATTAGATAGAAATTTTACAAGTTTAAAATTAGGAGAAAAATGGGTTTCTGATATTACTTATATACGTGTAAATGATCATTGGAATTATTTAACAACAATAATAGATTTAGCAGATAAAAGGGTAGTTGGATGGTCTTTAAGTAAAGATATGACCACTGAAAATACAATAATGAAGGCGTGGAATTTAGCAAGTAATAATAGAGCTATTACAAATAAGTTTATCTTTCATTCAGACAGAGGAGTGCAGTATGCTTCTAATAAAATAACTAACTTATTTTCTTTTAATAGAAAAATAACACAGAGTATGAGTAGAAAGGGAAACTGTTGGGATAATGCAGTAGCTGAATCCTTTTTTAAGACAATTAAGCACGAATGGTTATACCGTTTTAAATATAGTTCTTACAAACAATTATTCAGCAGTATTGAAGATTACATAAATTGGTATAATAACGAAAGACTTCACTCTAGCCTAGGGTATATTTCCCTTTTAGAAATGGAAGTTAAAATAAGAATGAATTTTAACAAAGCGGCTTGATCAAATTAGTCCCAAATTTATTAGGTAGTCCAAACTTCTTTACTAATAGAAATAGGCGGTAAAAAATTAGCTCCGCCATCTTCTGAAAAAATCACTTTTACGGTTGGTACATCATTTACTGCTGTAAACCAAGCAACAGCTACATCGTTTCCTATAGCAGCTACCCTTGGACCATTGACAGGGCAGCCATTAATCATCCATCCGTCATTATAAATTGGCTGGGGAGTTATCCATTTCCCATTTACATAGCGCGTAATAGCAATACCCCTTATTTCATGAACCGTTCTATCTCTATACAAAACAATGGGACCATTTTTAGTCATTGCCGCCGTTGTTTGGCAACAACTACAAGTTTTTGCATCTAATAATTGTTCGTCCAATACCTTTCCTTCTCCACTAACAATTGCGCACCTTAGGGTCATGCCTCCTCCATGCCCCGAGTGCCCCCCAATAAGTACTTCCTCCTTTTTTTCCATATTGCGACCATCCAACCAAGCCAAAAAAAAATGATCTTTATAAGGTAAAATACTAACAAAACCGTGTTCCGTTTTAGTACCATCTGTATGCAAGGTCAGCCCAGTATCCCAATCAGTTCCATTTTTGGATATATTTAATTTAATATCATAAGCATAAGTATCTTTAGCAGATTTTTTTAGAAAGTGAGAAAGAAGCGCTCCTTTATTCGTAGCTATGGTAGGATAATCAGCCTAATTTACAAACCAGTTTGTTCCTTTTACAATTCCCTTGGGCAATTTCCATGCTCCATTAACTAATTTCGAGTACTTTAGAAAACTAGTCGAATCATCCACTTTTTTTACCCAAGATAAAAACAATTCTTCTTTATCATTAGCAAACAAAGCAGGCAAAGATGTTTGCGGCTGATCAGGAAAATTAACCATGTTTACTCCTGTTAATTTTTGATTTTTAGTACAACCAATCAAAAAAACACATCCTAAAAAATATTTTATTACGTTCCTCATAAATTGTTATTAAAGCGAGTCTAAATTTAACATACCAACTATCTTTTGAACCTGCTTGTTTTGTTCATCATATATCATCGTAGTAGGCAATGTATGAATTTCTAAATCTGCTAAACTTCCTTCATACCTTATAAATTTGAAATCAATGTGATGTTCCTTCTGAAATTGAGTAATAGTTTCTATGGATTCGTTAGAAGCTAAAAGAACCTTATAATTATTTCTTTCCAATTTCTCCTTGTTTTCTTGCAAAAGTTTAATTTCTTTTAAGCAAGTTCTACACCAAGTAGCCCAAAAGCATAGCAATACCTTTTTACCTTGATATTCTTTTAAAAAAACAGCATTACCATTTAAATCGGTAAAATTATTTTTTGGCTTGCTACATGATAAAAATAACAAGATACTGACAATTAAGGTTTTTTTCATGCCTCAAATTTAGGGCTTATTTTCTGAAAAAAAGCTACAGAAATAAGAGGTATGGAAAGACAAAACGAATGATTACTTTATTTTTAGAGCCTTGAAAAGACGCTAAAATTTTGTAGGAGTAAATAACGCCTCTTATGATTCGGAGAGCAAGATTAAAAAAATAATGCTACACAAACCAATACTTTTTATTTTTCAAAGACAAACCAAAGATTAGTACAATTCTGTAAGTGAATCACTTTTCCTAAAAATAGGGTAGTTATACATTCAAATTTAGTAAATTTAAAATCACACTGTCACAATAAAAAACAGCAAATTTAGAAAGAGTTAAATTACCCGAGTCCTCAAAGAAAATGAACAAGGGAGATTGGTAAGTGATCTGTCAAGAGCATTAGGAATAGATACGAACACATTTTATTACTAGGAGGTATGGAAGCATAACAGTTAAATTGGATTAAAACGCAGCTTAGCCAATTTCATTAATAACTAAATACCATTAGGAGAGAGTTGAATAAGTAGAAAATGAAGCGTTGAAAAACAGGTGGTTAGAGAGCTTAAGGCAATGATGCATGTAAAAAAAATACTTTATGCGTGCTTCTAATAAAAATATTTTGCTAAATTTCGGGCATCATTAGCTATGAAAATCTTCGATTAAAAATTCGCACCTTTTCATATGCTATTATATGAAAACTGAAAACAAGAAGCAGATAATTAAAAAGCCTATGAATCAAATGACTAAAATACTGTTATTAATAGCAGTTATCGGAATAGCGAGTTGTAGTCCTAAAATCACATCAAGTTTTACTAATCGACAACCAAAAATTTCAATTGATGAAAAAGTTGCTCTTTTGGATATAAAACACGAATTACCTAAAAATTTAATTAAGGTTGGAGAGGTAAGATTTCAGGATTCTGGATTTTCAACGGATTGCAGTTTTAATAGTTTAATGAACAAAGCAAGAGTTGAAGCTAGAGAAAACGGAGCGAATATTGTAAAAGTCGTTGACAAAAAAAAGCCAAATTTATGGAGTAGTTGTTACCGATTAAAAATTGAGCTTTACAAATATGATGGAGATACTTCATCATTACCGCAATATAAATTACAACTTGATTAAACAAAGCGGTTTCAACTTTTTCTTATGCCTGCAAATTGGGCTTATTTCACCCTAATTTTAGCTTTTTATCACAACGTAGCTAAGGCTATGTTACTTAAAAAAGACTCCATTAGAGCAAAAAAATAAATTATTTAAACATTAAAAACAAACCAATGAAAATTATTTTTAAAATTGCTGTGCTTTCATCTGTGCTATTTTTAACAAGTTGCGCTACGATTATGTCTGGTTCACGACAAAAAGTGAGTATTGCTTCAGACCCTACTTCTGCAAAAATTTACATCAACGGAATAGATATTGGAAATACACCTGTTCAAAAGAATCTAAAAAGAAATCAAGAATACAATTTGGTGCTCAAAATGAACGGATATGATACTTATGAAACTAAATTGGAGAGAAAATTCAACGCGTGGTATATTGGAAACATCGCTTTTGGTGGACTAATAGGAGTTATAATTGACCCAATAACTGGCGCGGTGCATAAGTTAGAGCCCGAAGAAATAAATGGGAGTCCAAAAAGAGGAACAGCCTACATTACGAAAAATGGTAAACTATTCATAAAAATAAGTATGGATATTGACTCGAACTCTAAAAGAATTGGACAGTTAAAAAAAGCGGAATAAAGTCTGCACATAAATGGTTATAAGTAATTACTTGTTCTGGGGCACTTCCGAAAAGTCTCGTAGATTTTTAGTTTGGTATGGGCTTGCAAAGTGGAGTGCTAAGTTACGCAACTACTAATACCCGAAATTGTTATGCAAAATATAACCAACCGAAATTAAGTATAATTCAATAAATTAAATAATAACTTAAAATCTAGAAAAAATGAGAATTTTAACACAAATTTTATTCTTAAGCTTTATTTTGATTTCCATCTCCGCTTGCGATAAAAATGAAAATGACCCAAAAGAAACTTTGAAAGCAACAACAATTAGTGCAAAATGGAATGTGAATAATTCCAATGAATACAAATCATTCGAATTTAATAACAGTGGAAGTTATATCATTGTGAAGAAGAAAAGTAGCACTAAAAAATCTGCAAATGACCAAACTATTCTTTTTGGAACGTATGAAATTATGGAAGATAAAAAGGTGGTTCTTTCAGACTTTGGAACTCTAATATTCTCAGATGTAAAAGAGAACTCCGTTAGCTTTTCAATACAACCGTTAAGTAATCCAAATAATGAAATAATTATGAGTGCCTCAAAGCAAGAAGAAATGGAAGCGACAACAAAAACCGAATTGCTTTGTAGGACGTGGAAAATGGTTTCAGTTAATGGAGAAGAAGTTGTTGGTACTAGGTATGAATTGTCTGTTTTGTTTTCTAAAGCAGGTACTTATTTTGTAGAACCTGTAAACTTTGGAGATGATGAAAATGGTGGTCTTTCTAATTGGAAATGGTCAGATAGCTCGGAAACTAAATTTTTATATTCATGGAATACTCCTCCTGTTTGGGACGAAAAGGTAGCTGTTGAAGTTATTGAGCTCACTAACAATTCTCTTAAAGTACTTGAAAGATTTGAGGGAGAGGAGGATGAGTTTTACGAATTAGTGCCTTCAAATAATACTAAGTCTGCGAAAATAGAGCTAAATAAAGCTCTTAATAAACAAATAAGAAGTGGATTCTTGAAAAAATAAAACACATAATATTTTGTATAAACAATAGCGGGTTCAGCGCTAGTTTGAAACCTACAATGACAGACACATCAAAGGTTGGTGCAACCTGACAATTGAGTAGCCTGAAATCCGCTATTTATAATCTGAATGAAAATAATGGAACATACAGAACTCAAACTTTAGAATTTGGAATGGATCTGAGGTATATATTCGGTACTAGAAAAAACTTGTAGTTGATAATTTTTGCAATTAATATCGGTTTGATGCTTGTTTCAGAGTTTATAGTTTTGAAGTAAGTTGGTGCAACCTTTTGATTTGATTTTTAAAATGAAAGAGGTAAAATATTATTTTCAATTCTCATAGCAAAATCATTGAGGATAATTTAAAATGAATACCAAGTCCAAATAAAGCATCTTTAAATCAGGCAACAGTGGTTTAGGGGGGGCAATTTAGAATATCGCACAAAACAAAAATAGTAGTTAATAAGTAAATAAAAACGTACTTATTAACTACTATTCTTTAGTTATGGTATATACTAATAAGTTTACTTCTTTTTATCAGCGTAAACTATTTCTGTTTGCTTATCATAAGCTAGTTTCTTCCCATTTAACCATTCTTTAAAACCAGCTTCCCCCAATTTATTTTTCATAGATCTTGAACTAACAGCTGTTCCTTCTACCGTTACAGAAGCTACAAATGGATAGCCACCATATCTAACAACTCCATCCACTAATAAATCATACTCAGGACCAGCACTTTCTAAAGCTTTATCCATTGCATCTTTGATGTTCCAACCTATTCCTAAAAAATAAGTTTTTTTACCTTTTTCCCCTGCGCTCTATTAATTTCTAAATTAACATTTTTAGAGCTAATTACTGTAAAGTCCACAAGTCTCATTGAGCAACTTGAAAGAGCTACAACCATCAATACTAACGCAAATAAATTTTTAATAAATTATTCTTATTCCTACTCTTAAGGTTTTTCGGTTACACCCCGTTTTATATAGTTTCTGGACTCCATTTTTTAGTCTAAATAGTTTTTAAAGTTATTTTAAGAATAAATTTTGATCTTTCCAGACCTTGTTTAAATTCTAAATTTCCCTTGTAATAAAACTAAACCTGTAACTATTTTATATTTTTGTATTAACTTTAAAATAACTTAGATAATATCTATTATTACAATTTGTTTCTATACAAAAATCAGCAAAAAGACTAAGTGAAATATTGCTTTCATAGTTTATTTTTTAAGTTTATATCAATTTTTGTAAAAGCATAATAATATACTTCACAAATGTATGAAACCAAATTTTTAATAACAAAAATTAAGAGTAAAATTAATTTTATAGAGGTTAATTAGGCACCGAATTATTTGAGTATAAGAAAAGAATAATACGTTATTCAGTCTGTTATAAATATTTTACGAACTCTTTAATCTATTCAATAAGAAGCTGCTTTTTATGATGAATCCAGAATGATTTATGTTATCGTTGAAAGAAAGATAGAAGCATAAAAAAACGGACTGTTTATAAACAATCCGTTTTTTTAGTAGCGGGAACTGGACTCGAACCAGTGACCTTCGGGTTATGAGCCCGACGAGCTACCTACTGCTCTATCCCGCGATTTGTTGCTGCAAAGATACACTTTTTTATGAATAATAATCACGTTTTTTTAAATAAAAATAAAAATAAGGCATGTTTCTAACCTTTTTAAAAGAGAGGTTTGTTTTAAATTAAAGAAATAGAGTATGTTAAGGTTAAAAAAACACAGTTGTAATCAATGAAGAAATTTTTCCATTTTTTGAGTACAAGGTTTTTAACCCTCTCGAAAAATTTTGCACAAAGTTTAGTCATTAAAGTTTCTGGATAAAAATTTCAAAAGGCAGGTTTCTTCGAATTATTCTCAGAAGAACTTTTTACATAAATATAAGCATTAATCCCCAGTAATTTGCATGAAAATTATGAGTAGTCATTAACTTATTTAAATTACCTCCTCTTGCTAAAAATTCATCTTGACTAAGAACGTATAGTTTTTCATTTTCAGTATTAAGAATTAAATAAGTAGTTTCAGATGCTGCATATAGCATATTATTTTCAAAATACAGTTTTCGTATTCCGTTAGTAGCGCCTTCTTTTTTTAGATTTTTACCATTTTTTACAATGCTTCCATACCAAAAATCAATCATTGTAATTTCATATTTAGACGTTAGAGGAACTCTTCCAATATCACCACATCCATTATTTCTCCAGTAGGATGTTCTCCATAAGAACAGAGCTATAAATAAAAAAAGAGTGATATATCTTTTTCGAATACAGATGCGCTTATATATTTTGATCAAAATAAAATAAATCAAGCAGCCGTATAAAAAAGAAATGGTACCAATTCTAATACATTCAAATATGATATGAAGTAAACTAGCCATTGTGTGTAGTATTTGTTAAGTTGGTTTGCTGAAGGGCTGATTTACAAATCAAAATCACTAGGATCAAAAGCCTTTTTTTGATTTCTTTTCATGCTAAAAGAAGTAAGGTAAATGTTATACGTTAGTGTTGCAATTTGTAGAAGCATTAATGTAATCATTTTCTTTTATAGTAATTAGCGTTTTTTATTTAAAATATTCAAAAATAAGAGAATTATAAATAGTTTAAAGCCCCTAGTGCTTTAATGAGTTTATTCTTAGCATTGGCATATTCATATTGGTTTTTTATTTTTTTTAACCTACTTTCTATCAGCTTTACTTCTCTATAATTAATTAAGAAAATAGAGCTTTCACCTAGTGAAAACTTACGTTCTTCGGCACTTACTATTGTACGATAATTATTTACCAAATCATTTAAAATAACATCTTGCTTAGCAAAAGAATGCATTGCCTCTTTAACAGCGTTGATTTTATTTTGTAAAGCGACTTTAGTAGAAGAGATTTCGAAATCTAAATCTTGTAGTTTTAAGTTAGCAATTTTTAAATCACCTCTAGATTTTCTTAAAAATAGTGGTATGCTAATTTGTAATGAATTTTTATAATTAGAAACATTAAAAGCATTGGCATTAGCTTTAGCACTTAAAAAATTATGTTGAAAGTTAATTTCAGGGAGTAGGTTGTTTATTTTTAGTTGTTTATTGATATACAGATTTTTTCTTTTTAGATTGAGTAACGCCAATTTGGGATGATTTTTTAAATCGTTAAAAGATGCTAGGTTAGCAGGTGTTTTTAGTAATGCATCAATTTTTAAAAAAGTGCTGGTATCAGGGGTAATATTTGGAGCGAGCTCCACAGGAGTATTATTACTTATCCATAAATGATTAGCAAGCTCTAATGTTGATTTAACATACTTTATACGAGCTTTTTCTAAATCTAGTTCCCTGTTTTTTAAATTGATGTTAGCTTCTAAAGTATCTATAGCAGGTTTATCACCAGATTTAAAATTTTTTATGACATTATGCAACCTATTTTTAGCATTTGTATAATAATCTTGATACACGAGATGTCTTTGGTAATATTGTAGCCAATTTAAGTATGAAGAAATTGCTTCAAAGATAACTTCGTTAAGAAGTAGTTGTTGTGTTAATGCACTTTGTTGTATATACAATTTAGCCTGGCGTAGTGTAGCCATCCGTTTATTAATCAATAAATTTTTAGCCAAAGGAATCGAAACACCTAGATTATACAGTCCGTCTGTGGGGGTATTAAGTTCGGGGTTTAAAAATTGCCCTGAATTATTTTCATAATTAGCCTTTAACTCAATCCCATACCAAGTAGGAATTTTAAAATTAGCGTTTAGCTTTTTATAATAATTAGTATTTTTAAACTTTTTTCGAGCATAATCAACTTCAATTTTCGGATCAAAAGCACCTCTAGCCTTTAATAGCTTAGCCTCATTGAAGCTTGTAATTAGTTTTGCCTGTTTTACAATAGGGTGATATTTTTTCAAATAACCAATATACTCCTCTAAAGAAAGAGGGAGGTTGGATTCATTTTGAGAAAAAATATTCCAGCTAGTGCATAAGCACAATACATATAATAATAGTTTCATTATGTTGTTTTTTTCTTTTCCTCTTTAGGTTGATAAAAATTAGGAGGAAAGCTATTAATTTGCCTCCATAGTTCATACCAAATAGGTACGTTTTCTAATAAAGCAATGGTTTTAGCGCCAGAGCCAACTCTAATAGCTTTAGGCCAAGGTTGCTTGCTATTATCAGGAACAATTAAAACGCGGTACTTCCCATTAGTACTGATAAAGTTTTCGATAGCAACTACTTTAGCTCCATAAGTTCCGTAAGACACATTAGGCCATCCGCTAAAAACAATAGCAGGCCATCCATCAAATTGAACACGTACCTCTTCATCAAGATGAATAAGAGGTAAGTCAATAGGTTCAATATACATTTCTACCGCCAAATCGTAATTAGCAGGCATGATATTAACCAATTGCTCTCCTGCTTTAAAAGTTTCACCGATACCAGACTTAATAGCTTTATTGATATAACCATCTTGAGGAGCTGTAATGTATAATAATGAATTTCGCTTACTATAATTTGCCAAGTTCGTTTCTAATTTTGATACCTGTACAGCAGTTTCATAGGCATTGGATTGGGCAGAATATAAATCGCTTTCAGCTTTAGATTGCTTATTGGTGTAAGCAGCTGCCACATTTAAAATAGCTAGTTCAGCATTAAGGATATTATTTTTAGCAGCTAAAAACTTATTTCTTTGAGCAATTAATTTGGCAGATAATTCTTGAAGTTTAGCATTTTTTTCTTCCACATCTTTTACAGCTTTTAGCCCTTCTTCTTGTAAGGTTAAGGTTCTATGGTATTGTTTTTCAGCAATCAAATGTTTTGCTGTTAAAGCCTCTAGGTTAATGCTGTCGCTTTTAGCTTTTAAATGCGCTTCTTGTAGCTTATTTTTTGACTGTTCTAATTTTAACGCACGCTCTTTTTTAATTGCTATGATTTGAGTTTGCAAAGAAGCAATCTTATGATTGTATGACTTAGAAGAAAGACTTTTAGAGTTTAACTGATGAGCCGTTCTTTCAGCCAATCGAGTATCAAAATAATTGCTTTTTACTTCTGAAATTCGAAGAATGGTATCTCCTTTTTTAACAAGATCACCTTCTTGAACAAACCATTGTTCAATTCTACCTGGAATTTGAGATTGCAAGGTTTGTGGGCGTTGATTAGGCTTTAGTGTAGTAACCCGCCCTTTACTAGACACATTTTGGGTCCAAGGACAAAACAAAGTGATGATAATGATACACAGAAAAAATAAAAGAAATTTTTTAAAAGAACTACGGTATTCTTTGGTGAAAATTACTTTCCCTGACTTTAAAGTTTTCAAATCAAGTTGATCAGAAATAGTATTGTTAGAAATATTTAACATTATTTTGATTTAGAGTGAATTATAGCCCCGTTTTTAAACGTAATTTTCTTATTACATTTTTCTTTCCAAGCATTATTATAACTAACAATCATTAAGCTCCAAGGTTGTGTAGGAGCTGTAATATAATCAATAATACTTTTTACTTCCTCAGCTTCTAAGTGGTCTAAAGGATCTTCTAAAATCAATAGCTTAGGTTTATTAATAATAGCTCTTGCTAAAATTAATTTTTTAGAAATGGTATAACCAATAAGTTTTCCTTCAGGCTTCAAATCAGTATCCAATCCTTGAGGTTGTTGTTTTAAAAACTCTGTGAGTCCTATTTTACTAAAAACAGCATGGATATCTTCATCGTTAATGGTTGGCGATCCAAAAGTAACATTTTCTCTAATAGTACCTTCAAACGGAGATTCATTTGACAATGAGAGCCCTAAGTTAGAGCGATAATCATTTTTATTAATCCCTTTCAGAGATAAGTCATTTATAAAAATACTTCCAGAGGTAGGTTCAATAATTCCTGCAATTAACTGTAGTAGGCTCGATTTTCCAGAACCACTTTCTCCTTGAATTAAAATTCGATCTTTGGGGTGTATTTTTAAAGAAACATTTTTAACAATAAGATTTTCTTGCTCACGAACTCCATAAGAAACATCTTGGATTTCAATTTCTAAAGGCTTGGTATTGTTAATTTTACTTCCGCCTTGATTTTCAATCGGTTTGTCAATTACCTGCCCTAACTTTTCAATAGAGGTTAGCACATCATAAAAAGATTCTAGGCCAAGAATTAGTTTTTCAACAGAAGTAATCACCAATAGGATAATGATTTCTGCGGCAACAAACTGACCAATATTCATTTGTTGGTTTAAAACTAAGAAACCTCCCATTAACAATAATCCAGCAGTAATAATTACTTTGAAACTAATCATTTGAATGTATTGGATGATTAAAATTTTAAAATGATTTTCTCTCGATTTTAAATAATCATCTACTAAGAAATCGCTTTTTTCTAAAGCAAGTTTTGTTTTTCCAGATAATTTAAAGCTAATAATGGTTCTAGCTATTTCTTGTAACCAGTGAGCTACTTTGTATTTATTTTTAGATTCTTTTAAGCTCGTTTTTAATCCTCTCTCAGCGGTATATTTAAAAACAACGTAAATTAAGGCCAAAAGTAAAAAACCAAATAAAATAAAAAATGGATGGTAAAATGATAATAACAGTAATGCAAAAATAATTTGCAGAAAGGCAGAAGGAACATCTATTAAAATTTTTGAAATTCCTTTTTGAATAATAAGAGTGTCAAAAAACCTGTTAGCCAATTCAGGCGGATAGTAATTTCTTAGTTCGCTCATTTTTATTTTAGGAAAACGATAGCTAAGTTCTATAGAAGCTCTCGTAAAAATTCGTTGCTGTATGGTTTCTATAATCCTAATTTGCATCAGTTTTAATACGCCACTAAAAGCAACTCCTCCCGTAACCAAAGTAACTAAAACAATCCACGAAGCCGAAATTTGCGCACCTTGTAATAGGTTAATGATTGCTTGAATTCCTAAAGGAAGAGATAAAGCAACGAGCCCTTCAAAAATAGCATAGTATGCTATTTGTAGCGTATCCTTTTTTTCTAGGGTTAAGAGTCCTAAAAATCGTTGCCAAGGAGTTAATGGGTTATTTTTTGTCATTTAAAAGAGTGTTTAGAGCTAAATCAGTAAAAAAGATCGTAGGGGTAATGTTATCATTACAGTTGGTTAATGACTTAAAATGTTGTTTTATAAATTGTTGATGTAAAGCACCTTCAATAATCGTACTTGCTAATGTAAAAGGATGTTGGTATAAACTATTATAATTAGAAATTATAGCAGATAAGCGTTTTACAACTCCTTTATATAATTTAAAAAAGCCCTCCTTATTTTCAATATCTACCTCTTTGGTAGAATATGATTTAGAATTTTCATTAATGATAATTGAAGTTAAAGACACTTCATTAATATGAGAAAAATTACCATCTTGCTCAGTAGTTCGCGTAACTACTTCAATAGCTTTTATTAATTTTTCTTTTGGGTTATGAATGCTATAAGTTTCTATAACTAATTGGTATTGAATCCAACCCCAATACCAAGAGGTTAAATATATTAATAATTTATGTTTGCTTTCAAAATACCTATAAATAGAACTTTCATTAGAACCGATGCATTTTCCTAATTTCTTGAAATTAAAGTTTTCAAAACCAATTTCTTTAATAAGTTCAATACTGTGTTGGATAATTCGCTTTCCTAAATCAGAAGTTTCAGGATCTTTGATATAAATCCCAGAAGGGATTTCAATCTTAATATTTGAAAGAAAGTTTTCCATAAATAAGTATTATGGTTTCAAATTTAACAGTAAAACTATTAATTTTAAAAGAAATAGTATTAATTAACATTTTTTTAATTTTAGAGAGAAGCCTTTTTGAAGCAAGGTTATCTTGGTTTATATGTTTAAAGTATTTGTTTTCAGCGTTTTTAGGTAAGGAGGAGGTTTTAAAGGCTTATTTTTAGATGTGAAATAACGATGCTCTCACTTTATAGTAACGAAACTAAAGTTTGGGCAGGTATTGAAAAAACGAATAACGCCTTAGAAATTTGAGTATCCAAGGCGTTATTCGTATTTGTTTGTACTAAAAGGTTTTTTAGAAAAGCGTGCTAATATTAATTGCTACATCGCTCCATGTTTTAGAAACGCCATCTTCACCTTGGTGTAAATCTTTACAAGCGTCGTTTAAAGATGCTAAAGCAGCCCCTGCTTTCCAATCTTTTAAATCTAATACGCCTTCCATTTTGAATTGTTTACCATTTATAACATACGTAAAAGGCATTTTATGGGTCACGCCATTCATAGTAATATCAGCATATCCCTTTGTATGATCTTCTAACACTAATTTACCAGAAAGTAGTTTAGTGTTTTTCATCATTGAAAAGAAAAACTTTTGAATTTTAAAATCTCTAGCATCATTTTTTGTAAAAAGACTGCTAACAGGTACAGCAAATTCGGCATTATTAACGGCTTCTTTTATTGATTTTCCTACTCCTCCAGCAGTAATATCTACACTGGTAAATTTACCTCTTACAGGTACCTTTTTAGTAGTTTTATAAGCTGTCCAGTAAATACTGCTTTTAGCATCTTGTAAAGAAAAAGAAGGTTCTTTTTTTACAACAGGAGCCACCTTTTCTACCTTTTTTTTCTCTTCTTTTTTACAAGATGAAAATTGAAAAGCAGTGCTAAGCGTAAGTACACATAAAATTATTTTCTTCATTTTTAAACTATTTTATTATTGAATTAACTAGGTTTATATATTCTTGTTTAGCTTCGTCAGAAGGAATTCCTTTTAATTGAGCCCATGCGTTAAACTTAAAAGCGTTACGTATATTAAAATCAGGGGTAAAAGGAAAATGATCTCCTTGAACGGCTTGTTTATAGTATGCATAGAGTTTTAGCATAATATCTTGAGGAAGCTTCTGCTTTGTATTAGAAGCTTTTTGATAAGCTTCTCGAAATTGTTTATTTAAATCATCATGCATAAAAAGTGATTTATAATGTGGAAAAAATGTGTTGCCCACTTTTTACTTGATCGCCCAAATTTACAATTAAATTCGAATTTAAAGGTACTAATAGTTGTACTTTTGAGCTAAAGGGCAAAAAATGAATGGGTTCCCCTTGTAAAACTTCTGCTTTTAGAGCTGATGTATCCATCGTTTTTTCTTTATTCTTACCAGAAGGAAATACAAGTATGATAGCATTGAAGGGGGAATTGTTAATATGAATGCCGTTAGAAACATATGTTATCTTTCCTGCTATAGGGGCATGTATGGTTCTTGTAGTAAATAAGGAGGGGGTTATAGTAATTTGTAATTTATGAAGAGTTTTATTTTTTGTAATGCTACTTATTGTTCCATTTATAGGAGCAATAGCATTTTCATTGTTTGTATAGATTTTCTTTTTTGAGTTTCTAAAAAAAAATAAAGTAGCCAATAAAGGAATTAAAAATAGAAGTTGTGTAATTATTCTATAACCTCTAGTCAAAATAAACTTGTCAATAGCAATGATGCAGATAACTGTTATAATAGCTACAAAAGCTATTGATTTAAAACCTTCTTTATGAAACATTATATTGTTTTATTGTAGAAAATAATGAATATATAGGTAAACAAAAGGAGCTGCAAAAAACAAGCTGTCTAAGCGATCCAACATTCCTCCGTGTCCAGGCATGATATTTCCACTGTCTTTTACATTTGCCTGACGTTTAAATTTAGATTCTACCAGATCACCAAGAGTTCCAAAAATAGCAACAATAGCAGCAATAATAATCCAAGATAAGGTATTAAAATGGGGGAGATATTGGCTGATGACAAAAGCAGCAATCAATGAAAAAATAACACCGCCTATAAAGCCTTCGAT
This sequence comes from Tenacibaculum maritimum NCIMB 2154, assembly GCF_900119795.1. NCBI lineage: Bacteria > Pseudomonadati > Bacteroidota > Flavobacteriia > Flavobacteriales > Flavobacteriaceae > Tenacibaculum > Tenacibaculum maritimum. Next base: position 1,120,248 of record NZ_LT634361.1, read on the forward strand.
TGTCTTTTTAGGAGAAATTCGTTCAAATAACTTACGTTTTCCAAAGTTTTTCCCTACTAAATAAGCAAAACTATCATTGATCCATATTAAAACTAAAATAGCAACAACAATACTAGGGTGATATATATTATTAACAAATGGCAATACAATCAAAAAGGAAAAAGGGAGTATTACATAGCGAATACATAAGTCCATTTTATCAAAAAAAGTATTTGGATAAGTTATATTTTCAGAATATAGATGATAAACCAATCTAAAGGAGCAGAGTAATGTGATAACTGCTACCAAGAATAAGTTATTAGCAGAAGCGTAAGCTATAAATAAGTATATGATACAGGGGAGGAGTAGGTATGGAATGATATTTTTAAAGCGAATCATTTTAGCAAACTCCCATAAAGAAATGCTAGCGAAAATAGCTGTTAGAATGATATAGCTTTTTTCAGAAAAAAAGATAGCGGATAAAAATAAGGAAACATAAATAAATCCAGAAATTGCTCTTGTTAGCAAGTTGCTCATATTATAGGTCTTCAAAGAGAAGCAAATATAAGTTTTTTGAATTATTGTTACCGTAATTCATGAAATTATCGTCATTTTTTTTGATAGAATAATTCCTAATTGCACTGATATTTGTTGGAATATTTCCTTTAAAGTTTGTTTTAATACCAGTAAGTGCTTCTCCTGTGTTTTTAACTAATTGACTAGTAGTGGCATATACAATAAAGTGCTCTGATAGCTCTGAAAGTTTAGTACTTCCTAATTGATTTGAAGAAAATAATATTTCTCCATTGCTAGCAATCAAATGTTCACAAGTAGTAAAAAAAGGAGCTTTGCCACTTAACCTACAAGCTACATTTACTTCTAGTAGATTGGTAAATTTAACCAAATCATAATCCGTACAAATTAAATTGGTCCAATTATTTTCAAGTAAAATATTTTTTAGATTCTTAAGAACCTCATCGGTTTTTACGCAATATAAAAACTTCCCCCCCTTGTCAATAAAGTTATGAACGAAAGAATCATCTAAAGATAAATAAACAGGTTGCTCCTTGATTTCTTTATCTTTAGATGAATCTCTATATGACTTAAGTAGTTTTTTTAAAAAATTCATTAAAATGGAAACTATTCTTCTGTTTTGTTTTCTACAGTAATAACGTTTTCTTTTTTGGTTTCTTCTATTTCAAAAGGTCTTTTTCCAAAGATCTTTTCCAAATCATCTTTAAAAATAACTTCTTTTTCTAATAACAGTTCTGCAAGAACGGTTAATTTTTCTTTATGTTTTTCTAGTAAATCAATAGCTCTAGTGTATTGTCCCTCTATTATTTTAGAGATTTCCATATCAATTTTCTTAGCTGTTTCTTCACTGTAGGGCTTTACAAAGGAGTCATTTCCTGAAGAGTCATAATAAGTAACATTACCAACTGCCTCATTAAGTCCATATACAGTAACCATTGCTCTTGCTTGTTTAGTTACCTTTTCCAGATCACTTAGAGCTCCTGTTGAAATCTTATTAAAAATAATTTTTTCAGCAGCGCGCCCTCCTAAGGTAGCACACATTTCGTCCAACATTTGTTCTGTTTGAACAATCATTCGCTCAGCAGGTAGATACCAAGCAGCTCCTAAAGATTGCCCTCTAGGAACAATTGTAACCTTTACAAGTGGAGCAGCATGCTCTAGCATCCAGCTAACAGTAGCATGTCCAGCTTCATGAAAAGCAATTGTTTTTTTCTCCTTAGGAGTAATTACTTTATTTTTCTTTTCTAAACCACCTACAATTCTATCAACAGCATCTAAAAAAGCTTGGTGATGAATTGCTTTTTGATTATTTCTTGCAGCAATTAAGGCAGCTTCATTACACATGTTAGCAATATCAGCACCAGAGAATCCAGGTGTTTGCTGTGCTAAAAATTTAATATTTACATCTTCAGCCAATTTTAAAGGTTTGATATGTACTTTAAAAATTTCTTCACGTTCGTTGATATTTGGAAGATCAACATAGATTTGGCGATCGAAACGTCCGGCACGCATTAAAGCACTATCTAATACATCAGCACGGTTTGTTGCAGCTAAAACAATTACATTAGTATCTGTACCAAAACCATCCATTTCTGTTAATAATTGATTTAAAGTATTTTCACGTTCGTCATTACCTCCGGTCATGCTGTTTTTTCCACGAGCTCTACCAATTGCATCTATTTCATCTATAAAGATAATAGAAGGAGATTTTTGCTGTGCTTGTTTGAATAAATCTCTAACACGGGAAGCACCAACTCCTACAAACATTTCTACAAAATCAGATCCAGACAAAGAGAAAAAAGGAACGTCAGCTTCACCAGCAACTGCTTTTGCTAATAAAGTTTTACCAGTTCCAGGAGGCCCTACTAGCAAGGCACCTTTAGGAATTTTACCACCTAGAGATGTGTATTTTTCAGGGTTTTTTAAGAAATCTACAATTTCTTGAACCTCTTCTTTAGCCCCTTCTAAGCCAGCAACATTTTCAAAAGTTGTTTTAACTTTGGTATCTTTATCAAATAACTTTGCTTTGGATTTACCAATGTTAAAAATTTGACCTCCTCCGCCAGAGCCTGCTGCTCCGCCCGACATTCTTCTCATGAAGAATAACCAAATAGCAATTAATACTATAAAAGGTAAAAAACCAATAACAGTATCCATGAAGCTAGTGCGTTCTATGTTAGTTTCATCAAAGTCCAAATTATATTTAGCCTTTGCTTCAGAAATTTGGTTTTCAAAATTTTGTAAATCACCAAAATCGTAAGAAAATAAAGGAGCTCCTTTCCTATAAAAAGCAGAATTAACCAATTTTTTGTAATCCTCTTTTTTTAAAGCTTCATCTTTTAAAAAGATTTGCGCTATGTTTTTATTTTCAATGACAATTTTTGAAATATCATTTTCTTTTAAAATCTCAGAAAATCTATTTCGCGAGATATTTTTAGACGCTAGATCTCCAGAATTCAGAAACTGAAAAGCTAATAAAAGCACAAATATAGCGCCATATACCCAATAAAAATTAAATTTAAACTTAGGGGTATTTGTTTTGTTTTTTTTAGAATCACTCATAAATTGAAATCAAATTAAGTGTTAGTTAGGACTAATAGAAGTAATTTTGGCGTCACCCCATAAACTTTCAATATCGTAAAATTCGCGCACCTGTTTTTGGAAAATATGTACAACAACATTTACGTAATCCATTAAAACCCATTCGGCATTGCCTTCACCTTCAACATGCCAAGGCTTATCTTTTAATTCTTTACTAACTGTTTTTTGTACCGAGCCAGAAATGGCATTTACTTGTGTGTTAGAGTTACCTGAACAAACGATAAAGTAATCACATACGGTATTTTCAATTTCTCTTAAATCTAGTAGTTGGATGTCTTCACCCTTTACATCATCTATCCCTTTTATAATCATAGCGATTAAATCATCTATGCTTGCTTGTTTTTTTATCATTAAAAATTTTAAATTTTAGCAAAGTTATTATTTTTTTGCGAGTAATTTATGTAATATTGATACTTGTTTACACAATAAATTACAAGTGAAATTAATCAAACTTAATGCCATTGATTCTACAAATTCTTTTTTAAAGGATTTGGCACAAAATACAATCTTAGAAAATAAAACCGTAGTAACCGCTACAGAGCAATTAAAAGGGAGAGGGCAAATGGGAACTGAATGGAGTTCTGAAGCTAATAAAAATCTACTTTGTAGCGTTTTTTTTAGATTTAATAAACTAGCAATATCTCATCAATTTTATTTAAACTTTGGTGTAGCTCTTGCAGTTTTTGATACCTTAAAGAAGTATGATTTGCCAAAATTGGCTATAAAGTGGCCCAACGACATTTTGTCAGAAAAGTCTAAAATTAGTGGAATACTGGTAGAGAATGTCATTACAAATAGACAGATTCAATCTAGCATTATTGGTATAGGAGTTAATGTAAATCAAGAAAAATTCCCTGCTAATTTATTGCAGGTAACATCTATGAAGAGGCAGCTAGAGAAAGATGTATCAATAGATCAATTATTGGTTGATTTGGTGGCAGAATTGTCTAAAAATATTGAATTATTAGAAAAAGGGGCATATAAAACGCTGGAGAAACGTTATTTGGAAGTATTATATAAAAAAAATACTCCAATGATGTTTAGAAATCGCCAGAGTACTTTATTTATGGGTATGATTATTGGAGTAACTTCTTATGGTAAGCTACAAATTCAATTGGATGATGATACAATTAAAGAATTTGGAATAAAAGAAGTTTCGTTTGCTTAAAGCTTTCCAATGTTTTCTGTTAATGTATCAATGAATTTACCTAATGGTTTTTTTACCATCATTGCCATCATAGGGTTAAAATCACCATTAAATTTTAATTGCACTTCACTTGTGCTTTCTGATATTTCTTTGATGTCAGCAGCAAGAGTAAAAGGAAGTTTGCTACTAGCAGCCCCTAAGGTTATATTAGAAAATTCGGTTTTTTCTTTTAAAACCAATCTAATTTCTGGCATTCCTTTTAATCCAAAAATAAAAGACTCTCCGTCAACTTCAAACTTTTGGGTGTTTTCAGGCATTAATTGTTCAAAGTTATCGAGTTTTGTTAAAAACTCATAAAGCTCTTTACTTGATTTTTGTACACTTATGTTGTTTCCTTGAATATCCATTTTATTAAAATCTATTAATTAGTAGTAATACTAGCAATACTTTTGCCAAGTATTATTTTTCTTGATTCCATGTGCTAGGACTAAGTCGCCAATCTTCTAAGGTTCTTAATTCCTCGCTAGTAATATATTTATTATCTAAAGCCTGTTCAAGTAAATATTCATAATTACTTAAAGTAGTTAAAGAAATATGATCTTGTTCAAAATTTTGATTAGCTACCTCAAACCCATAAGAAAAAATAGCCACCATTCCTTTTACTGTAGCTTTACTTTCTTTTAAGGCTTTTACGGCGTTTAAACTGCTTTTACCTGTACTAATCAAATCTTCGATGACTACTACATTTTGACCACTTTCTAAATGGCCCTCAATCTGATTTTTTCTACCATGTTTTTTAGGTTCGGGTCTTACATACACAAAAGGAACACCTAATTCCTGTGCTACTAATATCCCTATGGCAATGGCTCCAGTAGCCACTCCAGCAATTACATCGGGTTTTCCGTATTTATCTTCTACTAATTTAGCAATCTGTTCTTTTAAAAAATTTCGAACTGGAGGGTATGATAAAGTAACCCTATTATCACAATAAATTGGAGATTTCCAGCCTGAAGCCCAAGTAAAAGGAGCATTAGGGCTTAGTTTGATAGCTTTGATTTGTAAAAGAAGTTCAGCAGTTTTTTTTGCTGTATCTTTGTTTAAATTCATAAATGCAAATGTATAAAGTTTTTATAAATGATAAGCCAATAATTTTAACAGATTCTTTTAAAGATGAAAGTATATTTCCTTCTTATATATATGAAGAAATAAACTTGACTGAATTGGTTTATACCTTGAATGAAAAAGCTATTGGAGGTGCCATTTTACATACGTTAAACTTAGAAGATTCATGGAGGGAGTTTAGAGCATGGTTTAAAGTGATACAAGCGGCTGGTGGTTTAGTAATTAATGAGAAAGAGGAAATCCTTTTTATTTTTAGGAGAAATAAATGGGATTTGCCTAAAGGTTGGATAGAAGAAGGAGAAACCGTAAATTCAGCAGCTATTCGCGAAGTAGAAGAGGAATGTGGAATTTTTAATTTAACCATAAAAAAAGAATTGCTAACAACGTATCATTTGTTCTTTCAGAAAGGGAAAATATATTTGAAAGAAACATTTTGGTTTTTGATGTATTCTGATGATACAAAAAAACCAATACCGCAAATAGAGGAAGAAATTACAGCAGTGGAGTTCAAAAGCAAAGAAGAAATAAAAGAGGCGCTCTCAAATACATACGCGAATATAAAACTAGTTATTGAAAAGTATCAAGGGGTAATAAGCTGACATTTTTTAGTGATGATGTTATTTGAGAATGACTAAAAAATGACACTCTGTCATAAAAAAAAACTTTTTAATACCTTTTACTGCCAAAATAAAAGTAGAAATCTAATGGCACACATCTTGACTATATCCACTCGTAAAATTGAATTAAAAATTTAAAGAATATAAGTTATGAGTAAAATTATAGGTATAGATTTAGGTACTACTAACTCGTGTGTTTCTGTAATGGAAGGAAATGAACCAGTGGTAATTCCTAATGCAGAAGGAAAGAGAACAACTCCATCTATTGTAGCATTCGTAGAAGGAGGAGAGCGTAAAGTAGGTGATCCAGCAAAAAGACAAGCGGTGACAAACCCAACTAAAACAGTTTATTCTATTAAACGTTTTATGGGGAATAAATTTTCTGAATCTTCGAAAGAAGTAGGAAGAGTACCATATAAAGTGGTAAAAGGAGATAACGATACTCCTCGTGTTGATATTGATGGTCGTTTATATACACCGCAAGAAGTATCAGCAATGGTGTTGCAAAAAATGAAAAAAACAGCTGAAGACTATTTAGGTCAAGGTGTTTCAGAAGCGGTAATTACAGTACCAGCATATTTTAATGATGCACAGCGCCAAGCAACAAAAGAAGCGGGTGAAATAGCTGGTTTAAAAGTACGTCGTATTATCAACGAGCCAACAGCGGCAGCATTGGCCTATGGATTAGATAAGTCTAATGATGATAAAAAGATTGTTGTTTTTGACTTTGGAGGAGGTACACATGATGTTTCTATCTTAGAATTAGGCGATGGTGTTTTTGAGGTATTAGCAACGGATGGAGATACACACTTAGGAGGAGATGATGTTGATGAGAAATTAATTAATTGGTTGGCGGAAGAGTTTAAAGCTGAGGAGAATATGGACTTGCGTCAAGATCCTATGGCTTTACAACGTTTAAAAGAAGCAGCTGAAAAAGCTAAGATAGAGTTATCTAGTACAACTTCTACAGAAATTAATTTACCGTATATTACAGCAACGGCATCAGGTCCTAAACACTTAGTAAGAACATTAAGTAGAGCTAAGTTTGAGCAATTAATAGATGATTTGGTAAAAAGAACTATTGAGCCTTGTGAAACAGCATTAAAAAATGCAGATTTATCAATTTCTGATATTGACGAGATTGTGCTAGTGGGAGGATCTACTCGTATTCCAGCAGTACAAGAAGCAGTTGAAAAATTCTTTGGAAAAGCACCGAGTAAAGGAGTAAATCCTGATGAAGTAGTCGCTTTAGGAGCTGCTATTCAAGGAGGGGTTTTAACAGGTGATGTAAAAGATGTATTGTTACTAGATGTAACTCCATTATCATTAGGTATTGAAACTATGGGGAATGTATTCACAAAGTTAATTGATGCGAATACAACAATTCCTACAAAGAAATCTCAAGTATTTTCTACAGCAGTAGATAATCAACCGTCAGTAGAAATTCACGTATTGCAAGGTGAAAGAGCAATGGCAGCAGATAACAATACTATTGGTCGCTTCCATTTAGATGGTATTCCACCGGCAGGTAGAGGGATTCCTCAAATTGAAGTAACTTTTGATATTGATGCGAATGGAATAATCAAAGTATCAGCATTAGATAAAGGAACAAATAAATCTCATGAAATTCGTATTGAAGCTTCATCTGGATTGTCAGAAGAAGAGATCGAGAAGATGAAAAGAGAAGCAGAAGCAAATGCGGATGCAGATAAAGAAGCAAAAGAAACTGCAGATAAAATTAATGGAGCAGATTCTATGATTTTCCAAACAGAGAAACAATTGAAAGAGTTTGGAGATAAGTTATCAGCAGGTAAGAAAGAGCCAATTGAGGCTGCTTTAGCAGAGTTGAAAACGGCGCATGAAGCAAAAGATATTGCTCAGATAGATGCAGCGATGGAAAAAATTAATGAAGCATGGAAAGCTGCTTCTGAAGAAATGTATGCAGCTCAGCAAGCTGCGGGAGGAGCAGATGCAGGAGCTCCTCAACAAGAACAGCCAGAGGCTAATAATGCTCAAGGAGACAATGTTGAAGATGTAGATTTCGAAGAAGTAAAATAAGTAATCTAATTATTTTGATAGAAACGCAACCTAATTTAGGTTGCGTTTTTTATTTTTGAAACTATGAAATTTTATCAAAAAGAAATTCAATTGCCAGAGTTTAAAAGAGGATACCATTTGATTACAGATATCTTGCTAAATGCGCTTCCTGAGGTTTTACAGATAGAGACAGGGCAATTTCAAGCTTTTATAAAGCATACTTCTGCAAGTTTGACTATTAATGAGAATGCAGATCCTACAGTTCGTATGGACTTTGAATCTCATATAAATAAAATGATTCCTGAAAATATGCCTTATTATAAACATGACTATGAAGGTGCTGACGATATGCCTGCTCATATAAAAAGCTCAATTTTAGGATGTCAAGTCCAAATACCTATAACGAAAGGGAGGTTAAATTTAGGAACTTGGCAAGGAATTTATTTAGGGGAGCACCGAAATTATGGAGGGAAACGAAAGGTAGTTATTACTATATTTGGAAACTAATGAAGTTTGATAAGCATAATTTTTTTAGATACACTTATTGTGAGTTTAAAATGCAAGACATTGATTTTTTTAAGGAAAAAGTAGCACATTTCCAAAGTAAATCGGGAAGCTATTATTTTTATACAGATAAGGGAGTTTTCAGATACTCAAACCATTGGGGTAGAGTAGCTAATTGTAGATGGAAGATTCAGGGAATTGAAGCCTATAAAAACCAAAATTACTATGTAGGATATGCAAATTGGAATGATTTTTATGCTTTGAATAGTATAGAAAAAGTTTTTTATATAACAGTGAATTTTGAAACTAAACAGGCTAAAATATGTAGGGTTAAAGAAGAAGATGATGGCTCTCCTTTTTTAATGACTTCTGAATTTGCCCACCAAAGATTAAAGCAAGTTCAAATGTTATTTAAAGAATATAAATGGGCAAAGTATTTTGAGGAAGATATTGAAGTTTTGAGGGTAAAAATTATTACAAAAATGATAAATTCTACAGCACCATTACAATTATTAAAACAAGAGTTAAAGACCGAGTTTAACTAAAAATGAGTAGTTTTGTATTTAGATTTCAACTTTAATAAATCTAAATGAATATACCACAAACCAGTTTTCCTAGAGTAGTAATTATTGGAGGAGGATTTGCAGGATTGGCAGTTGCTAAAGGGCTAGAAAAACAAGAGTTGCAAGTTGTTTTACTAGACAAGCATAATTACCACACTTTTCAACCTTTATTATATCAGGTGGCTACTGGAGGGCTAGAACCAGATTCCATAGCGTTTCCTCTTCGAAAAACATTTAATGATCTAGAAAATTATCATTTTAGGTTAACTGAAGTTCTGAAGATAAATGCTGATGAAAACGAGATAACGACCACTATAGGGAATTTGACTTATGATTATTTAATCGTGGCAACAGGGTCTAAAACTAACTTTTTTGGGAATAAAAATATTCAAAAGCATACAATGGAAATGAAATCCATTCCTCAGTCTTTGAATATAAGAAGTCTTGTTTTAGAGAATTTTGAAGAAGCACTATTGGTTTCAGATTTGGAAAAAAGAAAGTCCCTAATGAATTTTGTTATTGTGGGAGGAGGGCCTACGGGAGTAGAACTTGCTGGTGCTTTGGCTGAAATGAAAAAGGGGATTTTACCCAAGGATTATCCAGATTTAGATATCCGAGAAATGAAAATAAATCTGATTCAAAGCTCAGGAGAAATTTTGAAAGGGATGAGTGATAAAGCTTCAGAAAAAGCGGAGGATTATCTGATAAAACTAGGAGTAAATGTATGGAAAAACCTTCGAGTATTAGATTATGATGGAACTCTTGTAACTACTAATGGAGAGGATCATTTTAAGGCAGCCACTGTAATCTGGGCTGCTGGTGTACAAGGAAAAACTATTGGCGGATTAATGGCTAGTTGTGTTATAGAAAGATCTAATAGAATTAAAGTAAATGAATTCAATAAGGTAGTAGATACTAAGAATATTTATGCGATAGGAGATGTGGCTTGTATGCAAACAGAAAGATATACCTATGGACATCCGATGATGGCACAACCAGCTATCCAACAAGGAAAATTATTAGCAAAAAATATTTTAGCAGCTATCAAAGGAAGGAAGCAAAAGCCTTTTCGCTATCATGATAAGGGAGCTATGGCTACAATTGGCCGTAATAAAGCAGTGGTAGATTTACCAAAATGGAAAACACAAGGAGTTTTTGCTTGGTTTGTATGGATGTTTGTTCATTTATTTTCGTTAATAGGCTTTAGAAACAAAGTGATTGTATTTATGAATTGGGTGTATAATTATATTCGCTTTGATAGAGAAACAAGGCTTATTATTCGTCCATATAAAAATAAGAATCGCTACTCATTTAGAAAGGAAGATGTCTAAACAGTCAAATATAAAGTGTTTAGAGTGCGGTGTTTTTACTGCTAATAATGATTATTGCAAGAATTGTGGCGCGTTGATTTCTTATGAAAAGAAAAGAGCATTAAGAGAAAAGGCTGTAGAAGAAGAGCGAGTTTATGAAGCATTAGAAGCGCTTGAAAAACCCAGTTTACCTGAAAGGTTAAAAAAGCACCCTATATTTTTAATGCGAATTATAGGGTGGATTTTACATTCTGTTTTCTTAATTGTTAATATAATTGGTTTAGGATTGGCTTGGTTTATAGCAATGGTGGCTGCTGGATGAAAAAACATCTATTATATTATTACTATATAGTGTCATTAATTATAGGAACTATTATATATAGCCTATCTAAAACAGATATATATATTCCCGAATGGGCTAGGTTTTATGTAAATGACTTTTTAATAACCCCCATTGTTTTAACAAGCTCTTTATACTGTATTCGTATTCTTAAAAACGATAGAAAGTATAGATTACCAGTGTTAATTATAGTGTATGTATGTGGCTTGTATAGTATATTATTTGAATGCGTACTGCCAGCCTTTCATTCAAGGTACACTACTGATTGTATAGATATAAGTTTGTATTTTGTAGGTGGTTGGGTGTTTTATAGACTCCAAAAGTCTGATATTGATTGAAGGTAAGGTTACCATTTATTTAGGGGATAAAAGGTTATAATATTACTAAGAGAATAAAAAATGACGTAGTATAAAGATTATTCTATATCAGGATTGTTTCTTTGAGGGGTGTTTTCTTTTCCAAGAAGGTAAAGAGTCAAGCCAATGGCAACCGTAGAAAACTTTATAATCCACGAAGTAGGCTGTCCCCAGTTATACATCCATGTTAGCAGGCTAGGAACTCTATTCATAAGCTTTAAAATAATAGCAAAACAGCCAATAACCGCAATAAAAGATCCAATTTTTCTCATAAAAAAATATAGGTTTTAAAATGTCGTTTAAATTAAAAGAATCATAAAAAAATATAAATGTTTTATTTTTTCACATAAAAAATACTTATAATTAGTGTATTTTAAATTAATAGTGTTAAAAAATTAAACGATATAAAATTGTGATTATTTTATACAACCTATTTTTTTACTAGGGTATTATAAAATACTAGTTTATGGATTGATAATAAGCCACCAAAAATAAATCTGATGGCTTAATTATTGTTTATTGTATAATTATTTTTCTAATGATACTATCTTTAGAAGTGTTTATTTTTAAGAGATAGGTACCTTTGGGTAGGTGTTGCACGGATATTCTATCGGTATTTGTAAAATGACCTATTTTTTTACCTTGAAGGCTAAAGATTTGAATAGAAAGGAAGCTTTTTTTATCTCCTTTGATATATATATAATCAATAGCGGGGTTTGGGTATATTGATAGATTCGTTACATCTGCTTTGCGAGGACCTTGAGAAGGAAGAGAAATTGTTAGAGGAGTACTCCATTTACTATATTCTACTCCATTTGTGGCTCTAACTCTAAAAGTATGCTCAGAAATAGTCGTTTTTCTTTCAATCCATAAATAATAAGAAGAAGAAGTACCTTGCATTTCCCAATTTCCATTATTGAGTAGTTGTACTTCATAAGAATCTATGTCAGAAACAGTATCCCAAGCAGCATAGAACCCAGTATTATAAGCTCCAGCTGATCGAATATTTAAAGGAAGCGCTAATGAGGGAGTATTTCCTTTAGAAGCAAACTCAATAGTATAATCTTCAATTTCTCCAGCTCCAATAGTAGTACATGCATCATTAGGAGCACTATAATACTTCATTATAACGCGCATTCTTGTTGTTCCAGCAGCAGAGCTTTCAACAATGAAATTTCTTGAAACGCTGGTAGTTCCGTGAATACCATTTACGACTTGTTCATTAGCTTCGAAAATGTTATTTTTATTATAATCGATGTAAACAGCCCAATATTGGGTATAAGGAGTACTTGAGAATCCGGGAGTTAAATTAATAGTAGCGTTACTCCCAGGGATTAATGAGATTGTTTGATGAGTATAATCTCCATATCCATTCGTATTGGCAGTAGAAGTATTTACAAAATTACCAATACTTACAGTTTGAATATATTCATAAGCACTATCTCCCAAGATATTACAATAAGAAGTATTAGCGTTGCTATTGGTGGTTATTGAAACTTCGTTTGAAGGAGTCGAATCAATATTGTTTACAAAAGCACGAACCCTATATGTATAAGTCGTATTTTCAGTAAGATTAGTGTCTGTAAAACTGTTAGTATTAGTAGGAACAGAAGAAATTACTTCAAAAGAACCACTATTAGTAACTCTTTCAATTCTAAAGCCATTTTCATTAGTAGAATTATCCTGCCAATTTAAAGTAATTTTAGAAGTTGAATTGGCGATGGCGCTAAGGTTACTAGGAGCTATTACAGCTTCTGAAAAACTAACAGTATAATCTTCAGCTTCTCCATCGCCAATAGGGAGGCAACCATTAATAGGAGTGCTATCGTATTTCATAATGATGCGCATTCTTGTAATACCTACGGCTTGTTCACTTACTAAAAAGCTACCTGATACGGTGGTGTTTCCAGAAATTCCATCTAGCACACGCTCATCAGTTTCAAATAAGTTATTTTGGTTATAATCTATATAAATAGCCCAATGTTCAGAATAAGTATTGCTTAAAAAACCAGGGGTTAAACTAACGTTAACATTTGCACTAGGTGGTAAGTCTATGATTTTAGAAGTATAATTTCCATATCCATTAGTATCAGCTCCAGAAGAGTTTATAAAACTATTTATAGAGATGGCTTGTATATACTCGTAGTCGTTATTCCCATTAATAGCGCAGTAGTTATCCGTTTGAGTATGATCAGCTGTAGTTACTTCAGCGATATTAGAATAGGTTGAATGTGCATTTCCAGAAAAGGATTGGATTCTATAAGAGTACGTCGTATTTGCTGTTAGAGAGCTATCTGTATAAGTAGTGCTATTCGCTCCAATAGTTGTTATAAGAGAATAGCTTCCATTATTATTCAACCGTTCAATTTTGAATCCTTCTTCGTTATCAGAATTATCATTCCAGTTTAAAGTGATCTCAGAAGAAGTTGCAGCAGAAGCTGTTAAGTTGGAAGGAGCATTAATATTGATAATAGTATTGTTAAGTGTAGTTTGGCCAGCTAGAATATCTCCATTAGGTTTGGTTGAAAAGGCATATTCTTGAACTATCATGGTATTTCCATCAGTACTAACAGTAACCTGCATCCATCCAAGTACAGTTTCATCGTTATGAATAGCAGAAAATCCTATGTATCCCGTATTGCCATCCCATTCAGTATGATTTTCGGTTCTAAGATCTAGCTGATCAGGATATGCTCCTGGTTCCGTAAAATTGCTGGTTGTTGAAATAAGTTCATCTTTGGTTAGCAAGGCAATGTTTCTACTAGCGGTATTGGTAACCAATTTCTTTCCATAAGTTTCCATTTTTAAATGTCCGTTTTTATAATGCCAAGCCCCATAAGAACCTTCTCCATTTATTTTAGGGAGGTAAAAGAATTTCCAACCATTGGTAGAGTCTGCTGAAACATCGGTAAAATCTTCATAAATAATTTCAAAAGGATCGTAAAATTTAAGTTTTAGACTGATAGAAGAACAAGCTAAATTTTGATTAGAAGCTAGTGCACTTTCTTTAAAATTTAATGTTAAAGTTTGGTTGTTAATAGCAGTATGATTAGAAGCAGTACCTGTAATAGTAATAGTAGCTGTTGTATTAGAAGTGGTTTGGATGGTAGCAGATAAGCCTTGAGGAAGCGGTAATGAATAATCTACCTCAGGTGTTAATATTGCTCCAGAAGAATTAAAATTAGTTCCGTTTACAGTTACGGTAGTTGTTTGATTGAATGTTCCGTTATTGTTGATAGATTCTTTAAATATATTGTTATTGATAGAAAAAGAAGCACCTGAATTATGAACACCTGTGTCAATTAAATTTTGAGGTTTCCATAGCGTTTGACGAGCAGGGTGTTGTAGCGCAGCTAGCATACGATCGGTTTGTCCTTTTGTGAACATTCTATAACAGCCGTCAGCAGCACCGTTGTATCCCATGTAATTTTCATAATTGATAAAGTTTCCTTCACAATTTTTAATAGGGGAGCAGTTAGCACCAACAGTTGAAGCATCTTCAGGAGGAGTGTCACTAACCTCATCATTAGGGTAGGTACAACCTCCTTCAAAAGTATGTATTAAGTTAAAGAAATGCCCGAATTCGTGCGTCAATACAGAAGCGAATTCGTCACCTGTATTTCCATGTAAGTAAGCACCGTTATAAACAACCCTAGCAGTATTAGCATCAGACATAGCGCTATTAGGATACCAAGCAACTCCTGAGTTAGAGGTACTTCCATCAGCATATAAATCTCCCTGAAGATAAACATTCATATACTTGTAATTATCCCATGCATCATTACTGATTTGAGAGTCATATCCTCCTCCATTACCGTAGCCAGATTTTTCATCGTAGTATATGACTCCTGTTGTACAGTTTCCATTAGGGTCTAGCTGGGCTAATTTAAATTCGATACTTAACGTACTTTTTATAGAATTGAAATAAGGATCCACGTCTTTAAAATCAGCATTTAAACCTTGGAAATCATCGTTTAGTTTTTGTAAAGCTATTTTTATTTTTTCAGTAGTTACGGTAGCCCCATTTTGCGTAGCTCCATATACGTGGAATACTACTGGTATTGTATAAGTGCTAGCAGCTTTCTTTTGGTGTTGATTTGCCGTGTATTTTTTGGTAAACGTATTAAAATTTAGGTATTCTATTTTAGATTTAGGGTACCTTTTAAAGTAAATGTCATTTTGTTCTTTCGCTTTACATGAATGCTTTGTTTGTGAAAATGTTTGGAGCGAAAAAAAAAGTAATAATGTAATTAAAATTGACTTTTGTTTCATAATTGTAGTTTTTTATGGTTATTTGATGGTAAAATTACAATACTTTAACATTTCTTTAACTTGGTTTTTACCTAAAAAGCATACTATATTATCCTTAATTATTTCATTGAAGGAATTGTGTTGCATCATTGGTAAATCAGAAGTGAAAAAGTAATATATTGGAAGTTCATTTTTAGGAAACTAGAGTAATAAAAGAGATATGCAAAAAATAGTATTGGTACTTACATTGTTGGTTTTAGGAGTATCGTCATCATTAGGGCAAGAAAAATACAGTATGACTATAGCGTTTAAAGGAATGAAGTCAGATAAAGGGAACTTATATATAGCTATTTATAATAAAGAGAAAGACTTTTTAAAAAGAGCATTGAAAGGGGCAGTTGTAAAGATAAAAGATAAGGAAGCATTAGTAGTGTTTGACCATCTTTTGTCAGGAGAATATGCTGTTTCTGCATTTCACGATGAAAATAATAATAAAAAAATGGACACCAAAATTTTTGGAATCCCCAAGGAGCCTGTTGGAATTTCAAATGATGCGAAAGGGTTTATGGGACCTCCTAAATATAGAGATGCGAAGTTTAAGCTGGTTAAAGATGTTTCATTAACCATTCAGCTTAAGTAAATGATTGATATTTAATGAAAAAAAATTGCCTCTATTTATTGAATTGAAGAATGTTTTAAGCATTCTTAAGTTCTTTTAATAGTATAAAGGGTGTTTTATAGTGATCGCTTTAGCTTAGAGAGTAAGTATTATTTTGATTGAATAAGGATTAAAAAAAATCAAAGTTCTATTTTTACAAGCGCTAACATAAATTTTGAGAAGAATGGCTTTAAAAGCAGTTTTATTTGATATGGATGGGGTTATTGTAGATACGGAACCACTTCATAAAAAGGCATATTTTTTAATGTTTGATAAGGTGGGGATTACAGTATCTAATGATTTATATGAATCTTATACTGGACAATCTACGTTAGAAATATGTAAAGATTTAGTGAGTAGGTTCAAATTAGTATTAAGGGCAGAGGAGTTGGTGGCTTATAAAAGAGCTTTTTTTAAAGATATTTTTTTTAATGACAATGATTTACAATTGATGGATGGAGTTTTAGCATTAATTAAAGATTATCATCGGAATCATGTCACTTTAATTTTGGCATCATCGGCGTCTATGTTTACTATAAACAGTGTTTTTGATCGATTTAATTTAGGTCCTTATTTCAAAGGGAAGTTAAGCGGAGCAGATTTAAAGGCATCAAAACCGCATCCAGAAATTTTTATAAATGCAGCAAAAGCATCTGGTTTTAATAAGGATGAATGTATTGTTATTGAAGATTCAACTAATGGGATAAAGGCATCTTATGATGCAGGAATCTATTGCGTTGCTTTTAAAAGTGAAAATTCTAAAAACCAAGATTACACATTGGCTAATAAAGTAATAACTAGTTATAAAGAATTAGCATATAATAAAATTAAAGATATTGTGTAGTCTTTTTATTCTGTAAACCCGTTTTTTAAAGCATATACGGCTAGCCCAACTCTTGTTTTAAGCGCTAGTTTTTCAAATAGACTATCTCTATAATTTTCTACAGTTCTTGGGCTACAGAACATTTTTTCTGCTATTTCTTTATACGTCATTTCTGTAACGGTATATTTAAGAAATTCAATTTCGCGATCAGATAATTTGAGCTGTTGCATAGTGTTGGTTGTATTACTGATACTATCAAAAATTTTAGAGGAAGCCCATTCAGGGAAAAAGCGACCTTTTTCAATGAGTTTTTTCAAGGCGCTTTCTAACTCAGTAGGATACACGTTTTTTAAAAGATATCCTTTTGCTCCATTTTGAACCATTTTGATAAGGCTTGAGTCATCATCCTGCATACTCAATGCCATTACTAAAATGTTAGGATGCGTATTTTTAATCCATTTAGCGGTTTCAAAGCCGTCCATGACAGGCATACTAATATCTAGTAAAACAATGTCGGGTACTCCTTTTAAGTTGATTTTTTCTTGAAAGTCTTTCCCATTTTCACAAGTATAGTGTACTTCGAATTCTTGAAAATTAGAAATAATTTTAGCCAAAGCTTGCGCAATTAAAATATGATCGTCAATAATAACAATACTCTTTTTCATTAATGTGGAATTTTTAAAGTTAATTTTGTACCAGACCTTTTGGAGCTTTCTAATAGCATACTTCCACCTATTAGTTCTGTTCGCTTTCTGATGTTTTGCAGGCCAATTCCCTTTGGTTTGATAGTTTCAGTTTCAAAACCGATACCATCATCTCTTAAATTAAGATAGACAATAGCATTTGAAATATATAATGAAATTACAATATTTTTACAATTCGAATGCTTAATACTATTTTGAATAAACTCTTGGGTTATTCGTAATAGAATACTTTTTACTTGATAAGAGTCTAGCGTTTTTTCGATCTTTTTAGAAAATTGAACATTGCATTTTTTTAAATCATTTACTTTTTTACATTCATTTTGAATGAGTTTACTGATAGAGTTATTTTTTATAGAGTCATCGGTTAAAGACTTAGATAAATGGCGTAACTCTCGTAAGGATTGATTAATAATATCATTAATACCCCTAATGTTTTCATTGATTTCAGGAGTCTTATTTTCAAAAATTAATTGTTGTGTATAGATGCTAGCTAATGTTAGCTTCTGTCCGATATTATCATGTATTTCTTGTCCTATATATTGCATTGTTTGGGCTTGTATTTCTATCTGTGTTTCCAGTAATTCTTTTTTATGATGCGCGTCAATACTAGAAATTTGCTTTAAATGAGCTCTTTTTTTTATCCGATATTGATAGATAAAGATGGCAATACCACTTAAAAAAGCGATAAAAATAATATTGAATAAGATTAAAGTGACTATGATTGGTGTTTCCCCCATATAAAAGAAGCTGCAAATAATAGATACATGAATATGTTCGAAGTTACAAAATAAAAGTAATAGGCATTCCAAATAGCAACATGTTTTAGTAATTCATGATAAAAAGCAGAAAAAGGATATGTACCAACATAGAACAATATAACCCCTAGATTTATATAAAACATTTTATTTTCTTTAAACTTTAATATATTATCATTTCTGATTTGCTTTAAGAATTCCAGAACAACTAAAACAATCAAAATAATGCTACCTATGGTTAAATTAACAGGATATAAAATTCTTATCTTTTGATCAAAAATTTCGAAAGGAATAAAGGTTGTTAGGTATATCAATGAAGAGATAAAAAATATTTTTTTGCTTTTTAAAGACTTAAGACCATATAACCAGTATAAGAATAAATATTGAAAAGGAATACCCAAGAAGGCATAATATTCTTGCTTTTTTATATTGAAGATAAATTTGGTGTCTTTCCATAAAAACTCTTGGATAAAAACAAAACATAAGTAAAATGTAAACCACTTCCAGTAAGTATATTTTATTTTGGGTAAATAATATAAAGAAATTAGGGCAGTAGTAAATTCTGCCCCGAGTAGTAGTTTGTTTAGAAATGGATAGTAATTGTACATTTTTTTAGGATTAAAAGCTAACTCCAGGATCATCTGCTGGAGGAATTAAACTCCCATGATTTTGAGAAAGCACGGTTGTTTTTGCTACTAGGTTGTTAGTTAAAGTAGTAGGATTTATTCCTGATAAAGCAGGTATTCTTGTTTTAGGATTTATGTCTCCTTGCACCTTTGGCAATCCGTTTTTATAAGTGTTTTTATCTTTAGGATTAAAATCCATAGCTACGTTATTGGCATTTTTTATAGTCGGAATCATTACTAAAGTATGCAGTTTTTCATATTGTTTAGTAATAGGATCAGCCAAAAATAAAGACAAGTCACTAAACGGTTTTTTCCAAGTTTTTATAGAAGGGTAGCGCGAGTAATAGATGCGAAGCCCTAGTTGCTTACTACTAACATTATTTTGTTTAGCATTTGTTTCTACATGATATATAAAAGACTTTAGCGTTTCTAAGTCGAACCAGATAGAGTGCGCATCATTTAGATCCAAACCATTATTAATTTTTGCAAGTTGGTTTTTTTTATAACCATTGACCATTTCGTGGATCAATGATAAGTTTAATTCGCTTCCTTTTTCATGAGAATAGTCCATACATATCTTTTCAGATAAACGAGCAGGCTTTTTAGGAGGGTATTTATATATATATACTCCAGAGGCAATAGACACTACTGCTAATAATAAAGATGTAATCATAGTTTGTTTGGTTTTAAAGGTTTAAATATACTTTTTTTTCTCCTGCAAAGAAACAATGTATCATAGGTCGGATATTAAAATAAATAACCTGAATACATAGGGTTAAATAACCTAAAAAATAAGAGGTGAACTTACGGTAATTTTAAGGTTTTTAGGCGCTCAATTTCATCTAAAAGATTGATGAAGTTTGTAACGTAAAACGAAATGACTTATAAACAAGAGTATATAAGAGTTTAAAAATAATCAAATGGAAAATAGTGTAATCATCAACTCAATAGGAACAGCAACCCCAAGTGTATCCAAAATTTTATCAGAAGCATTTAAAATGCCGCAAGAATTTATCTTAAAATTACTGTACAACGCTCCCACGGTTTTATTTCAAAAAGTAGATGAAGCATTAGCAAAAAAAGCGGAAAAAACATTGTCTGAATTAGGTTTGGAGGTTCAAATAGTCAATGAGAAAGAAGTAATAGCCTTAGCTAAGGAAGAGGTAGAGGTAAGTATCTTTTTTGAAGATGTTTTAAAACTACCAGAAGTAATTCAACAATTATCAGATTTTTTAGGGTGTAAGCCTGTAGAATCGCTAAATATGTTATTGACATCCCCGAGTATTGTGTTAGGGGGAGTATCTGAAGCAACTGCAAAAGCATTAGAGGAACGTATTGATGCCGCTGTATGTTATTCAAACCCTAAGCACGATCTGTTTACAATATATGTACCCGCTAGCTTTTCAAAAGATGCCCTTGAAAAAATTATGTTAAAAGCAAAAAGAACAACGTATGAATCAGTTGATGCAGGAATTCTTATAAAAGATGTAGCTTATAAAGAGAGTAGTTTAATTTGGAGAGAATATCAGTCTGAAAAAGAGTTAAAAGTGATTAACCAAACGCATCAATTAAGCGATGTAGTATTGTTGTCTTTTGAAAAAGAGAATAAGGAACAATCGTCATTTTTAACAGAGAAAGTAGGAATTCCACTTCATCTATTGCCAATATTAGATAAACATTTACCAATTACGCTTTATGAAAACATTAGCACACAGTCAGCTGAAAAAATAAGTAAGCTGTGCAAAGATATAGGTATGGATACCTATTTAAAAAAGAAGGTTAAGAGTACTAGGAGGTTGAGCATAGAGGATATCAAGGATAAAGAAGGAGTTAAGAAAGTGCTACAACAGTTCATAACGTTAAATTCTTTAGGAGAAGGAACTTCTTGGGAAGCTCCAAATCCAATACCTGACTTAATTGCTCGCTATTTATATGCTCAATTAGAATATATAAACTGTACCCCAAAAATTAGTTAAATATGGAAAATAAGAGAATGTTGCATTACAGAATAGCAGAACGAGGAAAGTTGCATGCATTAGAAAAGAATTATCAAGAAGCTTTAAGACACTATAAAGAAGCACTCAGGCTTACACAGTATGAGAAAGATAGTGAGTTATTTTTTCAACATTATAGTCAGTGTGTGATGGAAGCTTTAGAGCAGCTAGGTTCTTATGATGAAGTTATCTCGTTTTGTAAAAATTATAGAGCTTTTTTAGAAGGAAAAGAGCAAAGTGTTTTGGTTAAAAAACACGATGCTTTTGTAAGTGAGCGACAGGCAATTCAGCATATTTTAAAAGAAGAATCAGAAGAGGCTAAAGAGTTGTTATTAAAAATACAACAAAACCTAGGTAAAGGAAAGCACCCCATTACTGACGCATTATTGAGTTGGCTACTAAGAGGATACAAGATCAGTAAAAATCAACTGAATAAGTTACAAGAAAAACACCAATATTTCATTGTCAGAAAAGAACTAGTAAATCCTCATGTAGCCATAGATTTACCACAAAAATTATCACCTTTTTAATAACTAAATACGATATAAATGCCAACAATTAAAACATTTGAACAAGGGGCAAAAATACTACAGAATACAGATGTGAGTAGTATTGTAACAGGCCTAGCTTTAGGAATTGCTGAAGCTCAAGAACGATTAGATAATAATTCAGTGAAGCAAATCACCAGATTGTCTGAAACAGCAATAGGAGGAAAGTCTTTATTGGAGCTCGGATTTCAGCCTGCTTTTTATGCATTTGAGTATGCAGATGTATCCGCGTCTATTAATTTGAAGATGGCTATTCAAGAAGAGTTTGAAATAGATTTTAGTTTAGCATATGATGCCACTAAAAAGAAAGGATATACAGATGAACATATTCAAAAGATAGAAAATAGTTATAAGGAAGAAAAATATAGAGAATTTAAGAGCAGTAGAAAATATTGGACAACCTTATCTAATGAGCATACATTAAAAGTTAATCAAACAACGGTAAGTACAAGTACAGAAGTAGGAAGTATTAATAGGATAGAAGAAACGGCTGAAAAGTTGTC
Source organism: Tenacibaculum maritimum NCIMB 2154 (assembly GCF_900119795.1). Lineage (NCBI taxonomy): Bacteria > Pseudomonadati > Bacteroidota > Flavobacteriia > Flavobacteriales > Flavobacteriaceae > Tenacibaculum > Tenacibaculum maritimum. The sequence goes on from NZ_LT634361.1 coordinate 1,142,220, forward strand.
TTCAGATTCGCAGATAGATCGCGTAGATTCACAGGTAATTGAAACGAAGGATGTAGAGAGTACAGATCATACTAACGAGGTTAAAGTACATAACTATAATGGATTTGGAATGCTGTCTTTAATGGATTATTATGCGGAAGATATTGGGATTTTAAAAATTAAAGATTATACGGGATTAAGTATAGCCTTGAATAGTTCCTTGACGTTAGGAGGAAGTACATTATCAGATAATTTAACAGCTATAGGAAGTAGTAGCTTTAAATTAGGAGTAAAAGATAATGACCATTTGGAAGTGTATTTTGCTTTTTCAAAGCACCATGCATTAGATTTCGCATATAGCCAGGGAGGTAGCCCTAACAATACAGATTTTTTGAAAGAAAAGCTAAGAGCTTTGGCTTTTATTATGATGAATGATACAGCAGTAAGCGTTAAAGTAACAGGGCATACGGATAGCGTGAGTGGTGATACATTTAATAAGGATCTTGGTTTAAAAAGAGCGAATACAGTAAAAAATTATTTAATAGGTTTAGGGGTAAATGAAGCTCAAATAACTGAAATTGATTCTGAAGGGGAGCAGTTAGCTAAAGTGAATATAGGAAATGATAAAAATGATCCGGTTTATCGAAAAGCTGTTATTCAAGTAGATACTAATGGAAATGATTACATTTTTGTAGCGGGAGGTGATTTTGATTTTACGAATTCAGAAGCTATTGCTGATTGGAATGTTGCTAACTTTGGAATATTACAGAAATACGAAAAAACGGATAGTACTACAATTACAAAAAAACTTAAAGTACAATCAGGAGTTAGTGATGTTTCAGTAGATAAAACTGTAAAAAGTCTAACGGATATAGAAACGGAATTAAATAACACCAATAAGTTTTATGCTCAGGTTTCAGGAGATATTGTTTACTTATTAAGAAAGGATGCTAAAATAGAATATACATTATTTTCTAATAGTAATGAAGAAATTACTATAGAAGATACATCTACAAGTACTCAAAACCTTTCGAATAATAATGATACTTTAGAAATACATAAGGTGATTAATAGTAAATATTTTGCTAAATCTGATTTAAAAAGTATTAAAGATCCTAAAATATCTGCATGGAGTGGTTCTTTAGATGTACGTTATGCACGTCAATTTGGAATGTCAGTAGAAGGAAATGCATCAGTATCGGCTCGTATGGTTGCTGTACCACCGCCAACAGGTTTAGAAAACTATATTCAAACTGTGTCAGGAAACGTAACCAATTCTTCCGGAAACTAATTTACTATGATGAGTGCAACACCTCAAGTTATACAGCAAATAACCAATGCTCCATTATCGTTAATGATAGAAAAGTTAGGGACTTCTATAGCAAATGCACAGGCAGCATTAGATGCAAATGCTATTCGTTTGGCTAATGAGATGACAACTAAAAAGTTACAGATGGGAGATGAAGAACATAATTTAATTAGCCTTGGTTTTACTCCCACTTTTTATGCATTTACAGAGGCTTCTTTTGAGGTTAAAATGGAGTTTTCGGTAGCAGAGGCGGAAGATTATGGAGGCGTATTGGATATTGATTATGGCAATACCAAAAAGTCAGGAGGAAACGGGAGTGGAGAAACACAAACACAAATGTTTGGTATTTCTATATCGGCACATTATGCAAGAAAATTTTCTGTGTCAGCAGAGGCATCTTCTTCTATTGCTGCGAAAATAGTATCACTTCCTGCGCCTGATAGTTATTATGAAATATTGAAATCAACGATAAAAAAATAAAATTGAAGCTGATATTAAGATTGTAGCTAGCAATAAATGTAAAAATAAGACTACAGTTTGTATTGATCCTATTCATAGGAAGTGAGTTGGTAACAAACGGGTTGCGTACAAGTATTGCTAATTATGATTTAAAATTACTTTCAAAGAAAAGTCCTTTTTATATCGGCAGTTTCAATTGATAAATAGTAGTAAGAATAAAAAAATAAATATTTAACTAAAAATAATAATTATGTTTAGAAATAATCCAAGAATAGGGCAAGAGTTGCTAGATGTTCCCATGGGGGATATGATTAAAGAAATGGCATTTGCTATTGCTGAAGCACAAATGAGATTGGATGAAAATTCCATGGAAGTGGCGGAAATGATGGGGGGACTAAAAACGGTTACAAGGCCTATTACGAAGCCAGATGGAACTACGGAAGAAGTGGTAACTTTTGAAGATAGTCGTGTGTTTTTTGGTCAAGAGAAAATTTCAGTATCAGATGCAGTAACGGTATATAATACCACGAAGGATGAAGCTTTAAAGGAGCAAATTTATAAAGAAAATACAGCGAGTTCGGGGGGGACTAGTAATGGAAAAAATGAAAATATTTTTGAATCGGATGGAGTAGATAAGATAAAGGAAAAAGGGAGTAATACTATCAAGGAAATTATAACCCCTTTGCGCCTTTCTATGTTAGAATTGGGTTTTACCCCTACTTTTTATCAATTTGTAGATTCAGTAATACAATGCGCCATTACGATTAAATTTACAAGAGAAGGATCTTCATCAGTATCAGTATCTAATAAGAATGAACGTAAAAGTGGAGGGGTCTCTTTTGGTTTTAGAAGAGGATTAAGAAGTAGTAGAAATGTAAGTACTTCTCAAGTAAATGCAAACTACTCTCAGAAATATAGCTATTCTGCAGAAGGATCAAGTTTACTACGTACCAAATTAGTCCCTATTCCACCACCAGCAATTTTAGAAGAGCGTATTCAGCAACAAATGGAGTTAGCAAGAGAACGAAGTACTACCTAAATACCAAACAAATATGGCTAATATAACTAGAGATTTATTAAATGCACCATTGCCAGAAATGGTAAAAACGTTAGGTGTTGGAATAGCTCAAGCACAACGCGCACTAGACAAGGTTTCTATGGAGTTGGCAAAAGAGTTGGTGGATACAAAAGTAGAAATGGGAGATGAAGAATATAGTTTATTAGCTTTAGGATTTACCCCTACCTTTTACCAATATGTAGATACTATTTTAGAAATTAAGATGTCTGTTTCTATGAGTAAGACAACGGAATTTGGTGTTGCTACATCAGTAAGTGGAGGGGTTAATGTAGGCTTTGTAGCAGTAAGTGCTTCGGTATCTGCTAGTTTTTCTCAGAAATACCAGTATTCTGCCGAAGGAAGTTCTATGGTAAGAACTAAGTTAGTAGCAATACCTAATCCACCAGCGTTTGAGCAACGTTTAAAAGCAATGATAGCTACGGAATTGGAAGATAAAAGAAATCAATTAACCTCCATTTCTTAAAATATGGCAACACATTGGAAACATCTTTTACATGAAGAAGCTATTGAAAAGAAGCTTATACATACGCAAAATGATGCTAGGATAATTTTTAATGAAAAAAATGAAAAAGCACAATTAAAGGAATTTGCGGCATCAGCTGTCGCATCAAGTACCAATTTGAAATCTTTATTGGAAGAGCAAAGGAAATTAGAAGAAGAAATGAATGCTCTTACAGGAAAAACTGAGGAGCATTCAAATTCAAATAAAAAATATAATCAAACAATAACTACAATTTATGAGAAGAAGAAGAAAGCAAAAGAAGAAGTAAAAAAGACTAAAAGAATACGTAGAAAACAAGAAATAACGAAGTCGGAAAGATGGTTGAAAAAAGAAAAGGAGAGGTTTGATTTACAAGCTAGAATTGATTCGAGTAGGAGGAGAGCAGCGAAAAAGAAAAAAGTAGGTTTAGGAACCTCTTTAGAGGATATCGCAAATAAAAAAGAGGAAAGAAAAGTAAGCATAAAAAAAGGTTACAATACCAAAGAGAAGAAAGGTAAACAAGTAGTAGGTAAAAAGGATTCGACTTTTGTAGTAAAGAATAAAACAGATACATTTTTTAAAAAAGGGGGAAACAAGGCAGATGAAGTTCATAGATTAGGTAAAAAGCGGTTGAATATAGAAGTAGTTGATAAAGAACTGGAAAGAAGAGATAAGGTTTTTAAGTTGGCAACCAATAAAAGCAGAGAATTTAAAAGAAGTCCACCATTGAAGACAATTACAAAAAATAAGGAAACTTTTAATGAAAAGATAAAGGAGTCTGAATTTGAAAAGAAAGAAAAGAAGAGGTTTTCAATGAGCAATCGTTTTAGGAAAACCAATGATTTTTTGAAAGTATCTAATAGCTATTTGAATAAAACAAATCAAGTAGCAAAGCATTTTAATGGTTTTTTAAAGAAAACAGATCATCTCTTTCAAAAGGAAAATCACCAAGAAAAACTATTTTCTATGAATTCTTTGCCCCGTGTTTTTACAGGTGAAGAAGAGAGGAATAAAGAATTTAATTTTAATAAGGGGGTGAATGAGGCACTCTTGCTTTCCAAAAAAGCAAAGCTAGATGAATTGCCTAAAAAAAGAAGAACAAAACAGAAAAAGGATAGGTTGTAAACCTAGTTTTTATAACACATTATTATCATGGATGGAGCACATACAGCAATCACGTTAAAAGAAATTTTATTAGGAATATCTGACAGTTTAAATGAGGCGCAGCATCAATTACGAAATGCGACTCCTTATGATGAATATGGGAGGCCGAATACCTTATACACATTACCTTATTTGGATTTTAATTTGCAAGTAGAAACAACCTTAGAAAAGGCAACTCATACAGTTTCTAATACTGACAAAGCAGGAATGGAAAGAGAATATGCTTTCACAAAAAAGAAGTATTCGCCTATAATGAGATACCGCCCTGTTAGCAAAACAACAAATAGTAAAAAAGGAGATAAGGTTACGAGCACCATATCAGGGCGCTTTGTAGCTATAGCTCCTAATGAAGGGCTACCGCAATTAATTATAGAGGCAAAACCAATCAAAACGGAAGTGTTAGGTGTTTATAATATTGAAGTAAGCGTATTTAACTCAGCAGGTGAAAAAATACCAGGGGCGTTGGTAGAATTTAATTACAACAAAGCAAAAACCACTTTGATTAACTCAGGAATTTCTTTACAGCATACAACCAACTTTGTTAAACAAGGAGAGTTAATTACGAATCATGAAGGAAAAGTTTTTAATAAAATAAGAATAAATACTACTGATTACAATGCTAAATGCATCATTCAAATAGATATTAACGTAGGAACAGTGATCACAAAAATTTCAATTCAAAAATATTAATGATGTCAGTTAAATATCGTTCGCTATCATTTCAATGTCAATTATATACAGCAGCTAATCAAGGTGTAATGAATTATTTGATTGATATAGAGTTTTTTAATATAAATCAAGGAAAATGGGACAAATTACAAAAAGAACTTCCTTTTAAGGAGGGGAAGTGTACCTTTTTATATACCATTCCATCACGTATTCCTAGAACAGCTATAGTACCTAGAATGATAAGAGAAACTATAGCGTCAGGAAGTATGCCAATGTTTCGTATTGTTGTTTCAGGAATTGAAAAAACGCAAATAATAGCAGAGGCACCATTGGTAAATATACATCCTAAAGAAGCACGCATTAGTATCGATTTCCAAAAATTATGGCTACTGGATAAGGCGCTAGTTGTAAATAGAAATGTAGAAAGCATTATTGCAACTCCTGTCTTTTTGGGAGCGATAGAAAAAGAGCAAATCAAGCTGAGGAAAGAAAAAGAAAAATTGATAGAAAAAATTGCGATGCTTCAATCAGAAAATGAAGAGACCAGAAGCACTTTAAAAGGAGAGATAAATAGGTTATATGTTAATTTAAGAGAGTTGCGAGAAAACACAAACGCAATTAAGGAAGTTTTAGAGAAAAAAGAAAAGGAAATAGTGGCGTTAAAAGAACGTTTAAAAAATAACGATGTAATTAATAATAATGCTGAAGAAGTAAGAGAGTTGCGTTTAAAAATTAAAGCATTGACGGAAGCAATAGAGATACTAAAGAAAGAATACTTTTTTCTAAAAAAAGAAAAGCAGCAAATTGAAGCAACGTTAGAGAAGGCACAGAACGATTTGATAGTTAATCAAACAACAATAGATAAGCTAGTAACTCAGCTTAAAGAGATGCAAGCTAGTAATAAAGATAAAAACCATGAGATTAAAAGATTACTAGCAACGGTAAAGGATAAAGATCAGGATCTTAAGGATTTAGAAAAGCGTTTGGAAGAGGTGAAAAGTTATATAGATGCAGAACACCCTAACAAATTAGCAGCTAAAAAAGTGTATCATAGTATAATGAGTGATATTGCTATAGCAGATAAAGAAATGAGTACTTCTAGATTTAAATTAGCTAATATTTCAATGAATTTAAAAGCAACTATTGAAAAAGGACCAGAGGGTACTATGTTAGGGTTGTTAGATTTTGAAGCAGCAAAGCAAATTAATGGAGCGGCTGTTAGTGATATTCATATTGATATCATTCCTAATCAAACAACAACAGCAAAAACCAATACCATTCCTAACATAATAGGTTTAACGGAAACAGCTACAAGAAAAATGTTAACAAGCTACGGGCTTAAATTAGAAGTGGTATATCAGCCAACCAATGATCCTAAATTAATAGAAGGACAAGCCATTAGGCAATCTCCCGAAGCAGGAAAAGAATTTTATGAAGGAGAAGAAGTAATTGTAATTTTTGCCAAACCATTAAAAAACTAAGAAAAAATGTCAAAGAATTCATACGACTATTTAAAGGATGCTTTTGCAGCACCTTTAGGAGATTTTATAGCCTCAATAGGAGAAGGAGTAGGAGAAGCACAAGCAGCTTTGGATAAAGGATCATTAAGTCAAACATTAGAAATATATAATGAGGATCCTGATAACTCAGAAGCTTCTTTACAATTATTAAGAGAAGTAGGGTACCAACCAACCTTTTACACCATTCCTAAAACAACAGCAAAGGCTAAAATAGCATTGTCATTATCACAACAGCCCAATACTGTTTTGAATGGGAGCGCTGTTTTTAAACCTAAGATGTATGCAACTCCAATAAATGCAACCAATAGTAATAGATACAATATGAACTTGAATGCAAGTGCCGAAATACAATTTGATATTGTGCCGATACCTCCTTCTGATAGTCAGTTGATTAGGTTTTTGCCTAATGTAATTTTAACTAATAAAAAGAATGCAGAAGGAAATTTGATGCCAAGGAGGTTTAAAGAAATTAAACTATTACTCAATGAGTATAATTTAAGGTATGCTTTTTCAGAAGAAGTGAAAGAGGAGGAAGTGACAGAAGATACTGTTTTCTCAACGCAAATTCCTGCTTATTTTGAAGGGAAGAAGCAAATTTTAAAAGTAGATGATATTATTATACTAGGAGGTGTGTTGTAAAAAAGGCATATAAGCATGGTTTTTATAAAAGTGCTTATATAATAAAGGAAGGAGGATATAAAAAGATGCTTGGGAAAGAAAAATAATACATAAAAATGAAAATTAAATAGCACAGGAAATGATACCAATTATAGATACAGGACATGGGTATAATACACCAGGAAAAAGAAGCGAAGGATTTTATAATGAAGAAGGAAGGGTTTTATTAAAAGAAAATTCCGTGAATGAGGCTGTGGGCAATAAACTTTCTTTATTATTTTATTTAAATCATAAAGAAGCTCATTTTATAAGTAATGAATGGTATGATATTTCTCTTGAAGAAAGGATAAGAAGAGAAAAGGAACTAGCAAATGATAATACTTTTTTTATAAGTATCCATGCAGATGCTTTTCATGTAAAGAATAAAGCTAAAGGAGGTAGGTTTTTTTATTATTCAAATAAAGGAAGGGAAATTGCTTTACATTTAACAAATTATTTAAAAGGTAATGGATATGGACTTTCATTGAGAGAACCTATGAAAGCTAATTTTAAAGTATTAAGAGCTACTCAAAGTCCTGCTGTATTATTTGAAATGGGATTTATGACTACGAAATCTGATTTAGAAATATTATTAACAGATGAGTTTAGGAATAAAACTGCAGCATTACTATATGAAGCTATAACCTCTATGCGATGAAAGATAAGTATTACATCATAATGATCGTTCTTGTTTCTGCCATAGGGTTAGGGAAACATTATTATGATAAGAAAGAGTTCAATGCTCTGATGATTCAAGTCAAAGAAGATTTGGAAAGAGAAAAGAAAAATGTTGTTAGCTTAAAAGATAGTATTCTTTTAAGGAGGAATAGTGAAATTAATCTATTAATTGAAGAAAATGAAAAAGCAAAAGCAAAAAGCGCCTATTGGTACACTATTGCAAAACGTAAAAATCTTAATCCTGATTACGATATTGATTTTATTACCGCAGCAAACATACTCGCAAATAGTAAGTATAGACCTACAAAATCAAAAGACAGTATTAGACAGGAAAGCTACGATAGATAAAGCGAAATTTGTAGAGAATGAAAAGCGATTACGGATAGCAAATACAAAATTATTAGAAATAATTAGAAAGCAAGATAGTGCTATCCAGTCGTTATCTAGCACGAATATTTCTAAGCTAGAAACGATTAAACTTCAAAACATACAAATACTTAAACTTAGTCAAACTGTTCAACGATATACAGAGATGCAATTAGGTTATGAGGAAAAGAAAAAAAGGAAACTTACTTCATTATTTTTTAAGTTAAGAGCGGATTACTTACCAATGACAAATCAGTATTTGCCAAGTACGGGACTAACATATTTTTGGAGAAAAGTAGGAGGAGGGATTCACATAGGCTTTTTTAAAGATAGAATTACTTATGGAGCTGAAATAGCTATCAGTGTGTTTTAATGCGTAAAGAAAAATTGATTTAAGTAGTGGTTCTTTTAATAACTTCTGAAGAAACTTCAATAAAAAAGTGGGATTTTGAAAAAAAACATTGTAGTGAATATAAGTGATACTTTATAGAAATAGTTGTTTATTTGTGATTCAAATAAAATTACTGATGCGATGAAAATTAATATGTTAATTTACGGTTTACTTATATCCTTATTTTCACACCCGCATCTTGACATTTAGCGTCAGCGTAATGGCAAGTATTAAAAGGAGGTTTAAAAAGAAACGAGCATATTATTAGCCATTTATAATGGTAAAACGATAAGTTAAAAAAGAAGCTACCTTACATTGTTTTGTGAGGTAGTTTTTTGTTTCATAAAAATAGTAGCAAAATAAAAACGGTTGCCATTGCAAATGGCAACCTGCAAAGGGGTTTAGTAACTCTTTATCGTTAAGTTGTTCTGCATTACCACCATTCATTAAAAAGTCAGTTGTAGTATTTACAGCAATGGCAATTTTTTTTAATACGTCAGAAGAAGCGTTAGATTTACCAGTTTCATATCTACCAATCTGTATGTATGTAATACCAACTTTATCGGCTAGTTGTATGGTGAGGTAGTTTTTTGTTTCATAAAAATAGTAGCAAAATAAAAGCGGTTGTCATTGCAAATGGCAACCTGCAAAGGGGAATGAAACCTCTCCGTACCTTGACATTTAGCGTCAGCGCAATGGCAAGACTTAAATGTAGGTTTAAAAAGAAACTGGCATATTATTAGCTATTTGAAATGACATAAAGAGAAGCTTACAATAGTAATATTAAAGCTTTTTTTGTATTTTAGTTGTGTTATGAGTAAAGGAACAACAAGTTACAGAATACAAGATGAAAATGCATTATATTTTTTAACATTTAGTACGGTAGAATGGATAGATGTTTTTACAAATAAGAAATACCAAGATATTGTAGTAACAAGTTTACAATATTGTATAGATGCAAAAGGCTTAGAGTTGTGTAGTTGGGTAATCATGAGTAATCATATACATTTAGTAGCAAGAGCCAAAGAAGGCTATAAAATGACAACTATTTTACGAGATATGAAAAAGTTTACAAGTAAGAAAATACTAAAAGAAATACAAGAAGGTTCAGAAAGTAGGCGAGATTGGTTGTTGTTAGTTATGAAAAAGTCAGCGGAGAAAAATAGTAAAAAGCAAAATTATCAGTTATGGCGAAATGATAATCATCCAATAATTTTGTATTCTAATGCGGTTATTTACCAAAAGATAAATTACGTACATCAAAATCCAGTAAAAGCAGGTTTGGTTTTCAATCCGGAAGATTATGTATACAGTAGTGCTGTAGATTATTCAGGGAAGGCAGGTTTGTTACCAGTAATTAAGACTAAGCTTTTTTAGATCAAAGACCCATGCTAGCACGAGTATTTAAAGTAATTCCACACCTTGACATTTGAGCTTTAGCGGAAATGGCAAGTTTTAAAAGGAAGTTTAAAAGAAACTATAATATTATTAGCTATTTATAATGGCAAAACGATAAGTTAAAAAAGAAGTTATCTTGCATTAAATGGTGAAGTAGTTTTTTGTTTCATAAAAATAGTAGCAAAATAAAAACGGTTGCCATTGCAAATGGCAACCTACAAAGGGGAAGATCTTCTGGAGTTAACAACAACAACAACAATTCAAGGTTCTAATAAAGAGCAAAAAGCTTTTATTAAAGAGATGTTAGGTAAGGCTAAAGATTTAGGTAACGATTTAAAAAAATAGATTACTATGAAATATATTAGAAGATTAGAGTCTAAACATTTAGATAATGTAATTTATGAATCTAAAAATTCAAATTCAAATTTTGTCATTGAAATAGCAAAGAAATCTTTTTATTTAAAATTGAATTCAGAAATAGAAGATGAACCAAAGAAAGTTTATGAGGATGAAAAAGTTATATTTGTAGAGCTAAATAATACAGTTTTTATTTTTTCAGTTAGTGAAGGTAGTTTACTATTTATGAGTAAAATGTATGATGATTTTGATTCAGTGAATAAAGTATATAATGGTTAAAATCTTTCCTGATTTCATTGAAGATTATGAAGTTATTAATAAAAAGTTATGTGTTTTTTTAAATGATGAAAAGTTCGAACTTTTATTATAATGTATTGATAATGTTAACAGCCCCCGCACCTTGACATTTAGCGTCAGCGTAATGACAATATTTAAATGGAAGTTTAAAAAGAAACGAGCATATTATTAGCCATTTGTAATGGCATAACGAGAAGTTAAAAAAGAAGCTACCTTGCATTGTTTTGTGAGGTAGTTTTTTGTTTATTAGGAGTATGCTTTTTTAGTTTTGGCATCTCCGCACCTTGACATTTAGCGTCAGCGTAATGGCAATATTTAAATGGAAGTTTAAAAAGAAACGAGCATATTATTAGCCATTTGTAATGGCATAACGAGAAGTTAAAAAAGAAGTTTCCTTGTATTAGATTGTGAAGTAGTTTTTTGTTTCATAAAAATAGTAGCAAAATAAAAACGGTTGCCATTGCAAATGGCAACCTGGAAAGAGGAATGAAACCTCTCCGCACCTTGACATTTAGCGTCAGCGTAATGGCAATATTTAAATGGAAGTTTAAAAAGAAACGAGCATGTTATTAGCCATTTGCAATGGCAAAACGATAAGTTAAAAAAGAAGTTTCCTTGTATTAGATTGTGAGGTAGTTTTTTGTTTATTAGGAGTATGCTTTTTTAGTTTTGGCATCTCCGCACCTTGACATTTAGCGTCAGCGTAATGGCAATATTTAAATGGAAGTTTAAAAAGAAACGAGCATATTATTAGCCATTTGCAATGGCAAAACGATAAGTTAAAAAAGAAGTTTCCTTGTATTAGATTGTGAGGTAGTTTTTTGTTTATTAGGAGTATGCTTTTTTAGTTTTGGCATCTCCGCACCTTGACATTTAGCGTCAGCGTAATGGCAAGGTTTAAAAAGATGTTTAAAAAGAAACGAGTATATTATTAGCTATTCTATAATGGCAAAACGAGAAGTTTAAAAGAAGCTACCTTATATTAGTTTGTGAGGTAGTTTTTTGTTTTATAAAAATAGTAGCAAAATAAAAACGGTTGCCATTGCAAATGGCAACCTAGAAAGAGGAATGAAACCTCTCCGCATCTTGACATTTAGCGTCAGCGTAATGGCAATATTTAAATGGAAGTTTAAAAAGAAACGAGCATGTTATTAGCCATTTGCAATGGCAAAACGATAAGTTAAAAAAGAAGTTTCCTTGTATTAGATTGTGAGGTAGTTTTTTGTTTATTAGGAGTATGCTTTTTTAGTTTTGGCATCTCCGCACCTTGACATTTAGCGTCAGCGTAATGGCAATATTTAAATGGAAGTTTAAAAAGAAACGAGCATATTATTAGCCATTTGCAATGGCAAAACGATAAGTTAAAAAAGAAGTTTCCTTGTATTAGATTGTGAAGTAGTTTTTTGTTTCATAAAAATAGTAGTAAAATAAAAACGGTTGCCATTGCAAATGGCAACCTGGAAAGAGGAATGAAACCTCCCTCTCCGCACCTTGACATTTAGCGTCAGCGTAATGGCAATATTTAAATGGAAGTTTAAAAAGAAACGAGCATGTTATTAGCCATTTGTAATGGCATAACGATAAGTTAAAAAAGAAGTTTCCTTGTATTAGATTGTGAGGTAGTTTTTTGTTTATTAGGAGTATGCTTTTTTAGTTTTGGCATCTCCGCACCTTGACATTTAGCGTCAGCGTAATGGCAATATTTAAATGGAAGTTTAAAAAGAAACGAGCATATTATTAGCCATTTGTAATGGCATAACGATAAGTTAAAAAAGAAGCTACCTTGCATTGTTTTGTGAGGTAGTTTTTTGTTTATTAGGAGTATGCTTTTTTAGTTTTGACATCTCCGGACCTTGACATTTAGCGTCAGCGTAATGGCAATATTTAAATGGAAGTTTAAAAAGAAACGAGCATATTATTAGCCATTTATAATGGTAAAACGAGAAGTTAAAAAAGAAGCTACCTTATATTAGTTTGTGAGGTAGTTTTTTGTTTTATAAAAATAGTAGCAAAATAAAAACGGTTGCCATTGCAAATGGCAACCTAGAAAGAGGAATGAAACCTCCCTGCAAGGTGCAGGACGCTTTTGTGGCTGCAATGAAACCTCCCTGCAAGGTGCAGGACGCTTTTGTGGCTGCAATGAAACCTCCCTGCAAGGTGCAGGACGCTTTTGTGGCTGCAATGAAACCTCCTTGCAAGGTGCAGGACGCTTTTGTGGCTGCAATGAAATCTCCCTGCAAGGTGCAGGACGCTTTTGTGGCTGCAATGAAACCTCCCTGCAAGGTGCAGGACGCTTTTGTGGTTGCAATGAAACCTTCCTGCAAGGTGCAGGATGCTTTCGTGGAGAAATGAAACCCACCACACCTTGACATTTGAGCGCTAGCGGAAATGGCAATATTTAAATGGAAGTTTAAAAAGAAACGAGAGTATTATTAGCCATTTGTAATGGCAAAACGGTAAGTTAAAAAAGAAGCTACCTTATATTAGTTTTTGAGGTAGTTTTTTGTTTCATAAAAATAGTAGCAAAATAAAAACGGTTGGGCAGGATGCTTTCGTGAATGTAATGAAACCTTGTTACCCCACTGCTGCGCGAATGAGCTGGACTATTCCAATACATTTGATGTCTTTTTTATGAATGGAGTCTCTTGATATTTAGCATAATCATAATGACAAGTGTGTTACAGAATGTTTATAGGGAGTCGTTTTTAGGTTTTTTGATAGAATCTTTTTTAAATATCTTTTCAAAGTTTTCTAAAGCTTTTTCTTTAATTTCTTGTTTGATGTTTTTGGTAATATTATCCTTAATACTTTTTTCTATAATATATATTGATTTATCTATTTTTGATTTGGTATCAAACACTATCTTATATTCATAATATTGGAACACGCTGATAAGGATTGCAATGAGGCCTATAAATAATCCAATTAAAGAGAGATATGTCTTTTGTAAATAAAAAAAAGAGATCAAACAAAGTAGAATGGCAATGCAACTTGGAAAAATTGCATAGAAGCCAATACAAGGAATCAAAGAAAAAAGTAGCGAATAAATAGTTAAGAAAAAGCTTATTATTGTTAATGACTTAAGATTTTTTGAAAGGTTGAAATTCATATTCCGTGTTGTTTATAAAGGGCAAAGAGGAGCTGTTTTTAGGGAATAAAAAAGTTAAGGTACTTTTATAAACGCTAAAAATAGCAGCAAAGTGCTTCACTGATTATTTGTATTGAATATTTTATAGCAGATTTTTAATTTAATAAACTGTGTATAGTCTTAAATATACAAAAAAGATACGAATGGTAAACACCAGCTTTTTTGTTATGTTAAAAGGAAGAGAAAGTAAAAAACTTTGTTAATCACTTTGGCATTAGAGCTTGTAACTAACAAAGTTTTTATAGCTATTTAGGAGAAAGGGTTAAAGTATCTCCTGAATTTTTTGAATTTGAATGTCATAGGACAATTTCTCTATTGCAAATTTTTTATCGCTTTTAAGAAACCTAAAAGAGAGCACTCCACTGTTGTAGTTACCTGTTTCAATGGCATTAGGTATATTAAGTGACTGCTTAGCAATATAAAAAATATAATTCCCTTTTTCATCAATTTTAACATCCTCTTTAGTAAGTTGTGTCTTAGTAATTAGGTAGTTAGGTGTGGTATAGTAAGGAGAATAAAATGTCCAAGAGAAATAATCACATTTTGGTTGATTTTGTACTGTAACTTTAGCAATTTCATCGTTTTGCAAACTCAAATATACTCCTTCGTAAAAGATATTTTTAGAAGGAAAAAGAGCTGCTGCATTTTTAGGATTTAAAATGATTTTAGCATCTGTGCTATTTGGAAATTTACTAAGAGAGTTTGTTAAATCAATAGAATTGGCAACCAAACTAGTTACAAAGGAAGAAAAATTGCTTTTGGTGCCTTCATTTTTAGTATTGGTTTCTTTACTATTTACACTGGAAGTGTTTTCAATATATGGCATCGTTTTTAGGTCAGATAAACGAAGCTGGTAGTTATCATAATATTCTCTTACGATAACGATATAATCTTCTTCTTGAATAGGAAGCCAATTGGTATCTTTAAAAAGGTTTTCTTTAGCAAGGATGATTTCATAATCGCCATTAGCCTCTATGGTTATTTCTCTAGAAGAGATATTTCCAGAAGGGTAGTTAAAGCCATCTTCTTTTCCATATACTTGAATCCCTATATAAAGCGCCTTTCCTTTATTTCCCTTGATT
Organism: Tenacibaculum maritimum NCIMB 2154; assembly: GCF_900119795.1. Lineage (NCBI taxonomy): Bacteria > Pseudomonadati > Bacteroidota > Flavobacteriia > Flavobacteriales > Flavobacteriaceae > Tenacibaculum > Tenacibaculum maritimum. The sequence continues at coordinate 1,157,253 of NZ_LT634361.1, forward strand.
TTATAAGTATGTTTGTTAGAAATAAAAGCGGAGTAGTAGTTGGTGGAAGGATTGTCTCCAGCAACTTTTCTTTCAAGGGTAATCCAGTTCGTAAACTTAGGAGCTGTGGTGCTGTTGTTTTGATACAGTAGGTCTTTTGCCAAAGAAAGAGTATTGACAAAAAAGTTCATTGATTCTTTCTGATATGAATGTACTTGGTGTTTTTTACTAAAAGCTTCTAACGTATGTAATTGATCTGATAAGAAGTTATTTTCCTAAAACTTTTTATTCGGATTCTCTTTCTCTTGAGAGCAAGAGCCTAAAAGAAGAATTGTAGCTGAAAAAAGTACTGCTTTTTTTAAAAAAAACATAAGCTATTGTTTTTTAGATTATTTACAGTCGTTTTCTGTTAATAAACGTATTTGATTTGTTTTAATAAGCTCAAAAGTACTATGATATCGAGAAGGAAATTCTCCAAATTCTGCTTTTCCCGTATCAATAAGCTTTAACTCAGCAAAAACTTCCGTATAAGGTTCTTTCTCTTTTGTAAGTTCATTATATTGTTTCGTTAGTTCATTATGCTGATCGTTAATCCAATAATTTTTATGCTCTCCACAAGGTGTAAAAGAAGAAACTTCAAAACCAATGACTAAGGTTCCTTTATAAACTTTAGGAGTTTGCTTAAATAAAAGTGTTTCTCCTTTTCTTAAAGAAGTTTCTCCTTGCCATTGTATAAGCTCATAGATATTATTACTATATCTAACTCCAGAAGCAGAAGGAACTTGTGTTAATTGTATCAAATCACCTTTAAATATAAGTTCTACGTCATCAGTGTTTTCAGGGAAAAATAGTTTTAAAGAAGTTCCATCATCACCAATAAAAGAATGGTAAAAATCACCAGCATTTATAACAGTTGTGTCATTTTTTATTTTTGAAACCTCTTTAATTAGTTTATATGCAGCAGGAGAAGATTTTTCTTTTCTAGCTACTTCAATAAGGTATTCAAATCCTGGTTCGTATTCAAATCCTTCAATAGTATCATAGAGTTCCCAAGCGTTGCTGTTTTCTCTCTTTACAGGTAGGCAGCCGGTAGTTGTTTTGGTACAATCGAAGTTATAAGGTGCAACTGTAAATTTTAAAGTATTTTTTGGTGCATCACAGGATACAAATAAAATAGCTGTAAGTAATAATAAAGGGATAGTTTTCATATGGATATTAGATATATTTTTTATACAAAACTATCAAAAAAAGGGAGGAAGAACCCCGATAAATAAGTTAATAAAAAAGTTAAAATTGGCTACTACATCTTTTTTTAGTGGGGAAATTATCTAGTATTTTAAGTGCTTTTTGTAAAAAAAAGCATAAATCATTAGAGAAATATGATACATTGTTATAAGTAAGAGTGACGACTTATGTAGAGGTATTTTTGATTTGAATGATTTGGGCAGCAATGCTGACTGCAATTTCTTCAGGAGTTTCACTTTTGATAGAGAGGCCGATAGGAGCATAAATAGAATTAAGTTCATTTTGAGAGAAGCCGTCTTTTAGTAACGTTTCCCACATAGTTTTCAATTTAGCATTACTTCCTAAAACACCAATAAACTTGTAATTACCTTTTATTAACTTACTGAGTACTAATTTGTCATCAACATATTTGTTTGTCATAATAGCAATATAAGTATTGTTCTCTTCTGGAATTAATGAGTTAATGCTTTGGTAATCCGTCACAATTTTTTGATGAGCACTGTTGTTGTTTTCTAAGGTATTTAGTTGTTCCCTATTATCTAAAACAACAACATAAAAGCCTAATTTTACAAATAGTTCAGAGACAGCGAAGCTTACATGTCCTCCTCCAATAATGTATAAAGTGTTTTTGAATCCGATATGTTCTTTAAAAAACCAATTTTCCTTAGAACTAATTAAGCATTCAAACCTATGCTCTAAAATGTCAGAGGAAAAATCAAGATGAGAAGGAAACAGACTTAAAGTACCTTTTTCTCCATTAACTAAGCAAGAAATAATACGTTGGATACAACTGCTGTATGAGGGAGTTAAAAGATGAAAAGCCACTGTTTGCTCGCCAGAACAAATCATTCCAGAACCATCCTTAATAGTTCCGCGATGAATTTGTTTTTTTATAAATATAGGAGGTTTTTTGAGTATTAATAGCTGTTGGGCTTCTTCTACAAGTGAAAACTCCATAACACCTCCCCCTATAGAACCAAAAATAAAACCATCTTCTGCAACCAACATTTTAAAGCCTTTTCTACCAGGAGAACTCCCTAAATTGTCAATAACTGTTAGAAGATATACGTTTTGGTGGTTTTGTAATTTAGTAAGTAAATGTTTCCAGAGTTTCATAATATTCAAAATTTATAGTTTTACGTAATTTTTGAAAGAAGATGATCGTATTAAAATTTATACTGGTTAGCTATTTAAAGATCGTTTCACTTAAGGCATAGTAAATAGCCATTACCGCAGAGAAAATAGCACTTGCCATAAAACGCCAATCCAATCGAATTTTATTTTGTATGATAAAATTAGCTACCAGAGAAATAGGAATATTGGCTATAAAAGACCAAACAGCAATAAGAAAGAGTTGTATATTAATTTGTGCATAATTTCCTGAAAAAAGTTTGATAAAAACTAAGTGCCTAAAAATCCATAGAGGATTGAAGTAAGCGATTGCTAAGCTAGTTTTAGCAAGTGTTTTTTTAAAACCGTTTAAAGAAACGGTTTTTTGATCAATCCAAGTGAAATAATTAGGAATTTCAAAGGCGTAGATAGTAGCTCCAATCAGGAGCATTCCGAGCATTCTATACAGAGAAAAATCATGTAATAAAAGAGCTGCAATAGTATCTCCAGTACTATAAATAACAGCTCCTTTGAGTATGTTTTGTTGCGTATATTTCAGAGTAATTGAATTTAAAATGGTGAACCGATTAAAAAGTTAATTATAAAAACCTTATGTAGTTTCATAGAGTGCCATTAATACCTTTTCAGGAGTAAAAGGAGCATGAAATTTCAACGTATGTTTAGAATTGAATGCTTTTACAGCTTGTTGAATTGCAAAATAAGTACCAATTCCGTACATTAAAGGAGGTTCTCCCACAGCTTTTGATTTTTGAATAGCCATATCGTTTCCTTTTGTTACTACAGGGATTATTTCTACTGTTTTTGGTGCAGAAAAAATATCAGGAACTTTATAGGTGGATAAAGCATTAGATAATAATTTTCCTTCTTTATTATATGCGATTTCTTCCATAGTCATCCATCCGATACCTTGTGCTAGTGCGCCTTCTATTTGACCAATATCAATACCTAAATTCATAGAAATACCAAAATCATGCACAATTTTTACGGCATCTACTTCATAAGTACCTCGTAAGCAATCTACTGTAACACAGGTGATAGCCGTACCATATACATGATAGGCAAAAGGATGCCCTTTTTCTTTAGTCTTATCAAAATGAATTATAGGAGTGGCATAATGAGCATTTTCAGAAAGCGCTACACGTTGAAGCATTGCTTCAGCAATTAATGCTTCCCAAGAAAGAGTCGTTTTTTCACCAGCTACAAGAATCGCATCATTTTGAAATGTGATGGTTTCTTTTTTTGAAGAAAGTATTTGAGCAGCTACTCGGGTTAATCTTTCTATCAAAGCATTGCAAGCCATTTCAACAGCTTTACCATTCAAATCAGCAGTAGAACTAGCAGCGGTAGGAGAAGTGTTGGCTACACGAGTCGTATTGGTGGTTTCTAATTTTATCTTATTAGGAGATATTCCCATAATAGATTGTGCAACTTGTAGCATTTTAGTATTTACACTTTGCCCCATTTCTACGGCACCAGTAGAAATTCCTACACTGCCATCTTGATAAATATGAACCAAAGCGCGTGCATGATTCATGGGGGTGTTGGTAAATGAAATACCAAAAGTAATTGGCATTAAAGAAATTCCTTTTTTATAATGCTTGTTTTTTTGATTAAAAGCGGTAACATCTTGTGTTAGTTTTTCTAGATTAAATTTTTCTTTAGCAGTAAACCAAGTATTCTTAGCTTCTACTTGCGTAGCTATTTGTCCGTATGAAAACTCATCATTCTCGCTTAATAAGTTAGCTTCTTGTATTTGTATTTTAGAAACTCCTATTTTATCGGCAGCATTTGCAATAGCACTTTCAATAACAAACATTCCTTGTGGACCTCCAAAACCTCTAAAAGCAGTATTGGGAGGTAAGTTCGTTTTACAGCTATAAACCGTAGTGCTTACATTAGGAATAAAATAGCTATTGGTTGCATGAAACAGCGTTCTTTCAGCAATTGCAGGAGACAAATCAGCAGCGGCGCCAGAGTTTTGTAAAAAAGACACCTCAAAAGCTTTTACTTTTAAATCTTTAGTCAATCCGATTTTGTAAAAAGAAGTATAAGGATGACGTTTTCCTGTCATTCGTAAATCATCATGCCGATTTAGCATATACTTAATAGGGCGATTCAAGTGTTGTACGGCTACAGCTGCCATAACAGCCCAAGGAGTTGCCTGGTCTTCTTTTCCGCCAAAACCACCACCAAGACGAATTACATCTACCTCTATTTTATGCATTGGAATGCCTAATACCTTAGCAGCTGTTTTTTGAACAGCAGTAGGCCCTTGAGTTGACGAAATCAATTTGATAGTTCCATTTTCTTGAGGAATCGCATAGCAGCCTTGTGTTTCTAGGTACAAATGTTCTTGACCATTTGAAAAAGTTTCTCCTTCAAAAACATATTCGCAATCAGAAAAAGCCTTGTCAGAATTTCCTAGCTTAAAAGAGCGAGGAGCATTGATAAAATGTTCCTTTTCTTTAGCTTCTTTTGCGGTGGTGATAACTGGTAACTCCTCAATATCAATTTCAATTAAAGCTCTTGCTTGTTTGGCAATAGCCTCACTTTCAGCAACTATAAAAGCTATTGGTTGCCCCCAGAAATGTACTTCGTCCTCTGCCCATAATGGTTCGTCAGGTATAATTCCTCCAATTTGATTTTCTCCTAATATATCTTTGTAAGTGAATATTTTTACAACACCATCTAAAGCTTCCGCTTTGGTATAGTTTACATTTTTTATTTTTCCATGAGCTTTAGGAGAGTCAAAGCATAACCCAATCAAAGCATCTTGCCTTAGCATTAAATCGTCAACAAATAATGATGTACCTCTAACGTGTGTAAAACTGTCAATATTTTTCATGGTTTTCATTAGGCAGTTAGTTTATTAATATCAATTTGATTAGGAAATAATTCAAGAAAATGTGCAAAGAAGAGTTGTCTGGCTAATAAGCGTTTATAAGTGGCAGTTCCTCTAACATCGCTTATTGGAGAAATTTCTAATTGTAATATTTTTTCAGCTTCTTTTACTGTTTCATTGGAAAGTTGCTTTCCTATTAGGTAAGCATTTGTTTTATGAAGATATTTAGGAATGGCGGCCACACCTCCCATAGAAAAATGGGCTTCTGTGATACAATTGTTTTTTACACTTATACTACCAGCAGAATTAACACTAGCAATATCTAAATGAGTACGTTTACTTACTTTTTCGAAGTTAAAGAAATCATAGACTTTAGGAGTTTTGAATGAAATTTCTTTGAGAATTTCATCATGCTCTAAATCAAAAACCTTATAATCTTTATGAAAATTATAAAAAGAGATTTTCCTTGTTACCCCATTTTTATTTTGAATAGTTAAGTTTGCATTCAATGCTAAAAAGAAAATAGACATATCTCCAATAGGAGAAGCATTAACAAAATTACCTCCAATAGTTCCCATATTCCTAATTTGCTCAGAAGAAACCAACTTTAAAAATTGTTTTAACTTAGGAAAGAAACCTTCTAGTTGTTTGTTCTCTAAGATTTCAGTAACGGTTGTGTTGGCGCGTAAAGAACAGGTATTTTCTGTAAAGGAAATACCTTTTAGAGTAGGATTGTTGGCAAGTAAACAAATATTTTCTTGTGCCATTTGGTCGGCGTAACGTACATACACATCTGTTCCGTTAGCAACTTTAGTGCTATTTAAAGAAGGCGACGTAGATGCATTACCTGAGTTGTTTAGTAGTGCTTTTAAGCGTTGAGGAATGCTTTCAAAATAATCAGGAAGAAACCCCTCTTTGATTAGCCATTTTAGGGGAGCATTATCATTTTTTTGTTGCAGTTTATGAGTTATTTCAATACCTGCTTTTTCAATAGATTTATAGCCTGTGCACCTACAAATATTTCCACTAATAGCATCGTTGCAAGTAGTTGTTTTATCATTATTTAAAGCAAATCCTGTCATAGATACCACAAAACCAGGGGTACAAAAACCGCACTGAGTAGCATAATTACTTACCATTGCTTTTTGAGTTACATTTAATAAGTTATTCGGTAAATTAATACCTTCTATAGTAACAATATGTTTGCCGTTTGCATTTCCTAAAGGAGATATACAAGAAGTAATGCTTTTATAAGTAATGGAATTATTATTAGGAGTACCTACTAAAACGGTACAAGCTCCACAATCGCCTTCTCTACAGCCTATTTTAGTACCTTTTAGTTGTTTGTGATTTCTAATAAAATCGAGCAAAGTAACTCCTGTTTTTACAGATGTTTTGATAATCTGATTGTTAAGTATAAATTGTATCATATTCAGGGAGCAAGATACAAAATTGTAAGGATTCTTTTTAAAAGTGATTCACTAATAAAGAGCCTTTTATAATGAAAGCAACGCTTTATATTGTGAAGTGATTTCAACTTTTTGTTTTGAAGCGAAAATTTAGGGTTTTTTATCCTAATACGTCTTTTTTGAGTAATATAGCCTTCGCTACGTTGTGAAAAAAAGCTAAAATTAGGGAGAAATAAGACAGCTTTGCAGGCATCAAAAAAAGTTGCAACCACTTCTGTATTTGAATTTCAAAAAGAAGAGTGAAATTAAAGAGCTAAAAAAAGCCTCTAAAAAGAGGCTTATGAAATACTATAAAAGGGAAAGTCTTTTTTAATAGTGAACGTATCGTTGTAAATTTGCATCTTCACAAATAAAAGATAAGTTAGGACTGTAAATATTCGTATATTCTAAGTAAGCCTCGCCGCAATCAGGTTCGTTATAGTGATTTACGATTACTAATTTTCCTTGCTTTAAAAACTCTAGAGCGTCAGATTCAATCCACCAATTTTTATTGTAATTATGAGATTCATATAAAACACCATCAAAGTTTTCAGCATTTTTTACCGTATTTTTCGCCATACATTTCATACCTTTCTTATGAACATAATCACAAAGTGCTTGAAAATAAGCGATTCCTTCTTCCTCAGTAACTTGAAATCCATATTCTTCTTTCAGTTTCTTATCGGCAAACCAATCCATATTGTCAAACTCAACCCAGTCGCATCCCCAAGAGGCTATTTGATCTATTCGAGCTTTCATAATGTCAAGTATTCCTGTAGTTGTAGAGTTTACAAAGTATTCTTGATTCCATCGCGACCAAGCTTTTTTTACTAAAAAAGGCTTTATCTTAGAAAAGTCAGCTCTAAAAATCTCACCAGTACCGATACTAATATAAGCACCTACTTTGTTGTTATGTGCTTTTATATCAGCAACAGATTGCGCAATGTTTTCTTGAAAAGGATCGATCAATACATATGCATTTCTAGCTCTTACTAAAATTTCAGGAATTTTGTCTTTTTCATAATTTTCTTGATAAGCTTGATTGAACACAGTGATAGCTCTAGAATTAGCTCTTGATTGACTTTCCTTACTGCAAGAAATAAAGAGTAAGGCATTTGTTAAAAATAAAAAGAGATATTTTTTCATGGGGTTTAATTGTTTAGTTATAAGTATGATAAACGATTATTTTTTTGATTTATTGTGCGTTGTAAAACGCTATAGAGCCTAAATGAATGGGTACAAGAAACTCCTGTAGCATCAAATAATGAATTAAAAATTACTAGAAAATAGTGTTTTATTCAAAAAAAGGCAATGAGAATAACTAACTTTTAGCTAATAAGAGAAATGAATATGTAAAAGTTTATTGAAAAATAAGCAAAATTTTTGTAGTGTAATTCTTTTTGTTTCATGGGGGAATAATTAAGTTTAGAATTTTAGGATAAAATTATTAGTTTTCTATAAAAAAAACAACTTTTTTTATTTGTTTATTGCTGTGCACTGTCATCTTATATAAAATTAAACCTTAGTTTTGTAAACTATTTAGTAAAAAAGAAATAGAAACTATTGCTTAATATCGTTTTTATATACGGTTACATTGCTAAGTTTGCTTTATTTTTTGAAAGCGGATAAAACTATAAAACAATTCTAAAAAAGGAAAGGTGTAATAATTGTTAAAATTGATGATTCAACAGAAAAAAACAATAATAGAAAAGGGTAATTTTATACCTTTAGAAAATAATTTAGATGGATAAGCATGGATTCAGCAAAATATAGGATAATTGAAGAGGTTCAATTAAAAGAATCTGTAACGTATGAAGTGATTGAGGATGCTGATAAAAAATTGAAAAAGATACGAAAGAAGTTAGGCGAGCTTCAAAATACAATGTACGCAGAAGGAAAATATAGTGTACTTATTTGCCTTCAAGGAATGGATACTTCTGGGAAAGACAGCTTAATACGTGAAGTATTCAAACAATGCAATGTTAGAGGTGTAGAAGTGCATAGTTTTAAAGTACCCACAGCATTGGAATTAAAGCATGATTTTTTATGGCGACATTATATTGCCTTACCAGCAAAAGGAAAAGTAGGAGTATTTAATAGAACGCATTATGAAAATGTGCTAGTAACAAGAGTTCATCCTGAATATATATTTTCAGAAAACATTCCTACAGTTAAAACTATTGATGATTTGGATGATGCTTTTTATGAAAAAAGAATGGAACGAATCAATGAGTTTGAAAAACATGTTTCAGAAAATGGAACGATTATTTTAAAGTTTTTTTTAAATTTATCAAAAGAAGAGCAAAAAAATAGGTTGCTAAGAAGACTGAATCTTCCTGAAAAAAACTGGAAATTTTCTGCGGGAGATCTTGAAGAGCGTAAGCTGTGGGAGCGGTATCAGTTTTGTTACGAAGAGGTATTAAACAAAACATCTACAAACTATGCCCCGTGGTTTGTAATACCAGCAGATGATAAAAAAACATCTAGATACATTGTAGCTGAAATTTTATTAGAAGAACTAACAAAATATGGGTTTAAAGAACCTCTATTGTCAGCTAAGATGCAATCACAAGTAGCAGCATTTAAAGAACAATTAAGAAACGAATAAATAATTTATAAGAAGAAAGTATGGTATGAGTAATGCCTTCCTTTTTTCTATTTTACGATATCACATGAATTTAAAATTAACAAAACCAATTATATTTTTTGATTTAGAAACTACAGGCGTTAACATAGCCAAGGATAGGGTTGTAGAAATATCTATATTAAAAGTATTTCCAAATGGAAACAAAGAAAGTAAAACATGGTTAGTAAATCCTGAAATAGAAATTCCGAAAGAATCCTCAGATATCCATGGAATCACCAATGAAAAAGTAGTTAATGAGCCTACTTTTAAAACATTAGCTCCTCAGATTAATGCAATGATTGCTGATGCTGATTTAGCTGGATTTAATTCTAATCGATTTGATATTCCGTTACTAGCAGAAGAACTATTAAGAGCAGGTATTGATTTTAATATGAAAGATCGTAAGGCTATTGATGTGCAAGTAATTTATCATAAAAAGGAGCAGCGAACATTGAGTGCTGGATATGAATTTTATTGTGGAAAAGAATTGGTAGGAGCCCATGGAGCAGAAGCAGATACAAATGCTACTTACGAAATTTTATTAGCGCAGTTAGATAAATATGATGATATAGAAAATACAGTAGCAGCATTGAGTGAATTTTCAACACACGGAAAACGTGCCGACTTTGCAGGGTTTGTATTGTTTAATGAAAATGATGAAGAAATATTTTCATTCGGAAAGTATAAAGGAAGGGTGGTAGAAGAAGTATTAAAAGAAAACCCAGGGTATAATGCATGGATTCAAAATGCAGACTTTCCTTTATATACTAAAAAAGTGCTAAAGGAAATTAAGCAACGAATGTCAGTTCCTAAAAAAAAGATGACTGATGAAGAAAAACTAAAAGCTTTACAACAAAAGTTTAATTTAAGATAAAAAATATTGTAACTGTTTTTTAGTAAAAAAGATACTTAATAATATAACAATGTACACAACTTATAAAGAATTACCTCATAATGCTCGTATTTGGGTGTATCAATCTAATAGAGAATTAACCACTAAAGAGGTAGAAATAATATCAGAAAAGGCAACAGAATTTATCAATCAATGGACTCGCCATGGAGATGATTTAAGAGGGTCATTTATTATCAAATACAATCATTTTTTAGTATTAGCAGTAGATGAAAGTTTTAACAATGTTTCTGGGTGTTCTATAGATGCTTCTGTTCGTTTTGTGAAAGGTATTGAAGAGATGCTCAAAATCGATTTTATGGATAAAATGAATGTGTCTTTTAAGGATAGGAACATGATCAATATTTTAAAATTATCAGAGTTTCAAAAGTTTGCCAAAGCGCAAAAAATAACATCAAATACAATTGTATTTAACAATATGGTCAACACAAAAGAAGACTTTGAAACAAAATGGGAAGTTCCAGCAGATCAAAGTTGGCATAAACGTTTTTTGGTATAAAAATTGATCAAAAACAACGTATTGTTGTAACCAAGGGTAAATTTAGAAATATGAAGAGAAGAATACTTTCATTATGTCTTTTAATGATAGGGATACTTGCTGTACAAGCGCAAAGTATTGCCCCGTTGAGAGCACACGATGTTGTAAAACAAGAGAAATGGGTAGATAGCATTATTAGCTCCATGACTATTGATGAAAAGATTGGGCAGCTTTTTATGGTGCAGGCCTATTCAAATAAAGGAGTAAAGCACGAAAAGTTTATTACAGATATGATCAAAAAGTACCATATAGGTAATTTGATTTTTATGCAAGGAACTCCCAAAAAACAGGCGCTATTAAATAATAAATATCAAGCACTGTCCAAACTTCCTTTAATGATAGGTTTTGATGGGGAATGGGGATTGGATATGCGTTTAAAAAACACTTATCGTTTTCCTTGGAATATGACTTTAGGAGCTATACAAGACTTATCACTGATAGAGGAATTTGGAGAGCGACTAGGGCAACATTGTAAGCGATTAGGGATTCATATTAATTTTGCACCTGTAGTAGATGTAAATACAAATCCTAATAACCCTATTATAGGAAACCGTTCTTTTGGAGAAAGTAAAGAAAATGTAGCGGAAAAAGCAATAGCTTTTACAAAAGGAATGCAACGTGTAGGGGTGTTGGCAAATGCAAAACATTTTCCAGGGCATGGAGACACGGCAACAGATTCTCATCATACTTTGCCTACGATTAATTTTACAGAACAACGATTGGATTCTGTGGAGTTATACCCTTTTAGAAAGTTATTTGATGCAGGAGTAGGAAGTGTGATGACTGCCCATTTAAGTATTCCTGATTTAGAAGCAAACAGAAAACTGCCATCATCGTTATCCCCTAGTGTTGTTACAAATTTATTACAACAAAAATTAGGTTTTTTAGGTTTGGTAATTACTGATGGGTTGAATATGAAAGGAGCGGCTAATTATTCTTCTTCGGCAGAAATAAACCTAGCAGCAATTCAAGCAGGAAATGACCTTTTATTAATACCCCAAGACATTCCTAAATCAGTACAATTGATAAAGAAATCTATAAAAAGTGGTATTTTATCAGAAGAAAGGATAGAAAGATCTGTTAGGAAAATTCTTAGCGCAAAATACTTAGTAGGACTGCATGCTTATAAGCCTATTTCTTTAGATGATTTACAGGAAGAATTAAATAGTTTAGAAGATGAGGTACTTCATAGAAAATTAATAAAAAATGCGATAACGGTTCTGAAAAATAAATCGGAAGAAATTCCTGTAAGAGATTTAAAAGATAAGAAAATTGCTTACGTAGCATTAGGAGATGCAAAAGGGAATCATTTTTCAAGCATGCTAAAAAAGTACACAGAAGTAACTACGGTATCTGATAGTAATTTAAGTAACCTTATCCATAAATTAAGTCCATATAATTTAGTAATTATTGGATTTCATAAATCAAATGCGACCCCATGGAAATCGTATAAGTTTTCAAATAAAGATTTAGTGTGGTTGCAAGAAATAGCAAGGAAAAAGACAGTTATTCTTGATGTTTTTGCAAGTCCTTATAGCTTATTAAAAATCAAAACATTTAAGAATATAGAAGGGGTAATTGTATCGTATCAAAATAGTATATTATCTCAGGAGCTTTCAGCACAAGCAATTTTTGGAGGCATTGCCTTAAAAGGAAAGTTGCCGGTTTCTATTAAAAGGAAGTTTAAAGAAGGAACAGGTATTATAACTCCAAAGTTAAATAGGTTGCAATATACGATACCAGAAGAAGTAGGAATGTCATCAGAAAAGTTATCGGAAATAGATAAGCGAATAGATACGATCTTACAAGAAAAAATGGCCCCAGGAGGGCAAGTAATTGTAGCGAGGCATGGAAAGATAATTTATAATAAAACCTTTGGATATCATACCCATCTAAAAAAGAGAAAAGTAAAAGAAACAGATATTTATGATTTGGCTTCACTAACTAAAATATTAGCATCGCTTCCAATGATAATGAAGGCTGATGAAGATAAAAAAATATCCATTTATTCTAGTTTGCAAGAGGTGTTACCTTCTCTTAAAGGAACCAATAAAGATACGGTGGAAATAAAGGAGGTTCTTTCTCATATGGGGAGATTAAAAGCTTGGATTCCTTTCTATAGAAAAACGCAAGATAGTGTTACTAGAAAAAATTTAACGGCATTATACCGTTCTCGAAAGTCTAGTAAATACCAAATAAAAGTAGCTAAGAATTTGTATTTGGATAAAAGTTATAAGGATTCTATTTATAAATATATAAAAGAGGCAGATCAAAGAGAGCGTAAAGATTATAAGTATAGCGATTTAGGATATTATCTTTTAAAAAGAGCTTTAGAAAAGAAATATAAAAAACCTTTAAACAATTTAGTAGATGAAGAGTTTTATGCTTCCTTAGGAGCAAATCGTACTTCTTATTTACCTTTAGAGAAATTTAAAAAATCGGAAATAGTACCTACAGAAAAAGATACTTATTATAGAAATCAATTAGTGCATGGATATGTTCATGATATGGGAGCTGCTATGCAGGGAGGGGTAGGTGGCCATGCAGGACTATTTGCAAATGCAAATGATGTTGCCAAAATTATGCAAATGTATTTGCAAAAAGGAACTTATGGGGGAAAAACATATCTAAAACCAGCAACAATAAAAAAATACAATAAAAGATACTATGCGAATAAAAAGGTTCGTAGAGGATTGGGGTTTGATAAACCGCAAATAAACCCTAAAGAAAAACCAACATGTGGTTGTGTTTCTGATAAAAGTTTTGGACATAGTGGTTTTACAGGAACTTATGCTTGGGCAGATCCAGAAAGCGATATTGTGTATGTTTTTTTGTCTAATAGAGTGTATCCTACCATGCGAAATAGAACTTTAGTAAAAACAAATATGAGAACTAAGATACAAGAAGATATTCAGCATGCGATTCTCGATTAAGATACTATAGTTTGAACATAGAAAAGAAGCTTATGTTACATTGAATTAAGCTTCCTTTCCTGCTAACAAACTAAACTATACGACGAATATAGCTCAGAAAAACATGGATTTATGAAGAAAAAAGATAAATGAAATGAAGGTATAGTCGAAACGTCCTTTTTTTAAGGAGAATGAAATGAACAAGTAGTTCAATTCTTTCTAATAAGGTGTTTAAAAAGTAAAAAAGAAGCCATCCCCCCGGATTGAGCTTCTTTTTTTAATAAATAACTAAACTATGTGGTAAATATACTCCCAAAAGGAGAAGCTGCTACCTAAATTAGACGAGCTGAATTATGATACCGTTGAAGAGGTATTTTCTTTCACTAAAAGGCTATTACGAGCCAGCTTTTTATGAGGCAAATAAGTATTCAATTCTTTCTAATAGGGTATTTGAAAAGTAAAAAAGAAGCCATCCCCCCGGATTGAGCTTCTTTTTTTAATAACTAACTAAACTATGTGGTAAATATACTCCCAAAAGGAGAAGCTGCTACCTAAATTAGACGAGCTGAATTATGATACCGTTGAAGAGGTATTTTCTTTCAATAAAAGGCTATTACGAGCCAGCTTTTTATGAGGCAAATAAGTATTCAATTCTTTCTAATAAGGTGTTTAAAAAGTAAAAAAGAAGCCATCCCCCCGGATTGAGCTTCTTTTTTTAATAACTAACTAAACTATGTGGTAAATATACTCCCAAAAGGAGAAGCTGCTACCTAAATTAGACGAGCTGAATTATAATACCGTTGAAGAGGTATTTTCTTTCACTAAAAGGCTATTACGAGCCAGCTTTTTATGAGGCGAATAAGTAGTTCAATTCTTTCTAATAGGGTATTTGAAAAGTAAAAAAGAAGCCATCCCCCCGGATTGAGCTTCTTTTTTTCTTATAACTAACTAAACTATGTGGTAAATATACTCTCAAAAGGAGAAGCTGCTGCCTAAATTAGACGAGCTGAATTATGATACCGTTGGAGAGGTATTTTCTTTCAGTAAAAGGCTATTACGAGCCAGCTTTTTATGAGGCAAATAAGTAGTTCAATTCTTTCTAATAGGGTATTTGAAAAGTAAAAAAGAAGCCATCCCCCCGGATTGAGCTTCTTTTTTTCTTATAACTAACTAAACTATGTGGTAAATATACTCCCAAAAGGAGAAGCTGCTACCTAAATTAGACGAGCTGAATTATGATACCGTTGAAGAGGTATTTTCTTTCAATAAAAGGCTATTACGAGCCAGCTTTTTATGAGGCGAATAAGTAGTTCAATTCTTTCTAATAGGGTATTTGAAAAGTAAAAAAGAAGCCATCCCCCCGGATTGAGCTTCTTTTTTTCTTATAACTAACTAAACTATGTGGTAAATATACTCTCAAAAGGAGAAGTTGCTACCTAAATTAGACGAGTTGAATTATGATACCGTTGAAGAGGTATTTTCTTTCACTAAAAGGCTATTACGAGCCAGCTTTTTATGAGGCAAATAAGTATTCAATTCTTTCTAATAGGGTATTTGAAAAGTAAAAAAGAAGCCATCCCCCCGGATTGAGCTTCTTTTTTTCTTATAACTAACTAAACTATGTGGTAAATATACTCTCAAAAGGAGAAGCTGCTACCTAAATTAGACGAGCTGAATTATGATACCGTTGAAGAGGTATTTTCTTTCAATAAAAGGCTATTACGAGCCAGCTTTTTATGAGGCGAATAAGTAGTTCAATTCTTTCTAATAGGGTATTTGAAAAGTAAAAAAGAAGACATCCCCCCGGATTGAGCTTCTTTTTTTCTTATAACTAACTAAACTATGTGGTAAATATACTCCCAAAAGGAGAAGCTGCTACCTAAATTAGACGAGCTGAATTATGATACCGTTGAAGAGGTATTTTCTTTCAATAAAAGGCTATTACGAGCCAGCTTTTTATGAGGCGAATAAGTAGTTCAATTCTTTCTAATAGGGTATTTGAAAAGTAAAAAAGAAGCCATCCCCCCGGATTGAGCTTCTTTTTTTCTTATAACTAACTAAACTATGTGGTAAATATACTCTCAAAAGGAGAAGTTGCTACCTAAATTAGACGAGTTGAATTATGATACCGTTGAAGAGGTATTTTCTTTCACTAAAAGGCTATTACGAGCCAGCTTTTTATGAGGCAAATAAGTATTCAATTCTTTCTAATAGGGTATTTGAAAAGTAAAAAAGAAGCCATCCCCCCGGATTGAGCTTCTTTTTTTCTTATAACTAACTAAACTATGTGGTAAATATACTCTCAAAAGGAGAAGCTGCTGCCTAAATTAGACGAGCTGAATTATGATACCGTTGAAGAGGTATTTTCTTTCACTAAAAGGCTATTACGAGCCAGCTTTTTATGAGGCAAATAAGTATTCAATTCTTTCTAATAGGGTATTTGAAAAGTAAAAAAGAAGCCATCCCCCCGGATTGAGCTTCTTTTTTTTAATAAATAACTAAACTATATATGGCAAATATAGTGTTGAATACCACTATTTTTTAATCCATTTAGATTGATTGCCCCATAGTATGGATGAGATGCATGGTATTTTCAATAAATGGAAATTAATACTTTAATATAATAGCTGGAATGTCTAGTTTTGATTGAAGTTAATATAAAAAAAGAAAGAAACTTATTTAATTAGCATAAGCTTCTTTCCTTATAAAAACAAAACTATATAACAAATATAGTTTAAGAGGTTCGCTTTTTCTTATAAGGAAGTTCAATGGGTAAAAAGTATCGATAAAAGGCGGTTTTCTTTCTATAAATAAAAGTAAGAGAAAAGAAGGAATAAAGACATGCCATTTTAAAAGAATATAAAAAGTAACTTTTTGGATATGAATTTTTCTAGAAGCCTCAGACGGTTAGGAGGATAGTCTTATGAGATAGTAGAGCGCTTTAAATAAGAAGAACGCAACTGGTTTGAAAGTATTTAGAGCGCGTAATGGTATAAATTTATACAAAAAAGAAAGAAACCAGCCTTTTAGGCAAAGTCTCTTTCTTAATGAAAACAAAACTATAATGCATAAATATAGTTAGTACTGAGAAAGTTTTTTATAGTAATAGTTAAAGAGGTTAAAAGTATCGTTGGGTAGTAGGGGGCTTGGTATGAAAAGAGTTTAAGAGGATTCATAGTTTTTATATTTATGAAACGAAGTGCTTGGATTTATTAGTTGTCTCTAAAATGAGAAAAGAAGCTGTCCCCCCGGATCAAACTTCTTTTCTTATAACTAACTAAACTATAAGATAAAAATAGCTAGAAATAAGTCTTTATTTTACGAATATTAGTCCAAATAAAAGAAACTATCGACGAGTTGCACTCATTTTCTAACAACAAGTAAATACGTCAAATAATAAGGAGTTATTGCAATGGTTTTAAAAGCTATAAAACTTAGTTTTTGAAAGCATATTCAATAATGTTACTTCCCATTTGAAGCGCTTTTTGTCGTACATGTTTAGGATTATGATGTACTTCAGAATCTTCCCAACCATCACTAAGATCACTTTCATAATCATAAAATACAATTAACCTACCTTCATAAAATAGGCCAAAACCTTGAGGCGGCTTTTTATCATGTTCATGAATCTTAGGCATTCCCTTAGGAAAAGAAAATGTTTGGTGATATATAGGATGTTCTTTAGGGATTTCTTGAAGACTTAACATAGGAAATAGTTTTTTTAACTCTCTTCGGATATGTTTATCGAGTCCATAATTATCAGAAATATGTAAAAAGCCTCCAGACATTAAATACATTTTTAAATTTTGAAGATCTTCATCAGAAAAAAAAACATTTCCATGCCCCGTCATAAAAAGGATAGGGCAGTTGTATAAATCTTCGCTATCAGGAGTAATAGTTAGGATTGTTTTGTTAATTTTTGTATGTGCATATTGATTTGAAAACTCAATCAAATTAGGAAGGGCAGTAGGATTGGCATACCAATCACCTCCACCATGATATTTTAAAATAGCTACCTGTTGTGAGAATGAGAAAAAAGAAAGCAAAAGGAAGGAAATAAGAAATAAAAAATTCTTCATGATTATCATACTAGTTTGTATGCAATATAGGAATATTTATAACAAAAAAGACACTATCATACGAATAGTGTCTTTTAATAACTTTCCCTTCTACATTGAGAATAAATCCCATTAGTTTGTTAGCTAATTTCCCTTCAAAAATTTAAAGCCCTTCAATACTTTAAAATAATAATCTTAGATTGTTAAGACTTTTCCAAATGTAGATAAGAATTCCGATAAGAGAGTCCGAAATCATCCAATTTGGACGTTTTCGGACTACTTTCAGAAAAGTATTTTACTAAATATGCAAGTTTTTGTATCGTTCAGGGGTACAATTCATATGTTTTTTGAATACCGCATAAAAAGAAGATTTGGAGTTAAACCCAGACTCTAACCCTATTGAAGTAACAGTGTATTGTTCATATTTTGAAGAAGTTAATAATTCCTTCGCTTGATTCACTCTCATTTGATTAATATAGTCCACAAAACTCTTGTTAGCATTGTTATTTATAATAGAAGATAAGGTACTAGGGCTAAGGTTTAAATCTTTTGATAAATTTTGTAAAGTGTACTTTGGAAGCAGAAATTTCTTCTTGCTTTTTATAAAAAGGTCGATTTTTTGGAACTGATCGTGCTGTTTTTCTGCTTCTTCACTAATCGTATCACTTACATCAATAGTATCATAAACAACATTACTATTCGTGGCTAAAAAAGGCAATGAGTTTCTAATTTGCTCTCGCTCTTTTAAAATTCTTAGCTGAACAAAACCTTGATAGCCTAGCCAATAAGTTAAAATGGTGGTTGCAATACGAAGAGGATAATAAGAAAATAAAAAACCACTAAAATTTAAATTAACTTTTATGACCAAAGCAGTTATCCAAAGCAGGTACATTATAAAACCTATTTTAAAGAAACTATAAATCCATTGCAAGTCATCAAAGGCTAATATCTTAGGAAAAAGTTTTTCTTTTTTATAAAGTGTATAAAAAGAAAAACTAAAAATGCCAATAGAAACTAAGAGGCTGAAAATTTCTTCAAAAGAAGTGTATTTTTCATATAAAAAATCAAGTTCAGTGTTGGTTGCTTTATCATTGAAATAAAAAACAAAAGTAATTTGCGATGCAATTGTTAAAATAAAAATGGGAGCTATATACGTTAAAATATTAAAAGATCTTTCAGCAATGTCTAAATAATGAATTAAAAACATATAAAAGAAAGGAGCTACTAAAAAATGCCAAGGAACTTGTATATAATCGAGCATAAATTTATGTTGAAATAAATGCTCTGCTAGTGCCCAAGATTGTATGTTGTTTAGAGAAATAGAGAGTATTAGTAAGTTAAGAAATAGCATACTTCTATCTTTCCCATTTTTAGAACAAAAAAGGATAAAAGAAAAAACAAAGCCATGTATAGCACTTACTAATAGGAAAAGATTAAATAAATCAGTAGTATTCAATTGTAAATAAGTTTGTTAGGGAGGTAAAAATACGAAATATTTTATTGATTAATGAAAGCTATGTTTTGCACAGCCATTAGACCAGCGGTTTCAGTTCTTAAACGGCTTTTTCCTAAAGAAATGGCTAGGAATCCTTTTTCAATAGATTGTTGTATTTCTTCTGAAGAAAAATCACCTTCAGGGCCAATAAAAATAGTAAGCTTCTCAGTGGGAGTAACTATATTTTTCAACAATGTTTTATTTCCCTCTCCACAATGAGCAATACATACCTTTTCATCAAAATCTTGTTGTATGAAGTCAGTAAATTTTAGAGGTGGGTTTAATATAGGTATTGTGTATTTTAGTGACTGTTTTGCGGCTGCATGGATGATTTTTTCTAATCGCTCCATTTTAACTATTTTTCGTTCAGAGTTTTGGCATATGATAGGCGTAATTTCATCAATGCCAATTTCAGTAGCCTTTTCTAAAAACCATTCAAGGCGATCGTTATTTTTGGTAGGAGCAATAGCAACGTGTAAATAATAATTCCAGTGCTTTTCTTTTTGCTCTGTTTTGACAATAGCAGCAATACATTTTTTATCACTAGCAATAGTAATTTTAGCGGTAAACAAGTACCCTTTACCATTAGTAATATGTAGCGTATCTTGCTCTTTTTTTCTTAAGACTCTAACAATATGTCTGCTTTCATCTTTACTAAAGGTAATTAGCTTAGTGTCTTTTAAAATTTGAGGATTGTAAAAAAGTTGCATTATAATTTTAGTGTATAAGTTCTTCTTCTTTTATGTGTTATAGGGTTGAAATCTTTCCAGAGCTTATTAATGGCTTCATTATCTTCTAGTTCAGGTGTTCTGATACAGGTTTGAATACCTTTTGGAGCAAAAGTTTTTGCGTATTCATCAAATATGATAGCCGTAACGCCTTTGTTTTGGTAATCAGGATGCACACCAATTAAATAAAAAGTAACATCTTTAGCATTTTTTCTTGCTTTTAACAGGTGAAACAAACCAAAAGGAAAGAGTTTTCCTTTGGCTTTTTGCAAAGCCTCAGAAAAGGAAGGCATGACAATGGCAAAGGCAGCAATTTTATGATTTTGGTCTAGTACAAATTTAATATATTCAGGATTGATGAAGCTGATGTACTTTTTTTTGAAATATTGTATCTGCGCATCTGAAATAGGAACAAAAGTAGAAAGTTTTGAATACGACTCACTAAATACCTCAAACATTTCATCAACATAAGGCATAATATCTTTAGTAGCAGAAAAATTAAGAGCTTTTAATTGGTATCTTTTCTTAATAATGTTGGCTATTCTAGCATAGTAAGCAGCATTTACATTTTTAAACTCAAACTTGTTTTCTAAATATTCCTTTTCCTTCTGGAAGCCAAGGGCTTCTAAATGATCTTTATAATAAGGGTGGTTGTACCATGTAATCATGGTACCAATATGATCAAACCCTTCTATTAAAACGCCGGTTTTATCTAAATTGTTAAATCCAATAGGGCCTTCCATATATTCCAAACCATTTTCTAGCCCTATTTCTTTAACTTTGTTAATAAGTGCTTTAGAAACCTCAAGATCATCAATAACATCAAACCAACCAAAACGTACTTTTTTTAGGCCTTGTTGCACTACTTCATAATGATTGATGATGATGGCAATGCGTCCCACAATTGTATTATTTTTTAAAGCAATAAAAAAGGAAGCGTTAACATGTTCAAAAACAGGGTTTTTAGTTTGGTCAAAGTTTTCGAGTTCCTCTTTAATAATAGGAGGTACCCAGTATTTGTTATTTTTATAAAGTGAAAAAGGAAATGTAACAAATTGTTTCATTTCCTTTTTTGAAGTTATTTTTTTTAGCTGAATCATACAGCAAATGTAAGTCATTGTTTATTCTTTTTCATTCTCCTGCTCTTTTTCCTTTTCTTTTTTTTCGAGTTCCTCCTCTTTTTTAAGTTCCTCTTCAAGTTCTTTTATTTCTTTTTCAAGCTTTTCAGCTTCTTCTTTTTTCTTTTTTTCGTCATTAAACTTTTTTTCTAGCGCTTCCCCTTCCAATGCTTCTTGTTCTTTTTTAAGTTTCTTTTCAAGTTTACGTAACTCTTTCTCTGCTTTTCTTTTTTCTTTTTCAGCCTTTTTTAAAGCCTTCTTTTCTGCCTTTCTTTTTGCTTTTTTTGCTTTTCTTAAAGCTTTTTCATTTTCTTTAATAGTTTTCTTCTTAGCCTTCTTATCATCTTTAATAATACCATCTACCAATGATTTTTGTCTTTTTCTTTTAGTGTTCCCTTGTGCCTTTTCAGCACCTTCTTCATTCGGGGTAATATCTAAAGGCACCTTATTTTTAGGTTTCCCTTTAAAAATGGAACCAATTTTATGCAATAATCGCCCAAAGAAATTCTTATTTTCTTTATACTTAGTAGGCTTATTTTCTTCAATTTTGTTGCCAAGTTTATCTATTTCTATAAACTTATCCACGTGTTTGTTAATTCTATAAGAAACACCAATACTGGCATAGTACCCAATATTCTCTTTTAAATAATCTCCTCTTACAGAAGCATTTATTTGCAGATTTTGATTGTACAAATACGCAACTCCAGCACCAATTCTATTATGGATCTCATACTTTTTAAAAATTTGTTGAATTTCAGCAAAAGCAGACCAATAATCATTATAATTATAGGTTCCAGAAAGCACATAAGAAAACTCAGTAAAATCACTACCAATATTATTATAAAACACATTGGTAATCATATAAAGCTTATGTGAAAATTCGTTTTGTAAAAGCAGGCCAACTCTAGGAGTAATTCCTCCTTCATTATGATAATCTGTTAAAAAGCTTCCGAAATTAGCCCCCGCATAAATTCCAATATGAGGAATCCAACGCTTCCAATCAAAAGAATGCTTAGCTTTCCAGCTTCTTATTTCTTTAGATTTATCTGTATAAGTAGGAGTATAGATCAAATATTTAGCACCTAAAGTAAACCTACTAAATCCTGTTTTATTAAAAGAAAAAGATTCAACAACATTTCTAAAAGCAATATTATCTTTTTCAAAAGTAGTATTTAAATTGAATTCAAGTCGCTCACTAAGAAAGCTCGTTCTAAAAAGTAAATTAAGTCCTAAAGCTTTCGGATTGCTAAAAAGAGGTGTGCTGTTAGCCTTTCTAAAAAATAAACTAGTTTCAAATTGGTAAATTCCCGATCCAACACTATATGGGCTTTCTGAAACCCCAGGGCGATTAGAGTTTATAACAGTAGTATATTGCGCATTTACCAATAATGGAGAAAGAAGAATAAATAATAAAAAAAGTTTTTTAGCCATGCTTTAAAATCAATTTTTTAGCAATTATACAAACATACTGTAAAAATATGAATACTCATATAAGTTTTATAAACTCTTAACGCAACCATTTACTTCAAATTGTTATTTTTGATTATTTTTTATGAACTTTATTTATTTATGATAATTATAAACGAAGCGGGACCTATGAATTTTTTACGAACAATATTCTTTATTATTTTAATATACTACGCATTTAAATATTTAATGAAGTTATTTGGACCTTATTTAATGAAAAGGATGGTGAGTAAAATGCAAGAAAAAGCCAATGCTCAATTTGGGCAGCAAGAAGCAAATATTACTAAAGAAGGAGAAACTGTAATAGATAAGAAACCAAAAAGTAATAAAGGAAGTAATAACTCCGTAGGAGAATATATTGATTTTGAAGAAATAGACTAAAAAAACTATGAAATTAAATAAATTTATACCATACATCATAGCAGTAGCTATTTTTGCAATAGCATCATTAATATATTTCAAACCAGTACTTAGTGGGAAAGGAATTAAGCAAGGAGACATTACCCAGTTTATAGGAATGTCTAAAGAGCTTAACGATTATAGAGCTAAAAATAACAAAGAACCTTATTGGATAGGAAGTGCCTTTAGCGGTATGCCTTCATACCAAGTAAGCGCTTATTATCCGAATGATTTTATAAAGTATGTTGACAAAGCGCTACGCTTTTTACCAAGACCAGCAGACTATTTGTTTTTATATTTTATAGGTTTTTTTATTTTACTAATAGTATTGAAAGTTGATTGGAAGCTTGCCATTATAGGAGCATTATCTTTTGGGTTATCTACCTATCTCATTATTATATTTGGAGCAGGTCATAACGCTAAAGCACATGCAATAGCTTATATGCCAGTAGTTATAGCAGGGGTTTTATTAGTTTTTCAAAAGCGTTATTTGTTAGGCTTTTTAGTAACAGGAATTGCTATGGGCTTAGAAATAAATACGAACCACCCGCAAATGACTTATTATTTAGGTTTTATCCTTTTAATATTAGGTATTGTTGAATTAATAGAGGCTATAAAAGTTAAAAAGCAAGCTGTTTTTATACAACAAGCAGCAATTATCTTGACAGCATTGGTATTAGGGTTGGGACTAAATGCTACTCGCTTATTATCAATGAAGGAGTATGCTGACTATAGTACAAGAAGTAGCTCAGAGCTAACGATTACCCCTGATGGAAGTCCGAAAAAGAAAAGCACAGGGCTTTCCAATGAATACATTACTGAATACAGTTATGGAATCGCAGAAACCTTTAACCTATTTATTCCTCGTTTTATGGGGGGAGGTACCATAGAAAAATTAGAAGAAAATTCAGAAACGCATCAATTTTTAGCTCCAAAGGTAGGAGTGGGGCAAGCCAAGTATATTACAGATCAGGCATTTACCTATTGGGGAACTCAACCCATTGTAGAGGCACCTGCTTACATAGGAGCTATCGTGTGTTTTCTTTTCTTTTTAGGTATCTTTTTAATTCAAGGAAAAATAAAACATTGGTTAGTTGCTGCAACGATATTTTCAATTATAATGAGTTGGGGTAAAAATTTTTCAATACTAACCAATTTATTTATTGATTATTTTCCATTGTACAATAAGTTCAGAGCAGTTTCTTCCATTCAGGTTATTGCAGAATTGTGCATTCCATTATTAGGAATATTAGCCCTAAAAAAGTTTTTATCATCAGAAGTCTCTTTAAAAGAAAAGGAAGGCGCTTTAAAAAAAGCAGCGTATATATCAGGAGGAATCGCTCTCTTTTTTGCGCTTTTCGGAACCAGTCTATTTCCATTTGAAGGGCTTAGAGATGGGCAATATTTATCTATGGAAAAGGAATATGGTTTAAATGGACTATTAGATGCAATAATGGCAGACAGAAAATCAATGCTATTTGATGACAGTGTACGATCTTTATTACTAGTAGCCATTTCAGTAGGAACATTATGGTTTTTTCTAAAAGGGAAAATAAAACAAATTCCTGTATTCCTGATTTTAGGAGTTTTAATAATAGTAGATCTTGTATCTGTAGATAAAAGGTACGTAAATGAAGAAGACTTTACTACAATAAGGAAAGTACAAAAGCCATTTACAGCGTCCAAAGCAGATCAACAAATTTTAAAAGATAAAACGTATTACCGAGTAGGTAACTTTACCACCAATCCTATGATGGATGGAAGCACCTCATACTTTCATAAATCAATAGGGGGGTATCATGCAGCAAAGATGCGACGCTATCAAGAGCTTTTTGATTATCAGATAGCTAAAAATAATAGAGAAGTACTAAATATGCTCAATACTAAATACCTGATAGTAGGAGAGGAAAAAGTACAAGAAAATCCAGCAGCCAACGGAAACGCATGGTTTGTAGAAAAGGTGATTATAGTAAACTCAGCAGATGAAGAAATAAAGGCATTGAGTAGTATAAACACTAAAAAAGAAGCTGTTTATAATAAAAATTTAAGTAAAGAAAACGTTGAGTTTCCTAGAACGATAGATACAACTGCTACCATAGTATTAGAAAAATACTCCATTAATGAACTGGTATATAAATCCGTATCCAAAGAAGAGCAATTTGCTGTTTTTTCAGAAATATATTACAAAGATGGTTGGAAAGCATATATTGATGGAAAGGAAACTCCTTACTATAATGTAAATTATGTACTTAGAGGATTAGTTATTCCTAAAGGAAATCATACCATTAGGTTTACATTTGAACCCACCATTATAAAAGAAGGAAATACCATTACATTACTATCTTATGCGTTACTCTTTATAATACCTATAGGTTGGTATTTCGTCAGAAAGAAGAAAACTACTTAAGACTATTTAAAAAAGCAGAAGGGGTACTTCCCTTTTGCTTTTTAAAAGCTCTTGTAAAAGCAGAAGCATTTGTATAACCAACTTCTTCCGCCAGTGCCTGAATGGCATACTTTCTATAAGTAGCATCTGTTTCCAATTTTTTAACAATATAGTCAATTTTAAGCTTTGCATAATATTGCTTAAAAGACATTTCTTTGTTCTTATTGAAAATAAAAGAAACATACGTAGAGTTTGTTTGTAGCTTATCAGCAATTACATTAATAGAAAAAGTAGGAGCTAAAAACTCAAAAGAAGTATCTATTCGTTCAATTTCAGCCAATACCTCTTCCTCCAGAGCCTTATCAATATTATATTCTTTTTTAGCAACCTTTTCTTCATTGGGTTTGTTATTTATTTTACGTACAAGTACTTCCTTTTCTTTTTTTTCCTTTTTGAAGAAAACGAAAAGAAGAACACCAGAAATCCCAATAAAAATCCCAAAAAAATAAAATATCTTATACTTACTCTTAGTATTCTTATCAACAATTAGCTCGTTCAAGGCCCTTGCTCTTTCAAAATTATTCTTATACAATAAAGGGTACGTTTCTTCTTTGCTATGTTCGGTAACATTAAACTCATTTAAAGTAAGTTTTGAGTATTTAAAAGCGCTGTCAATTTTACGAAGCTTATGGTATTGGTTAGACAAAATATCATACACCCTAATTAAATTACTATGGGTAGATTTTGCTGTTTTATCATTCAAAAATGCATTGGCGTACTGAATGGTAGAATCAGCTTGATTCAAATGAAAAAAGCAAATGGTTTTTTGAAAGGCTTCATAACGATGATAATCATACCCATTGCTAATACTAGAAAAAGAATTAATCAAATCAATAGCTTTTTGATACTCTTTTTTTGCTACCAGTACATTTGTTTTTCTAAAATGGTAAATAATTTCAGAATCTTTATGAATAGGAGTAAACTCTTTTGTAGCAGCAAATGATTTATCAAAATAATAATTAGCAGAATCTAAATATACAGCATTTGGAGTTTTTTCGTTAAGTGCTAAATAAGTATCCCCTAAAGAATTAAAAAGGTTTGCTTTCCATCGTATAACTGTTTCATCTTTTTTAGTATTGATTAGTCCTGAACGACTTGTTGTAGCATAAGCATTTATTAAAATTGATTTGGCCTCCTCATGCATGCCTAGTTTATTTTTTATAGCGGCCTTATTGATAATGATACCTAAATTATCACGAAAATTTTGAACGCTCTTTGTAGGGTGTTCTCTGATCGCCTCTTCGCAGTTAATAAGGCATTGGTAAGCTTCTTTAAAGTTTTCTAAGTTTTTATGTATCCAAAACAATCTGTTAAAGCATAATATCTTCGTATCAATTAAGCAAGAAATATTTTTTTTAGTAGCAATCAATGTATGCAATCGATTCAGCAATCTTAAGCAAACCTCCTTCGATTTTGCATATTCCTTTTTTTTATAATAAAAATAGCTAATTTCAGAAACAGCATTAATACTGAAGCACACATCAGTACTTTTTGCTAATTTACTAGCATAGAAATACAAACTATCATTATTAACATCTCTATAAAAGGCCATTTTTTTAGCATAAAAAGTATCTGTATCGTTAGTTTGAGCAATTAATTGGTAGCAACTACCAATAAAAAATAAAAGAGTCGGGAGGAATTTCTTAACCATTAAAAATGAACTATTCATTATAATTTTCAGGAGAAGGGGATACGACGACAAATATACACCATGGAATTTATAAAACAACGGAACTCTTTTTTTTAACATAGTACCCACTTAAAAAAAGAAAAAAATAGCCATAAGAAAGCCCATAACAAAGAAAACGCAGCATACATCATCAAAATAAAAACAAAAAAAGTAAGTTACTTCAATTATGTTATTCACACTTTGGCATAGATTACCTTAAATATACATACATTTGTTTTTACAAATAAATACAACCAAAAATGAGCTTTCATAACAGAAGATACCAACACACCATAGCGCTCCTACAAAAGGTATTACCAGCCCCCGCAACAATTTTAGATTTAGGTACGAGAAATGCCTTTAGTGAAATTATGGAAGCACATGGATATACCGTATATAATACAGCAGGAGAAGATTTAGACGAATTGCCTGAAGTCGTAAAAAAACATAAAGTGGATGCCGTAACTGCCTTTGAAATATTTGAACATATGCTAGCACCACTTCATGTATTAAAAGAAATAGAAGCTACTAAACTGATAGCAACCATTCCTTTAAACTTGTGGTTTGCAAAAGCATATAGAAGTAATACAGATATGTGGGATAGGCATTATCATGAATTTGAAGATTGGCAATTTGATTGGTTATTGGAAAAAGGAGGATGGAAGACGCTCCATACAGAAAAGTGGACGAGTCCTATAAATAAAATAGGATTCAGACCTTTGTTAAGAAAATTTGTTCCAAGGTATTACGCCGTTTATGCAGAAAGAGGATGAGAATAGGAATGCTTTTAGATAGCGTTTTTCCACCCGATCCGAGGGTAGAAAATGAAGCAATAGCACTTATAAAAAAAGGGCACGAAGTGTTTTTGTTTTGTTTGCATTACCATGCTGGAAAGCAAGCAAAAGAAATTAATGGAATAAAAGTACGAAGATATCCTAGTAATACATTAATATACAAACTATCAGCATTAGCATATACCATTCCTGTATATACTTTTTTAATGAAGAAGAAGATCGTTCACTTCATCAAAAAAAATCGTATTGAGGCAATACACATACATGATATAAGAATAGCAGGGGCGGCATTTCAAGCAAATCAAAAGTTTCAACTTCCTACGGTATTAGATTTACATGATAATATGCCAGAAGTGATGAAGTTTTATCCGCATTTGCAAAAATTTCCAGGAAAGTACATTATTTCTCCTCAAAAATGGAAGAAGAAAGAGGAAGTATTTATTCAAAAAGCAAGTAAAGTAATTACAGTATCTCAAGAGTTTATAGAGGAATTAATAGGTAGGGGCATTGTTGGTAGAGAAAAAGTAGTATTGGTTCCTAATACCATAAGAGCTTCGTTTTATGAGAATGCCATTTTTAAGGAAGAACTAGCAAAAAGATATCAAAATAACTTTGTGATATTATATTTAGGAGATACGCATTTAAGAAGAGGATTACAAACTGCAATTGAATCTGTTAAAAGATTACACATTCAAATACCCAATATAAAATTAGTTATTGTAGGAAAAAATACCACCGATTATATTTTAAAAAAACAGGTAAAAGACTTAGGTATAACAGCGTTTGTAGATTTTGAAGGTTGGCAAAATGTATCATTATTTCCATCTTATATCAAAGCGAGTGATGTATGCATATCACCATTACATAGAAACATACAACATGATGTAGCTTATGCAAATAAGCTCTTTCAATATATGAGTTTTGGAAAACCTTTGTTAGTAAGCAATGCGACTGCTCAAAAAACATTGGTAGAAAAAATACAAGGAGGATTGGTTCATCTTGATAGAGATGTAGAAGATTTTTCAAATAAATTACGCACTTTATATGATAATAAAGAAGCCATGCAAGTATTTGGTAATAATGGCAAGCAGTTTGTAAGGAACCATTTTACTTGGAGCAAAACTTCAGAAGCACTCATTAATTTATATGACAACTTAGTAAATTGAAAGTACTAATTATAACATATTATTGGCCACCAGCAGGAGGCAGCGGGGTACAACGATGGTTGAAATTTGTGAAATATTTACAAAACTATGGAATAACTCCTGTTGTTTTTACACCAGCCAATGCAAAATACCCAATAACAGATGCCTCTTTATTAAAAGAATTACCTAAGAATATAACGGTATTACAATTGCCCATAACCAACCCTCAAGATTATGTAAGCTTTTTTACACCCAAGCATAAAAAAACAAAGCAAGCGGGGGTTGCCAATTTAAGTAAAGGCGGATTCTTATCATGGGTAAGAGGAAATTTTTTCATACCAGATGCAAAAAAATATTGGATCAAGCCCGCAGTAAAGTATCTTACCAATTATATAGAAAATAATACAATAGATGCTATTATTTCAACAGGGCCTCCACATAGTATGCATCTAATAGCACAGCAATTAAAAAGAAACTTAGGACTGAAGTGGATTGCTGATTTTAGAGATCCATGGACGAGCTTGTATTACAATGAAGATTTTAATTTAAGTAGTTTTGCAAAAAAGAAAAATAAGGCTTTAGAAAAGTCTGTATTAAAAGAAGCAGATACCGTTATAACAGTAAGTAAGCAACTACAAAAAGAGTTGGAAGAAACAGCTCAAAAAGTAGCATTAATACCCAATGGATATGATGACGAGGTACTTATAAACGAAGTTCTTTCTTTAGATTCTAAATTTTCATTAGCGCACATAGGGCTCTTACCAACTCAAAGTAATCCGCAAATATTATGGGAAGTTTTAAAAAGTATTGCAGAAGAAAATAAAGATTTTGAAAAAGACTTAGAAATTCGTTTAACAGGCAATGTGAATCCAACTACCTTGCAAGATTTAACAAGGTACCAACTCATAACAAAAACGAAGCTGAAAACCTCAGTACCACATCAAGAAGCTATTAGGCAACAAAAAAAAGCGCAAGTACTTTTATTGCTAATTCCTAATACCAAAAAATCAGCAGGAATTTTAACAGGAAAACTCTTTGAATACATTACTTCAAAACGTCCTATTTTAGGAATAGGGGCTAAACAAGGTGATGCAGCAGCAATTTTAAAAGAAACACAAACAGGTGTTTTAGTAGCTTTTGATGATCGTGAAGGGCTCACCAAAGAAATTAAAAGATTATATAAAAAATACAAAACAAATCAACTAAAGGTAACCCCGCAAAATATAGCGCAATACCACCGAAAAGCACTAACAGCAGAACTATCAGTACTACTAAAAACCAAATAAAAATTGGGCATTATATTAAAACAATCTTTAAAAAATACATTGGTCATTTATACCGCCTTTTTAATTGGAGGTATCAATACACTTGTATTTTATCCACAATTTTTAGGAGCTGAGTATTATGGAATGATAGTGGTGTTGCTATCCGCATCTAACCTCATCATGCCTTTTATAGCTTTTGGGGTACAACATAGCATCGTAAAATTCTTTTCAACATACAATACCAAAGAGCAAAAAGACCGTTTCCTTTCAATAAGCATCGTTATTCCCTTACTATTTGCTTTTGTTATTGGAGCCTTTTGGAACCATATGCATTATTGGATCATGAGTAAGATAGCAAAAGACAATGAAAATATAGAAAATTATACCCACTACATATACTTTATAGCGGTTTGCTGTGCATATTTTGAGTTTTTTTATGGTTGGGCAAAAGTACATTTGCAAACCGTATTTGGTAATTTGTTAAAAGAACTCTGGAACCGAATAATAATTACACTCTTGTTAGTGGTAGTAGGTTTCAAGATGATAAGTCCTTCTGAATTTATATATGCGCTAACAGCTGCTTATGCATTAAGAACACTTATTATGATGGGTTATGCATTTTCCATATACCTTCCAAGGTTTAGTGCCAATCTGCCTGACAATTATTTAGAAATAATAAAATACCTGCCCTATATTGTTATTGCAGGAAGTGCAGGAGCCCTTTTATTAGACATAGACAAGGTAATGATTCCAGGAAAAGAAAGCATACACAAAGCGGCCTATTATACGGTAGCTGTTTTTATAGGGTCATTTATAGAGGCTCCTGGTAGGGCTATGATGCAAATACTGCAACCCTTAACCTCCATATCATTAAACCAAGAAAAACTAAAAGAAATGGAGCAAATATACAAACAGAGTTCAATAAACTTATTAGTTATAGGAGGACTTTTTTTTGTTTTGGTAAATTGTGGGGTACATGAATTATTTAAACTAATGCCCGAAAAAGGATATGCAGGAGGTGAGCTAGTAGTACT
The DNA here is from genome assembly GCF_900119795.1 of Tenacibaculum maritimum NCIMB 2154. Lineage (NCBI taxonomy): Bacteria > Pseudomonadati > Bacteroidota > Flavobacteriia > Flavobacteriales > Flavobacteriaceae > Tenacibaculum > Tenacibaculum maritimum. The sequence continues at coordinate 1,188,502 of NZ_LT634361.1, forward strand.
GATGATTTCTTTGGTAAAACTATATAGTATGTTTTTAGGCACTAATGGAGCAATCATAAACAATTCTAAATTTTATAAAGTAGTATTACCCATTGGTGTAGGAATGGCAATATCAGCTTATGTGTTAAATAGTTTATTTTATTTTAACTTAGAATTAGGCACCAACGGACTTGCATTGGCAACCTTATTAACAATGTTCTTTTTTAATAGCTTCAAACTATGGTTTGTTAAACAGAAATTTAGCATAACACCTTTTACAACTAAAACGGTTCCTATGCTTTTAATTATAATAGGGGTATTGGGCGCTTTTTATTTTTGGAATTTTTCTTTTCACCCAATATATAACATTATATTAAAAAGTATTTTAATAGTGTTAAGCTACCTCTTTTTGGTCATGCAATTTGGCATTTCAAAGGAATTAACAATGCTATTTGCTAAGCTGTATAAAGCCAACTCCTAAAACTAGGAAGACAGTTGTTAAAACGCACCATTCTTTTTATATAAATAGAACTCATTCATTATCAGTGTTAATCTGTACAAGTTTTTGAAGTCGCTTTAAAAAGTTTGTACAAGATTTCACCTTCATTTTCTGTACAAGTTTTTGAAGTCGCTCCAAAATACAACTAGCTTAGAAAAAATTAAAAACCCTTTTGGAGGTTTTAATATTTAACCTATTTTTAGGCTAAATAAAGATGTATAGGTAATTTAATTACCGTTTGTGCTAATCATCACAGACAATTGCATTATGGTAATGTAGAAATACTTAAATCAAATGATAAAGTTTTTGAACTGAATATTGACAACAAGAAATTAACTGTTAAAAAAAAGCAGCTAACAAAACCTAAACTGCATTAAAACGCAGTTTAGCCAAAACGTTAGCTATTATTAAGAAAAATGATTAAATCAGCATTTGATACCACAAGTTTAAGTTATGAATCTTATCAATTTAGAGAGGAACTTAGACACGAATTTTATTTAAATGGGATTGAGCCTTTTAAATCTGGATTATGGGAATATGAAGGTAAATGGTACAATACTAAATATAAATTATACATTGCAATTTTAGCTCATGAAATTGCAGAGCAATTTGGAATATTAGATGTAGCTGCTTTAATAGGTGTACTTTCAGGAGCTCCAATGTTACCTACAAGAACAAAATTTAAAGGCTCAATAAAGGGCACCTCCATAGCATCAAAATATTTATCAAAGATACCAGGAGAATTACCTTTCCGTGCACCAACAGTTATTGGTTACCCTAAAATTATAGGAGGAAATGGATTAAGAATTAGATTGACAAATATCATTGGACGAATAATTGGCCGTGCTACTCCAATTATTGGTTGGGGAGTTTTAGCTTATGATTTAGGAAAAATACTTTATGATACACAACTGGTATTTAATCATATTACAGATGAAAAATAATACTACATTAGAAAAACTAATAAACTTTATTGCTACAGAATATTGGGTAGATCAAGAAAAAGTGTCTTTAGACACTAAAATTGGAGAAGATTTAAAAATAGGAGGAGATGATGGAATAGAATTTTTAGAGAAGTTTTTAGATTATTTTAATATTGATTACGATAAAAATAGACAGTGGCAACAGCATTTTGACTCTGAAGGCTTTAGTCTAATTAACTTTATTGGTATATATAATTGGTTTAGAGGTAGAAAAGATAATCAAAAATTATATGACCTAACAATTGAACACTTAGTAAAAGTAATAGAATTAGGATATTGGATAGATATGAAAGACGAATAAGAAGTACTTATGCTAACAATGTATAAAAATAATAGCGGTTTAATCGCTAAAATAAAAGTAAGTAAATATAAAAAAGGTCTATGTCTAACCGAAAAGTTAGTGGTTAAAAGTCCGCTACTATTCTGTAAGCTTCCCTAAATTAGAACTATTATTTAATCCAAATATATAAACAAATTTATCTTTGATAGAAATACCAACAATATTAAAATCAGTATAGTTTAAAATGCACAACGGGTTTACTTACTAAATTTTTACACATTCTTTATATAACTGTTTTACTCTTAGCATCAAGTCTCTCTAAGAGTTCATTTGACTTCACTAATGCCAAATCTAATATAAAAAAACTAGAGAGTTGTTTCTTGTTAACATCCACTAAAACCTATATATTAGTGCAACCAAAATGATTTCAATAATGAAATCAATTAGGTCAATTGAAAACTATGAAAAACAAGCCAATAAGTTTTCAGATTTTCGCCAGTTAAAACGTAGAGCATTTATTTAAAATATAAAAGCTAAATTGTCATGAATACCTTTAACGACATCAAAGAATTACTACAAACTCTAAATAGAGAGTCTAAACTAATTTCTGAAATGTTTACCAAAAGAAAATCTTTCGATTATAAATTGAGTGATGCTTTGGCACTAGTTGATTATAAAGAAGAGCAAATCGATTTTCTGATTCAAAGGTCAGTCATTCGAGAGAATGCTGGTGTTTTAGAACTCGACGATTTATTTTTAGAATTCTTCGAGCAAGTATTGGATGTTAATGAAGATATCAACTTGTCATTTATTGATGAAAACATCAAAAACATTAAAGATGAAATCAGTTACTTTCTAGTTGAAACAAACGAAAACAGAAAATATAATTATCTGCGAAAAATAAAAAAAATACTACGAAAAATTGGTGTTATTACTTTAAAGAGCGTTGTTGATTTAAGACGAAATATAGAAAATACTTTTAAAAACGAAGCCAACTACAACGTTAAAAAAATAAAATTAGAAAATCTTGATAAAAAAAGAGAATCCGTAAAAAGTCTTATAGCACAAACCTTAAATCTAATAAATAACCAAGAGCTTACTTTTTTTAATAGAGCTTTAGATGAAGAGTTAAATAGGATCATCATACATTTAAAATCCGAATTTAACGAATGCTCACATAATTTAATTGAGATTGAAAAACAGATTATCGACTATCTCAATCAAATAAAAATTCACGGTAGATTTTTAGAAAAATTACGCAAGCTAAAGTATTTAAAGGATCATTTTCTAATTGAATCGCAAACCAATGTAAAGCAAGTTTTATCAAGTAAAAACCCAGTTGTTTTTGAAGAAAGAATTACAGAGCCCTTACATATTTCAATTGATTTTTTACGAGAAGACGATCAGGCTTTCGAACTCATTAAAAAAGTTGCTACTAAACATAAAAACCGTACACTTTTAAAAGCAGAACTAGCCGATAGTATTTCAGAGGACTTCTTAGATAATACTATTGAAGAAGAAATTGTAATTAATTTTGAAGAGCTTAAAAATAGCTTCATTGCTACGAGTGATAACTTATTCAATTTCATCTTAAACTATAACTTTTTAAAACCTATAGATTTTAACGAGCGCGTTACTATATTTTGCCAAGTTATTTCTCTTTATGAAGAAGAATTAGATATTAAAAATCACTATGAAGTTACTAACGGATTAGAATACGCCATTGTTGTTGCTAAATAAATGATATGATATCAAAATACACATCCGATATATTTCACATTTTACGAAAAGGACAATTTATATGTTCAAACAGTCCTGACGAACACATACAAACACTCTACAAAATTTTAGAGGATGAAGATAATTTTGCCGATTTACACGAATATTTCTATCAAATAAACTACGTTTTAGAACACGGAAACGAATATTTTTATTTCAGCAGAAAGGAAAAAAACATCGATTTAGAACGAAAATTAGATAAAGCATTTGAGTGGATAGATATATTGGATTTCTTTAAAACTTTCGACTCGTCGTTTGATGTTGGTTACCGGTTTTCGCCTGCCGATATTGTAAACCAACTAAAAAACAATGCCGATTTAAAATCTAAACTTGATGGTTTTAAAAAAATAGGAAATGAAAAAAAGAAATACACCGAACGGATACAAAAACTTATTGAAAAACTTGAAAAAGAATATTTTGTTTCTTTAGAAAACGAAATCACAGAAACATATAAAGTCCTAACCTCTTTTCATTATCTAAAAGACATCATTTCAACCATAAATATCCCTGAAGATCTAGACAATGAGATACCTCAATAAAATAATTTTTATAAATAGTGCTTCTGTAACATATACAGAAATAGAATTAAACGGAAACGTGCATTTAATCGGTACACAAGGTGTAGGTAAAAGTACACTTTTGAGAGCTATCCTATTTTTTTACAGTGCTAATAAAAGTAAGTTAGGAATACCAAAAGAAAAACGAGGCTTTGATGATTATTATTTTCAATATCAAAACTCTTATATTGTTTACGAAGTGGTGAAAAACAACATTCCATTTTGCGTTTTAGCATATAAAACAAGTGGCAAAGTAGCGTTTAGATTTTTTGATTCTGCCTACAAATCAGCATTATTTTTAGACCAAAACAACAGAGCCTATGAAAATTGGGATAAAATTAGAGACAATTTTGGAAGAAATATCAATTACACTTCATTAGTGAATAGCTACGAAGATTATAGACGTATAATTTATGGCGACAACAAAGGCTTAAAGGCTAACTTTAGGAAATATGCGATTGTTGAAAGTAAACAATATCAAAATATTCCCAGAACAATTCAAAACGTATTTTTAAATTCTAATTTAGAAGCGAAATTTATAAAAGACACGATTATTAAATCGTTAAACGAAGAAGAATTTGATATTGATATCGAAAATTATTCAAAAGTGCATTTACGAGATTTTGAATCGCAAATAAACGATATTAAAATTTGGTTTAAAACCAATAAAAAAGGGCAAATTGTTGTTAGAAAACAAGCAGATTCAGTTGTAGAAAAACATCGTCTTTATAATTTTTTAAATCGTGAAAAACGAGAATTGACTTATAAATTAGCTTATAAAATAGATTGTATTGAAAATGAAAAGCCATCCTTAATTTCAAAGGAAACAGCAGAAAAATTAACTTTGAAAGAACTTGATAAACAAAGAGATAATCTTTCAGGAACTCATAAAAATAGGGAGCAAAAAATTATTTCAGGTATAGATCATTTAAAAAAGGAACTCTATAAAGCTAAAGAAAAACAAGAAGAGTACATCAACAAGAATATTACAGAAATCATTAAAAAGGTGGCGAATAAAAGTACTCTTTTAAAAGAAAATAATGCTCTAAAAGATGAAAAAAGCTTGCTTACTTCAAAATTTACAGAGGTTAAGGGCAAATACGATGCATTAATAAAGCAAGTTGAAAATCAACAACAAGAGTTTACAAATATTCAAAATGCCCAGATAAATACCATTAACAGCGATTTTACAACTCAAAAAAACAAAGTTACAGAAACTTATAAAGCACTAATCGATCAAATACATACTGATAATAAAGAGGATATTGACAAAGTAAACAGCAATTTAAAATTAATTGTTGATGAAGAGCAAAAAATTAAAATAAAAAAGTCTTCATTAAAACACCAAACCTTTTTTAAAGAAGAAATTGAAAGCTGTGAAAAAGAAAAGATAAATCTTAATAAACTTATTTCAGACGCTCAAATAAATATTAAAAAGGATAAAAACCTAACCGAAAACACGCGAAAAGAGTGGGATTTGGAAAAGCAGAGCGTTGAAAATTATCATAAAATAAAAATAGATAAAGCCAACGAAAACATTCAAAAACTTTCCGATGAAACCACAAAAATTAAACACAAAATTACCCAAAGTAAATCGTCGTTATATGGTTGGTTAAATGATCATTATCCTAACTGGGAAAACACCATTGGTAAAGTTATTGACGAAGATGTTTTGTTTACCAATGCATTAAACCCAAGGATAACGAATAAAGAAAATACAACATTTTTTGGTGTCGAACTCAATTTAAATGCGTTAAAAAGTAGAGTTAAAACAGTAAAAGACTATGAAAAAGAAATTAGCGATTTTAGTAGCCAAATAAATGGTATTCAAAAGAATATTCAGCAATTACATCAAGATAAACAGCATAATTTACAAAAGCTCAAAAAGAAATTTGGAAAAAAACTAAATGCGCTTAACGATGCAGTTTCAGAAAACGAGTACATTATTCAACAAACGGAACAAAAACTAAAGAAAAATACTATTGAGTTAAAAGAATGGATAGATAAATCCAAAAATCAAAAAGCTAAACTTTTTCAAGAATTAGAAGTCAATTTAGAAAAATTAGCTTTTAAAAAAGCAACTACAGAACAACAATTAGAGACAATTAAAAAAGGGGTTAAACGAAAAATCACACTTAAAGAAAAAGAACGTAACGCTAAAATTGAAAATTTAGAAAACGAAAAAAGCAATAGCATTAACCACCTGAAAACAGCTATTTCAGAAAGGAAAACAGATGCAGAAGAACGCATAAAAAATTTAAAAACAAAACAACTAAAAGAACTCGACACTAAAGGTGCAGACACCGAAAGACTTGAAATTATTGACCGTAGATTATCTACTATTTCTAATGATTTAAAATACATCGAAAATAATGAATGGCTTGTTTTTGAATACAAAAAAGACAAACGAGAACTTTTTGATAAGGTTCCGCAGTTAAAAATAGAAAAAACAAGGCTTGAAAAAAAGAAAAATACCATTGAGGAGTCTCACAAAATTGAAATGCAAAAAATGAATGCAAAGTATTTGCAACAAGAAGGCGTGGTAAAATCAATAGTTGAAAAGCTAAAACAGTTTGATACGGATTTAGGTGGATTTGAAACGTTCAAAAAATCGGAGGTATATTTAAGTGTTCAGCATTATTTTTCAGATGAAATAAAGGAGTTTGATAATTTAGAAACTGCTACTTCAATTATAATCGAACTCAATAACAAACATTGGAAAAGTATTCAAAGCTTTAAAGAATTACAACAAGCTACCAATGTGTTTACAGGAAATTTCAACGAAAATAACATCTTTAAATTCAATGTAAAGCTGAACACTGATAGCGATTATTTAAACTTTTCATCAGACCTTAAAGAATTTATTGAAGAAGATAAAATTAATGAATTTGAAAAAAGAGTAAATGAACGTTTTGCAAGTATTATTCGTTTAATTGGTCGAGAAACTACTGAATTAAACTCGAAAGAAGCCGAAATAGAAAAGGTAATTAAAAAAATCAATAATGATTTTGTGTCAAAAAATTTCGTACAAGCCATTAAAGAAATGGAAATGCGAACCAAAGAAAGTTCAAATCCTATTGTAAAAATTTTAATTCGCATAAAAGAGTTTAATGACAATAATAGCTTTGATTTAGGCGAAACTAATTTATTTACATCATCCGACACCAATTCAAAAAATCAAAAAGCGATTGATTTATTAAAAAAGCTTATCGAAGAAATAGACAAAACAAAAAGTAAAATCTTAACCCTATCTGAGTCTTTTGATTTAGAATTTAAAATTATTGAAAACGATAACGACTCGGGGTGGGTTGAAAAATTATCGAATGTTGGTAGTGAGGGCACGGATATTTTAGTAAAAACAATGATAAATATTTTACTTTTAAATGTATTTAAAGAAGGTGCATCACGACAATTTAAAGACTTTAAACTACATTGTATGATGGATGAAATAGGACGTTTACATCCAACCAATGTAAAAGGCATTTTGCGTTTTGCCAACGAACGTAATATTTTGCTTATTAATGGCTCGCCTACCAGTCAAAATGCTACAGATTACAAATACACTTTTAAATTATCAAAACAACAATCAAAAACTGATACTAAAAAATACGTTACTAAAATAAATCGATTAGTTAAAGTAACTCAAACAGCTTAACAGAATGCAGTTATCACTAAAAACAGCAAAAATATTATTACAGTTAATAAACGGTGAAAGCATAGCTAATAGCTCTGCTAAAGGAAAACTTATTGATAATTTAGTTTCAGAAAACATATTAGAAAGAAAAGGAAAACATCGTAAAACAATCACACTTTCTAACAAAAAAAGCTTTGAACTATACATGGCAAATCAGTTACAAATAGATAATCTAAAGGATTATGTTGCTGCTTTAGAAAATGATGTAACTTCTCGGGCAGAGTTTGTACAAATTACTACAGACTCTAAACACTCAAAAGAGCGTGCCTTTAAAGGTTTTTTAATAAATTGCTACGAGCCTATAAAAGCAAAATTAAATGGAGAGGATATAATTATCAATCCACAAAAAGGAAGTTTTATTTTTATTTTCGATTACGAAACTTTCAGAGTTTCTGAAAATGTTACTCTTGTTGGTATTGAAAACTCTAAAAATTTTAGTGAAATTGAAAGTCAACGATATTTATTTAATGAAATAACACCTTTATTTATTTCACGTTACCCACAAAATCAAAATAAAGACTTTATTAAATGGATGCAATCGGTTTCAAATAAGTACATGCATTTTGGCGATTTTGATTATGCAGGAATTGGTATTTATTTAAATGAATATAAACGTTACTTAAATGAAAAAGCTTCGTTTTTTGTTCCAAAAACTATAGAGCAAGATTTAATATTAAAAGGCAACAGACAACGTTATAATAAACAAAATGTTAATTTTAATGTTGAAGAAATAAACGAACTTGAAATTTTAAAATTGTTAAAGTTAATCAACAACACAAAAAAAGGTTTAGACCAAGAATACTATATTAACGTGAGTTCGACATAAGAAAACAATCCTAAGTATTGATTAATAGCTTGTTTTACATTTTTTCTGTTTGTTAACTATTGAATTCTTAATCAGATATGAATAAGGCCTGTTTTTATCATGAAAACTAATTAGCTAACAGACCTTAAAAATGTAATTAATTGATACTCATTAAGTATTACATCAAACTCACGTTAAATATCAGTGTAAAGCTATACAGATTTTTACTCTGCTCCAAAAAGTTTGTACAAAACGAAGCCATTAAATAGCGATTATTACTGAAAAGCAGGGGCAATGTGGTAGGCAAATAGGCGCTAAAATGCTTCAATAAAGCGCCTTATAAACTTAACACTTATGGGCAAACTTAGTAATAGTCACACAGCAAATACAACTAGCTTAGAAAAAATTAAAAACCCTTTTGGAGGTTTTAATATTTAACCTATTTTTAGGCTAAATAAAGATGTATAGATAATTTAATTACCGTTTGTGCTAATCATCACAGACAATTGCATTATGGTAATGTAGAAATACTTAAACCAAATGATAAAGTTTTTGAACTGAATATTGACAACAAGAAATTAACGGTTAAAAAAAAGCAGCTAACAAAACCTAAACTGCATTAAAACGCAGTTTAGCCAAAACGTTAGGTGTCATTAGAAATAAAATCCAAATGATAAGTATAGAAGAAATTCAAAAGACATACTCAAAGTTTTCAGATGATGAACTTTTAAAGATAGTAAGAGATATTAAGTCATTAAGAAAAGACGTAATTCCAATACTTCAAAATGAATTGAAAGAAAGAAATCTAACAATCGGATTAGAAAAAGTAAATGATTTTCTTTTAAAAGAAGTTACGAAAAATGCAAATGAAAATTTTGAACCAAAAAAATTCATTGAAGAAGAATTAAAACAAGGATATTCTTTAGAAACTATAAAACATAAATTAAATCATATGGATGTAAATATGTTTGAAGTTATAGGAAATGATAATAGAGACGATGAATTCTTAAGACAGTTTATTGAAACAAATAAGAAAAAAGGGATAAAAATTGCTGAAATTGAGAAAGATTTAAAAGAAAAGTTTAATGTACCTATCGAAAAAACAAGAGCTTTAGATGAAATAATTCAGAAAGAAGGAAATAAAAACAAATTTATAGGTTTTGGACTTGTTGTATTTTCAATTTTATCGATTTTTCTTAAAGGCGGTATAGGAATATCAACAATGGTATTATTTTTATTGGGTATGTGGAGAATAGTTCTAGGATTCAATAAGTCATGAGAACGAACACATAACACCGTATAAAATTAATTGCTAGTACAAGCCTACTTAAGAAAGTCCTCGCGAATTTTCAATCCTAAGTTTTTTCTTAGAAAATTTATTTCTAAATTCACGTAAAAACTAATAGCCGAGACCGTTAGCCATTATTAAGAAAAATGAATAGGATAGATACACTTTTACCTGTTGCTACATTAATTCTCGGTAGGGGGTTATCTGAATTTAGGAAAGGAAAAACAACGTAAAAAAAATCAAAAAACTCTTATTTAATCTTCTTGAATTAAGATGGCTTTTAAAGAGAGAAATGGACTCAATTAATTCGTCTCAACAAAACTAGACACTCCAACTAGCTTAGAAAAAATTAAAAACCCTTTTGGAGGTTTTAATATTTAACCTATTTTTAGACTAAATAAAGATGTATAGATACATTGCTTACCATATAAATGGAGTTGTATAACGATGTGTTTTATACGTATATAAACAAGTTGTATTTAATTGGAAAACTGTTAAACATATTTAAAATTAAAAAACACCGCAGAGTTTTTCTGTAAATAACTGACATTGATAGCTTAAAATGAAAAAAAAAACAAAGACTTATTTTATAGTACTCGTAAACTTTGTGATTATATTTTGTTCTAATTGGTATATAAAGTTCAGAATAGCGAAAGCGAATAAATTATTGAGGTTTATAAAAATCAATAGTACTGACTTTAGTGAGAAAGAAAGAGTCTATGCTGGAATTAATCAAATTAATGAAATAGGGTTTGGTACAGACTTAATACTATTGTTTAGTGGAATATTATTTTTTTTAAATTCTATTTCCTTGAAATACGTACTTAAGACTAATCTTTGGTTCTTAAAAGCACTATTTGTTTTTATAATAACAATTTTTGGGTCATTTTTGTTTTACCTTTCAATTCAAAAAACATCTTAAAAAAAACTATTAGCAACACCATCTAAACTGCACTAAAGCGCAGCTTACCCAAACCATTGCAAATAATACTGAACAAGATGATGGGATATTACTCAAAGTATACCGACAGAATGGATATTCATATTGAAGAAAGTCGAGGAACAATTTTAATAAAACAAAAATGGCGATACTTTTGGCTTAATTCTATGAATACTTCAAGATGGACATATTCGGAAAAACAAAAATTCCATAAAGAAGTAGACAATTTAATTTGGAATAGCTGGGGTAAATACTTCTTTTTAAAAGTTAAAGGAAATTCTGATTTTGCAATAAGAAATGCAAAGAAAAGATGGGATGTAAATTTTGATATTGAATGGGTACAATATGGAGAACACTGGAAAGTGAATGTGACTAAATACCCAAGTAATCATCTAGCTCATATAACAAGTGGCGTAGATTGGAATAATAAAATTATAAAATTAGACACAAAAGATACTTCTTGGAGGAGAAGAGTTAGGGCTCAGGAAAGCTTCTATCAATACCCGATAGCTCATGAATTTGGGCATGCAGTAGGAAACTCAATTCATGCCAGTTCAGGCATGCACGGAGATGAATACAATCCTTCTAGCAATTATTTTAAAGATAAAAACAGTCTTATGAATATCGGAAATAGATTAAAAGATAGGCATCTAGATTACATCTTACGAGAATTGAATACAATGGTTTCAAACTCAAAATTCAGTAAATACTAATTCTAAAATGGCAATGAAATTTTATACAATAATACTTTTAGCATTGATAAGTTGTGGTGAAAAAAAAGATAAAAACATGGTTCTTAAATCAAAACAATATAATTCAGATAAAATAACAAAAACGCAAGACAGCATATCGCTTAAAGATATAACACTGTTGAAAAAACAAGAAGCTATTCTAAAATATGGAAATTTAGTTTCAAGTAACCAGTTTGTTTTAGATGACGCACAGGGTGAATTTAGAAATAATATTACTTATTCGTATTCAGAAGAAGAAAGACTTAGTGAAAGTGTAATTATAGATGAATTAACTTGGGAGAAAGATAGTTTGAACTTTATAACATTGTGGTATGAAGGAGAAAAGTTAAAAAGTTATTTAATATGGGGAAAAGGATTTGAATTTTAAAACTACTATTTGCAACACCACCTAAACTGCATTAAAAGGCACCATACCCAAACCATTATTAAGAAAAATGAATAGGATAGATACACTTTTACCCGTTGCTACATTAATTCTCGGTAGGAGGTTATCTGAATTTAGGAAAGGAAAAACAACGTAAAAAAAATCAAAAAACTCTTATTCAACCTTCTTGAATTAAGATGGCTTTTAAAGAAAGAAAAGGACTCAATTAATTCGTCTCAACAAATGTAAATACTCCATTAGCAACAAACACCAAAAAGACCCTTTTTTAATTAAAAAACAAAAAAAGTAACAGCCCTACACAATAAAACAACAAAAAATCCGATATAAATAACAAGAAGTTACTTCTTAAAAAAAAATTGTAACCATTTAAAATTTATATATTATGGAATTGAATTTCACATTGTTGGAAACAAAAGCCGCTTGCGATGCAGCTATTGAAACTACCCAATCAGAAAAAACGCTATTAGAAAGAAGACTAAGAAACTTAGGAGAATCTTTAACAGACAAAGAGCTAAGAACTCAGCGAGTACAAGAAGGTATAATTAGTGTAAAAGCTATTATAACAGGATTTGAATCAGCATTAGGAGTAATTACAGATGAAAAAGAAAAACGAAGCTTGGAGTTAAAAATAGAAAGAGAAGAAACCAAGTTAAAAGCCTTAGAAAACAGAAATGCTAATTACAGCGCTGTTAATGTTATTGAAGATCAAATAGACCACCAACAACTAGAGGCACAAGTAGCCATACTAAACACAGCACTTAATGAAATAGCAGCACACAAAGAAACATTAACAGTATAACCCATTAAAACAAATGCTAAAAGCTGAATTGTAAAAACAATTCAGCTTTTTTTTTATGCCTTTTTTTAACACATACAAAGGCTATTTTTTATTTTGATAATTTCAAAAAATAACAACAATTACAATCTGTTCTTTAAATTCTCTAGCTGATTTATAATATGTTGTATTTCAGTTTTAGGATCCATAGTGGCTTTAGTACTATGAAACAAATCCTTAATATCAACATCTAAAGTCTTTGCTATTTTTGCGAGCATTTCAAAACTAGGCGTTTGAGTCCCCGAAACAATTCTAGCAATACTTGTTTTTGTTAAACCAACTTCTTTCCCAAAAGTTTCGTAAGTATATCCCTTACTTTTTATTTGCTCTTTTATATTTAAAAAATCCATAATTGATATTTATTGCCTCTTACAAAGGTACGTAAAATGTAATTTAAATTAATAAAAGTTACATCATGCTTGTCCTTTAGTGTATTAATATGTATCTTTGTTGTTATAATAGTTACGTTAAATGTAATGAATGTATAAGTTGAACTTATATTTACACCATCAAAATAGCAGTAAAACTATTATTTTAATAAAAACTAAGTACAAAAAAAGCACAAAAAAAGTATTAAATAAGTATAAATAACAGCAAAACCAACAAACATTATGAGCAATTTAAAAAAAGAAAAAGCAGTACTCATGGAAGCACACATGGTAAAAACCATTTATGAATTTACAAAATATGGAAAAACAAAAGACATAAAAAAAACAATGCATGAAATGTTATATGACACCTTTGCCAGTCAAAAAAAGAATGGCAATATGGAGTTAAGCTACACCTTAAATATGCTCTATAACTTTAAAATACTATGCAATTTGTTAGATCAAATTCAAGAATATGAAGACACTATTTATCCCCCCATGTTTTAACGAATCAAAAAGCATAAAAAAACCCACTCAAAAGAATTGAGCGGGAAAATTGCTATGAAAAAGAAAAAGTATATTCGGATATCTCCGAATAACTTAGGCAAATATACAAAATAAAAAAGATAAGAACCTAATTTTTTTTATCTTTTTTTTAAAATAAGCTTTTCTCACTATGTTATATAAGCAATACGTGCTACTATATTTCCTAAAAAAGCCCATATATGCCCTTTCAATAGCCCCATAAAAAACAATACCTTTATATAAAAAAGCCCTACTATTTTTTAATAATAATACATAACTATTTGATTTATAGTGTAAAACTGTGCAAACTTTTTAGCACAAGCTAAAAAGTTTGTACAGCAAACAGAGTTAACATCTTGTACAGTGTTTTTTCGCGATAAAAAAACGCTGTACAAAAAATGGAGTTAACATCTTGTACAGTGTTTTTTCGCGATAAAAAAACGCTGTACAAAAAATGAAGTTAAAATCCTGTACCCTGTTTTTTGGAGAGAAAAAACAGCATACAGCAAATAACAACGGAAAAGAAAGCAATAGTAAAACAACAATTCTTTATAAAAAAGAACATACAAGTGTAAGCAAAATCAATTCCCATTATAAAATCATTACAAATCAGAATAAGCACCATCATGAAGTAGTTTACACTTTTTCTTACAACCTAACTAAGACTATGCAACTCAAAAAAAACTAAATTTTTGCTTCAAAACAACAAGTTTAAATCACGTGCAATATATAAATTCGTTTTTTGTGAGTTATAAACAAACAAAAGTTATATATAAAACATAAAAAAAACTAGTAAAATAATACGAATAACGTTATCTTTGGGGAGCATTTCAGCAATACGACTCACATTCAAAAGTCAATCATTAAATAATTATGCCATATACAAAGCATAAAAGAAGAAGAAAATAAGCCGCTCTTTAAAGCAAAAAAGAGACAGAAAACCATTAAAGAAGAAAAATGTTAAAAGAAAACCCCTGCCAAATTTCTATAGCCGGTGTGCCTATAGATCGCTATGTAAGCCTAAAATTAGTACAAAAAGTAAACGAACATCACACTTTTGAGGTAGCACTAGACAATGAAATTTTTATACTCAAAAAAGGAACCGATATATTTACTCCCAAAGAATACATCGGTAAATCCATTTATATAGAAATAGAAAACTACGATTTTTTAGGAAGAATTACAGCAATGGATTTTGAGATGTCAAAAGGAGAATACGGACATACAATACTCAAAGGATATTCTAAAACAATTTTGTTAGAATCTGGAAACAGATTAAAGTCGTGGACAAACAAAAGCATGCCACAAATTGTTAAGAATATTTTAGAAACATCAAGAATGCAAGGAATGATAGCGCCAGAAACCGACTTTATCATACCTTACCAATGTCAGTACAATGAAAGTGACTTCGCCTATTTACAACGTTTGGCAAAACAATACCACGAATGGTTCTATTACGAAGGAGAATACATTGTATTTGGAAAACCCAAAGAAGGAAAAAATAGCATTGATTTAGCATACAATGAAGAGGTATATGAAGTAAAAATAACCACCCAAACTGCCGCAGTATCTCAAAGAACTTACGATTTTAGCTATCCAGAAAACAAAATGTTAGCCGCGCCTGCTAAAAATGATAAAGCAACCAGTGCCATTGCTGAATACGCATTAAATGCCGCCTTAGAGTTGTATCCAACCAAAACATTAGGCATGCCAGAAACAGTAGTAGGAGACAAGTATGAAATGGATCGTTATTTATTAGGAAAAACCGAAAGTATTTTAAGTGAATTTGATGTATTAGAAGCAAAAAGTAAATATGTAGGCTTAGAAATAGGAAGTGTAATTCGATTAACCAGCCAAGAAAAACATATTGGAGACAGCTATTTAATTACAGAAATAACCCATACAGAAGGACAAGGAAAGGAATATGAAAATCAATTCAAAGCCATTGCGTCCAATAGTAGGTATTTACCCGAGCCAAAAGTAAAGTCAGTAATGGCAGGTACGCAAAGAGCCATTGTAGTGGACAACGAAGACCCATTGCATAAAGGGCGAGTAAAAGTACGAATGCTATGGCAAGAAAATGAAATGACAACCAACTGGATTCAAGTATTAGCTTCAGATGCAGGAAGTAGCAATGTAGTAGAAAAAAATAGGGGCCATGTATTCATTCCAGAACAAAGAGATCAAGTACTCATAGGCTTTCACCATAACGATCCTAACCGTCCGTTTGTATTAGGAAGTTTACATCATTTTGATAGCGCAGTAGGAGGAAAAAAAGATAATAATGTAAAAAGCCTAAAAACACGTAGCGGGCATACCATAGAGTTAGACGATACTAGGGGAAAAGAAAAAATACATATTTATGACCATGAAGGAAGCATTATTACTTTTGATACTAAAAAGAAATCTCTTTATATACAAGCCACAGAAAATTTAGAGCTCACAGCTAAAAATATCAAAATAGCAGCCAAAGAAAATATAAACATACAAGCACAAGGCGAAATTAAAGCCGCTTCCGAAAAAAATACCACCATACTAGTAGCAGGAGCTATGGAAGTACAAGCAAATAAAGATGTAGCTTTCACCAGTAATGCCAATGTTGCCATAGAAGGAAAAGGAAATATAGATGTAAAAGGAAAGAACACCATATTACAGGCAGAAAAAGCGGCCGAGTTAAAAGGGCAGGAAACCAAAATAGAAGGGCAAGGAGTGGTTGTACAAGGAGCTAGCGGAAAAGCGGAAGTAAAATAAATATGAAAAATACAGTTAAATCAATTACATATATAGGAGGAAAATCATTTTTAAAGTGGATTACTCTTATAACAATAGGGTTTGTAATAACCGCTTTGTTTTTTATTGTTGCTTTATATATGAATATAGGGCGCTCAGGTGGCGGACATGGAAGTATTTATGGGCTATTTATAGGGCTTTTAATAGGCAATATACCTGGTTTAGTTATAATTTTTGGAGCACCAATTTTCTTTGGGATATATATAGCATTTGCAAATAAAATAACGATTCAAAATGCAATTCATTTATTTTGGGAAAATAATGCAGGAGAGGTCTTGTTAAAAAAAGTAAGAACATTAACCTCTAAAATAGTGGATACAAAAGATTGGAAAACTTTTGTAAAAGATAAAAAACTATTTCAAAAAACATTATTACAAGAAAATAATAATACAGATACTCCTAAGCTCCAAAAAAAAATAATCAATTATATTTTAAAAAAAGTCCGATTGGAAGATGTGGATTTTAAAGACCCTAAATTAAAAATATCAGAGGTCATTGCAGATAAGTTTGGTAATCTAATAACAGAAAATATAAAACCATCTTTAAAGCCGTTTTGGATAGTAATGCTAGTTCAGTTTTTATTGTTTGTATTGTCATTGAAATATGCCTAATAGCAAGCCAAGCGAGAAAGAGCACACGAAATGAAAAGCATTTATATTTATTAAAAACAAGAAGGATAAACGAAACAATTCATAAAAAAGAACCCTCCAATACCACTAAAAAAGAATATCTATGAAGCAATATACCTATCTAATAGCCATACTTTTTTTAACCAGTTGTAAAACGAGCATAAAAAAAGAAACGAAAGATACGAACAGCCCAGCATACAAAGCATTTATGGCACAAAAACACCGTTTTGAATTAAACGGTTGCGAACTTACCTACAATGGCAAACCATTTCGGTTAGGAATGTCTTTAAAAGAGTTTGAAAAGGTGTTTGGAGATTATAACACCAAAGGGTTTGGTAATTTTATTGTGGATTTTATTGATTCGCCTATAACAGCATCAAAAGATTCAGTAGATATAATAAATGCTTTAGGAATTTCATTTAAAAAAGGAGTAAATTATATGATGGTGAATCATACCATTCTTTCTAAAGAAGAAAAATTTGAGGATTTTATTAGAAAAACTTCAAAATTTGAATTTGACGATTTTTTGATATCATCCGATGGGTATAAGTATGAGCAGCTAGATTGTAATTATGAATATTTTTTTAGGTCTCCTGTAATTTTTAACCGAATAGGAGGGGGGCATATAGCACTTACAGGAAAGCCCAAGTTAGATAAAACAAGTCCAGTAAAAGAGGTAATTATTAATTATTATCAATAAAACAGGAACCCTCTAATACAACTAAAAAGGAATGTCCATGAAACAATATGTTTATCTAATAGCCATACTTTTTTTAACCAGTTGTAAAACGAGCATAAAAAAAGAAACGAAAGATACGAACAGCCCAGCATACAAAGCATTTATGGCACAAAAACACCGTTTTGAATTAAATGGTTGCGAACTCACCTACAATGGCAAACCATTTCGGTTAGGAATGTCTTTAAAAGAGTTTGAAAAGGTGTTTGGAGATTATAACACCAAAGGGTTTGGTAATTTTTTTGTGGATTTTATTGATTCGCCTATAACAGCATCAAAAGATTCAGTAGCTATAATAAATGCTTTAGGAATTTCATTTAAAAAAGGAGTAAATTATATGATGGTGAATCATACCATTCTTTCTAAAGAAGAAAAATTTGAGGATTTTATTAGAAAAACTTCAAAATTTGAATTTGACGATTTTTTGATATCATCCGAAGGGTATAAGTATGAGCAGCTAGATTGTAATTATGAATATTTTTTTATATCTCCTGTAATTTTTAACCGAATAGGAGGGGGGCATATAGCACTTACAGGAAAGCCCAAGTTAGATAAAACAAGTCCAGTAAGAAAAATAACTATTAATTATTATCAATAAAATAGGAACCCTCTAATACAACTAAAAAGGAATGTCCATGAAGCAATATACCTATCTAATAGCCATACTTTTTTTAACCAGTTGTAAAACGAGCATAAAAAAAGAAACGAAGGAAACGAATAGCCCAGCATACAAAGCATTTATGGCACAAAAACACCGTTTTGAATTAAACGGTTGTGAGCTCACTTACAATGGAAAACCATTTCGATTAGGAATGTCTTTAAAAGAGTTTGAAAAGGTGTTTGGAAAATATGATAAAGAGCATTTAATAGTCACTAGAAATGAGAGAAGAATGGTATGGGGAGCAAAGAGTATTAGTGTTACCTTTTTTAAAGAGAAGGCGATTTACATATACCTATACATCGAAAGTGATGTTTATGAGGTATATGAAGATGGTTACAAGTTGGGTATAAAAGGCATTCCATCATTGATATTTAATAATTATATTTTGGAAAGAGGAAAACAATTTCAAGAATTTATAAAAAGCGCAAATATAAATGTAGAAGATAATTTTATAATTGATACGAATGGTTATGAAGATGTAAAATATTGTGAAGATAAAAACATTAGACTTTACTTAGCATCTCCTGTAATTTACCATAGAAAAGGAGGAGGGCATTTATATGTAAAAGGTAAATGGAATATGAATGAAACCAGTCCTATACAATCCATAAGTGTAAGTTATCATATAGAATGATATCGTATCTATAGAAGAGAGTTAATAGAATAGAATTAAAAATCATACTTATGAAGCAATATGTTTATCTAATAGTCATACTTTTTTTAACCAGTTGTAAAACGAGCATAAAAAAAGAAACGAAGGATACGAACAGTCCAGCATACAAAGCATTTATGGCACAAAAACACCGTTTTGAATTAAACGGTTGTGAGCTCACTTACAATGGAAAACCATTTCGATTAGGAATGTCTTTAAAAGAGTTTGAAAAGGTGTTTGGAGATTATAACACCAAAGGAATTGGTAATTTTATTGTGAAGTTTATTGATTCGCCTATAACAGCATCAAAAGATTCAGTAGATATAATAAATGCTTTAGGAATTTCATTTAAAAAAGGAGTAAATTATATGATGGTGAATCATACCATTCTTTCTAAAGAAGAAAAATTTGAGGATTTTATTAGAAAAACTTCAAAATTTGAATTTGACGATTTTTTGATATCATCCGATGGGTATAAGTATGAGCAGCCAAATTGCAATTATAAATATTTTTTTAGATCTCCTGTAATTTTTAACCGAATAGGAGGGGGGCATATGGCACTTACAGGAAAGCCCAAGTTAGATGAAACAAGTCCAGTAAGAAAAATAACTATTAATTATTATCAATAAAATAGGAACCCTCTAATACCACTAAAAAAGAATATCTATGAAGCAATATGTTTATCTAATAGTCATACTTTTTTTAACCAGTTGTAAAACGAGCATAAAAAAAGAAACGAAGGATACGAACAGTCCAGCATACAAAGCATTTATGGCACAAAAACACCGTTTTGAATTAAACGGTTGCGAACTCACCTACAATGGCAAACCATTTCGGTTAGGAATGTCTTTAAAAGAGTTTGAAAAGGTGTTTGGAAATAAAAAATCTAGTTATAGTAATGAATATTATGACAAGGATACTAAAAAATATTTTTGGGAGTCTTTAGGTCTGGAAATTACAGTATCCAAGTCATTCGTAAAGCATATATATGTATATGTAAATACTACCTATTTAAAGTATCCTAATGTGCATATGAAAGGAAATGAAGCAATAGTTTTAAATACTTTTTTACTTCATAAAACAGATAAGATGCACGAATATGTAAAAAGAGCAGGTACCAGTTTTGATGCTATGGGAATTACCAGTAGCGGTTATATGTTAACATATCCTTGTAATAATAAAGAGTTGGTTTATTCTTTAGACTCACCTGTAGCTTACCATAGAAAAGGAGGAGGGCATTTATATATAAGTGGAGATTGGAAGCTAGAAGATACGCATACAATAAAAAGTATCCATATTTATGAGAAACAAGAAGCATAAAATAAAAGAGAAAGCAATATGCCAGGACCAGTAGCCACAGTAGGAAGCATGCACGTATGTCCATTATGTAGTGGAAAAACACCCCATGTAGGAGGCCCCATCAGCCAAGGAGAACCCAATATTTTAATCAACGAAAAACCCGCCGCTACCCAAGGCAGTATGTGTATATGTACAGGCCCGCCAGATATGGTAGCGCAAGGAGATTCTTTTGTTTTTTTTAATGGAAAACCCGTAGCATGTGTAGGTGACATGACTGCACATGGAGGGGTAATTACCTCAGGAGAAAGCAATGTACTTATAAGCAATGCCAGTACAACCCCCTCGGTAACCATGCCACGAAAGCGGATTCCATTTCCTGAAATTACATTTACAGACAGGATTTTAGCCAAAGCATCAGGCAACGGAAAAAAATTAAAAGAAGCAGAAGCCAACCAAGAAAAATTAAAAGAAGAAACCACAGGAACTCCTCGTATATACAATTTACAATGGCTTAAAGAAGAAAAAATTATTCGAAAATCTAAAGTATTAAAAGAAGTAACCCTAAAAGCCAATGTAGCCAATATAGCCGATGGAGAAACCATAAGTTTTGCAATTAAAAAACCAATGGTTACCAAAAATAAAGATGGTGAAATTACAGAAAAAGAGGAAGAAATAATCACTTTAAAAGGAATTGTAGAAGATCATACAGTAACCGTAACTTGGGAGGTAGCAGATGCAACACAAGATCAAGAAGAAACAAGATAGTAGATGATATCAATAGCATTTTTTTTGAGTATAGTATTGCTAATCATTGTTATATACAAACGATACTGGTTATTTTCTATACTATTACTATTTATAGTAGTAATGGTATATAAATATGGCATTCTTTCTGAAAGAGAGCTACATAATAGTACCTCTAAATTTCAAATAGAAGCAACTACTATTCATGCTTATAAAGCATTGTATGTATATGGATTTAAAGGACATTTTCAACAAATAAAGAAAATTTTTACATACGTATATGAAGACATTGCTAAAAGAAAGGCTAAAAGAAAAAGTTACTTTATCAAAGAAAAAGCAACCAATACTACAGGTAACATAAATACATACGCAGATCAAACAAAAGAAGCAATTAATGCTAGTTTTTGTGACTATGAATTTAGAATACCAAAAGAAAATGCAGCTCCTAATGATGATGAAAATTTAATTTTTAAGTTTTTAGTAGCTGCTGAAAATGGAGAAATTAAAGATATTCAAACCCAATATACTACTAAAAAAATAGAAAATAAGCAGGACATTATTCGTGTGAATGATAGTATATTTGACATAAAGTTAAAAGAAAAAATAAACTATAATATGCTTTCCAAATGCGTAGAGCAAATAAAAAGGGCAAGTTTTTCTTCAAAAGCAACCAACCGTCCATATATCATTTATCAAGATAATATGCCAAGAATTAACATCAACAAAACAATAGAAGAAATATACCTATCATTTTAAAACCCCTAAACCATTAAAATGGCTAACGAAATAGTAGAAAAAAACCAACGAGAAACCCACGAAGAGGTAGTAGCAAAATATATTTTTGAATGCACCGGAGGAGGAGTTACGGAACCCGTACGAAGCCCAGAAAAAGAAGCCTTAAAGCCAGGCATCCGATTGCATTTTTTACGATATGGCTTGTTTGATAAAAATGCAGATGATGAAAATGAAGAAGATGTTACGGCTCCTGTATATGAAAACAGTGGCAAACAATGCAATGCAGTACTCTTAAAAGAAGGCGTAGCTACCTATGCTAAGCTTAAAAAGGAAAAGCAACCAATATTACAAGCAATATAAATACGTACGTAGCTCAAACAAAAGAAGTAATAAACGCTAGTTAGCGGTCAATAAAATAGTAAATGAAAAAAATAAATATAATTATAACATTATTATTCGCAACTCTTTATGGTTGTGGACAAAACAATGGATTTGAAAAAAAAATGGAAAAATTTCGTTTTAGCCTAAATAAGGAATTGGAAAAATATGACAATGAGAAGATATATAATTTAAAGTTCGATAAAAATGACAGCATGATAATAATGATTGACAGTTTTGTTTCTAAAAATGAAAAAGAAATTAAAATTTATAGAGAAAACATCTTAAAAAAATATGAGAATAATCCTGACTTTAAATTCAATACCGAAAAATATATAAAAGTTGATTTAGATAAAATAAATGACAGTCTTGATGAACTTAATCTGAGTAAAGATGTTCCTCTATCTAAATTACTATGGATTGATCCAATAGCGAAAATATCATCATTTAAGACTATTTATTTTTTACAAGAAAAAGAAGTTGAAGAATTGGCGGTGTTTAATGCTAAAATTAGTATAACATCTTCACAAATTAAAACACGAAAAATAAATAAAAGTCAGTGGGAGATCATCGATAATTCATATGACGTTGTTAGTAAATTCATTTATGATTTGAATCAAGGAAAAGTTATGAACATAGAAATATTTGAAAAAAAATAAAAACTATAGCAAATTGGGCAATTAGTGTTTAATCGAAAGTTTGCCGCCTATTAGCAAAGTCTCCAAATTTTTTGATTTAGTATTTAAAGAGAAAAATTAAAACAAAATATTTGGCTTGTGGCTAAACTGAAAGTAATTGCATATTTTCTGTCCAGCTTGTCATATACGAAACGTTTTTGTGACTATGAATTTAGAATACCAAAAGAAAATGCAGCTCCTAATGATGATGAAAATTTAATTTTTAAGTTTTTAGTAGCTGCTGAAAATGGAGAAATTAAAGATATTCAAACCCAATATACTACTAAAAAAATAGAAAATAAGCAGGACATTATTCGTGTGAATGATAGTATATTAGACATAAAGTTAAAAGAAAAAATAAACTATAATATGCTTTCCAAATGCGTAAAGCAAATAAAAAGGGCAAGTTTTTCTTCAAAAGCAACCAACCGTCCATATATCATTTATCAAGATAATATGCCAAGAAGCAACATCAATAAAAACACACAAGAAATATACCTATCATTTTAAAACCCCTAAACCATTAAAATGGCTAACGAAATAGTAGAAAAAAACCAACGAGAAACCCACGAAGAGGTAGTAGCAAAATATATTTTTGAATGCACCGGAGGAGGAGTTACGGAACCCGTACGAAGCCCAGAAAAAGAAGCCTTAAAGCCAGGCATCCGATTGCATTTTTTACGATATGGCTTGTTTGATAAAAATGCAGATGATGAAAATGAAGAAGATGTTACGGCTCCTGTATATGAAAACAGTGGCAAACAATGCAATGCAGTACTCTTAAAAGAAGGCGTAGCTACCTATGCTAAGCTTAAAAAGGAAACGGAAAATACCAAAGGCATAGAAAAATTGGTAACATTATCAGAGGTAGAGGTGTTAAGCTTAAAAAAGATGCCCAAACTAAAGCATTTTTCAACAGCACGTACCGCCTTAAATACAGGATATATTTATTTAATAAATGATGAAGATCCGAATGATTATTATGAGTTGAAAGTAGATGAAACAGGGCTATTGCAACATGTTCTTTGGGAATATAATAAAGATGCAGAAGGAAATTATTTAGACCAAAGAGAAGCCACTGGTAGCAAAGTAACATACAAATTGGTACAACCTGGTAAAAAGCTATGGGCAGCGTATTCACCAACACAATGGAGTAGGGCTTATCATCATGAGTTAAACATGGATGCAGAAAAACGCAAAGAACGCATGGTGTTAATAGATTGCTCAGGAATCAAAAAAGGAGCAGAACAAGAGCATAAACATGTCATACCGTTTAAAGACGTACGCGCTGTTTTTCCTAAAGGCCACCCCAGAGCAATTCCTTTACAGCAAATGCTTCATCAAATACATGCAGATGAAAAAAAGCAAGACGAAAAAGGAGCTAATGAAATTTTTGAAGACCTTTTTGTCACCTTACATGACCCTATAGGATGTGCTAGTGATATAGGAGAAGTAGTGAGTCAAAAAACCTTAAAACTTCAAGCAATTACAAGAGCTATACAATCAGGAGAATCATTTGAAGCTGCTTTTGAAAAATTGCTAAACAAAGAAATAGAGGCACCTAAACCTAAAAAAGAGTACGGAGAGCTATTTTCTTTGGCACATACTTGCTATAAATTGGTATATAGTGATGAAGATGCAATTTTAAAATATGATGGGGGCTCTTCAGGATTTAATTTCGAAGATAGGCACTCGTTAGACCCCAGACCTTTATATGTTACAGGAATATATAGGAAAAGAGAAATTCGAATCAAAAAAACCAGTACGATAGGGTATGGATTGGACTATAAAAAAATAGAAGGAATTTTAGGAATTAAAGAACGCAATAGTGCCCGAAAAGAAATTATAAAATACAGAGATGATTTAGGAAAAATGTTTACAAGTGCTTATATGAGAGTGCCTTTAGATGATTATTTAGGAAATCATCCAGAGCGCTTTCTTATGGGGAGAAATGTATTACAAACAATACTAGACCCTTTAAGATATCATCCGTACAAACATGACCAGCATTTAATGCTAGAAAAAGAATATAAAGAGAAAGACAAATGGCTTGAATGGATTTATCATATTATAGATGAAAATTGCCCAGAGGAATTTCAAAATAAAGAAATCAAAAGCAAAGTCAAAAAATTTGAAGGAATGGATCCTTTTTATGCTTTATTAGCAACTCCGTTTAACGCAGATAAATTACTGACCAATGTAGAGAGCTTTAGTCAAAAATTAGCAGGAGTTTATAAACAAAATTTAAAATATCGTGCTAGCCAAGTAGCAGATTTAAAAGAAATAGATGGTGTTGTTTATAGAACAATTGCTGAAAAAAAAGAGTTTATTGTAGCTAAAATGAACATGAATATAAAGGCCTACGGACATGAAATGGTTGAAATTATTGATGAAGACATTTGGTTAAAACTCGAAAAAGAAGGCTTAGAAATTGATCCAGAATATGCAAAGAAAGGGCGTTATAGAGGAAAAAAGAAAGGCTTGGTACGTTTTATAAAAGAAGAAATAGATGATGGTATCCAATATACCAAAAGAAGAATAGGAAGAAGGGTTGAAAATAAAGTTATAGCAAAAGTTCGCCAAAATTTAGGAAACCAATCCGATTTAGACCCCGGCACTGCTAAAAAAATGAGGCTTGATAAGTTGGTAAATGGCAAGGCATTTAACGGTGTTTTTGCATTGTTAGAACTGTATAATTTTAACATGGCCGTTTTTAAAACGATGGAAGAGGATAGTACAAGAAAAGATAGAGCTTATGCGTTTGGTTCTGCATTAAAACTAGCTGAAGCAAGTATGAGTTTGGCAAAGGTTACCATTATTTCTGAAGAGATGGCAAAAGGTCAGTTTATAAGAGGGGCTTCTACTTTTCTAACAGCAGCAGGAGGTGCGGTTACTGTGGGTTGGTGTGCATATGATGCATACAAAGCAATGGAAAAAGGAGATATAGATGCGAGTTCGTTATTGATAGGGGCTTGTTTTGCTTTTACAGCCTCAAGCATGGCTTCTTTAGGAATTATTTTTGCTACTACAGGGCCTGTTGGTTGGGTTGGGGCACTTATTGGAGTGGGCTTGGTAATTGTTGCTGCTTTGTTAAGTGATAACGAAGTAGAAACATTGTTTAAAAACTTTCTATTGTCTGATAGAAAAGCATTGCCCAAACCTAAAAACATGTCTCCTATGAAATATATAGGAGAAATATTAGAAAAAAGAGAAGAGTTAACCCCCAAGGAATACCATAGTACGCTGATGAATCCTTTAGAAGCGCAAATAAAATTATTTGATTATATAGTATGTAAAGAAATAGTATTTGCTCCTTTAGATTATGAAAATACACTATATCCCTCTATGGGAAAAGGCATGATGGTAAGTTATGAAAAAGCAACTTCGTTTAGTGCCAAAATGGTTTTTACCCGCTTTTTTAACCATCCAAAACAAGTAGAAACTTATGGATACCTTTATCCTAGAGGAGTAAAAAGAGGCAAGCCTATACCAATGTATGCAGGCAAGGCAAAGGCAATATACGATACTAAAAATAACAAGGCCTTGGAGGTCATTTTTTCAGTACCCGACGAATACCATTCAGAAATAAGCATACAATCTGAAGCCGTTTTTATACTGCGTTTGGAAGTAGATAAAACGAAAAATATGTATTTTCCGTACCCACTAAAAGGCAAAGAGCGTTATTTAGGAGCGAAAATACGATTGCATGACATCAGTATGTTTAGTGATTTATGGCAAGAAAAAGACATAGTAATAGACACCCTTTCAACATTAAAAACAAGCAAACCATGGTAAAAGATTATACCCGAGTAATTACACATCAAAATTATAGAAATGCAGCAAAGCTAAAAAAATACTACCATAGGGTAGCCAAAAAAATTTATATAAAACCAAGCTTATTTGGTAAAAATTATACAGAACGTAAATATACAGACTATATTTTTTTTAACGATGAATTTTTAGTTACCAAAATAGCAAAGTATGTTATTCCGATAATGGGAGGGATAGTAGCTTTGGGGTTTTTATTAATATTTATCTTCCCTCTTGATGAACCAAGGGATATGGCTGATTGGGTAGGCTTAGGAATATCGGCTTTTACAACTGTATTGTTTACAGTTTATGGTTTTACCATGCCCAAAAAAGAAGGTATTTTAAATCGTAGAGATGGCTTGATAACCTTTACAGGGTTTATGTGGGAGCCTGATATAACAATGGAGTTTAAAAAAGTAGAATTTGCATACAGTACAGGTGGCGAGAATATGATAGGGGCCTTTCAGTTACAAATTATACGCCCTAATAAATGGTTCCAAACTTTTGCAATTACTGGGTATGTAGGAAGTGAATGTTATGAAGATATGTCATTTATTACATGGTATATGGATAAAAACCGTCCGTTACCACCAGGAGCATCTTTTGATGCTTACCGAGAGCAAGATTACCAAAGGAGGAAAGCAGCAGGTTTTCCAAGACCATTATATCCGAGTGTTATTGAAACTCCAGAAGCCACAAAAGAGCAACAAGCAGAGCGCAAACGTATTGGAGGTTGGTAAAATACTGAAAGAAACAGTTATGGTAAAAGATTATACCCGAGTAATTACACATCAAAATTATAGAAATGCAGCAAAGCTAAAAAAATACTACCATAGGGTAGCCAAAAAAATTTATATAAAACCAAGCTTATTTGGTAAAAATTATACAGGATCAAAACGTACAGACTATATTTTTTTTAACGATGAATTTTTAGTTACCAAAATAGCAAAGTATGTTACTCCAATAATGGGGGGAGGGCTTTCTTTAGTAATAGTTCTGATGACCATTGATGCCGTTTTAAAAGGGGAAGAGATAGACCCACCTTTTGTATTTTTATTTTGGTTATGTAGTTTTACAACTGTATTGTTTACAGTTTATGGTTTCACCATGCCCAAAAAAGAAGGTATTTTAAATCGTAGAGATGGCTTGATAACCTTTACAGGGTTTATGTGGGAGCCTGATATAACAATGGAGTTTAAAAAAGTAGAATTTGCATACAGTACAGGTGGCGAGAATATGATAGGGGCCTTTCAGTTACAAATTATACGCCCTAATAAATGGTTCCAAACTTTTGAGGTAGCAGGCTATATAGGTAAGGATTGCTATGCGAACATGTCATTTATTACATGGTATATGGATAAAAACCGTCCGTTACCACCAGGAGCATCTTTTGATGCTTACCGAGAGCAAGATTACCAAAGGAGGAAAGCAGCAGGTTTTCCAAGACCATTATATCCGAGTGTTATTGAAACTCCAGAAGCCACAAAAGAGCAACAAGCAGAGCGCAAACGTATTGGAGGTTGGTAAAATACTGAAAGAAACAGTTATGGTAAAAGATTATACCCGAGTAATTACACATCAAAATTATAGAAATGCAGCAAAGCTAAAAAAATACTACCATAGGGTAGCCAAAAAAATTTATATAAAACCAAGCTTATTTGGTAAAAATTATACAGGATCAAAACGTACAGACTATATTTTTTTTAACGATGAATTTTTAGTTACCAAAATAGCAAAGTATGTTACTCCAATAATGGGGGGAGGGCTTTCTTTAGTAATAGTTCTGATGACCATTGATGCCGTTTTAAAAGGGGAAGAGATAGACCCACCTTTTGTATTTTTATTTTGGTTATGTAGTTTTACAACTGTATTGTTTACAGTTTATGGTTTCACCATGCCCAAAAAAGAAGGTATTTTAAATCGTAGAGATGGCTTGATAACCTTTACAGGGTTTATGTGGGAGCCTGATATAACAATGGAGTTTAAAAAAGTAGAATTTGTATACAGTACAGGTGGCGAGAATATGATAGGGGCCTTTCAGTTACAAATTATACGCCCTAATAAATGGTTCCAAACTTTTGAGGTAGCAGGCTATATAGGTAAGGATTGCTATGCGAACATGTCATTTATTACATGGTATATGGATAAAAACCGTCCGTTACCACCAGGAGCATCTTTTGATGCTTACCGAGAGCAAGATTACCAAAGGAGGAAAGCAGCAGGTTTTCCAAGACCATTATATCCGAGTGTTATTGAAACTCCAGAAGCCACAAAAGAGCAACAAGCAGAGCGCAAACGTATTGGAGGTTGGTAAAATACTGAAAGAAACAGTTATGGTAAAAGATTATACCCGAGTAATTACACATCAAAATTATAGAAATGCAGCAAAGCTAAAAAAATACTACCATAGGGTAGCCAAAAAAATTTATATAAAACCAAGCTTATTTGGTAAAAATTATACAGGATCAAAACGTACAGACTATATTTTTTTTAACGATGAATTTTTAGTTACCAAAATAGCAAAGTATGTTATTCCGATAAT
Source organism: Tenacibaculum maritimum NCIMB 2154 (assembly GCF_900119795.1). Taxonomy (NCBI): domain Bacteria; kingdom Pseudomonadati; phylum Bacteroidota; class Flavobacteriia; order Flavobacteriales; family Flavobacteriaceae; genus Tenacibaculum; species Tenacibaculum maritimum. The sequence continues at coordinate 1,217,824 of NZ_LT634361.1, forward strand.
GGGAGGGATAGTAGCTTTGGGGTTTTTATTAATATTTATCTTCCCTCTTGATGAACCAAGGGATATGGCTGATTGGGTAGGCTTAGGAATATCGGCTTTTACAACTGTATTGTTTACAGTTTATGGTTTTACCATGCCCAAAAAAGAAGGTATTTTAAATCGTAGAGATGGCTTGATAACCTTTACAGGGTTTATGTGGGAGCCTGATATAACAATGGAGTTTAAAAAAGTAGAATTTGCATACAGTACAGGGGGCGAGAATATGATAGGGGCCTTTCAGTTACAAATTATACGCCCTAATAAATGGTTCCAAACTTTTGAGGTAGCAGGCTATATAGGTAAGGATTGCTATGCGAATATGTCATTTATTACTTGGTATATGGATAAAAACCGTCCGTTACCACCAGGATCAGCGTTTGATGTTTACCGAGAGCAAGACTACCAAAGAAGGAAAGCAGCAGGTTTTCCAAGACCATTATATCCGAGTGTTATTGAAACTCCAGAAGCCACAAAAGAGCAACAAGCAGCGCGTAAACGTATTGGGGGTTGGTAAAATACTGAAAGAAACAGTTATGGTAAAAGATTATACTCGAGTAATTACACATCAAAATTATAGAAATGCAGCAAAGCTAAAAAAATACTACCATAGGGTAGCCAAAAAAATTTATATAAAACCAAGCTTATTTGGTAAAAATTATACAGAACGTAAATATACAGACTATATTTTTTTTAACGATGAATTTTTAGTTACCAAAATAGCAAAGTATGTTATTCCGATAATGGGAGGGATAGTAGCTTTGGGGTTTTTATTAATATTTATCTTCCCTCTTGATGAACCAAGGGATATGGCTGATTGGGTAGGCTTAGGAATATCGGCTTTTACAACTGTATTGTTTACAGTTTATGGTTTTACCATGCCCAAAAAAGAAGGTATTTTAAATCGTAGAGATGGCTTGATAACCTTTACAGGGTTTATGTGGGAGCCTGATATAACAATGGAGTTTAAAAAAGTAGAATTTGCATACAGTACAGGGGGCGAGAATATGATAGGGGCCTTTCAGTTACAAATTATACGCCCTAATAAATGGTTCCAAACTTTTGCAATTACTGGGTATGTAGGAAGTGAATGTTATGAAGATATGTCATTTATTACATGGTATATGGATAAAAACCGTCCGTTACCACCAGGAGCATCTTTTGATGCTTACCGAGAGCAAGATTACCAAAGGAGGAAAGCAGCAGGTTTTCCAAGACCATTATATCCGAGTGTTATTGAAACTCCAGAAGCCACAAAAGAGCAACAAGCAGAGCGCAAACGTATTGGAGGTTGGTAAAATACTGAAAGAAATTTTAGCAGTAAAAGAAAGAAAACAGAAGCGGAAAGATATTGCAAAAATTAGAGATGATTTTGGAGGTATGATTTCGAGTGCGTATTACAACAACCATTTACCAGAATATATTGAAGGAGGCAACCAAGCTGTTTACGAAGGAAAACGAGTGCTATTACCTCACTTAGAAATATTGTCGAGGCATCCGCATGATAAGGATAGGCTTATCGATTTAAAGAAAGACTACACAGGCAAATCAGATCCGTGGAAAAATTTTTTTAAAAGTATTTTAAAAGGAGAAGGAAATATATCCAAGCTTTTAATAAAACCAGTGAAGTTAGAAGATGTAAAGCAAAGTATTTTAGATAGTAAGAAATCTTTTTCGTTATTTCAAGGGGTGGTAAGTACTTTCAATAGCATATCCGAAACCTATGCTAAATATGCAACTTCAGAAGTGGATTTTGAGGTTGTATTAAACTATGTGAAGTCAGTAACGTATAAAGGAGAAGTAGTCATACAGGTAAAACGCAAAGAGCTACATAGTCAAATAAAAAAAGGGTTTTTACTAAATGTTGCAAAGTGGTTAGAAGAAGATGTGTTATCAGATTATAAAAAATGGCATAGGATTTTACGAATCAGAACAGAAATAGGAGCTGATGCCATTAGCGAAATAACAGAAAACAAGCGCCTAATGGTACCTATTAAAGGAAAAGGAGATAAAATAAGCAATTTTATAACCAAAGTACTAAATCACCCTAAGTTTAGGGCTTTTGTAACATCTTTAGAACTGATCAATACCACAGTAAAAATGAATGAACTAAATAAGAAAACTAGTGGAAAAAATGTAATAGACATGACGGGAGCAGTAGCAGGTTTGGTATCTGCTGCCACTGGTTATGCAGAGGTTAAAATGTTGGCAAATGGCTTTCTTAGAGATGGAAAGCCGGTAAAATTTGTAGTGGGTACCTCTAAAATAACAGGTTTTATAGGAGGAGGAGTAGGAGTCCTTATGTCTGCATTAGATTGTATAGAAACTTTTCAGTCTAGAGATTATGACGCTTCTATTGCGTGGGGAATTACAACAGCCTTAGGCGCTATAGTATTGGTAGATGGAATAGTTGCGTTTATTATAGGATCCGCAGTAGGTTTTATGGCTTTAGCACCTTTAGGGGTTTTGTTTTTATTAGCATTGGTAGGAACAGGCTTGGCAATGTATTTGACGGACCCTCCGTTGGTAAAGTTTTTTAAAAACAATGTATTAGGAAGTGAGCATGTACTACCCGCAGGAAATGAAGCTCCAAGTAAATATATAAGAAAAATATATAAGAATCGTACCGTGTTGGTAGAAGATGATTTTATAGAAATGAGAGATTTCAAAAAAATGGCAGAACTCCTATACGATTTGCTAATAAGTTATAGGGTAACAAGCAAAGTAGAACAATTTGAATATAAAGACATTGCACATCAATCAATAATCGGATACATAAGAGAAGGCTTAGAACTAAAAGCAGGAATTGCGTATAAAAAAGTTAAGGTTGTAAAAATACGAATACATTTGCGTAAGTTTTTATACAATACAAGTAGTTTTGATTTTGCCATGAAATTATTTTTTAAAGGAGTAGAAAAACCTACAAATCAAGATCAAATGCTATTGTCATATAAAGAAAAGGTAATAAAAGATGATAAAACCAAAGCAGATGTTTTGGAGGTTACCTATAGGATTCCAGACGCTATAATGGATCAAATTTCACTTTCATCAGAATTGGTATTTATAAGTAGAACGATTATTAACAGAGAATTAAAAGAATATTGGCCTTATTCCCAAAAAGAAGCTCGTTATATGGCATACAAACTTTCAGCAACAGATTGGTTGAAGCCAGCACTAGAGCAAGTGGTACTAAATACACTATCAGATAAAATTTTTGGAAAACATATAAAAATAGGAACAGAAAAGGAAATATTTAACTCAAAAATTTGGAAATAACAATGGAATATTTAAAAAAAATTATAATAGTAAAACCAAGGGAAATAAAAACAGAACATGTAGAGAGCAATAATAATTTTATAGAAGAGACAAGTGATCTATATTATAGAGTAAAAATAACGGCAAGAGGTTGGATGTCTTGGATTATTGGAATTATTTTAGTGCTAATGTCTCTTATTGGTTTAGTCTCTGATGATGTTGTGGTTGTAATGGGAATGTTGATGTCTTTTGGTCTTTCAGGAGTTTTAACCATAATTTACGGTTTTGTAGCCCCAATAAAATACCAAATATATGATAGGATGAATGGAATTATTACCGTGACTCGTGTTTTTCGTAGTTCGGTAGCCATTCCTTTTAGTTCGGGTTATGGTCTTAAAGGATATTCTAATACAAGTCCAGGAGTGATATCCGCACAACTTAATTTTGTTTCCAGCAAGAAAAAGCCAAGAGTAGGGGGAATTATTGCTCATAATTTAGTAGAAGAGAGTTGGTCATTTATGGTATGGTATATGGATAAAAACCGTCCGTTACCACCAGGGTCAGCGTTTGATGCTTACCGAGAGCAAGACTACCAAAGAAGGAAAGCAGCAGGTTTTCCAAAGCCATTATACCCAAGTAAAATAGCAACCCCAGAAGCTACAAAAGAGCAACAAGCAGCGCGTAAACGTATTGGGGGTTGGTAATTTTTTGGTATAAAAACAAACAAGAGGTATTTCACCAAAAATTTGGAAATAACAATGGAATATTTAAAAAAAATTATAATAGTAAAACCAAGGGAGATAACAAGAGAAGATATAGAGAGCAGTAATGATTTTACAGAAGAGGCAAGTGATCTATATTATAGGGAAAAAATAACAGTAAGAGGTTGGATGTCTTGGAGTATAGGTGCCTTTCTTATATTTTTATACCTTTTTATGGTTTGGGGAGAGAATGAGGAAGAAGATTATTTATTCAAAATAGCCATGATTACTATTTTTGGTCTTCCAGGAGTTTTAACCATAATTTACGGTTTTGTAGCCCCAATAAAATACCAAATATATGATAGGATGAATGGAATTATTACCGTGACTCGTGTTTTTCGTAGTTCGGTAGCCATTCCTTTTAGTTCGGGTTATGGTCTTAAAGGATATTCTAATACAAGTCCAGGAGTCATATCCGCACAACTTAATTTTGTTTCCAGCAAGAAAAAGCCAAGAGTAGGGGGAATTATTGCTCATCATTTAGTAGAAGATAGTTGGTCATTTATGGTATGGTATATGGATAAAAACCGTCCGTTGCCACCAGGGTCAGCGTTTGATGCTTACCGAGAGCAAGACTACCAAAGAAGGAAAGCAGCAGGTTTTCCAAAACCATTATACCCAAGTAAAATAGCAACCCTAGAAGCTACAAAAGAGCAACAAGCAGCGCGCAAACGTATTGGAGGTTGGTAATTTTTGGTATAAAAATAAATAAGAGGTATTTCACCAAAAATTTGGAAATAACAATGGAATATTTAAAAAAAATTATAATAGTAAAACCAAGGGAAATAAAAAGGGAATATATAGAGAGCAATAATAATTTTAGGGAAGAGGCAAGTGATCTATATTATAGAGAAAAAAGAACAGCAAGAGGTTGGTCATCTTGGATAATTGGAATTTTATTAATATTGGCATGTATTTTCTTGATGGGGGGAGAGGATGAGGAAAAATATTATTTATTAAAGATAATCATGGTTACTGCTTTTGGTCTTTCAGGAGTTTTAACCATAATTTACGGTTTTGTAGCCCCAATAAAATACCTAGTATATGATAGGATGAATGGAATTATTACCGTGACTCGTGCTTTTCGTAGTTCGGTAGCCATTCCTTTTAGTTCGGGTTATGGTCTTAAAGGATATTCTAATACAAGTCCAGGAGTAATATCCGCACAACTTAATTTTGTTTCCAGCAAGAAAAAGCCAAGAGTAGGGGGAATTATTACTCATAATTTAGTAGAAGAGAATTGGTCATTTATGGTATGGTATATGGATAAAAACCGTCCGTTGCCACCAGGATCAGCGTTTGATGCTTACCGAGAGCAAGATTACCAAAGGAGGAAAGCAGCAGGTTTTCCAAAGCCATTATATCCAAGTAAAATAGCAACCCCAGAAGCTACAAAAGAACAACAAGCAGCGCGCAAACGTATTGGGGGTTGGTAATTTTTGGTATAAAAACAAACAAGGGGTATTTCACCAAAAATTTGGAAATAACAATGGAATATTTAAAAAAAATTATAACAGTAAAACCAAGGGAAATAAAAACAGAACATGTAGAGAGTAATAATAATTTTATAGAAGAGACAAGTGATCTTTTTTATAGAGTAAAAATAACAGCAAGAGGTTGGATGTCTTGGGTAATCGGAGTCTTATTAATATTGGGAAGCATTTTTTTTATGGGGGGAGAGGATGAGGAAAAGTATTATTTATTGAAGATAATCATGGTTACTGCTTTTGGTCTTTCAGGAGTTTTAACCATAATTTACGGTTTTGTAGCCCCAATAAAATACCAAATATATGATAGGATGAATGGAATTATTACCGTGACTCGTGCTTTTCGTAGTTCGGTAGCCATTCCTTTTAGTTCGGGTTATGGTCTTAAAGGATATTCTAATACAAGTCCAGGAGTGATATCCGCACAACTTAATTTTGTTTCCAGCAAGAAAAAGCCAAGAGTAGGGGGAATTATTGCTCATCATTTAGTAGAAGATAATTGGTCATTTATGGTATGGTATATGGATAAAAACCGTCCGTTGCCACCAGGGTCAGCGTTTGATGCTTACCGAGAGCAAGACTACCAAAGAAGGAAAGCAGCAGGTTTTCCAAAGCCATTATACCCAAGTAAAATAGCAACCCCAGAAGCTACAAAAGAGCAACAAGCAGCGCGTAAACGTATTGGGGGTTGGTAATTTTTTGGTATAAAAACAAACAAGAGGTATTTCACCAAAAATTTGGAAATAACAATGGAATATTTAAAAAAAATTATAATAGTAAAACCAAGGGAGATAACAAGAGAAGATATAGAGAGCAGTAATGATTTTACAGAAGAGGCAAGTGATCTATATTATAGGGAAAAAATAACAGTAAGAGGTTGGATGTCTTGGAGTATAGGTGCCTTTCTTATATTTTTATACCTTTTTATGGTTTGGGGAGAGAATGAGGAAGAAGATTATTTATTCAAAATAGCCATGATTACTATTTTTGGTCTTCCAGGAGTTTTAACCATAATTTACGGTTTTGTAGCCCCAATAAAATACCAAATATATGATAGGATGAATGGAATTATTACCGTGACTCGTGTTTTTCGTAGTTCGGTAGCCATTCCTTTTAGTTCGGGTTATGGTCTTAAAGGATATTCTAATACAAGTCCAGGAGTCATATCCGCACAACTTAATTTTGTTTCCAGCAAGAAAAAGCCAAGAGTAGGGGGAATTATTGCTCATCATTTAGTAGAAGATAATTGGTCATTTATGGTATATGGATAAAAACCGTCCGTTGCCACCAGGATCAGCGTTTGATGCTTACCGAGAGCAAGACTACCAAAGAAGGAAAGCAGCAGGTTTTCCAAAACCATTATACCCAAGTAAAATAGCAACCCCAGAAGCTACAAAAGAGCAACAAGCAGCGCGCAAACGTATTGGAGGTTGGTAATTTTTGGTATAAAAATAAATAAGAGGTATTTCACCAAAAATTTGGAAATAACAATGGAATATTTAAAAAAAATTATAAGGGTAAAACCAAGGGAGATAACAAGAGAAGATATAGAGAGCAGTAATGATTTTACAGAAGAGGCAAGTGATCTATATTATAGGGAAAAAATAACAGCAAGAGGTTGGATGTCTTGGATTATTGGAATTATTTTAGTGCTAATGTCTCTTATTGGTTTAGTCTCTGATGATGTTGTGGTTGTAATGGGGATGTTGATGTCTTTTGGTCTTCCAGGAGTTTTAACCATAATTTACGGTTTTGTAGCCCCAATAAAATACCAAATATATGATAGGATGAATGGAATTATTACCGTGACTCGTGTTTTTCGTAGTTCGGTAGCTATTCCTTTTAGTTCGGGTTATGGTCTTAAAGGATATTCTAATACAAGTCCAGGAGTAATATCCGCACAACTTAATTTTGTTTCCAGCAAGAAAAAGCCAAGAGTAGGGGGGATTATTGCTCATCATTTAGTAGAAGAGAATTGGTCATTTATGGTATGGTATATGGATAAAAACCGTCCGTTGCCACCAGGGTCAGCGTTTGATGCTTACCGAGAGCAAGACTACCAAAGGAGGAAAGCAGCAGGTTTTCCAAAACCATTATACCCAAGTAAAATAGCAACCCCAGAAGCTACAAAAGAGCAACAAGCAGCGCGCAAACGTATTGGAGGTTGGTAAAATGAATATTAAAATTAAAAACAAATGAAAACAACAAGCATGCTACCCAAAACTAATATTCTTTTTTTATTGGTGTTATTTGGGGTTTTAGTATCAATCTCAGCAACTTTTCTTCAGCTATCTTTTGATTTTATGAGTTCTCCCGGAGAAATAGCAGAATTAACACTAAGTGTCCAATTAATAGCAGGAGCTATTATTTTTTTTAAATCTCTCCTAAGTATTTTTTTAGGAATTTGGCTATATAAGAAATCTTCTTTAATAGAAGAGAACAAATATACATGGCTATTTTTTGGTTTGTTCTTTGGAATATTCGCTGTGATATTATTTTATTTGGTATTGATTTTTAAAAAAATAGAGAGCAAAAAAGATCTTATATAAGATAAAAAAGAGCTAATTGTTACCCTGCCTTTTAATAGCTTTAGAAGGCAGGCTTACTGCGAGCTGATATGCATATGATGCATAAAGCAATGGAAAAAAAGAACCCTCCAATATCAAATAAAAGAATATCCATGAAGCAATATGTTTATCTAATAACCATACTTTTTTTAACCAGTTGTAAAACGAGCATAAAAAAAGAAACGAAGGAAACGAATAGCCCAGCATACAAAGCATTTATGGCACAAAAACACCGTTTTGAATTAAACGGTTGCAAACTCACCTATAATGGCAAACCATTTCGGATAGGAATGTCTTTAAAAGAGTTTAAAAAGGTGTTTGGAGTAACAGAATGGGTAGTAGAAGAAGACGGTAAAAGAAATCAAATAGCCCCATATTTTATATATAACAAGGAAAAGGGAATAGAAGTACTTGTAGAAGATAGAAAGGTAAAAGGTGTGTGTATATATATGATAAATAATTATTTAGAATACCCTAATGTGTATATGAAAGAAAAAGAAGCAATAGTTTTAAATACTTTTTTACTTCATAAAACAGATAAGATGCACGAATATGTAAAAAGAGCAGGTACCAGTTTTGATGCTATGGAAATTACCAGTAGTGGTTATATGTTAACATATCCTTGCAATAATAAAGAGTTGGTTTATTCTTTAGACTCACCTGTAGCTTACCATAGAAAAGGAGGAGGACATTTATATATAAGAGGAGATTGGAAGCTAGAAGATACACATACAATAAAAAGTATTTACATTTACTACAAAGAAGAAGCATAAACGAAACAATTCCTAAAAAAGCCTTCTTTAACACAACTAAAAAGAATGTATTGAGATAGTAAAGTATGCAAAGAAAGAGCTCATTCCGTACCTTTTAAAATTTGAGGTACAATAATAAGAAGAGCTAACAGAAAATAATGCTATTTCATATGGATTATAGTCTTGTAAAGGTTACTAGGCTTTTACTTTTGTTAAAATATAAGAATTCAGCATAATGATATAAAGAGAAGCTGTCTTTTTCAGACAGTCTCTTTTGACAATATGTTACATCACTCCATTAAGTAAATTTTAATATTACCCCGTTCTTTTAAAAGTAATCGTACCCTTTTATTTAGAGGTAACAAAACAACTGACAATAATGAAATTTCAGCTATTTGGTAAGGAAAAGTTCAAAAAGAAAAGATTTACGAAGCCAATGTTTCTTGGTGAGTAACACTATCAAATATCATTTGGCTATTGCGCGTAATTTTTTCAATATCGTAAGTCAACACATCACCTCGTTGAATATCATAACTTTCATATCCCATCATAAAACCAACAATATTAGTTAATGTAATTTTTAAGAAAGGACTACTAATAACCTTAGGAGTATTGGTAGTAGTACTGGTAAAAGAACTAGAAGCTATAGAAACATATTTAGAAACTAATGACATTCCTTTTACAGAATACTCCATTGAACTTTGAAGCTTGGGGTGAGTTTTAAAGGAGGGCTTTCTTAGTAAGATATTAATTAAATTGGGAACATTAATAATTCCGAATTGCCCAGCAATTTCATGCGATAAGATGGCAATATACAATTCAAATTTTTCAGAATAAAAATTACCTTCGTATTCCCATAAAATTGCTTCTTGAGGAGGAGCGGCTAATAAAGGAACGCTACGGAGAAATTGTTCAAAGATTTTGATTTCTTGTTCTAGTTTGGTAATAGTAGGTAGTGGAAACATATAGTTAGGGGTTTAGTTATATTATACAAGCCACTAATTCATAAGAACTTATTCGTTGAGTACTTATACGGAAGGGGGAAACGTTAAAGCTACATATATTGTAATACACATTAAAGTTACTAAAAATATAGAATTATTTGATATTTATTTAAAAATTTCACATTTTTTTTAATTTTAAAGGCTTGTTTTATAGTTGTTTGGAGGCTTTTTAAGAGATGGATTTAGCATTTTTTAACATTAAAAAAAAGAGGGGGCTTATAAAATTAAGAGTAATTATTTACTTAATTTTAATATTCTAAAAGCTCCTTGTATAACTAATATAAAAACAATAGCCCCAATAATTAAATCAGGTTTGTTAGAGTGCAACCAATCAACTAAGAGCCCTGCAATGATAACGCCTAGATTAATAATAACATCATTGGACGTAAAAATCATACTTGCTTTTATATGCGCTTCTTCTTTATTTTTTGATTTCTGTAAAATATAAAGACAAATACCATTTGCGGCAAGTGCCAATATCGATATAGAAATCATTATAGAAACATCAGGAAGCTTTTCTAAAATAAAAAACCTTTTCACTACTTCAAAAAATCCAATTGTAGCAAGTAATATTTGTATATAGCCTGCAATTTTAGCAACTTGTTTTTTTTGAAGTAGAGTAGTACCTACAGCAAGCAAGCTAATTCCGTAAACAAAGCTATCAGCAAGCATATCTAAGCTATCAGCAACCAACCCTATAGATTTAGAAAAAAATCCAGTAACCATTTCAACAATAAAAAAAGAAAAATTAATAATAAGGACTGTCCAAAGTAATTTCTTTTGAGAAGCATTTTCATTAAAATTAATGAGATTACTTTGTATAGTAGCTATTTTTCTCCCATCTAAATTTAGTTCGAAAATAGCTTTTTCAATAGGAGTTGCCGCTCCGTGATGGTAAACAGCTAATTCCCTATTAGGAAGGTCGAAGCTTACATGAGCAACCTCTGCGATATCTGCCAATTTTAATCGGATCAAATGCTCTTCTGAAGAGCAATCCATTTTAGAAATTTTAAATATTGTTTTTTTCATTTTTAACATAAAAGACCTATAAACCATTTTTAATTCTTTTACTTTTATGGTATAAGCAAATAGCGTTAATCACCTCAAGGAAACGATATCAGATGAAAGGAGTAAAAAAGTTAAAGAACTTGAATTTAACGAAAAAAAAGCGAGTTTGAAAATAAGGACGCTTATTTTAGATAAGTGGCAATACTGTTAAGACGACAGCAGTAATATAGCTTATGAGTTACTTTACAGGTATAAAAAATCTTGTTTTTTATTTGATTAGAAAAAGAGAAGTATAAACAAGAATGATATTTTATTTAAGAAATAGATGAAAAGAAGAAGACAACTGTTTTCTTGATAAAAACGCGTTCAGAGCATGATTTATATGAAATGCAAAAAAGTTTTAAGAAGAGGATTAAAAATCCCTTTCAAAAGAGGTACATTCTGAAAGGGAAATAGGATTCTTATAGTAAGTCTATACTAATTTCTTCTAAAAAACTGATGGCATTAGGTCCTTCCATAAAGAGCAAGTCTAGAATGGATAAATTAGGGATAAAACCATATTTATCATCAAAAATTTGCACATATGGAGATACTTCAGGTGTATATCCATTTTTAGCAATAGAAAGCGGTCTAAAGTCCTGTAAATTTGAAACAACCTCATATTCTTTTGTCTTTGAAAAAGAAGGGTTTATTTGTAAAGCATCAGTAACAAATAAAAAAGTATCAATATTTACATCCATTAAAAAGGTGTACTTTTTAGTGAAAATAGGGCGTAAATCGTCTTCAAAAAATTCAAAATAAGGAGAACAACGATACGCTGATTGTAATGATTTAAAATGTTGGTTTTGCCAAGGAAAATCATTTTCAACTAAAAGGTCCTTCGTTTTTTTTCTGCCAGTTTTCGAGGAAGGCTGTTTTACAGGAACATTTAAAAGCTGTTTGCCATTGGCTCCATAGATATAACAGCGACTTCTATACGTTTGTTTCTGAAAATTATCTTCGGCTTCAAAAACTACTTTCTCTGATTGCGCAATTGCAGCATACTGTGAAATAGGAGAAAAGTAAGTAGGTATAAATAATGATGGTGTATTCATTTCTCTTTTATAAAATATAAAAAGGCTTAACTTTTTTTCTTTTTAAAGAAACCATAGCCAAAGTAACCTAGTAAAGCAAGTAAAAAATAATTTAAATACGATACAGGTTCACCACTACCGCCTACAGTAGTGAACATCCTATCCCAGCGGATGGTTTGCAATTTAGCAAAAAAGCTTGGCGCATTAGGATCCCAGCTCAGCCAAATAAATACGGGTTTTCCTACTACATGGTCAAAAGGAACATAGCCCCAATTGCGAGCATCTAATGAGTTTTGTCGGTTATCTCCCATCATCCAATAATAATCTTGCTTAAAAGTATATGATGTAGCCTTTTTTCCGTTAATATAAATTTTATCACCCTGTACCACTAAGTTATTGTGTTCATAGTTCTTAATGATTTGTTTATAAAAAGGAATTGATTTTGAATCTAATTGAACCGTAACTCCTTTTTTAGGAATATAAATAGGCCCGAAGTTATCAGAAGACCAAGCGTATTGATCGTCATGCGGAAATACAGCTTTATCAAAATTACCTGCAGGTTGTAAGGTCTTAGAAATACTTTTTACAATTGGGTTTTTAGCCATCTTAGCAGCCTCATCATCAGTTAAGTTTAAAATATACTTTCCGTTTCTGGTTGTAGCTTCTCGAATATTGTAACGTTTAATAGCTGCTTGGCTAAGGTTTTTACCTCCTGTATCAACAGTAAAAAACCATTGAGGTTTTGCTCTATCAGGTAAAACCGTTTTTTTTCCGTTGATATATACATAGCCATCTTTTACAGCTAAGCTATCTCCAGGAACTCCTACACATCGTTTTACATAGTTTGTTTTTTTATCAATAGGTTTATAAGTGAATTTGCCAGAATGATCTCCCCACATCGTTTTTAAACTATCCACAGGCCAACTAAATACGACAATATCATTTCGCTTAATTTTTTGAAAGCCAGGCAAACGCATATAAGGTAACGATAATTTGTTTTTCCACGATAAATTATCAAGATTGTCATTAGATAAATACGACTTTGTACCTACTAACGGAAGGCTGTCATGCACCATTGGAGCAGCTACCGTTGTCATAGGAACACGTGCACCATAATGAAATTTACTGACAAAGAGATAATCACCAACCAACAATGTCTTTTCTAAAGAAGAAGTAGGAATGGTATAAGGTTGCATAAAATATGTATGTACTAAGGTAGCAGCAATAATAGCAAAAGCAATAGAACTAACCCATTCACCTAAAGATGATTGAGGTTTTAAGCTACGGTTTTTATTATAAGCAGTATCAGTAAAGTAATTGATATAATAAATATAGAAACCAAGCGTAAAAATTACTAAAAAAGAGTCTTTTTTAGCTTTAAAACCAAACGATCTACAAGTTTCAATCCAAACAATAGGAAACATTAAGAGATTTACAATAGGGATAAACAATAAGATTACCCACCATTTAGGGCGCTTTATAATAGCCATTAAAACTACTGCGTTATATATTGGAATAGCAGCTTCCCACGATTTTCTTCCTGCTTTGACATACAATTTCCAAGTACCTAAAAAGTGAATTACTTGGATAAGCAAAAAGAATAAAAACCATTCTATAAGTGTCATAATTAGATATTTTGTTTTTCGCTATGGCGAAAGTAATTTTTAAATTTTATTAGAGATCTTTGTGTTTTAATAGTTACAAGCTTTAACCTATATTTAACACATCTTTCATTGAAAATACCCCCGTTTTACCAACCAACCATTCCGCAGCAATTACAGCTCCTAAAGCAAAACCTTGTCGGTTATGGGCGGTGTGCTTAATAGCTATTGAATCTACAGGAGATTGATAATGAACCGTGTGTGTACCAGGTACATCTACTATTCTTTTAGCAGTGATAGGAATACTATCAGGAGCAGTAGCTTGCGTTAGCTCCCACATATTTTTGGTGGTATTTTCTATGATTCCTTCTGCAAGGGTTATTGCCGTACCACTTGGAGCATCTAACTTTTTGGTATGATGAATTTCTTCTAAAGCAATATTATATTCTTTTAAGTTAGCCATCATTTTAGCAAGTTGCTTATTGAGTTCGAAAAATATATTGACTCCTACACTAAAGTTAGAAGCATAAATAAAAGCCCCTTTCTTTTTAGTACAAAAATCAAGCACCTCTTCATACCTTTCTAACCATCCTGTAGTTCCAGAAATTACAGGAACTTGGTGACTAATACAGTTTGTGATATTGGTAAAAGCAGCAGTAGGAATACTAAAATCTATAGCTACATCAGCATCTTTAATGTCATACGCTTGCGTTCCAGTAGCTTTTATGATAATTTGATGATTTCTTTGTAAAGCGATTTTCTCAATCTCTTTACCCATTCGTCCATAACCAAGTAAGGCAATTTTCATATTAAAAAGAGTAATTTAGTCGAAGTCCAATTTTAGGGGCTTCAACAAAAAGTGGGTCTGTAGTTATTGTCGGATTTAAGGAAAGATTGTCATTTGTATTAAATTGTAATAAGTGAGCATTTACACTCGCCTCTATAATTTGTAATACATATAACAAAGTACCTGTTAATAGCGATAAATCTCTGTTTTTTCGCAATGTTTTCTGGGCGTTCTCTAAACCAGCATCAGAAATTAGTTTTCTGCCGTTAGCATCAGTAAATTCATCACGTAAATTTTGTTTACGAAGTTTAAAAGCAGTTCTATATCGATCGTATTCATTGCTATTATCAATATAAAAATAAATGCTGGTACCTATGGCAGCCCAAACGATTGGGGCTTTCCAATATTTTTTATTATAAATTTGCCCTCCGCCAGGAAAAATAGCAGAATAAAAGGCCGCTTTTGATGGAGAAAGCGGATTGTAATCATTGCTATTTAGTTGCAAAGAAGGCTGTTTTACAGCTCCTTTTTTCTTTTGAGCAAAAGAAGAAAAAGCAAGTAAAGAAAAGCAAAATAATACTATGTAGCTACGTGTTAGCACTTATTTTAATAAGTTTTTTATACGATTAAAATCTTCTTCCGAACTAAAAGGGATGGTCAGTTTTCCTTTACCATTACCACTAACAGTAACGTCTATTTTTTTACCAAAGTATTCACTAATTTCCTTAATACTTCCAGAAACATAGTTAGGCAAGGCTTTTTTCTTAGCAGTTTTAGTAACTGTACCTGCCTTTAAATTTTTAACCAATTCTTCTGTTTGACGTACAGAAAGTTTATCACGTAATATTTTTTCGTAAATCGTTAATTGATCGAGAGTACTTTCAACATTAATTAGCGCACGTCCATGGCCCATAGAAATAAAGCCATCACGCATTCCTGTTTGGATGATAGGATCTAATTTTAATAAGCGTAAATAATTCGTTACAGTAGATCTTTTTTTACCAACACGAACACTTAATTCTTCTTGTGTTAATTGAATTTCATCAATGAGTCGCTGGTAAGAAAGAGCAACTTCAATGGGGTCTAAGTTTTTACGTTGGATATTTTCAACCAATGCCATCTCTAGCATTTCTTGATCGTTGGCTAAACGAATATATGCAGGAACTGTTTTATTTCCAATCAGTTTAGACGCTCTGAAACGACGCTCTCCAGAAACCAATTGAAATTTATTACCATCTAATTTTCTAACAGTAATAGGTTGTATAACCCCAAGTTCTTTAATAGATCCAGCAAGTTCGCGTAAAGCTTCTTCATCAAAATAAGTTCTTGGTTGAAATGGATTTACTTCAATAGCGCTTAATTCGATTTCAATAATATTACCTACTACTTTATCTGCATTTTTATCAGAAGCAGAAGTTACTTCTGCGGTTTCTTTTAATAAAGCTGATAACCCTCTTCCTAAAGCTTGTTTCTTTGTTGCTTTTGCCATCTTTTATGCGTTCTTCTTTATAATTTCATTTGCCAAATTTAAGTAATTTTCAGCTCCTTTACTAGTAGCATCATAAGCAATGATACTTTCTCCATAACTAGGAGCTTCACTTAAACGTATATTTCTGTGTACAATGGTGTCAAAAACCATAGAGCTAAAGTGCTTACGAACTTCTTCAACTACTTGATTAGAAAGTCGTAAACGAGAGTCATACATAGTTAATAATAACCCTTCTATATCTAGCTCTTTATTGTGTATTTTTTGAACACTTTTTATAGTATTTAATAACTTTCCTAGTCCTTCAAGAGCAAAATATTCACACTGAATAGGAATAATTACTGAATTAGCAGAAACCAATGAGTTTAATGTAATTAAACCTAAAGAAGGAGCACAATCTATCAAAATATAATCGTAATCGTCTTTAAGCTCTTGTAGAGCACTTTTAAGTTTATATTCTCTTTCTTGTTTATCTACAAGTTCTATTTCAATAGCAACTAAATCTATATGAGCAGGAATTAAATCAACATTAGGAGACGCTGTTTTTAAAATAGCTTCTTTTGCAGGTATGGTGTGTTCTAAAACTTGGTAAGTACCAATTTCAACACTTTCTACATCTACACCTAAACCAGATGTAGCATTTGCTTGAGGATCAGCGTCAATTAATAAGACTCTCTTTTCTAAAACCCCTAAAGAGGCAGCTAAGTTAACAGTTGTAGTTGTTTTTCCAACTCCTCCTTTTTGATTTGCGACAGCAATAATATGGCTCATATATACTTGTAATTTGAAAGGAGTAAAAATACAATTATTTATTACTTTAGAAAGATAAAAATGATAACAATTGATAGATGCTTTGCTGGTAGAGGATAAAGAGGTTGTTTTATAAGAATGAATCGTTGTAGAAAATAAAATTCTTTATAAAGGGAGTGGATGGTATTTTATTGAAATTTGAGGCAATAGGTAATAAATGAATGGAATGAAGAAAAGGAAGCCTTTTTTAGTTTTTAATATACTTCGACTTTTTCTTACAACGTAGCTAAAAGCTATGTCACTCAAAAAAAACTAAATTTTAGCTTCAAAATAAAAAGTTGAATCCACTTCTGTTTAAAAGAATAAGAAATTGTCAAAACTCTGCGTCTTTTTTCTTTTAAAACTCAATATCATTTGTATAGTTTTGATGTTTAATTTTTTTAAGAAATATTTAATGGAAGAAATACTATATTTATTGCTAACATTTAGTTTGTCGCTATTTGATTCAGAAGATAAAGAACTAATTAGAAAACGTATAATTGGAGGATGCTATGAGGTGAAAAATTTTGTGAGTAGTGAAAAAATAGTTGTATTATTAACGGGTATATTACAGCATCCTACTTTTAAAGTTTTTTTTAGAGGGCTTAATGCCTTTATGCTATTTACTGCTATTTTATTAGGAATGTTATTATTTGCTATGGCTGTAATAAAAGGATATGAGCTATGGTCAGCAATTATGATAGGAATGCTATACCCACTAGCAGCTTTTTTAATGTTTAATAATTCAATGAACTTACTGAATGAAAAAAAGTGATAGGAAAGGAATACAAATAAAAAAACACAGTGGTAAAACTGTGTTTTTTATATTTTATATAGAAATTTGAATTTTAAGAATTCAACATTACTGGCATTACTAGCATGGTTACTTGTTCTCCTTCATCAGTACCATCAATAGGAGTTAAGATTCCTGCTCTATTTGGCAAACTCATTTCAATAAGAACATCATTAGCGCTAAGGTTATTTAACATCTCACTTAAAAAACGAGAATTAAACCCTATTTGCATATCATCACCTTGGTAATCACAATTTAAACGCTCATCAGCTTTATTCGCATAATCTAAATCTTCCGCAGAAATATTAAGTTCAGTACCCGCCATTTTCAAACGTATTTGGTGAGTCGTTTTACTAGAAAAGATAGATACACGACGAACCGAATTTAAAAAAGTAGCTCGATCTACTGTAAGTTTATTTGGGTTTTCTTTTGGAATTACAGCCTCGTAGTTAGGGTATTTTCCATCAATTAAACGGCAAATTAAAACAATATTGTCAAAAGTAAATTTAGCATTAGCATCATTATATTCAATAGTAACTATTTCTTCAGAGCTAGCTAATATTCCTTTTAATAAATTCAAAGGCTTTTTAGGCATGATGAATTCCGCAGTTTTGTCAGCGGTAACATCAGTACGTGTATATTTTACTAATTTGTGAGCATCCGTTGCAACAAAAGTTAAATCTTTAGAGCTAAATTGAAAGAAAACACCACTCATTACAGGTCGTAAATCATCATTTCCAGCTGCAAAAATAGTTTTAGAAATAGCTGTAGCCAATACATTAGCAGGCATATTGGTGCTACTAGGCGATGGTAATTCTACAGCTTTAGGAAATTCTTCTCCTCCAAAATAAGCCATATCATACTTTCCTTGATCAGAAATGATTTCAATAGTATTATTTTCTTCAGCTTTAAAAGTTAAAGGTTGATCAGGAAAAGTTTTTAAAGTATCTAGTAATAAACGTGCGTTAATTGCAATAGCTCCATTATCGGTACTTTCAACCTCTATGGTGGAGGTCATCGTTGTTTCCAAGTCAGATGCGGATATTTTTATTTGATTTTCTGATAGTTCAAATAAAAAGTTATCTAAAATAGGTAAAGTGTTATTACTGTTTATAACTCCTCCTAGAACTTGTAATTGTTTTAGTAATTGCGAGCTAGATACTATAAATTTCATAGAGTTTCTTTCTAAAATTTGATTTACAAATATATTTTAATTTGTGGATTTTAAAAATAATTTTAAGAATACTTTTTGGAATTTCAATTTCTCTTTACTATAGTCATAATAAAACAAGTTACTTGCTTTAATTCTAATATGTTAATTCTTTTGAGTACTCATAAACATAAATAAGAAAAAGAAATAAAAGTTAGTTTTGAATTTTTTTTAGCTTGTAGATGTAAGAATACAAGGCTAATTAAGGAGGAAAAGATTAAGGGTATTAGTATTTTTTTTGGAATAAAACCAATGTTTTTTGTTTTTAGAATCAGTAAAGAAACTTTTCCGAAAGGAGATGTGAAAAAGCATTAATAAGCAAGAAATAATGTTAGTTTTAATTTGTTCTATTTAATCATTGTACTTTATGCTAGTAGAAACGCTTTCTATAGAATTATTTCTAGAAATAGTTTAAAAAGATAATTATGGCATAAAAAATCAAGCAAAAGAAGAGGCTTGATTTTTTTATTGAAAACAAATTTAAGAAACAAGTGGCGTGATACATTTGTTAAAAATGAATTCTCTTAATAGCTTCATAACGATGGTTTTAATTTTTTTTATAGAAAGAGAATCTTATTTTTGAACTTTATGAAATAGAGGATTTTAATTTGAGTGTAGAAAAATCACTAACAATATATTTTAAAAAGAAAAGAGATGAAAGATAAAATAGGGCTAAAAGAAGCTATTTCAATAGGGATAGGAGGAATGGTAGGAGGTGGTATTTTTGCTGTTTTAGGGCTGGCAGTTAATTTAGCTAAAGGAGGAACTCCCGTTTCTTTTTTAATAGCTGGAAGTATAGCTTTAATAACATCATATAGTTATGTAAAGTTATCATTAGCATATCCAGACAGAGGAGGAACGGTAAAATTTATGAATAAAGGATTTGGTATTGGGGTTTTTAGTGGTGGCATAAATAACTTATTATGGGTGAGTTATATTATTATGTTGGCACTATATGCTTCGGCATTTGGTTCATACGCACCTAACTTATTTGAGTTAACAAACAATAAGTTGATAGATGCACATTTGTATGCTAGTGGAATAGTGGTGTTTGCAACAATTATTAACTATTATAGTATCTCAGTAGTAGGAAAGATAGAGTCTTATGCTGTGATTATAAAATTAGTTATTCTGTTAGCTTTTGTTGTGGTAGGGGTTTATGGATTACTCGGAAATCCTAATCTAGAGCAATTGTCTCCAAAATATTGGGAAGCTCCTTTTAAATTATTAACTGCGGGAATGGTGATTTTTGTTGCGTATGAAGGATTTGAATTAATAGCAAATGCCGCTCCAGATATTGTCAATCCCCAGAAAAATATACCAAAAGCATATTATTATTCGGTAATTTTTGTAATTGTTTTGTATATAATAATTGCAGTAATAACAATAGGTTCCTTGACTTTTTCCGAAGCAGCAAAAGCACAAGATTATGTTTTAGCAGAAGCAGCAAAACCAATGTTAGGTAAAACAGGATTTACAATTATTACGATAGCAGCGTTGATTTCTACATTCTCAGCGATTAATGCGTCTCTTTTAGGAGGAAGTAGGGTAAATTATGAAATTGCAGAAGATGGTGAGCTACCTGCTCATTTTATGAAGAAGTTGTGGGGGCATCCGGTAGGGTTATTAATTACAGCAGTAGGTACTTTAGTACTGGTAAATACCTTAAAACTAGAAAGTATTTCTACAGCGGGAAGTGTAGGTTTTCTATTAATTTTTGCAGTAGTAAACATTGTAGGGTTTAAATTATCAAAAGATATTAAAGGAAATAAATTGATTCCTTTCATGGGAGCCGTGTTTTGTTTTTTAGCAATGTTCGCTTTGTTAGTACAGCATTATGGAACTAGTAAGGTAGATGTTTTTATTGCTTTAGGAATTATAGTTTTTTGTTTTGTTATAGAATATGTGTATAGGAGAATAGAGTAGAGATAGAAAAGATTAGTTGAATAGGTAATTGCATTGAATAGCCCCGTAAAAATTACCATTGGGTACGCGAATACTTTTGAGCTTTTTGGTATGATAATGAATTGTATAACCGAAGGTAAATCGGTTTGAAGTGAATTTGATACCTGTTTCGAGTGAAAATTTAAAAGGATTGACATCAAATGTAATGGGGCTACTATTATTTAAAAAACTACCTTCTATAGTAGCATCGTAAAAAATATAGCTTAAAATAGGTTTGGTATAAAGAAAAGCTTCAATTTTGTTTGTGTGATTGGTAGTGTCATTATTGAGATTTCCACCAAAAGCGATAGAATTTATTAGTTTTTGTAAAGGTTTGAATCCAGCTCTTAGGTAAAAACCTGTAGAAATATCAGTAAAAACAGTTCCTATTTTTACACTGTTTACCCAATTGATATCGTAACGATTAGAAGCATCAGTAGCCAAATGCTTTATATAATCTAGGCCTATGTCTAATCCAAAAGCATTTTTAATTTGATATTTCCAGCCAATAGCCTTTTTAAAACCATAAAGATCATGAATGAAATCTTGTAATTCCCATCCAAAAGCATAAGAGCCTATAACTCCTGTTTTTATAGAGGTTTTTATAATACTATGCTCTTTAAAATAATTGATACCAAAGCCTCCGTATAAATAAGCAGCAAAAGGACGATCATGATCTCCGTGCATTTGAACGGTAGCTTTAAAAGGACTGTACATATGGTGTCCTAATTGAAATTCGTAAATTTTCTTTTCCAGCTTTTGCTCTTTTTGGGTACTTAAATATCGATAGCTAAAAAACATACCATTGGTATAGTATCTATCTTGACGAGTGGATATGTATAAGTCATTGTCATTTAAAAAATCAAATGCTTTGGCATATTTTTTTTGAGCAGTACATATAAAGATTATCAGTAAAGATACGAGTGTAGTTATTTTTTTTTTCACGATAGCAAATATAAATTTTAGCGTCCAAATTTATATGTTTTTAATATAAATATCATTACATTGGTCTCTCTTTTTTTATCTATATGAAAAATAAACCCAAATTAACTGTAGAAGATTTTGAAAGTGTAACTAATAATCAAGAGTTAGTAACACTCATCAAGAAGAAAGGTCTATCATTTGAAAAGGTAGAAAGAACATTGATGTATGAAAATGAGTTGCGTAAGTTACAAGTAGAGCTTGTTAAATTACAACGATGGATTGTGAAAAAAAATAAACGAGTAGCGGTTATTTTTGAAGGGAGAGATGCAGCAGGAAAAGGAGGAAATATTCGTAGGTTTATGGAGCACTTAAACCCTCGTTCAACAAGATTGGTAGCATTGAATAAGCCTACTAAGATAGAAAAAGGGCAATGGTATTTTCAAAGGTATATAAAAGAATTGCCTAATTTAGGAGAAATTGTTTTTTTTGATAGGAGTTGGTACAATAGAGCTGTGGTAGAGCCTGTAATGGGATTTTGTACAGAAAAAGAATATAAGGAATTTTTAGTGCAAGTGCCTGAATTTGAGCATATGTTGTATGAAGACGGAATGATTATTATTAAATTTTGGTTGTCAATTTCAAAGGAAGAGCAATTAAAAAGATTTGAAGCAAGAAAAGATAATCCTTTGAAGAGGTGGAAGTTTAGTCCAGTAGATAAAAAAGGACAAGAGCTTTGGGATCGATACACTTTTTATAAAGACGAAATGTTTAGTAAAACACATACTACATACAGTCCATGGATTGTATTGAAAACAAATGATAAAAAAACAGCTAGACTAGAGGCTATTCGTCATGTGTTGTCACAATTTCAATATGAAGGAAAAGAAGAAGCTATTGTACAGTTAAACCCAGATCCAAATGTAGTGATGCGTTACTATCGTTCGGTACATCAAATAGATTAAGTTATGGAGAAAAAAAGATTAACAACATCAGATGTAAAAAAGCTAAATACGAAAAAAGGTTTGTTAGCGGTAGTGGCTAAAACTCCTTTGAATTTAGAGCGTGCAATAAGATATGTGGATTACCAGCGAAAGTTAGCAAAGCTACAAGTAGAATTGATCAAACTACAAACATGGGTAATTAACGAAAATGAGCGAGTAATTGTTGTCTTTGAAGGAAGAGATGCGGCAGGAAAAGGAGGCGCAATTCGGAGAATAACAGAGAGAATAAATCCAAGGCATATGCGTATTGTGGCTTTACCAAAACCAACAGAAGACCAAGAAGGACAGTGGTATTTTCAGCGTTATGTTGAGCAGTTACCCAAGGCAGGAGAAATGGTGTTTTTTGATAGAAGTTGGTATAATAGAGCGGTAGTAGAGCCTGTGAATGGGTTTTGTACGAAAGAAGAATATGAGGTTTTTATGAATCAAGTGAATGATTTTGAACGTATGATTTTAGAGTCAGGAATTCGATTGGTGAAAATTTATATGTCGATATCTAAA
Organism: Tenacibaculum maritimum NCIMB 2154; assembly: GCF_900119795.1. NCBI lineage: Bacteria > Pseudomonadati > Bacteroidota > Flavobacteriia > Flavobacteriales > Flavobacteriaceae > Tenacibaculum > Tenacibaculum maritimum. The sequence goes on from NZ_LT634361.1 coordinate 1,240,803, forward strand.
AAAGAGCAAAGAAAAAGGTTTTTAGATATAAAAAATAATCCGCTAAAGCAGTGGAAAATGACGGCTGTAGATGAAAAAGCACAAGAATTATGGGATGACTATACCGCTTACAAGAAAAAAATGTTTTCAAAAACGAATACATTAATATCTCCATGGAAAGTGATTAGAGCCAATAGAAAAACCGAAGCACGTATTAATGTGCTTAATCATCTTTTGAAAAGTATTCCTTATGATAAAGACATAGAAGTTTAATCAGCAGCTTCAATTATTCTTTTAATCTCAGAGAAGAGAAAACCGATTTCGGTTGCTATTTCTTGGCTTGTTTCTAGGTATTTATCTGCTTGGGAAGCGGTGTTGTCGGAAATTTTAGGATCAACATAAGGTAAGTGGAAACGATCAATAGCATCCGGAATAAAAGGACAGTTTTCATCAGCGCTATTGCAAGTTGTGATAGCAATATAAGGATAGGGGTTATTGGCATCGTCAAAAAGTTTAGAAAAACCTAGACTATGCTTTTTTGTTTTACTAAATGAAATTAGGTATTTAGGATTTTGGTGAGAGAAATCAATGATATTGAAATTAAAACCTGATTGTTGTAATGCTTTTACTGTATTTTTGTGAAAAGCAGTAACCGCTGTACCTCCTGAGTAGGCGTGTATATTTTCTAATTCATAATATTCGGCGGCAAAAAAAGCCCAAATTTGAGCAAATTGACTACGTCGTGAGTTGTGTGTGCAAATAAAATTTAAATTTATTTTTTCTCTATCTAAATATTCTTCTGCTATTTTTGCAGCTATAGAAAATAATAATTCTTTTCGTTCATTTGTAATTGTGCTCTTTTTTAAGGAATCAGTAAAAAACTTTATAGTGTCTAAGGTTTTTGTAGAAATCATGATACAAGGTTTCTTTTAAAGGGGGAATAATTCAGTTTATATTGAAGCAAAAATAAAATAAACAGCAAATATTTAATTTAAAAAAAAGTTAAGAATGGGTTTAGAAATAGGAAATAAAGTTGCCGCAATAGATGATGTTGTAAAGGGAGTTGTAGTAGCAGTGGAAAAAGATGTTATTTCTGTGGAATCTAATGATGGGATGGTGTATAAATTTTATAAGGCTGAATTGGTGAAAATAGAAATAGAGCAATATGAGTTAACGAAGTATTCTGATATAAATAATAAGTTGCTAAAGGAAAAGGTAGGTGAAAAGAAAAATAAAAAGGTGCTATTTGCCAAAAGAAAACAGGAAATTATAATGGAAGTAGATTTACACATAAGTAAATTGGTTAAGTCTTCAAAAGGAATGGGTAATTATGATATGCTATCCATACAATTAGAAGAGGCTCGAAGAAAAATAGAATACTGTATAAGAAAAAGAATTTCAAAGGTGATATTTATACATGGAGTAGGAGAAGGAGTATTAAAATCGGAATTACAGTATCTCTTTAACAAGTACCCTGTGGAATATTACGATGCGGCTTATCATAAATATGGATTAGGAGCTACTGAGGTTTATATATATCAAAATTCGAATGAATTGTAATTTACAAAAAAGGATGAAAAAAATTTATTTAGATAACGCGGCAACTACACCGATAGCAGAGGAGGTGATAACAGTGATGGTTGAATCTATGCAAACCAATAATGGGAATCCATCTTCGATACATCAATTCGGTAGAAAAGCAAAATCATCTATAGAAAATGCTCGGAAAAATATAGCAAAGCATTTTAATGTATCTGCAAGTGAACTGGTTTTTACGGCAGGAGGCACAGAGGCTGATAATTTAATTTTACAAAATGCTGTAATAAATTTTGGGGTACAAACAATTGTAACTTCAAAAATAGAACATCATGCTGTTTTAAGAACGATTGCTTATTTGGAGGAAATGTATGATGTTAAGGTTATTTATTTAGAAGTAGATGAGTTTGGCGATTTAGATTTGTTTGGTTTAAGTAGGGTTCTGCTAGAGGAAAAGGAAAAAGTACTAGTAAGTTTGATGTATGTAAATAATGAAATAGGAAACCTCTTAGATGTAGCTAAAGTTTCTGAACTTTGTCAAAAATATAAGGCGTTATTTCATTCAGATGCGGTGCAAGCAATAGGGCATTATCATTTAGACCTCCAAAAAATACCGATAGATTTTATAGCGGTTAGCGCACATAAGTTTCATGGTCCTAAGGGAGTTGGATTTGCTTATTTTAGAAAAGGAGTTGGGATAAAGCCAATGTTATATGGAGGAAAGCAAGAAAAAGGAGCTAGGGCTGGTACAGAGAATGTGCATGCAATTTTAGGAATGGAAAAGGCATTAGCGATGGCTATTACTTCATTAAATGAGAATAGAGCTACTATCTTGAAGATGAAGATGTATTTTATAAAAGAGTTAAAAAAAATATCTTCTGATATAAAATTTAATGGATTTTCTGCGGATGAAGAGCGGAGTAGTTATGCAATCTTGAATGTAAGATTTCCAATAAAAGATAAGATGCTGCTTTTTAATTTAGATTTAAATGGGATTGCCGCTTCTGGAGGAAGTGCTTGCCAGAGTGGTAGTCATAAAGGATCTCATGTATTAAAAACTTTTTTGAAAGAAGGAGAAGAAGAGAAGGCTTCTGTTAGATTTTCTTTTAGCAAATACACAACAAAAGAAGATTTGGATTATGTATTGTCTTTTTTTAGAAAGAGGCTAGTGTAATTAGTTTTTTTTAAGGTTTTAAGCGTTTTTGAAAGCTGTTTAATATAGATGGGTTATTGATTTTTTTTGATTCGTTAGAAAGGTTTTTACGAATGTCTTTTTTATATTAAAAATTTATTGTATCATTGTTTTTTATAAATTATTTAAATAATAGATAATTATGTGACTTTTTGAAAAAAAGATGTCTAATTGTTTATAGATAATAATTTGTATATTTGCCTAATATTTTTTAATCCCCCGAATAACATATCGGGCGTTTTGTGAAGTAAAATGCACTAGCGCTTTGTTGAATTTGGGTAGTTATATAATCTACTTTCTAGTATTTTAAATAATTAATAGAACTATGTATATAGTTATATGGAAATTAAATAATATATGAAATCTTCTTACTTCTTAAGATTGCACAAGCAATTAGCGTGCGATTTATTTATTGCTTTGTTTTTCTTGTCTTTTACGAATATTACGAACGCACAAATTAATGTAATAACTGATACGCCTGTAGCAGCAGCTCCTTTTGAAACTTATAGAGGTACCTATAATTATGTAGTTACAGGAGGTACTTTAAGGACGGGGCCTAACGGAAGTGCGGGACAATGTCAAGTAGCCAATTCGGATGCTCAAACTTTAACAGGGATCCCTGTTGGAGCTACTATAACAAGAGCTTATTTGTATTGGGCGGGAAGCGGTCAGGTTGCAGATACTAATGTTACTTTTCAAGGAGAATCTGTAACATCATCAAGGAATTATACGGCAAGTTATGACTTTAATGCGTTGCCTAATAGGTTTTATTTTTTCAATGGCATTGCGGATGTTACCTCTATAGTGGCAGTAGGAAGGAATACAACATATACATTTGCAGATCTTACCGTTGATGTTGGAGGTGGTTTTAGTGATAATTGGTATTGCTCAACGGGAGGAGTACTCTCTGGTTGGGCGCTACTTGTGGTGTATAACGATCCTTCGGCAACAAACAAGGTAGTTAACATTTACGAAGGTTTTGATATTAATAGAAATAGTACGAGTTCTTTTACATTGGCAAACTTAGAGGTTACTCCAGGAGGAGAAGGGAGTGTTGCTGGTATTATTTGGGAAGGAGATGAGACTTTAAGCGGAACGAATAGTTCTCCTGAAGAATTTCGATTTAATGGTTTTTCTTTAGTAGATCCTTTAAATCCAGCTAATAGTACATATAATGGAACAGTTACTTCTACAGGTTCTAATGTAGAGTATGGTGTAGATGTTGATTATTTTAATGTAAGTCCTTATATATCAGGAGGAGATACAGAGGCAACTTTAGAGGTGCAATCTTCTAACGATTTAATTTTTTCAAGTGCATTTGTTGTGGCTGTAGATAATCTTTTGCCGGAGTTATCTATAACAAAAACATCGTTTCCTACGGGTGAACTGATTCCTGGAAGTCTTGTAAAGTATAAGATAGAGGTTGAAAATACAGCAGTATTGCCTGTTTCAGATATAGTTTTAGATGATGTTTTGCCTTCAGGAGTTACATATGTACCAGGGTCAGCACAGAAAACTTATCCTTTGGTTAATGGCGTGCAAACAACAGCTAGTTATAGTAATTCTGATGTAATTCCAGAATTTGATAATAACTGTAATGGAGGGTTAACGGAAATTGTGATTAATGTTCCTGATTCTTTTATTGTAGATGATTTAAATGTTGGGATAGCATTGAATGGTTTTGATAAGGGAGATGTGAATTTATGGATAGAATCTCCTGCTGGAGTTCGGCTTATGTTATTAAAATCAAGGACTACTTTTGGTGCGGATTTGGATAATTTTGATGCGCTACTGGATTCTGAATCTGTTAATGTAAATGGAACACTTTATGACGGAAATCATGATACATCTACAGTGGGTTTTGAGAATATTGCACAATCAGTGGCTTCTTTGTCAACTTACACAGGTATAAATGCTAAGGGGGATTGGAAAATAATTATATGTGATAATTTTTCGGGCTCGCCAACAAATTATTTGCAAAGCTCATTACGGTTTACTTATACGCCGGCAAATGATGTGACAAATGCTGCGAATCCTCCAGTAAACATGGTGTTGGCTTCGGATAATGTAAGCTTGAGGTCGGCTGAAAAAATGACTATTACGTTTGATGCTATTGTAAATTCTAATGCTTATGGAGAAACGTTACTAAATAGAGCTACCGTTAATTCTGTAGATCTAATCAGTGCTGTTTCGGATACAGCTCAGAATACTGTTATCGTTAATCCTTGTGTAAATGGAGCAAGTACAAATGGAGTGCCTACAGTAACAGATAAAGATGGAGATGGAATAAATAATACATGTGACGTAGATGATGATAATGATGGTGTGTTGGATGTTAATGAAGATATTTGCGTGGGGGTTGTTGATAGGAATTTGTTGGGAGGAGGAAGTGGTAACCCTCAGTCTTTTGTGGCTACTAACGGTGTTACTTCAGTAATAGAAAATTTGACAGATAATGTGGTTTTTAATGATGTAGGGGAAGGGTATCGATTAGGGGGAAATACGGCAAATGTAGATAGAGAATACAGGATTACTTTTTCAAGTCCTATTTTGGGGGTTGAATTGGATTTTGAAGAGATTAATAATAATATTGATGGGGAAGAAAGGTTGAAGGATTTTCTGGTTAACGGAGGTGGCTTTTTAAGTGTTACTCATACTGATAAAACAACAGACTTAAATGTAGTGACGTCTTTTGTGAATGGAGAATTGAGAGCTTCGTTAGGAGGGGGAGGAATGGGAACAAGAGCTAGCTTGAAAATAACGAGCACAGTGCCTTTTACGGAATTGAAAATGACTTTTGATTTAGTAAGCTTTAACCCAGAGCTAGGTGGAGGAGCTAATAATCCTTCGGGAATCTTATTGAAGAATATTTGCATACTAGAAGATGTAGATAATGATGGTTTGATAGGTAGTTTAGACACGGATAGCGATAATGATAATTGTCCAGATGCATTTGAGGGTGGAGGAACAATCATTGATGGATTGTCATTATTAGTAGGAGGGAGCAATGGAGGTGTTTCTGAAAATTTGGGAATGAATTCGGATTCAGAAGGAAAGCCAATACTTGGAGGTGGTGGTTTTGAGCAAGTAATGACTACTGCAATTATTGATAATAACGTTAGTGTTGCTTGTACAGCAGATTTAAATTTAATTAAAAAGGTAGATAATGTGCTTCCTAAAGTAGGAGATAATGTAGTGTACACATTAACTGTAAATAATAAAGGACCGTTAGAGGCGATGGGGGTAAAGGTAACAGATGTGCTTCCTGTAGCTTTTTTAAGTTATGTTTCTGATGATTCTTCTTTAACAAATACATCATATTCAAATAATGTTTGGGATATAGGTGTTCTTTCAGTAGGGCAAACTGTAAGCTTGCAAATAACCGCAAATGTAAATAATTCCGGGACAATTGTGAATGTGGCAGAGATAACTCAAAGTAATCAGGTAGATGTGGATTCAGTACCCAATAGCAGAAATTAATTCGTAGGCTTCTTTTTTTCTTGTATTAAGGTGTAATTTAATGTGACCAACTGGTTAATATTGTGTCAGAAATAGTGAAGATTAAAAGTAAATAAGTGCTTTGATTTGCTTAAGAGAGATTTCTTAGTGAAATTAATGGTAAAAGCATGGATGATTTTGTTGTAAACAATGATAATTTTTTTTTATAGTTGAAAATGAAAGAAATAAATCATTATCTTTGCATTATAAATTCCCCCCAAGACAATTTTTTAACTTCAAAATTACTAAATGAGATTAAAAAATTATTTTGGGGATTTTTTTTGCTAAAAATTTCCTTTGAGAGTAGAATAAGTGCGTTTCGATAGTACGAAATTGGAAAAATATAAATATAATAGTGTATGATAAAAAATTACTCCATGTCTATTTTGAAATTAAATAGTGAAATAAAAAGTACAGCTACCTTTTTATTGCTCCTTTTATTAGCTGGTAATTTTATGTATGGTCAGTGTACTGATGGTGAACTGAATTTTACATGGTCAGGGCAAGCAGGTGGAGGAAACCAGTTTGTTTGGAATGCTGGTCAAAGAACTGGTAGTGATACTTTTACAAGTTGTGCTTCTAATGTTACGGTTACGGTTACTGTAGATGATGATAATAATGGAAGTTCAGAAGTGTATTATGATGGGAGTCAAAGTGGAGGAAATAGTACTTCTGGAGGAGGAGCTTTCGCAAACCAAGGGTTAACTATTTGGTTAGATAATAATGAAAATTTGTTTGATGCTGATGCTATGGTTGTGGGAGAAAGAGCAACGATCGTTTTTGATTTTTCGGTACCTGTTGAGCTTAAGAGTTTTCTAACGGGAGATATTGATTGGAATAATCCAGGGAATATTTCGAGCACTTGGAGAGATTTTGTAAGAGTTTCTGCTTCTAATGGAGGTACTAATGTTCCTGTTCAAGGAATAGTGCAGGCTCCAGGTACAGTAACTATGGTTGGCCAGCTTGCAGCATCAAATTTAGGAGCTATTGGCTCAACAGGAGGACTTGATCCAAGTGATCCTAGAGGGCATGTTATTTGGAACTCGCAAGGAAACCTAATAACATCTTTGAGAGTTACTTATGAGGTTGGGGTGTCAGGTACAGGGCAACAGTCATTATTGATAGGGAGCTTTTTGTTTGATGCTGATGCGGATAATGATGGTGTTTTAAATGATGTTGATCAATGTGAGGGATTCGATGATAATATGGATGCAGATGGAGATGGGATAGCGGATGGATGCGATTTGGATGCGGATAATGATGGTATCTTAAATGTGGATGAATATAATAATTGCATTACACCTACTATTGAATTAAAAAAATATTTTTTAGATGATTTTGGGCAAGGAACTGTAAGGACATCTACACCTTATATTAGTAATTCTTATTTCTTTAATTCAATAGCCGATGTTAATGATGGTCAATATTGTGTTATAGACACACCTAACCCAGGTGCAGGGAATCATGTATCTTGGGGGACTTATGGAGATCATACTATAGGAGATACTAATGGGAAAATGTTAGTTATTAATTCATCTTCAAGCACTTTTGCTCATTATTACAAACGAAGTATAGAGAATATAATACCAAATACTATTGTGAAGCTATCATTTTGGGCTCGTAATATTTGTGCTGGTTGCACCTCACAACCTGATATTACTTATTCGATTTTAGATTCTTCGGATAATGTATTAGCAACTGCTAATACAGGTGGTTTATCAACTTCGGATTGGGTGAATTATGAGCTAACAGTGAATATAGGTAGTGATACGGATTTGCAAATATCTTTAACAAATAACAATGTTCCATCTGGAGATGGTAACGATTTAGCGATAGACGATATCTCATTCTCAAGTATTGTTTGTGATTCAGATAGTGATACTATTCCCAATTATTTAGATGTCGATAGTGATAATGATGGTTGTCCTGATGCAATGGAAGGAGGCAATACAGGGTTGAATTTAACGGATTTAAATATATTGAATCAATTGGTAGGAGGAGTAGATACAAACTCCTCTAGTGCTTCTTATGGAGTGCCAATAATTGCAGGAGGTGGTCAGGTAGATGTAAGTAGTACAAATGCTTCTGTTCAATCAGCGGAATGTAACCCTTGTGATGCAACAAGTACGCTATATTCAGACAGGGATGGTGATAATGTAGGGGATGCATGTGATTCAGATGATGATAATGATGGTATTTTAGATGAAAATGAGGGATGCCCATCGAATTTTACTCCAGGTGAAGTCCGTCTGATACCGCCTGTTGGCGCTTGGGAAGTATTTCTTTATGATGGTCGTTTTCAAGTTTTAAACGCGTTGAATCTTGTTGATGTTCCTTCGAGAGGAGCTGATGGAACACCGGGAGGACTTGTCGTTTTAAGCGCTCATGGATTTTATACAGGAAATGTAGGGACATACACATTTAATGATGTTAGTATTGGAGCGAATCAAGATCCTACGCCTAGTGTAGTAGCTTCTGGGGTAGATATGAAGGTGTTAACTCCTTTTACAGTGTCTAACAGTGGAGACTGGTCTATTGTTTATAAAAGGACTATAGAAAATAACGGAACAATAACAATAGGAGCTCCAGGTTCGTATGTGGATGATTGGATTGAACTATTCATCAATGGAGTTTTAGTTGATTCTGTAAATTCTTTTACAGCGAGCTTGCCTGTAGCAGATGTTATTTCGGAAAATATTTCTGCAGGAGATGTAGTGGAGGTTAGATTGACGAATGGTTTAGGTCTGGGAGGTTTTAATTTATCTATACAAACACTAAATGAAGTAACGTTAGCAGTTGTCTGTGATACAGATACAGATAATGATGGTGTTCTAAATCATTTAGATACAGATAGTGATGATGACGGGTGTCCTGATGCTATAGAGGGTGCAGGAAATATAATAGGGGGCTTATCAACATTAACAGGAGGTAGTCCAACGGCAGGTAGTTCTTCTCAAAATTTAGGAACAAATGTAGATGCAGAAGGGAATCCTAAAATAAATGCAGGAGATACGACGGGGTTTGAGCAAAATAATACAGCTGCTGTAATAGATAATACTGATAGTACAGGATGTACAGCAGATTTAAGTTTGACTAAAAAAGTAAACAAAGCGTTGCCAAAAGTAGGTGATGATATTGTATATATTCTAACAGTTAAGAATGAAGGTCCTTTAAATGCATCAGGAGTAAAAGTTACAGATGTACTGCCAGTTGGTCTTACTTATAAGTCTTCTGTAATAGATCTTTTGGGTACTTATACAAATAATGTTTGGGATATAGGTAATTTAAATGTAGGTGAATCAGTTAACTTACGAATAACAGCTACAGTTACTCAGCAAGGAACGATAATAAATACAGCGGAAATAACTCAGAGTAATCAGGTAGATATAGATTCTACTCCAATGAGTGGAAATTAAGAAAATAATATTGAGGTCTCTTTAAAAAGAACTCAATATTATTTTAAGATATAAATAAATAACGTATATTTGATCTAGCAAAGTCCCCCTATAAAATGAAAAACATTTTGTAATCTGATCAATTTTACAAAACAAATGTTTTTAGATTCTTGATTTTAAGGGAGTTTGTTTCTGAATTGTCTCCATAAAATTTAAGAAATGATAAATTAGTTCTATTTTAGAATAGATCTTGTTGTATGATTTTATAATAAAAATATATGGGATAATATAAGATATAGAGATGGGGTTTATTTACAAGTTTTTCTAGCAACCCTTTTTTAGTTTTCTCCCCCCTTTTGTGTTTTTTATGAATCGATTTTTAATCGAAGAACGATAGGTGTGTCCTGATGTGTTTTTTCGAGCGATAAACTTAAAAATGGAGTGAACTAATATATGATTAGCCCAAATATAAGAAAAAGAAAGATAGTTGTTGAATTAAATTAGAAGATAAAGATGATGAGTCTGTTAAGAATAGGGTCAAGAAAAGTGACCGATAAGTTTTTTTTGAGTCTAACTCATGGAGATAAAGTCTTAATAATGCAAGTTTTAGATAGCGTTAACAGTTCAATAAATTTACAACTAGAAAAATAGTGATATCTATAAAAATGGAGGTAAAAAAACATTTTATATGTAATAGTGATAAGGTATGGGAAAAATTTACAATAGAATTAATATGAGTGAAAAATGGAGTAAAGCGTTTGGCTTTTTGCTAATTGTTCTAGCATTTTCGTTTACTACAGAAAGTGCATTTAGTCAAAATGCAGCATTAGTAGTTAATGCAAGTACTACAGACGGTAATGATACCGTAAATGATACTGTTGATTATGAGGTTTCTATAAGAAATACAGGAAACGTTATATTAACAAGTGTAAATTTAACAAATACATTAGGAGTCGCTTTAACTCTTTCTGGAGGAGATATTGCAAACCCAGGAGTTTTAGATCCTGATGAAATTTGGAAATATACAGGAGTATATACAAATCCATCGGGAGCTGCTGTTAATAATACTTTTAGTTTGACAACAGCTGAAATAACTACTCCAATAACCTATGCCCATATAGAAGCTGTTCATGAAGACGACTATTCGTCTGTAACGATAGTCGCTTGTTCAGTTATTATAGCGAATGATGATGATTTTAGTGGAACAAATATTAATACATTCTTAGGAGGGGTTGCAGGAAATGCGATTACTAATAATGATACCTTGAATGGTGTACCAGTAGCAGCGGGGGATTTGAATATTACTACAACTGCTAATCCAGAGAATATCACAGTAGGAGCTGATGGATCAGTAAATGTACCGGTGAATACTCCAGCAGGGAATTATACAATTACGTATCAGATTTGTGAAAAAATAAATCCAACGAATTGTGATGATGGAGAGATAGATGTTACAGTTTATTTACCTCCGAGTATTGCAGATGTAAACGAAAGTACGCCAGAGAATGTAGCAATCACAGAGACTCCAGTTTTAACAGGAACGCCTATTGGTACTCCAACTTATACAATAACAGGAGGAGCAGACCAAGGTCTTTTCACGATTGATGCAGCTACGGGAGCAGTTACATTACCAGGACAGGATTTTGAGAATCCAGCAGATGCAAATGGAGATAATATATATGAAGTAGAAGTAACGGTAACCGATGCAGATGGTAATACAAATAAGGCAACAGTAGCTATAACAGTAACAGATGTTGTAGAAACAGCAGCAATCACATTAGCAGATGTAAACGAAAGTACGCCAGAGAATGTAGCAATCACAGAGACTCCAGTTTTAACAGGAACGCCTATTGGTACTCCAACTTATACAATAACAGGAGGAGCAGACCAAGGTCTTTTCACGATTGATGCAGCTACGGGAGCAGTTACATTACCAGGACAGGATTTTGAGAATCCAGCAGATGCAAATGGAGATAATATATATGAAGTAGAAGTAACGGTAACCGATGCAGATGGTAATACAAATAAGGCAACAGTAGCTATAACAGTAACAGATGTTGTAGAAACAGCAGCAATCACATTAGCAGATGTAAACGAAAGCACGCCAGAGAATGTAGCAATCACAGAGACTCCAGCTTTAGGAGGAGCTACACCAATAGGAGTAGTTACTTATACAATAACAGGAGGAGCAGACCAAGGTCTTTTCACGATTGATGCAGCTACGGGAGCAGTTACATTACCAGGACAGGATTTTGAGAATCCAGCAGATGCAAATGGAGATAATATATATGAAGTAGAAGTAACGGTAACCGATGCAGATGGTAATACAGATACGACAACAGTAGCTATAACAGTAACAGATGTTGTAGAAACAGCAGCAATCACATTAGCAGATGTAAACGAAAGCACGCCAGAGAATGTAGCAATCACAGAGACTCCAGCTTTAGGAGGAGCTACACCAATAGGAGTAGTTACTTATACAATAACAGGAGGAGCAGACCAAGGTCTTTTCACGATTGACGCAGCTACGGGAGCAGTTACATTACCAGGACAGGATTTTGAGAATCCAGCAGATGCAGATGGAGATAATATATATGAAGTAGAAGTAACGGTAACCGATGCAGATGGTAATGCAGATACGGCAACAGTAGCTATAACGGTAACAGATGTTGTAGAAACAGCAGCAATCACATTAGCAGATGTAAACGAAAGCACGCCAGAGAATGTGGCAATCACAGAGACTCCAGCTTTAGGAGGAGCTACACCAATAGGAGTAGTTACTTATACAATAACAGGAGGAGCAGACCAAGGTCTTTTCACGATTGACGCAGCTACGGGAGCAGTTACATTACCAGGACAGGATTTTGAGAACCCAGCAGATGCAGATGGAGATAATGTATATGAAGTAGAAGTAACGGTAACCGATGCAGATGGTAATACAGATACGGCAACAGTAGCTATAACAGTAACGGATGTTGTAGAAACAGCAGCAATCACATTAGCAGATGTAAACGAAAGCACGCCAGAGAATGTGGCAATCACAGAGACTCCAGTTTTAACAGGAACGCCTATTGGTACTCCAACTTATACAATAACAGGAGGAGCAGACCAAGGTCTTTTCACGATTGATGCAGCTACGGGAGCAGTTACATTACCAGGACAGGATTTTGAGAACCCAGCAGATGCAGATGGAGATAATGTATATGAAGTAGAAGTAACGGTAACCGATGCAGATGGTAATACAGATACGGCAACAGTAGCTATAACAGTAACGGATGTTGTAGAAACAGCAGCAATCACATTAGCAGATGTAAACGAAAGCACGCCAGAGAATGTGGCAATCACAGAGACTCCAGTTTTAACAGGAACGCCTATTGGTACTCCAACTTATACAATAACAGGAGGAGCAGACCAAGGTCTTTTCACGATTGATGCAGCTACGGGAGCAGTTACATTACCAGGACAGGATTTTGAGAATCCAGCAGATGCAGATGGAGATAATGTATATGAAGTAGAAGTAACGGTAACCGATGCAGATGGTAATGCAGATACGGCAACAGTAGCTATAACGGTAACAGATGTTGTAGAAACAGCAGCAATCACATTAGCAGATGTAAACGAAAGCACGCCAGAGAATGTGGCAATCACAGAGACTCCAGCTTTAGGAGGAGCTACACCAATAGGAGTAGTTACTTATACAATAACAGGAGGAGCAGACCAAGGTCTTTTCACGATTGACGCAGCTACGGGAGCAGTTACATTACCAGGACAGGATTTTGAGAATCCAGCAGATGCAGATGGAGATAATGTATATGAAGTAGAAGTAACGGTAACCGATGCAGATGGTAATACAGATACGGCAACAGTAGCTATAACAGTAACGGATGTTGTAGAAACAGCAGCAATCACATTAGCAGATGTAAACGAAAGCACGCCAGAGAATGTGGCAATCACAGAGACTCCAGTTTTAACAGGAACGCCTATTGGTACTCCAACTTATACAATAACAGGAGGAGCAGACCAAGGTCTTTTCACGATTGATGCAGCTACGGGAGCAGTTACATTACCAGGACAGGATTTTGAGAATCCAGCAGATGCAGATGGAGATAATGTATATGAAGTAGAAGTAACGGTAACCGATGCAGATGGTAATACAGATAAGGCAACAGTAGCTATAACAGTAACAGATGTTGTAGAAACAGCAGCAATCACATTAGCAGATGTAAACGAAAGCACGCCAGAGAATGTGGCAATCACAGAGACTCCAGCTTTAGGAGGAGCTACACCAATAGGAGTAGTTACTTATACAATAACAGGAGGAGCAGACCAAGGCCTTTTCACGATTGATGCAGCTACGGGAGCAGTTACATTACCAGGACAGGATTTTGAGAATCCAGCAGATGCAGATGGAGATAATATATATGAAGTAGAAGTAACGGTAACCGATGCAGATGGTAATGCAGATACGGCAACAGTAGCTATAACGGTAACAGATGTTGTAGAAACAGCAGCAATCACATTAGCAGATGTAAACGAAAGCACGCCAGAGAATGTAGCAATCACAGAGACTCCAGCTTTAGGAGGAGCTACACCAATAGGAGTAGTTACTTATACAATAACAGGAGGAGCAGACCAAGGTCTTTTCACGATTGACGCAGCTACGGGAGCAGTTACATTACCAGGACAGGATTTTGAGAATCCAGCAGATGCAGATGGAGATAATGTATATGAAGTAGAAGTAACGGTAACCGATGCAGATGGTAATACAGATAAGGCAACAGTAGCTATAACAGTAACCGATGTAGTGGAAACAGCAGCAATCACATTAGCAGATGTAAACGAAAGCACGCCAGAGAATGTGGCAATCACAGAGACTCCAGTTTTAACAGGAACGCCTATTGGTACTCCAACTTATACAATAACAGGAGGAGCAGACCAAGGTCTTTTCACGATTGATGCAGCTACGGGAGCAGTTACATTACCAGGACAGGATTTTGAGAATCCAGCAGATGCAGATGGAGATAATATATATGAAGTAGAAGTAACGGTAACCGATGCAGATGGTAATACAGATACGGCAACAGTAGCTATAACGGTAACAGATGTTGTAGAAACAGCAGCAATCACGTTAGCAGATGTAAACGAAAGCACGCCAGAGAATGTAGCAATCACAGAGACTCCAGCTTTAGGAGGAGCTACACCAATAGGAGTAGTTACTTATACAATAACAGGAGGAGCAGACCAAGGTCTTTTCACGATTGACGCAGCTACGGGAGCAGTTACATTACCAGGACAGGATTTTGAGAATCCAGCAGATGCAAATGGAGATAATGTATATGAAGTAGAAGTAACGGTAACCGATGCAGATGGTAATGCAGATACGGCAACAGTAGCTATAACGGTAACAGATGTTGTAGAAACAGCAGCAATCACGTTAGCAGATGTAAACGAAAGCACGCCAGAGAATGTAGCAATCACAGAGACTCCAGCTTTAGGAGGAGCTACACCAATAGGAGTAGTTACTTATACAATAACAGGAGGAGCAGACCAAGGTCTTTTCACGATTGACGCAGCTACGGGAGCAGTTACATTACCAGGACAGGATTTTGAGAATCCAGCAGATGCAGATGGAGATAATGTATATGAAGTAGAAGTAACGGTAACCGATGCAGATGGTAATGCAGATACGGCAACAGTAGCTATAACGGTAACAGATGTTGTAGAAACAGCAGCAATCACATTAGCAGATGTAAACGAAAGCACGCCAGAGAATGTGGCAATCACAGAGACTCCAGTTTTAACAGGAACGCCTATTGGTACTCCAACTTATACAATAACAGGAGGAGCAGACCAAGGTCTTTTCACGATTGACGCAGCTACGGGAGCAGTTACATTACCAGGACAGGATTTTGAGAATCCAGCAGATGCAGATGGAGATAATGTATATGAAGTAGAAGTAACGGTAACCGATGCAGATGGTAATACAGATACGGCAACAGTAGCTATAACAGTAACGGATGTTGTAGAAACAGCAGCAATCACATTAGCAGATGTAAACGAAAGCACGCCAGAGAATGTAGCAATCACAGAGACTCCAGCTTTAGGAGGAGCTACACCAATAGGAGTAGTTACTTATACAATAACAGGAGGAGCAGACCAAGGTCTTTTCACGATTGATGCAGCTACGGGAGCAGTTACATTACCAGGACAGGATTTTGAGAATCCAGCAGATGCAAATGGAGATAATATATATGAAGTAGAAGTAACGGTAACCGATGCAGATGGTAATACAGATACGGCAACAGTAGCTATAACAGTAACAGATGTTGTAGAAACAGCAGCAATCACATTAGCAGATGTAAACGAAAGCACGCCAGAGAATGTAGCAATCACAGAGACTCCAGCTTTAGGAGGAGCTACACCAATAGGAGTAGTTACTTATACAATAACAGGAGGAGCAGACCAAGGTCTTTTCACGATTGATGCAGCTACGGGAGCAGTTACATTACCAGGACAGGATTTTGAGAATCCAGCAGA
The DNA here is from genome assembly GCF_900119795.1 of Tenacibaculum maritimum NCIMB 2154. NCBI lineage: Bacteria > Pseudomonadati > Bacteroidota > Flavobacteriia > Flavobacteriales > Flavobacteriaceae > Tenacibaculum > Tenacibaculum maritimum. The sequence goes on from NZ_LT634361.1 coordinate 1,256,940, forward strand.
TGCAAATGGAGATAATATATATGAAGTAGAAGTAACGGTAACCGATGCAGATGGTAATGCAGATACGACAACAGTAGCTATAACAGTAACAGATGTTGTAGAAACAGCAGCAATCACATTAGCAGATGTAAACGAAAGCACGCCAGAGAATGTAGCAATCACAGAGACTCCAGCTTTAGGAGGAGCTACACCAATAGGAGTAGTTACTTATACAATAACAGGAGGAGCAGACCAAGGTCTTTTCACGATTGACGCAGCTACGGGAGCAGTTACATTACCAGGACAGGATTTTGAGAATCCAGCAGATGCAGATGGAGATAATGTATATGAAGTAGAAGTAACGGTAACCGATGCAGATGGTAATGCAGATACGGCAACAGTAGCTATAACGGTAACAGATGTTGTAGAAACAGCAGCAATCACATTAGCAGATGTAAACGAAAGCACGCCAGAGAATGTGGCAATCACAGAGACTCCAGCTTTAGGAGGAGCTACACCAATAGGAGTAGTTACTTATACAATAACAGGAGGAGCAGACCAAGGTCTTTTCACGATTGACGCAGCTACGGGAGCAGTTACATTACCAGGACAGGATTTTGAGAACCCAGCAGATGCAGATGGAGATAATGTATATGAAGTAGAAGTAACGGTAACCGATGCAGATGGTAATACAGATACGGCAACAGTAGCTATAACAGTAACGGATGTTGTAGAAACAGCAGCAATCACATTAGCAGATGTAAACGAAAGCACGCCAGAGAATGTGGCAATCACAGAGACTCCAGTTTTAACAGGAACGCCTATTGGTACTCCAACTTATACAATAACAGGAGGAGCAGACCAAGGTCTTTTCACGATTGATGCAGCTACGGGAGCAGTTACATTACCAGGACAGGATTTTGAGAATCCAGCAGATGCAGATGGAGATAATGTATATGAAGTAGAAGTAACGGTAACCGATGCAGATGGTAATACAGATACGGCAACAGTAGCTATAACGGTAACAGATGTTGTAGAAACAGCAGCAATCACATTAGCAGATGTAAATGAAAGTACACCAGAGAATGTAGCAATCACAGAGACTCCAGCTTTAGGAGGAGCTACACCAATAGGAGTAGTTACTTATACAATAACAGGAGGAGCAGACCAAGGTCTTTTCACGATTGATGCAGCTACGGGAGCAGTTACATTACCAGGACAGGATTTTGAGAATCCAGCAGATGCAGATGGAGATAATGTATATGAAGTAGAAGTAACGGTAACCGATGCAGATGGTAATGCAGATACGGCAACAGTAGCTATAACGGTAACAGATGTTGTAGAAACAGCAGCAATCACGTTAGCAGATGTAAATGAAAGTACACCAGAGAATGTAGCAATCACAGAGACTCCAGTTTTAACAGGAACGCCTATTGGTACTCCAACTTATACAATAACAGGAGGAGCAGACCAAGGTCTTTTCACGATTGATGCAGCTACGGGAGCAGTTACATTACCAGGACAGGATTTTGAGAATCCAGCAGATGCAAATGGAGATAATGTATATGAAGTAGAAGTAACGGTAACCGATGCAGATGGTAATACAGATACGGTAACAGTAGCTATAACGGTAACAGATGTTATAGAAACAGCAGCAATCACATTAGCAGATGTAAATGAAAGTACACCAGAGAATGTAGCAATCACAGAGACTCCAGCTTTAGGAGGAGCTACACCAATAGGAGTAGTTACTTATACAATAACAGGAGGAGCAGACCAAGGTCTTTTCACGATTGATGCAGCTACGGGAGCAGTTACATTACCAGGACAGGATTTTGAGAATCCAGCAGATGCAAATGGAGATAATGTATATGAAGTAGAAGTAACGGTAACCGATGCAGATGGTAATACAGATACGGCAACAGTAGCTATAACAGTAACAGATGTTGTAGAAACAGCAGCAATCACATTAGCAGATGTAAACGAAAGCACGCCAGAGAATGTAGCAATCACAGAGACTCCAGCTTTAGGAGGAGCTACACCAATAGGAGTAGTTACTTATACAATAACAGGAGGAGCAGACCAAGGTCTTTTCACGATTGATGCAGCTACGGGAGCAGTTACATTACCAGGACAGGATTTTGAGAATCCAGCAGATGCAAATGGAGATAATATATATGAAGTAGAAGTAACGGTAACCGATGCAGATGGTAATACAGATACGGCTACAGTAGCTATAACGGTAACAGATGTTGTAGAAACAGCAGCAATCACATTAGCAGATGTAAACGAAAGCACGCCAGAGAATGTGGCAATCACAGAGACTCCAGCTTTAGGAGGAGCTACACCAATAGGAGTAGTTACTTATACAATAACAGGAGGAGCAGACCAAGGTCTTTTCACGATTGATGCAGCTACGGGAGCAGTTACATTACCAGGACAGGATTTTGAGAATCCAGCAGATGCAAATGGAGATAATATATATGAAGTAGAAGTAACGGTAACCGATGCAGATGGTAATACAGATACGGCTACAGTAGCTATAACGGTAACAGATGTTGTAGAAACAGCAGCAATCACATTAGCAGATGTAAACGAAAGCACGCCAGAGAATGTAGCAATCACAGAGACTCCAGCTTTAGGAGGAGCTACACCAATAGGAGTAGTTACTTATACAATAACAGGAGGAGCAGACCAAGGTCTTTTCACGATTGATGCAGCTACGGGAGCAGTTACATTACCAGGACAGGATTTTGAGAATCCAGCAGATGCAAATGGAGATAATGTATATGAAGTAGAAGTAACGGTAACCGATGCAGATGGTAATACAGATACGGCAACAGTAGCTATAACAGTAACAGATGTTGTAGAAACAGCAGCAATCACATTAGCAGATGTAAACGAAAGCACGCCAGAGAATGTAGCAATCACAGAGACTCCAGCTTTAGGAGGAGCTACACCAATAGGAGTAGTTACTTATACAATAACAGGAGGAGCAGACCAAGGTCTTTTCACGATTGATGCAGCTACGGGAGCAGTTACATTACCAGGACAGGATTTTGAGAATCCAGCAGATGCAAATGGAGATAATATATATGAAGTAGAAGTAACGGTAACCGATGCAGATGGTAATACAGATACGGCTACAGTAGCTATAACGGTAACAGATGTTGTAGAAACAGCAGCAATCACGTTAGCAGATGTAAACGAAAGCACGCCAGAGAATGTGGCAATCACAGAGACTCCAGTTTTAGGAGGAGCTACACCAATAGGAGTAGTTACTTATACAATAACAGGAGGAGCAGACCAAGGTCTTTTCACGATTGACGCAGCTACGGGAGCAGTTACATTACCAGGACAGGATTTTGAGAATCCAGCAGATGCAAATGGAGATAATGTATATGAAGTAGAAGTAACGGTAACCGATGCAGATGGTAATACAGATACGGCTACAGTAGCTATAACGGTAACAGATGTTGTAGAAACAGCAGCAATCACATTAGCAGATGTAAACGAAAGCACGCCAGAGAATGTAGCAATCACAGAGACTCCAGCTTTAGGAGGAGCTACACCAATAGGAGTAGTTACTTATACAATAACAGGAGGAGCAGACCAAGGTCTTTTCACGATTGACGCAGCTACGGGAGCAGTTACATTACCAGGACAGGATTTTGAGAATCCAGCGGATGCAAATGGAGATAATGTATATGAAGTAGAAGTAACGGTAACCGATGCAGATGGTAATACAGATAAGGCAACAGTAGCTATAACAGTAACAAATGTTAATGATACGCCAACAGGTGTAGATGATAATTTGATAGTAGAAGAAGATAGTACTTCTGGTATAGATAATCAGATAAATGTAGGAATAAATGATGACTTAGGTATTGATGGAGGAGATGGAGATAACTATAGTTTAGATCCAGCAAATGGACCGAATAATGGTACTGTATCAGAAGTTTCAGATGGAGTATTTGAATATATTCCTAATCCAGATTTCACAGGAAACGATAGTTTTACTTATATTATTACGGATGCGAATGGAGATACAGATACTGCAATTGTAACGGTAACAGTAAGTCCAGTACCAGATAGTCAAGATGATACAGTTACTACAACAGAAGATACAGCGGTAATAGTGGGTATCTATGGGAATGACAATGATATACCAACGGATGGAACTTTAATAATAACAGATCCATCAAATGGAACAGTAACCATTGATAATGGAGGAACACCAAATAATCCAAGTGATGATGTAGTGACTTATACACCAGATGCTGATTTTAATGGGACAGATACTTTTGATTATACAATTTGTGATAATGCTTCACCAGCAAATTGCACTACGTCAACAGTAACGGTAACAGTAAGTCCAACACCAGATAGTCAAGATGATACAGTTACTACAACAGAAGATACAGCGGTAATAGTGGGTATCTATGGGAATGACAATGATATACCAACTGATGGAACTTTAATAACAACAGATCCATCAAATGGAACAGTAACCATTGATAATGGAGGAACACCAAATGATCCAAGTGATGATGTAGTGACTTATACACCAGATGCTGATTTTAATGGGACAGATACTTTTGATTATACAATTTGTGATAATGCTTCACCAGCAAATTGCACTACGTCAACAGTAACGGTAACAGTAAGTCCAGTACCAGATAGTCAAGATGATACAGTTACTACAACAGAAGATACAGCGGTAATAGTGGGTATCTATGGGAATGACAATGATATACCAACGGATGGAACTTTAATAATAACAGATCCATCAAATGGAACAGTAACCATTGATAATGGAGGAACACCAAATGATCCAAGTGATGATGTAGTGACTTATACACCAGATGCTGATTTTAATGGGACAGATACTTTTGATTATACAATTTGTGATAATGCTTCACCAGCAAATTGCACTACGTCAACAGTAACGGTAACAGTAAGTCCAGTACCAGATAGTCAAGATGATACAGTTACTACAACAGAAGATACAGCGGTAATAGTGGGTATCTATGGGAATGACAATGATATACCAACGGATGGAACTTTAATAATAACAGATCCATCAAATGGAACAGTAACCATTGATAATGGAGGAACACCAAATGATCCAAGTGATGATGTAGTGACTTATACACCAGATGCTGATTTTAATGGGACAGATACTTTTGATTATACAATTTGTGATAATGCTTCACCAGCAAATTGCACTACGTCAACGGTAATAGTAACAGTAAATGCAACACCAGATGCCGTAGATGATACAGAAGTTACAACAGAAGGAGGGGTATCTGTAGAAGTAGATATTTATGATAATGACAATGATATACCGACTGATGGGGATTTAACAACAACAGATCCAGAAAACGGGACAGTAACTATTGATGATGGAGGAACACCAAATGATCCAAGTGATGATATAGTGACTTATACTCCCGATGAAGGTTTTACAGGAACAGATACTTTTGATTATACAATTTGTGATAACGCTTCACCAGCAAACTGTTCTACAGCTACGGTAACAGTAGAAGTTACTAAGAATTTGGATACATGCGTGGTTGTTTTTAATGAGTTTAGCCCTAATGGAGATGGTATTAATGATTACCTGAAGATTGAATGTATAGAGAAATTTAAAGACAACACTGTAGAGATATTTAATAGATGGGGGAATACTGTTTATAGTGTAAAAGGATATAGTAATAATGATCCAAATAATAGGTTTGAAGGAGTTTCTAATGGACGAGCGAATATACAAGTGGAGAAGAAGTTGCCAGTAGGAACGTATTTCTATGTGTTAGATTTAGGAAATGGATCTCCATTAAGAAAAGGATGGATTTATATTAACAGGTAAGAAGTATAAAAGAATAATGACTAGTAAAATAAGAATAGAAATGAAACTAAAATTAAGCGTATTTCTGACTTGTATGTTATGTGCTTGCATGGTTATAATAGACATGCAAGCGCAACAAGATCCTCAATATACTCAATATATGTACAATACGATGAGTGTAAATCCAGCTTACGTAGGATCTAGAGGGCATACAACTATAACGGGGTTAGGACGCACTCAATGGGTCGGTCTTGAAGGAGCTCCTGATACACAAACATTAAGTTATGATACTCCTTTAGGTTATAGTGGTTTGGGTTTAGGTTTTAATTTAGTAAATGATAAAATAGGTCCATCTCATGAGTTATATTTAGATGGTAACCTTTCCTATACGATAGAAACAGGAGAGGAAGGTAATTTAGCCTTTGGATTAAAATTAGGAGGAAGATTGTTAAATATTGATTGGAATTTAGGAAGGACTCCTGGTCAGGATCCTGTTTTTCAGGAAAATATTGTAAATAAATTTTTACCTACGATAGGGGCGGGAGTTTACTACCATGAACCACAATGGTATATAGGTCTCTCGATTCCAAATTTTTTAAGAAAAGAACATTACGACGAAGAGAGTCCTAGAGGAGAAGTAGCTGTAGAGAGGTCACACTTTTTCTTGATAACAGGTTATGTATTTGATTTAAATGAGAATATTAAATTTAAACCAGCAGCTTTGGTAAAGGGAGTTTCTGGATCACCTTTGTCACTAGATGTTTCTGCAAATTTCTTATTTCAGGAGAGGTTTACAGCGGGTATTGCTTGGAGATGGGATGATGCTATCAGTGCTCTACTAGGATTTCAAGCAAGCGAATCTCTTTATATAGGGTATGCTTATGATTTAACAACATCCAATTATAATGTTGTTAATACAGGAACTCATGAAGTAATGCTACGTTATGAAATCTTTAAACAACCTAGATTCAAATCACCAAGATTCTTTTAATTATATTATTACAACATTATTTAAAATAACATGAAAATAAAAATAGCATTATTACTTATACTATCCGTAGCAGCTCAAATATTTAGCCAAAGTAAGAGAGTTGCAGATAGATATTTTGGAGAATTTGCATATGTAAAGTCAGCCAAGTTATATGAAGCTATATATCAGAAAGGAGATACATCTAAGCATGTAGTAAGTAGATTAGCAGATTCATATTATAATAATGCAGAGACAGACAAGGCAGAGTTTTGGTATAATAAGTTGGTAAATAGTTATAAAGAAAACTTAGAATCTGAATATCTTTTTAAGTATGCGCAAACACTAAGAAGTAATGGTAAGTATAAAGAATCAGATGTGATTTTTTTAGATTTAGCCTCTAAAGATAGCTTGTATAATAACAGAAAAGAAGCGTTAGAAAATGATAATTATTTAATAGATTATTCTAAAAATAAAGATAAAAGAATTAGTGTACGTAACTTATCAACTAATACAGCTCTTTCTGATTTTGGAGGTTTTTTATTGAATGGAAAGGTTTATTTTACATCAGCAAAACCTAGAAATGGTAAAAGAGGAAAATTGTACAAATGGAATAACCAGCCTTTTTTAAATTTATATAAAGGGTTCGAGATAATAAAACTTTTAGAAGGAAGCCAAAAAGATACTGTGGTTGAATTAATATCTCCTAAAATATTGAACGCGCCAATTAATACAAAGTATCACGAAGCAACTCCTATTTTTACTAAGGATGGTAGAACAATGTACTTTACAAGAGATAATTTCGATGGAAGAAGGTTGAGGAAAGATAAAGAATTAACGGTAAATCTTAAATTGTATAGAGCAGAGTTAATTGATGGAGAGTGGACAAATGTAACAGAGTTGCCTTTTAATAGTAATAACTATTCTGTAGGGCATCCAGCTTTGAGTGTAGATGAAAAAACGCTATATTTTGTTTCAGATATGCCTGGTGGTTTTGGAGGAACAGATGTTTATAGAGTAAAAATAAAAGAAAAAAATCAATATGGTACTCCTGTAAATTTAGGTAATACAGTGAATACATCAGATAGAGAAATGTTCCCTTTTATAGGGAAAGATAGTACTTTATATTTTTCGTCTAACGGACATTTAGGGTTAGGGTTACTTGATATTTTTCAAACAAAAATTAAAAATGACACAACTTATACACCTGTTAAAAATTTAGGTTACCCCTTTAATAGTAAAAGAGATGATTTTGCATTTTTTATAGCAGAAAAAGGAAAGAAGGGATTTTTCTCGTCAAACAGAGAAGGAGGAAAAGGAGATGATGATATTTATAGTTATTTTATATATACTGATGAACCTGTGTGTAAGCAAACGATTGCAGGAGCAGTTATAAATACAAAAACAGGTGAACCTATTGATGCAGCTACAGTAAAGTTAATAGATCCTAAAGGAGAGGTTATTAAAGAGGTACTTAGTAAAGAAGATGGAACGTATAAATTTACAGAGGTATTATGTGATATTACATATTCAATACAAGGAACAAAGTTAGATCATAAATCTGATAGAAAGAGTATATCTACAACAGCAAAGGCAGGGGATTTTATAGAGGAAGACTTAAATTTAGTACCTTTAATATTAGGAGATCAAATTGTAATTAATCCTATTTATTTTGATTATGATAAGTCTGATATCCGTGAAGATGCACAATATGAACTAGAGCATATTGTTACAGTACTGAATAATCATCCAAGTATCGTTATAAAAATAGAGTCTCATACTGATAGCAGAGGAACAAGTACTTACAATAGACAATTATCTGATAGTAGAGCTAAATCTACTAGAGACTATATAATCTCTAGAGGAATAAGTTCAGATAGGATAGAAAGTGCTATTGGTTATGGAGAGGATCGATTGTTGAATAATTGTGATGATCTCAATAAAAATAAATGTACAGAAGCAGAGCACCAGTTAAATAGACGTTCTTATTTTTATGTAGTAAAAGGAGGTGAAAATGTAAAAGCGAATCAAGAAGCAGAGAAAAAAAGAGTAAAAAAAGCAAATCGTAGGAGACTTAAATTTATGAGATCAAACCGCAATTATAAGCGTAATAATTATAATAGGCATAGAACAAGTAGCTTAGGAAAGTGTTTAAAAGATGAGGAAGATAAGTGCCAAGAGAATAGAGGAGAGTTTGAAATTAAATATAGAAATTAAATTTCTTTCGTAATATTGGACATTTTGAAATAATATTAGGAAATGAATAGGTTAAAAAGGTAGTAATATTTATATATTACTACCTTTTTTGCTTTATATTGCCTCCTTTTTTGAATATTTCTAATCATACATTACAATAAAATATATCATTAGAAGTTTACTAATAAAACTAATTTAATTATGAGAAATTTTTTTATACCCTTGATGGTAATAGGAATGGCAACTTCTTGCGTGTCTAAAAAGAAGTATGTAGCATTGGAAGAAAACTACAATAATACACGCGGAACTCTCCAAAAAACGACTTTGGAGAAAGAAGCTCTAGAGAAAAAGTTTGCTAAAATTGAAAAAAGAGTAGAGAATTATAATAAAAAAATTAACTCGTTAAGAGATGTAAATTCAGATTTACAAAAAGAAAATGATGTAAAATTGGATATGGTAGGTAATGTAGCTGTAATATCTAATACGATGAAAGTAAAGATGAGAGAAACTTTAGCCAAAGTGGATCCGTCTGAATTAGCAAATGCGAAAACATTAAAAGATTCTTTAAATATTGCAGTAGCACATAATTTAAAAAAATCTATTGACACATCTAGTTTAGAAAATTCTGATGATGTGAATATAAATATAGATCAAACTGTTGTAATGATTTCTGTTTCTGATAAGCTATTATTTAATACAGCAAGTTATAGAGTTAATAGAAAGGCTTATAAATTACTGAGTAAATTAGCAGATGTAATAAAATCTGAACCAAGTATGGATGTTATGATTGAAGGGCATACTGATTCACGTTCTATTCACAATGAAGTTATAGAGGATAACTGGGATTTAAGTGTAAAGAGAGCTACCTCAATTGTTCGTCTTTTAGAAAAGAAATATGGAGTAGATCCAAGCAGATTGATTGCCTCAGGGAGAGGAAGTTCAGTACCATTAGCTGATAATAATTCACGAGTGAATAGAGCTAGAAATCGTAGAACTAGAATTGTAATTCTGCCTAATTTAGACAAGTTCTTTGGCTTATTAGCAGAAGAGGAAGTAGTAGCTCCTTAAAAGAAAAGATAAAATAAATAAAATAAGCTTCATTTTCTAGAAAATGAAGCTTATTTTATTTACAAAATTATAGAAGGTTTATAGTTTTTATAGTACTGCATTAAAATAAAAGAGCAAACTACAGAAGAAGCAATGCCTTCAATAGACAAGGCAAAGATTAATAGAGGTAAACTCAAGTTATTACTCCACAAGAAAGAGCCTTCTAAAATTTCGATGAAAGAAGGGCTAATTAAGCTGATATATACGGTTAGTCCTAAAATACTAAGACCTACCGCTAAAATAGCCGTAGAAGCACCAATAAATAAGTTATTGATATAAAGATCTTCGTTATTAAAATGGATGTTTTGCTTAATAGCACTATTGATACCCCATAGAACAAATAAAAAGTTAAAAAAACGAAGTTCTGTTACATTTTCTAAGCCAAAAAACTTCATGGAAAAGAAATAAAGGACGAGCCCTAAAAATATTTTTAGAGCATTTTTAATGATAATTTGATTCGTGCTCATTGATAAATTCATTTAAAATTAGAATAATATCAATTTAAGAAATAAAACATTGAAAATCAATAGTTAAGGCTTTTTGTTTCGTTATTTATTTCTTTTCTAAACAGTAAAGTAGCTACCAACCCTAAAAAAGGAAGCAAAGAAAAATAAGAAAAAAGCTTTTGGTATTCCAATATAGTAGGATTTTCGCCAAGTAAATAGCCAATAAATAATGACATAAAGATATCAGGTGCAAATCCTATTACAGAAATAATACCAACTAAAGTTCCTGTCATTTGTATTGGGGTTTTAGTTTCTTCAATAATAGCGAAATACAAGCCTCTTAAAGAATAAGTACCTAGAGCCATAACAAAGAAAGAAAGGAATGCTAAATAAATGTTATTATTTGATATGTTTGAGCTTAATAATAGAGCGGAGAGCATTATAGAAAAAAAGCATGGAATTATTAATATGGAAGGAATTAATTTATCAGCCAACCATCCAATAGATATAGCAGCCAAAGGCCTTATAAATTGAATAAAAACAGCAAAGTAAGTGGCTTTTTGTAAAGAGAAGTTCCATACATCTTTGGCATAGGTGCCATAAACTCCAGTAAGTTTATAAGAGCAGTAAGCACAAAATATGATAAGGGAATGATAGATTACCTCTGGTTTTTTTATCAATGAAAATGCTTTTGAAAAATTAAACTGGAACTCCTTGGATTTTGTGTCAATATTGGTGTTTTTGGGCAGTTTCTTCCATGTAAGAAAGGCTATTGAGAAAACAATTAAGGTAATTGCACCTATAATGTATTGTAGGGTGTATATTTTATGATGTAAAGAAATATTACTATTCTTTGTAGGGAAGAAAGAAGTTAGTATAGTAGCTCCGAATAAAGAAATTAATGCAGCAAATAAACCTCTACCTCCATCTAATAAACCAAAAGAAAGCCCTTGATTATTTCTATGTCCCCATTGCCTGGTAGCTTTTATTAGAGGAGCCCAAAATAAAAGGATTGTAGAAATACCCCAAAAAGCATATAATATTTTCAAGGTAAATATGTCAGGAATTGAAACTAATAATAAACCACCTAAAGCTGTAAATAGTAATGAAAATGACAATAATTTTCTAGCTTCCCATTTATCAGCTATAAAGCCTCCAATAAAGTAGGAAATGATTCCTGTGATTCCGTATAAGGCCTGAGCTTCTCCAATTTGAGCATCAGATATCAAAAAGACTTCTCTAATGATAGGCTTAAAAACTCTCATCAAAATAAAGGGGAGTAAAAAAATAGCTTCTCCTGCAATAATGAGGACTAGCATTGAGGTGATCTTTTGTTTATACATGGTTTATCTAAGAGAGTGCTTCTTTTAAAATAGTAATAGGGTGTTTAGCAGTTCGTTTGGTTCCATCGTAAATTTGATGACGACAACTAGTTCCTGCTGCTACAATTTCTACATCAGAGGAACAATTCCTAATTTTAGGAAACAAAGTGTCTTCTCCAACCTGCATACTTACTTCATAATGTTCTTTTTCGTATCCAAAAGACCCAGCCATTCCACAGCACCCGGTATTCATAATGGTTACCTTGTAATTTTTAGGTATGTTTAGAATAGAAAATGAAGCATGGGTACTCGATAATGCTTTTTGATGGCAATGCCCATGAATTTTTAGTTCTTTTTTACTAGCGCTGAATAAAGAAACATCTAGTTTGCCTTTTTGATGCTCAGAGGCTAGAAACTCTTCAATGGTAAAAGTACTTTTTGAAATTTCTTTAGCAGCTACTTTATCATCAGCTAAGCGAATATACTCATCTCTAAAAGTTAAGATAGCAGAAGGTTCTAAACCTATCAAAGGTGTAGCTGGTGTAATTATATTTTTAAAAATAGCTACGTTTTTGTTGGCTATTGATTTTGCTTGATTTAAGAAACCTTTGGAAATATAGCTACGACCGCTTTCTTCATGTTGTATTGTTTTTACTTGATATCCTAATTTTTCTAAGATGATAAAAGCATCTTTACCTATTTCAGTATCATAAAAGTTTGTAAACTCATCGTTGAATAAGTAAACTATGTTATCAGTTTGTTTTAATGGTTGCTTTTTTAACCAAGTGGCTAAGGGTTGCTTAGCTAATCTAGGAACTGCACGTTGCGTAGCAACTCCCATGATTTTTTTAGCTACAGTAGTATTGGTAAGTAAATTAGTTAAATTAGGAAATCTACTACCTAGTTTGTTGTATTTGGCATTATTAGCAAATAACCTACTTCTAAAAGAATATCCGTTTGTTTCTTGATATTGGTATAAGAACTCAGCTTTCATTGATGCTATATCAACATTGCTTGGGCATTCACTAGCGCAAGCTTTACAGCTAAGACATAAATCTAAAACTTGTTTTAATTCTTGAGAATCAAATTTATTCTTTGAGGAATTATTGGTAAGTACTTCACGTAAGGTATTTGCTCTAGCTCTTGTTGTTTCTTTCTCATTACGAGTGGCTCTATAACTAGGGCATAGAGTGCCTCCTGCTTCTGGAGATTTTCTACAATCTCCAGAGCCATTGCACTTTTCTGCTAACCTTAATATACCTTGGCTATCAGAAAAATCTTGAATCGTTTTTATAATAGGTTCTTTTCTATTTACTTCGTAGCGAAGGTTTTTATCCATAGGAAAAGCATCTGTAATTTTTCCTTTATTGAATACATTATTAGGGTCAAACACTTCTTTTATCCTACGTAATAATTGGTAATTTTTATCTCCGATCATCAATGGTATAAATTCAGCACGAACAATACCATCTCCATGTTCTCCACTAAAGGAACCTTTATACTTTTTTACCAATTCAGCAGTTTCGGTTGTTATCTTTCTAAATAAAATAACGTCTTCTCCTTTTTTTAGATTTAAAATAGGTCTTAAATGCAATTCACCAGCCCCAGCATGTGCGTAATAAACAGCATCTTGTTTATATGTTGCCATTATTTGGGTAAATTCTTCTATATACTCAGGTAGATCTTCCAAAGCTACTGCTGTGTCTTCAATACAAGCTACTGCTTTTTTATCCCCAACAATATTCCCTAGTAAACCTAATCCTGCTTTACGTAAATAATGAACTTTATGGATATCATCTCCGTAAACTTTAGGATGGTAGTAACCAAAGTTATTTTTTTGTAAATCGGCAATTAAGTTGTCTGCTAGTATTTCTGCTTCTTCAAGAGTATTAGCGCTTACTTCCAACATTAATACAGCTTGTGGATCTCCTTGTAAAAAGAAACGATTTTTGGCTTGTTCTCGATTATTCTTGGTACAATCAAGAATAACTTTGTCCATTAGTTCACATGTATATAGTTTATGATTCATAGCAATGACAGTAGCTTTTAAGCTTTCGTTGACACTTTTGAAATGTGTGCAAACCATAATACTTTTAGTAGGAGGTAAGTCATCTAATTGAATAGTGATCGCAGTAGAAAAAGCTAATGTACCTTCGCTACCAGATAAAAATTTAGCAGGATTGATAGTGGCATTATTTCCACCGAATAAATCAGATTTAAGGAATTCATCAACAGCATATCCCGTATTTCTTCTATGAATGCTTTCTTTTGGAAACTCATTTTTGATTTCTTGCTGTGTTAGTTCAGAAGAAAGTTCTTGATAAATAGTTTTATAAATATTTCCTTCTAGAGAATTTTCTATAGATTTTTGCTTAAAGTTTTCAGACGATATTTCATGAAAATGAGCAATATTTCCGTCGCTTAGCAGTGTTTCAATAGCAATTACTTTATCGCGAGTAACTCCATAACGTATTGAAGTGCTTCCAGAAGAATTATTACCAACCATTCCTCCAATCATACAACGATTAGAGGTAGATGTATTAGGACCAAAGAATAAACCATATGGTTTTAAAAATCTATTCAAGTCATCGCGAATAATACCGGGTTCTACCGTAATAGTCTTATTTGCTTCGTCGAAGGCAAGTATGTTGGTAAAATATTTAGAAACATCAACAACAATACCATCTCCAACGCATTGACCTGACAATGAGGTACCTGCTGTTCTAGGTATTAGTGTAGTTTTGTTTTTTATTGCAAATTTAATCAACAACTGAATGTCCTTTACATTTTTAGGGTATGCAACCGCTAGTGGTATTTTACGATAAACAGAAGCATCTGTAGCATATAGTGTTTTGTGAAGATTATCAAAGAATAATTCACCTTGTAATGAATTACTTAAAGTGTTTAATATAGTGCTGTTAATCATAATTTTATTATTCTATGGGTATGTTTCTTTTAAAGCCTGTGTCAAAACAAATAAAGGTGTCAGTACCTGCTACACCATTTATTAAGTGAACATTATCATATAAAATTTTTTGTAAATGCTCATTATCTCGAGCAAATATTAAAACAAATATAGCGTAACTTCCAGAAACAAAGTTACATTCTATAATTTCTTCTATTTTAGAAAGTTCTTTCATGACACTTTTAGCAAAGCGGGCCTCTCTTAATTTTATACCTGTGTACGATTTCGTTTTATAGCCTAGTTTTCTTTCATCTAATATAAATTCGGCATTTTTGATGACTCCTTCTTGTGTTAGTTTTTTTATTCTTTGATGGATTAAAGAATTTGAAACTTTTAGTTCTTCTGCTATTTTAGAATAAGGTTTACGAGCATCTAAACGCAATTTTAATAGGATTTGTTTATCGACGTAGTCAAATTGATTATTCATGATTGTTTGTTTGATTAAAGTGATACCGGAAATATTCTTTTTTTAAGTTTTTGTAATCAAATTGATATAAAATGCTGTATATGTATGTAAAATTAACTATATTTATGCTAAGTAAAAAGAAATACAATTTATTTTTGTTTGAAATTTTTAACACAATATAAATGACAACAACAGAAATATTTGATAAGTTATGGGGGGAGTACACTGAAAGAACTCCTTCTGCTCAAAAGATTAAGGATTTATTTACCAATAAAGGAAATGAAGTATATAATGACCATGTTGCATTTAGAACTTTTGATGATAAACGTGTAAATATAGAGGTACTAGCAACACCGTTTATCAAAGCAGGATATAAAGAGTGTGGAGAATATACTTTTGAAGCAAAAAAATTATATGCAAAGCATTATGAGCATGAAACAGATAAAGATGCTCCACGAGTTTTTATCAGTCAATTAAAAACAAAAGAATTTTCGAAAGATTTACAAAATATAGTTGAAGAATTAATTGATAGCATACCTGAAGATCAATTGAAGCCTGAAGAATTGGTTTTTAAAGGACGTTTGTGGGAGCAACCAAGTTTTGAGGTGTATCAGAAATTACAGCTAGAAACAGAATACGCAGCTTGGTTATATGTTAATGGTTTTTGTTCTAATCATTTTACTGTTGATGTAAATAAGTTAAGCACGTTTAGTTCTTTACAGGAAGTTAATGAATTTTTAAAAGAGAATGGATACAAAATGAACACTTCAGGAGGAGAGATAAAAGGAACGCCAGAGCAGTTTTTAGAACAGTCTAGCGTATTAGCTGATCGAATTCCTGTTGAGTTTAAGGAAACAACAAAAGAAATAACATCTTGTTATTATGAGTTTGCTTACCGTCATCCAATGTCTGATGGGGAGCTGTATTCTGGTTTCATAGCAGGTTCTGCAGATAAAATTTTTGAAAGTACAGACATGAAGCTAAAGTAAATAGCTAATTTGATTTTACTATAATATAAAAACACATATTTTTTGGCAAATGAAAAATATGTGTTTTTATATATAGAAGAAAATAGTATGAGACCTATTTGATTGTATATGTAACGAATTAGCTAATTTTCCGTCCTATTTATATGAGTTTATTAAGAGTTTTATTAGCTATTATTTTTCCTCCTTTATCCGTTATAGGAAAAGGTTGCGGATCGTTTATTATTATATTATTATTGACATTTTGTGGCTGGGTACCCGGTGTCATTGGAGCGTTAATCATTTTGAATAATCCTAAATAGTTGCTATAGATAGTTATTGTATTTGATTTCCATTAGTTGCTTTTGAGGACATTTGCAGTAATACAACATGGTTATCATCATTATAGACTCCTAAAACCAAACAGTCGCTCATGAAATTGGCTATTTGGCGAGGCTTAAAATTAATAATAGCGCTTACTTGACGATTTAGTAGATTACTTCTAGTATATAGGTTAGTGATTTGAGCGCTTGCCTTTTTTATACCTAAAGGTCCAAAGTCAATAAGGAGTTGATAAGCAGGTTTGTTAGCTTTTGGAAAATCGTTAACTTGGATGATGGTTCCAATTCTGATATCTACTTTTAAAAATTCTTCAATATTTATATTATTTGTCATCTATTTTTTGAGTTTAAAAAAAAGAGGTGATAGTAAAAGAGTGAGGAGGAGAGAGGTTTAAAGATAAAAAAAAGGCTAAATTTAAAAATTTAGCCTTTTTTTATTTTCTATCTTATTATCTAATTTAACTTAAAGACAATAGGAATGTTATATTTAACATTGGCTGTTTTTCCTTGATGTTTTCCAGGTATGAATGCAGGTAATTTAGCAACCATTCTTTTAGCTTCCTCTTCCAAATCTTGCCCGCCTTTAGGTCCACGCATTTTGATATTGGTAACTTCCCCTTTTTTATCAATAATAAAATTTACCCAAACTCTTCCTTCAATACCTTTAACAGCAGCTTCTTCTGGGTAGTAAAAGTTTTTTTGGATATGCTTAACCATCTTTTGGTTAAAGCAAGCTAAATTTTCATCTCCAGTTTTTCCTTTACAAGCTTTAAATTGAGGTATGCTTTCTACAGTATTAAATGTAATAGCATCTGTAATGACTATCTCTTTTACCTTTTTAAAGGTGTTTTTCTTCTTTTTAATTCTTGACTTGTTTACCTTCTTCTTACTAGCAATGTTATCAGATTTTCCAGGTATTTTAAAAGTAATCGGAATTCCATATCTTACTTTGATAGGTTGTCCATTTTGCCTACCAGGGATAAATTTAGGCAGTTTATTGATAAGTCTTTTTGCTTCTATTTTTAAAAGTTCAGTATTTTGAGGAGATCTTGTAGTTATTTTCTCCACTTTACCCTCTTTGTTGATAATGAACTGGACGAGAACTCTTCCCTCTATTCCTTTAGCAAGGGCTTTAGAAGGATATTTGAAGTTACGTATGATATGACTTGTGATTTGCTCACTAAAACATTTAGACTGCTTTAATAAAGAAACATCTTTACATTTAGAAAATAAAGGAACTTCATCAACAATATTAAAAGGCAATACATCTAGTGCTTTGGTAGTATTAGATGCAATTTCCAGTTTGCCAACGAGCAAATTACTCTTGTCGATACTTGCAATTTGATGAGTTGAACCAACGTTACCTACTCCTGTAGCCTTATCTCTTACTCTTTTTATTCTTCTTCTAGTGGAAACCTCAATAGAAATCTTAGAAGATTTTTTTCCATTAGCTTCTTTTGTATCTTCAACAGCACATTTAGTAATACTATTAGGATCTGCCATAGACTCGTCAGGGCTATCACAAACCTCTTGTGCCATTGCTATGTTACAAATCATAAGGGGAATTACAAAAAGTAAAGAAAATCTCATCATATCGTGTGAAATTATGGGGATTATATAAAAATAAACGGTTCTTTAGGATGTAAATATAAAAAAAAATATTTAAGAATCAAATTCATATAAGAACTTTTTGCGTATAAAACTTTGTAAACTAGTTTTTTGGAAAGGAGGAGTACCTAGTTACTTTTGCTTGAAGGAAGTTTAAAAGTAATAGGAAGTCCATATTTTACTTTTACAATTTTGCCTTGATGTTTACCAGGAATAAATTTAGGGAGTTTAGAAATTAATCTGACAGCTTCCTTTTTTAGTAAGTCAGTTCCCTCGGGACCTTTGTTTTTTATGTTTGTAACATTCCCCTCTTCATCAATGATAAATTGTAGTAAAATTCGTCCTTCAATTTTTTTATCAAAAGCTTTTTTAGGATAGTTAAAGTTACTAAATATATGTCTTGTCATTTGCTTTTCAAAACATTTAGACTGCTTTAACAGAGAAACGTTTTTGCACTTTGGAAATAGAGGAATCTGCTCCACGAGGTAAAAAGGAATCTTTTTTATTGAAGCGATAGCATCGTTTTTTAAAACTAGTTTATTAATTAGTTTATCATTTTCTTTTAAAATAGCTATTTTATGAATGGAGCTACTATCCTTTTCTTTGAGAGAGAGGGAAGTTTGTTTATTTCGTTTTTTTATAACTTTTTTTTGTACGATAGAGTGTTTATTATCAATATTAGCTAAAGCATCTTTTACATCTTCAATAGTACATTTCGTAATATTGTGAATGTCTTCAAAAGGTTCGTTGTTGGGCTCACATTGCTCTTGGGAAGAGCTATTTATACTAAAGAAAATAAAAAAAGGGATACAAAAATAAATCTTCATAATTAGGGGGTGTACTTCATTTTAAATAATAAAGCCACGAAAATACTATTAAATATTTATTACATAAAAAAATAAAATTAAGTTAATGTTAAGTTAATAGAAAAGGTATATGTTACATTTACAGGTACCCCTTTATATTTACCTGCACTAAACTGAGGAAGTTTTAATAGAACTCTATTAATTTCATTTGTTAATATTTTATTTTCGTTAGAGCTCAAAATCTGAGTTTTTTTTACATTCCCTTTGATATCTATGGTAAAACGAATAAATATTTTGTCTTTTGTAGTTATTTCAGAAAATCTTTCGTAGTTGAAGTTCTGATTGAAATGTTTGTTGATACTAGATTTGAAGCATTGTATGTTTTTTTCTTTAGTACTGTACTTGCAATTAGGGAACAGTGGTGGTTCATCAACAGTAACAAACAATATTTCTTTTTGAAGAGAAGGGGTTTGCTTATCCGTGTTAATTTTGGGAAGCGAGTTATTGAAAGGAACTTTTTTGAAAGAAGCTTTCTGCGTATTGATTTTATTAAATCTATGGTGAATTTTTTTTCTTGAATAAGTATGCTGAATACTTGTTTTTTGAGCTTTTTTTGTTGTTTGTAGAGAGGAAGTAGGGGAGGAAGTAGTTTCTATAGCGCATTTGCTGATTTCGATAGCATTAATATCCAATACTATTTGGCCAGAAGATTCGCATCGATTCTGCGCTGTTATTAGGTTAAGGTAAGAAGAAAATAATAAAATAAACATAGCTTTCATTTTGATACATATTTGGGGGTGAAAGATCGAGGTAAATATCAAAAAAAAACGGTGTTTATCTTTTTAAGATACCATTATTACTACTTTAAATAATATGATTAGGAAAGCGCGAAGTTTAACATTTTCTTAAAGTAAAAAGCTCTCAATATTAAATTGAGAGCTTTTATCTTTTCAAAAGAAGTAATTATTTAACGTCCATTAGTTCAACATCAAATATAAGTGTTGCATTAGGAGGAATAACCCCTCCGGCTCCAGCAGCCCCATAAGCTAAATGCGAAGGAATTACTAAGCGTGCTTTATCTCCTACTTTTAATAATTGGATACCTTCGTCCCAACCTGCAATTACTTGACCTACCCCAATGGCAAATTCAATTGGTTGCTTGCGTTTATAAGAAGAATCAAATACAGTTCCGTCTAGTAACTGACCTTTATAATGGACAGCTACGTTAGCTCCCTTAGTAGCTTGCTTTCCGCTACCATTTTGTAAGATTTTATAGCGTAATCCACTTGGTGTTTCATCATATCCAGCGGCAACTGAATCTAACAATTCTTTTTGTTTTGCTTTTTCTGCCGCTTCACGTTTTTCTCTAGCCCCTTCAAAAGACCTAAAAGCTTCCACAGCGTTAAAAGATGTAGCTTCTTCTCCAACGCGAATGATTTCTACTTGCATATCATCTCCTTGTGCTATTGCATCAACAATTTCTTGACCTTCTATGACATTTCCAAAAACAGTATGTTTTCCATCTAACCAAGGTGTTGGTACATGTGTAATAAAGAATTGAGATCCGTTTGTGCCTGGTCCTGCATTTGCCATGGATAGTTTTCCAGGAGCATTGTGTTTTAATTCGGGGTGGATTTCATCATCAAATTTGTACCCAGGATTTCCAGTACCTGTTCCTTGAGGGCAGCCTCCTTGAATCATAAAATCAGGGATGACTCTATGGAATTTAAGTCCGTTGTAATACGGAGTTCCTTGTGGTTTAGCTGAGTTTTCCAAATTTCCTTCAGCTAAAGCAACAAAATTACCAACTGTTCCTGGTGTTTTTTCATATTCTAAATTTACTAAGATCTCCCCTTTAGGAGTTGTAAACTTTGCGTAGATTCCGTTATTCATTATCTTGTTTTTAATTCTATTCTTAAATTTATTTTGAAGCGGATAAAGTTGATAACTCAAAGCTTAATCCTGCATTTATATTACTTGTATTCATATTACCAAAGGGAGCAACCATTTTACCTATAGATGAAAATAAAGAGATGCTAGGAGATATATGGTAACTTATTCCAAGAGATGGGCGAATAACAATTCCTTCACCTGTATCTACCCCAGCTCCGCCAGCAGCTCCAATCATTCCTTCTAAATGTACTCTTAATTTCTCGTCTAAAAATCTAGGACTATATAGCCCTATGCCGACTAATCCGTGAGCGTATCCTCCTGATTTCCCTTTATAAGCAAATCCAGCTTCTCCTATAACATAGAAGGTATTATTTATATCATAGTTAAACTGTATTGCTAATAATTGTAAATCGGTTTTAGGAGCATCTGTTTTAGCAACCTTAAAATAACTTTGATTCAGTAAAGCTATTCTAATGCCTTGCGTATATAAGTTTTGATACTCTTCTGTAGCAAAGTAGGTTCCTCCATTAAAACTAGTATATTTCAATCCAAAACCTAAAGTATAAGCTTCTAAATCTCCTGTAATGGCTCTATAGTATCCCCCATGACTACTTAATGAGAAACGATTAGAAAGTGCTAGGTTAATTCCAGCACTAGGGTACATCATTAAACCTCCCTCAGGAGCAATGCGCCCGCCAGCGGCTCCAATACCTAGTTTACCAAATAAATTAAGCCGTTCAGATAAGTTTAGATGGTAACCAGCACCAAAAAACAAATCCATAAAACCAGCTCGCAATCCTTTGTAAATGGCATCTGTATGAGCGAAAAGAAAGACCTGCTCATTCATATATTTTTGATATTCAAAACCTATTACATATAAGGTTGCTCTTAAAGGAGCTTGTTGATTTGCATCATCTTTTCTAGAGTTTCCAAAAGGGAAAAAGAAATCAAAACGCACTTGTTGCGCATTTTTAATAGCAGCTCGTTTCCAAAGGTTATTTTTAGAAAGTGAAGTATTAATAAATTCTTTTTGTGCTTGTTGATAATCGGTAAAACGTAAAATACTAGGTATCTCAAGAAATAGAGAAATACTGTTACTTTTTATCTTTCCCGAGTAAAAATTTAAATGACTGTATTGAACGCCGAATGAAAATGCCTTTTTTTTATATTGAAAACCTAAATTTGTATTAATAAAGGCACCATCGTTTACTAAATACCTATATCCACCGCCACCCCCAAAGTGGAAATTAGTGTCGAAATATAAGTTTTTGAAAAGGTGTTTATGAATACCGACTTCAATTCCTAATGTAAACAGACCTCCTTGATCTCCAGTGATAGCTGAATGGATAGCAGCTCCACCATATAGCCACTCATTAAATGGGACTTGATAGTGTAATCCCATGAGCCCCATTGTATTTTTTAAGTTAGGGAATGATGAGGTAGGCATTTGCACAGGAATAAAATTGAGACGAACTCTATTTACGAGTTTTTTTCCTTGAAATTCTTCTAAATTTTTTTGCTGACTAAAACAATGGGGCAGTAAAAATAAAAATAATAAAAGAAATCCGATGTTATATGTAATAAAAGCGATACTTCCCCTTATTTTTAAAAGGATAGTATTGCTTTTTTTTATACTAATATAAGTGCAGTATTTCATCTTTTGAATGATGCCCAATTTTAGATAATTAATCAAACTCACTTGTAAAATGCAATTTTACAGAAGGGTATTTACTTTGTGTCATCTGAATTGTAAATTCAGAATCAGCTAAAAACACCAATTGACCTTGCTTATCTTTTGCTAGGTAGCGCTGTTTTACACGTTTAAATTCTTTAAATTCTTCATTTTTTTCATCTTCGGGTTGTACCCAACAAGCTTTGTGTACCTGAATGTTTTCGTAAGTACATTTAGCGCCATATTCATGCTCTAAACGGTATTGAATAACTTCATATTGGAGAGCTCCTACGGTACCTATAATTCTTCTACCATTGATATCCAATGTAAATAATTGGGCTACTCCTTCATCCATTAATTGATCCAAACCTTTATATAATTGCTTAGATTTCATAGGATCTGCGTTATTCACATATCGGAAATGTTCAGGAGAAAAGCTAGGAATACCTTTAAAATTTAGTATTTCACCTTCTGTAAGCGTATCTCCAATTTTAAAATTTCCTGTATCGTGTAAGCCAACAATATCTCCAGGGAAAGATTCATCTATAATTGCTTTTTTTTCTGCAAAAAATGCATTCGGACTAGAAAATTTTACTTTTTTGCCATTTCGAACATGTAAATAGGGAGAGTTTCTTTTAAAAACACCTGAAACAATTTTAATAAAAGCTAAGCGATCTCGATGTTTAGGGTCCATGTTTGCATGAATTTTAAAAACGAATCCTGTTAGTTTTTCTTCTTTAGAATCTACCAAACGTTCCTCCGCTTTTTTAGGTTGAGGTTGTGGAGCAATTTCAATAAAAGCATCTAGCAATTCTTTTACTCCAAAGTTATTTAAAGCAGATCCAAAGAAAACGGGTTGAAGGTTTCCTGCTAAGTATTCTTCTTGACGAAATTTAGGATATACTTCATAAACCAGCTCTAGTTCTTCTCGTAAGGTTTCCGCGGCGCTTTCACCAATTATTTGATCCAATTCAGGGTTCGTAATGTCATTAAATTGAACACCCTCAGAAATAGTTGTCTTATGATCTCCTGAAAATAAATTTATTTTCTTCTCCCAAATATTATAAATTCCTTTAAAATCATACCCCATTCCAATAGGAAAGCTCATAGGGGTAACGTGTAATCCTAACTTTTGCTCTACTTCATCCAATAAATCAAAAGCATCTTTACCTTCTCTATCTAGTTTATTAATAAAAACAAGCATAGGAATGTTACGCATTCTACAAACTTCTACTAGTTTTTCTGTTTGTGGTTCTACTCCCTTGGCAACATCAATAACAACAATAACGCTATCTACGGCAGTTAGCGTTCTGAAAGTATCTTCTGCAAAATCTTTATGCCCAGGAGTATCTAATATATTTATTTTTTTGTCTTTATAAATAAATGCTAATACAGAGGTTGCAACAGAGATACCACGTTGGCGTTCTATTTCCATAAAATCAGAAGTAGCTCCTTTTTTTATTTTATTATTCTTAACGGCACCTGCTTCTTGAATAGCTCCTCCGAAGAGTAATAATTTTTCTGTTAAAGTAGTTTTACCAGCATCTGGATGCGATATAATTCCGAATGTACGTCTCTTCTGTATTTCTTCTAAAAAACTCATCTATAAATTTTAAGGTTGCAAAGATACGTTTTAAACTGGAACTGTTCAAAGGATTAATTGTTGAACTAATATCATTTTTGTAAGTTTGCCTCTCGTAAAATGAATATATGGAAGAACAAGTAATTTTGGTAGATGAGCATGACAATCAGTTAGGATTGATGCCAAAGATGGAAGCTCATGAGAAGGCACTATTGCATAGGGCATTTTCTGTATTTGTATTTAACGATAAAAAAGAATTGTTGTTACAGCAAAGAGCAGCAGACAAATATCATTCTCCTTTATTGTGGACGAATACTTGTTGTTCTCATCAAAGAAATGGAGAGAGTTCTTTAGAAGCAGGAAGGAGAAGGTTGCAGGAAGAAATGGGATTCACTTGTGAATTGGAAGAAGTTTTTTGGTTTATATACAAAGCTCCATTTGATAATGGATTAACAGAGCATGAGCTAGATCATGTAATGATAGGAAAGTATAATGATAAACCAATCATAAACAAGGAAGAAGTTGCCGCTTATAAATGGATGCGTTTAGAAGAAGTAAAAGAAGATATAAAAAGGAAACCAGCAATATATACAGAATGGTTTAAAATCATATTTAAAGAGTCATATTCAAAATTAGTAAATGCCTAGAGTAACTGTACATAGAAAAGCTCATTTTAATGCAGCACATAGATTACATAGAGAAGATTGGTCAGAGGAAAAAAATAATCTTTTTTTTGGGAAATGTAGCAATCCAAACTATCATGGGCATAATTATGAATTGATTGTTTCATTAACAGGAGAAGTAGATAAGGAAACAGGTTTTGTTTACGATTTAGGAAAACTTAAAAAATTAATAGAAGAAGAAATAGAAGAAGCTTTTGATCATAAGAATTTAAATATCGAAGTGACGGAGTTTAAAGACTTGAATCCAACAGCTGAAAATATCGCAATTGTAATTTATAACAAATTGCGTGTAAAGATTTTAAAAAAACTCGACTTAAAGATTACATTATATGAAACCCCAAGAAATTACGTAAGTTATAGCGGAGAATAATTATATGAAGATAGATCAGTTGTTAAAATTTGAGCCAATTTTAAAAGAGAAAGTTTGGGGAGGAGAAAAATTAATAAAACTTCTTAATAAAAAAGATTCTAGAAAAAATATAGGTGAAAGTTGGGAAATATCAGACATAGGAAAGGATGTTTCTGTGGTAGCAACAGGAAATTATAAAGGTGCTTCATTAACTGAATTGATTCAAGAATATAAAGGAAATTTAGTAGGGGAGAAAGTATATCAGCAATTTGGAGATAAGTTTCCTCTATTAGTTAAGTTCATAGATGCTAAAAAAACATTAAGTATTCAGTTACATCCTAACGATGAATTGGCTAAAAAAAGACACCATTCTTTTGGTAAAACAGAGATGTGGTATATTATGCAGGCTGATAAGTATGCAAACTTAATTGTGGGATTTAAAAAGGATTCGAATACAGAAGAATATCTACATCACTTGAATAATAAGTCTTTGCTAGGTATTTTAAATGTAGATGAAGTAAAAAAAGGAGATGTTTATTTTATACCTACAGGAACTATTCACGCGGTTGGAGCGGGGGTACTATTAGCAGAAATACAGCAACGATCAGATATCACTTACAGAGTGTATGACTGGGATCGGAAAGATATTAACGGCGGTTATAGAGATTTGCATACGACGGAAGCGTTAGCTGCCATTGATTATAAAGCGAAAAAAAGGTATAACCAAGTGTATGATAAAATTGAGAATAAATCTTCGGAAATTGTATCATGTCCTTATTTTACCTCTAATATACTTTCAGTAACTCAGGAATTAAAAATAAATAATAGTACCAAGGATTCTTTTGTGATTTATATGTGTGTAGAGGGAGCAGTTTCTTTTATTTACAAAAATCAGATAGAAAAGCTACAAAAAGGTGAAACTATTTTAATCCCAGCAAATGTAAGCGAGATGGAAATCACTGCAATTATACCTTCTGAATTGCTGGAGGTTTATATAAAATAGGTTCAAAGGAATAGTTAATGAACCTATTTTAATTTAACTTTCTTAAGAGGCATTCTTAAAAGTATAGCCATATATTGCTTTACAAATGATATCTTGGTGTTTTTCCTTTTTCTTAGCTACTGTTATTTTTAATTCTAGCTCAGAATTACTTAATTTTTGGATGTGCTGTTTTACAATGAGCTCATCGTTTAAATAAGCTTTTTTTAAGATGTTAAATTCGAATGATTTTAGATTCGTATTTAAAAGATTGCTGTATGGAGTAACAGACTGACTCGCAGAGAGAGCCACTTTATCATATAAAATGGAAGTTTTTAGTATTTTGTTTTTACTAACCTGTTTTTTATTGACAATAAATTGGAAAGAACTGTGGTGTTTTTTATGTTGCGATTTCATGGTTTTTAAGTATTAAGAGTAAGTAATATTGGTTCAGGTTCATGATTATTAAAAAGATTGCCAGATAAGATAAACATTCGGGTTTTGTAATAATTGCAAACTTGTTTTAAAGAAATGGTTAACGTGTACATAATGATATATTTAAAATTAGTATATAAAAAAAGGTGCCTTTATCAAAAGCACCTTGTAGATTTATTATTATAGAAATTCTTTGTGTTTAAAAGAAACAATTTACAGTGCTTTTCTCTATGTGCAAACATTTATGAGATTTAGAATAATTATAGCCGCGCATCATGGTAAATGTATTGTGGATAATGACATTTATCTTCTGTTTTAAAATTGCAGTTATATTTGTAAATTCTTTCATTGAGTCAAATGTATAAAATTAATTGAAAATTAAAGAAAGGCTTTAATATTTTTTTTGTTAAAGTTTTGTAAATCTAAGAGTTGTCGTAAATTCCTAAAAGCTTAGAAATATGTATCTTTGAGATGAAATTTTATACCTTAATATTTATGAAAATAATAGCCATGATTCCGGCAAGATACAGCGCTTCGAGATTTCCTGGTAAACTAATGAAAGATTTAGGAGGAAAGCCAGTTATTGTGAGAACATATGAGGCAGCTATTAAAACAAATTTATTTGATGATGTTTTTGTGGTTACTGATTCTGATATAATAAGTGAAGCTATTAAAGTTGCAAACGGAAATGTGATTAAAAGTGTAAAAGAGCATGAGTGTGGATCAGATAGAATTGCTGAAGCAGTTAAAGAAATGGAGGTGGATATTGTTGTTAATGTACAAGGAGATGAGCCTTTTATAGATATGGAGTCTTTGGAAAAGTTAATAACTGTTTTTAAAAAAGATGATAAAAAAGAAGTAGATTTAGCATCATTAATGGTTCATATTACGAATAAAGAAGATATTGAGAACCCTAATAATGTAAAAGTTATTACAGATAATAATAAAGTTGCATTGTATTTTTCGAGAAGTCCCATACCGTATCATAGAGATAAAAATATTGAAGTAAAATATTATAAGCACAAAGGAGTTTATGCTTTTAGGAAAGAGGCATTAATTGACTTTTATCATTTACCAATGACTCCTCTAGAGTCAGCTGAAAAGATAGAGTGTATCCGATATTTAGAAGTAGGGAAAAAAATTAAGATGGTTGAAACAGAAGTAGAGGCAGTTGGAATTGATACTCCTGAAGATTTAGAAAAAGCGATAAAATATTTGTCAGAAAATGAATAAAGAAATAAAAGTTATTGCATTTGATGCAGATGATACTCTTTGGGTGAATGAAACTTATTTTAGAGAAGCAGAGAGAAGATTTGCAAAATTATTATCAGCATACGAGACAGAGAATAAAATAGACCAAGAATTATTTAAAACAGAAATCAAAAATCTAACGATATACGGATATGGAGTGAAAGGCTTTATGTTATCAATGGTTGAAAGCGCTCTAGAACTATCTAATTATCGTATCAGTCAACAAGCTATAGAAGAAATTTTAGATATAGGAAAGGAAATGCTTGAAAAACCTATAGAATTATTGGAAGGAGTAGAAGAGGTTTTACAAAACCTACAAGGAAAATATAAGTTGATTGTTGCAACTAAAGGAGATTTATTAGATCAAGAGCGAAAATTGGAACAATCTGGAATAGCAACATACTTTCATCATATTGAAGTGATGAGCGATAAAAAGGTTGAAGATTATCAGAAACTGCTTAAGCATTTAGATATAGTCCCCTCAGAGTTGTTGATGGTAGGGAATTCATTAAGGTCAGATATCTTACCTTTAATAAAAATAGGAGCTTCAGCTATTCATGTCCCTTTTCATACAACTTGGGCACATGAAGAGGTAACTAAAGAAGAGCAATCTGATACGGCTTACATTACCGTTTCTGAAATAAAAAATATTTTAAAATATATAAGCGCTTAGATAAAATAGACTAAATTTGCGTGGTATAAATAAAACAAATTATGGCAAGCATAAAAAACTTAAAAAAAGACATTAACTATACGTTAGGAGATATCATTGAAGAATGCTATGTATGGGAATTGTTAAACCCAAAAGCTGATACTAAAAAATCAGAAGTAATTATAGATGAAGCAATAGCTACTTTTGATGCTTTACTGGAAAAAGTAAATGCCAAAGATATAGAAAATAAAAAAGTACATTATAAAGGAATTAGTGCAGAGTTAGAAAGTAAGGCAAGAGAGCTAGTTTCTAAGGTAAATAGCTTATAATTATTGAGTTATATATTGTATAGAATCCAGTTTTTTTAAACTGGATTTTTTTTTAATTTAATTTTAACATTTCAAAAGAGAATAAAATTTCGTACCTTACGTTTTGTTATTAACTAATCCCCCTAAAGAAAGTTATGGCTAGAGCAATGTTTGAATACACAAAAACGATACTTAGAAAAGTAAGTTTTAACAGCGATTTATTTTGTAAAGAATTAGAGAAAGCATTACAAAGATTATTACCTTATGAAGTTAATGAGTTAACAATATGGTTAAAAGGGTTTGTATCTAATAAACCAGAACTCTATGCTTGTATGGCATTGATAGAAATAAAGCAGAAAGAAAAAGTTTAACAAAAAAAGACAGAGTCTTTTTAAAAAGCTCTGTCTAAGAAAAGGGAAGAGTATTACTAGGAAGCTTTTTATTTAAAATTCCTTTTATTACGTAGTTTACGTATAAGTTTCCTATGAAATTCCCTTTCAGAGATTTCTAGTTTTATGATTTTTTTATAAGAAAGTATCTGAGGAAGTTGGTTATAGAAATTCTCACTAATTTGGTTGATCTGTTGGTTTAAAGATCTAATTTTAAAGAAGAGATCTTTAGCTTTACTTTCATTTAGAGCAGCTATACCGCCTTGTTTTGCTATGCGCTTTTTAAGCTTAAATTTACTTTCATGTCGTAATTCATTAACTGCTTTATCGTATTTATTATACAAAGGCCAAAATTTAGAAGCTTCTTTTTCGGTCAAATCAAGTCGTTCTGTTAAATAAGCTATTTTATAAGCACGTATTTTTTCTTTACTTCCTTTTTTAGCTTGCCCCAGCATAGTAGTACGGCATAAAAAAAGTGTAAAAATAATTGTAATAATAGTTGTTTTCCCCATAATTCTATCGTATTTCGTCAATTAAAGTTGTTGTATTTATATTTTCTAAATAAGTTTCGATATCATGATCTTTAGTAGAATTTAAAAAGTTATCATCATCAAAATCAGACTGTTCTAAAGTAGTAGCTATTTCATCACTGTCAACGGTTCCATATCCGTTTTCATACCAATTTTCAATATCAATAGCCGTAATTTCATCGAAAGTAATAGCTTTGCTTCCAAAAGTGAAATAATTAAGCGCAATAAAAAGTAAAACAGAGGCGGCAGCTATCGTGGGAATAAGTTGTCTTACTTTCTGAAAGAATGTTTGTGCAGGAAATTTTTTTGTCTTGGAAAGGATGTTATCTTCTATAAAGTCAAAGTATTGGGGAGGGGTTTTAAAACCATGTGATTTAGGTAAATTTTCTTCTAAGATTTTGCAATAAAAAGAGTCTTCTATAGAATTAAAATATTCATTTTCTATAGAAAACCCTGATGTTATTTTAGGACCAGACAATAAATTATTATTTGAATGTTTATTTTCCATGCTTGTTATGCTAAGACTATTGTTATCATAAAAGGTTTAATTTGAGTTCGTTTTTATGTATTTTTCAATCTTTTTAACGGCATGATGATAAGAAGTTTTTAGTGCTCCTATGGAAGTGTCTAAAACATCTGAAATATCACTATATTTCATATTGTCAAAATATTTCATATTAAATACTAATTGTTGTTTTCTAGGCAATGTAGCAATTGCTTTTTGCAGAATGAGTTGAATTTCATTTCCAGAAAACCAACTATCGCTTTCTAAGTTAGAAATGAGTACCTGTTGCATTTCTGAAACGTCAAGATGATTACTTTTTGCTCGTTTATTGATAAAAGTAATGGCTTCATTAGTAGCAATACGATATAGCCAAGAATATAACTTACTTTCTTGATTAAAATTATCTATATTTTTAAAAACCTTAATAAAAGTGTTTTGTAAAACATCATCTGCATCATCGTGAGAAATTACAATTTTACGTATATGCCAATACAAACGCTCTTTGTATAAAGATATCAAAGTGCGAAATGCTTGCTCTTTAGTGCTGGCATTTTGTAAGTTGCTTATTAAGGTAATTTCTTCCGTCAATTGATTGGTTTTGGTATTAGACTTTCAAAAAATGTAAAGGTTTAAAAATATAACTACATTTTATGAAAAAAGGAGAACTTTTTACGTTCTCCTTTTTATTTTTAAATTTAGCTTCTTCTACGAGACCCAAACAGTCTATTACTTTTAATCGTTTCAGGAATTCCTTTCGGCAACATTTCTTCCCATCCATCATCATCATTTTTAATCATTTTCAGTACTTTTCTAGAGAAAATGTGTAGAATTTCTGGGTCAAAATCTTTAATATCAACAAGCCTTCCGTTATGTTTGAAAAACTTGTAGAGTTCTTTCATACGAGGATGAACTTTTAAGTTTTCACTAGTAATAAACTCTCCTGTTTCCTTTTCTTTATAGGGGTACATATATACTTTTAAGTCTTTATAAAAAAGCTTACCAAAGGCTTCTAATATTCCGCCACTTACATTTCTATAGTATTTTTCATCAAAAATTTGGATAAGGTTATAAACTCCCATAGCCAAGGCCATACGTTCTTTAGTAAATTCGCTAAAATATTCTACGAGTTTATAATATTCTTGGAAGTTGGTAATCATTACATTTTGACCTAATGAGCAAAGTAATTCTGCTCGATCTAAAAAGTCTCTTTCATTAATTTCTCCTTCCGCACGTAAGTTGCTAAGTGTAATTTCAAAGATAATTTGAGATTTTTTAGGATTTACTTTGTTTTCACTAAAGAAAAGCTCCTTAGATTTTTCAAACATATCCATATTAACTTTAGTTACAGGTCTAAAGCTACCGCGTAAGGCTAATATGTTTTTTTTGTAAAGAACTTGAGCTGGTAATAAATTATTTCCATCAGGACCAAACATCACAGCGTTGGTCATCCCATTTTTAACTAATTGTAAACTCATCAAACGATTATCTACATAGGTAAAACGAGGTCCAGAGAAATTAATCATGTCAATTTCTAATTTATCATGATCTATATTGTCATAGAATGATTTTACCAAATCTTTAGGATTATCATTCATATAAAAGGCTCCGTAGATAAGGTTAACCCCTAAAACACCAAGAGTTTCTTGTTGTGCTCTAGCTTCTGTTTCCTTAAAACGAAGGTGTAATACAATTTCATTATAATCTTCTAAAGGATCTAATTGGAATCGAATACCTACCCATCCATGACCTTTAAACTTTTTTGAAAAGTTAATAGTGGCCACTGTATTGGCATAACTAAAAAATAATTTGTCAGGATGCTTTGTTCTTGTTAATCTTTCTTCTATTAAATCTATTTCATGAGCTAGCATTTTTTTTAAGCGAGGTTCGGTAACATAGCGTTGATCTACTTCAATACCGTAAATAGCATCTGAAAAATCTTTATCGTAAGCACTCATTGCCTTTGCAATTGTACCAGATGCACCGCCCGCTCTAAAAAAGTTACGAACGGTTTCTTGACCTGCTCCAATTTCAGCAAAGGTTCCATAAATATTTGCATTTAAATTGATTCTTAATGCCTTACTTCTAGTAGTAGGTACGCTACTAATTTTCTTATCTCCTTTTAAAGTAATTGCCATTTGGTTGTTTTTATAACTGGGGCAAAAGTAGTAAAATAAAGAGCTATCAGTCAATTTTTATATTACTTTTGTCCTAATTATGAAGATAACTTTTTTAGGAACAGGAACCTCTCAAGGAATACCAATGATAGCCAATAATCATCCGGTGTGCTTATCTGAAGATGCAAAAGATAAGAGATTACGGTCTTCAATTATGATTTCATGGGGTAATTATAATTATGTTATAGATTGTGGACCTGATTTTAGACAGCAAATGTTACGAGAAAAAGTTCAATCGATAAATGGTATTTTATTTACACATGAACATTCAGATCATACTGCTGGTTTTGATGATATTAGACCTTATTGTTTTCAAATAGGAGAAATGCCTATTTATGGAACAAGCCAAGTGTTTAAAAGTTTGGAGAAGAGGTTTGAATATATTTTTGCTACAGAAAACCGTTACCCAGGAGCTCCCACAGTCGTAAAAAATAGTATTAATGAATCTCCATTTTATTTAGGAGAGGTAAAGGTTACCCCTGTAAAAGTTATGCATGGTAAATTGCCAGTAACGGCTTATAGATTTGGAAATGTAGCTTATTTAACGGATGTAAAAACAGTAGAAAAGAAAGAAAAAGAGAAGCTTTTGGACTTGGACGTTTTGATAGTGAATGCATTGCGATTAGAGACGCACCCTACGCATCTTAATTTGGAAGAGGCTTTAAGTTTAATAGAAGAGTTAAATCCCAAAAAGGCATATTTAACTCATATTTCGCATAAATTAGGATTTCATAAAAGGGTACAGGAAACATTGCCTAATAACATTTTTTTGGCATTTGATGGTTTGCAAATCACATTATAGCATAGGCAAATTCGTTTGGCTTTTTCTCACAACGTAGCTAAGGTTATGTTACTCAAAAAAGACTTCATTAAGGCAAAAAAAACTAAATTTTAGCTTCAAAACAAAAAGTTGAAATCGCTTCAATAAGATGAGGTTATGTATTTAAAAATTCTATAAGCGTATTAATTATTACATTCTTAAAAAGTTTGGAGATCTTATTAGCAATTGTATTTTTACCGCATAAATTATTATAGATCTTTATGAAAATCATTATATCTCCAGCAAAATCATTGGATTTTGAAACAAAAGTGTCAACAACTTTACATACACAGCCTCAGTTTAAAGAAAAATCTGAAAAGCTTAATAAGAAGTTGAAAACATTATCTAGAAAAGAATTATCAGAGTTAATGAAAATTTCTGATGATTTAGCGGCAATGAATTATGATAGAAATCAAGTTTGGGCGCTACCTTTTTCTTTGGAAAATGCGAAACAGGCAGTTTATGCATTTACAGGAGAAGTATATAGAGGAATTGATGTGGCGTCTTTAGATAATGAGAAGTTTCCAATATTGCAAGACCGATTACGTATATTGTCAGGATTATACGGAATGTTAAAGCCATTAGATTTAATACAACCGTATCGATTAGAAATGGGAACTCGTTTAAAAGTTGGAGAAAAAGAAAACTTATATAAATTTTGGGGAGACGATATTGTAGAAGCTTTAAATAGAGAAATACCAGATGATGAATTATTCGTAAACTTAGCAAGTACTGAGTATTTTAAAGTAATACCGAAAAAGAAGCTTAAGGTTCCAATAATTACACCTGTATTTAAAGATTTGAAAAATGGAGAGTATAAAATGATCATGACTTTTGCAAAGAAAGCAAGAGGTATGATGGTTCGTTATATAATAGATAATAATATAACTACTTTGGAAGGTTTAAAAGGATTTAATATTGGAAATTATGGCTTCTCTTCTGAAATGTCAACAGAAACGGAGTTAGTTTTTATAAGATAAAAATAATAGAATGATTCACTATTAACAACATATGTTAATAGTGAATCATTTAAATTTTAGCAGTCGGCTAGCCCAACTGTAATAGCAAGACCTCCTTCTGAAGTTTCTTTGTAATTACGGTTCATATCTTTTGCAGTTTCCCACATTGTATCAATTACTTTATCTAGAGGTACTTTAGCTGTTTTAGGATCGCAGTCTAATGCCAGTTCAGCGGCATTAATAGCTTTGATAGCTCCCATTGCATTTCGTTCAATACAAGGAACTTGTACCAGTCCACCAATAGGGTCGCAAGTCAAACCTAAATGATGCTCCATTGCAATTTCTGCGGCAACTAGGCATTGAGAAGGGGTTCCGCCTAATAGTTCGGTTAAAGCGGCTGCGGCCATTGCTGAAGAAACGCCAATTTCAGCTTGGCACCCGCCCATGGCAGCAGATATGGTTGCATTCTTTTTAAAAATACTCCCTATTTCACCAGCAACGAGTAAGAATTTTTTAATGTGTTGAATATCGGCTTGGTGGTTTTCAATAACCAAATAGTACATCAGAACGGCAGGAATAACCCCTGCGCTGCCATTAGTAGGAGCTGTTACCACCCTTCCCAGAGAGGCATTCACTTCATTTACTGATAAAGCAAAGCAACTGACCCATTTTAGTATTTCTCTAAATTTGACTTCTGTATTTCTGATGGCAGAAATCCATTCGTCAGCATTGTTATAAGAGGCATTTTTAATTAGTTTTTGATGCGTGTCAAAAGCTCTTCTTTTTACATTCAATCCTCCAGGAAGTATGCCTTCTGTATGACAACCTATATACATACATTCAAGCATGGTGTCCCATACCCGTTTTAATTCGTTATTAATTTCATGTTCTGTTTTTAAGACTAATTCATTTCTAAAAACGATTTCTGAAATTGATTTTCCTTCTTTTTTACAATATGCCTCTAATTGAGTAGCTTTGTTTATAGGGAAAGGAAAATTATCTTTAGTGATTTCTATTTCTTCGACGCCTTCTGTTTTTTCTTGAATAACAAAACCTCCTCCAATAGAATAATAAGTTTCAGTAGAAATTTCATTTCCTTTAGAGAAACCTCTAAATGTTAACCCATTTGAGTGGAAAGGTAAAAAATCTTTATTAAAAACTACATTATCAGTAGAGAAAGAAAGTTCTTTTTCTGCATTGAATGATAGTGTATTTGTTTTTTTTATTTTTTCAATGATAAGATCGATGTCATTAATAGGGATATATTCAGGATCTGTTCCACTTAGTCCTAACAAAACGGATAAATCAGTAGCGTGTCCTTTTCCTGTTAAAGATAAAGAGCCATATAAATCTATTCGAATGCCTGTAATTGCATCAAAAATAGCGTCCTTTTTAAGCTTTTGAATCCATTGTTGAGCAGCTCTCCAAGGGCCTAAAGTATGTGAGCTTGATGGACCAACACCAATCTTTAGCATGTCAAATACACTAATAAATTGCGACATAAAATTTAGTTTGTTTGTAGGCGCAAAAATAAAAAAATCTCGTACCGATTTAACACAGTACGAGATTTTATTTGAATAGCAATAGCGTACTACATTCCGTACACAGATTCCTTGTTAAACTCTTTAACTAGTAAATAGTAAACAACAGCTCTATATTTACTTCTCTCAGATTTTCCTATTTTATCAACTACTTTAGCAATAGCATCATCTAATTTAGGACTATCTGATAAGCCTAACTTCTTGATTAAGAAGTTTTTCTTCACAGTTTCTAATTCTTTTGGGTCTGATCCTGATACAGTTTCAGCATCTCTCTTATAAATAGATGGACCTAAGCCTTTGGTTACAGCTTTTAATAAATCTGCATCAAAACTCATGTTTTTATCATCCATAAAATTTTTGTACAATGCTACCTTTTCGTCAAATTTACTCATGCTTTTTGTTTAAATAGGTTAATTCTTTTTTGTCACTTCTCAAATGTAGTAAAAATAATAAATATTACCAATAGAGAATTTTATACACTGGTTAGACGCATAATTCCATGAAAAGTCACAATGTTAATTAAATTGTTGAAAAGAATTTTTGTAACTTTAAAACAGGTATAACAGATATAGTACATTTAAATATAATTTAAGTGTATAAGAACCTGAATTGGGTAAAATAGATTGTTGAACGCTTTTAAGCAGTTAGATTTTTATGATCAAATGCTATAAGGTATTAAAACTCAAAGCCTATGTCACTATCGAAATTTGAATCAATGTTAAAAACAAATAATGTATATTTCTTCGATTCTGTGGAATTCGAAGAAATTATTCAGCATTATTTAGATTCAGGAAAGCATTCATTAGCAAAAAAAGCTGTAAAATTAGGATTAGAGCAGCACCCATCTTCTATAATTTTGAAGTTATTAAAGGTAGAATTACTAGTTTTTGAAGATAAATTAGAGAAAGCTGTAAAATGGCTATCCGAGGTAGAAGCAGTTGAACCGCATAATGAAGAGGTATTCATTCAAAAAGCAATTATTCTTTCGAAAAGAGGAAAGCACAAAAAGGCAGTAAGCATACTAAAAAAAGGGTTAGAGTATTCAAATGAACCTGCTGATATATGGTCTATCATGGGAATGGAGTATTTGTATCTAGATGATTTTGAACATGCAAGACGGAGTTTTGAAAAATGTGTAGCTTTAGACTTTGAGGATTATTCGTCACTATACAATGTAGTATATTGTTTTGATATGAATAATCAGCATCAAGAAGCTGCTACTTTCTTAAAAGAATATATTGATAAAAACCCTTATAGTGAAGTTGCATGGCATCAATTAGGAAGACAATATTTTGTGTTAAATAATTTTGAAGAAGCTTTAAAAGCTTTTGATTATGCTGTAGTAATAGATGAAAGTTTTATTGGTGGTTACTTAGAAAAAGCAAAAACACTTGAAAAATTAGATCGCTATGAAGAAGCTATAGAAAATTATATCATTACAACGGAGCTAGATGATCCTATGGCTTTCGCTTATATAAGAATAGGTAAATGCTTTGAGAAATTGAAAGACGCAGATACGGCTGTAAAATACTATAAGAAAGCAGTACATGAAGATCCGTTATTGGAAAAAGGTTGGGTTTTATTGGCCAATCTATATTACCGAGAGAAAGATTACCAAAAAGCGGTTTATTATATAGGAAAGGCACTTCAAATAGATGATACTAAGGCTTCGTACTGGCGTAAATATGCTGATATAAATTTAAAACTAGATTTTTATGAAGAAGCCATAAAAGCCTTTTATAAATGTATTCAATTAGATGATTTTGCTATTGAGATATATATAGGATTGGCTGATGTGCTACAATTTTTGGGAGATTTTAATGATGCTTTAAAAGTTTTAATAAAGGCTAAAAGAAGGTATGAAAACTTTGCTGAAATAGAATATCGTTTATCTGGGCTATTTATGATATTAGATGAAGAAGCGTATAGTTTAACTCATTTAAAAAATGGATTGGCAATCGATTTTGAATCTCATAGCATTATAAAAGAGTTATATCCAACCGTGTTTGAAAAAGAAAATGTTAAAAAGATAATATCGGAATATAAGGTTTAGAATAAAACTGTACTGATGAATATGCACCCTTTTTATCAAAAGTAAAAAGGGTGTTTTTTGTTTTTTAAGAGGGAGATATGGTTATAAAATGATCTTGAAAACCGAAAACGTTTTCGCATATTTTTGTTAGATAAGCAGTATATTTAGGTAAATTTGAGACTCAGAATTATGAAAGAAATAAAAAAAATAGGAGTTATGACTTCCGGAGGAGATTCTCCAGGAATGAATGCTGCAATTAGATCAGTAGTACGTACATGTGCGTATCACAGTATTAAATGTACAGGAATTTACAGAGGTTATCAAGGAATGATCGAAGGCGATTTCAAAGATCTAGATGCAAGAAGTGTAAAAGGAATTATTAATAAAGGAGGTACCGTTTTAAAATCAGCTAGGTCTAAAGATTTTATGACGGTAGCAGGAAGACAAAAAGCGTATGAGCAATTAAAGAAAAATGAGATTGATGCTTTAGTCGTCATAGGAGGAGATGGAACCTTTACAGGAGCTTTGATTTTTAATAAAGAATTTGATTTTCCAGTGATAGGGATTCCAGGAACAATAGATAATGATATTTATGGAACAACGCATACTTTAGGTTATGATACTACTTTGAATACTGTGGTAGATGTAATTGATAAGATTAGAGATACAGCAAGTTCACATAATCGGTTGTTTTTTGTAGAGGTTATGGGAAGAGATGTAGGGCATATAGCGTTAAATGTAGGAGTAGGAGCTGGAGCGGAAGAGATACTTATTCCGGAAGAAGATTTAGGGCTAGATCGACTATTAGAGTCTTTAAAAAGAAGTAAAGAGTCAGGAAAATCGTCAAGTATTGTAGTTGTAGCAGAAGGGGATAAAATAGGAAAGAATGTATTTGAACTGAAAGATTATGTAGAAGAGCATCTTCCTGAATATGAAGTTAGGGTTTCTGTATTGGGACATATGCAAAGGGGAGGAGCACCTTCATGTTTTGATAGAGTACTCGCTAGTAGAATGGGGGTAAAAGCTGTGGAAAGTTTGTTAGAAGGAAAGTCAAATTACATGGTAGGTTTAATGCATGATAAAATGACCTTGACACCTTTGAAAAAAGCAATTAAAGGGCAGTCTAAAATAGATAAAGAGTTAATTAGAGTTTCGGATATAGTAACGATATAGTACTAATGGAAGTGTTTTAATGGTTTTAGTAGCTTCTGATATATATTATATGTTCAGTTTAGCTTGAATGCAAACATTGTTTCCATAAAAAAAATGCTGAAGTATTTTTGGTCAAAAATGAAGAGAATCTTCTACAAAAAATATTGATTTAAAGGAATGTTTAACTAGGGGTAAAGTGTAGAAGTAGTAAGTAAAATAAACATTGATAGATTTTAAAATCTACCAATTCTTTTGTACTTATATACCCTATATTTGTAATATTATAACGTGTGAATAGTGTTGTAATTTTTTTTAGGAAATTACGACTTTAGATAAGATAAAAATTATAGAAAATGATAAAAATAGGAATTAACGGATTTGGTAGAATTGGACGTTTGGCTTTTCGATCAGCGATTCGTAGAGAAAATATAGAAATAGTAGGAATAAATGATTTATTAGATGTTGATTATTTAGCATACTTGTTAAAATATGATTCTGTTCATGGTCGTTTTGATGGAGAGGTAGCTGTAGTGAATGGAAACTTGGTGGTAAATGGAAAAACGATCAGAGTTAGTGCAGATAAGAACCCAGAAAATTTAAAATGGGATGAGATCGGAGCAGAGTATATTATTGAATCTACAGGCTTTTTTACAACAAAAGAAAAAGCAGCACTCCATTTAAAAGGAGGGGCTAAAAAAGTAATTATTTCAGCTCCGTCTAAAGATGCTAATATGTATGTGATGGGGGTAAATCATCATGAGATAACCAAAGAAGAGTTAATTATTTCTAATGCTTCTTGCACCACGAATTGTTTGGCTCCTTTGGTAAAAGTGATTCATGATAATTTTGGATTAACAGAAGGGCTAATGACTACGGTGCATGCTGCAACTTCTACTCAGAGTACAGTAGATGGTCCTAATAAAAAATGGCGTAGAGGGCGTTCGGTTGTGAATAATATTATACCAACTTCAACAGGGGCAGCAGCAGCAGTGACTAAAGTGATACCAGAGATGGTAGGGAAGTTGACAGGAATGGCTGTAAGAGTTCCTGTGGCAGATGTGTCTTTAGTTGATTTAACTTTCAAAACAGCGAAAAAAACTTCCTTAAAGGAGATTATGGCAGTTTTAAAAAAGGCTTCTGAAACGGATTTTAGAGGGATTATAGGTTATACGGAAGATGAGGTGGTTTCTCAAGATTTTGTATCAGAAACAAGAACATCTGTCATAGATGCAGAAGCTAGTTTAGAGTTGAATGAACATTTCTTTAAAGTAATTTCTTGGTATGATAATGAATTTGGTTATGCAACGAAAATAGTAGATCTATTGGAGTATTCAGCATCATTATAATAAGTAGTAGTACATTAAATAGAAAAATAGGATATGATGGAGATAGCAATTATTGCGCATGATGGGAAGAAGGCAGAAATGATACAGTTTTTAAACAAACATAAAGCAATTTTGCATCAAAAAGATATCCGGTTAATAGCTACGGGAACAACAGGAACTAAGGCAGAGAGAGCAGGATTTAAGGTAACCAAATTTTTATCAGGTCCATTTGGTGGAGATGCGCAGATTGCAAGTAGAGTAGCAGAGGGTATGTGTAATATGGTATTGTTTTTTAGAGACCCACATGAAAAACATCCGCATGAGCCAGATATAACCATGTTATTACGCTTATGTGATGTGCATGATATTCCGTTAGCTACAAATCCTGCGACGGCAGAATTATTAATGAAAGCTTTGTAAAATAAAAGGAGGGAGTAAACTAAATTACTCCCTCCTTTTATTTTATGCTAATAATTAGCTACTTAATAGCAATCATACTGATTTCTACATTTACGAACTTTGGTAGATTGGCTACTTCTACGGTTTCTCGTGCAGGAGCAGTATCTTCATTAAAGTATTTAGCATACACTTCATTAATTTTTGAGAAGTTGTTCATGTCAGAAATAAAAATAGAAGTTTTTACTACATTTTCAAAAGTCATTTCTGCAGCGGCTAAAACTTCTTTCATGTTTTCCATAACTTGTTTTGTTTCTGATTCTATGGAGTCAGAAACCAATTCACCAGTTGCTGGGTTTATAGGAATTTGACCAGAAGTGTATAACGTATTGCCACTTAATATGGCCTGATTATAAGGTCCTATAGGAGCAGGTGCTTTAGAAGTTGTGATTATTTTTTTCATGTTGTTTGTGTTTTATTACAGTCGTTTTAATTTATAAATAGTGTAAAATCTAAAAGTCAGTATTTTAAAAAAGCCTTCTATCTGGCGGTTTGTTTTTATCCCATTTTAGATCGCTTAATACAGAAGCTTTTACCCCAATAAAGAAATAGTAAGAAGAATTTGTTCCAAAAGGAGTCCAGTTAAAATTAAAGCGCCAGCTATCCAAGTCTCTAGAAAAATTCAATCGAGTGTAGGTAAATGCGTTTCTTTTAATGTCATATCCAGAAGAAAAACCAACCTTCCATTTAGGCGATAATTCAATATCTCCACTAAACATTAGAGAATTGTTGCTGATATCGCTAGTTACACCATTGCTGGCATAGTTCATAGCATATACTAAGTTAAGTGTCCAAGGTATTTTTGCTTTATATAACGCTGCTTTTTTTGTTTCCCTTTCATTATTATTTTGATTATTACTAGAATTATTAGCAAAACCATTACTTGTTTTCATGTTTTCGCCAAAAACATCAGGAGTATTTTGTGCGCCATTTCCTTGGCTATTTTGCTTAGGATCATTATCTTTTTCAAAATCTTTGCTTGATATTGAGTAATTCGCAGTAACCCTTACATTAGTCACTCTAAAAAGACTACCATTAAATTTATTAATCCGAATCCCTTTGCTATTTACTTGGTATGGATCTAAGGTAGCATTAGCATTTAGTGCTAATTTGTCTTTAAATAAACGAGTTCCAGCAGAAGCAGATACAGGTGACCAGCGCAAGCTATCTGCTGCAATATTATACCTAGCACTAAAGTTCAAATTGTTTAAGAGCGTAATCTTTTGATCTTCTTTATCACTATTAGGGTCTTTAGTAGCAACTTTAGCTTCTAGTACGTTGTTTAGCGTAATACCGATAGCGTTAGAAACACCACTTCCTGGTTGTCCATAAATTCCATTTTCAAAAGGGGAGTATGTTAAAAGGTCGTTAGGATTTGCACTTTGTTGTACTTGTAAATTATGATCAGCAGCAAAATCAGGCCTATATCCATAAGAAATAGAAGGTCTAAAAGTATGCCTAATAGCTTTTAACCGTCCTTTTTTAAAATTAAATGTACCATAAATATTAGTAGATAAAGAAACACCTAAATTATATTCGTTAAAACGATTAAATCCACTAATAATATCATTTACAGGGGCTCCCAGTCCTAAATCTCTATTTTTATTAGGAATATTCGGGTCATAGCGTTTGTTAATTCTATCAAAATACCAAACATCTTTATAATTAGCACTAGGAGATAAGGTAAAGTATTTCGCAACTTTTAAGTTCGTGTTTGTGCTTAAATTATGTTGTACTCCCGTTTTTGCTGTTCGAAACATTTCGGATGTAAAAAATAGGTTATCAGGAACATTGATTCTATATTCTCCTTGCATACTATAGGTAACCCCTAATTTTTGAATAGGGTTCTTTTTTACCCCCCCCTTTCCTGCAAAAGGGTAAAGACGTTCCATATTTAATTGTAAAGAAGGAAGGGTCATCGTAACAATTTGCGTATTCGTATTTTGAGAATGCGTAGCATTTAAGCTCATGTTAAAAGGAGTTCCTACAAAATTTTTATAATAAGAAATAGAGGAATTTAAAGTATTCGTTAAAAATTGAGAATTGTTAAACTCATTTAATGATTGCCTGTAATATTTACTACTTCCTAAGTTTACAGAAGCAGAAAATCGTGAATTAGGACTTGATTTAGTATCTTGGCTATGGCTCCAAGTAATGTTAAAATTACTTCTTTTGTCATAGTTACTTAATCCTCTAATTCCTTGAATAATATTTTCAAATCGAAAACTAAAATTACCATTAAAACGATACCTAACATTATAATTAGAGTCTGTACGTAATCCCCAGCTACCATTTGTATATAAATCTCCTAATATAGTTAAATCAACGTAATCATTGATTGAAAAATAATATCCCCCATTTTGTAAGAAGAACCCTTGTCGATCATTTTCACCCCAAGAAGGAATGATAAAACCAGAGGTTTGTTTTTCAGTCAAAGGGAAATAGGCAAAAGGTAAAAAAACAGGTGTAGGTACATCAGCTAGTACCAAATTACTACCTCCTACAATGATCTTTTTACCAGGAATAAGTTTGGCTTTGCTCGTAGCAATGTAATAATCAGGCTTTTTCTTCTTAGATGTCGTAAAACGTAGATTTCTCATGTAAATAGTAGAATCATTCACACGTTTTGTTTTTTCACCATATGTTATAATCCCACTTTGAACAGTCTTTACACCATATACTAAAGCGCGTCTTGTTTTAAAATTATACAAAATAGAGTCTTGCTCAGATTCTTGACTTCCTTGTTTAAAAACAGGTCGTTGCTTATAGCCAAGACTATCTTTAATCCCTTTGGCTAATACAGTATTATTCTTATAATCAATAATAATAATACCAGCCTTTAAATTGATATCAGTATAAGTAACCCTAGCATTATTGTAGAGAGTAATTGTTTTTTCTTTAGCATTCTGAAGTGTATAATCTTGGGCATCATGACTAATAATACCGTCGATAGCTTCTTTAGGCTTAATAGAATCAATGCTCACAGCAGTGGTGTCTTTAGTTTTTAAAAGGGAAGTCTTTTTTTCAGTATGAATGATACTGTCTATTTTATTTACCTTTTGAAAAGGGATAGGTTTCTTTTTTAGCTCTTGAGAATAACTTTGCTTGCTATAAAAAAAACTAAAAAATAAAAGTATGTATGATAGATTTGTTTGCAATGCTTTAAATGCTATTTTTGTACGATGAGTAAAAGTATGGCTCAATTATTGAAGCACCAAATTTGAGAAGCCAAAAATAGTTAAATTTTATTGATGCAATTTTTAAAACCTTACAAAATTTATACCGCAACGAAAATTTTGCGAATTTTCTTGTTCTCTTTCTTCTTTCTAGTAGAGCCTTTTTCTTTAGTAGCTCAGAAATATAAGGTGGTTTTAGATGCGGGGCATGGAGGCAGAGACCCTGGGAATTTAGGAAATGGTTTCAAAGAGAAAAAAATAGCATTGAAAGTTGTTTTGGCAATAGGAAAAGAATTACAGAAAAATAAAGA
The DNA here is from genome assembly GCF_900119795.1 of Tenacibaculum maritimum NCIMB 2154. Taxonomy (NCBI): domain Bacteria; kingdom Pseudomonadati; phylum Bacteroidota; class Flavobacteriia; order Flavobacteriales; family Flavobacteriaceae; genus Tenacibaculum; species Tenacibaculum maritimum. Next base: position 1,301,070 of record NZ_LT634361.1, read on the forward strand.
TATAGAGGTTGTTTACACAAGAAAAAAAGATGTTTTTGTGGAATTGCATAATAGGGCAAAGATAGCCAATAATAAAAAAGCAGATTTATTTGTATCAGTACATTGTGATTCACATGGTTCAGATGCTCATGGGGCAGGAACCTTTGTATTAGGTCTTAATGGAAATAGTGGTAATTTAGAAATTGCGAAAAGAGAAAATGCGGTAATTTTATTAGAGGACAATTACAAAAAAAATTATGATTATGACCCAAATTCTCCAGAGTCAGTAATTGGTCTATCTGTATTGCAAGAGGAAAATTTAGACAATAGTTTGGCTATTGCAGATTTAATTCAGTATAATTTTTCTAAAATTAAAAGATATGATAGAAAAGTAAAGCAAGCTAATTTTTTAGTATTAAGAGAAACGGTGATGCCAAGTGTGTTAATAGAACTTGGTTTTTTAACGAATAAGGCAGAAGGGAAATTTTTAAATACAAAATCAGGGCAATTAAAAATGGCAAAATCAATAGCTATCGCTATTGAGAAATATATCAAAAGGTTACGATTAAACACCGTTGTAAAACAGGTAGCTAAAACCAAAATTGTTAAGAAAGATAAGAAGGTTATTCCTAAAGTGATTAAAAAGAAGGAGGTGCATAAAAAACATACTTCTACTAAGAAAAAGGATCCAAAAGGAAGTATTATAAAAAGTAATTCAACGGTAAAAGAAAAGGGGCAAGTTATTTTTAAAGTTCAAATAGCAGCTTCAAGAAAAATTTTAACAAATAAGAATTTTAATTTTAAAGGGCTTACTAAGGTAGAAACAATGCGCATAGATGGGTATTATAAATATTATTATGGAAGTACTGATAGTTATTTCTCTGTAAAACAAACACTTGCTAAGGTGAGAGGATTGGGACATAAAGGAGCTTTTATAGTAGCCTTTAAAAACGATAAGAAAATTTCATTGAAAGAAGCTCGAAAAAAGTAGTAATTTAGATATATTCTAATCAATACTACGGAAAATAATTAGTAATATTGTTGTTGATAAAATTGTATTTATGTCTAAAGAGCTAAAAACTGGTATTGTAGCAGTTATTATTATAGCATTGTTTGTTTGGGGGTATAACTTTTTAAAAGGACAAGATTTGTTCAGCTCCGGAACAAGACATTTTTTTGTGGAGTATAACACAATTCAAGGGTTAAATGAGGCCAGCTTGGTAACCATAAATGGTATGCAAGTAGGAAAGGTTATTGATATTAAGTTCAATCCTAATCCAGAAAAAAGAGGGAAACTTATTGTAGAAATAGCATTAGATAATGATTTTCAGTTTTCTAAAAATAGCGTTGCTAAAATTTATTCAGCGAGTTTAATGGGAGGGCAAAATTTAGCAATTATACCTAAGTATGAAGGAGAAATGGCGGAATCAGGAGATACCTTGAAAGGAGAAGTAGAATCTGATATTTTTTCTAGCGTGGGTGAAAAATTAAACCCTATACAAGCAAAATTAGAAAATGTATTGGTAGAAGCAGATTCTTTATTGATAGGACTTAATCAAATTTTGGATGCGAAATCTAGAAAAAGTTTGAATAGAAGTGTACTAGCTCTAGAAGCTACTATTTCTGATGTAAAAGGAACTTTGGGTGGAGTGAAATCTATTGTAGATGATAGTAAAAACAATTTAAGAGCTACACTGTCAAACGCTAAAAAGATTACAGATGATTTTTCCAAAATATCAGAGGATTTAACGAAAGCAAATCTAGGAAGTACGGTTAAACAACTCGAAGAAACAATTGCAGGAGTTAATGAATTACTTGCTAATATGAAAAAAGGAAAAGGAACTTTAGGTAAATTAATGACGGATGATAAAGTGTATGTGAATTTGACGCAAGCTTCTAAAGAAATGGAAGAATTACTTCGTGAATTAAAGTTAAATCCTAAAAGGTTTATGCACTTCTCGCTTTTCGGAAAGAAAGCAAAACCTTATAATGCACAAAATAATAAGGAAAATAAGAGTAATTAATAATGAGTAGGATACGATTGACATCGTTTAATGGAGCAGTAGGAAAATTAAAACATTTATACAAAAAGGTTATAGCGCCTAGTAATAATGTAGATAGCATTATCAAATCTCATGGATTACGATCTCATACAATGGTAAGAGATATGTTGTTGTATAAGAATGCGTTATATGGTAATAGCAATACATTGCCTAAATGGTATTTGGAAACGTTAGGAATATATGTAAGTTTATTAAACGAATGTGGTTGTTGTGTAGCGCGTTACTTCTCAAGGTTGAAAAGAATACTGAAAGATAGCGATAAATTTTATCCATTAAAAAAAGCTTTAGAAAGTAAAGCGTTTGAGTCGTTTTTTGAAGCAACTTATAGTCAAGGTATAAGGTATGCAGTAAAGCTTACTAATAGAGCTTCCAAAGTAGCAGAAAGAATTATAAACCCATTGCGAAAGAAAGGATTGAAGGATGGTGAAGTTTTAGAAATAAATCAAGTAGTTAGCTATTTCAACGATGCTAACAGAACTGTACTTGATTTAGGAGTCTCTACATAAGGAGATGTATTAGAGCTATTGCCAAATAATTCAAATGAAGAAGGAAACTGGAATCATCAATAAAATGTAAACTAACAAAAACAAATCAGAATAAATGTATATATCTAACATCTTTTTTGCGCTAATGTTAATTGCTGGAATAGGTTTTTTTGCAATGAATGTTCGCAAGCTTATCAGAAATATTAAATTAGGAAAAGACGTAAATCGAAATGATGACAAACCAGCTCGTTGGAAAAATATGGCCAAAATAGCTTTAGGGCAATATAAAATGGTAAGACGACCAGTATCGGGAATTTTACATATTTTGGTATATTTAGGTTTTGTTATTATAAATATAGAAGTTCTAGAAATTATAATTGATGGGTTATTTGGAACGCACCGAGTATTCCAACCTTTATTAGGAGCGACATTATATGGCTTTTTAATAGGAACTTTTGAAATTTTAGCAGGTTTGGTATTGTTTGCTGTAATTGTATTTTGGCTAAGGAGAAATATAGCAAGAATCAAACGTTTTTGGAGTAAGGAAATGACAGGATGGCCTAAGAATGATGGAAATATTATTTTGTACTTTGAAATGGTATTAATGTCGCTGTTTTTAGTAATGAATGCCACAGATTTGCCTTTTCAACAAGCAGGAATAGGAAATCCAATAAGTCAATTTGTAGCTCCTTGGTTTAGTAGCTACTCTCCAGAAGAACAGCATACAATAGAGCAATTTGCATGGTGGGTGCATATAATAGGGATTTTAATATTCTTAAACTATCTATATTATTCTAAACATTTACATATTTTATTAGCATTTCCAAATACATTTTATGCAAACTTAAAGCCTAAAGGAGCATTCAATAATTTAGAAGCAGTAACTAAAGAAGTAAAAATGATGATGGATCCTTCGGCAGATCCTTATGCAATGCCAGAGGAGGGAGTAGAAGAGGAGGAGCCTGAAAAGTTTGGAGCCTCTGATGTAACAGATTTGAATTGGGTACAGCTAATGAATGCTTATACATGTACAGAATGCGGACGTTGTACTTCTTCTTGTCCAGCTAATTTAACAGGAAAGAAATTGTCACCTCGAAAAATTATGATGGATACTCGTGACCGATTGGAAGAAGTAGGAAATAATATAGATAAAAATGGAGGTGTTTTTAAAGAAGATGGGAAACAGTTATTAAATGATTATATTACACCAGAAGAATTATGGGCTTGTACGAGTTGTAATGCCTGTGTACAGGAATGTCCTGTAAATATAGATCCATTGTCTATTATTATGGATATGCGCCGTTATTTAGTAATGGAAGAGTCCGCAGCTCCTCAAGAATTGAATATGATGATGACGAATATTGAAAATAATGGAGCACCTTGGCAATACAATCAAATGGATCGATTAAATTGGAAAGACGAAGCATAGTATATTCATTGAATACCTAAAAAAAAATGTAAATAAAGCTTGGTGAATACTAAGTTTAATAGAAATTGAAAAAAGGAAGATAAAAAGTAGTTCAACGACTAAAACATAAAATTATGAACGTACCTACGATGGCAGATATGATGGCTCAAGGAAAACAACCAGAAGTGTTGTTTTGGGTTGGAGCCGCTGGAAGTTATGATGATAGAGCAAAAAAAATAACAAGAGCTTTTGTAAAAGTATTGCAAGAAGCTAAAGTTGAATTTGCTGTGTTAGGAACCGAAGAAAGTTCAACAGGCGATGCTGCAAAAAGAGCTGGAAATGAGTTTTTGTTTCAAATGCAAGCAATGACCAATATAGAAATATTAAACGCATATGAAGTCAAAAAAATCGTAACCTGCGATCCTCATTCATTTAATACGTTAAAAAATGAATATCCAAGTTTAGGAGGTAAATATGAGGTATATCATCATACACAATTCATTAAAAAGTTAGTAGATGAAGGAAAATTGAATATCAATGCTACTAATTTAAAAGGAAAGCAACTTACTTATCATGATCCTTGCTATTTGGGTAGAGCCAATGATGTATATGAAAGTCCACGTGATTTAGTTCGTAGATTAGGAGTTCGTTTAACAGAAATGAAGCGAAATAAATCGACCGCACTATGTTGTGGGGCAGGTGGGGCACAAATGTTTAAAGAACCAGAAAAAGGGGATAAAGACATTAATATATTACGTACAGAAGATGCTTTAGAAACAAACCCGCAAATTATAGCAACAGGATGCCCTTATTGTAATACTATGATGACCGATGGGGTGAAATTTAAAGAAAAAGAAAACCAAATAGAAGTAAAAGACATAGCAGAATTAATTGCAGAAGCAAATAATTTATAAAAAGTATTATATGTAATTCTCGACTCCGTTCTAATGGCACAATCAATTGTCCTTTTGAACGGAGTCGAAAAGTTTAAGAAGAAAATAAATGATAAAAAATTATATAAAAGCAGCCCGATTAAGAACACTACCATTATCTATTTCAGGAGTTATTGTAGGAGCTTTTTTAGCAGATTTTACCACGATAGGAGAAAAGAATTATTTAATTTTTATACTAGCTCTTCTAGCTACTATTGGATTTCAAATTTTGTCAAACTTTGCAAATGATTATGGTGATGGAATTAAAGGAACAGATGATAATAGAAAAGGAGAGGCAAGAATGGTGTCATCAGGCTTAATAACCCCTCAACAAATGAAGTCAGCAATGATTGTTACTATATTATTTACGTTACTTGTGAATATCGTATTGATATACATTGCTTTTGGAAAACAAAACTTTTTATATTCTATAGTGTTTTTCTCGTTAGGAATTGCTTCCATCATAGCAGCTATTAAATATACTGTAGGAAGCTCAGCGTATGGATATAGAGGATTAGGAGATGTGTTTGTTTTTATATTCTTTGGATTGGTAAGCGTAATAGGAAGTTACTTTTTATATGCTAAAACGGTATATTTTAGTGTATTATTACCTGCAATATCAATAGGTTTATTATCAACAGCAGTGTTAAATTTAAACAATATGAGAGATCGTGCTGAAGATCAAAAAAATAATAAGAATACCTTGGTGGTAAAAATAGGAGCTAAAAAAGCAAAAATATACCATTACCTATTGATTTTAGGGGCTTTATTAGGAGCTCTTATTTATGTATTATTAAACTATAAATCGCCCATTCAGTTTTTGTTTTTAGTAGCTTTTATACCTCTTATAAAAAATATCATTACAGTATTTAAAAATAAAGTACCAGAAGAGTTGGATGGTGAATTGAAAAAAGTAGCACTGAGTACTTTTTTATTTGCACTGATTTTTGGAATAAGTCAAGTGATTATATAGCAATTGAAATTAAAGAAAACAGGTAGTTTATAATTCTTGCTTGGTATTAAAAGAGATGAAAACAATAAAAATTATTTTAGGAATAATAACAGTTCTAGTGGTTGCTTTTTTTGCAACAGGTATTGTGGTAAAAGACATTAAGTACACTGCTGAAGTTGAAATAAATAAAAGTATAAAAACTGTTTTTTCAATGTTTACGGATGCAAAAAAGTTTATTCAATGGCAGCCAGAAATAGTAGCCATACGACCGATTACAGAAAAAGAACAGATTACGGGGAGTACTTACGAACTGACGATCAAAAATGGAGAGCAAAAGATCAAAATGCAAGAGGTTATTAAAACATATTTAGCAAATCAGACAATCACATTTCAATTTAGGTCTAATAACTTGTTAAAAACAGATACTTATACTTTTCAGAGCAAAGGAGGTCGTACAAAAATTATACAAAATAGTGCTTTAATTAATAATTCATACATAGCAAGTTGTATTTTTCCTTATTTCAAGGGAGCTCTTAAGGAAAAGAGTCAAGAAAGTTTAGAAAGATTGAAAAAAATAGTAGAGCAAACCAAATGATAACCGCAACATATCACAAGTATTTATTAAATTTTAAAAGACCTAGTGGTACTTCACGAGGTATTTTAAATACGAAAGAAACTTGGTTTTTAGTAATACATCAACACGGAAAACAAGGAATAGGAGAATGTGGGCTTTTTAGAGGTTTGAGTATTGATGATCGACCAGATTATGAAGAAAAGTTGCGATGGACATGTAAGCATATCCATAAAGGAGCAGCTTTTTTGTTAGAAGCGTTATATGAGTTTCCTTCCATTCAATTTGGTGTAGAACAAGCTTTTCTATCTTTAAAAAGCCAACACCAATTTGATTTATTTCCGTCAAGATTTACAGCAGGAAAAGAAGGAATCCCTATTAACGGTTTAATTTGGATGGGAGATAAGTCTTTTATGCAAGCGCAAATAAAAGAAAAGCTTAAAAGTGGATTTAGAACGTTAAAAATGAAAATAGGTGCAATTGATTTTGCTACAGAGTTAACATTGTTAAAATCTATACGAAAAGAATTTTCTTCCAAAGAAATAACGTTAAGAGTAGATGCAAATGGAGCGTTTAAACCTTTAGAAGCATTAGAAAAATTAAAACGGCTATCAGCATTAGATTTACATTCTATTGAACAGCCAATAGCACAAGGGCAATGGCAGGAAATGGCAATGCTTTGTGAAAAAACACCTTTACCTATAGCGTTGGATGAAGAATTAATAGGAGTGTTTTCTTATGAAAAAAAGCAGCAATGTATTGCTACAATACAGCCTCAATATATTATTTTAAAACCAAGTTTAGTAGGAGGTTTTAAAGGTACTAAAGAGTGGATTTCTGTGGCAGATAACCATAGAATAAAAAATTGGATTACATCAGCATTAGAGAGTAACATTGGTTTAAATGCAATAGCAGGATTTACTCATACTTTACAAAATGAATTGCCACAAGGTTTAGGAACAGGCAGCTTGTTTATTAATAACTTTGAAAGCCCATTAGAGGTGGTGAATGGAGCTTTGAGGTATGATCCAATGAAAAAATGGCAGGTTCAATGGGCAGTGTAATTCTTGTTGAAATTTTGAGTTAATTTGTATTGAAATAAAAGGATAGCACTAAGAATATTAAACAAAAAAGAGAATTTGTTATTATGTAGGGCGAGTTTGAATTAACTTATTCCAAAATTGGGTAAAAACAGCTACATTTTAATACCCAAAAAAAGTAAACAATTCACTCAGCTATTAGTTTTACTAAAAAATATCTAAGGAGGTAAAGTTTAGAGTGCTTGATTTTCAATCTGCCATCTACAAGTTTTAGAATTGTGCTTTTTCATATTTTTTCTTAATTAACTGATTGAATGCTATCAACAAGTAATTCATAGCATGAATTCTTACTTAAATAGCCTTTATTTCCATAGATGTTGCTAAAATAAATATTGATTTCTTAAGCAAAACTTAGGCTAATTACCAAACGGATGTGTTACTATTGTAGCAAATGAGAAAGCATATTGATATATGAATATTGCGAATCGTTTGAAGGCTATTATTGAAGTAGTTGAAGATGAGGTCATACAAGAAAAGAATATTACACGACCTGCCACCATAGCATAATTACACATCTTTTACAAAATAATGTTCCAATGAAATCTATTAGCGAATTTTTAGGAGGTTTTTATAGAATTAATACGGATCAGATGATATATACCACTTCGTTGATACCTGAAGAGTATCATAATGAAGATTATTGTGTTGGTGATTGTTATACAGAAGAAAGCTCTAGTTTAAACAATGTTTAGATAAAAAAATAAAAATACTTTGTTTAAAGAATATAAAATTCATTTAAATTTGTGTTGCTATGAAAAACTATCTTTTACCATTTGGAACACTTTACTCATTAAAAAGAGGGTTACACTCATTACTTGTTTTATTTTTTACAAGAAATGTTGAGTTTTATCTAAAACTTAAAATAGTAACTATGAAAAAAATACTACTTGTCAATTTTTTAATGCTAAGTCTTAATGTTTTTTCTCAAGGCACTCCAAAAATTACTTTAAAAGATGCTAGTGAGTTAAAGCTCTCAAATCTAAAAGTAAGAGTAAATATTACAGGTAACTATGCTACTACTACATATGATATGCAGTTTTATAACGGCTTAGACAGAACATTAGAAGGTGATTTGGTATTCCCTTTGGGAGAAGGTCAATCTGTATATAGATTTGCTATGGACTTAAATGGATCTTTGAGAGAAGCAGTAGTTGTTGAAAAAGAATTAGCTAGAGCTGCTTATGAAACTACCGTTAGACAAAATATTGATCCTGCACTTTTAGAGAAAACATCTGGAAACAACTATAAAGCAAGGGTATATCCCATTTTTCCTAAAAAGAATAAAAGAGTAGTTTTAACATATGAAGAAAAGCTTTCAACTGTCAACGATAAACTAGTATATGAACTTCCTTTAGGAATTCAGGAAGTTGTTGGTAGTTTTTCTTTAGATATTTTTACCCATGGAATATCTATACCTCCTGTTATAAAAAGTGAGTTTTCTAAAGACTTTTATTTCATTAAGAAAGGAAATGTTATAAGTGCCTCCTTAGCTAAGAAAAATGTAGCTCCTCAAAATTCAATAAAGGTAGAGTTTAAAAAAACTTCTAATAAAGAAAATATTCTAAGTTATCGAGATTATTTTTATGCTTCAATCCCTTTGAAGAGGGAACTTAGATATAAAGAAAAACCTAAAAGAATAAGTATTCTTTGGGATGTTTCTTTGTCAATGAGGAATAGAAGTTTAAATAAAGAAATAGAGCTTTTAAATAAATACTTTATCTACTTGAAAGATGTAGAAGTTGAGTTTATTTCTTTTAATAATACAGTAAACAAAAGGGAAAAATTTTTTGTAACTAATGGTGAATGGGATGGTCTTCGAAAAGAAATAAAAACTCAAATTTATGATGGTGGAACTAATTTAGAAAAGCTAAGTGCTTTAAAATTAAATCCTGACGAAATACTTTTATTTTCAGATGGATTAACTAACCTAGGAGTTATAGAAGGGTTTAAGAAGAAAACAGTTTATACAATTAACTCATTAACATCTGCTAATCATTTTTTATTAAATAAAACAGCTACAGATCAAGGAGGTAGATATATTAATTTAGGAAAACTTGACAGTGAAGAAGCAAATGAACTACTAAAGCAAGAAGTGCTACAGTTTTTAGGATTTAAAAACAATATTGATTTAAATGAGGTGTATCCTCAAAACAGAGCAAATGTTACAGGGGATTTTGTAATTACTGGAAGATATACAGGAAAACGAAAACCTTTAATTCAACTAGAGTTTGGATATCAAGGTAAGGTTACTAAAGTGCTAACTTTTAATTTAGAGAACTCACAAAATTCAAATCAAACTAAAAGACTTTGGGCGAAAGAAAAATTAAAATATCTAAGTAAAGAAAAAGAAAGGAATAAGAAAGAAATTATTTCTTTAGCCAAACAATATCATTTGGTTACAGATTACACTTCAATGTTAATTTTAGATAGAATTGAAGATTATGTACGATATGGTATAGAGCCACCAAAAGAATTAAGATCTCGTTACAAAGAGTTGTTAAAAGAAAAAGAGGAAATAAAAACTTCAGCTATAGAAGATATTGAAGAGAGAAGAGGAAATCTTTTTGATCAATATAAGGAAATTACAAATTGGTATGACCTTAGGCATCCCATAAAGAAGCAGAGGAAAAAAAGAACAACTCAAATATCTAGGGTTAGATATTCCAATATAAATCAAGAAAACACCATTACAAAAACAACAGACAGTAGCAGTATGCATGGCAATCATGTTGATAACCATATAGCAGTAGCTATTGATTATTCGAGAAAAGTGGTGACAGGTACTGTAAGTGACTCTTCGGGGGTTTTACCAGGAGTGACTGTAATGATTAAAGGAACTGATCGAGGAACCGAAACAGACTTTGATGGTAATTTTACTATAAATGTAGAGGAGAATGAAGTTTTAGTTTTTTCTTTTGTTGGATGTTCAACTAAAGAAGTTATGATTAATAGTGATAATACTGTAAATATAGAACTTGAAGAAGATAGTGTTCTTGATGAAGTAGTTGTTACTGGGTTAGAGGTAGCAAGAGAATCAAAACTAGTAAATAATAATATTATTCAGTCTTTATTAGGTAAATCTTCAGGAGTAAAAATCTCTCAAGATAATCAGAAGACAACCAAAATCTCCATAAGAGGAAATAGTTCATTACATCAAAATGACCCAATGTATATAGTTGATGGAGTTTCAGTAAAAAAGAATTTTATTGAAAAAATAAAACCCGAAGATATTGATGCTGTACAAGTAATTAAACCTTTTGATGCTATAAAACTTTATGGAGAAAAAGCAAGAAATGGAATTGTAATTTTTACAACAAAAAAAGGAAAAGAAACTAATAAAAAAGAAATAGAGAAATTAAATTTGTTAATAGAACAAAGGATAGAGTTAAAAGCATGGAATCCTAAAACTCCATATTTAGATATTCTTAAAAAAGAAACTTCAGTTTTATCAGCTTACAAAAAATATTTAGAAATTAGAGATTATTATTCCAACAGTCCAATGTTTTATATGGATGTAGCTGATTTCTTTGACCAAAAGGGAGAAAAAGAATTAGCTATTAGAGTTCTGACAAATTTAATTGAAATAGATTTAGATAATTATGAACTTATAAAGGCATTAGCATATAAGCTAGAATATTTTAAGGAGTATAATTTAGCCAAAAATATTTATAAAAAAGTATTAGAATTAAGACCTGAAGAACCTCAGTCATACAGGGACTTAGCACTAGCATATGAACTAGCAGGTGACTATCAAAATAGTTTTAATTTACTGTATAAGATTTATAATGGAGAGCTTTTACTCAAAGATGAAGACGAACGATTTGATGGTATAGAATCTGTTGTGTTTGTAGAGCTTTCAAGATTGGTGTCTCAGTACGGGAATAAATTAAAGCTAAGTAAACACCAGAAAAAGTTTTTTAAAACGATTCCAGTAGATGTGCGTATAGTTGTTGATTGGAATCATAATGATACAGATATTGATTTATGGGTTATTGATCCCAATGGAGAAAAAGCATATTATAAAAACCAGGAAACAGAGATTGGTGGAAGAATGTCAGCTGATATGACAGAAGGCTATGGACCAGAAGAGTTTATGCTAAAGAAAGCGATTAAAGGGAAGTATAAAATTATGATTGATTATTATGCTGATAATGTTCAGAAAATATCTGGACCGACTATTTTAAAGGTAAATATGTTTACAAACTACGGGAAAAGGAATGAAGAAAAACAGACAATTATAGTAAAGCTTGATAAGGAGGAAGATTATATTGAAGTTGGGAAGTTGTTTTTGTGAAGGTAGTTTTTGTTTAAAAAAACAGCTAATTGACATTTAGCTTTAGCGTAATGGCAATTAGTTACAGGAATTTACATAGAAAACGGTTATATAAGAGCCATTTGCAATGGCGAGTAGTATAGTTATTAAAATAATAAAGCCATAGCAGTAATGTTGTGGTTTTATTATCTTGAAGTTGACTCTTTATTCGAACAAAAAATAGGCATTAGATATGTGGAAGCGATTAATTTCTTACATTTACATGGATTGATGAAAAAGGACGTTTTTGTAAAAAAAAGTTGTAGATAGCGGAAATGATAGCTATGGATTTAAAGAAGTATTGAATGTGGGTAATGATTACACTTACGATGTAAATGGTAATATGACCAAAGATTTAGATAAAGGGATTAACAATATTACTTGCAATCATTTAAATTTACCAACACGAGTTACTATTGGGGGTAAAAACATTGATTATACATACGATGCTGGGGGTGTAAAATTAAGTAAAACCGTAAGCGGAGTTGCTACACAATATGCAGGGAATTATGTATATGAAAATGGTGTGTTGCAATTCTTTAACCACCCCGAGGGTTATGTGTCACCTAAGAATGCTAGTAATATATCACAAGGGTTCAAATATGTATATCAATACAAAGACCACTTAGGAAATGTTAGGTTAAGTTATACTGATAATAACAATGATGGAGTAATTACTCCAAGTACAGAAATCATAGAAGAATCTAATTATTATCCTTTTGGACTCAAACATAAAGGGTATAATAACGTAGTTAACTCGCTAGGAAACAGCACCGCGCAGAAGTTTGGATATAACGGAAAAGAGTTAAATGAGGAACTAGGTTTAGAATGGCATGACTTTGGAGCTAGAAATTATGATGCTGCTCTTGGTAGATGGATGAATTTAGACCCACTTGCTGAGCAAATGCGTAGGCACTCGCCGTATAATTATGCGTTTAATAATCCTTTAAGATTTATTGACCCTGACGGAATGGCGCCTGAGGATATTATAATCTGGTATAGAGATGAAAACGATAAAGCACAAAAATTTGTTTTTAATGGGAATAATGGAGATAAAGCACCAGATAATAAATTTGTTCAGCAAGTATTGGGTGCAGCTTGTGATAATATTAATAATGGTGAGGGTAAAAAATTTCAAGCTTTAGCAGAAAATAGTGATGTGAAAGTTTCTGTTGCTGAAACAGAAGATAATTCTATGTTCAGCTCTGCACAGAATGCTATATTTTGGAATCCCCGCAAATTGACATTTAGCTTTAGCGTAATGGCAATTAGTTACAGGAATTTACATAGAAAACGGTTATATAAGAGCCATTTGCAATGGCGAGTAGTATAGTTATTAAAATAATAAAGCCATAGCAGTAATGTTGTGGTTTTATTATCTTGAAGTTGACTCTTTATTCGAACAAAAAATAGGCATTAGATATATGGAAGTGATTAATTTCTTACATTTACATGGATTGATGAAAAAGGACGTTTTTGTAAAAAAAAGCTGTAGATAGCGGAAATGATAGCTATGGATTTAAAGATGGAAATCGTAGTTTATCGTTTATAGATTCTGATTATTTTTATGATGCTTTGGGCGATATGGCTCCAGCCCCGTATGCGAAACAATATTGTGTCGCTGCCGCTGGACGCATTTTAAAACGTAAGATTCATATATTTGGATTAATAATCAGTTCGAAAAAGGGGAAGCCTACAATTAAATAAATTCAAGAATTATGAAGAGATTAATTTATTTTTTTTCAGTAATTATATTACTTTCCTGTGAAAAGAAGGAAAGAAAAAAAGATAATGTTTTAAATACTGACAAAACAGATAGTATAAATTATGAAATAAAGCAAAAGCAAGAATATAGGAACAATGCTTCTTTTTGGGATACTACAATAAATACTCAGGATATTAAAAATCAGATAGATGGAGTGACTACTGGTTTTCTTTCAAAAAAGGATGTTCAACTTTTCCCCGCAAATTGACATTTAGCTATAGCGTAATGGCAATTAGTTACAGGAATTTACATAGAAAACGGTTATATAAAAGCCATTTGCAATGGCGAGTAGTATAGTTATTAAAATAATAAAGCCATAGCAGTACTGTTGTGGTTTTATTATCTTGAAGTTGACTCTTTATTCGAACAAAAAATAGGCATTAGATATGTGGAAGCGATTAATTTCTTACATTTACATGGATTGATGAAAAAGGACGTTTTTGTAAAAAAAAGCTGTAGATAGCGGAAATGATAGCTATGGATTTAAAGAAGTATTGAATGTGGGTAATGATTACACTTACGATGTAAATGGTAATATGATCAAAGATTTAAATAAAGGAATTACTGATATAATTTACAATCATTTAAATTTACCAACACGAGTTACTATTGGAGGTAAAAACATTGATTATACATACGATGCTGGGGGTGTAAAATTAAGTAAAACCGTAAGCGGAGTTGCTACGCAATATGCAGGGAATTATGTATATGAAAATGGTGTGTTGCAATTCTTTAACCACCCCGAGGGGTATGTGTCGCCTAAAAATGCTAGTGATATATCACAAGGGTTCAAATATGTATATCAATACAAAGACCACTTAGGAAATGTTAGGTTAAGTTATACTGATAATAACAATGATGGAGTTATTACTCCAAGTACAGAAATCATAGAAGAATCTAACTATTATCCTTTTGGACTCAAACACAAAGGGTATAATAACGTAGTTAACTCGCTAGGAAACGGTACTGGACAGAAGTACATGTTCAATCAAGGAACAAGTGGTAAAAACTTTAAAGGTGAGGAAGGTAAATCTTTTAGAGTAGAAAGACAGGAAGAATTAGGTCTTAATGTTGATATGACTAAATTTAGAATGTATGATTATGCGTTGGGTAGATTTACAAGTATCGACCCATTAGCTGATGCAAATCCTCAAGAAAGTTGGACTCCTTATCAATACGCTTACAATAGTCCTATTCAATACAATGATCCTTATGGTGATTGTCCATGGTGTGTTTGGGGTGCTGTTATAGGAGGTGGTCTAGAATATGCATCACAAGTAGTTTCAAATTATTCTGGAGGTCAAAGTTTAACAGAATCGTTGACGAATGTTGATGGAGGTAAGATAACTGTTGCAACAATAGCGGGTGCTGCAACAGGAGGTATTGGGTCAATAGCGACTATTGGTAAAACAGCAAAAGTTGTTAAGGTCATAGCTGTTACTTCTACTACAGTTATTGGAAGTATGATGAAGCAAAATATGGGTAAGGATTCAACAGGTAAGTTGGATGTCAGTAGTTTAGGTGTTGATGCGGCTATGTCTGTTGTAAAGTTGCCAAAAGTAAAATTACCAAGAGTAAAAGTAAAGGGTGCTAAAGTAAAAGTAAATAAAGCAGAAGCCGTAAGAAAGGGAACGCCAGGAAGGCAAAAGCAATAAAAAAAGCAAAAAGGACTTTAAGAAAAATGGAAAATAAAAACACTAACACAGCTGTTAAAGAAAAAGTTATAAATAGTGTTATAAAGAAAGTTGTAAAAACAAAAATTAAGCAAAAATTAAAGCAATAATGAAGAAAAAAATACCAGGAGATAAATTACTTTTATTATTTAGTTTAGTTTTTTTAGTTATTTCATTTATTGTTTTATATGGGGTCTATGAAAAAATGAAGATTACTAATAGAGGAGAAACTATTATGGTTAAGATTAAAGAGGCTCCAGAAAATTGTTCAAGTATAAGTTCCAATAACGATGGTTATTGTAAATTAGAATACGAAGATAAAACTTATGTAATAAGAGCAGGTAAAAAGTTTTGCCCTTTAGTTTCTGGTAAAAAGAAAGTAGAGATGTTAACAAATGAAAATAAGAGTAGAGTTATATTTTTAGGAGAGTATAATTCAAGTCAATATGGAAGTGGTCTTTTTATATTTTTAGTTGCACTATTTGCAATTTATAGCTCTATTAAGTCTATCCGTTCAAATAATGATTAAGATTATTATTTTTATCCTTTTATTTAGATTAAATCTATATCCCCTGCAAATTGACATTTAGCTTTAGCGTAATGGCAATTAGTTACAGGAATTTACATAGAAAACGGTTATATAAGAGCCATTTGCAATGGCGAGTAGTATAGTTATTAAAATAATAAAGCCATAGCAGTACTGTTGTGGTTTTATTATCTTGAAGTTGACTCTTTATTCGAACAAAAAATAGGCATTAGATATGTGGAAGCGATTAATTTCTTACATTTACATGGATTGATGAAAAAGGACGTTTTTGTAAAAAAAAGTTGTAGATAGCGGAAATGATAGCTATGGATTTAAAGATGGAAATCGTAGTTTATCGTTTATAGATTCTGATTATTTTTATGATGCTTTGGGCGATATGGCTCCAATCCCGTATGCGAAATAACATTGTGTCGCTGCCGCTGGGCGCATTTTAAAACGTAAGATTCATATATTTGGATTAATAATCAGTTCGAAAAAGGGGAAGCTTACAATTAAATAAATTCAAGAATTATGAAGAGATTAATTTATTTTTTTTCAGTAATTATATTACTTTCCTGTGAAAAGAAGGAAAGAAAAAAAGATAATGTTTTAAATACTGACAAAACAGATAGTATAAATTATGAAATAAAGCAAAAGCAAGAATATAGGAACAATGCTTCTTTTTGGGATACTACAATAAATACTCAGGATATTAAAAATCAGATAGATGGAGTGACTACTGGTTTTCTTTCAAAAAAGGATGTTCAACTTTTCCCTAGAAGAAAAGAAGATAAATATTATGGATTTTATACTCTTTTGAAAAATGACAATAAAGGAATCCCTTCAATAAGGGTTGGGAAAATGATAATTTATGATTCAATAAATCCTTATAAATATGAAAAGAATACTGATGAATTTGTAGAAATTACTTTAAGAAAAGAAGGAGTAAGTTTACTTAAAGGTAAACTACAAATTGGTATGTCAATAGAAGAAGTTCAAAAAACGTTTGGGGAATATAATAAAGAATTTAATGACAGAAATATCGTAGTTTATAAAAAAGAGAATAAGGTAGCTGTTTTAAATTTTGAAAATAACATTTTAATTAAAATTAAAATAGGAGTTTATAAAAAAAATATAGACTTAAAAGAAGTTATTAATTAATTGTTCGATACTTACAACAAGTTAGTGTGTGTTATTGATTATAAATAAGTAAATCGTATAAATTTATAAAGCCATGGCAGAAATGTCGTGGCTTTTTATTTATAAGCTTGTTGCGTTTTGTAATCTCTAATTACAGAATCTATAATAGAAAATAAATGAGTTTTAAAATCACTAGACATCTCTTCAATAGCTTGTAAACCTCACGCTAATAAAGAAAAAACTTTTTATAGTTTACATTTAAAAAAAATCTGAACGATAATTCATAAAGAAGCTTATGACAAACAATATAGAAATAGACAAGTACTTAATAGAAAGTTTATTACTTTTGGAGCGGTATAAATCACCACCAAAATTACCCTATTTTATACAAAAAAATGAATTATATACAGCAAGCATATAAAGGAAATAACCAATGGTATCACTATGCCATTACGATACTTATAGTACTATTAGGATGGCAAGTAATAGGAATCATTCCGTTGTTAGTAACCGCAGTAATGCATTCTTCTGATATCGGTGAATTCTATAAAGGGATGGCCTCTGGATTTACAAACTTAGGAATTAATAATAATCTTCTTTTATGCTTAATGATTCTTATGTTTGGTTGTGGTTTATTAGCTCTTGTGCTTGCCTTAAAATACATTCATAAAAGACCTCTGAAAACCCTAATAACAAGTAGAGATAAAATAGATTGGAAGCGTTTCTGGTTTGCCTTTTTTATTTGGGGAATGGTAGCTTGTATTTTAACAGGAACAAGTATTTTGATGTTTCCAGAAGAGTATATATGGAATTTCAAACCAGTGCCTTTTTTTACATTAGTAGCCATTTCATTTATTTGCTTGCCAATACAAACGAGCTTCGAAGAATTATTTATTAGGGGATATCTCTTGCAAGGAATAGGAACTTGGGTGCAAAATAGATGGTTTCCATTAATTTTTACGGCTGTTTTTTTCGGACTTTTGCATTTTGCAAATCCAGAAGTGGAAAAGTTAGGAAATATTGCTATGGTTTTTTATATAGGAACAGGTCTCTTTTATGGAATTACTATGCTAATGGATGAAGGAGCAGAGTTGGCACTAGGTTTACATGCTATTAATAATATAATGGCGGCTTTTTTAGTAACCACAAATTGGACGGTATTTCAAACAGACGCATTGTATATAGAAACATCAGAACCTTCTGCAGGAATGGAAACACTTTTGCCTGTAGGAGTCTTATACCCATTATTACTACTTATCTTTTCAAAGAAATACCAATGGAAAAATTGGAAAGAAAAATTATTAGGAAAGGTAGAGAAACCTGTGCAATTAAAGGAGAATTATAGAGTTTTATAAGGTGACAGAAAATAAGTATCACAAAAAATTTAAATTAAATGGACATTCATTTGCTTCTGAAATGGATGTATTGGAATACACTAAAAAGATAAACTCTGAGATCCATACTTTTCTAAAAGAATGGTTTCACAAAAACGATTTTATCACGGTAAAAACGTCAGGATCTACTGGAATCCCCAAAGCAATTTATTTAAAAAAAGAACTGATGAAAAACTCAGCTCTAGCCACAGGGGAATTTTTTAAGTTAAAAGAAAAAACCAAAGCATTAATGTGCTTATCAGTAGGATATATAGCGGGTAAAATGATGCTAATAAGAGCATTGACATTAGGTTGGGAGCTAGATATTGTTCCTCCCAATTCTTATCCGTTAGAAAAAATAGAAAAAGAATACGATTTTACGGCATTGGTGCCTATGCAATTACAAAATTCATTGCATAAGCTACATTTTATAAAAAAACTTATTGTAGGAGGAGGAGTCGTTTCAAAAGAATTGGTAAAAAAACTAGAAGCAGTAAGCACAGAAGTTTTTGCTACCTACGGAATGACAGAAACGATTACTCATATAGCAGTAAAACAACTAAATCATTGCTCATCAAAAAAACAAGACAATCACTTTTATACCGTGTTACCAAACGTAAAAATTTATAAGGATAAACGAGAGTGCTTGGTAATAAAAGCTCCCAAAGTAGCAGAAGAGTTGGTTATAACGAATGACGTAGTAGCATTGGTTACTGATACAAAATTTGAATGGTTAGGTCGTTTTGATACTATTATTAATTCAGGAGGAATCAAACTCTTGCCTGAAAAAATAGAACAAAAACTATCTCCAATAATTTCACAGCGTTTTTTTGTTATAGGAATACCTGATGAAAAATTAGGAGAAAAGCTAGCGTTGATTTTAGAAGGAATACCATCAGCAGAAATTAAAAGAAGACTTTCTTTAGAAATTCAGAATTTGGAAAGCCTATCAAAGTATGAAAAACCTAAAGAGATTTATTTTACTAGCCAATTTATAGAAACAGCAACAAAAAAGATTCGAAGAGAAGCTACCTTAAACCATATTGATTTTAACCATTAGATCAGGAACTTATAAGAACAAAAAAGGTAAATAGGTTTCGTAATTAAATAATCCATCTCCTATATTATCTTTGAATTTTTGCTTCATTTTTTTGCCAAAAAAATGAAGAGAATCCCAACTTACTCCCTTAAAAAGTCTATGTATTCCCCAAATACTATGATAAAAACCCTAAATTCTTTCCTGAAAAAAGTGATGATTATTTTAATTAAAAAAAATGTAACCTATTGATTTTTAGAACAAATCTGTACAAGCTTTTTAAGAGTAGTTGAAAACCTTGTACAGAAAAAGAAGGTAAAAATCTGTACAAGCTTTTTAAGAGTAGTTGAAAATCTTGTACAGAAAAAGAGGGTAAAAAGTTGTACAAACTTTTTAAGGGTAATTGAAAACCTTGTACAGAAAAAGAGGGTAAAAAGTTGTACAAACTTTTTAAGAGTAGTTGAAAACCTTGTACAGAAAAAGAGGGTAAAAAGTTGTACAAACTTTTTAAGAGTAGTTGAAAACCTTGTACAGAAAAAGAGGGTAAAAAGCTGTACAAACTTTTTAAGGGTAGTTGAAAACCTTGTACAGAAAAAGAGGGTAAAAAATTGTACAGTGTTTTTGTGAGGGAAAAAAAGACTGTACAAAAAAGGAGGCTTCAAAATCCAAAACGCATTATTAAAAAAGAAAAACAATATTTATTAAAGCTTCACGTAAACGAATGATGTGATACTTCATAAAAAAAGTAACACAGTGAAAATCTAAAAGTAATGAATAAGATTAACTTGCTATTTCCAAATCAGTTATTTGAAAGTTCCCCACTTTTTAAAAATAAGGCGCCGTTTTATTTAGTAGAAGAGTATTTATTTTTTAAGCAGTACGCTTTTCATAAGCAAAAAATAGCTTTTCATAGAGCAACAATGAAGCAATATGCTTGCTTTTTAAGAGATCATAAAAATTTTGAGGTTGAATATATCGAAGCATCGGAAGCAGTTTCCGATATCAGAAAGCTTCTTTTTACATTGAAAGAAAAAGGAGTGCAGCAAATTCATTATATAGATCCTATAGATGATTGGCTTCAAAAAAGATTGGATAAAAAAATTGTAGAAAATGGTATGAGCGCAATTAAATATGACTCTCCGTTATTTTTAAATGCAAAAGAAGATTTAAAACCATTTTTTAAAAAGGATAAAAAGAAATTTTATCAAACAGCTTTTTATATAGAAGAACGTAAAAAGAGAAATATACTAATAGATGCAAAAGGAAAACCAATTGGTGGTAAATGGACATTTGATAAAGAAAATAGAAAAAAATATCCTGTAAAAAAACGCCCACCATTGTTAACATACCCAAGAAAATCACCTTCTTATGAGGAAGCAAAGAAGTATGTAGAAAAAGAATTTATAAATAACTATGGAAATCTAACAACAACCCCTTTATATCCAACTAATTTTAAAGAAGCAAAAAATTGGTTAGATCAGTTCTTTCATGTACGATTTGTGGATTTTGGTATTTATGAAGATGCTATTGTAAGAGAAAATTCAATATTAAATCATAGTGTCCTAACTCCAATGTTAAATATTGGTTTAATTACCCCTAAACACATTATAAATAGTTGCTTAAAATATGTGAAGAAGAATAATATTCCAATTAATTCTACGGAAGGCTTTATTCGTCAAATTATAGGTTGGAGAGAGTTTATTAGAGGAATGTATCAGTGTAAAGGAGGAGAAGAGCGGACTACGAATTTTTGGAAATTTAAAAGAAAAATACCAGCCTCATTTTATAAAGGAACTACAGGAATAAAGCCAGTAGATGAAACAATTCAAAAAGTTTTGAAAACAGGATATTGCAATCATATAGAACGCTTGATGATTTTAGGAAATTTTATGATGCTTTGTGAGTTTCATCCCGATGAAGTTTATAAATGGTTTATGACGCTATTTATAGATGCTTATGATTGGGTTATGGTACCAAACATTTATGGAATGAGTCAGTTTTCAGATGGAGGTTTAATGGCAACTAAACCGTATATTAGTGGAAGCAATTATTTAATGAAAATGAGCAATTATAAAAAGGGAGAATGGCAAGCTACTTGGGATGGTCTCTTTTGGAGATTTATGAACAAGTATAGAGGCTTTTTTTTATCAAATCCTAGGTTAAAAATGTTAGTGCATATGTTTGATAAAATGCCTTTAGAAAAACAACAGAAACATATGAAAGAGGGAGAGGAATATTTGACGAGATTATCAGAAATATGCATGAAAGAATACCGTTAATAATGATCTTTTTTACATGATAAAACTATAAGTACTTTTTCTTTTCGTAAAATAACTATATCTTGCAAATTATTATGCATGCATAATAAAACAACAAAACTACAAAAAATGACAAAATACAAACACATCTTTGAACCATTAGACTTAGGTTTTACCACTTTAAAGAATAGAGTTTTAATGGGGTCAATGCATACAGGGCTGGAAGAGGAGAAAGATGGAATCGAAAAAATAGCAGCGTATTATGCAGAACGTGCTCGTGGAGGAGTAGGACTTATTGTTACAGGAGGAATTGCTCCAAATATTCAAGGTTGGACGGCTCCTTTCTCGGCAAGAATGAGTACTAAGAAGCATGCTCGTCATCATAAAGTCATCACAGAAGCCGTGCATAAAGAAGGAGGAAAAATATGTATGCAAATACTACATTCAGGTCGCTATGGATACCACCCAATTACAGTAGCACCTTCAAAAATACAAGCACCAATAAACCCATTTAAACCATTTGAGTTAAAAGCATCAGGAATTCGAAGAACGGTGAATGATTTTGTAAACTGCGCTAAACTATCAAAAGAAGCAGGGTATGATGGAGTAGAAATCATGGGGTCTGAAGGGTATTTGATCAATCAGTTTATTGTAAAAAGAACTAATAGAAGAACAGATAACTATGGAGGAAGTTATGAAAATAGAATTCGCTTAGCAGTAGAAATTGTAAGAAAAACAAGAGAAGCAGTTGGTGAAAACTTTATCATAATCTTTCGTTTGTCAATGCTAGATTTAGTAGCACAAGGAAGTTCTTGGGAAGAAGTAGTCCAATTAGGAAAAGAAATAGAAAAAGCAGGAGCTACTATTATTAATACCGGTATCGGATGGCATGAAGCAAGAATTCCTACAATAGCTACTTCAGTACCTAGAGCGGCTTTTACTTGGGTAACTCAAAAGATGAAAGAAGAATTGTCAATTCCATTAGTAACTTCTAATAGAATTAATATGCCAGAAACGGCTGAAAAAGTTTTGGCAGAAGGGCATGCAGATATGATTTCAATGGCACGTCCATTTTTGGCAGACCCAGAGTGGGTTAATAAAGCAAAAGAAGAGCGAGAAGAAGAAATTAATACCTGTATTGCTTGTAATCAAGCTTGTTTAGATCATGCTTTCCAAAAGAAAGTAGCAAGTTGTTTGGTAAATCCGAGAGCATGCCATGAAACAGAATTAAATTACCATCCAACAAGTAAAAAGAAACGAATAGCAGTAGTAGGAGCAGGACCAGCTGGTTTAGCAGCCTCAACAATAGCTGCTCAACGAGGGCATGAGGTAACACTATTTGATGGAGATAAAGAAGTTGGGGGGCAGTTTAATATAGCCAAACAAATTCCAGGTAAAGAAGAATTTTACGAAACCATTAGATACTTTAGAAAGCAGTTAGAGTTGCATAAAGTAAATGTAAAACTCAATACAAGAGTTTCTGCAGAAGATATAGCCAATGGCAATTTTGACGAGGTTGTTTTAGCTACAGGAATTTCGCCAAGAACACCTCGTATTGAAGGAATAGAACACGAAAAGGTTTTAAGCTATATTGATGTTATAAAACATAAAAAAGAAGTAGGAAAGAGAGTTGCTGTTATTGGAGCAGGGGGTATTGGTTTTGATGTGTCAGAATACTTAGCACATGAAGGTGAAAGTACTTCTCAAAATATAGATGCTTGGTTAAAGGAGTGGGGAATTGATAAAACATTGGAAGCACGTGCAGGAATTGAAGGAGTAACAGCAGCAGTACATCCATCACCACGAGAAATCTTTATGTTTAAGCGTAGTAAAGGAAAATTTGGAGGAAAGTTAGGGAAAACTACTGGATGGATTCATAGAGCTACTTTAAAGAAAAAGAACGTACAGTTTATCAATGAAGTACAGTACACCAAAATAGATGATCAAGGATTGCACTATATTCAAAATGAAGCGCAAAAAGTGCTGGAAGTAGATCATGTCATTATTTGTGCAGGGCAAGTACCATTTAAAGAATTATTAAATCCATTATCAGCAAAAGGTATAAAAGTTCATGTAATTGGAGGAGCAGATGTAGCAGCAGAGTTAGATGCTAAAAGAGCAATTAACCAAGGAAGTAGATTGGCAGCTGAACTATAAGCAAATCTCTACAAATAGAACATAATTTAGAATAACCGAGTAAAAAGTCCTATTTAGATAGGATTTTTTTTATGAACAGTATTCTTCCCTTGAAAGAATAAAATAAATGTCGATATTTGTGGCTAACATTTCGCGTAAGAGATTGAAGTATTGCCAAGCTCCACATAGGAGTAATTACTTAAAATCTTATTCCCCCTAGGATACGCCTAAAAACAAGAAATTATGGCAATGAATAAAAACACAGTACTAAGTTGGGCAACTTTTATAATGATATTGATGGGATTACTGTTGGTAAGTTTAGCAGTATTCAAATATGATGAAATCGCAGGATATGGCTTTGGAGCTGTAGGTCTTGGTTTTTTTGCTAATGCTTGGGTATTCAATGCTTTAAAAGGAAGAGTTTAAAAAATAATTTAGTATATAAAATATTATGTCTGACGATAAAAAAGTCATCTTTTCGATGAACAAGGTCTCAAAGACCTACCAAAGTACAGGAAAACAAGTTTTAAAAGATATTTACCTAAGCTTTTTTTATGGAGCTAAAATAGGAATTCTTGGTTTAAATGGTTCGGGTAAATCTACCTTATTAAAAATCATAGCAGGGGTAGAAAAAAACTTCCAAGGTGATGTGGTTTTTTCACCTGGATATAAGGTAGGCTACTTAGAACAAGAGCCTCAGCTAGATGAATCAAAAACGGTGATGGAAGTTGTAAAGGAGGGAGTGGCAGAAACTGTAGCTGTTTTAGATGAGTATAATAAAATTAACGATATGTTTGGATTGGAAGAGGTATATTCTGATGCTGACAAGATGGAAAAGTTAATGGCTCGTCAAGCAGAATTACAAGATAAAATAGATGCCTCTAATGCTTGGGAGTTAGATACAAAGTTAGAAATAGCAATGGACGCATTACGTACTCCTGACTCTGATAAATTAATAGGAGTTTTATCAGGAGGAGAGCGTCGTAGAGTAGCATTATGTAGGTTGTTATTACAAGAACCTGAAATTTTACTTTTAGATGAGCCTACTAACCATTTAGATGCAGAAAGTGTTCATTGGTTAGAGCAGCACTTAGCCCAATATAAAGGAACTGTGATTGCAGTAACGCATGACCGATACTTTTTGGATAATGTAGCTGGGTGGATTTTAGAATTGGATAGAGGAGAAGGAATTCCTTGGAAAGGTAATTATTCGTCTTGGTTAGACCAAAAGGCATCAAGAATGGCACAAGAAAGCAAAACAGCTTCCAAACGTCAGAAAACTTTAGAAAGAGAGCTTGAATGGGTACGTCAAGGGGCTAAAGGACGTCAAACAAAACAAAAGGCTCGTTTGAAAAGCTATGAAAAGTTAATGAGTCAAGACCAAAAGCAAACAGAAGAAAAATTAGAAATTTATATCCCTAATGGCCCTCGTTTAGGAACGAATGTAATTGAAGCAACAGGGATTTCAAAAGCTTTTGGAGATAAGCTATTATATGACCATTTGGAATTCAATTTGCCGCAAGCAGGAATTGTAGGGATCATAGGACCTAATGGAGCTGGTAAAACAACTATTTTTAAGATGATAATGGGAGAAGAAACTCCTGACGGAGGAAGCTTTAAAGTAGGAGAAACAGCAAAAATAGCTTATGTAGATCAGGCACATGCTAATATAGATCCGGAAAAGTCTATTTGGGAAAACTTTTCAGATGGGCAAGATTTGGTAATGATGGGAGGAAAACAAGTAAATTCCAGAGCTTATTTGAGCCGTTTTAATTTTGGAGGCAGCGAGCAAAACAAAAAAGTGAGTACACTTTCAGGAGGAGAACGCAATAGGTTGCATTTAGCCATGACATTAAAAGAAGAAGGAAACGTATTATTACTAGATGAGCCTACCAATGATTTAGATGTAAATACATTGAGAGCTCTTGAAGAAGGCTTGGAGAATTTTGCAGGGTGTGCGGTAGTGATTTCTCATGATAGATGGTTTTTAGATCGTATTTGCACGCATATCTTAGCCTTTGAAGGAAATAGCGAGGTGTATTTCTTTGAAGGGTCTTTTTCAGATTATGAAGAAAATAAAAAGAAACGTTTAGGAGGAGATTTAATGCCAAAGCGTATCAAATACAGAAAGTTAATCAGATAAGGAATAATTCTACTTATAAGGATATATAAAAAAGCCATCAGATATTTTAATCTCTGATGGCTTTTCTAATAGAAAATACTTTGAAGAATTAGGCCAAATTGAAAGAAATTTTAATTCCTTCAATAACCATACTTGTACCAATAATAGCAATAATCAATCCCATAATCTTACCAATTACAGAAATAACATTATCTCCTATTTTTTTAGCAATTAAATCGCTTATACTAAATGTAATATAAGTTAATAAACACATAAATCCGAAAATAAGGATCACTAAACCTATATGTACATATGTTGAATTGGCAACAAAATTCATTGCTGTAACAATAGTTCCGGGGCCAGCAAGAATAGGAATCGCTAAAGGAGAAACAGCAATGTTTTCATCAATATTTGCTTCCTTTAAATTCCTAACGTTAGATTTTTTAGACTGTAACATTTCGAAACCTACATAAAAAATTAAAATTCCCCCCGTAATTTTAAAAGCAGGTATTGTAATTCCAAATAATTCAAAGATAAACTTACCTAATAAAGAGAAAGCAGTAATGATAATGAAGGCTATGATTACTGCCTTCTTATTTATTTTTTGCTTTGTCTCTTTATCGGCTCCTTGTACTAAAGATAAAAAAATAGGCATATTAGAAATAGGATTCATAATAGCAAAAAAACCTGTAAATACAGTAATTGAAAATGTTAAGAGGTGTTCCATTAAATGAGATATTGTTATAAGTTATTTGATAATTTAATCATGTGTGTTTTGAAGAAGGGGGAGTTGAGTTTAGAAAAAAGAATTAGATTTTTTTTTATACATTTAAGATTCATAAAAGTTTATCTTATAAAGAGTTATATGTTTAGCGCAAATATACTAGATTTTATACAATGAAAGCTTTTACTTTTTGGCAGGATGTAATTGGGGTTTAATGATATTAAAAAATAAGGAAATATGGAATTAAAAGGTAAAGTGGTTTTGGTAACGGGGGAGCATCTGGCATAGGAAAAATTATAACGCGTTTGATGTTAGAAAGAGGAGCAAGTGTAATTATTTGGGATATAAACAAGTCTAAAATAGCAGCAACAATTTTAGAATTTTCAGAATTAGGAAAGCTTATAGGTTTTAATTTAGATGTTTCTAAGCTCGAAGAAGTGCAAGAAATAGCTAAAGAAGTAAGATTAAATTACGGTAGTATTGATGTACTGATAAATAATGCAGGAATTGTTATAGGGAAGTATTTTCATGAACATTCCGCATCCGATATTATCAGAACAATAAACATTAATGCAAAGGCTCCTATGTTGGTTACTATGGAGTTTTTACAAGGAATGCTAGCTAAAAATTCAGGGCATATTTGCAATATAGCTTCCTCGGGAGGCTTGGTATCAAATCCTAAAATGTCAGTGTATGTAGCTAGTAAATGGTCTTTGATAGGTTGGTCTGATAGCTTGCGACTAGAAATGAAACAGTTAGGCAAAAGCATTGGCGTAACGACTATCATGCCATATTATATTAATACAGGAATGTTTGAAGGTGTACAATCAAAAATCCCCATATTAAATCCAGAAGCAGCAGCACTTACCATTGTCAAAGCGATCGAAAAAAATAAAAGAATGCAAACAATACCGGGCTATCTTTACAGGCTTACTAGGTTAGGGCAAGCAATAATGTCTATAGATGTATTTGATTGGTTTGCAGGTAGTCTATTAGGTATTTATAAGACAATGAGCAATTTTAAAGGTCGCAAAAAATAATGTCAATTAAGATTTAAAAAGCAATTTAAGATAACGTTATCTCCTAATAGGGAAGGGAAAAAACTTTTTATTTCGGCAATTTTCCATGGTAAACGGTACAAGATAAAATAAATAAAGGCTATTTAAATAGCCTTTATTTATTTTACTTAGTAATTTACATACTTAGTAATTTCTAGGCCATAACCAATCATTCCTACACGCTTGGTTTGTTGAGAATTAGAAACTAATTGCAGTTTATGAATGTGCAAGTCATGCAAAATTTGAGCCCCTATTCCAAAATCTTTATTATCTAAAGTAATACTAGGAGCCTTCATTGCTCCTTTAGCTTGATTTTTCTTTAAAATATGGAGTCTGTTTAACAAGTTTAAGGATTGGCTTTGTTGATTTATAAACACAATTGCACCTTTACCTTCATCATTGATAATCTTAAACATCTGGTCCAGTTTTTTATCTGCATTATTCGTTAGCGTTCCAAGAATATCATTATTAACTAAGGTAGAGTTTATTCTAGTTAATACAGGTTCATCTTTAGACCAAGTTCCTTTCGTTAAGGCAATATGTATTTGATCGTTTGTTGTTTGTTTATAGGCTCTTAAACGAAACTCTCCAAAACGAGTTTCAACATTAAAATCCTCCTTTTTTTCTATTAAAGAATCATGCTCCATTCTATACGCAACCAAATCTTCAATAGAAACAATCTTTAAATCAAATTTTTTAGCTACTTCTATCAATTGAGGCAAGCGTGCCATAGAGCCATCTTCATTCATTATTTCAACGATAACTCCAGCAGGTTGTAATCCTGCTAAACGTGCAAAATCAATGGCAGCCTCTGTATGCCCAGTTCTTCTTAAAACACCACCTTCTTTAGCGCGTAAAGGAAAAATGTGACCAGGTCTTGCCAAATCAAAAGGTTTGGTTTCTTCACTGATAAGAGCTTGAATTGTTTGGGCTCTATCCGAGGCAGAAATCCCCGTAGTAACCCCTTTACCTCTTAAATCAACAGAAACAGTAAAAGCCGTTTCCATAGGATCCGTATTATTATGAACCATCATTTCTAACTCCAGTTCCTTACAGCGCTTTTCAGTCAAAGGAGTACATATTAATCCTCTACCATGAGTAGCCATAAAGTTAACCATTTCAGGAGTTATTTTTTCTGCAGCAGCAATAAAATCTCCTTCGTTTTCACGGTTTTCATCATCAACTACAATGATTACTTTACCATTTCTTATATCCTCTATAGCTTCTTTAATTGTATGAAGTTGTGTGTTATTTTGTGTTATTGTCATCATGGTGCTGTTTTTCTTTTGAAGAAAAAATATTTTTAAAAAAGGTACTTATTGGAGCTGAAAAACTATTAATGTCAAATAGCCCTTTGTCTTTAGCGGCACGAGTTGTTAAAACTAAAGCAAAAGGAAGCATTAATACAAATGATAGCCACGAGCCAATAATTGCCGTTATGGAACTTTCTTCCGCTAAGTTTCGTCCAAAGGTATTAGAGAAAAAATACAGAACATAAATTCCAATAGCAAGAACCATTGGCAATCCCATTCCGCCTTTTCTTATAATAGAACCTAAGGGAGCTCCAACAAAAAATAAAAGCAAACAAGAAAAAGAAAAAGCTACTCTATTATAAAACTCTATATCATATAGATTTAAGATCTTCCTTTTAAATTTTAAATTATCCTTATTTGAATTTATATTATTAATGGTTCTATCTATTTTGGAAGTAGTATTATTGAATATATTAATTTTCTCCTTAAGGTCGAAATTGTCAAGAATATTCATAGACAATCTTTTATCTATTAAAGAGTCAGGGTATTTGTATAATTCCTTCGCATTGGAATTTAAGTACAAGCTTTTCGCTTTTGTAATAATATATTCGTCATAGTTAACCTTCATACTAGGAAGTGTATCTTTCAATTGGGATAAACTAAGCATGTTAAAGTTTTTTGTGTATTTCTCATCAGTCAAACTGCCTTTAGTAAGAGAAGAAATATCAATGTTAATGGTATATTCGTCGAAGTCTGCATGAGAAGCAGGCATTTTTTGTCGCTTTTTGAAGGAAGTGTTATTTTTATTATGTGCTTCGAAATAATAACCATCTCTTAATACAAGGGTGAGGTAACGACTACCTTCTTCGGAAATCAATTCTCCTCGTTTAGCGGTAATTATTTTTTGATTTCCTTTTCTGCTTGATAAATCATAAATAATAATATTTTTGAGTAAGTTTCCTTCCTCACCATATTTTTCATCAAATTTTATTTGATAATTAGGTATTTCAGTATTAAAACTTCCAGGAACTAATGCCAATGAAGGCTGTTTCTTTTTAACATTAACTTTTAAATTGATCTGTTTTAAAACAGCATATGGATATACATTGTTTAGAAATAGAAAGTTCACAACACTCAAACCTAAAGCTAAAAAAACAAGTGGTTTAACCAAGCGTTGTAGAGAAATTCCAGCAGATTTAGCTGCGGCAAACTCATAATTTTCAGACAAGCTTCCTAAAGTCATAATAGATGATAATAAGATGCCGATGGGCAAGGCTTGTGGAATAACTAAGAGTGCTGTGTACCATAAGAAGGTTAAGATGATACCAAAACTAATTCCTTTTCCAGCAAAATTATCAAATGTAAGCCATAAGGCTTGCATTACTAATACAAATAGTATGATTAGAAAAGTTGCTAAAAAAGGAATTAAGAAGCTTTTTAGTATGTATTTGTCTAAAGTTTTCACAAAAGCAAAGGTAGTAGGTTAGTTTGATAAATACACCAAAGTTTTGTTAATAGATATGATAATTTAATTAACAAAACTTTGAAAGTTAATCGATAGAGTAACCTTGTTTGAGATATTTAGATTTATCAAAAGAAAATAGCTTTTCAGAAATTGGCTGATTGCTTTTGAATTTTGTAATAGTAAATGTTGTTTTAGATCCGTTAGAACCAATTTGGATTAGTTGGTAAATATGTTTTGTTTTTGCGTCAACACCTAATTGTACTTCAACAATATCAGAATTACTATCAATAGGAGTTAATTTAATGAACTGTATTTTACGCCCGTTTTTATTTTCTAGTTTTCCCATTGAAAAGTTATAACCTTCTTTATAAAAAGTTAATAATTTAGAAGGATATATAAAACCATCTTCTTCATCTAAGTTACCGTTGCTAACATTTATTTCTTTTTCTTCTTGATTGATTACAGCTAGCGTTCTTCCATCAAAAATAAAATCGTTTCCTAGATATTGAAGATTGTATTTTTCTCCAGCTAATGTTATGTTTCCACGAATAGGAGGATCATTCGTAATACCTGCTTCTTCGTTAACAAGTGTAGAGTTAAAGCCAATATGCATATTTTTATAAGCTCCCATTTTTACAGAAACTTCATCTAATATTTCTTTGGCTTTTGTTGACGATCCTTGCGCTATTGCATTTAAACTAATAAATAATCCTAAAAATAATATGCTTAATTTATTCATTTCTTATGTTTTCTCTATTACAGAGTTTATTGGTTATTAATTTTTTTCGTTTTCTAATAATTGTTCAAGAGCCACAAAATCAGGAATTAGTACCTGCCTAGCTTTACTTCCTTCAAAAGGGCCAACAATACCAGCTGCTTCTAATTGATCTATTAACCTACCAGCTCTATTGTACCCTAATTTTAGCTTTCGCTGTAAGAGAGAAGCTGATCCTTGCTGGGCTGTTACAATTATTTCAGCGGCTTCTTTGAACAATTTATCTCTATCTGAAATATCAATATCAAGATTTGTGCCACCTTCTTCTCCAACATATTCAGGGAGCAAGTATGCTTCAGGATATGCCCTTTGAGATCCAATAAAATCAGTTATTTTTTCCACCTCAGGAGTATCTACAAAAGCACATTGGATACGGGTAATATCATTTCCTCCAGAGTATAGCATATCTCCTCTACCAATTAATTGATCGGCGCCAGGAGCATCCAAAATTGTTCGTGAATCTATTTTAGACGTTACTCTAAATGCAATTCTAGCAGGAAAGTTCGCTTTGATAATTCCTGTAATCACATTTACGGAAGGCCTTTGCGTAGCAACAATTAAATGGATACCAATTGCACGTGCTAATTGAGCCAAACGAGCGATAGGCGTTTCTACTTCTTTTCCAGCAGTCATTATTAAATCGGCAAATTCATCAATAACTAAAACAATATAAGGCAAGAATCGATGTCCGTTATCAGGATTTAACTTTCGTGCTTTGAATTTTGTGTTGTACTCTTTTAAATTACGAACCATAGCCGTTTTTAATAGGTCGTAACGGTTGTCCATTTCAATACATAATGAATTTAATGTATTTACCACTTTGGTGGTATCTGTAATAATGGCATCGTCTGTGTCAGGCAGTTTGGCCAAATAGTGACGCTCAATTTTATTAAAGAGAGTTAATTCTACTTTTTTAGGATCTACCAGTACAAATTTGACTTCTGCTGGGTGTTTTCTATATAGCAAAGAGGTTAAAACAGCATTTAAACCTACAGATTTACCTTGCCCCGTAGCTCCCGCCATTAATAGGTGAGGCATTTTAGCCAAATCAACAACCAATGTTTC
The DNA here is from genome assembly GCF_900119795.1 of Tenacibaculum maritimum NCIMB 2154. NCBI lineage: Bacteria > Pseudomonadati > Bacteroidota > Flavobacteriia > Flavobacteriales > Flavobacteriaceae > Tenacibaculum > Tenacibaculum maritimum. The sequence continues at coordinate 1,333,241 of NZ_LT634361.1, forward strand.
ATTAGCAATTGTTTTTCCTAGAGCAATAGGCAACTCCATTTGTGATTCTTGGAACTTTTTAGAGGTAATGGCTGAATGCATTGATACAATTGTTGATTTTGTATTTGGCACCTCAATTCCAATAGTTCCTTTTCCAGGTATTGGAGCTATAATACGGATTCCGAGAGCAGATAGAGAAAGCGCAATATCATCCTCCAAGTTTTTGATTTTAGAGATACGGATTCCTGCTTCTGGCACAATTTCATATAAAGTAATGGTAGGACCAACAGTCGCTTTTATTTGAGCGATACCTATTTTATAGTTTTTTAGAGTTTCTACAATCCTATTCTTATTAGCTTCTAATTCTTCTGGATTGATAGAAATACTTTCATTGTATTGTTTTAGTAAATTAAATGTAGGAAATTTATATCCTCCTAGTTCTAGTTTCGGATCAAATTCACCAAAATCTTTAACTAACCTATCGGATAAATTTTCAGTAACACTTTTTTCTTCAGCCACTTTTTCAATAGCTATTTCTACTTCTTTTTTGGTTTCTTCAGAAATGATGATATTGTTGTCTGAAGTAACTTTTTCAGTTATTTCGAGAGAGAGAGAAGAGTCTTCTGTAGCTGAAACCTCTGAGTGTTTAGTAATTGTAGGTTGTAAATTTTCTATGGATAATTCAAAATCTGATTTTTCTTTTTGTTCGTCTAAATCTTTGGAAATAACGTCTTTCTCTTCGTTAATAGTTTGAGGTTCAGTTTCTATGGTGTCCCTTTCTATAAGGGATGTTTCTACCTTAGTAGCTTCCTTAGCAATTTTTCTCTTTTTTAAAGTGTCGCTAATTAATTCTGGAGTAATTTTGAATCGGATGATAATATAGGTGATAAAAAAGAAAAATAATACAATAGCTAGCCCTGTTTTTCCAAGGAACTTTTGTAGATAATCGTTTATTTCGTATCCAATAGTTCCTGATAATAGGGCGTATTTTTGATTAATAAACCCTAAGGAAATTGACAGCCAAAGCATTGCAGATAGCCCCCAGTTCCAAGAAGTAATTATGTTTTTAACACGAGTATGAGATAACCAATATACTCCTGTTAAAAAGAACAGAAAAGGAAGCGTAAAAGCCCCTAGACCAAATCCGTCATAAATAAAGAAGTGACTTAGCTTAGCTCCAATTTTACCTAGTAAGTTTTTTGAAAGTATTGTTTTATCTCCAAATTGATTGAGGGTACTTTGATCTTGCTGCCAAGAGAAAAAGAAGGAAATAAAGGCGATGCATAAAAATAGCGCAAATAAAATTAAGAAGGCCCCTAAAATGGTTTGCGTTTGGCGATCTTTTAAAAAAGCAGTGACTTGCTTAATTATTGATTTTTTTCCCTCAGTTCTTTTTGAAGATGTTTTCTTTTTTGTCATTCAGTAGTTTAAAAAATTATGGCGTATGAGTATAAAGTTTTTTTAAAATAAGAAAGTTATCTTTGGAAGATAGATGATGGCTGCAATAACCAATGAAATCAATGCCGCAATAGCAGGAGCACCAGCAGCAATATCTTTTATCAATCCTATTTTTTCATGATAATCAGGATGTATGAAATCAGCAATTTCTTCTACGGCAGTGTTGGTTGCTTCGGCAATTAAAACCAAACCGATAGCAAGGCATTGAATCATCCATTCTGTAGTAGATATATTAAAAAAGTATCCAGCAAACGTTGCTAGTATAGCCATTGAAAATTGTACCTTAATACTATCTTCAGTAGTAAGAAGTATCCATAAGCCTTTGAATGCAAATTTGATACTTCTTAACCTACCTTTGATAAAACCATCATTTGGGTTTTTCATAATTATAATGCCTTTAAAGCAGTTTCATAGTTAGGTTCATTAACTGTTTCTGTTACTTGTTCTGTATATATTACATTTCCTGCTGTATTTATAATAACAATAGCACGAGAATGTAATCCAGTTAAAGGACCACTTGTTATTTCTAGTCCATAATTTTTACCAAACTCTCCAGTTGCATAATCTGATAGCATAATTACATTTTCAATACCTTCTGCTCCACAAAAACGAGATTGAGCAAAAGGTAAATCTCTAGAAATACATAGTATTGTAGTGTTTTCTAAAGAAGCAGCTTCCTTGTTAAAATTTTTTACAGAAGCAGCGCAAGTGCCTGTATCTACACTAGGAAAAATGTTAAGAATTAGATTTTTCCCTTCGAAATCAGCCAGCGATTTACGAGATAAATCAATTGCAGCTAATGAAAAATCAGGTGCTTTTTCTCCTGTTTTAGGCAGGTTGCCGTTGGTTTCTATAGGGTTTCCTTGTAATGTTATTGTTGCCATTATTTTAAAATTTTAGAACTTCAAAAGTAATTATTTTTATCTAAAAAATAGCTTTGACTTGGGGTTAACTGAACATGAAATAAACTATCTTCGCATCGTTAAAATTATAGTTAGCATTGAATTTATTAAGATACACATCAGAATTTAAACAAAATTTGAGGATTGCTTATCCCGTAATGCTAGGCCAACTTGGGCATGTTTTGGTGGGATTAGCAGATAATTTAATGGTAGGTAAATTAGGGGCTCCCTCTTTGGCGGCGGTTTCTTTAGGAAATGGGATTATTTTTATAGCTCTTTCGTTAGGAATCGGTTTTACATTTGCAATTACCCCTTTAATAGCAGAAGCAGATGGAGAGAAAAATGTAGAAAAAGGACGTAGTTATTTTCAGCATGGAGTCTTCTTGTCTATTATTTTAGGAGTCTTATTATTTCTAGTCTTATTATTAGCGAAGCCCGTTTTGTACTATATGAAGCAACCTATAGAAGTGGTTGAATTGGCAGTGCCTTATTTTGAGGTAGTTGCTTTTTCAATGATTCCATTAATGATTTTTCAAGGGTTTAAACAGTTTGCGGATGGACTATCTTTAACTAAATATGCTATGCAAGCTACGATCATAGCAAATATAATAAATGTTATTTTTAATTATTTGTTGATTTATGGAATTTGGGTTTTTCCAAAGATGGGAATTGTAGGAGCTGCTTATGGTACTCTATTTTCTCGTTTTGCAATGCTAGCTCTTTTAATAGTTATCATGAAATCGAAAGCTATTTTTGCCCCTTATTTGAAAGGTTTTTCATTGTTAGAAATTAAAGAAAAGATACTTCAAAGAATTTTTAATTTAGGATATCCAACGGCTTTGCAAATGTGGTTTGAGGTAGGTATTTTCTCTTCAGGTATTTTTTTAGCGGGTGCAATAGGTACTAAAGCGCAAGCAGCAAATCAAATAGCATTAAACTTGGCGTCAATGACTTTTATGATTGCCGTAGGTTTAGGAGTTACTGCTACTATTAGAGTAGGAAACCAGAAAGGATTGAAGAATTATAAAGAATTACGTAGAATAGCCTTATCCATATTTGTATTAATGGCAGCAATTGATTTGCTTTTTGCAGGTGGATTTATTCTAATGAAAAATATATTGCCAACATTTTATATTCATGATGTAGAAGTAATAGAAGTAGCGGCAACGTTGATTGTAATAGCAGGCTTTTTTCAATTATCAGATGGAATTCAAGCAGTCGTTTTAGGAGCGCTTCGAGGTTTGCAGGATGTGAAAATTCCTATGCTAATTACCTTTGTAGCTTATTGGGTAGTTGGTTTTCCTATTTGTTATTACTTAAGCTTGAAAACAGATTTGAAGGCGATAGGTATTTGGATAGGTTTGCTAATATCTCTGACTGTTTCTGCAATATTATTATATATTCGCTTTCATCAACTTACTAAAAAATTAATTCAGACAAAAAAATATAATGAAATTACCTAAATTTTTACTAGCAGATAATAGCAATTATCCAGAAGATGTTTTTGTATTACATACCGAATTCCCTCGTTTTTTAATGAACTTGAAAAATGATGATGTTGAGTGGTTTGATGATTTGGTAGGAACTGATGAAAACGAAATGGCAAATGAAGTTGCTACTTTAATGGATCAAGCAGGTGAGTTTTATGATGAAGAAATGAAAAGCTTAGAATAAGTAGCTATTAGATAACAGCATTTTCAAGAATCGCAAAAGTTTTAGCATCAGGATTAATTTCTGCCTTGATCCCATATGGAATTGTAAAAGTAGGGCAGGTGTGCCCAAAATCAGCTTCAGTGATAATGGGTAATTCCGTTAATCCTGCTTCTTTTTTAATAACTTGAATGATTGCTTCTTCATATTCTTTTACATATTTATTATGATATGGTCTTCCTATGAGTAGTCCATTTATGTTATGTAAAATACCTGAAGCTGCATAATTTCTTAAGATTTGTAAAAATAAATAAGGAGGCATCATGGATTCGGATGTTTCAATAAACATTATTGTACCCTTCCACTGTGCTGGGCTTACCCAGATGGCTGTGTCTTTTAAAGTTTCTAAAACATCATAGCAACCTCCTAATAGAGTACCTGTTGCTATTTTTGTTCCTTGCAGGAATTTCCAACCAGAAGACTGTATTAGTTTTCTAGATAGATTTTGATTTTTAGGGAGATTCCATTCGAGTCTTTCAGAGGTCCATCCATTAGTATTAGGGAGGATAATACCATTGGGAGCATTCGAAAATAGTGTTCTTTTAATATCTTTAATCTGATAAGAGTGCATGCCGTTATTCTCAGCAAAACCAACAAGGGTTGACGTACCATAAAAAGAGGTAACACCTGCTTTATAAAAGCAGAAATGAGTGACTGTAGCGTCAGAAAAGCCAATAAAAATTTTAGGATTATTTTTTATAATATCAAAATTGATATAAGGAAGGATTCGAATACTATCATTACCTCCAATATTCGAGAAAATAGCTTTGATAGAAGCATCTTCAAGTGCTTCCATTAAATCTTCTGCTCTTGCTTTTGGATTTTCGTAAATCCATTTGGCAGATCTTAAGGCATGCTTTGTTTCCGTAACTTCAAGTCCAAATACTTCTTGAATTTGCTTTTTACCAATGTTATAGCGGTGAGGAATTTCTCCAGCACCTCCCCATGATAGTGATATGGTTGCGATTTTGTCTCCTTTTTGTAATTTTTTTGGCTTTATCATTTTTATCTAAAATATGGAAAGGGTGTTATTTAATAAAGAAAGTTTTTATGAACTCCATTCGCTTTTTAATATAGCATATATAGCAACGTTTATTTTTACGTTGTCTTTTATTTCATGTTCTCTCATGGTGCCTTCGTAAGTGAAATTTACTTTTTTCAATGCATTTTTACATTTGATATTATCACTAAGTACATAGCCTTCAATCCTATTTAGGTTTAGTTTTGTAAAACCAATTTGGAATAATTGAGGCATAACCTCTTTCAAAATGCCTTTTCCCCAATATTCTTTTAGCAACCAGAAGCCAATTTCGGCTTTTTTATGTTTTTTATTAATGTCATTAAAGCCACCAGCACCGCAGAATTGTTGGTTTATTTTGTCATAAATTCCCCACCATATCCCTGTTCCATTTTCTTTGAGGTTTTGATACCATTTCATTTGTGTTTTAGTTTCTTCTAAAGTAGAAAAATGAACGTCGTAATATCGTGTAATATCAGTGTCAGACAATCCTTTGTGAATATTATTAATGTCAGATGCCACGATTTCCTTTAAAAAATAGTTAGCTGTGCTCATTTGCTTTTTAGTAAAGATGAATTAAATTACAGATGGTTTTCTAAAACTTCATTGCTATTTTAAAATTAGCTACTCTTCCTGTCATATAGTTTGGAATACCAAATTGTTGTTTAGAATAGGCATCTCTAACCCAAGTATTTGTTATTGAATTACGGATATCAAAAATATTAAAAAGTTCCAGACCAATGGAGAGCTCTTTAAAACTTTTTAAAAAGCCAGTATTGTGCTGCTTATTAGCATCTGCTAAAATATACGATAAGCCTAAATCAGCTCTTTTATAATCATGTAACCTATTTTGAAATTGATAAGGATCTGCATAAGCAGGAGACCCTCCTGGAAGACCTGTATTGTACACAATATTTAGGTACGCTTTTAAGTCAGGCAAATTAGGTACGTAATCTTGAAATAAAACACCAAACTTTAAGCGTTGATCTGTAGGACGTGCAATATAACCTCGATGATTATTGTTTTCTTCGGTTTTTAGATAGCCAAAGCTTATCCAGCTATCATTCCCAGGTACAAACTCACCATTTAAACGAATGTCTAAACCATAAGCATATGCTTTAGAGGCATTGTTAGCTGCGTATCGAATTCGAACATTGTCCACTGTATATGAGTTTACGTTACTTAAATTTTTATAGTAAGCTTCGGTAACTAGTTTAAAAGGACGATTCCACATTGCGAAACTATATTCATTTCCTGCAACGATATGAATTGATTTTTGAGCTTTTACAGTTGGATTTACGCGACCATTATGATCTCTGAGCTCTTTATAAAAAGGAGCTTGAGAGTACCATCCGCCAGAAATTCGGAATAGCATATCTTTTTCCCAATCAGGTTTGATTGCAAATTGAGCCCTCGGACTAAAAATAAAATGACTTTTAGAAGGCGCATTTCGAGGTTTTACCAGCCAATTCTGCCCGCGAACGCCAAAATTAAACCATATTTGATGTTCCTTTAAATTTGATTTTCTGCTAAATTGAGCATATCCAGAAACTCTATTAATATCAATGTCATTTTCAGCTCTAATATTTTGAAAAGCTTCAATAGGGCCTGTAAAAGGGGTATATGGTTGGTTGTTGGAAATAGCATGATGCGGAGGTCTAATGGAAAAACCTACCGAGTCAATTATTTCCCATTCGCGTATTCTGTCTCTTATATTTTCTTTTTGATATTTGACACCAATGTTCCATTCATTATTATTTTTTTTAAAATTAGCTTTTAATTGTACATTGCTAATCAAAGCGTCTAAACTATTACGAGCGTGATTAATTTGAGAACCAATGCCTTGTGAAAACTCAACTTCTCCAAAATTTTCGGAACCAATGCTACTATCAACTTCTCCTAAATTATAAGAAGCAGAAATATCAAAAAACTCTTCTTCTTGGGTGTTAAAACTAGAAATAATTCCTGTAATTTTAAGGTTTTCATTTACTTGATAATCCGTTGAAAAAGCGCCAAAGAAAGTATGGTACCGGTTTTTCTCTTGACCTTGGTAAAAAACAATAAGCTCTAACGGATTGGCAATAGTACCAAAACGCGTTCTTCTTGTTAAAGGTTTATAGTTATAGTTGTTTAAAGAAAAATTACTTAGCAAGTTAAAGGTAAGTTTATCCTGATACTTGTAAGATAAAAATGCTTGTACATCAGTAAATCGAGGCCTGAAATTAACTTCTGTTTGTTTGCTATTAACAAATAAGCTATTGTCACGATAACGAACTCCTACAATTGCACTTAATTTTTTAGAGAGAAAAGTATCTTCTATTGTAAAACTTCCCCCAAGTAAACTCAAATTAATTCGACTACCAAATTTTTTAGGGTTGCGGTATGTTATATCTAAAACAGAAGAAAGTTTATCTCCATATTTAGCTTGGAATCCACCAGCAGAAAAGTTAATATTTTGTATCATATGAGAATTGATAAAGCTTAATCCTTCTTGCTGCCCAGAGCGAATTAAAAAAGGGCGATATATTTCAATACCATTGACATATACTAAATTTTCATCAAAATTTCCTCCTCGAACGTTATACTGCGTACTTAGCTCGTTGTTATTACTAACCCCAGGAAGTGTCATTAAAACATTTTCTACTCCAGCATTTGCGCCTACTAAAGCAGTTACTTTTTTAGTGTCTATTTTGGTAATTCCTTGTGCTTCCTTTTTTTGATTTTTTATGATAATTTCCTTTAACTCTTCATTTTTAATAATCAGGGTAGGAGAAAGCCTTACTGATCGAGCTCCTCTAACGGTTACTTTTTTAGAAAACGATTTATAAGAAATGTGCATAAAAGTAACGATTACCGTTTTTCCTATAGGAATATTTAATTCATAAAAGCCATCTTTATCAGTGGTGGTTCCTTTGTTTAGATAGGATACAGAAACTCCTTCAATAGGAAAATTAAATTTATTGATAACAGTTCCTTTTATAAAAGCTTTTTTTTGAGCGAATGTAACAAAAGGTAGTAAAATAAAAAAGAAGAGTGTTTTTTTCAAAATAGTAGTAGCTGTTCAGCTGTTTTTTTATATTGGGATTTATTTTCTGAAAAAAGTAGTGCTTACAGATTTTGTATTTCCTACTTTGTCAGAAACTACAAGTTTAAAGATATGTTTACTACCTACCAACTTTTTATCATTGAAATTATATGTTAAAATTCCTTTTTTATGATTAAACTCCATTAGTATCCATTTATTGTTTATTGTAGCGTTATAGTCTTTAATTCCTGAACCTTTATCGGAAATTTTAACCTTTAAGGTTTTTAATTTAGAAACCCATTGCCCATTTTTAAAGTTGATAAGTGAAATTTTAGGCGTATTAGTATCTGTTTTTAAAGTATAGTTACCAAGACTTTTTACGGTGGCATAAATTTTATTTTTATTTCTCTTAGTAGTTATATAACGAGGATATTTTATATTGTTAACGTTAGCAATGTATAATTGTTTTTGTTCTTTTTGAGGGTAACCAGAAATATCAAAAGATAACGTGTATTTCTTATCAAGAGGAATGCTAGGCTTGTGTACCTTGGCAATTCCATTTTCAACCCTAAAATCTAAGTAACAATCACTATAAAAAGTGTTTTTAGGAAAGGCTATAGAAACGTTTTTTTCTTGGAATTTATGAAAGTTTTTAGCAATGATTTTATAAGGGGTGGTGTCTTTTGCTTTGAATAGTAAGTTAGTGTTACTTCCAGTAACTGGTAACTTTAAGGTGGTACTATTGTTTTTAAAATCCTTAGCAATGATTTCTACTTGATAAGTATGACCATCTTTAATATCCATCATTCCGTTGTTAATTAAGTTTTCATAAATACTGAGTTTGTTCCCTTTAACTTTATATGTTTTCTGTATTCTACGTTTGTGTTTTTTATAATATTCGTAATCAATCAATAAATTGATATACTTGCTTTCAGCAAAAGAAAAGGTTTCAACATCATGATAGTAGATACGATTACCGTTTACTTTCATTTCTAAGCTATAGATACCATTTTTATTGCGAGCTTTATTTAACCTATCAAAAACAGATACTCCAAAGCCAATAGTGCCGCTAGCTGTTATCTTATCAGTATAATAGATACTGTCGTTAATTTTTTTTATAGGAAGGATTATTTTTTTAGAAGTTCTATTAACTCTAGCATTTTCATTCAAAGGAAATGCCAATAATCTTTTAAAAATAGGGTGGATACTATCAGGAGGAATCAACCCAAAATGCATGGGGTTTATGATATGTGCTGTTTTAGTATTTCTAATTTCATAATGTAAATGAGGCCCTCCTGAACTTCCTGTATCACCAGTATAACCAATTAGTTGCCCTTTTTTAATAGGAAATTGTTTAGGAGAAGGGAAAATATTTCCTGTAGCATAACTTTCTTTTTTGTATTGAATATCTTTTATATATTTTTGAATAGTATCAGCATAACTTTTTAAATGTGCATAAACTGTAGTATAGCCATTAGGGTGAGAAATATATAAAGCCTTTCCAAACCCCCATTGAGATACTTTAATTCTAGAAACGTATCCGTTTGCAGGAGCGTAAATTTTAATTCCCTCTTTTCCTTGGGTCTTAATATCTATACCAGAGTGGAAGTGATTATTTCTGAGTTCGCCAAAAGTGCCCGACAAAATAGTAGGGATTTTTAAAGGAGAATCAAAATAATTTTTAGGATAGCTTTCTTGTGAAAAGGAAAAAGGAGTAATAAATAAAACTAGAAAAACAAATAAATAGTACTTCAAACTTTAATAATTTTTAAGCTAAAATAGTAAAAATATATAAAAGCAATAGAAGCTTGCTATTCAAGCGTTTATTAAAAAGATGTGAAATAGTTGTTATATTTAAAACAGATTCTTAACTTTGTTGGCATAGTTTTATTCTTGTGTAATAGATGAGTAATACCTTAAAAGCGATTCATTTACTAGAAAATAAGTTGAAAGAATTATTGTCTAACTATGAATTTTTGAAAGAAGAAAATGAAGCTTTGCTTCAGAACAGTGGAAGGTTACAGCTATTATTACAAGAAAAAGAAGAAGAGTTAATAGAGCAACAAAAAAAGTATGATTTATTAAAAGTGGCGAAAACTATAGAGGGCAGTAAAGAAAATACAAAAGATACAAAACTAAAAATAAATACTTTAATTAGAGAGATTGATAAATGTATCATTCAATTGAAAGAGTAAGGTTCATTAAAAAGTGACAAAGCTAAAAGTAAATGTTGTAATTGCGGGAAGAACGTATCCTCTGAGTGTTAATACGATACAAGAAGAGGAAGGAATGCGCAAAGCGGCAAAAAACATTAACGAATTGATAGCAAAATTTGAACAAAATTATGCTGTTAATGACAAGCAAGATGTGTTAGCGATGTGTGCGTTGCAATTTGCATCAAAGTCAGAAATTTTATCATTAAAAAATGATGAGACAAATAATGAAACAACAAAAAAAATAAATGAGCTAACAGAATTAGTAGCATCTCATTTGTATTAAGTTCTTTAAAATAATAACAGTAGAAAATACACTGCCTACATTAGTAATTTGTTTGATAAACTCAACACTATTCTATTATGAAGGATGAGTCTTAATTGTAAAAGCGAGCCGTTAGTACTGAATTTTTTCAGTTTCTTGGATGGATACTTGACCAATTAGTTAATCCTATAAATGTCATATTGGAGTTTATAAAAACCAAGCTTATGTAGGCTTTTTTTATACACAAATTTAAATTATGGATGGAATGATACTACCTATATTATTAGGAGTTTTTATTGGATTAGCTATTGGATTTATAGTAGCTAAGTTTTTAGAGAAGACAAAAGCAAGCAAACTTATTGCGAGTACAAGAAAAGAAGCTGGAGCAATTATAAAGGAAGCAAAAGTAGAAGCTGAATCGATAAAAAAAGATAAAATTCTTCAAGCGAAAGAAAAGTTTATAGAATTAAAATCAGAGCATGAAAAAGTAATTCTTTCTAGAGAAAAGAAAATGGCGGATGTTGAAAAACGTATTAGAGATAAAGAGTCACAAGTATCTTCTGAATTAGATAGGAATAAAAAATTATCTAAATCTTTAGAAAATAAAGAGAATGACTTTAATTATAAATTAGAGTTTTTAGATAAGAAAGAATCTGAAATAGAAAAATTGCATAAAAGACATGTTGATATGCTAGAGCAAATTTCTGGTTTATCAGCAGATGAAGCAAAAACCGAATTAGTTGCTTCCTTAAAAGATGAGGCAAAAACGGATGCAATGGCTTTTATTCAAAACGCTATTGAAGAAGCAAAACTGACAGCTGAGCAGGAAGCTCGGAAGGTTATCTTAGGAACAATACAAAGAGTAGGGGTAGAGCAAGCTGTTGAAAATTGTGTATCAGTATTTAATTTGGAGTCTGATGATGTAAAAGGAAGAATTATTGGTAGAGAAGGTAGAAATATCAGGGCTTTAGAAGCTGCTACTGGGGTAGAAATAATAGTAGATGATACACCTGAAGCAATTATATTATCGTGTTTTGACCCAGTTCGTAGAGAGATAGCTCGTTTGGCAATGCATAAACTTGTTACGGATGGTAGAATTCATCCGGCAAGAATAGAAGAAATTGTTAAAAAGACAGAAAAACAGATTAATCAAGAAATTATAGAAGTAGGTAAGCGTACTGTAATTGATTTAGGAATTCATGGACTGCATCCAGAATTGGTAAAAACAGTAGGAAGGATGAAGTATCGTTCTTCTTATGGACAAAATTTATTACAACACTCTCGTGAAGTGGCAAATTTATGCGGAATCATGGCCGCTGAAATGGGCTTAAATGCGAAAGCAGCGAAAAGAGCAGGTTTACTGCATGATATAGGGAAAGTACCAGATACAGAAAGCGAATTACCACACGCATTATTAGGTATGCAGTGGGCAGAGAAACATGGAGAAAAACCGGATGTTTGTAATGCGATTGGGGCGCACCATGACGAAATAGAGATGAAGAGTTTAATAGCGCCAATAGTTCAGGTTTGCGATGCTATTTCAGGAGCTAGACCAGGAGCACGTCGTCAAGTTTTAGATTCATATATCCAACGATTAAAAGATCTAGAAGATATTGCATTTGGTTTTACGGGAGTTCAAAAAGCATATGCTATTCAAGCAGGTCGAGAATTGCGAGTAATGGTTGAAAGCGCAAAAGTAAATGATACAAAGGCAGCGGAACTTTCATTTAATATTTCTCAGAAAATACAAAATGATATGACTTATCCAGGACAGGTTAAGGTAACGGTAATTAGAGAAACAAGAGCTGTTAATGTTGCGAAGTAAGCAGTATTATAGAGTACAATAAAAAAGGGAGTGAACGAATGGGGTTCGCTCCCTTTTTTTATTTTTTTAAATACAGTACTCCTAGAATAGGACCTATCGCTAAGATTAGATAAGTGGTACTAGGAGGGGTTAATCCACTCATTTGCTGAATGAGTTGGAGACTGATTATTGTAAGTGAAAATCCGATACAGTTTACAATTGTGAGCGCGGTACCTTTTATTTCAGAAGGAACATTTTGTGCTACTAAGGTGGAAAATAAGGGAGAGTCGGCGATGACCACAATTCCCCAGAAAAACATATATAGAATAAAAAGATTTTTAGAGGCCACATTAAACATTAAAGGAGAAATAAGACAACATAAGCCAGAGAGAAGCAAAGTAATGCGGGCAGTTCTTTTGATGCCTATCAACTCGGCTAAGTAACCGCTAAAGATACAAGCAATACTTCCTACTCCTATAATTAAAAAAGATAGCAACGGGATGTTAGATATAGTTTTAGCGTGGATGCTTTGATAAGTGTTAAGCATTATAGGGATAAATGCCCAAAAAGCGTAAAGCTCCCACATATGGCCGAAATAACCAAAAGCAGCAGTCCTAAATTTTTTTACTTCGAAAACTTTAAAGAACGCGATTAAATTTAATTTTTGATTAGGTTTTCTATGCGGACCGTCAGGAACCATCAAGAGTATTAAACTCCCTCCGAATATGGCTAAAGAAGAAGTTGTTATTAGTATCAGTTTCCAAGAAATAGTATTCGTAACCCCTTTTAGTAAGTGTGGAAATGCAGTTCCTAGTACTAGTGCCCCTACAAGGAATCCAAGCGATCTTCCTAGTCCCTTCTGATAGTAATCTGATGCTATTTTCATTCCAACAGGATAAATTCCTGCGAGGAAAAAACCAGTAAAAAAGCGAAAGCTAATAATACTGGTCGAATAATTGCACTCTAATATCATTCCCAAATTAAAGAAGGAAGCCGAGACTGCACTAGCAAAAAAAACTTTCGAAGGAGAAAAACGATCAGAAATTGCTAGAATAGCAAAAATGAGCGTTCCAAGAATAAAGCCGAACTGTACAGCGGCAGTAAGATCTGCTGTAGCTCCTTTCGATAAATTAAAAGTGGTTGTGAGGTCTTCCATAATTCCATTGCCAGCAAACCAAAGAGAAGTGCAGCAAAATTGGGAAAGTATAATGATAGGCAGTATTGATTTAGAAGAATTCACTTATTGTTGTTTTGTATAAATAAATGCTTAGTCGAGATTATCAAGGAACAATTTCTTTAGTTAATAATAAAATAGCATTGTCAATTTCTTCTTTAGAAGTATTTTTTCCTACAGAAAATCGAAAAGTGCCCTTTGCATATGTAAAATCACATAGCGTAGCTTTTAAGATAGGGGATACGTTTGCGCTTCCTGCATGGCATGCAGATCCTGAGGAGAGTGCCAGTTTATCTTTAAGCTTATGAATGATTGTGTTTGAATTACAATTTTTAAAGCTGATATTAAGAGTGTTAGGGAGGGTTTTAGTTAAGTTGCTATTAACAATTGATTTTACCTTTAATAGAGTTAATTTTTTTAATAAGTAATTCCTAATACTTTCCATGTGCTTTTTGTTTTCATGGAGCTTCTCAGTAGCTAATTGTGCGGCAGCTCCTAACCCAACAATAAGCATTGTACTTTCTGTTCCAGGACGTTTATTATACTCGTGTTTTGCGCCATGCATTAATTTATTTATAGGGGTACCTTTTTTGATATATAAGGCTCCAATTCCTTTAGGGGCATATACTTTATGACCAGCGAGAGTAAGTAAATTTACATTTAATTCTTTCACATCGACTTTTATTTTTCCAAAGCTTTGAGAAGCGTCTGTGTGGAGGGGTATGCCATGCTCTTTTGCAATCATACCAATTTTCTCTATAGGCTGAATGCTTCCAGTTTCGTTATTTGCATGCATGATAGTGATTAGAATAGTTTTTGAAGAAATGGTATTTTTTAAATCATTAAGGTCTATAATTCCATCTTTGTTAACATTCAGGTAAGTGATTTTGAAACCTTGAGACTCCAAATATTTACAAACTTCTATGACGGCAGGATGTTCTATTGATGAAGTGATGATATGATTCCCCTTGTTTTTTAGAGACATTGCAGTTCCAATAATAGCGTGATTATTAGATTCTGTACCTCCGCTGGTAAATATGATTTCATTAGTAGAGCATCCTATTGAGTTAGCTACCTGCATACGAGCTTTTTCGATAGCGTCTTTTGCCTTTTGTCCTTCTTTATGGATGCTAGAAGGGTTTCCATAATGATTTGTAAGAAAAGGAAGCATTGCATTGATAACTTTAGGATCATTTGGAGTTGAAGCATTATAGTCGAGATAAATAAAGGAATCTTTCATTAGGTCATTCTTATTTTTATGATGATAGCAGATAATAATGTTAAAATACCTATAGCAATAATAGTGATATCCACTTTAAAGAAATGTGTTATAAGGATAGTTAATAACGCACCAAATGCATAACCTAAATCTCTCCATAGCCTAAAAACACCAATGCTTTGAGCTCTTTGTTTAGGAGTTGTAAAACTAGCGATAGCAGATAAAAAAGTAGGATATACAATGGCTGTACCAGCACCTAAACCAGCAGACAATATAATGAATTGTATATAGTTAGTAGCCCAAAACATGGCAAGTAGGGAGATTCCTTGCAGTGCCATACCTATAAATAACATTGTTTTTTTGTTGTGATGATCAGATAGTTTTCCTGTAATTAATTGTCCGATCCCCCATATAGCAGGGTAAGTTGCTACGATAATGGCAATATCTTTTAGAGAAAATCCTCTATTAGCCAAGATAACAGGTAGTATTCCCCAAATCATACCATCGTTAAGGTTGTTGATAAAGCCTGCTTGAGAAATAGCACCTAAATTATTGTTTTTCCAAGTAGTTTCCCAAAAGATATTATGAAGTGGCGTATTTTTATTATCATTGGATTCCGTAGCTACGTGTCTTGCAGTGTCTTTGATAAAGAAGACGCTTAAGAATAAGCCTAGTATGACAAAGAGAATTCCTTGGTAGAAAGGATACGGGCGCAATCCGTATTCAGAAGCAATCCAGCCTGTAGTAAAGGCAACTAGAGCAATAGAAAAATAACCGAAAGATTCGTTAAGTCCCATTGCAAACCCTCTATGCTTTTCTCCAACCAAATCAATTTTCATTACCACAGTGCTTGACCAAGCTAAACCCTGATTAATTCCAAGTAGTAAATTTGCAAAAATAATCCAATTCCAATGTTGTGCATACATTAAGATAAATGGAATAGGAATTGCTATCAGCCATCCTATAATTAATAGATTTTTACGTCCCACACTATTAGCAAGCATTCCTGTAAAGTAGTTGGCAATAGCTTTTGTGAGTCCAAAAACAATAATAAAAGAGAATATAGCTGAAGTAGAAACAATCAAAAATTCTTCTTCTGCTAATTTTGGGAGTATGGTACGTTCCAGTCCTACCATACCTCCAACAAAAGCATTAATTATTAATAATAATGTAAATTGTTTCCAGTTTTCTTTTAAGCCTAGTTGTATAGTTTTATTTTCCATTTTTTTAAGATATAGCACAGCGATTAGCACCAGCTTCTAGTTCTGTTAAGTTTATATGATTGGCGTTTCCTGCTAAATTTAGGGAAACTATTTCTTCGTAATTAGGTGGTGTTTCGGGTATTTTTTGCAATAAATTAGAGATAAATTCCTGTTCATTAAGCTGAAGCATATGAACTTCTTTTTTTATGTTTTTTAAGCTTTTACTAATAATTTCATTGTTAAAGGGGATAGGTGCACTGATATGACCAGGATAAACCATTGTTAAAGCATCAAGAGTAAATAGGTTTTGAAGAGATTCATATAAAGATTTAGCTTTTAATTTAGAGATAGCAGTTGTAGCTTTTAAATCGGGTCTTCCAACTCCATCTACAAACAAGGTATCACCTGAGAATAAACTTTCTTCATTTAATAAGTAAGAAAAACTTTCAGGAGTGTGGCCAGGTGTATGAATTGCTTTTAATTTAGCATTCCCAAATTTAATAATATCTCCATTGCTAACTTCGTTAAATTTGTAGCTTACAAGCTGTTGTTTTGGGAGTAATAAAGTCGCTTTTATAAGGTTCGCTAATGCATTGCTTCTAGAGAAATGATCTGCATGGATGTGAGTATCAATTACGTACTTGATTTTCCAACTATTTGAGGAAGCAATTGCTATGTAAATGTCGGGTTTTAAAGAAGCATCTATGACAATGGCTTCCCCATTGTTTTCTAAAATATAAGATAAGCATCCTTTTCCTGCCCTTCGGACTTGGATGATATTGGTTTTCGAAGAGTCTGCTATTTGAGCGGTATTCCAGGCAGCAGTCCATTCGCGCATACCTCCATCTAGTGAATAAGCTTCCATTCCTTTATCTCGCAGCTGTTCTGTTGCAATTAAACTTGTTTTTCCTGCTGCACAAAGTGTTACTATAGGAATATCTTTGGAAAGATTTAAATGAGAAAAAAGATTTTTTCTACCAGCTTTTAAATCAGTATATACATCTACAAATATGCTTTCAGGGATGCTCCATTCTTCTCGTTCTTCTTTAGTGCGTACGTCTAGTATTTGAACAGGCAATTTTTTTTCTAGTAAAATTCTAAGCTCTTCAACCTTAATAGTATTTTTATTTTTTAAGTCCATTTTTATATTTATTTAACAGGTAATCCTTTTTGTTTCCAATCTAAAACTTCCTCTTCCAATCGTATTGCATCATAACCATTTTCTTTTAAAAAATGCACAGCTTCATCGGCAAATAAGCATAAAGGCCCTCTACAGTAAACAACTATCTGTTTGTTTTTGGGAAGTTGATGGAGTTCTTTTTTTAATTCTGTAATGGGAATCGAATTTGCATTTGCAATGGCCTCCTTTCGGAATTCTCTTTCAGGACGAACGTCTAGAAAATATAGATCATTTAATATATTTTTCTCTACAATTTCATCAGCAGTTATTGAAGGGCTTTCTGAAAAAGTAGTTGTTCTAAAGTTTTTTAAAATGGTTTGAATCTCTGAATTGTTTTCCAAACTAAACGTTTGTAAAGCATTCCAAAGGGTATATACATTTTTATTACTTAAAGAATAAATAACATAATGTCCTTTTTTTGAAGTTTTTAATAACTTAACCTTTTTTAATACCTGCAAATGCTGAGAAGCATTGGCTATGGAGGCGTTAATTTCAGTAGCAATTTGCTCTACAGAGTAGTCATCTTGAGAAATTAAATTGAGTATTCTTAATCTATGAGGGTTGGACAGTGCTTTCCCTACATTTGAAATTTCTTGGTAAATGCTACTTTTAAACTCGTGTTTATTCATGCCTATATTCAATTATTCAATAAATATATTGAATAATTGAATATGTACGAAGGTTATTTAAAAAAAAGAGAAAATAATTTTTGAAATATTTGAGAAAAAAGAAGAAATATAGGTGTATCAATTTCATAAACAGTAATTTAATGAGCGCTTTTATTTTTTATAGATTGTGAGCGTAATAAAGAGTAGATTTTGAGACCAGCAGCTCTTTATATATGACGAACAACTAAATTATATATAAAACAATGCTAAATGTAATAGTGAGTTATATAGCTAGGTATATAGAGCTTAATAAAGAAGAAATTGAGGTTATAAAAGATTTAATTAGAATTGAAGTGTTTAAAAAAGGAACTCTTCTGCTAAAGAAAGGAGAGGTGGCAGAATCATATTATTTTAATGTAAAAGGTTGTATTCGGTTGTATTACATGGTAAATGGAGAAGAGAAGACTACTTTTTTTTATACAGAAAATCAATTTGTAAGTTCTATTAAAAGCTTTACAAGGCAAGTTCCTTCTAATCATTTTTTTGAATGCGAGGAAGATTGCATATTGGGAGTTTTATCATATGAAGCAGAAAAAAAATTATTAAGAAAGTTTCCGAAATTTGAACAGTTGTATAAAGTAATTTTAGAAGAACAATTGAGTCATTATCAAGAGGTATTGTCATCTTTTATTACTACTAAGCCAGAGGAAAGGTATAAAAGTTTTTTAAAATCGCATCCAGCATTGGTGCAAAGAATTCCTCAGTACAAATTAGCTTCTTATTTAGGAATTGCACCAGAATCATTAAGTAGAATCAAAAGAAGGATAGCGGAACAAAATAGTAGTAAGGATGTTTAAGTTTGTTTGTTTTTTACTATAGTGTTTAAAAAGGAAATGAGAGTAGGGTTTCTGTTTTCTTTACTCCATACGATAGATAGTATAGTTTGGTGTGGAACATTTTTGAGCTCAATAAACTTAATGTCCATATTATAGCCAACCAATAGAGATTTAGGAACTATGGAAATTCCTAAGTTATTTTCTACTAGTCTATATATTGAGCTAGCGTGTATTGTGTTATGAGAAATAATAGGAGTGAATCCGCTATCATTAAATATTTTCATAACTCTTTCATAATAAGAGGGGTTGTAAGAAGGATCGAACATGATAAATGAATCTTCCTTTAGTTGGCTAATGTTTTTAAAGTTAACTGCATTTATAGGATGATTTTTAGGAAGTACTAAGCAAAAGTTTTCTTTTAAAATAGGAATTCCTTCTAAGTTTTTAGGGGCTCGATCTAATCGTACGAAGCCAATATCAATTTCTTTGGATAGTAGTTTGCTGATCTGTTTGCGATTGTCCATTTCTCTTAAGTTAAAAATGATGGAAGGATGCTCTTTTTTAAATTTTAAAAGTAGCTCAGGAATTAACTGTTGCATGGCAGAACCTACATAGCCTAAGTTTAAATTGCCATGGATGCCTTTGTGAAGTAGTTTGGCGTGATTGATGATATGATCTAAGTCTTTTAAGTGACGTGTAATTTCGTATTTGAGGTATGTTCCAGCTTTGGTTAATTCTACTTTTCTGTTGTGGCGCTCGAAAAGTTGTATGCCTAAATTGTCTTCTAATTGTTTAATTTGTCTGCTTAACCCTGGTTGCGATATATAGAGGGTTTCGGCAGCTTTTCTGTAATGTAAACTTTCTGCAACTGCTAAAAAATATTTAAGATGTCTTAATTCTAATTGATAACTTATGGGTATCATATAATAATGTTATTGGTATTGTTAAGCATCAAAAATAAAGATAACTTTGATAAAAATAAAATTGAAGGATATGTTTAAATACGGAATAGAGCAATTAACTGTAGATAGGGTAATAGCACTTTCAGAAGGAAGTTTGAAAGGGGTATTAGTAAGTGAAGCTATTATTAATATAGAAAAATGCAGAGGAAAGGTAGTTAGCATGGCTAATGGAGATAAGGCTGTTTATGGAATTAATACTGGTTTCGGGCCTTTATGTGATGTACAGATAACTCCTGAGGAGACAAGTAAATTACAGGAAAATTTACTAATTACGCATGCTGTAGGAGTAGGGATGCCTATTGATAAGCGATTATCTAAAATAATGATGATTTGTAAAGTTCACGCTCTTTGTCAAGGGTTTTCAGGAGTTCGTTTAGAGTTGATACAGCGTATTTTGTATTTTATTGAGAATGATATATTACCTGTTGTGCCAGAGCAAGGTTCAGTGGGGGCTTCGGGAGATTTAGCTCCTTTGTCTCATTTATTTTTACCTCTTTTAGGAGAAGGAGAATTTTGGGTGGGAGATAAGGTAGTAAAGGCGCAAGAAGTTTTAGAAGAACATGGCTTAGCTCCACTTCAACTAGAAGCAAAAGAAGGTTTAGGGTTGATAAATGGAACTCAATTCATTTTAGCACACGCAATTGTAGGCTTGAAAAAAATGGAGTATTTGTTAGGTTTAGCAGACCTTTCAGGGGCAATGAGTTTGGAAGGTTTCCAAGGGAGCGTTTCTCCTTTTAAAGAAGCATTGCATCGCATACGCCCATTTAAAGGAAATTTAAAAGTAGCTGAAAGAATGCGTATGCTATTGGAAGGCTCTCAAAATGTTGAGAATCATGCTGGCTGCGATCGTGTTCAAGATCCGTATTCGATGCGATGTATTCCACAGGTGCACGGAGCTTCTAGGAATGCGTATTATCATTTAAAAGAATTGGCAGAAATAGAGATGAATGCAGTAACGGATAATCCAATTGTATTGAGTGAAACAGAAGCTATTTCTGGAGGTAATTTCCATGGACAACCTTTAGCAATGGCTTTGGATTACGGAGCAATAGCGGCTTCTGAATTAGGAAATATAGCGGACAGACGTTGCTATTTACTGTTAGAGGGAAAATATGGATTGCCTCGTTTACTAACAGAAGCAGGAGGTTTAAACTCTGGGTTTATGATACCTCAATATACTACGGCAGCTTTAGTTACAGAAAACAAGTCTTTGTGTTTTCCTCCTTCGGCAGATAGTGTTCCTACATCATTAGGACAAGAGGATCATGTGTCTATGGGAAGTATTTCAGGGCGTAAATTCAATCAAATTTTAGGGAATGTGGAAAAAATATTAGCTATAGAATTGATGTATGCTGCTCAAGCAATGGAGTTTAGGAGACCTAATACTTTTTCTGAGATAATAGAAGATAATTTTAAAATTATTAGAGCTAAAGTAGCTAAGTTAGAGGAGGATAGAGTTTTGAAAGACGATATCAATCAGCTAGTAGAAATGGTAAAAGAGCAAGTTTTTATTGTGAATAAATAAAATATGATGATGACTTTTAAAGAAAATATACTTCAAGGAATTCCAACTGAATTACCTGTTAAAAAAGAATACCCAAAGGGAGCAAACAGGGCTCCTAAGAGAAAAGACATATTGTCTAATAAAGAGAAGCAATTGGCTATTAGAAATGCTCTTCGATATTTTCCTAAAAAATGGCATGAAGAGTTAGCAGCGGAATTTGCTGACGAATTACAAAAATTTGGTCGTATATATATGTACCGATTCAAACCGTCATATAAGATGTATGCCAGAGATATTGCTGAATATCCTGCGTTATCAACTCAAGCGGCGGCTATTATGCTGATGATTCAGAATAACTTAGACCCAGCAGTGGCACAACATCCAGAAGAATTGATAACTTATGGGGGGAATGGAGCTGTATTTCAAAACTGGGCACAATATTTATTAACAATGCAATATTTAGCAACAATGACGGATGAGCAAACATTGCATATGTACTCAGGGCATCCAATGGGATTGTTTCCGTCTTCTAAAAATGCGCCGAGAGTTATTGTTACTAATGGGATGGTAATTCCGAATTATTCCCAACCAGATGATTGGGAAAAACTAAATGCTTTAGGAGTATCTCAATATGGACAAATGACCGCGGGATCTTTTATGTATATTGGTCCTCAGGGAATTGTTCATGGAACTACGATAACTGTTATGAATGCTTTTCGTAAAATATTAGATAAAGAAGATACTCCAGCAGGGAAGATATTTTTAACAGCAGGATTAGGAGGTATGAGTGGAGCTCAGCCTAAAGCGGGGAATATAGCTGGCTGTATAACAGTTTGTGCCGAGGTGAATGCAAAAGCAGCAGAAAAAAGACATGAGCAAGGTTGGGTAGATGTGCTAGTGAATGATATTACTGATTTAGTGAAAAGAGTACGAGAAGCTCAGGAAGCAAAAGAAGTGGCTTCTATAGCTTATATTGGAAATGTTGTAGAGGTATGGGAGCGTTTTTATGAAGAAGATATTTTTATCCATGTCGGTTCAGATCAAACGTCGTTGCACATTCCTTGGACAGGAGGATATTACCCTGTAGGAATTTCTTATGAAGAATCTAATAGATTGATTAGAGAAGAACCTTTGGTTTTTAAAGAAAAAGTGCAAGAAACTTTAAGAAGACATGCTACTGCTATAAATAAACATACAGAAAAAGGAACTTATTTCTTTGATTACGGGAATGCTTTTTTACTAGAATCCTCAAGAGCAGGAGGAGATGTTATGGCTTCTAATGAGATAGATTTTAAGTATCCTTCTTATGTTCAAGATATTTTAGGTCCCATGTGTTTTGATTATGGTTTTGGACCATTTCGCTGGGTGTGTGCTTCTGGAAAACCAGAAGATTTAGATACAACAGATGAAATTGCAGCTACTGTTTTGCAAGAAATTATGGAAAATTCTCCAGAAGAGATTCAATTACAGATGCAAGATAACATTACTTGGATAAAAGATGCTAAAAAAAATAAAATGGTAGTAGGGTCACAAGCTCGTATTTTATATGCAGATGCAGAAGGACGCTCTAAAATAGCAGCAGCTTTCAATAAGGCGATAGCAGCAGGAAAAATAGGACCTGTTGTATTAGGAAGAGACCATCACGATGTGAGCGGAACAGATTCTCCATATAGAGAAACTTCTAATATTTACGATGGAAGTAAGTTTACTGCAGATATGGCAATACATAATGTTATTGGTGATAGTTTTAGGGGAGCTACTTGGGTTTCTATTCATAATGGAGGAGGTGTAGGATGGGGAGAAGTAATGAATGGAGGTTTTGGAATGCTTTTAGATGGTAGCTCAGAAGCTGATATTCGCTTAAAAAGTATGCTGTTTTATGATGTGAATAACGGGATAGCTAGGCGTAGTTGGGCAAGGAATAAGGAGGCGTTATTTGCTATAAAACGAGAAATGGAGCGTACGCCGAGTTTAAAGGTCACTATTCCCAATCTAGTGGAAGATGATTTGTTAGAAAAGTTATTTTAAAGCGGCTTAAATAAATAGATGAAAAGGGCTCAGGCATTTATGTCTGAGTCTTTTTTTGTTGCATTTGTAATGGAGCGTTTGATTTTAGTAAGAATTAAAGGACTTAAAGTTAAGCTTAAAAGAAAAGAGGAGATGCAGGCAACAATGATATTACCATATTGATTTAGGTTAAATTCGTTGAAAAATCTTAGGAATAGGATTCCGAAGGTGAGGCCAAATACGAGTGCCCAATAGCTTAGGGAGTTCTTTTTACCATTTATTTTTGAGCTAGGGAGCTTATAGATGGCGTAGGTAATTATGATTGCTCCGATTATGGTAGAGGTGTGTTGTAGTATTTTAAAGGCAAAAACTCTTTGATTAAAAAAGTAGATTGGATTTCTTAATATGGAAATTTTTTCAACGAAATATCCATTCTGATGCGTAAAGTTATCCCAAAAAATATGTGATACAGTCCCTATTAATATGGAGGTAGTTACAATGGGTCAATTTTTTATAAAGTAGTGATTCCAATTGAATTTTTTAAAAGACGAAAACTTTGACTTGAAGTAATGAGGTAGGTTATTGAATAAATCGTTTTTGATAATATTGTGGAATATAAAAGAAAGGGTTATTCCTAGAGGTAAATTAAATCCTAAAAGACCAATTAAAGTATGGCTAAAAGTACTCTTTATTTCCATTCTTATAAAATACTCAAAATCGGGGGTTAAGCTTCCTATAACAAGTCCTGTTAATGAAAACCATTTTTTAGGAAGGTAAGTAAAGAGTAATATGATAGATGGGTGGGAGAATGTAAAAGGCATTTTGATGGGATGTAGATTTTATTAGACTAGATAGAAATTCTTTGTTTTTTATACATAAAATAAAAAAAACGAAATTAAAGAAAATATACTATTTTAAATATTATATAGTCAGAAAGGGAGGGGGAGATGCTATTAAGGTATAAGGAAGTCGTATTTTAATTATTTTACAAGTGTTTTCAATAACTAAAAAAATGGATGTGTTTCATAATTAACAGAGTAAGAATGGGTTTGTAAGCACTATAAAAAAATGTGTTTATGAGATAAATATTATTGATGGAAATTCTTAATTGTAGGTAGCTTAAAAGAGTAGTTTTGCAGCCCTAAAATAATTATAAACAATGAAAAAATTAGTACTATTATTATCTGTAATTTCTTTTTTTAATTGCAGTGATAACACGTTAGAGCAATTTGAAGAGCTTGAAAGACAAAATGATGTTAAACAAGTAGCGATGGTTTCCCAAGTTGAAGGAAGAACTTCGGTAGATGATGTAGATGAGGTAGCTGTATGGGATATTTTGAGGTATAAATTCGAAATGGATTTACCATTGGTGTTTTCTAAATTAGATGAATCGGGGTGGATTTCTCATTTTGTTCAAGATAGAGTTGTTAGCATTAATGATTATACATCAGAAGAAGAAAAGATTACTACTTTTTACACGGGAGGTTTCTTTGGATCTGTTTGGAATACAAAGTTGCCGGCGTCTATTTTAGCAAAAGTCTTTTTTAGAAGGTTAAAATCATCAGGCTATCTTTATACAAGGGTTAAGTTATTAGGAATAACTATAAAAGATGCGAATCATGTAGATGCTCAAATTTTCTTTGAAAGATTTAATACATCTAGAGAATTAATGTCAACATCTTACGGTTTGTATAAGTTAGAAAATGTAGAAGGAGAATGGGGGATTTCAGAAATGAATCTTTATCCTAATACAGATGAAACAAGAGCATTTTTTAGCACGATGAAAACATTTAAAGGTCTTTATTAGTATTTATTTAGACACATTAAAAAGCTCACTTAATCAGTGAGCTTTTTTTTGTTATTATAGATAGTTTTCACTCGAATTACCTAAGGTAGCAAGTTAATAAAACTTAAGTAGAGTGAATGGAGCTTTGCTATTAAATTTCAAACGCTTATACTGTTTTAGAATTTAGATGGCTACCTATTAGCGTTTTTCTTATTATAGATTGACCCTAATTGTTGCGTAACTCTAACTTTTGAGAATGCTTCTTTATTTTGTAACAGGTTAAGAATTTTATCCATAAAAAAATGCGTCTTAAGACGCATTTTTTTAATTTGATTACTTTGTAGCGAGGAGCAGATTTGAACTGCCGACCTCAGGGTTATGAATCCTGCGCTCTAACCAACTGAGCTACCTCGCCTAATTCCGGGTGCAAATATAACACCTTTTTCGTTTTCTGCAATATTTTTTTTAATTTTTTTTAAAAGAATATTTGCCTATATTGGCATCAATTATGTTATAATTTAAATTCTAAAATTGGTTTTAAATTAAAATACTGAAAAGCAATTTGTTATGATAAAGAAGTGATTGTTTTTTTATAAAAGTAGAAGATAAAATGAGTAAAGTTAAATTTGAATTAGAGTTTCCTATACATGCGTCGCCAAGTATGTTGTATCAATATTTTGCTACTCCAGCAGGTTTGGAAGAGTGGTTTGCTGATAAAGTAAACTCTAGAGGAAAGCAGATATCATTCTTTTGGGATGGAACGGAAGAAGAAGCTAAGATTTTGGTGAATAAAAGTGATGAAAGAATAAAGTTTAAGTGGGCAGAGAGCGAAGGAGACGAAAGTTATTTTGAATTTCGAATTCAAGTAGATGCATTAACGAAAGATGTTTCTTTGATGGTTACCGATTTTGCAGATAGCGAAGATGATTTAGAAGAATCAAAGATGTTGTGGGAAAATCAAATAGATGAATTGAAGCATACTATAGGCGCATAACAATAAAATGAATTAATCTGGAGAACCATCAAATTTTATTTGATGGTTTTTTTATAGATACTACTCAACTGATAAAAAATAACTACAGTAATGATAGAAGGATGGGGTAGTATATAGAGTAGAATTGTAACTTTTTAGAGAAATGAAAAAAATAAATGATGCTACTTAATGAAATATACTAAATTTGCGCCATAAAAAAATACACAATGGTAAATTATAACGGAGAATTATTATCTGAAAATCTAAAAATTTCAATTGAAAATAGAGGATTTAAGTTTGGAGATGCTATTTTTGAAACAGTTAAGGTTCAGCAAAATAAAGTGATCTTCTTGGAAGATCATTACTTCCGTTTAATGGCTTCTATGAGAATGCTAAGGATGAAAATACCAATGTCATTTACCCTTGAGTTCTTGGAGCAGGAAATATTGAGGTTGATAAGAGCTCAAGAGAAAGCTGTTTCTTATAGAGTTCGCTTAACTGTATATAGAAAAGATGGAGGTTTATATGCTCCAAAAACTAATGAGATAGATTATTTAATAGAAGCAAAAGCATATGCGTATCAAACAAAGCCAAGTTATGAGATCGATTTATATAAAGACTTTTATAATTATTCAGGATTGCTATCAACGATAAAAACAACAAATAGAATGCTGAATACTTTAGCGAGTGTTTTTGCAGAAGAAAATGATTTAGATAATTGTGTTCTATTGAACGAAAAAAAAGGAGTAGTAGAGGTCACGAATGGAAATATCTTTATAATCAAAGGAAACACCGTTAAAACTCCTGCATTAACAGAAGGGGCGCTAAAAGGGGTGGTAAGAAAAAAAGTGATTGCAATGCTAGATAAAAAAGAAGAGTTTACATTGGAAGAAGGGATAATTTCTCCTTTTGAGTTGCAAAAAGCAGATGAGATTTTTATAACCAATGCTATCGTAGGAATTCAACCAGTAACAAAGTATCGTAAGAAAAAATTTTCGACGACTATTAGTGAAAAATTACAAAAAAACTTACGTATTTTAGAGATCACTGAAAGCTAATAAGTTGATTTAATTTAGCTGTACATCACTAGGTGCATTAGCCCATATTTTATATTTTCCTCCTTTTAGTAATAATTGATCTTTCCAGATAGTTTCGTTATTGATAGCGAAAATGTTTTTGTAATTATTTTCTGAAACGAACCAAGAGTTTGTTTCTAATTCGTCTTCTAGTTGATGAGAACCCCATCCAGAATATCCTAAGAAAAAACGAATATCATCTTCTTGTATTTTATTGGTGGTTAGTAAAACTTTTAGTGAATCAAAATTTCCTCCCCAATAGATGCCATTAGCAACTTCTACACTTCCGGGGATTAATTCAGGAATTTTATGAATGAAATATAAATTATCTTGCTCTACAGGCCCACCTTGAAAAATATTAAAATGACAATCTATTTCAGGAATTAAGTCATTGACAGTATAAGCCAATGGTTTATTTAAAATAAAGCCAACAGAGCTATTTATTGTATGCTCTGTTAGCATGATAATAGATCTTTTAAAAGAAATATCGTTCAAAATAGAAGGCTCAGCAATGAGTAATCTCCCTTTTTCTGGCTTTAAGATAACCATAACTTTTAGTTTTAATAATACTAATATAAACAAAATTTTTATATTTAATATTTATTATAGAGAAATAGAAAAAAGTTAAAAACTTCGTAGAGCTTCTATAAGCTCATTTCTTTTTCGAACAGAAACAGGAATTGAATCTTTATTTTTTAAAATTAAGTAGCCTCCATCTGACTTTATAAATTCTTTTACATACTGAATATTAATTAGATGGCTTTGATGTACGCGCAAAAATTGAAACTCTTTAAGCATATCAGCAAAATATTTTAAAGTCTTAGCAACCAATATTTTTTGTCCATTAGCCATATAAAATTCAGTATAATTATTATCTGATTTACACCTAATAATATCATTTAAAAGAACTACTACAATCTTATCAGAAGTATGCAATGAAATTTTTTCAGGTCGTATATCAGGTTGTCTTATTGATTGGTGTAAAACGGAAAGCTGTTCTTTGTCAGGCTGAATTTGATTTTTTGCTTTTTGAATAGAAGCTTTTAAGTCATCATTAGAATATGGCTTTAATACGTAATCAATAGCAGCAAATTTAAAAGCTTTAATAGCAAACTCATCGCTAGCGGTTACAAAAATAATTTTAGAAGAAAGATCGGGATGAATTTCTAAGATGTCGAAACCAGTTCCATCGCCTAGCATAATATCAAGAAATAAAATATCGGGTTGCTGCTGTGTTAAGAGTTTTGAAGCTTCAACAACGCTTTTAGCAGTACCAGTAATTTCTATTTCAGAATGATTTTTTGAAATATCGTTTTGAAGCATTTCTATAGCAGAAGGAATGTCGTCAATTATAATAGCGGTATATGTAGTCATTTTTAAAAATCGGTTTTTAAAGGTATCTTAAACCAAACTTTGGTTCCTTTTACAATATTGTTTTCTAAGATTTCATCAATATAAAAAGAATCATTTCCAGCTAGGTTTTCTATTCGTTCTTGAGTAACTTTTACAGCTAGAGAATTATGCTTACGGATACTTTTTGTTTTTTTGGATTGATGAAATCCAATTCCATTATCTTTAATAGTGCAGTTTAGAAAATTTTTTTTGATAGAAAAAATAACAGATATTTCTCCATTTTCAGTAGCCAGTTGGATTCCGTGTTTGATACTGTTTTCAACAAAAGGTTGAATTAACATAGGAGGAATAAGAATTTCTTCGGTATCTAGATCCATATTCGTTTTTATGATATAGTTAAAAGATTTTATACTTATTTGTTGTTCTAATTCTATATAATTTTTTAAAGTAGCAACTTCTTTGGCTAAACTAATTTCATGTACACGAGAATTATTTAAAATGGAGCGTAGTAAGGTAGCAAACTTACTGATAGTAGTATTTAATTCTTCAGATTTACCGGTGCTTCCTAGCGCTTTAATGCCATTCAAAACATTGAAAATAAAATGAGGGTTCATTTGTAATCGGAGTGCTTTCTGCTCAAGTAGTAACAAATGATTCTTTAACTCTAATTGTTCAATTTTTAAGTTATCTTCAGTTTTAATTTTCTTAACATAAAAATAAGCAGAAAAACTTACTAACAAAGCAATAATTACGATTGTTAACCATTGAAACCAAGTTTTTTCATAGATAGGTTTATCAATAAAAAACTGAAATTGTATAGGGGTACTTTCGTGCTCTTGGTCTATTCTAGATTGAGCAGTAAGTATATAGCTTCCAGCTTTTAGATTAGCTAGGTTTATATGGTTGTTTTTAGACCAGGGACTATAAGCATCGTTTAATTTATACCTGTATTCAACTTTTTGAGGATTATTAACATTTATGGTCTTAAAAGTAAAAGATAAGTGGTTTTTATAAGAAGGGAGTTGCAGTATTTTTGAATATCCATTGATATTAATGCTGTCAAGGGGTTGATATACAATGTTAATGTTTTCAAAAGCAATTTTTGACTTTGGGGGGATAATATTGAGATCGTTTTCAAATTTATAAAGGCCTTTATTAGGAGTTGCTATCCAAATATTTTGTTGGTTGTCTTCAAAAATTGAATTGATATTATTGGTAATAGGAGTATTATATTTATTAATTTTTCTTAAAAAGGAGCAATGGTTGTTTAATACTTCAATTCCTTCTTTTTCTGTAGCAACCCAAATCTGTGAACCTACTTTTTTTATAGTATTTATTTGCTTAGGAGAAGTGGTTACAGTTACTTTTTTACCTTCAATAATTAATATCCCCCTATTATAAGTAGTTGCTATAACTTGGCTTTTATTAAAAAAAATAGAGGTAAATATTCCTTTAGCTATTCTTTTGATGGTGTTTTCTTTTGTTAAGTCGGAGGTTTTCCAAAGTCCCTTACTAGTTGCAACCCAAAAAAACTCACCATCGAAGCTGATATCATAAACAATGGATGTATCTACGAGGATATTGGTTCTTATGGGAGCAATGTAGTCTTTTCTTACTAGGGATATGCCAAGAGAGGTGCCTAAAAAAATGCTGTTTTTAACAACTGCTATTGTACGAATAGGTTTACTTTCTAGGTTAAAAAAGGCATCTTGGTTTTTTATAGATAACCCACGATCGGTTCCTGTTAGAATAGTATTGTTTTTTATACCTATACAATTTACCTTATTGGATTGTAACCCATCTTTTTCTGTGAAGGTGATAAATCGATTACCGTCAAAACGAGTAATTCCTTTATTTGTAGAAAACCAAAGGTAACCAATACTATCTTGAGTAATGGCAGTTATATTGTTACTAGGCAATCCATCTTTAGTGGTGTAGTTTTTTAGCGTATAATTATCCAGTACATAATGTTCCGCAATATTATTGTTCTGAGCAATTAAAAATGCAGGAAAGCACAGTATAAAAAAGAAGGGTATTTTTTGAAGCAATTTCATATAAGCAAACTTACAGTAAAAAAGTAATTGTTCAAACTAAACAATTACTTTTATAATCGAATTAGTTAATAGTATATAAACATTTATTATTAGTGTCGGGTTCTAGGTATTTCAAGTCTCCATAAGGTTTTGTTAAAGGTTTCAATACGCATAAGACGGTAGCTTTACCTTTGATTGTTAATTTATTATTTTTTATAGTATAAGACCACCTGAATTTTTTTATAGGAATCTGTAGCCTTTCCAGTTCTGTAATTAAATTTTTATTATTTTTTATCCAAACTATGATTTCTTTACTGTTATGAAAGTTAGGGATAGTATGATTAGAGTTATAGTAATCGAACTCCCATTCAATAGGAACGTTACATGGAAGGGTATAAGCCTCTCCGATATAGCGTTCATATTCATTTGTTAGAGCCTCAAACCATTCTATCTCTTTTTCAGTTGGATATTTTTTAGCGATTTCTTTTGATAAATCAGTTTTTCCGGGAGAGTTTGCTGTAGGATAAAACACATAGTAAGGTTTTGCTAAATAGTAATTTGAAAATTGACCCCCAAATATGCTATAGTAGGGAGAGGTTATAATTTTAGGAGTTTCAGAGTTTGTAAAAGCACTTTTTAAAAGATTTATTAATGATTGGTTACTACCTATGTCAGACGAATGAAATATAATTCTAGAATCCTTAGTGATACCGCTTTTTATACTAGGCAATGTTCCTTTTGAGAGATGCTTATTTAAAGAGATAGTTGTAATTGGTTCTCCATTCATTACTGTTTTTAAACTCATTCCTTTCCAAGGATTGTTAAGGGCTACAATGTGAATTTCTCCATACGGGTTTTGAGTAGTATTCGTATTTATCCAATTAATAATTTCTTCCAAAGAAGAGGTGTTATTTATAATTTGATACTTTTTGCTTTTGAAATAAGTGGAGGCACTAGCGTAAAAGTCACTGGTTCCTTTATCATGATTCGTAATAAAAACGATAGGTTTTCTAATAGGAAAAGAGAGGGTATCGCTTTTAGAAGTTGTTTGCGAAGATGTTGAAAAGTTACTTTTTTGTATACTTTTTTTACAACTAATGAATGTTCCAGTAAGTAAAGAGAAAGCAATGATACTTGTTTTTAAAAATGATTTTTTCATAATTTTATTATTTTGAACTTTTATATTTCTTGTATCCTAAAGTTTTGCATACAGTTTATTTTTTTATTTAGCTTGTTGTTGAAGCAATGCTAGAAAATAATTCAAACTATTTGTATGGCATATGACTATATAAGTTGAGTGAATAACTAATTGATTAAGAAGCTTACTTGTATTTCGCAAAGCAAGCTTCTTGAATCAGATATAGTTTTAAAGGTAGAAGAGTGAAGAA
The DNA here is from genome assembly GCF_900119795.1 of Tenacibaculum maritimum NCIMB 2154. Taxonomy (NCBI): domain Bacteria; kingdom Pseudomonadati; phylum Bacteroidota; class Flavobacteriia; order Flavobacteriales; family Flavobacteriaceae; genus Tenacibaculum; species Tenacibaculum maritimum. The sequence goes on from NZ_LT634361.1 coordinate 1,364,916, forward strand.
GATAAAGAGTAAGGAAATTAGAATTCGTACCAGATTAATTAGAATCCGTTTGTGGAAAGAAAGAATAAATGATTAAAATTAGTAACAGTCGGTTTTAATTTGATTTGATTCCCAGTAAGTTTTCAAAGGGGTTTCTAAGATATTTAGCGTAATTTCTTCCAAAATTTTTAAGGTGCCGTTCATCATAGAAATGGAACCGCAAATCATGATAATACCATCATTTTTTAAAGTGTTAGCTACTGTATGTTGGTTTTCCAAGATGAGATCCTGAACGTATTTTTTTTCTTTAGAAAGCTCCTTAGAATAGGCAATATAAGTTGTTTTTGTACCTGAATTCTTTAAAAAAGGAGCATATATATCCAAAGAATTGATAGTTCTTACTCCAAAAAATAAATGTTTCTGTATAGAAGGTTGTTCTAACATGCCTAAAAAGGGGGCAATTCCCGTACCATTTGCTATTAAAATAGCTTCTTTTGTTTTTTTAGGGAGATTAAATGCTTTATTCTTTTTGATATGGGCTTGTATGTTGTCTCCTTGTTGGAGGGTGTTTAGAAAATTAGAACAAACGCCAAATTCATGTTTTTTAATACTCAAAATAATATTTCCATTGATAGCACCTATGGAATAAAGCCGCTCAATAGAATCTTGGTGTGGAGTTATAGAAAGCAAATCTCCAGACGTAAAAGTTATTTTTTTAAGAGGGGCTAAATGAAGTAAAAAGACATTGTCTTGATTTAATGCTGTTCTCTTTATAATGGTGAATGTTTGTTGCTTTCTGGGGCTCGCTATTTTTTGTGGGATAGCTAATTTTAATTCATTTTTATGGTTCCATTCTTTTTCCCAGTTTTTAAAATCGCTAAAAGATTGATTATTGATTTTATAGAGATCCATTATTTGTTCAAAATTAGGATGATTTTGCAATAAAGAGTCAACTTGAATAGCAAATTTACAGTAGTTTTTATAGGCTAAGGAACCAAAACCTATTACGGTGTATTTTATTGTTGTAGAAGGGGTTATGTTAGGGAATGTAGTTAAAAACTTTTTTGCATTTGTAGGAGGAGCTCCTTCTCCATAAGTAGCTGTTAATATGAATAAAAACTGGGCGCTTTTGTAGGAGCTATAATTGTTTAAACTATCAATAAAAACAATTTTTTTTGAAATAGATAATGCTTGTGCTAAGGAGTTTGCAAATTTAAAAGTATTTCCTGTTTCGGATCCTACAAGTATGATATATTCAGCTTTGTCTTTATTGTGTTTATTCTTAGGTAAATGTTGATTCCTAGTGAAGGTAATTGAAAATCCTGAGTATATAAAAAATAAGATACAACAGCAGGTAAGCAATAAAATTGAAGACCAAATAAGAGTTCCGCGACCAGTGTGTAAGAATAGACTCCAGTCTAGTAAAATTTTACTAAAAGATAGTTTTTGAGTACTTATTATTTCTCCAGAATACTGATGAATGAAAAGTTCTTTATCTTTTAACTTTAAAAAGAAATAGTCCTCTTCTTCTGCAGAGAAAGGGAATTCTAAACTTTTAAGATTGTTTAAAAAAGTATTTTTAAAGATAGGGAATTTACTAGTAGGTATTTTTTTTAAGATAGAAGAATTATCAGAACTTATTTGGTAAGATGTTTTTGTTTTAGGAAGTAGCGAAAACTTCTCTAGAGATAAATAAACACCAGTAATCGTAATAATAATGATTGGGATTAAGGTATATTTACCTAGTATGACATGGTAATATTGATGTGTTTTTTCTTTAATTATTTTCTTAAAGAAGAGCAAAAGCCCTCCTTGTCTTTTTATAATTAAAATGGTTCCTGTAATGGCTATTAAAAAGAGAAGAAGAGAGATGAAGCCAACAATAAACCTTCCTGTAGATTTTAAAAAGAGAGATCTATGCAAGTTCGTAACCCATTTGTAAATAGGATTTCTTTCGATAAGGTTTCCCATTTTTTTTCCTGTAGTAGGGTTGATGTAGAAAGATTCACTTTTTCCATCTTTATTGATAATAGAGGCTATTACAAAATTATTATCATCTACTTGAATAGTTACAATTTCAGGATATTCTCTTTGTAAAGAGTAAATGGTTTTTGAAAGAGAAATTTCATTAGAATTTTTTATCGTAAAGGTTTTTAACTGATTAGTTATAGGCTCTAATGCTAAAATACCCCCTGTAATAGAAGCTATGAGTATAAAAATAAAAGAAGATATAGCCAAAGTTAAGTGGCTATACCTCCAAATAGAAGTGATCATTTTTGTTAGATTATTGTGGCATTATTCGGATGTAGCGTATAAAGCCTTTTCCTTCAATTTTACTTTTTAAATTTTCAGTAGTGAGTTCGAACTCTATGTCATTTGTATAGTATTCTTGGTCTTCTACAGCGGTTTCAAATCTTATTTTATAACCTTTATTTATTTTGCTATCATCAATTTTAATAACGCTAAAAGCTCGGTTGCCTCCACTAATAGTAGCTCCAGTGATAGCGTCAATATTTTTACGTACTCTTCCTTGAAAATTCCACCAATTCGTTATGTCATGATACCATTCTTCATCATCACCTTGTACATATAGCGTTTCTTCGTAAGCTCCTGCTGGGTTTAGTAAAGAGATAACAATATAGGCACCTTCTCCAGTATAATTTTTCATTTGAATCATGCATTTATAGCTAGTACTCTCTAGAGTAGAAAAAGCAGTTAGTCCAAAAATAACTAGCATAGCAAAAAATGTTCTTTTTATTGTTTTCATATTCTTTTGTTTTAGTAAAATAATTTATTGTAAAAAATTAAGATCTATACCTTTTAAGGCCTCATTTTCTTTAGCTAAGTCATATAGCGTTTCGTTAAATTCGGTTTTAATAGAGGTGTTTGCTCCTTCAGAAATTAAATATTTTATAATAACGTCATTTTTAGCAGTCATTACAGCTTTTTGTAAAGGACTAAGCCCTTCTTGGTTTCTAGCATTGATATCAATAGTATATTTTTTGATAAAATGCAATAAAGGTAATTGTTGTTTTTTTACAGCCAAATGATATAAAGTGTTTCCATTTCCTTGAGGTTTTGTGACCACTAAGCCTTTAGCTTCTAATATTTTTAATTTTTTTAAGAAGGTGGTGTCTTCTTTTGATGAAAAAGTATTAAATAAATAATAACTTAAGTTGTTACCCATATTGTCTGTATGGGTTATACTAGCACCTTTTGACAGTAAAAATTGAATCACATCCATCTTGTTGTTTAGGGCTTTCATTAGAGCAGATTGTCCTTTTTTATTAACATGATTGATATTGGTGTTTTGATTGGTTAATAATTGTATGATTTCAATAGAATTTCTAGAAGCAGCATTTAATAAAGGAGTATTTCCCTCATTATTAACTTGGTTAATATCAAGTCCTTTATTAATAAAATAGTGAAAAGTATTTATATCGTTATTACGATAAGCTAAATTATGAAGTGGATTTATTCCTTCCTTATTGGTAATATTAGGCGAAATACCTAGTTTTTCTAGGTATTTGAAAAAATCTAACGAGTTATAACCTTTTCTAGAGGGTTTAGTAGCAAAAAGCATCGCATTTCCACCTATTTTATTTATTTTTTTATGAGGGAGTCCTTTTTTTATAAGTAAGGAGAGCATGGATTTATTACCTTTTTGAGCAGTATAGTTAAAAGCCCCGTTACCATTTTTATCAGTACTATATAAGCTAAGTCCTTTATCAATGAAATAACCTACCATTGAAAAATCTTTTAGATTAGGAATTATTAGTAAGAGTGGATTTGCTCCTTTAGGGGTAACCTCTGTTAAAACATTGGCACCATGTTTAATGAAGAGGTCATACAATTTTGGGTTGTCAACTCCAGTAACTGCAGCAAAATTTAAAATAGAGTATCCTTTATCATCTATAATAGTTGTTTTTGCTCCATTTGCTAATAAATATTTTACAATAGGTAGGTTATTTTTATAGGTGGCCCAAAAAATATAGGTTCTTCCATCATGAGTTAGCTTATTGATATCGTTTCCTTTTTTAGAAAGTAGGTATTTGATGACTTCTTTGCTATTGTTTTCTAAAAGAGCATAAACAACAGCATCAAAACCAAATTTATTCAGAGCACTTGGACTATGACCTTCCTGTATTTTCTGTTTGATAGTTTTAATACTAGGATTTGTTTTCCAAAAATTCCTATTTAAAAAAGGATTTTTTACTTGGGAAATAATAGTTGAAGTAATTATGAATAGATTTAAAAATAAGATAACTTTAAATGGATTTCTCATGATTTATTGTGCTACAAAAGATTCTATAACTTCATTAATTTCTTTTTCCTCATTGTAGTCATCACTAAATAAGTATTTGAATAGATTTTTATTACGAACTTTGGCTTTTAATGAAAGGTTTTTGTTTTGACCATATACTTTATCCCATTTATTTCTTACTAATTGCCATTTAGCATTATTTTTTTTCCACCATTGTTGAGCTGCTTTACATCTAGCATCGGGAACTTTAACATAGGTATTGTATCCTTTTTCTCTTGCCAATAAAATATCTTTTTCACCAGATTTTCTGATTATTTTTTTATTGTCTTGATCATGCAACCATCCGTAATCAGTAATTTCATGACGATTGCCTCTTCCTGTTACGTTATAATCATTTCTTTTAGTGTATTCTCTTCTAGGTAAAGGAGCGTCAGTATCATTTTCCCAATAACTCTTTCCATCTACGTGAACCCAAGTACCAGATCCTTCATAACGAGGGCTATCATCTACTTGATATACTTTTTGTGTCCATTGTTTTCTTATTTCGGATTTTGGTTTTGTAAGAAATAACCAGTTATTATCACCATTAAACATGTAGAAATCACGATTTTGATATAGCCAGTCTTGCCTCCAATGTTTTACAATATGTGGTTTTGCTGGGTTTCCTACTTGTAATAGATGCTGAATAGAAATCTTGTTTTTATCATCTTCTATCAATTCAGCCCATTCTAAAGCTTTTGATATTTTTGTTTTAGAAGGTTGGTATAATGAATCTTTGCTGTAGTTGAATGTTTCAGTAAAATTAAAAGTAACTTCAAAACAACCACACATTTTTTTTATGGCATTTCTGTCTTTAGTTTTTTTAGATTGAGCATTAATTGTTAGCGCTGTAATAAAGAGCAAACTGCTTAAAATTATTTTATTCATTGTTTTTTATTGATTAATTATTTTTTCTGCAAAAATACATATTTTATTTAGATTCAATAAAAATAGATTGCATATATTTGCAATAAAATTATCAAGAATGTTTCTAAATAAACAGTTGTTTTATGTTTTTGGATTGATTACCACTGTTGCTTTTGCTCAAGGTGTAGAAGAAGAGGTGGTGCAAGATAATCAGTTAGAAGAGGTGGTGGTAACAGCAACTAGAACTAAAAGAAGGCTGGGAGCGGTTCCTATGCCGGTAACTTTAGTGTCTAAAAAACAATTACAACAATCAGGAACAGTGCGTTTAAGAGATATATTATTAGAGCAAACAGGTATTGTTATGGTGTCTGATTTTGGCAATTCAGAAGGTGTACAGATACAAGGAGTAGCTGCAGATTATACATTAATATTGATTGACGGGGTTCCTATAGTTGGTAGAGCAGCAGGAAATATAGACTTGAGAAGGTTGACAGTAAATAATATTAAGCAAATAGAGATTGTAAAAGGACCTTCTTCTTCTTTGTATGGATCAGAGGCTATTGGAGGAGTTATAAATATAATTACAGAACAACCTAAAGCAAATCAGTTTAAAGGAAACCTACAGCTGTTTACTAGAGGTGGCGCTAAGAATGAGTTAGATATTAATACCAATGTAATAACAAAATCTGAAAAATTTGGTGTTGTGGCAGGGGTTAATTTGAATTCAAGTAATGGGTTTGATTTATCTCCAGAAACTAAGCAGGCTAAAACAATGCATCCTCATCAAAATTTTACAGGGAATTTGCAATTAAGCTATGATTTTTCTGATAAGATGAAAACGATAGTGTCAAGCAGGTTATATGAGCAAGAGCAACATGTTTTTTCAGTAAAGAATAGTGAAACAGATTGGAATATTGATACGAGAATATCTTATGCTTTTTCAGCTGAATGGAGTATGGATTATACGCTTTATGCAACCCGTTTTAAAACGGAAGGTTTTTTTGATGGTAAAAAATCAATATTTGATAGAGGGTTACTAAGGCCGGAAATTAGAACAAGATTTACGGTAGGTAAGGGAGATTTGATAGCAGGTATCGGAGCTAATTTTGATGAATTGGAACGTAGTGAGTTTGAAGGGAAAAAGAAATACGAGGCACAGTATATTTTTGGTCAGTATGATGTTGATTTAGTTAAAAAAATGAATATTGTTTTAGGGGCAAGATTTGATAGTCATAATAAATATAAATCGGCATTTTCTCCAAAACTATCCATTAATTATGAATTGAATGATAACTTTAGTATTAAAAGTTCCGTAGGATATGGTTTTAAAGCGCCTGATTTTAGGCAATTGTATTTTAATTTTAGAAATAGTTCTGTGGGATATATTGTTTTAGGAACACAAACATTGCATGATGTATATGTTGGTGTTTCAGGAGTTGAAAATATAGAAAAGGAGCTGAAGCCAGAAAACTCTGTAGGATACAATCTTGGTTTTCAGTTAAAACCTGTGTCCAAATTAAAAATTGGAATTAACTTATTTCGAAACGATATAAAAGATTTAATAGAAACGTTTGATACTGGATTAAAACCAGCAGATCTTGGGCTTTCAGATGGAACGAGAACTTTCTCATATAAAAATATAGCTAGTGTTTATACACAAGGAGTAGAGTTAGATTTGAATTATAAGATTAGTAATAACTTAAGGATATTAGCAGGGTATCAATTTTTAGATACGGGAGATAAGCAGGAAGAAAAATTAATAGAAGAAGACGGCTTGTTTGTAAAAGATGCCAATGGAGTTTCTTTTAAAGTAGAAAAAGAGGCTTATTTCGGTTTAGTAAATAGGTCTAGGCATACAGCTAATGTTAAGCTTTTTTATGAAAATTTTGATCAAGATTTAAGAGCAAATTTAAGAGCCATATATCGTAGTAAATATGCTGTTATTGATACTAATGATAGCCAAGGTATTATAGATGATTATGATAATTTTGTTTCAGAGAATATTCAAGTTAATATGGCTGTTGAGAAAACGTTTTTTAACTTAATGAGTGTGCAAATTGGAGTAGATAACCTTTTAGATGAAAGGGGAGAAGAGAATAAAGTAAATTTCAAAAATAATGACAATGTGCTACGTCTAGGAAGATCCTATTATGGGCGTGTTACATTTAAAATTTAATAATAATTTATAATAATCTAAATAAAAAAGATGAAGGTTTTAAAATCAATTTTATACATAGCTATTTGGGCTTTTGTAGCTATTTCTTGTAGTGATAATGATGAAATTCTACCCCCTAAAAATGAGACATTAGCTTTTGAAGGAACTTTTGTGAGAGACTTCAATGCTCAGGGAGTGAAACAAACAGTTACTTATAAGATAGAACAGGAAAAAATAACATATCGTTTAAGTGGAGGTTTGGCACAGGCTGATTATGAAATGAAAAAAGAATACTATTCGAATGAAGAGCATCGTTGGATTGGTGTAAACGAAAAAAATGGTACTTTTTATGTGCTTTTCTTTAAAAATGTAAAAGATAAAGAGCTTTCAATATATAAGAAAGAGATAAAATCTGTAGAAGAAGGGAAAGAAATGGCAATTCCAGCGGTAGATGATACGGATAATTATGGTTGGAATACGTATAAAAAAAATAGCCCTATTTCTGGTAAAATAGAGAATTTACATGCTCCTGCGGAAGGTAGAGGTACTTATACAGGGAAATTTACAAAATTCAGTTTTAAAGAAGGAAAGCAAGTTGATGGTGATAATTGGGATATTGCCTTTAGAGCCACGGAAATTATTGTAAATGGTGGAAAAAAAGGGAAATTGTTAGAAGATATTGATAGAACTAAAGAAGCAAATATGGCTTTGCTTTCAAAAACAACTTTTGAATCTTTAGTAGAGGTTCCATCCGATGCTGTTTTTAAGCAAGACGCAATAGATGAGTTAGCAATACCAACAGGTAGTAATAATGGTTGGTACACTTATACCTTGGCTACGCACAGTATTAGCCCAATTGCAGGGAAGGTAATTTTGGTAAAAACAATTGATGGAAATTATGCGAAGCTAGAAATTTTAAGTTATTATAAAGATAAAACATTTTCTCAAGAAAGCTCAAGATATTACACGTTCAATTATGTGTACAATCCCATTAAAGGGGATAAAAATTTTCAATAAGTAATTTTTATTGAATTTGTTAGTTTTTGTTACGTGAAGCTATTTAATTATCATAATTAAATAGCTTCTTTATGTAGAATTATATTCTGTAAAAATTACAGGCTGTATTTTTTTTGTATGGTTGATAATAATACTTCTGCATACTCTAAGTCTAGCATAAAAAGAGCTTGATATGCTCTATTTAAAATGGTTTGAAGCCTAGCGTCATTTTTGTGTTTTTTTCTTAGTAAATATAACTTATAAGGAAGTTGTAAATCTTCAATAGTATATTGAACACCTGTGTAAGATTGAATTCTTTCTAAAAGAGAAAACCCAAACTCTTCTGTAGGTTCTACCATGGTTCCCTCTCCAAAATCATTCCAAGTAATTATTTGAATAAATTCAACGGGATAAGCATGCGTTAATGCTAATGTTTCGTCGAGAACTTGAGAACCATTACTAAATATATCCCAATCATTATTACTAGCAGTTCCCCATCCTCCTTCATCATAAAAATCATTGAATCTAGGATATATACCGCCTACTGTTTTGATGTTATTTAGCATAGAATATTCGTAATAGTAAAATAATGTATTCATATGACCTGTATCTACCCAGCTAAATTCTCCTCCTGCGTATTTTCCTAATCTACTACTAGCTTTCCATAAAGACATGAAGAAAGGAGGGGAGTCTAAATGAGATACTATAAGTTCCCAGTCTAATGGATCGATAATAAAATCGGGACCAAAAATAAATAATAATTCAGACCCATTGATTTTTATATAATTATCACTTGTAAAATAGGTGTTTTGAATATATTCTAAATCAGAAATAGCAGCAGAAATACTGAAGAACTCTACTTCTTGAGTCATTGTATGTTTAGCCGCTTTATCTTCATACATAATGGCAAATTCTAGACCAACCTCTTCGATTTCGTCAATAAAAGATTCAGTACTGTTTTTTAAATCTTGGTAATCGTGTACATCTCTACTTCCATACCAGTCGAATATGACTCCATCAATACCAGAAAGTTTCATTAGCAGTAAATGATATTCCTGTAAATCATCATCATTAGAAGAATACGGGCCTATTAGAGGGTAATAATGAGAAGCTATTTCTCTTTTACCATTTGAGTCCATGATGTCAGGATTTTTATTTGTCATAGTCCAATGCTGTCCCCAAAATCCATCGTGTTCCATGCTGTAAAACCAAGGCATATAGTGTATATATACTTTTTTAGGATTATGTTTAGGAATATTAGGAGGAGATGGTTTTCCTCTTTGGCTTATCATTTCTAAGTAAGCCTTTTCTAGAATTTCATCTGGAGATTGGCCTTCCGTGGGAGATATAGTGCTTTGAGTACAGCTGATTGTGAGTGCGATTAAAAATAAGGTTAAGGGTTTCAATAGGTTTCGTTTCATCATTTGATAGTTTTAGAGGGTTACCGATTAAAAATATCTTTTATTCTTTTAAAAAGAGAAAAATTAGTTTTTAGTGGTAAATACCTGTCGGTGAGTAGTTTGAAAGTTTAGATCAATTGCTTTTATTAAGGAAGTAAGTATTTGTTAATGAGTAATGTGTGTTCGGTAGGGAGATTTTTAATGAGAAGAAGTTAGTTGCTTGGGGGGTTTATGGTATAAAATAATACATTTGCATTATGAGAAAAATGATTATAGCAAGTACATCAACAGTTTATGGAGGTGAATACTTAGAATATTTATTACCTTCTTTAGAAGAATTGTTTAAAGAAGTGAAAAGAGTTTTGTTTATCCCTTATGCACGACCAGGAGGAATATCTTATGAAGCATATACAGAGGTTGCTAGAAAGGGATTGAAAAAGATTGGAGTTGAGGTAAAGGGAATTCATGAGTTTGAAGCACCTAAAAAAGCGATACAAGAAGCAGAAGCAATTTTTACGGGAGGAGGGAATACTTTTGAGTTGGTAAATCAATTATATGTAAATAATATTTTAGTAGATTTAAAAAATGTTGTAAAAAGTGGAATTCCTTACTTAGGAACAAGTGCGGGAAGTAACATATGCGGAGTGACTATGATGAATACGAATGACATGCCTATTGTTTATCCGCCGAGCTTTGATACGTTAGGACTTATTCCATTTAATATCAATGCACATTATCTAGATCCGGTAGAAAATTATACTCATATGGGAGAAACAAGAGAAACTAGAATAAAAGAATACCATATTTTTAATAATACTTCAGTTTTAGGATTAAGAGAAGGAAGTTGGTTAGAGGTTATGGGGAGTGAGATAAGGTTGAGAGGAGCTTTTACAGCTAGACTTTTTAAAGTGGATAGTGTTCCAATGGAATTAACCTCAGATTCAGTGCTTAATTTTTATAAGCTTTAATATTGATAAAAAGTAATAAGGGCTAAAAAAAGGAGGAATAACCCCTCTGAGAATTCAATATTTGAAAAAAATAAATATATGATACAGAATACAGCGAAGAGAGTAAAGTTGGTTTTCTTATGAAGGAACTTTACTCTCTTCGCTGTATTTTTTAGGTATCTTTTTGATAGTTAGCTCTTTATTTATTTAAAACTGAATTCGATTGTTAACTAAACTCATAATTCTTTCAAATTGCTCTTCTAATCCCATATCAGAGTTGTCAAACTCGATAGCATCGCTAGCCTTGAGGAGCGGAGAGTCTTTTCTAGTAGAATCTATTCTATCTCGCTCTTGCACATTGTGTAGAATTTCATCGTAATTAACTTTATCACCTCTGTCAATCAACTCTTTATAGCGCCTTTTTGCACGTTTATCAGCAGAAGCAGTCATGTAAAGTTTTAATTCGGCATTAGGAAAAACAACGGTACCAATATCTCTACCATCCATAACGATTCCTTTATTTTTACCCATTTCTTGTTGGGCATCTACGAGTTTTTTACGAACTTCGGAGATTGTAGAAACAAGGCTGACTAATTTAGAAACTTCAATGGTTCTGATTTGTTTTTCAACATTTTTTCCATTCAGATACATTTCGGCATACCCTAGGTTTTCGTTAAAAAGGAAAGATAATTTGATATGATTTAAATTGTTTATTAAGCCGTTAGAATCAAAAGTGTCATCAGAAATAAAGTTTTGATTCATAGCATAAAGGGTAACAGCTCTATACATAGCACCTGTATCAACGTATATGTATCCTAGCTTTTTTGCTAGTTGTTTAGCGATGGTGCTTTTTCCTGTAGATGAAAACCCATCTATTGCGATTGTTATTTTTTTAGACATAAAAGATATTAAGTATTGCAAAGATACTGTAAGTAAATTAATATCGAATAGCTTTTTTTCCTCTTTGTCCTTTATCTAAATTTATTTGTAAGCTAAAGGTACTGACGTTGGAAGCTGAGTGAAATTTTGAATAGGCATAATTGAATTTTAGCGAATTCATCTTTAGTCCAAAACCGAAAGATATTCCTCCAAAGGTTCTAATATTTTGCAATTCTAATTCCTTTCCTCTTCTAAAATTATAGCCGATTCTAAGGTTAACGGGACTTTCAGGAAATAACTCGGCACCAATAATAATATGTCTAAAAAGATTATTTAAAAAAGAGATTTTTTCAGTAGTTGTGTTTCCTTCTAAATCAGAGGTTTGGTTTGATGGATTAGGAACTCCAACCTTCCATTTTTGCAGATTATCAATAGTTGCGTACCACTTTAAAGGAACATTTTTAAGCCTATAAGAATATCCCATAGTTATTTCAAAAGGAAGTTTTTCGTTGTAACCATTAAAAGAAGTAATTTGAGTCCCGATATTTCTTGCCACAATTGTAGCTGTATAAGGTTTGTTTTTATCATAAAAAAAGATACCAAAATCAAAGGCAATACCAGAAGAGTTATAAGTAGCAATTAGAGAGTTTACAAATTTTAGATTAGCTCCAAGGTAAAAATTGCTTTTATTAATTCTTTTAGCATAACCAATTGAAATAGCAATATCACTAGCATTAAAGTTGCCTGTTTCTTCTCCATTTTCATTAGCACTAATTAAGGTACCGTAGTTGATGTATTTGATATTACCCTGTAAAGTTCCAAGACGCCTGTTTATCTTTTGTGCGTATGAAGCAGAACCTATGTTAATTCCTCCTAAGTAACTGACATAGTTCACAGAGAGTTGTTTGCTTAAGTTTTGGTTGATAGTAGCAGGATTCCAAGTAGGTTGGTTTACATCATCAGTGAGTGTTAAAACTTTTCCTCCAAGAGCTGTTTGTCTAGCAGAAGTAGGAGTATTCAAAAACTGATATATATACTCTCCGCCAGTTTGGGCTACTAGTAGGTGTGGAAAAAGTAGTATTAAGCATTGTGTTACTAATTTTTTGGATGCAGGTAAATCTTTTAAAATCTTTAAGTATAGCATAAATGGGTGAAAAGAGAGGTAACTATAAATTTATATTATTAAAAATGTAATTTAGGATATAATTCACAATTGATGTTACAAAAAACGTGTTTTTTTTTATTATTGTATAACGAAACTGAAAAAAAAGAATTTTTAAGAATTTAAAAATAAAGTTAATTTTTGTACCTTCACAAGATATTTTTAAAGTGAAGGTTGGTTACCTATTAAAAATACTATAAATTTGTTACCCCCAAATTCCTGTTAAGAAATGTATACTAAAAGCGTAAAAATACTTTTAGGGCTGTTGTTTATAAGCTGTTTTAAATTAACAGCTCAGGAGCTGTTAAAACCCGAGTTTGTAGGGTTTAAACATGCTTGTGCAAAAGGTAGTTTTAATGATTTTAAAATAACGGTAGAAAAAACAGCTAGTTTTGGTGGTGATAATATCTTTTATATAGAATTGTCAAATGCAAATGGATTATTTAATGACCCTAATGATCCTTTGAAGAGTATAAAAACGATTCCTGGAGAAAACGGAGCAGGGCTATTGTCAACTTCTTTCCAAGTGCCTCCCGATACTTTTGGAAGGGGGTTTAAGTTAAGGATAAGATCCACTTCTCCTGAAAAATTTAGTCCTGAATCAGATGTCTTCCAAGCATATGATATGTTTCCAGGACCTACAATGGTACTTAATGATTTCAAGGACGCTGTTGTTTGTGAAGGAGGGAGTTACGAAATGAAGTTGAACACTACAAAAAAAGGATCTTATCAATGGTTTAAAGATAATGTATTCTTTGTAACGACTGAAGAACCTAAGTTAACAGTTACTGAGGAAGGGAGGTACCAAGCTAGGGTAGATTATGGAGCTTGTGGAAAAGTTCAGTCAACAGTTTCGTCATTAACGGTTGTTGATGCTTCACAATCAGAAATAAAAGGAGGAAGCCCAGTTCAAATATGTGCTAATGAAACACATGTTTTTGAAGCAACGGTAAAAAATGATACATATACATATACATGGTATAAGGATGGTCAGCAAGTGTCTTCTTCAAGTTCACATACTTATGAAACGCCTAGCACCAATCAATTTGGGACCTATTATTTAGAAGTAGGTGTTCAAGGTTGTGTTAGCAGATCTTCTAATGTTATTTTAGAACCCAAAACAGCAGCTAGTTTTGAGGTTACTACATCAGGGCCTCTGGAAACGTTACTTCTTCCTAATGAAACTAAAGAGTTGTGTATTTCGCATACAGCCCCCGCAACTGCAAAAATACAATGGTATAGGAATGGAAATTCATTGGCATCTAAAGAGCAGTTATGTATGAATGCTACAGAATCTGGTTGCTACTATGCAATTGTTACAGATGCTTCTTCAGATTGTTCTGTAGAAAAAAAGTCAGAAGAATATTGTTTAGTTGATGCAAAGTCATTTAAGCCAGTAATTCGCGCAGATCTAAACTATGAAGGTTGTAAATCTACTAAGGTAGAGTTGAGTATTGTAGGAGTTGATGGAGTAGGAGTTAATGATAAGGAGTATCCATTGTCCAAGGAACAAATAGACGTATTAGATAAGCAATGGTACAAAGACAATGAATTGATTGCAGGAGAAATAGAGGATAAGATTATTATTGATTCTTACGAGAAAAACGGTGCATATTCTTTAGAGGTTAGTAGTAGAGGGATACTAGGTAAGTCTAATGTTTTGAACGTATTGCTAACAATAGAAGATCCAGAAATAACTTCTTCCTCACTTTCAAATGCTTTGTGTGAGAATGATAAAATAACGTTAAAAGTAGCTCCTGTTGTAGCAGGCTTCACCTATGAATGGTTTAAGGATGGAGAGGATACACCTATCTCAGTAGCAGATCCATCAACGTTAGAAGTAGGTGAAGTAGGAGAATATGAATTGGTGGTTTCAGGATTTGGTTGCGAGAAAAGACTAGAAAAGATTAAGATAGTGAAGTTTGATGAAGGGGTTATCAATGTAACTCCCTCTGGAGTTATTGTAATGGATTCATCCGGTACTGTTATAGTTACCGCTAGTGGGGCTGACAGTTATGAGTGGTTTGATGATAAAAATAATTTATTATCAAGTACCGAAAAATTAGAAGTTAATAAGATAGGATTTTATATATTGCAGGCTCGTGTGGGAAACTGTTTGGTAACAAAAAAGATAGAGGTAGTGGAAGATGATGGAAAGAAAATTGTTCCTAATATAGTTTCTCCAACTAATGGGGATGGTATAAATGATACATGGGAAATTCCTAATAGATTCGCTTATCATACAAATGTACAGATACAAATTTATGACTCTAAAGGGAAAAAAGTATTGGAGACAGTTGATTACCAGAATGATTGGCCAACGGAAGATTTAGGAACTCAAAAGATTTTTTATTATCGAATTATAAAGGACGCTTTAGTAGTAAAGGCAGGTACCATTTCGGTTTTAGATTAATAAGTATTTATGAGAAAAAAGATTACTATATATGTAGCACTATTATTTGTTGTACTCGCAAAGACTCTAGTTAATGCGCAAAACTTTAATAGCTTTACATCACGTAACTTTATGAAAATGAATGGTTTCTTAACAGTGCCTACTTTTTCTATTTTGGGAGAAGATAAAACTACTGCTACAGCTATCGTAAGGAATAGCAACGTAGCGTTTGAAGACAATCCAAGATTGTATCTAGGTACTTATTCTGGTAAAATGAGAGAGCAGGTAGGGGCAGGAATAGCCATTTATCAAAGGGAGGTTGGGGTATTTAAAGACTTTGGAGCAGTTGCAAATTACGCACAAGGATTACGATTTAGTGATAAAGGAAATATAACTATTGGATTTAATTTTTTATATACAAGAAGGAGTGCAGATGGAGTGAAAGTAAACTCGGAGAAAGAAGATCCTTTGGTGGCTAATTTTCAGGATATTCCTATTGTTAACTTTCAGCCAGCGTTAACACTTTCTATGGGGAAAATAGCAATAGGAGTCTTTTTTGAAGATTTGTTAGATTATAATTTAAAGAAAAATGAGATGGCAACTTCTTTTTCTGATAAAACGTATTCTGCTCACGTTTTATATATCTATGATTTTGAAGGAAAGAAAGGATTGTTCGAAGGAGCTAGTGTACGTACTTTAGGAGTAGCAAGAAAATCAATAGATGGATTTGGTTTTGCTGGAAATCTTCTTTTAGATTTGCCCAAGATAGGTTGGTTGAGAGGAGGATACGATAAAGATAACGGGATTTCGGCAGGTTTAGGAGTTAATTTATCAGATAGATTATCGATTGGTTTTACTTACGAGAAAGGAAATATAGCTGCTACTAATGAAGTTGGTTTAACTTATACGTTTACAAAAACAAGAAGTTCTTCTAGAAGAGTAAAGAGAAGAGTTTCAGGAAATATAGAAATTACATTGCCAAAGAATACCTCACCTATTAAAAAAGAGCCAATATATGAAAATCCAGAACATTATGATTTATCAGATGAAATATTACGAACGCAAGATTCCATAGCAATTTTAAATGAAAAAGTTGAAGAAATACTTAAGTTACTTAAGAATCAACCTAAACAGGTGGAAGTTATTAGAGAAATAAAATCAGTACCTGTTGTAGTTAAAAATGAAGAAAAAGATACCTCGTTAAAAAGACGAAATAACACACCTTGGAGAGAAAAAATGGTTACAAGAGGAGGGGGTAGTGGAGGTACGATGTATTATATCGCTGTAGATCAATTTAGAAGTAAAGAAAATGCAGAGGCATTAGTTGATAGGTCTAAAAGGTTTAAGATAGAAGCTAAGTTAGTTCAAGATCCAAAAACGGAACTTTATTATGTATATATAGATAAATTTGCTAAAAAAGAAGATGCAGAAGAAAAAGTTGAAGAATTTAATGATAAAACAAGGATGCATGAGAACGACTCTTCTGATGACTTGGCAATTCAAATTAAAAAAACATATAAAGACCCCGTATATGTTGTTGAAATAACATTTGAAGATTCTGAGTCAGGGAGTTATAAGGAGCCAAAGAAGCAAGGTCCTGCAAAAGTAAGAAGAATGAAGAGAGAAGGAGATATGGAAGAAGGATACTATCTTGTAGTCAATGTTTTCTCAAAGAAGCCTTATGCAGATAAGTTTATAGATGAATTAAGAAGCGATAATATAGATGCTGATTATTTTATTAATCCTATAACAGGATATATGCATGCATACATATTCAAAACAAATGATAGAAGTGAAGTAATACGTTTGTATAAGAATAATTTAAACAATTCGTATTACGATACAAAGTCCATTATATATGTCAAATAAAAAAACATTAAGAATATAACACCCCCTTAAGAATGATAAAAAAAATACTAACCCTAATTGTTTTTTTTCAAGTTTTTGTTTCATTTTCTCAAGAGTTAGAAAAGGAAGAAAAAATTCCTTTGCAAGAACCTATTTCATCTCAAATTATAAAGGAAAGTTCATCGGCAGATAAGAGAGCGGATACGCCTTTTAGGCAAAGATTGGTTACGGGAGGAATCAACGTAAAAGGTAATATGACTTTTATTGGAAATAGTATTTTAAATAGAGATACTGATAAAACAGCACCAATAAGGACTTTATATAAGTTCAATGGAACAGGATATTACGTTTTTAATGGGGCAGATACAGCTAATGATCCATATAATTCTGATTTATTTTGGAATAATGGAGGACGTGCCGCTAATGTAAATAATGGAAATGTATATATGGATTATATTGATGTAGATGGTGACGTTTCTACATTTTCATCAAGTAAAGCTACATTAACATTACCAACTTGCTCTAGGATAGTATATGCAGGGCTATATTGGGCGGGAGTATATCCTTATGAAACATGGCAAAATGAAGAACCGAGAAGTATTGATAAAAATAAAATAAAGTTTAAAGTTCCAGGGGGAAACTATATTGATTTAATAGCAAATACTACAGATTCAAGTATTAGAGAACAAATTTATGATGATGGAGCTTTTAATCAAAAACCGTATGTTTATTATAAGGATGTTACTAATTTGGTAGATAAGGATAATCCAAATGGAGATTATTTTGCAGCAAACATTCGAGCTGTTAGAGGATTGGATCGAAATTATGGGCTGGGTGGAGCTGCTGGATGGGCCTTGATATTAATTTATGAAAATGAGGCAGAATCAAGTAAAAATATATCTTTGTTTGATGGTTTTGCTACTATAAATGGATCTAATAACGTAGATATATCTTATACAGGTTTTACTACTATTCCAGCAGGACCTGTAAGGGCTGAGCTTATTGTAGCCACATTGGAAGGAGATGGTTTTATTGATGGGGATCGGTTTCAAATAGAAGATAATAATGGGAATTTTATAGATATTTCGAATAGTAAAAATCCCGCGGATAATTTTTTTAATGGAAGTATTACTAAATATGGTAATTATGCAACAGGAAGAAATCCGAATAGTGAGAATACCTTAGGGTTTGATGTAGATCTTTTGACATTAAATAATCCTAGCAATAGTGTTATAGGTAATGGTGACACTTCCGCAAACGTAAGATTTACAACAGGAGGAGATGTATATTGGCCATTTTTAACAGCGATGTCTGTTGAAATTATAGAACCTAAGATCCAATTGGTGAAAACTATTGATGATGGTGCTGGAAATGATGTGGCGGGAACTCCTGTTGGTTTAGGAAGTGAATTGTGGTATGAGGTTAGTTTTCAAAATATAGGAACAGACAATGCACTAAATACGGAGATAGTAGATAGGCTTCCTAAAAATGTAGATTTGATAGAGGCTGATTTAGTTTTGCCTGACCCGAGAATTACCTACACTTATAAAGTGCCTGCGTTAGCTAATGGTTTTAGAGGAGAACTTCGTTTAAAGATACCAGATGATATGGTAGAAGAAGGAGGTATAAAACATTCTTTTAGATTTAAAGTAAAAGTAGTAACTGATTGTAATCAATTGAGAGACGTATGTTCTAATAAAATAGAAAATCAAGCTTATGCAAATTATGATAGTGATGAAGGAAATACGCCAAGAATAACTAATGACTTTAGTTTTTCAGGAGTAGATGCATGTAATTTGGGAGTTATAGGAACTTCTAATTTCTTAATAGATACAAGTGGATGTACTTTTGAAAGAGATGAAGTTTTATGTGGAAGCTCAATAACATTAACAGCAGGAGCAGGATTTCAAAGTTATGAATGGAAAGACCCTAACGGAAATGTAATAGGAACCAACCAAACTGTTACGGTAAGTGTACCAGGAACCTATACCGTTAACAAAATAGCACCAGTAGGATGTATTGATACTACCGAAAAGATTAACGTAATTCCTTATAATAATGAACCTAATCCCTTATTGCCTTTTATAGACAGAATGTTAACTTGCCCTAATGATTTATCTGGATTATCGAATGTTGCAGAGATTTATTTATGTGGTACAGGAAGTTCAAGAGCAATAAATTTACCTTTTACAGGTACTACGGCAACAACGGTAGAGTGGTTTAAGTTAGATGAAACATCGTGCCCTGATGCAGTTACAGGATGTGCTAATGTAAATACAGCTTGTACTTGGCAAAGTATAGGAACATCATTTTCAGAGACAATTGCAAATGAAGGTGAGTATAGAGTAGATGTGTTATATGATGGGAGATGCCCCACATCGTATTATTTCAATGTATTTAAAGCTACACTAAATCCAGATATTGTTAAAAAAGATATAATCTGTGGAAAGCAAGGAAGCATAACAGTTAACAATGTACCCAATGGATATGAGTATAAATTAACGGGACCTAACGGGTATTCAGTAGGTTTCCAGAATGGTAACTCATTTACAGTGTCAGATATTGGGGATTATAATTTAGAAATTAGAATACAGAACTCTAGTGCAGCTTCTTGTATTTATACTTATCCATCAATAAATATTCAGAATAAAAATATTGACATAAATCTAGGACAGTCCACTGTTTTATGTGCAACAGATCCAGTAGATTTAAGAGTGCAGGTAAGTAATGCGCCAGGAGAGTATACTTATGTATTAACAGAAGATGGAAATACAACCCCAATAGCAACTTTTGGTCCAACAACAGATAATGATTATACTTTTCAGGTAACAAATGCGGGAGATTATACAGTACAAGTAAGCACACCTGATTGTACGGGAACAGAATCTATTACAATCAATAAGCCGTTGCCGCTAACATTGACAGCTGCTAATACTAAGGAAATTACATGTAAAGATGGAACTTCAGATGGGCTTATAACATTAATATCTGGAGGAGGTACCATTACTGTGGGAGATACTTATAAATATGCAGTATGGACGGATAAGGGCACCGATTTGTATGCAAGTATTTCTGACATACCTTCAACAGCTTACTTTACTAATAATGTATATAATGTAGTTAATGGACAAGAAGGGATCTATCGATTTATAGTAGTAGATAGTAATAATTGTTATAAAGTATCGAATCCTATAGAAATTAAAGTAGAGCCAGAACTTACTTTTACTGCAAAACCAAAAGATGTTACCTGTAGTGGGCAAGCGGATGGTCAAATAGAAGTAAGCTTAAATGGAGGTGCTTTAGGATATTTGATAGAATATAAAGAAGAAAATGCAACAACTTGGAATACGTCGGGAGTTTTTACTGGACTTCCTGCAAATACATATACAATAGACGTAAGAGCTTCTAAGAATGGATACCAATGTCTGTATAAGATAGAAGGGATAGAAATAAAGGTCCCTAATCCGATCGTAAGTTCAGCGAGTAAAACCAAAGAATATACTTGTTTGGAAAATGGAGAAATTACTTTTGAAGAAGCTACAGGAGGAACAGCCCCTTATAGTTATGGAATCAATGGGGTTTATTCTTCAAATCGAGTAAAAGGAAATTTAACTCAAGGTACGTATGTATTAACTATAAGAGACGCTAATAATTGTACATTAACATTGGCAGACATTGTTATAGATCCATTGCCAATAGAACCAACGTTTAGTACAAATGTAGCCTATAATTGTGATGGAACAGGATCAGTAACTATTACTCCAGCAGGAGCAGGCTATAGTTATTTATTAGACGGAGTAGCTCAGGCTGATCCAATGAGTAATGTATTTACAAATGTAGCAGTAGGACTTCATACGATTCGTGTAGATTATGGAAGTTCATGTACGGTAGATATCTCAGTAAGGGTTTTAGCAGATAAAGAGTTCAGTGCAAAAGTAATAGCAACTACGAATAGTATTTGTAATAATTCAGATAATGGAACGATAACGGTTTTAGCAGAAGATTTTGTAGGAGGAGATTTTGAATATTCGATAGATGGAGGAGCTACTTGGTCAATGGCAGGCGATAATCCATATAAAATAGTAGGATTGCAAGATGGAGTTTACAATGTTTTTGTAAAGGAAGGAGCATGTGAAATTGATTTAGGAAATATCACAATTGAAGAGCCTCCAAAATTAGTTTTATCTGCGTCAATAGAAGAAGGAGCTAGTTGTTCAGGAACAGATACAGGAGCTACTATTAAAGCTACAGCGGTAGGAGGAACGCCACCATATACTTATAGTATAGATGGAGGAGCGACGTGGAATACTACTGGGGTATTCACAAATGTACCTCCAAGTGCTACAGAATATGAAATTAATGTAAGAGATAGTAGAAACTGTAATGAATGTGGATGTAGTATTGATCCATTTATTAATGGAGGTTTTGAAGATCCAGCTTCTTCAACATCAAGGCCAGATATTAGATTTATTTCTGAAGATAATTTTCCAGGATGGGATACTACAGCATCGGATAATATTATAGAAGTATGGTCAAACGGATATAACGGAGTGTTTGCTTCAGAAGGAAGTTCATTTGTAGAATTAAATGCGAATAGAGTTTCAACTTTATATCAAGAGTATTGTACGCAACCTGGAGATATAATATCTTGGTCTTTGGATCATAGAGGTAGGGCAGGAGTTGATGTGGCAGACGTAAGAATAGGAGGAAGTTTGACTACAGCAACAATTGTAGAAACAATGTCAGATGATAAAAATGCTTGGGGTAGTTATTCAGGAACATATACAGTTCCTGCTGGGCAATCAGTTACACTTGTATCATTTGAAGCTGTTTCTACAGCGTCAGGAAATAATACTATAGGTAATTTTATAGACAATGTTAATATACAAATAAACAAAGTCAGTTGTGTGCCGATTAAAATAAAAGTAGATCCGCCAGCAACTATAATTCATGATGCGAAAATAACGGAGTGTTATGATGGAAGCAATGGACAAATAGAGGTAAATGTTACACAAGGAGGTGGTAACTATCAGTTTAGGATAGATGGAGGTGCTTGGTTGGCTCCAACACCATCAACAGCAACAACTTATACGTTTACAGGATTAACACCAAAAACATATACGGTTGAAGTATTAGATGGTTTAGGATGTATATCAGCACCATCAACCCATGTTTTACATCCTGTTTTAAAAGCAAGTTCAGTATTAACCAATGTGACGTGTGATCCAGGAGAAATAGCAATAACAGGAGAAGGAGGAGATGGAAATTATGTTTATGCTGTTGTTCCAGTAGGAGACCCTACTTCAGGTTTTGTTGCAGGTAATACTTTCCCAATAGCAGTTGCAGGAAATTATGATGTTTATGTACGAGATAATAATGGAAATGCAAAATATTGTGAGTATAAAGAAACAGTAACGATTGGAGCAATAACAAGTCCAAAAGCTAGCTTAACTGCAGTTCAACCAAACTGTACAGGAAACACAGGAACTATTAATGTGTTCATATCAGAAGGAGCAGGACCTTACGAAGTAACATTGACGGGAGTTGCAACAGGAGTGACATCTACTGTGGGTCCTAGTGCAGCTACAACAGCTTCTTTTACAGGTTTATCTAGCGATACTTATGAAATAGAAGTGAAAGATGCGAATGGCTGTAAGAGTACAAAAGTATCGGAGGTAATAGCAGTTCCTGATCCAATTGTAAGCTCAGCGAGCAAAACCAAAGAATATACTTGTTTGGAAAATGGAGAGATCACATTTGTACAGGCAACAGGAGGAACAGCTCCTTATAGTTATGGGATACAGGATGGAGCTACAGGAATTATGCAATATAGTTCAAGTCGAACAAAAGGAGGCTTGACCGAAGGTGTTTATAAATTAGCAGTAAAGGATGCTAATAATTGTATATTGACGTTAGCAGATATTACAATTGATCCGTTACCAGTAGAGCCTACATTTAGTACCGGTATAGTTTATAATTGTGATGGAACAGGAACTATTACAGTTACGCCAACAGGAGCAGGATATAGCTATTTACTAGATGGAGTTGCTCAAGCAGATCCAGCGAGCAATGTATTTGCAAATGTAGCAGTTGGACTTCATACGATTCGTGTAGATTATGGAAGTTCATGTACTATAGATGTTTCAGCAACAGTTTTAGCAAACCAGGAATTTACAGCGAAGGTTGATTCAAATACGGATAATCGTTGTAATGGTTCAGATGATGGAACAATAACCTTAATAGCGAGTAATTACGGAACATCTTACGAATATAGTATAGACGGAGGAGGAACTTGGGCTACGGCAACAACAAGTCCTTTTGTAATAGATCCTGTAGCAGAGGGTACCCATGCAGTTCAGGTGAGAACTACCTTAGGAACTACTTGTGTCCTTCCTTTAGGAGATGTAACAATATCAGAGCCAGCTCCAGTAGTAACGTCTGCAACAATTGAGCAAATAGCAGATTGTAGAGGAACAGGAGCAACGATACAAGCGGTATCAACAGGAGGAACACCACCGTATGAGTATAGTATAGATGGAGGAGCTACTTGGAATATAACAGGAGAATTTAGCAATGTAGTAGCAAGTGTAACTCCTTATACAATTCAATCAAAGGATAGTAAAGGATGTGTATCAGTTACCAATGCAACAATCACGGTAACAGCACCTCCAGGAGTGGTTCATGATGCAGAAATAACGGAATGTTATGATGGAAATAATGGACAAATAGTGGTAAATGTTACACAAGGAAATGGCAATTACCAATTTAGAATAGATGGAGGTGCTTGGTTAGCTCCAACACCATCAACAGCAACAACTTATACATTTACAGGATTAACACCAAAAACATATACGGTTGAAGTATTAGATGGTTTAGGATGTATATCAGCACCATCAACCCATGTTTTACATCCTGTTTTAAAAGCAAGTTCAGTATTAACTAATGTGACGTGTGATCCAGGAGAAATAGCAATAACAGGAGAAGGAGGAGATGGAAATTATGTTTATGCGGTTGTTCCAGTAGGAGACCCTACTTCAGGTTTTGTTGCAGGTAATACTTTCCCAATAGCAGTTGCAGGAGATTATGATGTTTATGTACGAGATAATAATGGAAATGCAAAATATTGTGAGTATAAAGAAACAGTAACGATTGGAGCAATAACAAGTCCAAAAGCTAGCTTAACTGCAGTTCAACCAAACTGTACAGGAAATACAGGAACTATTAATGTATTCATATCAGAAGGAGCAGGACCTTACGAAGTAACATTGACGGGAGTTGCAACAGGAGTGACATCTACCGTGGGGCCTAGTGCAGCTACAACAGCTTCTTTTACAGGTTTATCTAGCGATACTTATGAAATAGAAGTGAAAGATGCGAATGGCTGTAAGAGTACAAAAGTATCGGAGGTAATAGCAGTTCCTGATCCAATTGTAAGCTCAGCGAGCAAAACCAAAGAATATACTTGTTTGGAAAATGGAGAGATCACATTTGTACAGGCAACAGGAGGAACAGCTCCTTATAGTTATGGAATACAGGATGGAGCTACAGGAATTATGCAATATAGTTCAAGCCTAACAAAAGGAGGCTTGACCGAAGGTGTTTATAAATTGGCAGTAAGGGATGCTAATAATTGTATATTGACGTTAGCAGATATTACAATTGATCCGTTACCAGTAGAGCCTACATTTAGTACCGGTATAGTTTATAATTGTGATGGAACAGGAACTATTACAGTTACGCCAAAAGGAGCAGGATATAGCTATTTACTAGATGGAGTTGCTCAAGCAGATCCAGCGAGCAATGTATTTGCGAATGTAGCAGTTGGACTTCATACGATTCGTGTAGATTATGGAAGTTCATGTACTATAGATGTTTCAGCAACAGTTTTAGCAAACCAGGAATTTACAGCGAAGGTTGATTCAAATACGGATAATCGTTGTAATGGTTCAGATGATGGAACAATAACCTTAATAGCGAGTAATTACGGAACATCTTACGAATATAGTATAGACGGAGGAGGAACTTGGGCTACGGCAACAACAAGTCCTTTTGTAATAGATCCTGTAGCAGAGGGTACCCATGCAGTTCAGGTGAGAACTACTCTAGGAACTACTTGTGTACTTCCTTTAGGAGATGTAACAATATCAGAGCCAGCTCCAGTAGTAACGTCTGCAACAATTGAGCAAATAGCAGATTGTAGAGGAACAGGAGCAACGATACAAGCGGTATCAACAGGAGGAACACCGCCGTATGAGTATAGTATAGATGGAGGAGCTACTTGGAATATAACAGGAAAATTTAGCAATGTAGTAGCAAGTGTAACTCCTTATACAATTCAATCAAAGGATAGTAAAGGATGTGTATCAGTTACCAATGCAACAATCACAGTAACAGCACCTCCAGGAGTGGTTCATGATGCAGAAATAACGGAATGTTATGATGGAAATAATGGACAAATAGTGGTAAATGTTACACAAGGAAATGGCAATTACCAATTTAGAATAGATGGAGGTCCATGGCAGACTCCAACACCATCAACAGCAACAACTTATACATTTACAGGTTTAGGACCAAAAACATATACGGTTGAAGTATTAGATGGTTTGGGTTGTAAGTCATTACCCTCAACACATTCGCTAGATACAGAAATAGCAGTTAGTGCAACTAAAAAAGAATTGAGTTGTAATCCGGGAGAAATTACAGTTTCAGGATTAGGAGGAGATGGAAATTATGTTTATACAGTAGTTCCAGTAGGAGATCCTGCAACAGGTTTTTCAACAACAACTGTTTATCCTATTTCAGTAGTAGGGGATTATGATGTTTATGTACGAGATAATAATGGAAGTGTAGGGTACTGTGAGGATGTTACTACTTTAACGATAACACAAATAACGAATCCAAAAGTTTCTTTATCAGATAACTCTCCTAGGTGTTTTGGCGAAACAGGAACAGTTACCGTTGCAATTCAAAATGGATTATCTCCATATAAAATAGAGGTAGTAGGAGCTTTAGGTTATACGAATACAGTAACTTCTTTTACGGGAACAAATAAGACTTATTCAGGTCTTGTAGCAGATGCCTATACAGTAACGATAACTGATGCCAATGGATGTATTGTAACAGACACTATTAATTTGATTCAATTTCCAGAATTGAATCCGACAACGTTAGGAGTTGTACCTCCAGGAGTATGTGTGAATTATGAATTAGATAATAGTGGGTTTGGTTTTGACTTTACAAATTTACCAACAGTTTCAGCACCATATTCTATAGAATATAGTAAAGATAATGGAACCTCTTGGCAAGTAAGTCCTATTTTTAGGTCAATGAACCCAGGAACAGAGATCAACCCTGCTATTCGAATTATAGATGGAACAGGGACGCAAGTTTGTATAAATTATTTAGATCGATTTGAAACTCCTTTCAATGTAAAAGGATTGATTGTAAATCCTGTTTCAGGAGGAGGAAGCTGTTTATCTGGTTTTAATGTAACGGTAGAAGCAATAGGAGGAGTTGGTCCTTTTGAATTTGCTATCAATGCACCCACAGGATGGTTTGCTCCAGATGCTGCAGGTCCTGGGGATCCAGATAGAACAAAAACATTTTCAGGTTTGGTTCCAGGAAGAACGTATGAATTTTTTGTTAGAGATACATCAACTGGATGTATAGAACAAAATACAGAAGATATATATGCTATTTATACCCCTTCAGTGGGAATAGAAGGTGTAGTAGATAATATGTCCTGTTCCGGAGCCAATTCAGGAAAAATAACATTTACATTAGATAATACATCAGGTGATTTATCAGATCCTTTTGATTACACATTATACAAAAGAGATCCATCTAATACGGGAATAGCTGTTCCTGCTTATACTGGAATTAACCAGTCTGGTTTTGCTCCTATAGTAGTAGCTGGATTGTCTCCAGGGGAGTATTACTTAGAATTAACTGGAGCAACAGGGTGCTTATGGGCAAGCAAAGATATATTAATAGAAGAAGGCACTCCTATACAAGGATCGGTTGTAAAGGCAAATGATATTACTTGTAGTACAGCCGGAGTTGTAAATATAGAAAATGTAATAGGAGGTTTTGGAGGATATGATTATACTTTAACAGTTACTAACGCAACGGGAATAACTTCTCCAACAGGAGGAGCTACGAGTATCCCTATATCGTATGTAAATGTTACAGATCCTACTCAGCCAGTAAATGTAGCTGTAGAAGTAGTTGACTCTAATGGGTGTTCTCAAAATATAGGAAATGTTGACTTGGTAGTTAGCCAATTACCGGTTATTGACGCAATTGCAGTAAGTACTTGCGATGTAAATAAAACAATAACAGTTACAGGTACAAATGGTTTAGCTCCTTACTTATACTCTATAGATAATGGGGTAACATATAAGAGAATTGGATTGTTCGAGAATTTGGTAGTTGGAACAACATATACAATAAAAATAAAAGATGCTAATGGTTGTGAAAGCACAACTCAAACAAGAACAATTCACCCTTCTCTAGATTTTAATGCTACTATAGTTAAAAATTTAGATTGTACTTTAACTCCGAATGCAACTATTCAATTAGATGTTTTATCAGGAACAAATAATTATAGTTATATTGTTGAAACAAGTGCAGGAGCGAATGTTATTCCTGTAACGACATTTACTACTGCTGTAACGACTTTTAGTATTTCTGCAGTGGGAGATTATAAGGTAACGTTAACAGATGTAACTTCAGGTTGTTCTAAAGTAAAAGAATTTACTGTTAAAGATAGCATCAAACCTATTTTCACATATGATAAGGAAGATAGCGTTTGTAATGGGTCAAATTCAGGAATTATCCGATTAACAGCGCAAGATAATGGTATTGTGCCATTACGTTATACAATTTCACCAGATCCAAATGGAGTAGGAGCTATCACAACGAATGTATTTGAAAAGTTACCACCTGCTACTTATGTTGTTACAGCAGAAGGAAGTAATGGCTGTACTACAACATCAGGTAATATAGTGATAGATGAGTTAACAGCAATTGATATTCCAGCAGGAGCATTAAAAGTAACAGAGTTTGGTTGTACTACTGGTAATGTTACTAATAGTGCTACTATCAGTATTGATGCGAGTTTAATCACAGGAGGAAGTGGAATTTATGAGCAAGTTGAATTTATAGATACAAAAGGAACAGCTACTACAGCAGATGATGTGGTTTTACAAAAAGGATCAAGTTATAGCTATACATCAACAGCAGAATCAGGAGGAGATTATTTGATCACTATTTATGATGATAAGGGATGTTCAGAAAGTATTGCAGCAAGCATAGCTCCTTTTGCAAAACTATTAACAACCAAGGTGGTTGTAGATAAGAAAATAGACTGTAACACAGGAGAGGATATCACTGTAACTTATACATCAAGCACGCCAGTATTAGCTCCAGCAACAGTGAGTTATATGGTAACAGGTACTAAAGGTTATACGGCAACAAATACAACTGGAGTGTTTACAGGTTTGGTAACAGATACTTATACAGTAACGGTAACTAATACAGGAACCAACTGTGTTCTAACAAGTTCGCACCAAGTTTTAGAGGAGCCAAAATTTGTATTGGATATCAATAAGTTGAGCAATGTAAATTGTTTAGGATCTAATACAGGGGAGTTGTCTTTTGAGTTTAGTTCAAGCACACCATATGTAGGTAACTATGATTATGAGATTTTTGATCAAGGTGGCACTTTAGTAAGGCCTAAAGTATTAGGAGTTAATGGATTGGTAACAGTAACAGGGTTAAGTTCAGGAAGTTATTATGTAGTAGCCACAATGGTAGGTTCACCATTCTGTCCAGTAAAATCAGCAACAATAGAAATAGAAGAACCTGATGCAGCACTAAACTTTACAACAAGTGTAAAAGCGGTAAGTTGTAAAGATGGAGCTAATGGAATCATTACTGTAAATCCAGTAGGAGGATGGGGAAGTTACCAGTATGAATTATCGGATGCATTAGGAACGACTGTAATAAAGGCATACAATCCAACAAATATATTCAAAGATTTAAGCCCTAATACTTATACAGTACGTGTAAAAGATATTAATGGATGTGTTGTTAGTAAAACAGAAACATTAGTTAATCCAGATGAAATCACTTTTAATTTGGTAAAAGATGATAATGTTTGTACAGCTACTAGTGGGGGAAGTATAACCGTTACAGCTGTTGGAGGAACAGGTAACTATACTTATATTTTAGTAGATGGATCAGGAATAGAGATAAGAAACCAAACAACGAATGTTTTCGCAAGTTTAGGATCAGGAACTTACACCGTTAATGTAAAAGATTCTAACAATTGTTCTGCGGTATCGACTCAGAATATAACGTTGCATCCAAATCTAGAATTTACAGTAACAGAAACGAAGAAGATTGATTGTACGGTAAGTCCATCAGGAATAGTATCAGTATCAATATTATCAGGTTCTGGAAATTATGAGTACGAAGTATTGAATAGTTTAGGAGGATCTGTTGTAGCAAGAGTTGCAATAGTAGGAACTACGGTAACATTTAATACAGTGGCAAAAGATATCTATACAATTAATGTATATGATGTAGGAGCTACCCCGAACTGCTCTATCACAAAAAAGATTGATATAGATGATAGCATCAAACCTATTTTCACATATGATAAGGAAGATAGCGTTTGTAATGGGTCAAATTCAGGAATTATCCGATTAACAGCGCAAGATAATGGTATTGTGCCATTGCGTTATACAATTTCACCAGATCCAAATGGAGTAGGAGCTATCACAACGAATGTATTTGAAAAGTTACCACCTGCTACTTATGTTGTTACAGCAGAAGGAAGTAATGGCTGTACTACAGCATCAGGTAATATAGTGATAGATGAATTAACAGCAATTGATATTCCAGCAGGAGCATTAAAAGTAACAGAGTTTGGTTGTACTACTGGTAATGTTACTAATAGTGCTACTATCAGTATTGATGCGAGTTTAATCACAGGAGGAAGTGGAATTTATGAGCAAGTTGAATTTATAGATACAAAAGGAACAGCTACTACAGCAGATGATGTGGTTTTACAAAAAGGATCAAGTTATAGCTATACATCAACGGCAGAATCAGGAGGAGATTATTTGATCACTATTTATGATGATAAGGGATGTTCAGAAAGTATTGCAGCAAGCATAGCTCCTTTTGCAAAATTATTAACAACAAAGGTGGTTGTAGATAAGAAAATAGACTGTAACACAGGAGAGGATATCACTGTAACTTATACATCAAGCACGCCAGTATTAGCTCCAGCAACAGTGAGTTATATGGTAACAGGTACTAAAGGTTATACGGC
Organism: Tenacibaculum maritimum NCIMB 2154; assembly: GCF_900119795.1. Classification (NCBI taxonomy): domain Bacteria; kingdom Pseudomonadati; phylum Bacteroidota; class Flavobacteriia; order Flavobacteriales; family Flavobacteriaceae; genus Tenacibaculum; species Tenacibaculum maritimum. Next base: position 1,395,186 of record NZ_LT634361.1, read on the forward strand.
AACAAATACAACTGGAGTGTTTACAGGTTTGGTAACAGATACTTATACAGTAACGGTAACTAATACAGGAACCAACTGTGTTCTAACAAGTTCTCACCAAGTTTTAGAGGAGCCAAAATTTGTATTGGATATCAATAAGTTGAGCAATGTAAATTGTTTAGGATCTAATACAGGGGAGTTGTCTTTTGAGTTTAGTTCAAGCACACCATATGTAGGTAACTATGATTATGAGATTTTTGATCAAGGTGGCACTTTAGTAAGGCCTAAAGTATTAGGAGTTAATGGATTGGTAACAGTAACAGGATTAAGTTCAGGAAGTTATTATATAGTAGCCACAATGGTAGGCTCACCATTCTGCCCAGTAAAATCAGCAACAATAGAAATAGAAGAACCTGATGCAGCACTAAACTTTACAACAAGTGTAAAAGCGGTAAGTTGTAAAGATGGAGCTAATGGAATCATTACTGTAAATCCAGTAGGAGGATGGGGAAGTTACCAGTATGAATTATCGGATGCATTAGGAACGACTGTAATAAAGGCATACAATCCAACAAATATATTCAAAGATTTAAGCCCTAATACTTATACAGTACGTGTAAAAGATATTAACGGATGTGTTGTTAGTAAAACAGAAACATTAGTTAATCCAGATGAAATCACTTTTAATTTGGTAAAAGATGATAATGTTTGTACAGCTACTAGCGGGGGAAGTATAACCGTTACAGCTGTTGGAGGAACAGGTAACTATACTTATATTTTAGTAGATGGATCGGGAACAGAGATAAGAAACCAAACAACGAATGTTTTCGCAAGTTTAGGATCAGGAACTTACACCGTTAATGTAAAAGATTCTAACAATTGTTCTGCGGTATCGACTCAGAATATAACGTTGCATCCAAATCTAGAATTTACAGTAACAGAAACGAAGAAGATTGATTGTACGGTAAGTCCATCAGGAATAGTATCAGTATCAATATTATCAGGTTCTGGAAATTATGAGTACGAAGTATTGAATAGTTTAGGAGGATCTGTTGTAGCAAGAGTTGCAATAGTAGGAACTACGGTAACATTTAATACAGTGGCAAAAGATATCTATACAATTAATGTATATGATGTAGGAGCTACCCCGAACTGCTCTATCACAAAAAAAATTGATATAGATGATAGCATCAAACCTATTTTTACATATGATAAGGAAGATAGCGTTTGTAATGGGTCAAATTCAGGAATTATCCGATTGACAGCGCAAGATAATGGTATTGTGCCATTGCGTTATACAATTTCACCAGATCCAAATGGAGTAGGAGCTATCACAACGAATGTATTTGAAAAGTTACCACCTGCTACTTATGTTGTTACAGCAGAAGGAAGTAATGGCTGTACTACAACATCAGGTAATATAGTGATAGATGAGTTAACAGCAATTGATATTCCAGCAGGAGCATTAAAAGTAACAGAGTTTGGTTGTACTACTGGTAATGTTACTAATAGTGCTACTATCAGTATTGATGCGAGTTTAATCACAGGAGGAAGTGGAACTTATAAGCAAGTTGAATTTATAGATACAAAAGGAACAGCTACTACAGCAGATGATGTGTCTTTACAAAAAGGTTCAAGTTTTAGCTATACATCAACAGCAGAATCAGGAGGAGATTATTTGATCACTATTTATGATGATAAGGGATGTTCAGAAAGTATTGCAGCAAGCATAGCTCCTTTTGCAAAACTATTAACAACCAAGGTGGTTGTAGATAAGAAAATAGACTGTAACACAGGAGAGGATATCACTGTAACTTATACATCAAGCACGCCAGTATTAGCTCCAGCAACAGTGAGTTATATGGTAACAGGTACTAAAGGTTATACGGCAACAAATACAACTGGAGTGTTTACAGGTTTGGTAACAGATACTTATACAGTAACGGTAACTAATACAGGAACCAACTGTGTTTTAACAAGTTCGCACCAAGTTTTAGAGGAGCCAAAATTTGTATTGGATATCAATAAGTTGAGCAATGTAAATTGTTTAGGATCTAATACAGGGGAGTTGTCTTTTGAGTTTAGTTCAAGCACACCATATGTAGGTAACTATGATTATGAGATTTTTGATCAAGGTGGCACTTTAGTAAGGCCTAAAGTATTAGGAGTTAATGGATTGGTAACAGTAACAGGATTAAGTTCAGGAAGTTATTATGTAGTAGCCACAATGGTAGGTTCACCATTCTGTCCAGTACAATCAGCAACAATAGAAATAGAAGAACCTGATGCAGCTTTAAAAATAACAACAACTCCTACTTTGATAAGTTGTATAGCTTCAAATACAGGAGAAGTAGTAATATCAGCAGAAGGAGGCTGGGGAGGTTATCAATATCAGTTGTTGAATACAACAACAGGTGTTACTCATCAGAATTTTGCTACAAATGGAACGATTATAGGGTTGAATGCAGGGGTGTATGTAGCAAGTGTTAGAGATGCAAATGGCTGTATAGTTACAGATACATTCACTTTAAATGCACCAGACCCAATAGCAGAAACGCATTCTGTTATAACAAATGTATGTGATGGGGAATCTACAGCTACAATTACAATAGATACTGTTTCTGGAGGGCAAGGTATTTCACCTACTTACACTTATATTTTAGTATATCCAGATGGTAGTCAATCGGCTAGTCAGTCTTCGAACCAATTTACAGGATTGCCAGAAGGAGATTACTCAGTAATTATAACAGATGATTATTCATGTACTTATACAACGCCTACAATAAAAGTCATTGATCCAGATAAGGTAGTTGCATCGGCAGGAATAACAGGAAATATAACTTGTAGAGACCCTCAAGCTACTATTACAGTAACTGGTACAGGAGGAACAGCTCCATATATGTATAGTAATGATGGAATTAATTTTGTAGCTTCTAATGTATTTAGAGTAGATGCTGGGCAACATAAATATTATGTGAGAGATAGCAAAATGTGTGTATCGGAAGCGTTCTTTGTTACAGTGGCAGCATTGGAAGAGTTAGAAGCTGAATTAGATACAACTTCAGCTACTGTAACATGTAACGGAGAAGCTAATGCAGTTCTTTCGGCGATAGCAAAAGGAGGATTCGGAAGTTATGAGTATGAGTTATTAGATGCAGCTGACCCAACAAATCTAGTGGTAGTGAGGCCTAATCAAACATCAAAAGTGTTTAGAAATTTAGGACCTGGAACATACAAAATAAGGGTAACAAGTGGAGATTGTGTAACTTTAACGGAAGCGTATGAAATTAAAGAGCCTGATGCACTAGAAGTAACGGGGAATAAAACTGATATAACTTGTACTGGTGAAAAAGATGGTACCATTACGGTAAACGCAGTGGGAGGTACAGGAGCTTATATATATGCTTTAAGTACGGATCCTAGAAAATTCCAAAAGGAAAATACGTTCTCTAGTTTACCTGCGGGAACATATACCGTAACAGTTAAGGATGAGAGAGGATGTTTTAATACTATAGATTTTGAGATAGAAAGTCCTGACCCATTAATTGTTTCGCCTACAGCGTTGATTACGCAACAGGTTTGTATAGAAGATGCAACACCTACCTTTACAATTGAGGTAGAAGGAGGTAGAGCACCTTATTTTACTAGCATTGATGGAGGTCAAACCTTCAACCAAGGAAAATTGACATACGGAGCAGCAGATGGAATTGTTGGAGGAAAGACATATTTAGTTTATGTGAAAGATAGTAGTGGGTGTACTCCAGCTAAACCAGTTACTGTAGTAACAACAAAACCCGTAGATTTAAATTTATCTGTAAATACAGTTTATGAATGTGATGGAGTAACAATAACAGCAACTGTGAATGATGAGTATAAAAATCAAGTAGTTTATTTGTTACAAGGAAATACAACGTTAACTAATGATACAGGAGTTTTTGAAAATGTATTAGCCGGTCAAAATTATACAGTAACAGTAGAGCATGCACTTACAGGATGTAAAAACTTAAGTAGCCCATTTGAGGTAGAGGACATAAAACCATTAGGAATGACGATTGATGATTCTGAAAAGAATATATTAAGAGCCAATGGTGTAGATGGTAGGCCTCCTTATCTTTATAGTATTGATGGAAGTAATTTTGATGCTAATAATGAATTTGTAATTACGCAAACAAGAGATTATACTATTACAGTAAGAGATGATAGAGGTTGTGAGTTTGTACTGACAGTTGCGGGCGAATACATAACTATTGATGTGCCTAATTTATTTACCCCTGATGGAGATGGTAATAATGATTATTGGTATCCTAATGAAGTGGAAAGCTATCATGATATAGAAGTGTTTATTTATGATAGATATGCCCGTAAAATAACAAGCTTTAAAGGAGATCATCAAGGTTGGGATGGAACCTATCAAGGAAGACATTTACCTTCAGGAGATTATTGGTACGCTATTTATTATAAAGAGCTTTCTGGTCAAAAAAAGAAATTAATGGGTCACTTTACACTATATAGATAATTATGAAAAAGATAATAGTAATTTTAATTATAGTAATAAGCTGTAATTCAAAGATGTTTGGGCAAGAAATTAACTTGCCCCAGTATGTAAGTCATATGGCAGATAATCCTTATGTTATTTCCCCAGCTTATGCTGGGATTGGAACAGGGTTACAAGTTAGGCTTAACGGAGTTAGCCAGTGGATAGGAGTTAAAAATGCTCCTGATACCCAATCAATATCTATTGAAGCTAGAATAGCTGATCGTTTTGGTACTGGGATTACGGTTTTTAATGATAGTAATGGTTTTTCAAGCCAGCAAGGGGCTAAAGTATCATTTGCAAGTCATTTAACATTGAGTGATTTTCATGATAGTTTCCTATCGTTTGCTTTGAGTTATAATTTTATTCAGTTTGGTATAGATACTTCTGAGAATAATACAAACCAATTGGTTTCAAATAAGTCTGTAACTACCTCTAATTTTGATGTAGGAATGTTATACAGATATGAGAGGTTTGCTCTGAGTTTAAATGCATCTAATCTTGTAGGAAAAGATATTGAAAGTTTTAGAGCTAATGAACCCGAAACTTTAAGAAGGTACTCTGTTTATTCGTCATATACTTACAAATTAAATAGAATAACTGAATTGGAGCCTTCAGTATTTGTAGAGCATTTTGAAGCTTCTAGGAGATCAAGAACTGATATGAATATAAAACTTCGTCAAGGAACAGATGATGGGTATGTATGGGGAGGATTAAGCTACACTTTTTTGAATGATCAATTTTTTACACCCAATGCAATAACTCCTATGTTAGGGTTAAAAAAGGAAAACTTTTACGTGTCGTACGGCTTTGGAATAAATGTAAATAAAGTGCAAGATTTTAACTATGGAACTCACATGATTACACTTGGTTTTGATTATGAGAGAAGACCCAGTTTAGCAAGGTGTACTCAAAAGATGGTTATTTTTTAGGGCTTCTTGTTGAAGTAAGCTAAAAAAGCCTCTTACATCGAATGTAAGAGGCTTTTTTATATATAAAATTTTTTGTTATACTTTCCTTTTTACGGCTAGTAAAGTATTTTTTAAAAGCATTGCAATAGTCATTGGTCCAACGCCTCCAGGCACAGGAGTTATAAAGCTAGCTTTTAAGGACACTCCTTTAAAATCTACATCACCAACTAAGCGGTATCCTGATTTTTTAGAAGTATCAGCAATTCTAGTAATACCAACATCAATGATGGTAGCCCCTTTTTTAACCATATTTCCTTTTAGGAATTCAGGAATGCCTAGCGCAGCAATAATAATATCAGCTTGTTGCGTAATTGCTTCTAGATTTTGAGTTCGACTATGCGTTATAGTTACGGTAGCATTTCCAATTTTTCTCTTTTGAGAGAGTAAGATACTCATTGGGCTTCCCACAATATGACTCCTACCAATAACGACAACATTTTTGCCACTAGTTTCAATATGATATCTATCCAATAACTCTAAGATACCAAATGGAGTAGCGGATATGAAGGTAGGAAGATTTAAAGTCATTTTACCAACATTGGTTGGATGAAAACCATCAACATCTTTAGTAGGGTCAATAGCCATGATAATCTTTTGTTCATTGATATGTTTCGGTAAAGGTAGTTGAACAATAAACCCGTCGATCTCTTTATTTACATTTAAGATGGCTATTTCATTTAAAAGCTCTTCCTCAGTAGTTTCTTTAGGCAATCTGATTAAAGTTGATTCAAATCCTACTCGCTCGCAAGCTTTCACTTTTGCATTTACGTAAGTCAAACTAGCCCCGTCATCTCCTACAATTACAGCGGCGAGATGTGGCGTTTTTTGATTCATTCTTTTTAATTCAGCAACTTCTAAAGCAATTTCTTCTTTGATATCGGCTGCTGTTTTTTTACCATCTAATAATACCATTTTTTATATTGTTGTGTTGTTAAATATTGTTTAGTTAAGTAGTATTAAAAAAGGCTACTTTGTTAAGTAGCCTATATTGTTATCTCATTCCTTTCATCATTTGCATCATTTTTCTTCCACCTCCGCCTTGCATCATCTTCATCATTTTGCTCATTTGATTGAATTGTTTCATTAATTGGTTTACTTCTTGCACACTTGTACCAGAACCTTTTGCGATTCTTTTCTTTCTACTAGCGTTTATGGAAGAAGGAGTAGTTCTTTCTGAAGGAGTCATAGAGTGAATAATAGCTTCTATACTTTTAAAGGCATTATCATCAATATCAACATCTTTTAAAGCTTTACCAGCGCCAGGAATCATTCCCATTAAATCTTTCATGCTTCCCATTTTTTTGATTTGCTGGATTTGGTTTAAAAAATCATCGAAACCAAATTGATCTTTAGCAATTTTCTTTTGTAGTTTTCTAGCTTCTTTCTCATCGTACTGTTCTTGGGCACGTTCTACAAGAGAAACAACATCTCCCATTCCTAGAATACGATCGGCCATACGGCTAGGGTGGAATACATCAATAGCATCCATTTTTTCACCAGTACCAATAAACTTAATGGGTTTATCCACTACAGATTTAATAGATAGCGCAGCACCTCCTCGTGTATCTCCATCTAGCTTAGTTAGGATAACTCCATCAAAGTTTAATACATCATTAAAAGCTTTAGCTGTGTTAACAGCATCTTGCCCAGTCATAGAATCAACTACAAATAAAGTTTCTTGAGGTTCAACAGCTTTATGAATATTGGAAATCTCTGTCATCATTTCTTCGTCAACAGCCAAACGACCAGCCGTATCAATGATCACCACGTTTTTACCGTTAGCTTTGGCGTGTTTAATTGCATTTAGAGATATTTCTACAGGGTTTTGATTTCCAACTTCCGCATATACTTCTACTCCAATTTGTTCTCCAACAACTTCTAGTTGGTTAATAGCTGCAGGACGATATACATCGCAACCAACTAATAAAACTTGCTTTGTTTTTTTATTTTTTAAGTAGTTAGCCAGCTTACCAGAAAAGGTGGTTTTACCAGAACCTTGCAAACCAGACATTAAAATTACTGTAGGAGCGCCTCCAAGATTTACTCCAACAGTATCTCCTCCCATTAGTTCAGTTAACTCATCTTTAACCAGTTTAACCATTAGTTGACCAGGGTTTAATGTGGTTAATACATCTTGACCTAGTGCTTTTTGTTGTACGGTTTTGGTAAAGTTTTTGGCTATTTTAAAGTTAACATCGGCATCTAATAGTGCTCTACGTACCTCTTTAAGCGTTTCTGCAACATTTACTTCTGTAATCTTTCCGTGCCCTTTAAGAGTATGTAAGGCTTTATCTAACTTTTCACTTAAATTATTAAACATAGTGTTTTGTGTTCTTTTTTGGAAGGACAAATATAATAATTAGTGGTTAGTTGTTGGTTGTTGTAAGGAGTTTTTTTATACTACTAACTTGTTGATTAGATTTGATGGCAATTGAGTAATAATTATTTGAAATTAAAGTATTTTATCTTTAATTGCGATTATGAAAATAGAGAAACTTACTTGTAAGCTTTAGTCTTCCTTAAAAAGGACAAGGAATGCTAAACTCCACCCATTTTTGACTAGTAGGATGTATAAAACTAATTTTTTCAGCATGTAAGTATAAGCGAGCTGCTTTTTTGCCATACAAGTCATCTCCTACAATGGGAGTATTTAAACCTAGTTGATGTGCGGCGTGAATACGCAGTTGGTGGGTACGTCCTGTAATAGGGTAGAAATAAACTTTTGTTTGATTGTTATGAACAGTAATTGTTTCCCATTTTGTAAAAGCATTTTTTCCATATTTATTGCAGACAAGTTGCTTCGGACGATCTTCTAAATCAACGCGCAATGGTAGATTAATAGTGCCTTTTGTAGCATTTAAAGAACCATCCAATAATGCTATATAGCGCTTTTGTACAGATTTATTTAGAAATTGTTGTTGTAAGGCTTTATGAGTTTTTTTGTTTTTAGCGGCGAGGAGAGCTCCAGAGGTTGCCATATCTATTCTGTGAACTAATAAAGGACCTGTTGCTGTAGGATATAGCTTTCTAATTCTGCTATATACAGAGTCTTGTATTTCTTTTCCTGGAACAGATAAAAAATCGGCAGGTTTATTAATAATCAATAGATCATCATCTTCGTATATAATTTCGATTTTTTTGTTTGTCTGAAGGGATTTTAGTAGAGGATTGTCATTAACAGGAGTTCCTTCTAGCATGTATGTTAAAATTGGCTTGCATTTACCACTACAAGCAGGATAAAAGTAACCGTGTTTCCTAATGGAAGTATTCAGAGGCTTTCCCCACCAAAATTCAGCCATACATACGGGGGTCAAATTGTTAAAAAAGGCATATTGTAATAGCCTTGGGGCGCAACAATCTCCTGCTCCAGCAGGAATGTGATGTTTAGAATCGTTGAAAATACTAAGTAAATTTCTGTAATTTCCTTCTGCATTTAAAAATGAATAATGTTTAAAAATTTCTTGTTGTACCCATGCAGATTTTTCTTTTCTCTCAATTTGTAATGCATTTATTCTATTTTCAAAATTTTCAAATTGCTTTTTTAATGGAGCTATTTTGTCTTCCAAATATATTTTATATTCCTTTAAATAGAATTCCTCGTTGATATTGAGTTGGTTATTGGTATTTTGTTGTTGCCTTCGAAGTTTTCTTCGAAGTTTAATTTTTTTATGTTCCTCATCTAGTATGGCTTGCTGCTGCAGAGAGTACTTATTATAGGCTTCTTTTATTTCTAAATAATTAGGGCTAGTAATGAGTTGTTGTATCTTGCTATTGAGTAGATTGAGTGTTGTTTCTGCTTTTTTATAAAAACCGTTTTCGTTTAAAACATCAAATACAGGTGGTACAAATAGCTTATGTTGCGTACTATTTCCTAATTTGCCTGAAAAAGCAGCAAGATATCCTAATTCATCTTTATTATTTCTAACAACTAAAACTCCAAACATTTTGCCTAAACCATTGCTCTTATCAGAATTAGAAAACCCAAAGTTATGAGTGAAATCGGTTTGCCTTTTTAAGTATTCTTGAAGCTCTTTAGTAGCAATTTTAGAGATTGAATGAGGTTCATAATGAAATGGATAATCAAACTTATCAGGTAATTTGATATGAGATACATCGGATTTAAAAGAAATGACCTTGGACATTAGTTTCCTATTTGTTCTCCCATTTTAATAGTAGTTTCGAACCCTTTTTCGGTATTTTGGATTAAGTCTTTATCAAATACAATTTTTCCTTTCTCAAAAAATAAGACAAGAGTAGAACCTCCAAAAGCAAAATACCCTTTTTCATCTCCTTTTTTTACATCGCTAAGAGGTGTGTAGGTTTGGACAATGCTACCTACCATAGTAGCGCCTACTTCTGCTATAAGAATATTTCCGTGCTTTTTGGTAGTTAATTCACTATATTCACGAATATTTTGGCAAAAAAAATCTAAATTTTTTTGCATAGCAATTGGTGAAACAGAATAGTAATAACCGTTTATTTTTTTTGAATAACTAATATTTCCATCGGTAGGAAAGTGAAAACGATGGTAATCTAGAGGAGCTAAACGAATAATACACATTGCACCCTTTTCATATTTGGACGCAATATTTTCATTGGCAAGAAAGCTTTTGGCGGAAAATTCGCTTCCTTTTATAAAAAAGGTATTTGATTCTTCAATGCTATTAAAAGCAAGTATTTTTCCATCAGCAGGAGATACAATACCTGATTGAATAGGGCGTGCAGCTGGTTTAATTTTTCGATAAAAGAAATCATTAAAAGTTTTAAACCCTCCTTTTGGCACGATATATTCTGACATATCCATTTGATATTTATCTACAAAAGGTGCTATTTTTTTTTGCGAAAGCGAAGAGTTCATATACCAACCACCAATGGTAGAAATGATTTTACGTTTGAATAATGTATGTAAAGTTAATTTACCCAAGGGAGTTTTATAAAGGAAAGACAGTAAACCTTTACTAGGGGTCTTTTCTATTTCTTGCTTTTTTGATACTCTATTAATAAGTTGAATTGAATTCATATTTGTTATAAAAAATGAGGCTGTTTAGATAAAAAATAAACAGCCTCAAAAATATCAATTATAAGATTAACAATAAATTTTATTATATAAATCTTTGTAAATTTCTTTAATAATTTTTCGCTTCATTTTCATAGTAGGAGTTAAATGACCTCCGTCAATAGACCATTCATCTGCTGTCAATTCAAAGCGTTTAATACGTTCCCATTTTCCAAATTTTGCGTTACAAGTCGTAACTTCTTCTTGAATTCTTTCAATAACTTTAGGATGGCTAATTAGCGCTTCGTTAGAGGCAAAGGAAAGGCTATGGCGCTTTGCCCATTCTTTTAAAAACTCAAAGTTTGGCTGTATAAAAGCAGCAGGCATTTTTTCTCCTTCACCAATAACCATAACTTGTTCTATAAACCTTGATTGTTTCAATTGTCCTTCCAATAATGGTGGAACTACATATTTACCACCAGAAGTTTTAAACATTTCTTTTTTACGTCCTGTAATTTTTAAAAAACCATCATTTATTTCACCTGTATCCCCTGTGTGGAAATAACCATTTTTAAGTACTTCACTAGTTTTTTCAGGGTCTTTATAATACCCTTGCATTACATTAGGACCTTTTATTAGAATTTCATCATCTTCAGCTATTTTAACTTCTACATCATCAATGATTCTACCAACAGTACCAATTTTAAAACCACCATTTCGAACGTCATTTACAGAAATAACAGGAGATGTTTCAGTAAGACCGTAACCTTCCATAACAGGCATTCCCGCAGCAGCAAATACTCTTGCCAGTCGAGCTTGTAAAGGAGCTGATCCAGAAACCATTAATTTTAGTTGACCACCTAAAGCAGCTTGCCATTTAGAAAAAATTAGTTTGCGAGCGATGCTTAGTTGTTTTTCATACCACCATCCGTTAGCTCCATAAGGTTCGTATTTCAATCCTAATTCAATGGCCCAAAAGAAAAGCTTCTTTTTAATGCCTTTTAAATCAGTTCCTTTAGCATATATTTTATCGTAAATTTTTTCATATAAACGAGGAACGGCAGTCATTACATGAGGTTTGATTTCTTGAGCATTTTCGCTCAGCTTATCAATTGCTTCTGCAAAATAAATAGAAACACCACAATATTGATACAAGTATAAAATCATGCGTTCAAAAATATGGCAAGTAGGTAAAAAACTTAGTGCTTTTTCTTGGCCATAAACTAAAGGAACCCTTTTTTCACTACTTAATACATCTGACACAATATTACCATGAGAGAGCATAACTCCCTTAGGTCTTCCTGTGGTTCCCGAAGTATATATTAGGGTAGCTAAGTCGTCCGTTTTAACGTTGTTTTTACGAGCTTCTACCTCTTCTTGGTTACTATTGTCTTTACCAAGTTCTAAAATCTTGTTCCAATTTTTTTCGTTGGTAATCTCATCAAAAGTAAAAATATCTTTTAATTTAGTTTTGTGTTTAATCTGGTTCAGCTTTTCTAAAATACTTTCATCAGAAACAAAGCAATAGCTAGCTTCAGAATGGTTTAAAACATACTCGTAGTCTTCTTTTGATATAGTAGGGTAGATAGGTACATTTTGGGCACCTACTTGTAAAATACCAATATCACAAATATTCCATTCAGTTCTGTTGTTAGTAGAAATTACAGCAATTTTATCGTTTGCTTGGACACCTAAACGTAATAAACCTCTACTTAATTTATTAGCTTCATCTATATATTCTTGTGTGGAGATAGATTTCCATTCGCCATTGTATTTAGTAGTTAGAGATTTTTTTAAATTGTATTTTTCTAATTGATAATAGGGAAAGTCAAAAAGACGGGTAATTTCAGTCGACATAAATTCATTTAATTAAGGCTTTGCAAAGTAGGAAAAATCAAACGATAAAACAAGTTGTATTTAATTATTTGTTTTAGTGTTGATTATATATTTTTTGAAACAAACTAGTGTACTTTTCAATGATAACTTTACGTCGAATTTTTAAGGTAGGTGTTAAATGTCCTTTAGCTATCGTCCATTCATCTGGAGTAATTTCAAAGCGTTTAATTTGCTCCCATTTTCCAAATTTTTTATTATAAAAGTCAATTTCTTTTTGAATTCGTTTTATAAGTTTTTCATCTGTATTAAAGTTGGTTATGGTATATTTATGGCGTTTTGCCCATTCTTTTACAAAATTAAAAGATACTTGTATTAGTGCCGCAGGCATTTTTTGATTTTCACCAATAACCATAATCTGTTCTATAAAACGAGACTTTTTAAATTCATTTTCTAATACGGCAGGAGCGATATATTTTCCGTTAGAAGTTTTGAAAATTTCTTTTTTTCGATCTGTAATTTTTAAAAAGCCATCAGAGTCAATAGTACCGATATCGCCTGTATATAAGAAGCCATTTTGAATTGTTTGATTAGTTAAATCAGAATTTTTATAGTACCCCACCATTACATTGGAGCCCTTTACAAGTATTTCACCGTCTTTAGCTATTTTTACAATAACATTTTTTAAAACCTTCCCTACAAAACCAATTTTAAAACCTTTGTTTCGAATATCGGTAACGGAAACAGCAGGAGAAGTTTCTGTCATTCCATATCCCTCGAGTACAGGGATGCCTGCCGCTGAAAATATGCGTATTAATCTGGCTTGCGTGGGAGCGCTTCCTGCAACCATAAATTCTAAATGACCTCCTAAAGCCTTTTGCCATTTTTTAAAAATAAGCGCACGAGCAATACTTAGTTGAAATCGATACCTCCATCCATTTTTACCATACGGTTCATATTTTTCGCCTAATTCTAATGCCCAAAAGAACAGCCTCTTTTTTAAACCAGTTAAGGTGCTACCTTTTGCGACTATTTTATCAAATACTTTTTCTAATAACCTAGGAACAACAGCCATAAAATGAGGTTGGATTTCTCTAAGGTTATCGCCAATTTTTTCAATACTTTCAGCAAAGTGAATTTCAAACCCCATATATTGACTATAATAAGAGGAAGCTCTCTCAAAAATATGACAGATAGGAAGATAGCTAACTACTCTTTTTTCATGGCCCTTTAAAGCTATCATTGTGCCAACAGCAAAAATATTATCAGCAATGTTCTTATGAGAAAGCATGACTCCTTTAGGAGTGCCTGTTGTTCCCGAAGTATAAATAAGGGTAGCTAAATCTTCCGGTTTTACCATTCTTTTAAGTTCTTCAACTTTTATTTGAGTAAGTTTATCTTTACCTAAAGAAAGAAAAGATGTCCAGCTATAGGTGGCTGTTGTTTCTTCAAAAGAAAAAACTTTTTTTAAAGCAGTTTTGTTTTTTATAGCGTTTACTTTTTCTAATAAAAGGTCATCTGAAACAAAGCAATACATTGCGTCAGAGTGATTGATGATATATTCATAATCTTTTTCTGAAAAAGTAGGGTATAAAGGAACATTAATAGCACCTATTTGTAAAATTCCAATATCTAAGATATGCCATTTGGGGTGATTTACAGAAGTAATAACTGCAATTTTATCCTTGGGCTTGATACCTAGTTCAAGGAGGGCTCTACTAACTTTATTAGCTTCTGTAAGGTATTGAGTAGTCGAAATATTTTTCCAAGCACTCCCTTCTTTATAAACGAAGCATTTATTTTGAGGATAGTTTTCTTTTTGGTAAAGAGGAAAGTCAAATAAGCGTGTAATTTTAGAAATATGCATAAAAAAGAATGAGGGGGTTATTAATAGCTATAAATCTAATAAAAAAAAATAGATGGATTATGAAATATAATTAATATTACTTATAGTTTTAGATCCATTAAGAAAAAGAGAATAAGGAATAAAGCAGTAGTTAGTAAATATGGACTTATTTACTATGTTAATTTTTTTATGTGGATGAGCTAAAGCGGTAATTACCATGCATCCCACAGATAATTATTATATTATTTTGAATGCTTTTTTAATGCAGCGATTATAATTTGACATCCTTTTTTGATGTCATCGTCCGAGATGTTAAGAGGGGGAGTTATTCTAATGGCTCTACCTTCAAAAAGCAACCAAAAAAGGAGCAATCCTTTTTCTAAGCAAGATAAAATGATTTTAGAAGCAAGCTCTGGAGAGTCAACAATAAGAGCAAGCATGAGTCCTTTTCCTCTTATTTCAAGTATGCTTGAGTGCTGTAAATAGGCTCTGAATAGTTTCTCTTTTCTTAATGATTCTTCAATTAGGTTAGAGCGTGTAATTTCTTTTATGGTAGCTAGTCCAGCAGCAGAAATAACAGGGTGCCCTCCAAAAGTCGTAATATGACCAAGTTTAGGTTTTTTTTGTAAAGTACTCATTATTTCATTAGAAGTCATAAAGGCTCCAATAGGCATACCTCCGCCTAACCCTTTTCCTGTAATAATGATATCAGGAATAACATTGTAATTACTGAATCCCCAAAAAGAGCCAGTACGTCCGATGCCCGATTGAATTTCGTCAAGAATAAGCAAAGCACCAACATCATTACAGCGTTCTTGTACTTTTTGCAAATAGTTATTTTTAGGTTCGATAAAACCAGCGCCTCCTTGAATAGTTTCTAAAATAACACCAGCCGTTTTAGAAGTGATTTTTTCTAAATCTTTTTCATTGTTAAATTGAATGAATTTAGTTCCTGGAATAAGCGGTCGAAAGGCACGGTTTTGTTCCTCTGCGCCGCATACGCTCATAGCCCCTTGAGTATTTCCATGGTAGGCATTTTTAGCTGCTATCATTTCACTTCTTCCTGTAAAACGCTTTGCTAGTTTTAAAGCACCTTCTGTAGCTTCTGTTCCAGAATTAACTAAATACACAGAAGATAAATTTTTAGGAGAGAGGCTAACCAATGTTTTACATAAGTCAAGTTGCGGTTGTTGGATAAATTCTCCATATACCATTACATGGGTATAGGTATCTATTTGCTTTTTTATGGCGTTAGATATCCTAGGATGATTATGCCCTAAACTATTAGCAGAAACACCAGCAATGAAATCTAAGTACTCTTTTTTAGAAGTATCATATATATAGCTACCTTTGGCAAAAGAAATTTCTATAGCTAAAGGATGCGGAGTTGTTTGCCCTTGATATTTTAAAAAGTCAGACTTCATTATCTTTATTTCGTACTTCGTTTTTTGGTATTTATTAAGCTTTTTTCATTTGAAAAAAATTCCTCTTTGGCCTTTTTTATAGCGTTGTTTCTTTTTTTAGGAGAAAACTGTTTAGAAGGAGCATCGTTATTAAAAATATCTTTCATTATTTTGGGTTGCTCATTTTCTCTCCAAATGAATCCTTTTAATTTTTTATCGTCTAAAGGAAACTTAGAAGGAGGATAGGTCTTTCCTTCTGATTTCTTAAAATACTTTGTCTGACTAATCTCATTATTTTCCATAACAAATTCAATGTCACTAGCTATTTCTTTGGTAATTGTTTCCAGTTGTTGAGTATCTTGATTTCTATTATAGTAAACAGATTCCGCATTCCCTTTAACAAGTAGTTTTTTAAGCCTATTTTCGATAAACTTACCATACATATTTCTACCTTTTATTTGATTAAAGTTCTCTTTAGATAAGGTATCCTTTTGTATGACAAATGCATTATTTAAAATTTTTAAAGAATCTAATTTATTTGTATTAGTATCAGAAAGTAATTGGATTAGATCTCCAGTCATCTGGCTTTTACCAGACCAAAGTACGGGATTTACAAAAAGCTTGGTAACGCCATTTTCTTCGTTAGTATGAAGTGAGTCACACTTACCTTGCAAGTCAGATTTGAATATTTTTACATTATGATAAGCTCTTATCATACGTTTTTTAGGCTTTCCTGTAACCAAAAGAGTATCTCCGTGAACGTACATAGAATCTTTTTCAAACACAGAGATAGCAACAGCTTTGTCAACTATAAAAAGAGAGTCTTTTTTTTCAAACAGCTCAGCATAATTACCTTTGGTAATAAAATTTTGAACAGTATCAAGTATTTTTATATTGCTAGTAGCAGAAGCGAATCCTTTACGTTTGTCATAATACAAGCTATCAGCTTCAATAGTCTTTTGCTTTGAAGATAATTTTGCATTTTTAACAAAATAAGAAATATCGGTATTGGTGTCATAAAACCCTCGCTCACAATAAATTTGAGTACTATCCTTTACATTCAAAATGGTTGAAGGTCCATATAAATAGGCAAATTTGGTATCAGTATAATAATCTAAGTAATCAGAAGTGAGCTCATTTTCAGAATTCGTGACGGTAACATTATTTTTTGCAGTAAATTTTTTTGCTTTTAAAGCATAAGTTCCTTCATAGCTTTTCAAGGTGTTTTTAGAATCTTTGATGGTTCCTCCATCAGGATAATAAAGAAGTTGTTTTTTTCTATCAAAATGTAAGGTATCTGTTGATAGCTTCATTTCTTTATCATTAATTTCTACATTTCCCCAAGAAGTTATTTTTTGTGTATTTCCGTTATAATTTGTAAAATCACTGTATTGTATAATACTATCTCCTTGTTCAATGACTACTTCACCAACAGCTTTAAATAAATTCTCTTTTTTATATAAAAGTGCTTTTTTACAATCTAAAGTGGCGCCTTCATGAGCTATTTTTACATGACCAATTAAAATAGTAGCTCCAGGAAATTGCTCCTCATCAGCGGTACTAATTTCCGAAGAAAGAATTTTAATTTTTTTAGTTTGAGAATAGCTAACAGATGTAATAAGAGCTAATAAGAAGAATATTTTTTTCAAATGATAATACTTTTCAGCAAAAGTAAGGAAAAGTTCATTGAAAAATTAGGATAAAAAAGTGAAAATTTTAATAATTAAAATGGCAATTATTAGCATTAAATGATTTTCAATAAAGTAATTTTGCAATAAATTAAAATAGAATAAATGAAATCAGTTTTTGATTTATCAAAAAAAGAAATGAAAGATTATGGATACAAGATTGTAGATCTTCTTGTAGCGCATTTTGATACCATGGAATCTAAAAAACCTGTAACCTCAGCAACAAGAGAAGAGATGGATGCCGTTTTTTTACAGGAAGCCCCAGAAAAATCAACGCCAGCAACTGAAGTTTTAGATTTTGTTATGGAAAATGTAATTCCATATAGTAATATCATGACGCACCCTAAGTCTTATTCATTTGTACCAGGGCCAAGTAATTATATCAGTACCATGGCAGATACACTAGCAACAGGGTTTAATATTTTTTCTGGAGGTTGGGTAACTTCTCCAGCGGCTGCCGAATTGGAGATCGTAACGATGAACTGGCTACTTAAAATGTTTGATTTTCCAGTAGAGAGAGGAGGAGGAATCTTTACAAGTGGAGGCTCTATGGCTAATTTAACAGCTTTGGTTACAGCTAGAAGAATAAAGTGTGGAGACGATTTTTCTAAAGCAATTATTTATTTGTCTGACCAAGCACATTCTTCTAATATAAAAGCAATTAGAGTTTTGGGGTTTAAGAAAGAGCAAGTACGTGTTTTACCTACAGATATTGATTTTAAAATAAGTATTAATAAATTAAAAAATGCAATCGCAAAAGACAAATTGGAAGGATTGAATCCTTTTTGTTTTATAGCTTCCGCAGGAACTACGAATACAGGAACAGTAGATCCTTTGAATGCTATAGCCGATATTTGCGAGGAAGAAGGTTTGTGGTTTCATATTGATGGTGCCTATGGAGGAGCTGCTATATTATCGGAAAAAGGAAAGAAAGCATTGAGAGGAATTGAAAGAGCAGATTCTTTAACAGTAGATCCTCATAAATGGTTTTTTCAACCTTATGAAATCGGTTGTTTATTAGTTAAAAATAAGGGATGGTTAAGTAGTACTTTCAGTGAAAATCCGGAATATTTAAGAGATATAGAAGGAAATACATCAGAAATCAATTTTTATGACTATGGAATTCAATTAACAAGACGTTTTAGAGCATTGAAATTTTATATGTCTATAAAAACATATGGATTAGAAACCTTTAGAAAAGCAATTACCTACAATATTAATTTAGCAGAAGAAGTAGAAGCTATATTGCGTAAAAGTAGGAATTGGGAAATAGTGTCGCCGGCAACCCTAGCAGTCATTAACTTTAGATACCATCCAATAGGAATGTCCTTATCAGAAAAAGAGCTAGATGCTTTGAATCAAGAGATTTCTAAAAAGGTAATGGAATCGAAAGAAGCATTGTTGGTAACAACTCTTTTGAATGGAGAGGTTGTTTTAAGAATGTGCTTGATTAACCCTAAAACCTCTATAGAAGATGTAAAAGAAACATTGTTATTGTGTAATTCTTTTGCCGAAGAAATTTTAAAAGACAGAGAAACGAATAATTGATTAATCAGTTTCTTTTGTGAAATGGGAGATGATAAAAAAAAAGAGAAAAGTTTTTTTAAAAGAAAATAACTACTTATATTTGCGGTGTGGTTGGAGATATCCAACTACACTTTTTCTTTTTCATAGCAATTTTCCCGCTCAATTCTTTTGAGTGGGTTTTTTATTATAAATAAGACTAAAACGTTCTTTTATAAGATGCGATTATAAATAGTATCAAAGCAGACCTATCTTATCGACTTAAGTAAATTAAGTAGGAAAGTCCGGACACCATAGAGCAAGCATAGCGGATAACATCCGTCCAGCGTAAGCTGAGGACCAGTGCAACAGAAAGAATGTACAGTTCGGCTGTAGTGAAACCAGGTAAACTCTATGCGGTGCAATGCCATGTACATTAGAGCTTGAGAGCTGCTCGCTCGATTCTAAGGGGTAGGCAGATGGATTCTAAAAGTAATTTTAGAACTAGATAAATGATAGGACCTCTGAAGTAAGTAGGAGGACAGGATCCGGCTTATTGGTCTGCTTTTTTATTAATTTAGAATTATTATAAAAAAGAATGGACTTTAAATTTGCTATTTGTTTTGTTGATATGATAATAAATTAACAAATAATCTTTTGTTTTTTAGTAAAAAAATATATTTATCTTTTCTTTTTGCTTAAAATTCATTAATACGTATATTTTGTTAGATATTTTAAAATTTGCTCTTAAAACAGTACTTTTGTATGACGAAAATTAATACGAAATTATTTATTATATACGACTTTTGATGTTAATCCGATGCAACTGAAGGGTACTTTTTAATTTGTAAAAACTACTTTTAGTTAAGATCAGATTAACAAACTAGAGTCTTTAACATTAAAACTTCTATAAATGAGCATTTATAAGGATTATATAAAAGAAATAGAAGACCGGAAAGCTCAAGGACTTCATCCAAAACCTATTGATGGTGCGGAGTTAGTGAGTGAAATCATTAAGCAAATTAAAGAGGAAACTAATGAATATAGAGAAGATTCTCTTAATTTTTTCATTTATAATGTGCTTCCTGGTACTACGAGTGCAGCTGCTGTAAAAGCTAAATTTTTAAAAGAAATTATTCTTGGTGAATTTGCTGTAAAAGAAATCACTGCTGAATTTGCTTTTGAGCAATTGTCGCATATGAAAGGTGGTCCTTCGGTAGAGGTGTTATTAGATTTAGCTTTAGGAGATGATTCAGAAATAGCAGAGGCTGCCGCTAAGGTTTTAAAAACACAAGTGTTTTTATACGAAGCGGATACAGAGCGTTTGAAGTATGCTATGAAAGAAGGAAATACTATTGCTAAAGAAGTTATAGAGAGTTATGCAAAAGCTGAGTTCTTTACAAAATTACCAGAGGTTGAAGAAGAGATTCAAGTAGTAACTTATGTAGCTGGTGTAGGAGATATTTCGACTGATTTATTATCTCCTGGAGCAGATGCACATTCAAGATCCGACCGTGAATTGCATGGACAGTCTATTTTTGAGCATAATAAAGATATGCAAAAAGAGTTGCTAGCATTAAAAGAGAAACATCCTGATAAACGAGTGATGTTAGTGGCAGAAAGAGGTACTATGGGAGTTGGATCTTCAAGAATGTCGGGAGTTAATAATGTGGCTTTATGGACAGGAATTTCTTCAAGCCCTTATGTACCATTTATAAATATAGCTCCTGTAATTGCAGGAACAAACGGAATAGCTCCTATTTTCTTAACTACTGTAGGAGTAACAGGGGGGATTGGTATTGATCTGAAAAATTGGGTGAAACAAAAAGATGAGAAAGGCAATACTATCGTAGATGAAGATGGAGAGCCAGTACTAAAGCAAGTGTATTCCGTAGAAACAGGTACTGTGTTTACAATCAATACGAAGAGTAAAAAGTTGTATAGTGGAGAAAAGGAGCTAAAAGATATTTCAACTGCTCTAACACCACAAAAAATGGAGTTTATCAAAGCAGGTGGCTCTTATGCTGTAGTTTTTGGAAAGAAATTACAAACATTTGCTTGCAAAGCTTTAGGTATTGAAGTACCGCAAGTGTACGCCCCATCGAAAGAAATTTCTATTGAAGGACAAGGATTAACAGCTGTTGAAAAGATATTTAATAAAAATGCTGTAGGAACTACTCCTGGTAAGGTGTTACATACAGGATCTAATGTTCGTGTAGAAGTAAATATTGTAGGGTCTCAAGATACTACTGGTTTAATGACTTCTCAGGAGTTGGAAATGATGGCGGCTACTATAATTTCTCCAATTGTTGATGCAGGATATCAATCAGGCTGTCATACAGCTTCTGTTTGGGATGATAAATCTAAAGCTAATATTCCAAGATTGATGAAGTTTATGAATGACTTTGGTTTAATTACAGCTCGTGATCCAAAAGGGAAATACCATGCAATGACTGATGTTATTCATAAGGTATTGAATGATCTTGCTGTTGATGATTGGGATGTGATTATAGGTGGAGATTCGCATACACGTATGTCTAAAGGAGTGGCTTTTGGTGCTGATTCAGGAACGGTGGCATTAGCTTTGGCAACAGGAGAAGCTACAATGCCTATTCCAGAGTCTGTAAAGGTTACTTTTAAAGGAGATATGAGGAGTTATATGGATTTCCGAGATGTGGTGCATGCTACTCAACAACAAATGCTAAAACAGTTTGGAGGAGAAAATGTATTCCAAGGAAGAATTATTGAAGTTCATATTGGTACATTAACTTCTGATCAAGCTTTTACGTTTACAGATTGGACGGCAGAAATGAAAGCAAAAGCATCTATCTGTATTTCAGAAGATGAAACTTTAATAGAGTCGTTGGAAATTGCTAGGGACCGTATCCAAATCATGATTGATAAGGGAATGGATAATGAAAAGCAGGTGCTAAAAGGGTTGATAGATAAAGCAAATAATAGAATTCAAGAAGTAAAAACGGGAGCAAAACCAGCATTACGCCCTGATGCTAATGCTAAGTATTATGCAGAGGTAGTTATTGATTTGGATGAAATTGCTGAACCAATGATTGCTGACCCTGATGTGAATAATGAAGATGTTTCTAAACGTTATACTCATGATACTATTAGGCCATTATCATATTATGGAGGTACGAAAAAAGTAGATTTAGGTTTTATCGGTTCTTGTATGGTTCATAAAGGAGATATGAAAATTTTGGCCCAAATGTTGAAAAATATCGAGGCGCAACAAGGAAAAGTCGAGTTTAAAGCTCCTTTAGTAGTAGCACCTCCTACCTACAATATTGTAGATGAATTGAAGGAAGAAGGTGATTGGGAAGTGTTAAAAAAATATTCAGGTTTTGAGTTTGATGACAATGCACCTAAAGGCTTGGCTCGTACTAAATATGAGAATATGTTGTATTTAGAGCGTCCTGGATGTAACTTATGTATGGGGAATCAAGAGAAGGCGGAGCCGGGGGATACTGTAATGGCAACCTCAACACGTTTGTTCCAAGGAAGAGTTGTAAAGGATTCTGGAGAGAAAAAGGGAGAATCACTATTATCATCAACTCCAGTGGTAGTTTTATCTACTGTTTTAGGAAGAACGCCAACAATGGAGGAATATGAGGCAGCTGTTGATGGAATTGTATTAACTAAATTTAAACCTTCTCAAAAGAAATTAGTGATATAATAGTATTTGATAGTATGAGTTTTATACTGAAATGATATATATAAAAGCCTGGGTTTTTTAACTCAGGCTTTTGTTATAAAATCTCTTATCTTAAAATAAAAAGATTGTTGGTTTATTAACAGGTTCCGTATGCTTTTTTAATGCTAGAATTGTTTTAAACTGTTATCACTAGTACACGTTATGCTTGATTTCTTATAAAGACTCCAAGAGTCTTTATTAAAGAAAACTTTTTGAAGTAAGTTTAAAGTATAGCGAAATAAAAAATGATATAATTAGTTTATTTTAATATTTGTTTAAGACGAAAGCTTGCTGCAAGCTGTATGAAGCTACTGTTTTACATCTAATACCAATTAAACTTTAATTTAAGTTAAATTTATTATCTTTAAGGTATGGGAAGACTGACTCAAATCCGTATTAGAGAAGATTTAGACACATTAGAATCGTACAAACAAAAAGTAACCAATTTTAAGAGTTCACAAAAGCTTAAAGTTTTGTTTTTAATTAGCTCAGGAGGTTATAAAACATTAGGTCCAATAGCTAGTATCCTTTCTATCAATTATAGTACTCTTCATAGATGGTTGAAGATATATAGAGAAAAAGGAATAGATTATTATCTAAGTCCAGACAAACGTAATAGATCCTCAAAAATAATTACTCCTGCTATTCACAAGGAGTTACAGAATCTGTTGAACCAAGAAAGAGTTCAATTCAATGGTTATAAAGATGTTCAAAAGTGGTTAGAAGTAAATCACGGTGTTAAGATTGAATATCAATGGCTTTGGAAATACTTAAAAACTAAATTAGGTACTACTCTTAAAGTTCCAAGAAAAAGTAACGTTAAGAAAGATAAAGATGCTTCGGCTGAATTTTTTAAAACTTCCTGATAGGTTTAATTCGATTAGAGATAGTCTAAATAAGAATAATAGATTTGATAGCGTCAATTTATATTTTCAAGATGAATCTCGATTTGGTCTGAAGACCTTTGTAGGTAAATGTCTATCGTTAGTAGGATTAAAACCAGTAGTGTCTTACCAACATAAATTTTCTAATACTTACCTGTGGGGTAGCTATTCTCCTATAAATGGAGATAGTTTTGTGTGGGAAATTAATGGAGTAGATTCAAAAATATTTGAAGCCTATTTAGCGGCTTTTTCTCTACATAATCCTAACGAATATAAAATTGTAGTTATAGATAATGCCGCTTTTCATTCCTCAAAAAATATTAATGTGCCTGATAATATTTTTCTCTTGAGAATACCTCCGTACACACCAGAACTTAATCCCTGTGAACAAATATGGCAATATATCAAGTATCGTTTTAGAAATAAGTATTTTCAAAATATGACAGAATTAAAACAATGGTTATATCAAATTGTAAATCAAATGGACAATGAACTTATAAAATCAATTGTAGCTGATTATAGATACAAAGAAATATTTATAACGCATTTTAAAGTTTAAATCGTATAAATTTAACACCAGCTATATTTTGAAATAATAAAAAGAACTTAAGACTTTCTGAAGTTGCTTGTAAGTGATTGCCAAAAAAGAATACTAAGGAATTATGAAAATAAATAGCAAGAAAATAATTAATGCACTGTTTTTAGTGTTTATCATTTTAATGATATATCCGCCGACTAAAGTATATTTTATAAGGTTAGTTTCTTTTGCTCCTTCAGAGATAGAAAATAAAGCTCAAAAAGAAATAGGAAACTATCAATGGAGCTTAAAGGGATTGAATGCACCAGATATCAATTTTGAAAAGGTAAAAGGGAAGGTAGTTTTTATAAATTTTTGGGCTACTTGGTGCCCTCCATGTATAGCAGAAATGCCAAGTATTCAGAAGTTATATGACACTTATAAAGAAAAGATAACCTTCTTATTTATAAGTAATGAAAAATGGGAAGTTATCAATAAATTTTATAAAGAAAAAGGATATGATTTACCTACATATCATAGCGTAAATCAAATACCGAGTAAATTGGAAGCTACGAGCATTCCCACTACTTATATTATAAATCAATCAGGAAAAATAGTAGTAGCCAAGCAAGGGGCTGCAAATTGGAACAGCAAATCTGTAAAAAGAATGTTAGATAAATTACTTGCTGGAAAATAACCCTGATTGTGATTAGGAATTTCCCTTAAATAAGCTAGTTAAAGCATTTCTAATATCCTTTAAAGAACAATAATAAGATAATAAACGGTGATATCATTTCTTAAATCATTTAGAAATTCAGATATTTGAATCGCCTAATTTTAGGTATTTTTTTATAATTTAAAATGAAATATAGACAATTAACTAGAGAGCAATTTGAAAGTTTGCATGAAGAGTTTGCACGTTTTTTAGCATCACAGAGTATTGATGCAAAAGAATGGAAACAATTGAAAGAAGAGAAACCTCATATAGCAGCAGAAGAAATGAATATTTTTTCAGATGTGGTTTGGGATGATGTACTTACTAAAACAGCATACTTGGAGCATTTTTCTGAAAGCTCAATAAATCTTTTTAAAAGTGATAAGGAAGAAATTCATAGAATCGTGATAAATGTAGAGAACAAGAAGGCAAACTTACTAACCCAAGAAGGTTTTGAATGGTTGTTAAAAAATGCGATGGATGAATCTGTGGCATTTTTTAAAGGAACAAAGAAGTATCGTGATGAACGAAACTTTGAAGTTTTCGACCTTATAGAAAAAGGAAGTCAAATAGCAAAAGGAGCTATTTTTGAGCATTTTAACCGATTAATTTCTTAAGAAGTATTTCTGTACCTGAGCTAGCAATATTTTGTATAACAGTTAAGTTATGAAAATCTTGATAGGAAACAGCTGGTGCCGGATCTATAAAATAGATAGGTATATGAGGTTGAGCGTAATGAATCAAGCTAGCAGCAGGATATACTTGCATAGAAGTACCAATAATAACTAAAATATCTGCTTTTTGGATAATTTCAATGGCTTTATCAAGCATAGGAACCATTTCACCAAACCAAACAATATGAGGTCTTAACTGTGCACCCTGCTTGCAAGTATCCCCTAAAAGTAAATCAGAATTCCAATTATAAATACTATTTTCATGAAGGCTACTTCTTAC
Organism: Tenacibaculum maritimum NCIMB 2154; assembly: GCF_900119795.1. Classification (NCBI taxonomy): domain Bacteria; kingdom Pseudomonadati; phylum Bacteroidota; class Flavobacteriia; order Flavobacteriales; family Flavobacteriaceae; genus Tenacibaculum; species Tenacibaculum maritimum. The sequence continues at coordinate 1,420,718 of NZ_LT634361.1, forward strand.
CTTTAAAAGCTCGCCATGCAAATGAATTACGTTTTTAGATCCTGCACGTTCATGTAGGTCATCAACATTTTGGGTAATAATATTAACAATAAAATTTTCTTCTAGCTTTTTTAAGTTAAAATGCCCCTTATTAGGTTGTACGGTTAGTAATTGTTTGCGGCGTTGGTTGTAAAAATTTAAAACTAATTCAGGATTTTTAGAAAAACCTTCAGGGCTAGCAACTTCCATAACGTTATGTCCTTCCCATAAACCATTAGCATCTCTAAAAGTTTGAATACCGCTTTCAGCGCTCATACCTGCTCCGGTGAGTATTGCTATTCTTTTTTTCATACGAATACTTTAGGGTACTAAAATAAGAAACTTTATGAGATGGTTAAAAAAGATATTTGATAAACGTAATCTTAATACCCGAGAGATATTAATTGAACATAAAGAGTAAATAGCCTTTGTTTTTAAGTTTCTCTATATTGGTTACTCATGTGAGAAGAGGCGTTATGTTCAAGTAAGGTTAAATGTAATTTTGCCATAAGAGGAAAGTTAAAGCTTGAGTTTAGCTGATAAAAAAACTGATTTCAAAAGTCATTATATCAGGTTTATGCAAAGTAGGAAGTAATTGAATAAAGAGAGGAGTAACCAACCTCTCCGTGATGTGTTTACTAAATCAATTATAATTTTAATTGATTGTTACTTTTTTTTTAGTGAGCCCCCCCACAGAGTTCAAATTAGTAGTATTAAGCTTGTTAGCGTTCTAAAAAAATAATAAATTCATGCTTTTATTTGTTCTTTTTGATTTTTCATCTTTAAAATTTGCCTATAATTTGCATATATTTGTTAACGTTAGCATTGTAATTTACTACAAATATAGGACAAATGTCCTGTATTTTTAGTTATAATGGGATATTTTTCTTATTTTATGAAAAAAAGATTTAAAATAGCTCTTAATGAGAGTGGGTTAAAGATGAAAGAGGTTGCCGAAATGCTTCATATTAACTACGATGCATTGAGGAAGGGAATTGATAGAGGGAGCATGAATAATGGCTATTTAATTTTATTAGAATATAAAACGGGGATTTCTAAAGATTATATTTTAGAAGGAAGATTACCTATTCTTAAAAATAAAGAAGATATTATTTTGAGCCTCTTAGATAATGATATTATTAAATTACTAGATGGGCTTGATAAAGACAAGATTGTTAGTTACCTTTCTTTAAGAGAAAAGGAGTTTCAAAAAATGGAGGTTTTTAACTTTTTTATAGAAAAGCAGCAAGCATCTAAAAGATTAAGAGATATTGTTGAAGGAAAAGAATCTAAGTAACTTTAATGATAATTTAGCAAAAAGTAGTTTAAGAATGCCTCTTCAATATAGGATAAAGGAACTTTATTTTCCTTCTTTTTTTTTATTCTAAGAACCTCATCCAATAGTTCAATTTCATTGTTAGATGCTAGTTTGATATATTCCTCAAAACTAATTCCTAAGTTGGTTTTAGTTTTCTTGTTTATAAATCCAAGTTTTTGTAATTTATTAAGTAGTTTAGTTCGGTCCTTATTTTCCATTACTGACAATAGTTTTTAAGGGGGAATGTATTTTTTTCTCAAATACAAGAGAAGCTACCTTCAGCTCTTCTTTGGTTAACTTATGATGGATGCCTTTTTTAACAAGTTTATAATGGTAATTGACTTTTAAATTACCTACTAAAGAAGTTAAGCTAGTAACTGTTTTTTTCAGTCTTATTTCAGATAAAATAATAACATTTTGTATTTTATGGAATGTAATTGTATGATAAATGATTGTTAGTAAGGTGTTTAATGGGTGGGTAGATTTATAATAACCTTTTACCTTAAATATTCTTATAAGTAGGCTTTTCGGTAAGAATAGGATTGTTAAGAAATGGGTTCCGATATAAATAGTCATAAAGCCTATACATACAGCGGTATATTCGTATTTATTTTTTATTTGCTTAGCAAATAAAAATATCAATAAATCTACAGAAAATACACAGGTGCTACTTCCTAAAGAATTAAAAAAATAAACTGTGATTCCAATAAATATAAGTAGTGTAATATAAGTATTACTCTTCGTTATTAGGTGCCCCATTATAATTTCTGTCATTTTCTGGAGAATCTTTTGTAGGGGCAATAAAGGAATGTATTTGTGTTTGAATTGTTTCTTCTGATTCATCTGTACATGATAGAAAAGAAATCAATACCAATAAGGTGCTTAAAACTAATACTGGTTTTTTCATTTTACTTCGTTTTAAATCAATAATTGTAGAATAAAAATACCTTATAAGTCTAATTTTTAATTTCTTATAATTGCTTTTAAGGTTGTTTTTTGTAATGCTACAATTGATGTGAAAATTGTAGAAATTTTAATTGAGAAGTAAACACAAAGCAAACCTAATAAAATATTTTAATTTTTAATCTAGGTATTTATACGGAAATATAGGTGCGTATAAGTACGTGTTGTTGAAATTTTGTTTTTTGTTAAGCATGGATATAGCAATCTTTCAATTAAAGTTTTGAGGTGAAATTTTAGTATGTTTGTCCAATGATTGATCAAGCATTATTAAAATATTTAGAAGGATATCTTACAGATAGAAGAAAAACACTATTTGAAGAGGTATTGAAAGAAAGAACACGTCATTTTACGGTGGTTTTAGAAGATATTTATCAAGCTCATAACGCAAGTGCCGTAGTTAGAAGTTGCGATATCTTTGGTATTCAAGATGTGTATGCTATAGAAAATATGTATGTAAATAAAGTTTCTAGGCATGTAGCTAAAGGCTCTCAAAAGTGGTTGGATTTTCATCGATTTAATAGGGATACTAATAATACAAAAGATTGTTTAAATGCTTTGCGAAGCAATGGATATCAAATTATAGGAACGACTCCTCATAATGATTCTTGTATGCTAGCTGATTTTGATATAACCAAGAAATCAGCTTTTGTTTTTGGAGTAGAAAAGGAGGGAATATCTGATTATGTGAAGCAGGAAGCAGATGGTTTCTTAAAAATACCGATGGTTGGTTTTACAGAGAGTTTAAACATATCTGTTGCTGCTGCTATTATATTACAAGATGTGACAACCCGTTTGAAGAAAAGCGAAGTTTTATGGAAATTATCAGAAGAAGAAAAAGAAAAAATATATTTTGAATGGGTGCAAAAAACAATTAAAAATGTGGATAAAATTAAAGCACATTATTATCAAAATAAAGAGAAAAAGAAAGCTTAGTAGTGTCAATATAATAATATGCTAATCATGATCTTAGTATTATTTAAAAGATGTTTTTAAATAATTTTCTGACAAAAAGAAATTAGAGAAATTATCAAATCTTTTAGTTTGTATTCCTAGGTAGAAAAACCAAATCGTTAAACCAGCTTCTGGAAATGAAGTTACTTCTTTATGAGTTATACTTAAATAAGTATGATTTATTTCTGTTTTTATGATGCTAGTAATTAACCTTAGTATCAAGTTTGTATTGCTTTTACCAAGTATGGAATTGTTGAATAAAGAAAAACTTCATTATTAGAAGCAGCTATTTGGAAGATAAAAGCTTATAAACAAGTTCTTTTGTAAGTGGAAGTCCATTTGCTTTTTCCCGAATTTCATTAAAAGCAAAAACGAAATTACACCCATTTTTATATTCAGAGCAACCATAAGCTGTTTTCCCTTTTAATAAAGCACCTTTTTTACATTTAGGACATACCATACTATCAGAGCTTTTCTCTTTATTAGGGCTTGTAACGCCAGTATTTTTTTGTTTAGGTTCTAATTTTAGGTTAAAATTTTCATCAAAGCGAACTAGCCCTTCTATTTTTCCATCGTCAGTTTTAAAACCTTTTAAATTAGTAGTGCATCCTTTATCTAATAATCGAATCAGTTGATTTTCTGAAATTTTTTTCCCTAGAAAATCAAAAGGTAGCGTAAAAGTGCAGCCTTCCTTATAAGCAGCGCAACCAAAAGCGGTGTTTCCTTTTAGCAAAGTACCTTTTTTACATTTAGGACATTCTTTACCTGCCACTTCTTTTTTCTTAGTATTTTTTTTAAGGGTTTTTGTACTATGAGGAGGGGTAGTAGCGTTTATATGAGAAATGCGTGTCGATTTTTTATTAGAACGAACTTCATATACGAGTTGCTCTACCATTGTTTTCATGTTCTTAATAAAAGTTCCAGCGTTAAAAACGCCTTTTTCAATTTCTTTTAAACGCTTCTCCCAAAGCCCTGTTAGTTCAGCAGATTTTAGCAATTCATTATCTATTAAATCAATTAATTGAATTCCTGTTTGAGTAGGAATAACTAATTTCTTTTTACGTGCTATATATTTTCTACGGAATAAGGTTTCAATAATACTGGCACGTGTAGATGGGCGTCCAATACCATTTTCTTTCATTAGTTCTCTCATTTCGTCATCATCAACTTGCTTTCCAGCAGTTTCCATAGCACGAAGTAAGCTTGCTTCTGTATAGTTTCGAGGAGGTTTGGTTTCTTTTTCTAAGAAAGAAGGTTCATGAGCACCTTTCTCACCTTTTATAAAGGTAGGAAGTATAGATTGCTCAGGAATCTTATCCTTAATACTTTTTTTGACATTGTTTTGCGTTGGGTTAGAAATATTGTTTTCAAAAACAACGCGCCAACCTTTTTCTAAAATTTCTTTCCCAGTAGTTTTAAAAGAAACATTAGCGGCTTTACCTATAACAGTGGTGTTAGATACGCTACTTTCATCATAAAAAACGGCAATAAATCGGCGAGTTATGATGTCATAAACCTGTTGCTGGTTATATTGTAATTGTACTTGTATTCCAGTAGGAATGATAGCATGATGATCGGTAACTTTTTTATCGTTAAAAACTTTAGGTGATTTTTTTATTTTTTTACCAAGGAGAGGTTGCGTTAAATGATTATAAGGAGTCAATTGCCCTAATATACCAGCTACTTTTGGATATACGTCGTTAGGTAAAAATGTAGTATCTACTCTAGGGTATGTAACAACTTTCATTTCATATAGTTTTTGAGCTATTTTTAAAGTTTCGTCAGCAGAAAAACCAAATTTGTTATTACAATAAACCTGTAAGCCCGTTAAATCAAATAGTTTAGGAGCATATTCTTTTCCTTTCTTCTTAGTAACAGCAGTAATTTCAAAATCATCTTCTTTTACTTTATTAGCCAAGGTCTCTCCATCTTCTTTTTTTAAAAAGCGACCTTCTTCGCAATTAAACTGGGTATTTCTATATAAGGTTTGTAATTCCCAATAAGGCTGTGGCTTAAAATTTTCGATTTCTTTATGACGATTAACAAGCATTGCAAGGGTAGGAGTTTGCACCCTGCCAATAGATAAGACTTGTTTGTATCCTCCAAATTTCACAGTATATAAGCGAGTAGCATTTAGTCCTAATAGCCAATCACCAATAGCCCTTGAAAAACCAGCATAATATAAATTATCGTATTTTTCTGAAGCATGCAAATTTTGGAACCCCTCTTTGATAGCTTCTTCAGTTAGTGAAGAAATCCATAACCGTTGTACTTTTCCTTTATAATTGGATTGATTAATTACCCAACGCTGAATTAACTCTCCTTCTTGTCCCGCATCCCCACAATTAATAACAATCTCTGCTTTTTCAAATAAACTTTTTACAATATTAAATTGTTTTTGGATTCCTGAATCGTTTGTTACTTTAGTATTAAAATGCTCAGGAAGCATGGGTAAATTATTTAGATCCCAACTTTTCCAATGAGGTTTGTAATCTTTGGGTTCTAGAAGTGTACATAAATGACCAAAAGTATAGGTTACTGCATAACCATTTCCTTCGAAATAACCATCTCGTTTGGTTTTGGCTCCCAGTATATTAGCAATTTCTCTAGCTACACTTGGTTTCTCGGCAATACATACTTTCATTTATAAAATTTTAAGGCTTCGAAATTACTATTTTTTTGATACAAATTATTTGCACTACTTTTAGTTTTTAACAAATGAAATGTAAGTATTGATAGTCTGCGATTTAAGAGGATGTTTTTGCTTGTAAAAATAAGGATGTTGAATCATTGACAATTTGTTGATTTCTTAATAGTTTTTTTTTGATATCTTAGAGGCTTCTAACAGAAATTAAGTTTATTTATTAAAAGAGGAATATCCCTAAAAATTTATTATCCATGAAAAAAATATTATTTATTGCGTTATGTTGCTTTTCTTTTTCTGCATTTTCTCAAATAGAACTTGTAGAAACTACAAAAACTGAAATTGTGTCAAAAATTAGCTATGTTTATTTGGAGAAAGCAGGTGATAATGAGTATAATTTATATTATAAAAACATGAATGCATTAGGGCATGAGTATGTGCACTTTGGATTTAAAAACTTAAATAATGATTATGATAAGTTGTACGAAATTATGATGAAAGGATTTGAGGACAAGCCTAGAGATCCTTTACAAATTAAAGCCAATGGAGATGTAGTTTGGTTAAAATATAGTAGAGAAGAAGGAAATTTGTATTTGCAAATTCAGCAGTTTGTAAGTAGAGACCCTGATGTAATGACCGTTTCAAGACTATTGACGAAAGAAGATATTACAAATTTATTTAAAAAATAAGAAATTAACCATAAAAATTAAAAAGGCTTAAGGTATTAATCTTAAGCCTTTTTAATTTATTTCTTTTTAGAATTTAATAGCCGTTTAGCAGCCATAAAAGGAGTTGTTTTTCCACTTTCTAATTTTTCGATTTCTTTTATTAAAGATTCTTTTATTTCAGGAATATTATAAAAGTCATTTTTTAGTTGCTGGTGTATTGTTTCTAGTAACCAATACTCATTTTGTTGATTTCTTCGTTGCTCAAAAAAATTGTTCTTTTTGACTAAAATTAGATAATCCTCAATCATTTCAAAGATAACATGGATGCCTTGATGGTGAAGAGCGCTTGCAACAAGTACTTTGGGTTGCCATCCACTTTCTTTTGAAGGGTATAGGTGTAGGGCTCTATTGAATGCTACTTTAGCTATTTTAGCTTTTTTCTCATTATCTCCATCCGCCTTATTAATAACAATAGCATCTGCCATTTCAATGATTCCTCGTTTTATACCTTGTAATTCATCACCTGCTCCTGCCAACTTTAGTAATAAAAAGAAATCGACCATGGAATGAACGGCAGTTTCGCTTTGTCCAACACCTACAGTTTCTATAACAATTGTATCAAATCCGGCAGCTTCGCATAAAATAATACTTTCTCTTGTTTTTTGAGCAACTCCACCCAAGGAAGTGCCAGAAGGAGAAGGTCGAATAAAAGCATTTTTATCAGTAACTAATTGCTCCATTCTTGTTTTATCGCCTAAGATACTTCCTTTGTTAACAGAGCTACTTGGATCAACAGCTAATACTGCTACTTTTTTTCCTAAAGAAGTTAAATGTTTTCCAAAAGATTCTATAAAAGTACTTTTTCCAACGCCAGGAACTCCTGTGATTCCTATTCTAACAGCGTTATTTGCATAAGGTAAGCAGCGCTCTAGAATTTGATTCGCTTTTTCTTGATGTTTTATATTGGTGCTTTCAACCAAAGTAATAGCCTTGCTTAGAAAAGTAATATCTCCTTTGATTATTTTTGAAACAAATTCATCAATACTGTATTGTTTATTTCTATTCAGTTTGATTTTTTTGGCAGCGGCCATATTAGTTGTTTTTGGAGGAGCAATGCCTTTTTTCTCCTGTAATGTGGATTTGCTTTTTTTAACCATAATAGATAACAAAGTATTGAGATTGTAAAATTAACAAGAAAAAGTAAGTTATAAGAATGGAAATTGATAGAAACAAAAGGGGAGAATATTGATGAATAAAAGAGGAATTACTTTTAACGAATTTCTAATAAAATCAATTTCGCTATTCTTTATAAAGTGCCTATATTTAGCCTCTGTAAATAGTTACTTTTTCAATGGAATTATATAAAGAAAATCAAATTAAAATATACAACTCATTATCCAAAAGCAAAGAACTTTTTAAGCCTGTAAATGAAGGGTATGTAGGAATGTATGTTTGTGGTCCAACAGTATATAGTAATGTACATTTAGGAAATGTAAGGACGTTTATGTCATTTGATATGGTGTTTCGTTACTTTAAGCATTTAGGATATAAAGTTCGTTATGTAAGAAATATTACAGATGCAGGTCATTTGGAAAATGATGCTGATGAAGGAGAAGATAGAATTGCTAAAAAAGCACGTTTAGAACAAATTGAACCTATGGAAGTGGTACAGCGTTACACAGTAGATTTTCATAATGTAACTAAACAATACAATTTTTTACCACCAAGTATAGAACCAACAGCAACGGGGCATATTGTAGAGCAGATTGAAATGATTAAGCAAATTATGGAAAAAGGATTGGCTTATGAGGTAAATGGTTCGGTATATTTTGATGTTATTAAGTATAACAAGGATCATCATTATGGAATTCTTTCAGGAAGAAATATTGAAGATGCTATTCATAATACGAGAACGTTAGATGGACAGTCGGAAAAGAAAAATCCACAAGATTTCGCGCTTTGGAAAAAAGCGGATGAAAGACATATCATGCGTTGGCCTTCTCCTTGGTCTGACGGATTTCCAGGATGGCATTTAGAATGTTCTGTGATGAGTACGAAATATTTAGGAGAGCAATTTGATATTCATGGAGGAGGAATGGATTTAAAGTTTCCGCACCACGAATGTGAAATAGCACAATCGCATACTTGTTCAGGAGTGCAACCTGTTAATTATTGGATGCATGCCAATATGCTTTTGTTAAATAGCCAAAAGATGGCAAAGTCAACAGGAAATCATATTCTTCCAGAAGAAATTTTAAGTGGAAATAATAAAATTCTTACGAAAGCTTTTTCAGCTGGAGTTGTACGCTTTTTTATAATGCAAGCCCATTATCGCAGTATTTTGGATTTTTCTAACGATGCTTTATTAGCTTCGGAAAAAGGATACCATAAACTGATGGAGGCTTTTAAAGCACTAAATAGTATTGAAGAAGGAAGCACATCAGAATTTGATGTGAAGGGATGGAAGCAGAAGTGCTATGATGCGATGAATGATGATTTTAATACGCCTATTTTAATAGCGCATCTATTTGAGGCTGTAAAGCATATAAATTTATTGAAAGATAAGAAGATACGAATTACGAAGGAGGATTTAGAGTTGTTAAAAGCTACAATGAGTGCCTTTGTATTTGATGTTTTAGGTTTAATGGATGAGGTACAACAACAAAGTTCGGATAAGGTTGATGGAGTAGTAGCGTTGTTAATTAAATTGAGAAAAGAGGCGAGAGAAAACAAAGACTGGGCACTTTCAGATCAAATAAGAGATGAATTGTTAGCATTAGGTATTCAATTAAAAGATGGAAGAGAGGGAACTACTTTTGCTATAAATTAATATCGATTGAAAAGAATATTCACATATCCATTTATATTGTTAGTACGTTTTTATCAATTGGCAATTTCTCCGTTTACACCAGCAACTTGTAGATATACACCAACTTGCTCAAGTTATGCAATAGAAGCATTGAAAGAGTACGGATTGTTATATGGAGGATGGTTGGCAATAAAACGGATATTTAGTTGTCATCCTTGGGGAGGAAGTGGGTATGATCCAGTACCTAAAAAAGAAAAGAAACAATAACGCTATTGCTTTTTTAAGAGCTAGCAAAAGCAATTTTTTACATAGTAGGAATTGTGATTAATATAATAAATAAAAGTACATGAATTATTTAGCTGTAGTTTGGGATCCTTCGTTAGGAATAAACCTAGGCTTTTTTACCGTTCGTTGGTATAGTTTAATGTTTGTAGCATCCTTTTTATTAGGGTTACATTTGATGAAAAAAATCTTTATAAACGATAAAGTTCCGGTTGAAAAACTGGATCCATTATTTATGTATGTTTTTATATCAATGCTAGTAGGAATGCGCTTAGGAGATGTTTTCTTTTATAGTTGGGATTACTATCAGAATCATTTATTAGAAATATTTATACCGTTTAAAAAATTAGCAGATGGTTCTTGGAAGTTCACTGGATTTACAGGTTTTGCTAGCCATGGAGCTGCTATAGGTATTATTTTAGCCATGTACTTTTATGCAAAGAAGCATTTAGAAAAACCATGGCTATTTATTTTAGATAGATTAGCAATAATGGTTGCTTTAGCTGGCTTTTTTATTCGTTTAGGAAACTTTTTTAATTCAGAAATTTACGGAAAACCAACAGGAAGTAACTTTGGAGTTATTTTTAAAGGAGCAGGAGAAACAGTAGCTAGACATCCAACTCAGTTGTATGAAGCTTTTAGTTATTTGGCATTGTTTTTTGTGCTTTGGTATTTTTATTGGAAAACTGATAAAAAGGAGCAAACAGGATTTTTATTTGGACTATTCATGGTAGTACTATGGTCATTGCGTTTTTGTATTGAGTTTTTAAAAGAAGCACAAGTAGAAGGAAGAGAAGATTGGGTGTTTAACTCATTAAATACAGGGCAAGTATTGAGCATCCCTTTAGTTTTAATCGGATTTTGGTTGATGTTTAGAAATAATAAGAAATAAAGATTTGTATTTGATACTATTATTATTTATCAATTGAAATTATCGAAATAAAAAGAGTTTTTCTTATTTTATATGAGATAGCTTTACTTCTTTTTAAGATTGTTTTAAATAATAATTGATAAACTGGTAACTGGTATTGGAAGGTTCTAAAAGGAGGCATTGTAACTACAATGCCTCCTTTTTATATAGTATTTTCTAGATGAGATAGATTTTTATTTAATGTGAGCTCGACTTAAGACCGTTTGTTGAGCTCCATGTTATTTAAGAATAATTTCAGTGCCTCATAAGTACTTATTTTAATAGCTTGTTTTTGTTTACGCATAATTGCCTGTATTGGCGTAGGAATTTCAATTGTAGTACTGAGTGTTTCTTCTACAACATCTAAAAATTTAACAGGATGAGCCGTTTCTAAAAAAATTCCAAACTGATTTTTAGTTATCCCAAACTTTTTTAAACCCAAATAACCAACAGCTCCATGAGGATCAGCAATATAATTTGTTTGTTGAAAAATAGCTTTCATTGCTTTACGAGTTTCCATGTCTGAGAAAGAATAAGCAGCAAAAGTTTTTCTTAATTCATTGATATCATTATTGAATAGAGCTTGTATTCTAATGAAATTACTAGGATTTCCTACATCCATAGCGTTAGAAATAGTAGCTTTAGAAGGTTTTGGTTCGTATTTTTCGTTGGTTAAAAAACTAGGAACGGTATCATTAATGTTCGTAGAAGCTATAAAATGCTTTATGGGTAACCCTAGCTTTTGAGCCATAATTCCAGCGCAAATATTTCCAAAGTTCCCGCTAGGAACGGAAAAAATGATTTCTTTATGCTGTTTGTATAGTTGTTTATAAGCAAAGAAAAAATAAAACATTTGAGGGAGCCAACGCGCTATATTTATGGAATTAGCGGAGGTTAAATTGCGTGAAATTTGAGGGTCTAAAAAAGCAGATTTTACCATTTCTTGGCAATCGTCAAAGGTGCCATCAACTTCTAATGCAGTAATGTTTTTTCCTAAAGTTGTCAATTGCTTTTCTTGAATATCACTTACTTTTCCACTAGGATAAAGAATGACGACATTTACTCCTTTGACTTCTAAAAATCCGTTAGCAACAGCACCACCAGTATCGCCTGAAGTAGCTACTAATACGGTTACTTGATTTTGATTGTTTTCATTAAAATACCCCAAGCAACGAGCCATAAAACGAGCACCTACGTCTTTAAAAGCCATGGTAGGGCCATGAAATAGCTCTAAAGCACCAATATTTTCTTCAATTTTTTGAATAGGAAAATCGAAAGATATTGTTTCACTAATAATTTTTAATAAATCTTCTTTTGGAATTTCATCACCAACGAATTGTTTTATTGCTTCATAGGCGATTTGCTCATTAGAATAATTTTCAATATTTTTAATGAAATTGTTAGAGAGTGGTGTTATATTTTCGGGAAAGTAAAGCCCTCTATCAGGAGCTAATCCATTGATAACAGCTTCTTTGAAGTTTACTTTTGGTGATGTATGGTTAAGGCTAAAATAGTTCATTTTGCAAGATTGATTAAGATAAAATTTTGATTCCTTCTGAATTAACTTTTGATAGGTGGATATCAAAATCTATTCCTACTTTTTTATAGGTTGCACCCATTACTTCCGCTACTTTTTGAGCAGTATTTTGTCCTTTGCTGAGAGCAAAAATTGAAGGGCCAGATCCAGAAATACCACTACCCAATGCTCCTGCATGTTTACATCTGTTTTTAACGATATCAAATTCAGGGATTAGAATGGCTCGTAGTGGTTCTACTATTTTATCGTGAAGAGATCTACCTATTAAATCATAGTCATTGGTATATAAACCGCTAATTAATCCTCCAAGATTTCCTAATTGTTCAACTGTTTCTTTCAGAGTTACTTTTTGTTTTAAAACAGACCGAGCATCAGCAGTTTTAACTTCAATTTGAGGATGGATAACAGTGACGTATAACTCTTTAGGAGCATTAATTTTGATAATATCTAAAGGAGCATAACTTCTAACTAAAGTAAATCCGCCTAAGAGGGCAGGAGCAACATTATCAGCATGTGCAGTACCGCTGGCTAGTTTTTCTCCTTCCATAGCAAAAGAAACCAATTCTCTGCTAGAAAAAGGATTTCCTAATAGTTTATTAATACCAAATACGGCTCCTGCTGCACTGGCAGCACTACTTCCTATACCGCTTCCAGGCTTTATCTTTTTATAAATTTGAAGATCAAATCCATAATCAATATCCGTTTTTTTTAATAATGCCAAAGCAGCAACACCAGCTACGTTTTTAGTAGCTTCTAATGGCAGATGTTGCCCCACAATTTTACTGATTGTTATTCCTTTAGTTACTGTTTTGCTAATAATCATTTCATCTCCAACCGTATCTAAACAAAGACCAAGAACATCAAAACCACAAGATACATTGGCCACGGTAGCAGGTGTAAAAATTTTTATAGTATCCATTTGTATATGTTTAATTATTACCAATTCTAATTACATCTGCAAAAATACCAGAAGCAGTAACGTCTGCTCCAGCTCCAGCTCCCTTTATAATGAGCGGATTTACAGGGTATCTTTCGGTGTAGAAAAGTACAATATTATCGCTTCCTTCCAAATTGTAAAAAGGATGCTTTGGCGGAATGTGCTGGAGGCCTACTTTTGCTTTTCCGTTTATAAATTCAGCAACATATTTTAAGCGCTTATTTTGATGGCTAGCTTCTTGATAGATTTTTTGAAAATGAGGTTCAAATTCAGTTAAGCTATTATAAAAATCATGATTTGTTGTTGTATTTAGGCTTTTTTCAGGAAGAAATGAATCATTTTGAATATCTGAGAGTTCTAACTCAAAGCCGCTTTCCCTTGCTAAGATTAATATTTTACGAGCTACGTCTATACCACTTAAATCAATTTTAGGATCAGGCTCGGTATATCCTTCTTTCTGAGCAGTTGAAACGACATGATGAAAGGTAGTAGTTTCATTAAAATTATTAAAAACAAAATTCAAACTTCCTGATAAAACTGCTTGAATTTTAAGAATTCTATCTCCTGAAGCGATAAGGTTTTTTAGTGTGTCTATAATTGGTAACCCAGCACCAACATTCGTTTCAAACAAAAAAGGAGCGTTGTATTTCCTAGAAATTCTTTTTAGGTTTTTATAGTTTTCCAGCTTAGAAGCACAGGCTATTTTATTACAAGTAACAACACCTATATTATGGCTAAGATAGTTTTCGTAGGTTTCAGAAACTTGAAGATTAGCAGTATTATCAACAAACACAGAGTTACGTAAATTAAGAAGTTTTATTTTACTGAAGAAGCCTGTTAAACTATTAGATTCGCCTTTATTTAAAGCTTCCTTCCAAGTACTTAAATCAATTCCATTTTCATCAAAGATCATTTTTTTAGAATTTGAAATTCCAATAACTCTAATGTTTAACTTTAAATGTTTTTTTAAATAAGTTGACTGTTGATTGATTTGAGAAAGAAATCGTTCTCCTACATTTCCTACTCCTGTGACAAAAAGGTGTAGTTGTTTTATTTTTTCCTCAAAGAATTGCTCATGTAATGTATTTAATGCTTTTTTAGCATCGACGCTATTGATAACTGCTGAAATGTTTTTTTCAGAAGCGCCCTGAGCAATTGCTCTGATGTTTACGTTATTTTTGCCGAGAGCGCTAAACATTTGCCCGCTCAAACCTTGATGACTTTTCATATTGTCACCAACTAATGCAATGATGGCTAATTGTTTCTCGATGATTATAGGAGCTATTTTATGCTGTTCGATTTCAAAAGCAAAAGCCTTGTTAATATGTTCAGTCGCTTTTTGAGCATCTTCATCATAAATACCAATACAAATTGAATGTTCTGAAGAAGCTTGAGTAATTAATACCACATTGATATTTTCAGAAGATAGGGTTTCAAATAAGCGTTTCGAGATACCAGAAACACCAACCATACCACTTCCTTCTAAAGTGAGTAAAGTGATGTTTTCTATATGGCTTATTCCTTTTACGGGGTTTTTAGTAGCGGTTTTTAAGGCAATACGAGTCCCCTCATGATCAGGATCAAAAGTATTTTTTATAATTATTGGAATCTGTTTTTCTAATACAGGTTGAATAGTAGGTGGATAAATTACTTTTGCTCCAAAATGAGATAGCTCCATGGCTTCTTGGTAAGATATATGAGGAATCGGGAATGCTTGTTTTACAAGATTAGGATTTGCAGTGTACATTCCGCTAACGTCTGTCCAAATTTGCAATTCAGAAGCATTCAAAGCAGCTGCGTAAATAGCAGCAGAATAATCAGATCCTCCGCGACCTAGAGTAGTTGTTTGCCCGTTTTCAGTAGCAGCAATAAAACCAGGAAGAATGGTTACCTGGTATTTATTTTGAGGGAAATATCCTTGGCAATTATTAGTGGTTTTATGGAAGTTTACCTTTGCTTTTTCATATAAATTAGAGGTAATGATAAGTTCTCTACTATCTTTATAACAAGCATTTAATTTGTTTTTAGCAACTTCTGAAATGATATAAGAAGATAGTAATTCTCCAAAACCACTGATAGTAGCTAATGTCTTTGGCGTTATTTCTTGTAGTAAATAGCACCCTTCTAATAAAGTTTCTAAATGATTGAATAATCTTTTAGCTTGGCTTAATACGCTACTCTGTTCAATGATAGGAATCAACTCTTTAACGACTTTCATATGAAGTTCTTCCACCTCTTTTAGTAAAGCGATGTACCCTTGGTCTTTTTGGGAAGCTTTTTGAGAAGCTTCTATTAATTTATTGGTTGTTTTTCCAAAAGCAGAGACTACTACTATTATTTTTTCGTGTAAAGAAGCATTGCTTATAATTTGAATTACTTTTTGAATATTTTGACTATTGGCTACTGATGAACCTCCGAATTTTAAGACTTTCATTATGCATGAAATTTGATGTTAAAAAAATGATATATGATACTATTTATTTGATTTCAATTTTTTTGAAAATATAAATATAACCTTGGATGATATGTAATAAAATGTACCCCTTAAAGGGTAATCGTCGTAGAAATAATAGTGCCAATAAAAGAACCCGCTACAGTTGTAGTAGTATTGTAAAAACGGATATTTCTTTTATTATCATTCACTGGGGTAAAGCTACAAATTATAATTTAAAAAGAAAATTTTTCTAAAAAATAATTGAGGTTATAAAAAAAGCACAATCATTATTTACGATTGTGCTTTTTTATTGTAAGATATTTCTAAGATTAATTTTTAACTTTTCTTTTGAAGGAATCAAATTTATTAAAATTCTTTCTAGGCCAGCTATTATTAGAAGTATCAACATCAGCTGTTTCTAAATCAGGATCAATCATAAAGCTTTTTATTTCTTTAGAAGAAGTAAATACCCTAAAAGCTTTTGCATCATCTTTCATCCAAATTTGAGCAGGAAATGTTTCTCTTTTCTTAGTTCCATCAGCATAAGTAAGTTCTATAATGATAGGCATTGGCAGCCCACCAGGTTTTTCAAACTCTACTTGATACATATACTTAGGCAATTCTTTTAAGGCATTTTTCTTTTCAGCAGACAAAGTATTTATGTATTTTTCAATGGTTTCACTATTAGCATTTTCTTTTTTATCAGTCATAAAAACAATATCCCCTAAAGAGTCAAAATAAGCCTTAGCTCTAGGATTACTTTCAATTAATTGAGCAATTTTTTCGTTAGGTTTGTTTGTTAAAAATAAAGGTTTTACTTCTTTGATACCTATATCAGAATAATCTGTAGTATAAAACCATCCTCTCCAAAACCAATCTAGGTCCATACCAGAAGCATCTTCCATTGTTCTAAAAAAATCAGCTGGAGTAGGGTGTTTAAACATCCATCGTTGCGAGTAAGTTCTAAAAGCATAGTCAAATAACTCTGGTCCCATGATTGTTTGACGTAACATATACAAACCAGCAGCAGGTTTGGTGTAAGCATTAGGTCCGAATTGATGAACTGCATCACCTTGAGTCATAATGGGAGATAAATTACTTTGGTCTCCACCCATATACCCTACGATATCTTTAGGCAAGTTACCTGTATTAAAATTTGGGTCGTAATCTAATTCAGCTAAAATTTCTACAAAAGAGTTTAGTCCTTCATCCATCCATGTCCATTGACGTTCGTCAGAATTTACTATCATAGGAAAGAAGTTGTGACCTACCTCGTGCGTAATGACTCCGATCATTCTGTTTTTAGTTCTTTCAGAATAAGTTCCATCAGGATTCGGTCTTCCAAAATTAAAGCAAATCATAGGGTATTCCATTCCTTGATCTTCAGCATGTACAGAAACAGCCTTGCTGTAAGGATAATCAAAAGTTAGCTTAGAATACTCTTCTAAGGTATTTGCAACTACTCTAGTAGAATGCGCTTCCCATAAAGGATTCCCCTCTTTAGGGTAAAGAGAAACAGCCATGACAGTTTTACCGTTAATATCAACAGCCATTGCATCCCAAATATATTTTCTTGAAGAAGCAAAAGCATAATCACGAACGTTTTTCGCTTTAAAGTGCCATGTTTTAGTTTTATTGGAGTGTCCTTTTTCAGCAATTTCAGCTTCTTCTTGCGTAACTATAAAAACAGGATTTTTAAATGATTTTCTAGCTTTTTCGAAACGTTTACGTTGCTCTCTGGTTAGTACTTCTTTTTCATTTTGTAAGTCGCCAGTTGCATCTACAACATGGTCAGCAGGAACGGTTAACTTTACCTCGTAATCACCAAACTCTAAGGCAAATTCACTTCTTCCCCAAAATTGCATATTTTGCCATCCTTCCACATTATCATATACAGCTAATCTAGGGAAAAATTGAGCGATAGTATAGTTTTTGTTTCCATCAGGGAAAAGCTCATAGCCTGAGCGTCCACCATCTTTTCTGTAATTATTGATTAAATAATTCCATTTAATTCTAAACTTAAACGTTTCTCCAGAAGCTAAAGGTTTAGGTAAATTTATGCGCATCATTGTGCGGTTGATGGTATATGATAAATTTTTACCATTAGGATATTTCACCGCTTCAATCTTAAAACCGTAATCTAGTTTTCTTCCCATATTTTCTTTAACAAATTTTTCAGGTGTTAGAAAACTACTAGCTCCGGTAGATTTAGCTAGAGGGGTTTTAGAGTCAGCAGCGCGAACATTTTGATCCAATTGTACCCATAAGTATTCTAAATTGTCTTTAGAGTTATTATGGTAAGTAATCATTTCATCTCCATATATACGATCTGTTTTTTCATCTAAGCGGAGATCCATTACATAGTCAACTTTTTGTTGTGTATAGTTATAACCAGGAGCACCAGAAGCTAATCGAGTAGTTGTTGGAGTAGGTAAGACATCTTTTAATTGCCTAAATTTATTTTGATTTGTATGACCAGATTGCCGCTTTTTTTGAGGAGCTTCTTGGGCTGTAGCCCCAAAAGAAACAAATAAAGCGGAAAAAAGTAATGCTGCTAATTTCTTCATTTTGAATGATTAATATTGATTGTGATTTTGAATAAAGGCGGAAAAATACTGAATAATCATCAGTTTATCGATTAAATTCTTAAAACTTTAACAAACCTTTATGGTTTTTTTTGGTAAATAATAAACTTTTATGTTGTTTACCTATCTTGGTTTTAATAAGGTTTTGTTGTTCTAGAAAATAATTCATTAGAATTTTATTTTCAACCTCTATTGCTTTGACTAGAGGTATATTTTCAACTTCTAGATAAAAATAAACAATATTTCCATCATATTCTTTTCCTATAAAGTTATATGTTTTGGAACTTCCATTAATTTTTATCTTAAAATTGGTTTCTAAATATTTGATAAAATAAGTGTCAATATTTTGGAGTTCTTTATTGGTGGTAAGTTGTGCATCTATATGGTATGTTTGGTTAATGGCTGTTTCTATATCATCTATAAAAAGATTCATTATTATTTGTACAGACTGGTGCTTCTCGTTAAAAGCTATTTGTGTTAGGCTTAAATAGTATTTATGTATAGAAAAAGATAAAAGAGAAATAGTAGTAAGTAATAATAATACTTTTTTAAGTTTCATAAAATAGGATTATAGGCTATTAAAAATTAATAAATGTGCCAAGTTACTGTTTTTTATATAATCTTTTTCTTTTGTGCTGATTTTTAGAAGAATGCTTGTTAAACTATAATGTGGGTCTTTTCTACTTCACTATTAGATAAGCTAGAATAGAGGAGACGATAGTCTATCTCTTAGAGAGTAAAGTACTATCTCTTTCTATTTGATAAGGGAATTTTTTACTTTCAGAAAGGAGTACTTCTACTAATTTTAGCTGATTCTCTTTTCTATAGTAATAAATAATATTTTTATCAATACAGTAATTTAAAAAACGATTGATATATGCTTTTTTGATGCTTAAATCAGTGATAAAAAAATCATCGGTAAAGTATTTTCTTATAGCATTAAGTAGTTCATCCTCTTTTGCCATTTTATTTGCAGCTTCTCTTCTTTTAGAAAGGCCAGATACTTGACTCAAAATATGATCTAAGCTAAAAGAAATACCAGTGTTTATTTTAATAGACGCTTCCTTATTTTTTTTAGTTTTTTTAGTGTAAGGAAGTTTTAAAGTAGTAGCATTGATATCAGTAGAATGATTAGCAATGCTTTTATCAATATAAAAAATACTTTTATTTTCGCCAACCACTACTTCGTTCAAAATAATTGATTTTTCAGTTAATGGAACAATAAGGGAGGGGATATCGAGTTTTTTTGTGTCAATTACAAGTGTTTTATTTCGTAAGTTTACATGAGAAAAAGAAATGGAATCTCCTTTTGAGGCATAGATTTCAAATATTCCATAATTGTTAGAAATAGTTCCTGCTTTCGTATTTTTATTGGTAATATGTACATCAGAAACTGGAATATTTTGTAACAATATTTTTCCTTTAATAAGATGTTTACCTTCTTGTGCAAAAGTAACGCTTAAGATGAATAATAATGTAACTAAAAGCACGCTTTTTTTCATATTTACAAATAAAAGAAGTCTTTTTCTTAAAAATGTATTAATGAACTTTTAATTTTTTGTTAAATTAATAAGGCTTTTGTTTTAAACAAAAGCCTTATTAATTAGTTTTTTGATAGAAGATTAACGTTCTCTGCGTCTTCTTCCAAAACTCCCAGTTTTTCTACTGCTAGATGCTCTATCAGATCTGTCAGAATGCCTAGATTTTTTTCCTGAATCATTTTTATTAGAAAATTCAGCACTTCTACGTCTTCCAAAATCTCCTCCTTTTTTCCCGCCGAAAGGTTTTTTTCCTCTTCGTCTTTTTCCTCTACCAGAACGATCTTTATTAGTAATTTCGATATTAACAGAGCGTCCATCGAAATCAGGACTATTTAATTGAAAGGCTTCCAGTGTTTTTTCTTCATAATTTTTATCTATTTCGAAGAAAGAGAAGGTATCTAAAATATCAATAGCACCTATTTCTACCTTATCCCCAATATTTTGGTCGTTGATTAATCCAATTAATTTACCTGGATTTAGTTTATCTTTACGACCGATATTAATGAAGAAACGAGTCATGTTTTCATTATCGCTTCTTCCTCTAGAGTTACTTTTTGAAGATAAATCATTTAAATCAGGGGCATTTTCATAGTACGATAAAAATGAGTTGAATTCTAATGAGACAAATTTTTGAATTAGTTCTTCACGACTTAATTCTTCTAGCTTTTCATATATATTAGGAAGGAAATCATTGATTTGAGAAGTATTAACCTCTGCATTTTGAACCTTATCGATTAAATGAAATAATTGATTTTGACAAATTTCTTTTCCAGAAGGAACAGGTGTATGAATAAATTTCTTTTTAATGATACGTTCAATGGGTCTTAATCTTCCTTGCTCTTTTTTAGTAACTAGAGCAATTGAAATCCCTTTGTTTCCAGCCCTACCAGTACGACCACTACGGTGATTGTAGTTTTCAATTTGGTCTGGTAATTTATGGTTGATTACATGCGTTAAGTTATTTACATCTAATCCACGTGCAGCAACATCAGTAGCTACTAATATTTGAACTCTTTTTTTGCGGAATTTATTCATTACACTATCTCTTTGTGCTTGAGATAAATCACCATGAAGAGCATCAGCACTATATCCATCTTTTATTAAATTATCGGCAACTTCTTGAGTTTCACGACGAGTCCTACAGAATACAATCCCGTAGATATTTGGATTTAAATCGGCCACTCTTTTTAAAGCAGGATAACGAGTTCTTTCTGTAACAAGATAATATTCATGACTTACATTGTCAGATCCTTGATTTTTTTCACCTGAAGTAATTTCAACAGGATTGGTCATGTAGTTTTTAGCAATAGCTTCAACTTCTCTAGGAAAGGTGGCTGAAAAAAGCAATGTTTGCTTTGTTTCTGGGGTTGCTTCTAAGACTTTATCTAATTCGTCTTTAAAGCCCATATTTAACATTTCATCAGCTTCATCTAAAACTAACCATTGAATATTTCCTAGTTTTAGGGCTCTACGATTTATTAGATCTACCGTCCTACCAGGAGTACCAACCACAATTTGTGCTCCTTTTTTCAAACCTCTGATCTGTTCTTCTATGTTAGATCCTCCATATACTGTAACAACCTTTAAGTTTGGTAAATACTTAGAGAAATCTTTGATGTTATTTCCTATTTGAACAGCGAGTTCACGGGTAGGAGATAAGATGATAGCTTGTGTATTTTTATTACTATCATCAATTAATTCAAGAAGAGGTAAGCTAAATGCAGCTGTTTTACCTGTTCCCGTTTGAGCAAAAGCTTTTAAGTCATCAGTAGATGATATAATTTGAGGGATTGCTTTTTCTTGGATAACTGTAGGTTTTTCATAACCTAAATCAGTTAACGCTTTGTTTATAGGCTCTTTTAAGCCTAACTCTAAAAATGTTGACATACTGTGTTTTTTTGAAGAATTCACAGACGCCCACCTGTAAATTCGTATTCTTAATTCGACATTGACTTTATTGATAAAAACAGAATGTTTCATCAATAAAATCGCGCAAAGGTACATTAAAAAAATGGATACAACTATGAAAGTTTATTTTTCGAGTTCTTGAAGTTGTTTTAAAATCTTCATAGAGTTAAATGAACTAAATCCATTTTGTATTACTCCATTCTCGCTAACTAGTACAGTTCTTGGGTATTTACTAGTTAAAAATTGATAAGCTTTACTATTATCTTTTAAATAATACTGTTCCTTGGTATTCATTTTTCTAGAGTAATAGTCATTATTGCCAATCATATTTATAATAACAAATTGAATACCAGGAACTTTTTTAGATAAAAAGTTAGTTCTTGAAGCTACCGTATTGCTAAGAGAATGATCGGTATTCCTAAAATATACAGCGCTTTTCTTTCCTTTAATTACTTTTCGAATATCTAGGCTATCTCCATTGGAGTTCATAACATTAAAGCTAGGAAAAGAATCTTTTCTTCTTAATTGTTTTGCATCATTTAGGAGCCGTTGTATTTCTTTTTTATCTTTTATAGAGGTATTTAGTTTAAAAAAGGTGTAAAAAGAATTTTTATTAATATCGCAACTAGATTTTCTGTAAAAATACTTCACAGTGGCATGTTTAAGATAGGTGTTTTTAAGTTTTTCGGAACTGATATTATTATCAATAGCTTTTAATAAAGCAACCGTAAATTCATCAGTATCTTTTTGGAATCCTTGTTGGTAAACATCATTATATATTTTACCAATTACATAGTCGCTATAAGTACTAAAAAACATAATAGAATCTAGCCCCATATTGATACTTTTTCTATGCTTAAAAAAGCTAGGTAGATTTATAGGGTTGATGGTAGGTTTATAGTTTACAGTATAACATTCTAATTCACTATATAAAGGGAATATAAAAGAGATATTTAAAATTTCTAAAAATTTATTAGAAACATTAGGATTGTTGATTTTGAATTCTTCAATTTGTTTTAGATTAACCTGTTTTAAAGAATCTATCTTTGCTTTAAATTTGCTAGGAGGTAACTGATGCAGATTATGAAAAAACTGTTCTTTTTTTTCGGCATCTAAAAAAGAATTAATTAAAATATTATTTTTGTTAGCACTAGAACCACTAAAAACCAAAGATTCATCAAAATCCCAAGTGTTCAAACGTATTAACAGGCTATCATTAGGTTCTAAATAAATATATTGATGTTCTGGACCGTGTTTAAAATAATACAATCCTTCCTTTATATTATTAAACTTTCTAGAAAAAGTATGATCTTCATTCAGTTTTATGCTATCCAAAACTTTATCATGATTAAAAAGTATGATGTAATCTGATTTAGGATTGATTATTTTTCCGCCCAAGTAAGCAGTGTTATTTTCCTTTGATTCTTTACAAGCAAAGACGATAGAGAGGAGGAAAAAGGGGATAATGTATTTCATTTTTGCATTCATTCAATGAAAATCGATCTTTATATAATTACAAAAGTACATATCTGCCTCAGATATAGATGTTAATTCGTTGTTAAAAGAATTATTTTAACAAGAAGAGGGGCAGGTATGCGTTAGAATTAACGAGGGCTAAAGTATGCATAATGAAGTAAATAATCAAATTCTAAAATTTGTGGTATAATTTATAATTATCGTTTTTAGATTTTATACTTTTGCACAAAATTTAAAAGACGAAAAATGTTATCAGTTTCTAATTTATCAGTTCAGTTTGGAAAACGTATATTATTTGATGAAGTAAATACAAAGTTTGTACAAGGAAATTGCTACGGAATTATTGGAGCAAATGGTGCTGGAAAATCTACTTTTCTAAAGATTTTATCAGGAGTACAAGAGCCAACTTCTGGGCATGTTCATTTGGAACCAGGAAAAAGAATGTCTGTATTAACCCAAGATCATTATGCCTTTGATGAGTACACAGCATTGGAGTCTGTTCTAATGGGAAATAAAGAATTGCATAAAATTAAAGCCGAAATAGATGCTTTATATGCAGATTATACAGATGAAAATGCAGAAAAGATAGGAGAGTTGCAAGTTCGTTTTGAAGAAATGGATGGATGGAATGCAGATGCTTCAGCAGCTAGCTTATTATCTAATTTAGGAATAAAAGAAGAAGATCATTATACCTTATTAGCTGATTTGGATCCAAAGAAGAAAGTACGTGTTTTATTAGCTCAATGTTTATTTGGGAATCCAGATGTTTTAATTATGGATGAGCCTACGAATGATTTAGATTTTGAAACAATAGCTTGGTTAGAGAATTTTTTGGCAAATTATGAAAATACTGTTATTGTGGTATCTCATGATCGTCACTTTTTAGATGCTGTTTGTACTCATATTTCTGATATTGATTTCTCAAAAATCAATCATTATTCTGGAAATTATACATTTTGGTATGAATCTTCTCAATTAGCAGCGAAGCAGCGAGCTCAGCAAAATAAGAAGGCAGAAGATAAGAAGAAAGAGTTAGAAGAATTTATACGACGTTTTTCTGCGAATGTAGCAAAATCAAAGCAAGCTACTTCTCGTAAAAAAATGATAGAAAAATTAAATGTAGAAGAAATTAAGCCTTCATCTCGTAGGTATCCTGCTATTATATTTGATAGAGATAGAGAAGCAGGAGATCAAATTTTGAATATTGAAGGATTATCAAAAAACTTTGAAGGAGAAGCTTTATTTTCTAATATAGACATTAATTTGAACAAAGGGGATAAGGTAGCTATTATATCTAAGAACTCTAAAGCAGTAACGGCATTTTATCAAATTATATCAGGAAATGAAGCAGCAGATGAAGGAACTTTTAAATGGGGAGTAACTACTACTCAATCTTATTTGCCTTCTGATAATTCTGCTTTCTTTCAAAATGGAGATTTGAATTTAGTAGATTGGTTACGTCAGTATGCTAAGACAGAAGAAGAAAGGGAAGAGGTTTTTTTAAGAGGGTTTTTAGGTAAAATGATCTTTTCAGGAGAAGAAGCATTAAAAAAGAGTAATGTTTTGTCAGGAGGAGAGAAAGTACGCTGTATGTTGTCTAAAATGATGATGACTAGAGCAAATATTTTATTGTTAGATGAACCAACAAATCACTTGGATTTAGAATCTATTCAAGCATTAAATAATTCGCTGATTAATTTTAAAGGAACAATATTATTTTCTACGCATGACCATGAGTTTGCACAAACGGTAGCGAATAGAATCATAGAGATTACCCCAAAAGGAGTGATAGATAAGTATGCTACTTTTGATGAATATTTAAGCGACCCGAAAATAAAGGAACTAAGAAATAAGATGTACGCATAAGGAAAATAAACAACCAAGGATGACCTTGATATCTTTATAAAATTAAAAAAACCATGTTTTGATAAAAAGCATGGTTTTTTTATGTATTCTTATGTTATTTGGCGTGCTGTTTTTTATGTAAGGGACTTATTATTTTTACATCGCTAAAAGAAATAGCACCGCGAACAACACTGTCAATAATCTCTTTTAGAGCTTTTATTAACTGCATCTTAAGTTGTGATTTGTGGTAAATTAGGCTAACTTCTCTAGCAGGAGGAGGGCTAGTGAATTCACGTAAATGGCTTTTATCTTCTTTGTTTAAATCTAGGGTATGTAAATAAGGTAGTAGGGTCATTCCTAAGCCCTCTTTGGATAATTTAATTAAGGTAGAAAAACTACCGCTTTCTAATTGAAAGTGCTTACAGCCATTGTTTTTATAAGTTCTGCAAAGGTTAATAATGCTGTCTTTAAAGCAATGACCATCTTCTAAGAGAAGGATGTCATCCATTTCCAACTCATCAACATTAATGAGTTTTTGATTAAATAAGCGATGTCCTTCAGGGATGAGTCCTACAAAAGGCTCATAATATAATGGGCGTTCTTTAATGGCTTCATTTTCCAAAGGAGTAGCAGCAATAGCGGCATCTATATGGCCATCAGTTAATTTTCTAACAATTTCTTCAGTAGTAAGTTCTTCAACAATTAGCTTTACTTTTGGATATTTCTTAGTGAAATTATTCAAAAACATAGGCAATAGTGTAGGCATAACGGTAGGGATGATTCCTAATTTGAATTCACCTCCTATATACCCTTTTTGTTGATGAACGATATCAATAATTCTATTGCTTTCATCAACGATAACTTTTGCTTGTTCAACAATTCGCTTTCCAACCTCTGTTAATTCTATAGGTTTTTTAGAGCGATTGAAAATTTTTACTTCTAGTTCTTCTTCTAATTTTTGAATTTGCATACTCAATGTAGGTTGAGTTACAAAGCTGTGTTCCGCCGCAATGGTAAAATTATGGTATTCTGCGACTGATAAAACGTACTTAAGTTGGGAAATAGTCATTGTATAAAAAATTTTGATAAAGGTATTAAATCTATCAATTTATTTTTATGATAAAAAAATGTTAATTTAAGTTAACTTTGAGGTATAAAAATTAACAATAGAAAAACATAATAATGAATACAACAATTTTAGGATTAGATAAAGTAAAAACAGCAGAATTAGTACAAGAATTAAATGTATTATTAGCGAACTTCCAAGTTTATTATCAAAATGCGAGAGGGTTACATTGGAATATTAAAGGGAAGAATTTTTTTGAACTTCATATGAAGTTTGAAGAGTTTTATACAGATGCTCAAGAGAAAGTAGATTTGATAGCAGAGCGTATTTTGACATTACAGGGAACCCCGTTGCATACTTTTGAAGATTATGTAAAATTATCAAAAGTACCTGTAGGAAAAGAAGTTTCTAATGATGAAGAAGCGGTAAACTTAATCGTAGCGTCGTTATCAGAATTATTGAAATTAGAGAGAATTATTTTAGAATTGGCAGATGAAGCAGATGATGAAGGAACAAATTCGATGATGAGTGATTTTATAGCAGAACAAGAAAAAACAGTATGGATGATGAATGCTTGGTTGGGTTAGTGGAACGAAGTTGAATTAGTTTTAAAAAATAAAAGGGAGCGAATTAATTATTTACTCCCTTTTATTATGATGTTTATTTGTTTTGTGATAAATCTTTTTCTGCCAAAATCTTTTTTTGATATTTACTTTGAACCACATCAACAATTACTAATATGGCTAATACGAAATAGAAAGTAGTTTTACTCATAGGAACAATCTCATTACCAAAGAGTTTTATATGTGCTAAATGGCCTCCTTCAGTAATCAACATAATTCCGACGATAAAAAGAATAAAAAGTCCTAAAACTTCATACATACGGTTTTTAGCCAAAAAGATAGAAATTCTATCAGCTAAAACCAACATAAGTAAACCGCTTATAACAATAGCAATAGCCATGACAATAAAAGCTATCGTAGAATTTTCTATTTCGCTAGTTAAACCGATAGCAGCTAAAATAGAGTCAAAAGAGAAAACTAAGTTCATCAAAACAATACTGATAATAACAGCGTTTGAAGATTTTTTAGTGCTGCTATCAGGATCTTCAATATTATGTGTTAGATTCGAACTAGCAATCATATGCCAAATTTCCTTAATAGCTGTATAAATGATGAATCCACCTCCAGCTAAAACAATTAAGCTATGCCCATTAAAAGCAAATTTGATGATATTTTTTATTTCCCCAGTTAAAAAAGAAAAAGGCTCTTGAAAGAAATCTATAATAGAAACCAAAACAAAAAGCAGTAAAATTCTTAGAAAAATAGCGATTAGTATGCCTACTTTTCGGACTCTTTTTTGATCAGATTGTGGAGCTTTTTTAGATTCTAAAGAAATGTATAATAGGTTGTCAAAGCCGAGTACAGCTTGTAGCAAGACTAACATTAGTAAGGTAAATATGATTCCTAGCATAGTTTTAAATGGTGTAATTAATTTTGTCAAATATATAAACTCATCTTGATTTTTCCTATTTCTTAGGAGAGAGCTAATTCCTTTTAGCCTTTAAGAGGCTTCTTTATTGGTAGTTTTCGTTATGATTTTTTATATAATTGATTTAAAAAAGTATAATGGTATAGATAGTTGCTGTTTTAGAAACAGTATCTTTTCAGCATGGAAGTGTTTATAGATATTTCCATAATATTTTCATACTTACAGATGCTATTAAGATAGCTGTAGCTCTTTTTAGCTGAGTAGAAGTAAAAAAACTTCCTGTTCGACTTCCTATTTGTCCTCCCATAAAAACAGTCATCAATAAAATAATAGTTAAATCCCAGTTTATTTTAAAAAGAGGATTTGCATATTGCCCAGCAAGTCCTGAAAGAGAATTTACCAAAATGAAAAAGCTAGCAGTTGCAGCAATTTTTTTCGAAGAATCCCAATTTGTTAAATGAAGTAAAGGAGCGAGAAAAATACCTCCGCCAATGCCAACCATTCCTGAAATAAATCCAATACAACTTCCATAACTAGCGTTTTTTACAAAACTTAGGGGAGAATTGGCGTACTTGTTAAATTCTTTTTTAGAAAGCCACATGGTTATTGAAGCAAACAGTAAAGTAATTCCTAAAAGGATAAAAAAGAAAGTTTGGTTAACTTTAAGATAACCTCCCATAAAAGCCATCGGAACGCTAAACAAGACTAAAGGAAGTATTTTGCTCCAATTATAGCATTGCTGGCGGTGAAATAAGATTACATTTCCAGTAACCACGATAATATTACATAGCAATGCAATGGATCTAATTTCTATATAGGCAATTCCTGTTAAAGAGAGAATAGCTAAATAGCTAGAGCCACCACCGAAGCCGACAGAGGAATATAAAGCAGCTATGATGAAAAAAAAGAGTACAACATGCCAGTGTATTGTGAGTATATCTAATAGATGAGCATAACTTAAAATCATAACATAAAGTACGGTGAAAAAAATGACGATTTAAAAAATAATTTTGGGTTTTTATAAATAATTAATGTGCTAATTTAATATATTTATGCTAATTAAATATAGTCAATATGAAAAACTGCCCTAATTGTAACTCGAATACATATATAAAGAGCGGAATAGTAAATAATAGGCAACGATATAAATGTAAGAATTGTAATTATTTTTTTACAGTGAACAAGTTGGGGAAGCAAATAGATAGTTATTATGTTAGTAAAGCATTTCAACTATACTTAGAAGGTTTGACTTATAGAGAGATAGAAAGAATATTAGGGATTTCTCATGTTACTATAATGAATTGGGTGAAAAAATATAATATAAAGCGACCTAAGAATTCAAGTTATCATCCTACATATAAAATTTTGAATGCGGCAGAATTGTCTAAATATTTTCAAGATTCTACTAATTTAACTGGAGCAGGAGTACTCGTTACTGAATTAGGAGATAAGTTTATGTTGATAAAATGGGAGCGATTTAAAGATTAACTATATTTAATTAGCAAAAAAGTATCTCCTTTTTTTGTTAAAGCATTCTTTTTTAGAGCTTAGTAGTGCACATAAAATCAAATTATTATGAAATATGTAACTATAAAAGAGACACTAGGAGCAGAGGTTATTGCTTTCATAAATATATTTAAACTACTATTGTTTTATATATTTTCTAGGGTCTCCTGCCAAAAAAGCCTAAGAGTATTATTTAGAAAAGTAGCATTATTGGAAGTTTTTTTCAAAAAAATCCAGCACTGTATCTTAAAAGCTACTTTTAACTTTTATTCAAAACCATAAAAATCCTTACTTCAATCTTAAAAAGTGCTTTTTAGGTGTTTGAAGAATAACTCTTATGGGCAAAAAAATGTTTTTTTAGTGAAGGGTTAACTTGTGTAGCCTAGGTTTAATTAGTAATTATTTTCAAAATAAAATGTTGGATAAAAAACAAAAAAAAGCGTACTGGAAAGAAAACCTTCGATACCTGTCAATATTATTACTGATTTGGTTTTTAGTTTCTTATGTGTTTGGTATATTATTAGTGCACCAATTAAATGAATTCAGATTAGGTGGGTTTAAGTTAGGTTTTTGGTTTGCTCAACAAGGAGCAATGTATGTATTTGTAGTCTTAATATTCGTTTATGTAAGATTAATGAACAAACTAGATAAAAAATATGGGGTTGATGAATAGTAAAATAGATAAAAAAAATAACGGATTATGGGAATATTAACATGGACATGGATACTTGTAGGAATTACTTTTGCGCTTTATATAGGAATAGCAATATGGGCTAGAGCAGGATCTTCTAAAGAATTTTATGTAGCAGGAGGAGGAGTACCACCTATAATTAACGGTATGGCAACTGCCGCAGATTGGATGTCTGCCGCTTCATTTATTTCTTTAGCAGGTATTGTGTCTTTTGGAGGGTATGACGGATCTGTATATTTGATGGGATGGACTGGAGGTTATGTTCTTTTAGCGTTGTTACTGGCTCCTTATCTAAGGAAATTCGGGAAATTTACTGTTCCTGATTTTATTGGAGATAGGTATTACTCTGATACGGCGCGTATTGTAGCTGTTATTGCGGCTTTAATAGTATCGTTTACTTATGTTGCAGGACAAATGAGAGGGGTAGGAATTGTTTTTTCTAGGTATTTAGAGGTAGATATAAATACAGGAGTATATATAGGTATGGCAATCGTACTATTTTATGCAGTATTGGGAGGGATGAAAGGGATTACTTATACCCAAGTAGCGCAATACTGCGTGTTGATCTTTGCTTTTATGGTGCCTGCGATCTTTATATCAATACAAATGACAGGAAATCTAATTCCTCAATTAGGATTTGGAGGTACGGGGGTTGATGGGGTTTATTTATTAGACAAGTTAGATGGCTTGCATAAAGAACTCGGTTTTTATGAATATACCTCAGGAAGTAAGTCTATGATAGATGTATTTGCGATTACGTTGGCCTTAATGGCTGGAACAGCAGGATTGCCGCATGTAATAGTGAGGTTTTTTACGGTACCTAAGGTGAAAGATGCTAGAAAATCAGCAGGATGGGCGTTGCTTTTTATTACAATTTTATATACGACTGTTCCTGCTGTAGCTGTTTTTGCAAGAACAAATTTAATTGAAACAGTAAATAATAAAGCGTATAAAGAATTGCCTGAATGGGTAGGAAATTGGGAGAAAACAGGATTGTTAAAATATGAGGATAAAAATAAAGATGGGCTAGTGCAATACAGAGCTAATAAAAGTGTTAATGAACTTACTATAGATAGAGATATTATGGTACTAGCAAACCCTGAGATAGCAAAATTGCCTAATTGGGTAGTTGCATTAGTAGGAGCAGGAGGTTTAGCAGCGGCACTATCAACAGCAGCGGGACTGTTATTGGTAATTGCATCATCGATATCACATGATCTACTAAAGAAAATCATTCATCCAAGTATTTCTGAAAGAGGAGAATTAATAGCAGCTCGTTTAAGTGCAGCTGTAGCAGTAGTCATTGCAGGGTATTTTGGAATAAACCCACCAGGATTTGTTGCTGCGGTTGTTGCTTTAGCATTTGGGTTGGCGGCAGCTTCTTTTTTTCCAGCAATTGTATTGGGAATTTTTGATAAACGAATGAATAAAGAAGGGGCTATTGGAGGTATGGTTATAGGTTTGCTGTTAATGCTTTACTATATGCTAAAATTTAAGTTTGGAGTTTTTGATGGAGGGAAAGAAAGTGTAGCGGCTCTTAAAAATGATTGGTGGTTTGGAGTGTCTCCAGAAGGTTTCGGTACGGTAGCAATGTTTGTAAATGTCATGTTTTCTGTAGTCATATCAAGAATCACAGCTGCACCCCCTGAGGAAGTTAAAGAAATAGTAGAAAATATAAGAATACCAAGTGGTGTGGGAGAAGCTATAGAACATTAGAGAAAGGATTTTTGGGGGATATTAAAAACAGTATTACTTTTATGTATGCTGTTTTTTTATGGAATATAGTTTGTAAACGAACTATAATCAGTAAATTAGTTTTATGGTTGCTTTGAATGAGGAAGCTAATTAAAAAAGAATAGATGAAAAAAAGACATGAGCAAAAACTAGTTGTTTTAAGTATTTTGTTATTTCTATTATTTAATATTCCGTTTATTTTTATCGCCAATACCGATGAGGATATTATAGGGATTCCTATGTTGTATTTTTTTATATTTTCTGTTTGGTTACTAGCAATCGCAATATCTATGATCATTTTAAATAAATATTATGAGTGATTACGCAATTATTACCATAGTAGTTATTTATTTAATGATACTTTTTTTAATTGCTTTTTTTGCTGAAAAAAATGGAAGGAGCAAGTGGGTAAACAATCCTTATATATATACATTATCGCTGGCGGTATATTGCTCGGCATGGACATATTATGGAAGTGTTGGAATTGCAGCAAATTCTGGGATGGGGTTCTTAGCTATATATCTAGGTCCTGTTATAGCATTTCCTTTATGGATTGTTGTACTTAGGAAAATTATACGAATATCAAAACAACAAAAAATATCTTCTATAGCTGATTTTATTTCATTACGATATGGAAATAATCGGTTTTTAGGGGCTTTAATTACTGTAATTTGTTTATTAGGAACAATACCTTACATATCTTTGCAGCTAAAGGCAATTTCAGAAACTTACCAAATAATGGTAGCAAGCTCAACTTATGGAGCAACAAATGTTTATGATGATTCAGCCTTCTATATAGCCTTAACCTTAGCCATATTTGCCGCTTTTTTTGGAACCCAAAGAACAGATGCATCAGAAAAGCATAAAGGAATTATTGTAACAGTAGCTTTTGAATCTATTTTGAAATTGGTGTTTTTTTTATTACTAGGAATATATGTTACGTTTTATTTATTTAATGGAACAGTAGATATTTATCAAAAGATGCTCAGTAATGTGCCTAATTTTAAAATATTAACTAAAATGAATGGAGTAGCATACGGATTTGATTGGATGTTTACAATTATGTTGTCTTTTATAGCAATCTTCTTACTGCCGAGGCAGTTTCAAGTGTCTGTATTAGAAAACATAAGAGAAAAACATTTAAAAAAAGCCATATGGTTGTTCCCTTTATACTTATTGCTATTTAACTTTTTTGTAATATTCGTAGCTTGGGGAGGAAAATTAGCTTTAGGAAATTCAATGAATGCAGAATATTATGCATTATTATTACCATTGCATCATAAAAATACAATTTTAGCATTATTGGTTTTTTTAGGAGGGCTTTCAGCAGTAGTGTCTATGGTAGTAGTTTCTACATTGGCACTATCTACTATGATTAGTAATAATTTGATTATTCCATATAGATTTATAGATAAATTTATTAAAGGTTACTCAGAAAGAAATACCTTTTATATCAAAATGATTCGAAGAATATCTATATTTTTCGTGGTACTATTAGCATACTTGTTTTATATTAAATTTTCTATTGAGTTGCCTTTATATTCTATAGGGTTGATATCATTTGTCATCATAGCACAATTGGCCCCTGCATTTTTTATAGGATTGTTTTGGAATAGAGGATCATCAAAAGCAGCAATTTTTGGAATTATAGTAGGAATGATTATCACAACTTATACCTTGGTATTACCTTTTACATTAGAAGTATTATTCGAAAATAAGGACTTTATAAATAAAGGGTTTCTAGGAGTCGAAATATTAAAACCTTATAATTTATTTGGGATAGGTTTTTTAACACCTTTAACACATACTTTTTTTTGGAGTCTTTTTTTTAACACGTTTACTTATTTAATCATTTCGGTTTCTTTTAAAGGAAACTATAGGGAGCGAAATTATGCAGAGATGTTTGTAGATAGTACAAATTTTTCATCGTTGCAAGATAGTGCCTTGGTATGGAAAGGAGAAGCATATGTATCAGATATCAAAAATGTATTGAGTAAGTTTTTAGGAAAGAAAAGAGCTAATAGAGCAATGAAATTGTTCTTTTTAAAGTACCAACTTCCTTTGAATACAGAGATGGCAGATGCACGCTTAATAAATTTTTCAGAAAAGTTATTGACAGGAACTATTGGAGGAGCTTCAGCCAAAATACTCATTTCTAATGTGGTAAAAGAAGAAGAAGTTAGTTTAAGGGAGGTGCTGAAAATATTAGAGGAATCTAAAGAAGCTTTAGCGCTCAATAGAATTTTGAAACAAAAATCGAATCAGTTATTAGATCTTACAGAGCAATTGAAAGAAGCTAATAAACAATTAATAGTAAAGGATAAGCAGAAAGATGAATTTTTAGATACTGTGGCACATGAGTTAAAAACACCAGTAACAGGAATTAGAGCGGCTACAGAATTATTGATAGACGAAGAAAGAGAAATGCCTATGGAAATTAAAAATAAATTTTTACAAAATATCTTACAAGATGCAGATAGATTATATAGGTTGATTAATAATATATTAGATTTAGAGAAGTTAGAAACAGGTAGGGAGCGGTTAGATTTAAAAATAAATAACATAGAGGAAACAATCAAAAAAGCAATAAATGGAATAGAACATATTGTGTCAAAGAAAAATATTGTGATACTAAATATGAATAAAATTAGTTTTAAATTTAAGTACGATGAAGACCGAATTCTACAAGTTTTAACTAACTTATTATCAAACGCAATTAAGTTTTGTAATCAGCAGAAAGGAGAAATCATTATATCTAGTAGGTTGAAAAAAAGTTTTATAGAGGTTTATGTGAAGGACAATGGAAGTGGAATTTCAGAAAAGGACCAAGCATATATTTTTGATAAATTTTATCAATGCGAGCATCAAAATGTAACAAAACCTAAAGGAAGCGGTTTGGGGTTGGCTATAAGTAAGCAGATAATAGAAAAGCATCATGGAGAAATTTGGGTAGAAAAAACTAATAAAAAGGAAGGGGTGCTTGCATTTAAAATCCCTTTTAATTAAATTGTGCCTTAAATTATGAGGAAAATATTAATTGTAGATGATGAGCCTAATATTGTAATGACATTAGAGTACGCTCTAAAAAAAAGAGGCTTTAAAGTGTATATTGCTAGAGATGGAGAAGAAGCATTGCAATTAATAAAGGATGATATCCCTGATTTGATGTTATTAGATGTAATGATGCCTAATGTAGATGGATATCAAACAATACAATACATAAAAAGAGAAGAACGTTTTAAAAATATAAAGGTAGTTTTCTTATCAGCAAAAAATAAAGAAGTGGATATTAAGAAAGGATTGGAGTTGGGAGCCGATAAATATCTGATAAAGCCTTTTTCAATAAAAAAAATAGTCTTAGAAATAGAAATGTTACTTTATTAAATAATTGATTTTGTGTGCAAGCAATAAATGTTTAATTAAAGTAAAATAATGAAAAAAATACAATTAAAAGCAATAGCATCTGATATATTTATTACAATATATGCTATTGTGACTTTGTTTCTTAGGGTTGTGCTTGATAACTCAGGAGCAACTAGCCCCATTGAATCTATAATTATGGGAGTTTGCTTTGTAGTTATAATTTGGGCATTGATAAAACTAAAAATATTAAACCCAAATTGGTTTGGTCTTTTTTAAAAGACAAACGCATCAATTAGTACTTATTTTTGAAATGCAAAAAAAAATAGAATAGTGCATATAGAAATAAGTGAAGTAGCTTTATTGTATTAAATAAAAAGTAAAGAGAAATGAGTAATTATAGTATCAAAAATTTAGAAGAATATTTTAGAGTTTATAGAAAATCTGTTAGAGATCCTGAGTTGTTTTGGGAAGAAATAGCAGAAGAACACTTTTTGTGGCATAAGAGATGGGATAAAGTGTTAAGTTATGATTTTTCTAAACCAGAAGTAAAATGGTTTGAAGGCGCAAAATTAAATATTACAGAAAATTGTATTGATCGCCATTTAAGAATAAGAGGTGATAAAACAGCAATTCTGTTTGAACCGAATAATCCAGAAGAAGAGACACAGCGTATAACTTATAAAGAACTACATGAGAAAGTATGCCGATTTGCAAATGTTTTAAAAGAAAATGGAATAACAAAAGGAGATAGAGTTTGTATTTATTTACCCATGATCCCTGAATTAGCAATTTCTGTATTGGCATGTGCAAGGATAGGAGCGGTGCATTCTGTTGTTTTTGCAGGATTTTCGTCAACAGCTTTAGCAACTAGGATCAATGATTGTGAAGCAAAAATGGTGATTACATCTGATGGCTCTTTTCGAGGAGGAAAAACAATAGATTTAAAAGGAATTGTTGACGAGGCGTTGGAAAACTGTAAATCTATTGAAACTGTTTTGGTAGTAAAACGCATCCATTCAGATATTTTAATGAAAGAAGGGAGAGATAAGTGGTTACAACCTTTATTAGATGAGGCATATAGTGATTGTGTGGCAGAGGTAATGGATGCAGAAGATCCACTATTCATATTATATACATCAGGATCAACAGGAAGTCCCAAAGGAATGTTGCATACTACTGGAGGTTATATGGTATATACTGCATATACATTTAAAAATATATTTCAATATAAAGAAAATGATGTGTATTGGTGTACTGCAGATATTGGCTGGATAACAGGCCATAGCTATATCGTATATGGACCACTGGCCAATGGGGCAACGACCGTAATGTTTGAGGGGATACCTAGTTTTCCTGATTATGGACGGTTTTGGGAAATTGTAGAAAAACATCAGGTAACTCAATTTTATACAGCGCCAACAGCTATTAGAGCCTTGGCAAAAGAGCGATTAGATTTTGTGGAAAAATATGATTTATCATCGTTAAAAGTATTAGGATCTGTTGGAGAGCCTATTAATGAAGAAGCATGGCATTGGTATAATGATAATGTAGGAAAGAAAAAATCACCAATTGTAGATACTTGGTGGCAAACAGAAACAGGAGGTGTTTTAATCAGCCCTATTCCATATGCAACGCCAACCAAACCAACTTATGCAACATTACCATTTATAGGAATTCAACCTGCTTTAATGAATGAAAATGGAGATGAAATTACCGGTAATCAGGTAGATGGCCGTTTGTGTATTAAGTATCCATGGCCCTCTATAGCAAGAACTATTTGGGGAAATCATCAGAGGTATAAAGAAACTTATTTTTCAGCATTTGAAGGTAAGTATTTTACAGGAGATGGAGCGCTTAGAGATGAGGTAGGGTATTATAGAATTACAGGGCGTGTGGACGATGTGATCATAGTGTCAGGGCATAATCTAGGAACAGCACCAATAGAAGATGCTGTTAATGAGCATCCTGCGGTAGCAGAAAGTGCCATTGTTGGATTTCCTCATGATGTGAAAGGAAATGCGTTGTATGGTTATGTCATTTTAAAAGAAACAGGAGAAGGAAGAGATCATGATAATGTAAGAAAAGAGATCAATCAAATAATAACAGAGCATATAGGGCCTATTGCAAAACTAGATAAGATACAGTTTACAATAGGATTGCCTAAAACAAGATCCGGAAAAATAATGAGGCGTATTTTACGAAAAATAGCGAATAATGAATTGGATAATTTAGGAGATGTATCTACATTATTAAATCCAGAAGTGGTACAAAGTATAATTGACAGTAGATTGTAAATGGAAAACATTAGGAAATATTTAGAAAAAACAATTTCAATAGAAGATAGTGATTGGAATTTTTTTACTTCTAAATTGGAAAAAAGGACTTTTAGGAAAAAGACAAAATTATTAGAGGTAGGTGAAATAGAAAATCATATTTCTTTTCTAGGAAAAGGAATTGTTCGTTTTTTAATTCCCAAAGAAGATCAAGCAAAAGAAATTACATTTGGCTTTTGTTTTGAGAATGAATTTGTAAGTGCTTATGATTCCTTTTTAACGAGAAAACCATCTTTATATAGTTTGGAAACATTAACAGAAGTATCTATGTGGAGTATTTCCTATAAAGATTTACAAGAAGTGTACTATCAAACAAAAATAGGAAATACGCTCGGACGCTTATCTTCCGAAAGACTGTTTTTAATAAAATCCAAAAGAGAACAATCGCTTTTAAATGAAACAGCAGAAGAGCGTTACCTAAATTTATTTGAAGAAAGACCCAATCTTATAGAGAAAATCCCTTTAAAATATATAGCATCTTATATAGGAGTTACTGCTCAAGCATTGAGCAGAATTCGAAAGCGAATTTTTTAACTTAGGTTCATTTTATAAAATGAATTAAGATCATTTCTTTGTTTTTATAAATAAATAAAAGAATGGAGGTACTGATTTTAATGGTCGTTTTATGGTATGCAGGTTTGTTTTTTCAAACTTTTTTTTTGCATAGATACGCAGCACATCAATCGTTTAAAATGTCAAGGTTTGGAGAAAAAGTATGCTTTTTTTTAACATGGCTTTTTCAAGGGTCCAATTATTTGAGTGCTTATGGATATGGAGTAATGCATCGGTTACACCATGCTTATGCGGATACGGAAAAAGATCCTCATTCACCAAAATATGATGCTAATTTATTCAGCATGATGTGGAGAACCAAGAATATTTATCAAGACATTAATAATAAAAGAATTAAAGTAGCAGATAAGTTTACCAAAAATGTACCTCAATGGGAGCGTTTTGATAAATTTGCGAGCTCTAGATTATCTAGGTTGGCATGGGGAAGCTTATATACTTGTTTCTTTATTATGTTTGCAACAAGTTGGTGGCAATGGATATTTTTACCAGTGGCTTTTTTAATGGCACCAATTCATGGGGTTATTATCAATTGGTTTGCTCATATTTATGGATATGTTAACTTTAAAGTAAACGATACTTCTAAAAATTTACTCCCTTTCGATTTTTTAATGATGGGGGAAGGATATCATAACAATCATCATGCACATAGTGGGCGTGCTAATTTTGGAGGCGTAAAGTGGCACGAGATAGATCTTACTTATTGTATTATGATATTGTTAGATAAAGCTAAAATGATTGAGCTAAAATAGCTTTTGAGTGGATACATATGGCAATGCAATCATTTTAGGAATCCCCTTTTCGTTTCGTAAAAGGGGATTGTAAATGTATAAAAGGAGGTTATTATGTCATGTTTAAAATGACTGGCATGTCATTTGACAATGACTTGTGATACTGTTTCTGGTTGGTAATAAGATTGATTACAAGATAATAACGATGCAGTATTTGCAAAATTTTACAAAGAATGAATAACCAAAAAGGGAAAGTTAAAGTTTCAATAGGAAAGGCATTTAAAACAATTATTTGGCCTAAAAGAAATTTGGTATTTATAGGCTTGATACTTATCGTACTTAGTAGGCTATCTAGTTTAGTGTTACCATGGAAAAGTAAGCAACTCTTGGACGAGGTAATTCCTAACAAAGATTACGAACAGTTATACAAATTGCTAATAATAGTAGGGAGCGCAATGTTAATACAGGCAATTACTTCTTTTCTATTAACGAAAATCTTAAGCATTCAAGCGCAATATTTAATATCAGAGCTAAGGGCTCAGGTTCAGAAAAAGGTACTATCGCTTCCTATTCATTTTTTTGATGATACAAAGTCAGGGGCTTTGGTATCAAGAATTATGAGTGATGTTGAAGGTGTTCGTAATTTAATAGGCACAGGTTTGGTACAGTTGCTAGGAGGAACGATTACGGCTGTTGTTGCTATGATTTTATTGATCAGAATTAGTTTATCAATGACATTTTTTGTATTAATTCCTGTTACTATTTTTGGCATAGTAGCTTTAAAGGCCTTCAAGTATATTCGTCCCATTTTTAGAAAAAGAGGGGTAATTAATGCCCAGGTAAAGGGACGTTTAACTGAAACATTAGCAGGTGTTCGAGTAATAAAAGCATTTAATGCCGAAACACAAGAGCATCAGTCTTTTGAAAAGGGAGTTTATTTATTATTTGAAAATGTCAAGAAAAGTTTAACAGCAACTGCCTTTATGACAAGTGCTTCTACTTTCTTATTGGGGATTGCTTCAACAGGAATTATGGGAATTGGAGGATATAAAATTATGGAAGGAGAGTTAAGTATTGGAGATTTTTTATCTTTCACATTGTTATTAGGCTTTATGATTGCTCCGATTGTACAGATGAGTAATATAGGAAGCCAATTAACAGAAGCACTAGCTGGGCTGGATAGAACGGAGGAATTAATGAATATGCAAGGAGAAGAGGAAGATGTAAAGAGAACAATATCGTTAGAAACGGTTAAAGGGAATCTTGTTTTTGATAAGGTTTCTTTTGCTTATGAAGAAGGAAAAAATGTTTTGGAAGATATCAGTTTTATTGTTCCAGAAGGTTCCGTAACGGCATTGGTAGGGAGCTCAGGTTCTGGAAAATCAACAATTGCAGGCTTAGTAGCTACTTTTTTAAATCCCACGAGAGGTTTGATAACTATTGGAGGAAAAGATCTCTCTAAAGTGAGGTTAAATTCTTATAGAAAGCATTTGGGAGTTGTTTTACAAGATGAGTTCTTATTTGAAGGAACCATTAGAGAGAATGTTTTATTTGCAAGGCCTAATGCAACGGAAGAGGAATTGCAAAGTGCAGTTTCAGCAGCTTATGTTGATGAGTTTACCGATCGTTTTGAGAATGGTTTGGATACATTAATAGGAGAAAGAGGTGTAAAATTATCAGGAGGGCAGCGTCAGCGATTGGCTATTGCAAGAGCTATTTTAGCAGATCCCAAAATAATAATATTAGACGAAGCAACTTCTAGTTTAGATACCGAGAGCGAGGCGTTAATTCAAAAGAGCTTGTCAAAGTTAATCAAAAATAGAACTACAATTGTAATTGCTCATAGATTGAGTACGATAAAGCAAGCGGATCAAATTTTAGTAATCGAGTCGGGAAGCATTGTAGAGAGAGGAACTCATAAAAAACTAATAGAGGTAGCGGGGAGGTACCATGATTTATATACTTATCAAGCAAAAATATAATAATTGTCTTATTAACTTTATTAGGAATATTTATATAAAAAGCTAAAAAACAATGATGCAATCATAATTGCATCATTGTTTTTTGTAAATACTTTTTTGCGGTAACTTAGATTAAAGGAATTTAAATAAACCCTTTTTCTCTAGCTGTTAAGATTAAATCTCTATCGTCAAGGCTACTAATGCTAAACATTTTTTTAATTTCTCGTTTTCTTCTTTCAATAGCGGTAATAGAAAGTGGAACAACATCAGGTAAATTCTTCATTTTAGTACCAATAGAAAGCTCGTATAAGATTTTTCTATCCAAATCATCAATAACATGATCGCTAAGAGTTTCATTTCTAAGTAATTTCATGATGGTTTTACTATAATAAGGAGGATCTGTAAGAACTTCTTGAATTGCAGTAACGAGTTCTTGAGGGGTAATGTCATTTTTAACTAAAAAGCCATCGGGGTTTAAACTTCTAAAAATACTATGTACTTTATAATTGTCATTAAAGGTAGTGGAGACAATGATTTTAGAGTTTGGTAATAACTCTTTTATTTTTAATCCCAAGTCTTCACCAGAAAGAATAGTCCCATCTTCAGAAGGAGGTAATCTCATGTCTAAGAAAATAATGTCAATTTCCATAGAAAGATTAGCGTGCTCTTTTAAAATAGTGTATGCAGTATCGCAATTATGCGCTACTTTTATGTCAAAAGAAACACCTTTGTTTTGTTGCTCTACGTATTTAAAAGCACTTTTATAAGCTTCTGAGATAGGGGATGGTCATCAATAATTAAAGCGTTATATGTTTTGTTTTTCATGATTGAGGTAAATATGGAATTTTTATAGAAAACGTTGTTCCTACATTGATTTCAGAATGTATATCTAAATGTGCATGTATTCGTTGTATTCTTGATGTAATATTTTTCAAACCGATGCCTTTTCTTCCTTTCTTTGTATTGAAGCCAATACCATCATCGCTTAATTTGATGATTAGCTCTTGAGAGGTTATTGAAAAAGCTAAGGTAACATTTTTTGCTTTAGCATGCTTAATAATATTCTGGATAGCTTCTTGAGTAATTCTGTAAATATTTACCTTCGTAATTTCATTAATTTCTTTCCACGGAATGGCATCATCAAAATTTATTTGATAATTAAAATTACCAATAAGGCTCTTATCCTTTAATAATTGTTTGATAATAGTTGTAAAACTGATTTCTGAGTTGTCAAAGTTGTCACTTAATTTATGAGAAACTTCCCTAATTTCTTTTTCTATTTCTTGTAATTCATTTAAAAGAGATTGGTGCTTATTTAGAGTTTCGTCATCTCCAGAAATATTTAAGAAGCCCAGTCCAAATCGTGTTCCAAATAATTTGCCTAAAATTCCGTCATGTAATTCTTCTGAAATACGATTGCGCTCTTTTACCTTTTCTTCTTCTAATTTAGCTTGTTGCTCTAAAGTTAGAATATAAATTTCTTCGTTGGCTTTTTGTTGTTCAGCCTCCAAACGCAGTTTTTCATTTTTTACTTTTTGAACTCGTAAAAAATACAATAAGGATAAAATAAGCAAGCTACTAACACTTGTAAAAAATATCCAGATTCGCTGTTGCTCTAGTCGCTTTGTTTCTGCAATATATTCATCAGTTTCAAATTCTATACGAGTAAACTTATTTCGCATACGGCGCTCTATACTAATCAAACTATCGTTAAATTGTATATGCCGATCTAAGTATTTTTTAGCGTTTTGTCGATCTAAATTAGCCAGTTGTTGTAAGCTAGTTAAATAATCTATTCCGTTTTTTATTTGCTTAGCCAATATATTTGCTTCTTTTGCTAGTTGTAAGGCTTTAAGAGTATCTTTTGAAAAAGAATAATAATCTGATAGGTGTATTTTGGAGGTTAATATATCTGTTTTATTTCCTATTTTTTTTCTGATAGCTAGAGCTTTAAGCATGTCCTTTAATACCCCTATGGTATCTTTCATCTTTAATTTGCAATAAGCTTTATTGTCAATAATTCTAGCATATTGATTTTGTTGAAGAAATGATTTGTTCTCTAATTCTTTGTCGTAGTAACCTAGGGCTTTTTGATATTCTTTTTTTTCAAGATAAGCATTGGCTATATTGTTGTAAA
This sequence comes from Tenacibaculum maritimum NCIMB 2154, assembly GCF_900119795.1. Lineage (NCBI taxonomy): Bacteria > Pseudomonadati > Bacteroidota > Flavobacteriia > Flavobacteriales > Flavobacteriaceae > Tenacibaculum > Tenacibaculum maritimum. Next base: position 1,463,127 of record NZ_LT634361.1, read on the forward strand.
TTTCGATGTAATTCTTCTTTTGTGTTTTTTTATCAATTTTTTTATAAAACCCGAGCGCTTTATAGTAGTATTCAATGGCTTTGTCATATTCTTTAATATCCCATTGTAATAAACCAAGATGGTTATGTAATGAAATTAATTTATTATGATTTTTGAGACTTTTAAATATTTTAATGGCTTTAATATCTAATTGTTCACTACCAGCATAGTCTCTATAATAGCCTTTTATTTGTGCCATGCTTTGCAACATGATGCCTGCATTTTTTTTTTCCTTTATTTTGTCAAAATGTTGATATGCAGTATTGTAGTGATTATATGCCTTTAGATAATCAGAATTTCTATAATAAAAAGAAGAATAGTTCCAATGTAAAAAGGCAAGTAAATAATTGCTTTTAAGTTTTCCAGTTAGCTGCTCTGCTTCCTTATTTAATTTAAAAAAAAAGATAGAGTCTTTGAGCTTGTAGTGCCTATAAGCAATTTCAATAAGTCGATCTGCTTTAATAGAGTCGTTGGTAATCTTGGAGGTGTAGGAATAAGCCTTCTGTAGCCTAGTTTTTCTAAATTCAATATGATTTTTATCGTTCTTAGCTTGTGCTATCCATAAATTGATGCTATCCAAGGAATTTTGTCCAGTTAAAGGAGCTACTTTTATAAAGAGAACAAAAAGTAAGGAGCAGACACAAAGCTTGTCTTGATGAGGACTTTTTTTCATAGGTACAAATAAAAAAAAAGTCTTTGGATTAACCAAAGACTTTATAACGAGTTAATAATTATGTTTATTCTCTATCGGTATCATCATCAGCTCCACTACCACCTGTAAAATCTATTTTAGTTTCTAAGGTATCGTTGGTAACGATTTTTTCTATATCATTGTTATCATTAGTTATTAAGTCTTCTGTTAAATCTGTACAAGATGTTGTCAAGAAGAATAAAGCGCTGATAATAAGTGTAAAATTTATAGTTTTCATAATTTTTGGTTTTTAAGTTTAGGGAATAGTTTCCCTCGCCGCATTTGCAGCAATAGTTTGATCGAATGTTTTTTCGATTCTTTTTTCCCGCATCGATTAAATCGATGGTATAGCCATATACCCCCAGCTGTGAGGTATTCGTAGAATTAGCATGACCATCGCGCGCAGGTCACAAAAATGAAGACTTGTTACTACTAAGGCCTATTGAGTACAACAGACTTCAGAAAATTCTACATTGTCAAAAAATAAGGAAGCGTTTTGCAATTTTTAAGGAACGCTAGTTGATTATGGTGCTAAAATAGTGACATTATTAACAATAAAAGATGCAGTTTTAGCAAGCGTTGCTGTTTACTGAGTAAACGTCCTTTTTCATTTAGTATTCGCAATTTAGATAGTTTCATAGTTTTTAATTTTCTTCTATTAAGATAAGAAAAAAAAGTGATATTTCCAAATTTTTTTATGCTTTTTTATCTTAATATTCAGTGTTTTAAATAAAAAAAGGCACCTTATGTAAGGTGCCTTTTTTTATTTATATATGTTAGAAAGTTGCTAACCTTTCACTTTATATCTTTTTTTATAAAAAACATCCTTATCTATCATTTTGCGAGAATCAACCCCTATTTCAAATAGGTTGTTAGTACTTCCGTTTAAATAAATTGATTTCATAATATTCGTTATTAAATTGTTTTGTTATATACTTTAATAAGTATGGTACAAATATAAAGCTTTTTTTAAAATTAGAAAAAAAAATACTATTTATTTTGTTGATAATCAGGTTATTATGTCGTTTTTAAAACAGGGGATACCTGTCCAGATTTTATCTAGATGTTAACTTTTTTTATAAAAATCTGTATGCCAGATTATTAAGGTTTAAGCAGCTCAATTTTGTATATTTAACATTATGTAGTCATTCTTTTTTATTCTTATATAAAAAAAGCGTCCAATTTTACATGGACGCTTTTATATCATTAATTTTTACATTGAAATCATATTAAAAATTTGCAAGAACTAATACATAATGTCCAATTTTGACAAATGGTATTGTCAAAATCTCCGTTAAAGTCACATCTTGGATGTGCTGCCCATTGAGATATATGTAAGTTCATTTTTTCCATTATGAGGCAAATATACAATATTTTTAAAATTCAAAAAAATTGTTAGTGGGGTGAAAGGAGAGTTTATCGTTGAAAAAGGTTATTAAATGTGAGAGATTCATAGCTTAATAAGATGAGGAAGTATGAATAAAACTTTCCTTTGAAGCCTAGAGTTTAGTAAAATGTAAAAGAAGCACCTTTGTATGGGTGTTTTTTTTGTGCTATATAATATTGTAAGAGAATTGGAAAAGTATAGATATTGTATATAAAAAAGAGGATTTCCCTCAGCTATTAGGAGGATAAACCTCTATAGGGTTGATGAAGTACGCATTATTTTTGCAAGGGTTAATTAAATCGCATTTACCATATAAATGTATGAAGGAATACACTGTAAATTATATGGGGTCGTTATGGGGGAAATTATCTATGAAGAAAAAGAAAAAAAAGCTAAGACAAGATAGTCAATCAGAAGAAGCACCTTTGTATGGGTGTTTTTTTTGTGCTATATAATATTGTAAGAGAATTGGAAAAGTATAGATATTGTATATAAAAAAGAGGATTTCCCTCAGCTATTAGGAGGATAAACCTCTATAGGGTTGATGAAGTATGCATTATTTTTGCAAGGGTTAATTAAATCGCATTTACCATATAAATGTATGAAGGAATACACTGTAAATTATATGGGGTCGTTATGGGGGAAATTATCTATGAAGAAAAAGAAAAAAAAGCTAAGACAAGATAGTCAATCAGAAGAAGCACCTTTGTATGGGTGTTTTTTTTGTGCTATATAATATTGTAAGAGAATTGGAAAAGTATAGGTATTGTATATAAAAAAGAGGATTTCCCTCAGCTATTAGGAGGATAAACCTCTATAGGGTTGATGAAGTATGCATTATTTTTGCAAGGGTTAATTAAATCGCATTTACCATATAAATGTATGAAGGAATACACTGTAAATTATATGGGGTCGTTATGGGGGAAATTATCTATGAAGAAAAAGAAAAAAAAGCTAAGACAAGATAGTCAATCAGAAGAAGCACCTTTGTATGGGTGTTTTTTTTGTGCTATATAATATTGTAAGAGAATTGGAAAAGTATAGGTATTGTATATAAAAAAGAGGATTTTCCTCAGCTATTAGGAGGATAAACCTCTATAGGGTTGATGAAGTACGCATTATTTTTGCAAGGGTTAATTAAATCGCATTTACCATATAAATGTATGAAGGAATACACTGTAAATTATATGGGGTCGTTATGGGGGAAATTATCTATGAAGAAAAAGAAAAAAAAGCTAAGACAAGATAGTCAATCAGAAGAAGCACCTTTGTATGGGTGTTTTTTTTGTGCTATATAATATTGTAAGAGAATTGGAAAAGTATAGGTATTGTATATAAAAAAGAGGATTTCCCTCAGCTATTAGGAGGATAAACCTCTATAGGGTTGATGAAGTATGCATTATTTTTGCAAGGGTTAATTAAATCGCATTTACCATATAAATGTATGAAGGAATACACTGTAAATTATATGGGGTCGTTATGGGGGAAATTATCTATGAAGAAAAAGAAAAAAAAGCTAAGACAAGATAGTCAATCAGAAGAAGCACCTTTGTATGGGTGTTTTTTTTGTGCTATATAATATTGTAAGAGAATTGGAAAAGTATAGGTATTGTATATAAAAAAGAGGATTTCCCTCAGCTATTAGGAGGATAAACCTCTATAGGGTTGATGAAGTATGCATTATTTTTGCAAGGGTTAATTAAATCGCATTTACCATATAAATGTATGAAGGAATACACTGTAAATTATATGGGGTCGTTATGGGGGAAATTATCTATGAAGAAAAAGAAAAAAAAGCTAAGACAAGATAGTCAATCAGAAGAAGCACCTTTGTATGGGTGTTTTTTTTGTGCTATATAATATTGTAAGAGAATTGGAAAAGTATAGGTATTGTATATAAAAAAGAGGATTTTCCTCAGCTATTAGGAGGATAAACCTCTATAGGGTTGATGAAGTACGCATTATTTTTGCAAGGGTTAATTAAATCACATTTACCATATAAATGTATGAAGGAATACACTGTAAATTATATGGGGTCGTTATGGGGGAAATTATCTATGAAGAAAAAGAAAAAAAGCTAAGACAAGATAGTCAATCAGAAGAAGCACCTTTGTATGGGTGTTTTTTTGTGCTATATAATATTGTAAGAGAATTGGAAAAGTATAGGTATTGTATATAAAAAAGAGGATTTTCCTCAGCTATTAGGAGGATAAACCTCTATAGGGTTGATGAAGTATGCATTATTTTTGCAAGGGTTAATTAAATCACATTTACCATATAAATGTATGAAGGAATACACTGTAAATTATATGGGGTCGTTATGGGGGAAATTATCTATGAAGAAAAAGAAAAAAAGCTAAGACAAGATAGTCAATCAGAAGAAGCACCTTTGTATGGGTGTTTTTTTTGTGCTATATAATATTGTAAGAGAATTGGAAAAGTATAGATATTGTATATAAAAAAGAGGATTTCCCTCAGCTATTAGGAGGATAAACCTCTACATTAACTAGAGAAGAAAGATTATTTTTGTGATGGTTAAAATTTATCATCATTTAGATAAGGTTATTTACATATTTATTATTTATAGAAAAGAACATCTATAGAAAAAAGAACGAAGTTCGTTTAAATTAAAAGTCAGTTCAAAAAACACCTAAACTTAGGTGTTTTTTTGTATATAAAATTGTCGTTTTATATACAAAAAAGAAAAAGAGAGGATTTTCCTCATATATTGTGAGGGAAATCCTCACATTGCTTAAAAAGATAAGAAATACCTTTGCTATGGTTTAATACCAAAGACCTTTTAGTAAGGTTTTTAGATATAAATAAAGCTATAAAATTTATATCGCGTCGTCATAGGGGAAGGGGCTATGAAGAAAAAGAAACCATGCTATATTAAAGTAAAGACAAAAAACGCCTTGACCCAAGGCGTTTTTTTGTATATAAGAATTGAATATCGCTTGAAGGAGTTTGATTGTATAATATTTAAAAGTTGAAAAGGCTATTTTTATATAGTTAATGGGAGTAATTTAAGCTTTTTTCGTTTTCTTTGTTTCAATGGAAAAAAATAACCAAAATTCGATAAACCTTAATAAATATATAAGTAGTACTGGCGTATGCTCTCGTCGTGATGCAGAAAAATTGATTATTGAAGGAAGGGTTTTTATCAATGGAGAAAGAGCAAAATTAGGAAATAGAGTTTTTGATGGAGATCGAGTGACTTTGGATGGGAGGGTGCTGAAGTCGAAGCCTACAACATTGTATATTGCTTTCAATAAGCCGATAGGTATTGTTTGTACTACGGATTCTAAAGAAAGGAAGAATATAGTTCGTTATATCAATCATTCAGAGAGGTTATTTCCAATAGGACGTTTAGATAAACCTTCTCAAGGACTTATTTTTTTGACGAATGATGGAGATATCGTAAATAAAATTTTAAGAGCAGGAAATAATCACGAAAAAGAATATATCGTATCAGTAAATAAAAAAATTACGAGTGACTTTATAAAAAGGATGGGAGGAGGAATCCCTATTCTAGGAACGGTAACTAAAAAATGTAAAGTAATACCGTTAAATGATTTTACTTTTAAGATTATTTTAGTGCAAGGTTTAAACCGTCAAATTCGTAGAATGTGTGAGTATTTAGGATACGAAGTTACAAGATTAAAGCGAGAACGTATTATGAATGTAACTCTTGATAATTTGGCAATAGGAGACTGGAGAGAATTAACAGAAGAGGAGCTAAAGGGAATTAATAAAATGATTGCGACTTCTTCTAAAACAGAAGAAGCTTCAAGAGATGCTCATAAGAAGGTAAAAAAAGCTCCTAAAAAACAAAAAGAGGAAGTAAAGGCAACCCCTTTTAATAAAAAAAGCGCTTCTTTTCGTAAAAACTCGAAAACTTCAAAGAGAAATTCTAAATTTCCTAGAAACAAAAAGAGATAAAACTTTATAAATCTTTATATTCTTCAATTCTTAAATAAACGTATCTTTGCCACCTATGCAATTTGATTTAAAAACAAAAGATCCAAAGAGTAAAGCTCGCGCTGGAGTTATTACAACTGATCATGGCACTATAGAAACTCCTATTTTTATGCCTGTAGGTACTGTTGGAACAGTAAAAGGAGTTCATCAGACGGAATTGAAGAATGAAATTAATCCTGATATAATTTTAGGAAATACTTATCATTTATACCTACGACCGCAAACATCCATCTTAGAGCAAGCAGGAGGCTTACATAAATTTATGAATTGGGATCGCAATATTCTAACGGATAGTGGAGGGTATCAGGTGTACTCTCTTTCTGGAAGAAGAAAAATAAATGAAGAAGGAGTAAAGTTTAAGAGTCATATTGATGGATCGACTCATTTTTTTACGCCAGAATCTGTTATGGAAATTCAACGTTCAATAGGAGCTGATATTATTATGGCTTTTGATGAATGTACCCCTTATCCGTGTGATTATAATTATGCAAAAAGATCCATGCACATGACTCATCGTTGGTTAAAGAGATGTGTAAATCATTTAGAAAAAACACCACTGAAATATGATTATAGTCAAACACTTTTTCCAATAGTTCAAGGGAGTACGTATAAAGATTTGCGTAAGCAGTCAGCAGAATTTATAGCATCGGTGGGTGCTGAAGGAAATGCCATAGGAGGATTGTCGGTTGGAGAACCAGCAGAAGAAATGTATGCGATGACGGAAGTGGTTACTGCAATTTTGCCAGAAGATAAGCCTCGTTATTTAATGGGGGTAGGAACTCCTATAAACATATTAGAAAATATCGCTTTAGGGATAGATATGTTTGATTGTGTGATGCCAACGCGTAATGCTAGAAATGGAATGTTGTTTACGGCTCATGGTACTATCAATATAAAAAATAAGAAGTGGGAAAATGATTTTTCAGCAATTGATGAAATGGGAATTACATTTGTAGATACGTTATATTCTAAAGCTTATTTACGTCATTTATTTGCTTCAAAAGAGTTGCTAGGTAAACAAATAGCTTCTATACATAATTTAGGGTTTTATTTGTGGTTGACAAGAGAAGCAAGAAAACACATTTTAGCAGGAGATTTTGCAGTATGGAAAGATAAAATGGTAAAACAAATGGATAAACGTTTGTAGTTTGAAAATACTTGACTGGTACATATTAAAGCGTTATTTAATGACGTTTTTGTTTACATTATTGATACTGATACCAATTGCTGTAGCAATTGATATCGCGGAAAAAATTGATAAGTTTTTAGGAAATCAGAATTTAACCTTTTTTGAAGTAGTCAATGATTATTACAAGAATTTCATTATATACTATGCAAACACATTTATGCCGTTGGCTTTGTTTATTGCTGTAATTATATTTACATCTAGGCTAGCAAATAATACAGAGATTGTAGCAATAAATAGTTCGCAAATTTCTTTTACACGTTTTTTATACCCTTATTTTTTAGGTGCTACTATGGTTGCTATTGTAGCATTATTGATGAATCATTTTGTGGTTCCAAACAGCAGTAAGGTAAGAAAAAAGTTTGAAAAAACATATCTTAAAAAGAAAAACCATGGAGATAGATCGGTTAGAGAGTTTAGCTTACAGCTTAATGATAGTACTTATATGTTTATTCAAAATTACGATTTGAAAAGGAATACTGGTTATAATTTTTCTACGGAAATTTATGAAGGTATAAAGTTGAAAAGTAAGCTTACCGCTGATAACTTAAATTGGAATCAAAAAGACAGCACATTCAAGTTATTGGGATGGAAAAAACGAAAAGTTTTTAAGAAGAGGGATAGTATTTTTGCAGGAAGTAGTTTAGATACTACCTTTTTGTTTACTCCCAAAGATTTTGCATATAAAACTATTCAAGCGCAAGAAATGCAGTCCAGAGAACTGATAGATTTTATAAAAATCTCTAAGAAAAGAGGGGTGAAAAACTTAAATTCTTATTTAGTAGAACTGTATAAGCGAACAAGTTTGCCTATAGCTTCATATATTTTAACTTTAATAGCGGCCGTATTAGGACATCGAAAGAGAAGAGGAGGAATAGGGTTGAATTTAGCATTAGGAATATCCATAATGTTTATTTATGTTTTCTTTTTAAAAATAGCAGAAGTTTTAGGTGCAGTAGCTGGTGCGAACCCATTATTATATGTGTGGATTCCTAATATGGCATTTGGGATGTTAGCTATTTATTTATATGTTAATGCAAGAAGGTAATAGATTTCATAATTATTTATTATTACATCTTATCGTATTTATATGGGGATTTACTGCTATTTTAGGAGCGTTGATTTCTATTGAAGCAGTACCTCTTGTTTGGTATCGAATGTTATTGGCTGTAGGTTTTATAGTCATATATTTTCTGGTTAAGAGGAAATCGTTGAAAGTAGATAAAAGAGGAGTTGCTAAATTTGTCTTCTCAGGAATTATTATAGCTGTGCATTGGATTACTTTTTTTAAAGCCATAAAAGTATCAAATGTTTCCGTAGCGTTAGTAACAATGAGTACAGGTGCTTTTTTTACTTCTCTGATAGAACCCTTATTTTTTAAACGGAAGGTGAAATTACTAGAAATTTGTCTGGGCTTATTAGTGGTTTTAGGGTTGTATGTAATTTTTAATTTTGAAAGTAGGTACACACTAGGTATTATTTATGCCTTGGTCTCAGCTTTTTTGTCAGCACTATTTTCAGTGTTAAATGGTTTGTATGTAAGAGATTATGATCCAGAATTAATATCATTCTATCAACTGTTTTTTGGGGTTATAGGAATTACATTTTTTTTGCTTTTTACAAATAGTTTTTCAATTGATTTTTTTACCTTATCGAAAGCAGATTGGGGCTATTTGTTTGTTTTGAGTAGTATATGCACAGCTTATGCTTTTATAATATCAGTTCGGGTAATGAAATATTTAACCCCTTATACAGTAATGTTAACAATAAATTTAGAGCCTATATATGCGATTATTCTAGCATTGCTAATTTTTAAAGAAAAAGAGCAAATGGACGTAGGGTTTTATTACGGAGCTTTTATAGTACTATTTGTAGTATTACTAAATGGTATTCTTAAAAATAAAAGATTAGGAGTACAGAAGGAAGAAGATTAATTCTTATCAAAAAAATTATCAAATTAGCAAACCAATACAAATTTTATAGTATGTTTGTCTTTGCGAATGACAAACCAGATTTATATAAAAATCAAATACGAAAACAATGGAATATTTAGATTTTGAACAACCGATAAAAGATTTAGAAGAGCAGTTGGTTAAATGCCAGGCTATTGGAGAAGAGAGTGATGTAGATGTAAGCTCCACTTGTAATAAAATCGAAAAAAAATTAGCAAAAGCTAAAAAAGATATATATAAAAATTTAACGGCTTGGCAGCGCGTTCAATTGTCGCGTCATCCTAATAGACCATATACTTTAGATTATATCAATGCTATTTGTGGAAATACATTCATGGAACTACATGGAGATAGAAGCGTAAAGGATGATAAAGCCATGATTGGAGGTTTAGGGAAAATAGGCGATCAATCATTTATGTTTATAGGCCAACAGAAGGGATATAATACAAAAACACGTCAGTACCGTAATTTTGGTATGGCAAATCCAGAGGGATATAGAAAAGCATTACGCTTGATGAAGATGGCTGAGAAATTTGGGATCCCTGTAGTAACTTTATTAGATACGCCAGGAGCTTATCCAGGATTAGAGGCAGAAGAAAGAGGGCAGGGAGAGGCCATTGCTCGTAATATACTTGAGATGACTCGTTTAAAAACACCGATAATAACAATTGTTATTGGAGAAGGAGCCTCAGGAGGTGCTTTAGGAATTGGCGTTGGAGATAAGGTATATATGATGGAAAATACATGGTATACTGTAATATCACCAGAGTCATGTTCTTCTATTTTATGGCGTAGTTGGGAGTATAAAGAGCAAGCAGCAGAAGCGTTAAAGTTAACTGGAGAGGATATGAAGAAATTAAAGCTGATTGATGCTATTATTGAGGAGCCAATAGGAGGTGCTCATAGAGATAGAGAAGGAGCTTTTAAAGCTGTAGAAAAACAAATTTTGGAAGCTTATGAAGTGCTAAAAGATTTAAATGAAGTAGATTTGGTAGCGAAGCGTATGGATAAATATGCTCAAATGGGGGTGTATAAAGAATAACCCTTTTTTTAAGTAAGAATATAAATAAAAAAGCAACCAAGTAAATTTATTTGGTTGCTTTTTTATTTAAGGTATGTTTAAGTATTTATGCGTTTGTAGTGAAACCCTCCATTTGGGATGTTCCATTACATAATTAACAATAAGAGGAGTCATTTTTTCTTTTTTACTCCACTCAGGTTGGAGAAAGAGCTGACATTTATCTCCTACTTTCTTTGCTTGCTCTTCAGCGAATTTAAAATCGTTTTTATTATGAATTATTATTTTTAATTCATTTGCCCTATTATAGCATTCAGTAGTCGGTAATTTCGTTTTTTTAGGAGATAAACAAAACCAATCCCATTGACCAGAAAAAGCATAGGCACCAGAAGTTTCTATGTGGGTTTTCATCCCTTTGGATTGAAGTTGATTTGTGATATAATCTAGGTTCCACATTAAAGGCTCTCCTCCAGTAATTACTACTGTTTTAGCATATTTTTTTGCATTATTAACAATGATGTCTGTTTCTGTTGGAGGGTGTAAATTAGCATCCCAACTTTCTTTTACATCGCACCAATGACAACCAACGTCACAACCCCCAATTCGTATAAAATAAGCAGCTGTTCCTGTATGTGCCCCTTCTCCTTGAATGGTATAAAATTCTTCCATTAGAGGAAGCATTACACCTTTGTGTATTAACTCTTTTATTTTTAAATCCATTTACTCTTACAGCTATTATATCAGTTTCTAATCTTAATGTATAGAAATAAATCGGCTGCAAAGGTAGTTCTTGAAAGCTTATTTTTAGATAAAAAATCTTTTAAAATGAATTTATTTCTAAAAAAGGAGAAATACAGGTATGAAATCTGTATGTACAATAAAAAAAGTATTAGTGGGGATCTAATACTTTTTTGAGAAGAGAGAAAATGTTAATTATTCCTACCTAACAACTCTACCTTTTTTATTTTTAATACATTGTTACTGTTCTCAGACTTAAAAACCACTTTTATTTGTACTTTACCTGGGTTAGTAACCGTTAAATCTTTAAATATTTTTATGGCATTCCAACAAACGTCAGGAGAACTTCCGATAAGTGTATGATTGATGTTATTGTCATCAATTAAGATATAGTTTCCAACTCCCACAATTTTCCAGTAAACATCAATATATTCATTTTCAGACATATTTCCGTTATTCTCTAAAAGAATGGATAGGTATGTTAAAGGAAAAGCAGTAACATCGATTTCCTCTGACTCCCATTCTAAATCTCCGCCAGTATTAGCAACCTGGAATGAAGGAGCATAAACATTTGCTGCTCTTAGGTTTTTTACGGAAGCAGTTAAAGTTCTACTAAGATCTACATTGTTAGAATTTATTTTCCATTTAGAAAAAGAAGCATCGTAGTCTCCTTGGTTAATTATGGCACCGTTGTCAGTAGTAATACCAGTGTCCGCGGTATATCCAGAAAAGTCTTCAATCCAGATAGTATTAGAAGCAGGGAAAAAATCTGTAGTTTGCGCTTGTGTAGATAGTTGTATTGCTATCATACATATTATTGATAGTATAATTTTTTTCATAATTTGATACAAGAACTATTATTATTTGATGGTTAATTTTTGAGTACTTTGATGAGCGTTATGAGTAGTTGTTTTAACTAAATAAACCCCTGTACTGAAATTGGAAATGTTTATAATATGGTTGTTCTTACTAATGTTGCTTTCAGAGTAAATCAAGCTACCACTAATAGTATAAATTTCTATACGTTCAAATTGCTCTTTACCTTCTAATTTAACGGTATGTTGAGAAGGATTAGGATGCATGGAGAATGAAGCTAAAGTATTTTCCGCAACGTTCAAAGTAGAAGGAACGCCAAATACTCTTACATCATCAAGAATAAAATTTTCTGACACGGAACTATTTCTAAACGTTACTTTAATTTTTAAAGAAGTTGAATTTTCAGGAACTGAAAAATAAATAGTTTGATTTTCAAAATCTCTATCAGGATTACAACTATCACTTATAGAAGTGTTTCCAGTAAGAGTATGATTAGCATCTCCAAGGTTATTCCAATTTTCTATTCGAGTATAATTAACACCATTATCAACACTATAATATACATCTATATAATCACTAGTTTCATGGTTTCCTATTTCTTGGATAAACATATTAACACTAACATTTTTGTGTTTAGAAACATCAATAGATTCAGTAATCCAATTAATGTGACCTCCTTCAGGAGCGGTTATTTCTGTTCCATGAGTATCTTGAACTCTAAAGTGAGGGTCAAAATAAGCATTAGTTCTAAAAACAGCTGCATAATCCGAAAAATTTTGCAGAGAAGCATTAGAAGCATCAATAGTCCATTTAGAAAAAGAATCAGTATAGTCTCCTATGTTGATTGGTTTGTTTGTAGTATTGTCACCGTCGCTTTCACCTTCTACTCCCGAAGGAATTCGGTATCCATTAAAATTTTCTTCCCAAATCAAATTGAACTTTTGCCCAAAGGAAGAATAAGAAATTAGTAGAAGGGTGAAAAATAATAATTTTTTATTCATATTTATTATGTTATAAGATTTAATCAAAGATATAAAAAGAAATTAAAATTAATAATTGCTATATTATTCTGTTTCTATAAATTTACGCTATCTAAAATGTAGCATAATTTTATGGATAAGACTAGAGAAACTTTTTTTAAGGATATCCAAGAAGGATACCAATGCAAAGGCGATTTTATAACATTGGGAGCGGGAATGTTTGGTGAAGAAACGGTAACAAATGCATTGGTTAAGGTACCGCTAAAAATGCTAAATCGTCATGGCTTAATAGCAGGAGCAACGGGTACAGGAAAGACCAAAACGCTACAAGTGTTGGCTGAAAATTTATCAGAAAAAGGAGTTCCTGTATTGTTAATGGATATCAAAGGGGATTTAAGTGGATTAGCGAAACCTAGTTCTGGACACGCTAAAATAGAAGAGCGTCATGAAAAGATAGGAATTCCATTTGAAGCAAAGAAGTTTCCTGTAGAGCTTTTAAGTATCTCAGAGGAAGAAGGCGTTCGTTTAAGAGCAACTGTATCTGAATTTGGCCCAGTCTTATTATCCCGTATTTTAGATTTAACAGATACGCAAACAGGTATTGTAGCAATTATTTTTAAATATTGTGATGACCATAAATTACCATTATTAGATGTAAAAGATTTCAAAAAAATACTTCAATTTATAACCAATGAAGGGAAAGAAGAGATCCGAGCTGAGTACGGTAGCATCTCTACTGCAAGTACGGGAGCTATCCTAAGAAAAGTAATAGAGATAGAGCAACAGGGAGGAAACTTGTTTTTTGGAGAAAAATCTTTTGAGGTTAATGATTTGACGAGAATAGATGAAGAAGGGAAGGGAATCATTTCAATATTGAGATTGACTGATATCCAAGACAAACCAAAATTATTCTCAACCTTTATGCTACAACTTTTAGCAGAGGTATATGATACATTCCCTGAGCAAGGAGATCGTAATCGACCTGAACTAGTTATTTTTATAGATGAGGCACATTTGGTTTTTGACGAAGCTTCAAAAGCTTTATTAAGCCAGATAGAAAGTATTGTAAAATTAATTAGATCGAAAGGTATTGGATTGTATTTTGTAACTCAAAACCCAAAAGATATTCCTGAAGATGTTTTGGCGCAATTGGGTTTAAAGATACAACATGCTTTGAGAGCTTTTACAGCAAAAGACAGAAAAGCGATTAAATTAGCGGCGGAGAATTACCCAGATTCAGCATATTATGAAGTAAGTGAAATATTAACTCAATTAGGAATAGGAGAAGCATTTGTGTCAGTACTAAATGAAAAAGGAATTCCTACTCCATTAGCAAGAACTATGTTGAGAGCGCCAATGAGTAGAATGGATGTACTAACGGAAAAAGAGTTAAAAGAAGTATTGAGAAACTCTAAGTTGACTTCAAAATATAATAAAGAAGTAGATAGAGAAAGTGCTTATGAAATTTTAAATAAAAAAATAGAAGAAGCTTCTAAAATTGAAAAAAAGGAAGAAGAAAGAGTTACGAGAAGTTCTTCTAGCAGAAGCACAAGGCAAAACCCTATAATAAAAGTACTAACTAGTGCAACATTTATAAGGAGTGTGTTTGGTATTTTAAAAAAAGTAATACAAAAATAAATTGGCGGTAAGAACGTTAACATAAAAAACCAATAACTTAAATATGATAAAAAGTAGTTTAAAAATTATAACTTTAGCTTTTATAGCAGTATTATTTGTTCAATGTGGAAATGGAGGAGATTTTGATATAGCGAAAGGAAAAGTGGGAAAATTGACTCCAAAAACGACCATAGAAGAGTTGGAAACCATTTTTGAAAAAGATTCTATTGTTTCTATTTTAAGTGAAGGTGCTAAAGGAAGTAATTATTTTCAAGAAGATGACGAATATTTAATTTTTGAAAAAGGAGGGAAGCATTTATTAACAATTATCCCTAAAGAACAACTAGATCCTAAATCAACCATTAAGAGCATTCAAATATTTGATGATAGGTATAAAACAAAGTCAGGATTAAATATCAATTCAAATTTTCAAGAAATTAATGCGAATAACAAAGTAAGTAAAGTAGAAACTTCTTTTTCTTCAGCAACATTATTTATAGATGATTTAAATGGAACTATTGCAATAGATAAAGAACAATTAGGTTTAAAAGAATTTAGTTTACAGAAAGTAAGTTTGGAGCAAATACCTGATTTAGCAAAAATGAAATCATTTATTATTTGGTTTAACTAAATAGAAGAAATCCGAAGTTTTTATTTCGGATTTTTTTATGATTGAAATCAAGATAACTATATGGAAAAAAAATATACAGTTCAAAAAAAGCCATTTGTAGTTCCTACAACAGATGGAAAATTGATAGAAGAGCACTTTGGAAATGCTAGTGATGGTAATTCGGAAATAAGCATTGCACATATGGTAGCGCCACCAGGTTGGAGTGAACCGTTTCAGCGGCCAGTTTTTGAAGAATATACTTATATTATAAAAGGTAAAAAGCAATTCATTATAAATGGAGAGAGTATTGTTTTATCAGCAGGAGAATCTATCAAAATAGAAAAGAATGTACGTGTACAGTATGCTAACCCATTTGATGAAGAGTGTGAGTATATAGCTATTTGTTTACCAGCTTTTTCTATGGATTTAGTAAATAGAGAGAAAGAGAAATAAATTTAGCTTTATAAAGAAAAAATAGTTAGTAAAATACCTATTAAAATAGCGGTAAATTTTTGAAAGTTAAAGCTATGGTTTTCTGAGCTTTCAAAAAGGATAACCGTAGAAATATGTAAGAAAACACCAATAATTAGAGCTGTTATTTGGGTGTGATAAACTTTAAAAAAGGCAACTTTATGAGCTATGAACATTCCTAACGGACTCATTAAGGCAAAGATTGCTAGAAATAACAACATGGTTCTTTTACTATATTGAGAATGTTGTAAAAAGGAAGTTAGTACAATGGCAATAGGAATTTTGTGGATTACAATTGCCCATAATAAATTATGGTGGTGCTCGTGTACAGGAATTCCTTCTGAAAAGGCATGGATACACAAGCTAACAAATAATAGCCAAGGAAACTGGTTCGTTTTAGAATGTAAATGGATATGCCCGTGTTCAGCTCCTTTGGAAAAAGATTCTAAAATAGATTGTATTAAAATCCCTACCAAAATCAAGATTCCTGTTACTTTAACATCATTGGTGTGTTCATATACTTCTGGAAGTAAATGTAAAATGGTAACAGATAATAAATAAGCGCCGCTAAAAGCAAGTAGCAACCTTGTGAAGTTTCCTTTAGGTTTTACTATTAAAACGATTAAAGAACCTATTAGAACGGATAAAATTAGTAAGATATAACTCATTTAGCAATTAAAATTAAACGATCAGAAGTAGTTGGGTTAAAAGAATGTAGTTCGTAATTGCCAAAAGTATGGACTAACTGTAAATTTGCACTTTTTAAGTATTCTTTCATTTTTTCTAAATTCAAGAATTTTACTTGTTCGGTATAAGAATGTTGCTTTCCTTCTGTAAAAAAAGAGATATGTTTGAAAATAAATCCATTCTTAATTTCTCTCTTTATATGAAAGTCAATATTATCAATTGTTTTTCTCTCCTCCTTTACAAGATTATTTTTAACCTTTTCAACGTTTAAGAAATCAATAACCAACCAACCATTTTTAAGCAACCCATTTTTAAAATTTTTTAAAACGAGAATATCCTCCCGATCTTCTTGAAAATAGCCAAAACTAGTAAATAAATTGAATATAGCATTGTATTTTTTTATAAAAGGCTTACGCATATCATACACTTGAAAATTTAAGGTATTATTTTCAAATTGCTTGGCAAAATCAATACTGTTTTCTGATAAGTCACCTCCAGTAACTTTATACCCTAAACTGTTTAAAAAGACAGCGTGTCGTCCTTTCCCACAAGGTAAGTCCAAAATGTGGCTGCTTTTTTCTAACGGCAAAAAAGCAGTCAAATTTTTCATAAATATCTTAGCATCATCATCATTTCTATGTTTATATAAAATGTGATAATAAGGTGTGTTAAACCAATCTGTAAACCAATCTTTTTTTGAATCCATACGTTAAAAGTCTGCAAAAGTACAGAAATCTTACGATTATATAAATGAAAGATAAAATATTGTTATAGGAATATAAACTGTACTTTTGTAACTTGAATTTTTAAATATATTCTTGTGATACTAAAATCTTGAATCCATTATTTGATCCAAGTTTTTTATATCGAGATATATTCTATAAAACAGAAAGATGAGCAAAGATTTTAAAATGGTAGCTACTACCATGTTTGGCCTAGAAGGAGTGTTGGCAGATGAATTACGAAAGTTAGGAGCACAAGGAGTAAAAGAAGGCGTTAGAAATGTTTCCTTTAGAGGAGATAAAGGTTTCTTATATAAAGCAAATATCGCATTGCGAACAGCTATTAGGATATTAAAACCTATAAAAACATGTAAAATTTTTGATGAAGAAGATTTATACGAAGCCATTCAAAAGATAAAATGGGAGAAGTACTTAGATGCTGAAGGAACTTTTTCTATAGGAGCTGTAGTGAATTCTAAAAATTTCACATCAAATTCGCACTACATAAGTTTAAAGTCGAAAGATGCAATAGCTGACTATTTTAGGCATAAGTATAGTAAAAGACCTAATGTTGATTTGAAATATCCTGATGTTAAGGTACATATACATATACAGAAAGAATGGCTGACAATATCATTGGATTCTTCAGGAGATTCGTTGCATAAAAGAGGGTACAGGAGTGCCACAAACATAGCTCCTATAAACGAAGCGTTAGCAGCGGGGTTGGTGTTACTTTCAGGATATACAGGAGAGGAAAACTTTATTGATCCAATGTGTGGTTCTGGAACTATTTTAATAGAAGCAGCAATGATAGCCAATAATATACCTGCCAATATAAATCGCAAACATTTTGCTTTTGAAAACTGGAAGGATTATGAGGAAGATTTATATTTCATTATTCAAGATGCTTTATTAAAGAAGATAAAAAATTCGCATTTTAAAATAATGGGATTTGATAAAGCACCTTCTGCAGTAGCAAAAGCAAAACAAAATATTATTAATGCAAATTTAGAAGAATTTATAGGAGTGCATCACGTCAACTTTTTTAATTCAAAGAAGGAGGTTTTTGGAAATACAACTATTTTGTTTAATCCACCTTATGGAGAACGTTTAAATATTGATGTGGCGGAGTTTTATAGAAAAATAGGTGATACATTAAAAAATAATTATCCGAACTCAACAACTTGGTTGATAACTTCTGATATTCAAGCATTGAAGCATGTAGGATTGAGAACCTCAAGAAGAATACCTCTAAAGAATGCAGATTTAGATTGTCGTTTTGTACGCTATGATATTTACGAAGGTAGTAGAAAAGCAAGCAAGATAAAGCAAGACTTTTAAGACTGAAAATAAAATTCTAAAAAAGCTCTCTTTAATATAAAATAAGGAGAGCTTTTTAATTTATGTTTTATTGAGTTGTGCTTATTCGTTTACAGAATCACTTAAACCAGCTCCAGCTTTAAACTTAACTACATTTTTAGCAGCAATATTAATTTCGGCTCCTGTTTGTGGATTTCTACCAGTCCTAGCAGCTCTTTGTGATACAGACCAAGTTCCCCATCCAACTAAAGCAACTTTATCACCTTTCTTTAAAGTAGCGGTAATATTATTCGTTAAAGAGTCTAAAGCAGCTTTAGCAGCAGCCTTTGAAATTCCTGCATCAGCAGCCATTGCATCGATTAAATCTGATTTGTTCATAATTAAAATAGATTTTTTTAAAATTAATTAATTGTTTTCTTGCTTAAATAGCTCAACAAATATAGATGGAATAAGGTACTGAGCAAGTTTTAGTTGTGAAAAAAAAGTATTTTGTTAATAAGTCTGCTGAAAATGTTAATAACCTAATCTGTAAAAACCAGTATAGCTGTTAGAGCCTATTGGTAAAGGGGTTAGAGCATCTTTGCATTTTCGTCAAAGCGAAACCCATTTAGTAAACTTTTAGCGTCCATTTTTTTCTTTCCAGATAGTTTGATGTCGTTAATGATTAAATAACCATCTTGTACGGCTACTTTTAGAAATAATTTAGAAAAAACAATGGTGCCTATATCTAGATTATGAGAAGCCTTTTCTTTTGAAACACTATAAATTTTTGCTGAAATTTGATCAGTTCCGTTATGTATGTTTGTCCAGGCAGCAGGATATGGATTTAACCCTCTTATTTTATTGTAGATATCATGTAAAGATAATGACCAATCTATCTTACAGTTATGAGGAAAGAGTTTGTGAGCAGGCTTTTGTTCCTTCTCGGGTTGTTTGGTTGTATAAACCTCTCCTTTTTTTATTAGTTCAACTGTTTCTTTGACCAAATCAGCTCCTAAATACATTAATTTATCGTGTAACTCACCTACAGTTTCAGATTCTTTGATCTCCATTTCTTTTTGAAGAATAATTTCACCTGTATCAATCTTATCATCTATAAAAAATGTAGTTACACCTGTTTTTGTTTCTCCATTAATAATAGCCCAATTAATAGGAGCAGCTCCTCGATATTCAGGTAGTAAAGAAGCATGTAAATTAAAAGTTCCATATTTA
Source organism: Tenacibaculum maritimum NCIMB 2154 (assembly GCF_900119795.1). NCBI lineage: Bacteria > Pseudomonadati > Bacteroidota > Flavobacteriia > Flavobacteriales > Flavobacteriaceae > Tenacibaculum > Tenacibaculum maritimum. The sequence goes on from NZ_LT634361.1 coordinate 1,482,554, forward strand.
GGCATAGCCCATACAGTTTTAGGGAGCATTCTAAAAGCAACAACAATTTGCAAGTTAGCATTCCAGCTTCTTAATGCTTCTTGAAAATCTTCCTCCTTTAAATTTTTAGGTTGTAACATAGGAAGATTTTGGGATATAGCGTATTTTTTTACAGCAGATTGATTAAGTTTTCTACCTCTACCAGCTGGTTTGTCAGGTGCAGTAATAACTCCGACTACATTATATTTATTTTCTACTAAGTGCTGTAATATGGTTACTGCAAAATCGGGAGTTCCCATAAAAACAATGCGAATATCTTTCATTATATATAATATTTATTGTACGAGTTAATAGCTATTTTTTCTTCGGCTAATAAGTATTGCAAATTTATTAAAATATCCTGCTCTTTTGCAGATAATGACGCGCATATTTCTCTTGATGACATTTCTTTATTTTTTTGGATTAGTGAAAGTATCTTATCAGAAATATTTTCAATTTTTTTATTCTTGAGGCAAACATCGCAAAAGCCACATTCATGTAATTTATTTTCTCCGAAATAGCTTAGCAATTGGATGCTTCTACAAATATCATTGTTTGTGATAAAATTAATAACATCATCAACCTTTTGTTTTTTTTGATTAAGGTACGTTTTGACATGCTTAGAAATTCTATTAATGGTAATGTCATCTTCTCTAGGCAGAAGAAAGGTTAATTCGGTATGAGCTGCTGCTCTTACGTAGCTAATGAGATTGTCATCAGCAAGTTTGTTCAGGTATTCTATTGTTTTCCATGAAGTAATGCCTGCCTTTTTAGCGAGGTAAAACTCATCAATTTTAATAGCTTCTTCAAATACTCCCCCGTAGATTCGCAAAAAGGTTTGAATAAATTTACGAAGCGTATTGTTTTTATGAATATATGTTAATACATATTTACTTTTTACAAGAAATTTTACGGTAGATTTTTTTCTGGTATTGTCAGAGCTTTGAAGTACCCCATTGTTATGTAAAATTTGCAAGCTATTAAAAACCTTATTGGAAGAAAAATTATACTTATTGGAGAATTCTAATAGATTTAAATCAAACTGAGAAGCTGTATATTCTCCCTTAACTATTTGAAAATGCTGGTATAACTTTTGGTGTATTTCTTTGAGCTCACTAATATTAGGATATGATTTTATGATTAATTCTTTAAAAATAGCTTGGTCATTTTTATTTTGCAATACTACGGAGAATGCTTTTTTTCCATTTCTACCAGCTCTACCTGCTTCTTGTATATAATTTTCGATAGAAGAAGGAAGGTTTAAGTGAATAACAATACCAACATTAGGTTTATCAATCCCCATACCAAAGGCGTTTGTGGCAACTATAATTGGTTTTTTCTCAGTCATCCAATCTTGGAAGGAAACCTGTTTTTCAATAGCAGACAATCCCCCATGATAAAACGTACTATTAAAACCATGTGCAGTCAAGTAATTGCTAATTTCTTTAGTTTTACTTCTAGTATTCACATATACAATTGCTGGAGATTTCGTTTTTCTAAAAATTTGTTTTAGTTGATAAAGTTTATCTTCTGTTTGATAAACTTGATAAGCTAGGTTTTTTCTAAAAAAAGATTTCCTAAATATTTTGACCGCTTTCATTTCTAATGAGGTCTTAATATCATCAATAACTTTATTGGTGGCCGTAGCTGTTAAAGCAATACAATTTACTGTTGGCTTTAAAGCTCTTAGTATATTGATATTTCTATAAGAAGGGCGGAAATCATGCCCCCACTCTGAAATACAATGAGCCTCGTCAATAGCAATTAAATTGACGTTTAGCTGTCTTATTTTTTCTTGAATAAAGGTAGATTGCAATCTTTCAGGAGATAAGTATAAAAACTTATAGTTTGCAAAACGAATTTTATCAAACAAAATAATCATTTCATCTTGAGTGCTTCCAGAAGGAATTGTTGTCGCTTTGATATCTTTATCTAGTAAACTATTCACTTGATCTTCCATTAAAGCAATGAGAGGAGAAATTACAATACAAATACCTTCTTTAGCTAAGGCTGGTATTTGAAAACATATAGATTTACCCCCTCCAGTTGGCAATAATGCAATTGTATCGTTGCCATTATTAGCCGATTCAATAATTGCTTCTTGGGGGAATCTAAAAGAAGAATGCCCCCAATATTTTTGCAATATTTGAATACTATTTATCATAGATTGTTTTTCAACGAATCTAAAATGTAATTTGTACGTTCTTGTATAGATCCAAAAGGAACCTCTATGATTTTATAGCCAATTTCTTGGTAAGCTTTTCGAAGAAATATATCAATTTTCAATGCCTGTTCAAAAGTTTCGTAGCGCTCATTGTCAGAAGTATATATGGCTTTCCAAGGAGCTAACATAAAAACTTTATTATACAAATGTTGATTGCTTTTTTCAATATAAATAGGAGGGTACTCAGTATTTAAGTAATTCATATAAGCATGAACATCTGGAATTCCCCTATCAAAAAAGATAAATTTTTCCTCGCTTTTATGAGCTTCTAAAAATTGTTCTTCTCTACCTTCTAATAATAATTGGCTAAAAAGAAGCGGTTGTGTTAGAAATAATTGATCAATCCCTTCTTTTTGAGCTTTTAAGGTAACTTCCCTTGATATTTCAGGCATACAATGGTAACCTCTTCGTATCAATTCTTCTAAAACAGAAGATTTACCTGTTCCTGGTCCACCGATAAGTACTATTTTTTGTTGCATTTTGCAAAAATAGAAGTTTCAAGTTAGAAATTTAATAAATAGTGTAATTTTGTGGTTTGCTCATAAAAAAATAAATAATTATCATTCAATGATAATTCTAATTATACTGTTAGATAAAATTAAAAGCATACTATATGTCAGATAAAGAAGCATTTTACAAGAAATTAAAAACTCAGTTAGACGATACAACGAAATTTCCAGCGGATTATATGTACAAGTTTATTGTTCCAACGGATGAAAACCAAGTAGAAGAAGTACAAAGTTTGTTTGATAAGGGAGGTGCAGTGATTAAAACAAAAAAATCGAAGACCGGAAAATATGTAAGTGTATCAATAGTATTGAAATTGAAAAGTTCTGATGAAGTAATTTCATATTATAGACATGCAGAAAAGATAAAAGGGATTATTTCACTATAAAAAAGAATGATATGAGATTTTATTTATTTTTAATAAGCCTTTTTACTATTTCAACAATTTTAGGCCAAGAAGAGGTGTTGTTTACCATCAATGAAACGCCAATCACAATTGCTGAATTTAAGCGTGTTTATGAAAAAAATTTAGATTTAGTACAAGATAGTAAAGCAAAAGATATAGATGGTTATCTAGAATTGTATATCAACTTCAAATTAAAGGTTCAAGAGGCTTATAAATTAAAGCTAGATGAAGCTGAAACGTACAAGAGAGAACTTGAAAGTTATAAAAAACAACTAATGTTGCCATATTTACAAGATCCTCAAAAAATAGCAGAATTAGTGAAAGAAGCTTATTACAGAACAAAGAATGAAGTAAAGGCAAGCCATATTGTATTGAGTTTTCCTAAGGGAATGAAAGAAAAAGATACATTGTCATTATATAGAAAGATAGAAGAAGTACGTAATAGAGTTTTAAAAGGAGAGGCTTTTGAAAAAATAGCTTTAGAAGTATCTGACGATCCCTCTGTGAAAAGAAATTTAGGAAATTTGGGGTACTTTTCAGCTTTTAAGATGGTGTATCCTTTTGAAACAGCTGCATTTAATACGGAGAAAGGAGCGCTATCAAAGCCTTTTAAAACTCGTTTTGGATACCATATTTTAAAGGTGCATGATAAGAAACCGTCGGAAGGAGAAGTTGAAGTAGCGCACATTTTTGTAGAAGATAAAAGTATCGTAGGGAAATCAAAATTAGACAGTGTTTATCAAGAGTTAAAGAGAGGAGAAGCTTTTGATGTGTTGGCAAAGAAATATTCTCAAGACAGAAAATCGGCAGTAAGAGGAGGGCGATTAGCTAAATTTGGTAGAGGAACAATGGTTGAAAAGTTTGAAAGAGTAGCATATGAAATACCAAAGGAAGGAGGGTATAGTGAGCCTTTTAAAACCAAATATGGATGGCATATTATCCAATTAATAAAAAAATATCCAATAGCTTCTTTTGAAGAATTGAAAGGAGATTTAGAAGAAAAAATTAAAAAAGGTAACAGAGGTAAATTGTCAGATAAGTCGCTTTTAAATAAATTAAAAAAGAGTTATAAGATAACAGTTAATAAAGAAGCGCTAGCGCTTTTCGAAAAATCAGATAGAAGAACTTTTCCAAAAGACAGCATGCAAGAGATTTTACTGAGTATCAATGAAAAAAGAATCAGCCAAGAAGATTTCTCATCTTATATAAAGATTAGAAAATATAAAGGAATTTCCGTGTTGTTGAAAGAATTTGTAAACCAAGAAATTTTAAAATATTTTAAAGAAAATTTAGTACATACAGCTCCTGAATATAGAAACACATTAAACGAATATAAAGAGGGATTATTGTTATTTGATTTAATGAAAAGCAAAATATGGGATGCTTCCGCAAAAGATACTCTTGGGTTAAAAAAATACTTTTTAGCTCATAAACCTAAGTATGCTCCTAAGAAATTAAGACAAATTAGAGGAATAGTTATGAGTGATTATCAAAAATACTTAGAAGAGGAATGGGTCAAAGGGTTGAAGCAAAAAAATGTTATTAATGTAAGAAGAAAGCAATTAAAAAAACTTAAAAAAGAGTATAATCAATAAATAGATGAGAAAAATATTTTTTTTATTAACACTACTAACTTTTTTTACCTCTTGTGAATATGTAAATGTAGAAACAAAGGAGCAAGAGAAACAAGAAAAACCGATAGCAGAAGTTTATGATTTTAAACTCTATAAATCTGATATAGAAAGTTTATTTCCTGAAAATATATCAAAGAATGATAGTTTAGTACTGGTCAAAAGTATTATAAATTCGTGGGCAAAGAAGCAATTACTATATCAAAAAGCAGAAGAAAATATAACAGAAGTAAATGATAACGAAATTAAGAATTTAGTGAAGGCTTATCGAGAGAGTCTGTTTATAAATAGTTATAAAGAACGTTTGATAAAACAACAATTAGATACGATTATAGCAGCAGAAGAAGTAGCTACATATTACAATAAAAATAAGGAGAATTTTAAATTGAATGAAGAATTATTTCAACTAGATTATATTTTTTTTGGTAAAAACCTTTTAAATAAAAAAGAAATTATTAAAAAATTTAAGTCAGACAAAGAGGAAGACTTAGAAGATTTAGAAGATCAAGGAATTAATTTTAAATCATATAGATTAAGGGATAGTACTTGGGTAACTTTAAATGATGTTCGACTTAAAATACCTCCATTTCGTTCAGAACCAAAACAGAAACTGTTAAAAATATCAAAATTCATACAAAAAGAAGATAGTTTAGGAGTATATTTGGTCGCTGTAAAAAGTATTTTAAAAAGAAATGATATAGCGCCAATGAGCTATGTAGTTCCTACAATAAAGGAGATGATTTTACATAAAAGGAAATTAGAATTAATAAGAGAGATAGAAAAAACGCTGATAAATGATGCAATTCAAAACAAACATTTTAAGGAATATTAGTCTGTTTACCACCTTGTTGCTAGGAGGTTTAACAATTATAAATGCGCAACAAGAAAAGATAGATGGAGTAGCGGTAGTTGTAGGAAAAAATATTGTATTAGATTCTGATATAGATAAATTTAAACAAGAAATAGCGCTTCGTAGTGAAGGAAAAGTAAAAATATCTGACTGCGATATGTTAGAGCAGTTAATGGAGCAAAAGTTATTGGCACATCATGCTGTAATTGATAGTGTGGTGGTAACAGATGCTGATATTAAAGATCGTGTGAATAGAAGTTTACAATTTTTTACTCAAGAATATGGTACTATTGACAAGGTAGTTGCGGCTTATGGTTTTAATGATGTTGAAGATTTAAAGAAAGAACTATCTAAGGTTCAAAAAGAAAATTTACAAATAGAGAGAGAACAAGCTAAGATCACTGAAAAAATAAATGTAACACCAGAAGAAGTACGTGTATATTTCAACGGATTAAAAGATAAAGATGAATTGCCAGAATTTCCGGCAGAAATTGAACTAGCGCAAATAGTATTACATGCAGAGCCTACTAAAGAAGAAAATGAGCGAGTAATAAATAAACTGAAGCAAATTAAGAAGGATATTGAAGAAAATGGCGCTAGCTTTAAGTTAAAAGCTATTATTAATTCAGATGATCCGGGGGTAGCTCAAAATGGAGGGCAATACACAATAACTAAAGATAGTCCTTTTATAAAAGAGTTTAAAGAAGTTGCTTTTTCTTTAGATAAAAATCAAATATCAGAACCATTTAAATCTTTATTTGGATACCATATTATTCAATTGCATGAAATTAAGGGGAACCAAAGAATAGCATCTCATATTTTAATGCAACCTGAAATTTCTGACGAGAAATTAGCTAAAACTAAAAAAGATATAGAAAAAGTAAGAAAAGATATTTTAGAAGGAAGAATTACGTTTGAAGAAGCGGTTAAAAAATACTCTGAAGATAAAGAAACTAAAAATAGTAGAGGTTTGATTGTAAATCCTTATACGGGAGAATCTACATTTGATTTAACGCGTATGGATCCTGCTTTATATGGTAGGGTAAATGATTTGAAAAAAGGAGAAATTACAGAGCCTTTTTACGACGAAACTCGTGGAGGGGAAAAAATGTATAAAATCATCTTAATGAAAGATCGTACCAATACACATAAAGCAGATTTGGTAGAAGATTATGTTAAGGTACAACAATTGGCTTTACAGAAGAAAAAAGAAGAAACAATAGCCAAATGGTCTAAAGAAAAAATTAATGATACCTATATTAAATTAAATGCAGAATATAAAAAGTGTACCTTTAAAAAAGATTGGAAAAAAGAAGATAAATAAAAAAAGGTATTAATTAATTCATAACAACTTACAAAAGATGTCAGACGTAGCAGCCGTAAATAACCTAGTTGAAAAATACAAAGCGCTAAAAAAAGAAATAGGAAAAGTAATTATAGGTCAAGAAAATGCCGTAAACTTTACATTATTGTCTGTTTTTTGCGGAGGGCATTCTTTATTGATAGGAGTACCTGGTTTGGCAAAAACGTTGTTGGTAAATACCGTTTCTGATGTTTTGGGATTGGATTTTAAAAGAATTCAATTTACACCAGATTTAATGCCTTCAGATATTTTAGGAAGCGAAATACTGGATGAAAAACGTCAGTTTAAGTTTATTAAAGGTCCTATATTTTCAAATATCATTCTTGCTGATGAAATTAATCGTACGCCGCCAAAAACGCAAGCAGCTTTGCTGGAAGCAATGCAAGAACGTTCTGTAACTGTAGCAGGAAATCATTATAAGTTAGAGTTACCTTTTTTCGTTTTAGCAACTCAAAACCCGATAGAACAAGAAGGAACGTATCCGTTACCGGAGGCTCAATTAGACCGATTTATGTTTTCTATTAATTTAGAATATCCAACTTTTGAAGAAGAGGTAGCAGTTGTAAAAAATACAACGTCTATGGCAAATGAAAAGTTGAAAGCATTATTTTCAGGTAGTGAAATTATAGCAATTCAAAATTTAGTGCGTAAGGTTCCTGTGGCTGATAATGTAGTAGAGTATGCTGTAAAATTGGTAGGGAAAACAAGGCCTAATGGAGTAGGAGCTACTGAATTTGTTAAAAATTACATTGATTGGGGAGCTGGCCCTAGAGCTTCTCAAAATTTAGTTTTAGGAGCTAAGGCTCATGCCTTGGTAAATGGGAAATATTCACCTGATATCGAAGACGTGCAAGCAGTTGCTGTTCCTATCCTTTCTCACAGAGTAGTTAAAAATTATAAGGCAGAAGCAGAAGGAATTACGATTAAAGAAATTATAACATCATTATTTTAATAATAGATAAAGCAGACATATATAGAAAAAGCAGAAGGTTAATTAAAGATCTTCTGCTTTTTTTATGTTGATAGGTTTTGTATTAGATTAATTACTCCATTCTAATATTAATTTAAAAGTAATGGCATAATTGGTTTGACCAATAGTATAAATAATTTCAGAAGGTTTTAAATAACGATATTCATTAAAAGAAATATGACCAAAGGCTAAACGCTCAATAGGCTCTTTAGTAACTGTTTTTTGTCCATAAAAATTTAGTTCAAAGTTGTCTGTTCCTCCGTTAGGGTGATGATTTCCTTCTTTATAAACCTTAGCTTCATAAGGAGTGTTTAAATCCGAAGAGATATTATGAAATGTATTGTAGTAAGTTACATCATTGGCATCATTAAAATTTGATTGATATGTGATTTGCATAGCGTTGTTAATAAGCGCTCTTATGGTAAATCTGGCATTTAAAGAAATTAAAGTATTTTCCTCCTACAGAATTATAAGAAAATTGATTCCAAATAGCAGAGGCGACTCCTGTTATTTCAATTGTTTTGATCTTAAGAGTAAAATATTCTTGTTCTTTGATAGTGAAATTTATAGCAATGTTGTATGTTTTACCATTTACTCCATGTATTTTGGCAGTCACATTTTTTTGACCAAAATCATTATAAATATATGCTATTTGGTTTGCTGTATTGCGATCGTTGTTTTCGCTTCCAAAATTTCATTCTACATAAGATATGTTCGAGATCTCTTCATTGGAATTAGAGGTTATTTTATAGGTTGTCTTATCAAATTGAGTCGGAGTACTTGAATACTCAATAAAATATTCGAAGACAGGTTCTATAATTTAATCGCTACTAGAACTAGAACTGCATGATAAAAAAGATAAGCAAATAGCACAAAATACTAGTCTGGTAAAATTTTTCATAATTTTCAGATTTTGATAGCAAATTTAACTTTTTCTCTAAACTATAGGGCTCTTTCTAAAAAAACCTCTTTGTTCAAAACAAAGAGGTTTTTTACATATTAAATATAGCATATCATTACTTAATCAATTCGTAGCTACGTTTGATAAAGTTAGTCAGCTCTTCACCATGTAATAAGTTTTGAGAAAGCTTTGCTAAATCAAAGGCTTGTTTTGTTAAGCGCTTTTGATCTTCTTCGTTAGCGTTTAGTATTTCAGAAACTAAAGGGTGATTGGTGTTAACAACAAGGTTATACATTTCAGGGAAATTGCCCATTCCCATCATTCCTCCACCTCCAGAAGCTTGCATCTCTTTCATTCTTCTCATAAATTCAGGTACAGTAATAATGAAAGGAGAGCTGGCAGAATCCATTGCCTCTAATTGAACAGTGTATGTTTGACTAGGCACTGCACTTTCTATAATAGGTTTTAACGTATCTTTTTCTTCGTCAGATAATTTAGAAATTACAGTATCCTCTTTCTTGATTAGATTATCTATAAAGTCAGCATCTACACGTGTAAATTGTACTTTACTATCTCCTGAAGTTTCTAGTTTTTGCATTAAGTGAGAAACTATTGGAGAATCTAATAGTAAAACTTCATAACCTTTGTCTTTAGCATCTTGGATATAGCTATGTTGAGCATCTTTATTAGCAGCATATAAAATGATATGTTTTCCATCTTTATCTGTTTGTGTATCTTTTGTTTTTTCGATAAGTTCATCGAAAGTATAAAAAGAGTCATCTACAGTTGGATACAAAGCAAACTTTTTGGCTTTATCGAAGAATTTATCTTCCGATAACATTCCATACTCAATAATTACTTTAATATCATTCCATTTTTTTTCAAAATCTTCACGATCTTTTTTAAACAAAGAGCTTAGCTTATCTGCTACCTTTTTAGTGATATATCCAGAAATTTTCTTTACGGCGCCATCTGCTTGTAGGTATGAACGAGAAACGTTTAGAGGAATATCAGGAGAATCAATAACACCTTTTAACATTTGTAAGAAGTCAGGAACGATACCTTCTACATTATCCGTTACAAATACCTGGTTTTGGTACAATTGAATCTTATCCTTTTGCATATCTAAATTTTGAGTCAATTTAGGAAAGAATAAAATACCTGTTAAATTAAATGGGTAATCTACATTTAAGTGAATATGAAATAAAGACTCTTCAAATTGCATAGGATATAATTCTCTATAGAAATTTGTATAATCTTCAGCCTCTAAGTCTGCTGGCTTTTTAGTCCAAGCAGGATTCGTGTTATTGATAATATCATCAACTTCTATTTGCTTATGAGGTTCAGTAGTTTCTTTTCCATCTTCTCCCTTAATTGTTTTAGGAGTGAAATCAGGATCGTTTATCTTCTTTGTTCCAAATTTAATAGGAACCTGGTTAAAGCGATTGTATTTGGTTAATAAACCTTTAATTTTAGAAGCTTCTAAAAATTCGGTAGAATCATCAGCTATATGAAGAATAATTTCAGTACCTCTATCAGATTTATCGTGTGCTGTTAGTGTATATTCAGGAGATCCATCACAGGTCCAATGTGCTGCAGGTTCATCTTTAAAAGATTTAGTGATTAACTCAACCTTATCAGCAACCATAAAAGCAGAATAAAAACCTAATCCAAAATGACCAATAACTCCTGTTTCATTTTTATCATCTTTATATTTTTCTAGAAATTCTTCAGCACCAGAAAAAGCAATTTGATTAATATACTTCTCAACTTCATCAGCAGTCATTCCTATCCCTTGATCCTTTATTGTTAACGTTTTAGCGTCTTTATCAATACGGATTTCAATTTTAGCATCTCCTAATGTTGTTTTGGCTTCACCGATAGAAATTAAGTGTTTTAATTTTGTAGTAGCATCTGTACCATTAGAAATTAATTCACGTAAAAAAATCTCATGATCTGAATATAAAAATTTTTTAATCAGTGGAAATATATTTTCAACAGATACATTGATGTTTCCTTTGCTCATAATTATATATTTTATTTTGATTGTTATTCCGAAAGCAATAAACAGTCAAATAGAATACCAAATCAATAAATATGACAAACTGACAGATAGTAGGTGGAAAAAAACTGAAAAACCTAAATAAGAGAGTTTTGTGTGAACCCTTTAAAATTTGTACTTTTGCGAATTACAAATTTTGGAAATAATAAAAAAATCAACATAAAAAATATGTATAATTCAAAAATTACAGGTTTAGGTTATTACGTTCCTGAAAACGTAGTAACTAATGACGATCTAAAGCAGTGGATGGATACAAGTGATGAATGGATTCAAGAAAGAACTGGTATTAAAGAACGTCGCTGGATTGATCCTAAAACAAGTGATGATACCACTTCTGTAATGGGGGCAAAGGCAGCCAAAATAGCTATAGAAAGAGCAGGATTGACAAAAGATGATATTGATTTTATAATTTTTGCTACGTTAAGCCCTGAATTATATTTTCCTGGGGGAGGAGTACAAATCCAAGATATGCTTGATATGCCAACTATTGGTGCATTGGATATACGTAACCAATGTTCAGGATTTATTTATTCATTATCTGTAGCTGACCAGTTTATAAAAACAGGAATGTATAAAAATATTTTGGTAATTGGTGCAGAAAACCATTCAGGAGGTTTAGACCGTTCCACTCGTGGAAGAGGAGTTACCGTAATTTTTGGAGATGGCGCAGGGGCAGCAGTACTTTCTAGAACGGAAGAGGAAGGAAAAGGGATATTATCATCACATTTACATTCAGAAGGAAAATATGCCGATAAACTAATTTTAGAAGGACCTTCAACAAGTAGATGGGTACCAGAAATATTAGAAGCAAATGATGCAGATGACGTATCTTATTATCCGCACATGGATGGTCAGTTTGTTTTTAAACATGCTATTAGCCGTTTTTCTGAAACGATAATGGAAGGGCTTCAAGCAAATGATTTGAAAAAGGAAGATATTGATATGCTAATTCCTCATCAAGCTAATTTGAGAATTGCTCAGTTTATTCAGAAAAAGTTTCAGTTGCGTGATGACAAAGTATATAATAATATAATGAAGTATGGAAATACAACAGCGGCTTCTGTTATTATTGCTTTGACGGAGGCTTGGGAGTTAGGTAAGATTAAAGATAATGATTTAGTAGTACTAGCTGCTTTTGGTAGTGGGTTTACTTGGGGATCAGTAGTGATTCGTTGGTAATTTATAAAACTGAAAATAATAAAAAAGGCTTTCTATGATACTACTAGAAAGCCTTTTTTATTTATAGTATTCCTCCACGAGTTTCATTTTTAGCTCTTTTTTTGCGATTTCTTTTTTTAGACTTGCCACTGCCAAAGTGGTATGAAAATCCGAAGTAAATGGCATCCTGTTCTAAAATATAGAACCCTTCTTGAGGAAAAGGTGAGTTGGAAGAAAAGGTATAATCTAGAGTATTGAAAATATCGGTGGCTCTAAATGTAATGTTTCCTTTATTATTTAAAACTGCTAACTTGGCAGAAATATTGACCAAATAAAAAGGATCTACTGTAAACTGTATTCCTTCAGATTTACTCTTATACAAACCGATTAGTTGTAATTTTAATCTTTTAGAAATTTTAAAACGATTTACAATAGTACCTTTAAAAACTGTATTTTCAATAGCTATTTTTTGAGTGTTTAATATCCCGAATCTGTCTTGAACATATAGATCGAAGCTAGGTGAGAATGACCACCATTTTGTTGGTTTTAAGGAAAGGTAAGCTTCTAATCCATAGCTATTAGATTGGTTGTAGTTTTGATGAGATATATATTGTATGTCCTTATTAAACTCGTCTAGTATGATGTTCCTACCTATTTGATCTGAAATTTCTCTAAAAAAGCCGTTAAAAGTAAAATATCCTCCTTTAAAATTTCGAGTATAGTTCAGTTCAAAAGAATTTGAATATTGAGGTGCTAATTCTTGATTTCCAACGGAAATAATATAAGGAGATGTAAATTCTTGTATTGGAGTAACTTGTTGTATTCCTGGTCTATCCACTCTTCTACTATATGATAACTGGAAATCATGCTTGTTAGAAGGAGAGTAGTTAAAATAAAAAGAAGGGTAAATATTAAAAATATTATCGGAGTATAATTGCGAATTTATTTGTCGTGTATTTGAAAAATTACCTGTAACATTAAATTGTTCCATTCTAAGACCTGACTGAAAAGAAAATTTATTAAACTTACCGTTATAATTAATGTAAGCAGAGTATATGCTTCTGTCATAGTTAAATTTAGTATTTCCCTTTGGAGTTGAAGGATTTTGAAAAGTAGTAATTTCTTGATCTGTAATTATTTCATTAAAAGTATTGTGTATTCTGGCTTCTAACCCTAGTTCTAATTTTCCTTTTTTGAAAGGTTTTATATAATCAAGATTCATTAACCAAGTATTCCGATCATCTGTAATGTTACTTGTATAATTATACAATTTTGAATCAGGTGAAATGACTTCCTTGTTGATGGCTTTTTCAGGGTTTTTGTTGGTAGAGTAATTTAATTCAACTTCTAAGTGATGCCCGTTTTCATCTAAGTCAAGTTTATAATCTAGGTTATAAGCACTTTCAGACGAGTTATATCTAGAGAGGTTAGGAGTACGCAATTTTAAGACGGTGTTTTCATAAATATAACCATCAGTATAAAAATCCGAATTGCTAAAATATTGAGAGCTATATATTGAAAAAGTGTTTTTTTTGTCAAGATAGATATCTGCGCCAATCTTAAGATTATGATCCGTATATTCATTAAGGTGATCTAACAATTGATGCACTTTTTTGTCTTTTCTATTCAGAATATAATCAGTTTCAGAGCTACCAAAGTCTAGAGCATAGTTTGTATAAAAATTAAAAATTCCAGCTCTGTAATTTAAATTTAAAGCACCATTAGGTCGGGTGTTTTTACTGTGCTCTATTCCAGTGGTAATAGTACCGTTAAATCCGATTTCTATATTTTTCTTTAAAATAATATTAATGATTCCACTCATTCCTTCTGGATTGTATTTAGCAGAAGGGTTTGATATTAACTCTACAGTTTTTATGTTGATGGATGGAATTGATTTTAAAAGCTCAGAGGAATTTAAATTCGAAGGCTTTCCGTTGACAAGAATACGAACATTACTACTTCCTTTAAATGTAACTTCGTTATTAAGATAATCAATACCGATAGAGGGTATCGTTTGGAGCATTTCAAAAGAGTTGGTTCCTGCCGCTGTCAAGTCTTTTCCTATAGCTACTACTTTTTTATCAATTTTTTGAGTTATTGTAGTTGTTTCTGCTCGTATTTCAATTTCATCTAAAGCTGTAGCATTTTCTTCTAAATTAATTGTACCGAGATCAAAATGTGAGTTTTCTTTAGATAGTAAAACATTTTTATAAATAGGGAGGTAGCCAATGAATTGTATTTCTAAGGAAATATTTTTTAAAGGAAGCTTTTTAATGGTAAAGTTTCCTTTTTCATTGGTAATACCTCCATTGATAATATTATTTTTTTCTTTACAAATAATATTGACGTAAGATAGTGGAATTTTAGTTTTAGCGTCTATTATAGAACCGCTGATACTCCCTTGTTGAGAAAATACAGAATAACTGTAGCAAATAAGAATCATAAAGAAAAGCTTCTTCATATTTAGCAAAATTAAATTTAGTATGGTATTTTACCTTATCTAATTTTCTAAATAGATTGTCGAAGGGGTAAAATTTGTGATAAAGATATGAAAAATGAAGTGACAAACAAAATTAGGCAATGTCTTATATCTCTTAGTAGGAGAATCTTATATTACTTATTTTTCTTGATATGCGTAGGTAATAAGAATGCAGTTTAGAGGAGTTTCCTTAAAAATAGAAAAATGCTTTTTAAGAAAAGAGGTTGGTAAGGAATTTTAAAAGGATGGATGATAGAAATGAGTTTAATATTTAGTAAAAGAGATACTAGTACGATTGTATTTTATTTTGTTTGTCAATAAAACAAGAAGGAGATAGATAGCACAGTTGAAAATAAAGATTTAATATATCATTCTCTAAGAAAGAAATACGGATATTAGGTGATATCAACGTTGATAATTTTAATTTTTAAGATGAAGTGAACTCTTTTACTAAAGAAAATCTTTTGCCAGGCTCAGCCAGTTCTACATTTTCAAAAATCTCTTCCGCCTCATTCTTAAATAAAGAAATATCAGAATACCTGCTAGAATAATGCCCTAGAATCAAGTGTTTTGCATTCGCCTCTTTAGCTATTGTAGCAGCTTGTTTAGCTGTGGAGTGTTTCGTTTTATTAGTTAGATCTTCTCGATCTGATAAAAAAGTGGCTTCGTGATATAAAATGTCAACATCGTTAATAATAGGAACTATATCAGGTTTAAAAGCTGTATCACTACAAAAAGCATAACTTTTAGGCTTAGGAGGAGCAATTGTTAAATCGCTGTTAGGTATAATTTCTCCAGTAGATAAGGTAATGTCTTTTCCTGCTTTTATATGATGGTAATCGCAAACCTCAATTTCTTTATATAGCTTAATATTTTCAATATGTAAACTCCTAGCTTTTTGCTTTTCTATAAATAAATAGCCATTGGTATAAACCCTGTGGTCTAGAGGAATTGTATGAACGGTAATCTTATCATTATCCAAAATAACTTCACTCTCTTTGGAACACAGCTCATGAAAAATCAATTGGTATTTTGTCCAAGATTTAGAAAGCTTCAGTTGTAATACGGTAATTTCTTTAATTCCTTTAGGGCCATATATATGCAATGCTCTCTCTCTACCTAGAATCCCGAAAGTAGCAATCAACCCTATTAAACCAAAAAAATGATCTCCATGCAAATGAGAAATAAAAATGTGGTTAATTTTGGAGAAGCCAACTTTATATTTTCGCATTTGGCGTTGGGTTCCTTCTCCACAATCAATTAAAAAATGCTGATTGTTTATCTCTAGATATTGAGATGTAGGGTGTGCGTTTATACGAGGTGTTGCAGAATGACAACCTAAAATGGTAAGCGCTATACTCATCTAATGACAAACCGTTTAGAAATCACATCTTTACTGTTTTGAATTGCGTAAATATACATTCCAGCTTTTAGATTATTTCTAGAGAAAGGAATTGAATTTCTTCCTTTTTTGGCAGTAAATACTTTTCTATAAATAGTTTTTCCAAGTATGTTCTTAATGTCAATAATTGTAACTTGATCGTTTTCTGAGTCAAAAGAAATCATTGTAGAAAGACGAAATGGGTTGGGAGCAGCCGATAAGTTTTTTACTGTTTTTTGAGAAAAACTTAGGGAAGTAATTAATAAGAAAGAAATAAAAAGTATTTTTTTTATCATCCGTTGCTTTTTTAAAACCCTAAATCTCGTTGAATATTCTCCATTTCTAAAACGTCTTCAGCTTCAACAAGAGTAGGAACAATGTTAAATGTTTCAGGGAAATCATCAGCATCAACACCGCTACAAATAACTACAAATGACGTGCCATTTTTTTGATGTTGCTCAGCATATTTCAAAAATACAAAAATATCTTCCTTAATTATCATAAAATTATCAGAAAGTTTTATAATAAGATGGTCTTTTTCTAAACGAAGGTGATTTTCTTTAAACAAATTGAAAAAAACATCAAAAGAATTTTCTTCTGGAGAGATTAAAATATAATTATCTTTTTGCTCTATTTTCATGGTTGCTAATTATCTTTTTATTTGTTGTGCTAGTAGGTAAATAACAGCCATTCTTACAGCAACGCCATTTTCCACTTGATTTAAAATAATCGATTGGTCAGAATCAGCAACGTCACTTGTAATTTCAACACCTCTATTAATTGGTCCAGGATGCATGATTACAATATCTTTGCCAACATTGTCTAATAATTCTTTATGGATACCAAATAACTGGGTGTATTCTCTAGTAGAAGGAAAATACTTAATGTCCATTCTTTCATGTTGTACACGAAGCACGTTGGCTACATCACACCATTCCAAGGCTTTCTTTAAATTTGTTTCCACTTCAACCCCTAAGCTAGAAATATATCGAGGAATCAATGTAGTTGGGCCACAAACTTTCACTTCTGCTCCTTGTAATTGGAGGGCAAAGATGTTAGATAAGGCTACACGAGAGTGAAGAACATCACCAACAATAACTATTTTTTTACCTTTTAAATTACTATTTAAAGCCTCTTTCATAGAGTAACTATCAAGCAAAGCTTGTGTAGGATGTTCATGAGTTCCGTCTCCAGCATTTACTATTTTAGCGTTTACATGTTTAGATAGAAACACGCCAGCACCTACATTTGAATGGCGCATGACAACAATATCCACTTTCATAGCAAGTATATTGTTAACAGTATCTATTAATGTTTCTCCTTTTTTTACAGATGATTGTCCTGCCGAGAAATTAATAACATCGGCAGATAATCGTTTTTCAGCTAATTCAAAAGAAAGCTTAGTACGAGTACTGTTTTCAAAAAATAAATTAGCAATAGTAATATCACGAAGTGAAGGAACTTTTTTTATAGGACGATTGATAACCTCTTTAAAATGATCGGCAGTTTTAAAAATAAGGTCTATATCTTCTCTATTTAAGTATTTTATTCCTAATAAATGGTTTACACTTAATTGGCTCATTTTAATTGTTTTGTATTAAGAAAACAGCATCTTCTTTGCTTGTCTCTTTCCAGTCCACTTTTACTTTTTCTTGATTAATAGCATCAACTTGCCTCCCTTTATAGTTAGGCTGAATAGGCAAGTGCCTACTGAATCGCCTATCTATTAATACTAATAGCTCAATATTATTAGGTCTTCCATAAGATTGAATGGCTGTTAATGCAGAACGAACACTTCTACCTGAAAATAAAACATCGTCAATTAATACTACGTTTTTGTTTTCAATTAAAAAGTTGATTTGAGTAGAAGTAGCTTCTAATGGGGCTTCTCTTCTTCGGAAATCATCACGATAAAAAGTAATGTCTAAGTATCCTAATTCTAAATTTTTAATATTATAGTCAGTTTCTAATAATTTAGCAAGCCTATTTGCAAGAAAACTACCTCGCGGCTGTAATCCTATTAAGACTGTATTAGAAAAATCATTGTGATTTTCGATAAGCTGACAAGCTAGTCGATGTAAAATAATCTCTATCTCTTTCGAGTTTAATAACACTTTTCGGCTCATAAGAAAGCTAAATATACTGGTTTTTTAACCTAAAAAGTATAAGGTCATGCAAAATTAGTGTAAAAAAATTGGTAAGCAAAATTTAAGTAGAAGAAAGCTAAAAGTAAATCAATTAAATTATAACTACCTTTGTCGCCTTTTAAAAATAGATATAGTATAGAATAATGATGAAGTTTATAAAAAGTAACACAGCAAGCTTGAAAGATGATACATTAGCAGGAATCACAGTGTCATTAGCAATGATACCAGAGGTTGTAGCGTTTGCATTTGTTGCACAAATAGATCCGTTAGTCGCACTTTCAGGGGCTTTTATTATTGGTTTGATTACAGCCGTTTTTGGAGGAAGACCTGGGCTGATTTCGGGAGCAGCTGGAGCAGTGGCTGTTATCTTTGTGGATATGATTTCTGAAGGACATACTAGAGGAATGTTATTTGACACACCAATAGATAATATGGGATATTACTATTTATTAGCAGCGGTAATTTTAATGGGAATCCTACAAATAGGAGCAGGGGTTTTAAAACTAGGGCGTTTTGTACGTTTAATACCTCATCCTGTAATGATGGGATTTGTAAACGGATTGGCAATTGTCATTTTTATAGCGCAGGTTAAAATGTTTTCTCATAAAAAATTAGAAATAACTAAAGAAGGAGTTAAAAATTATGTTAGTCATCCTATGCTAGGCATAGAGTTATATACAATGATTGGTTTAGTATTGTTAACAATGGGAATTATTTGGTTATTACCTAAAATCACTAAAAAAGTGCCAGCAGCGTTAACTGCTATTTTAATAACAACGGCAATAGTTATCATAGGAGGGGTAGAAGTAAGCACTGTAGGATCCTATATAAAAGAAGGTGGAGGAGCTGGTTTATCAGGTAAATTTCCAACTCCAAATTTAGAATTATGGCAAAATTTACCTTTTGATTTAAGTACCCTCACATTTATTTTACCTTACGCATTTTTAGCAGCATCCGTAGGACTGATAGAGTCGTTAATGACTATGAATTTGGTTGATGAATTGACGGAAACGAGAGGAAATGGTAATAGAGAATGCGTAGCGCAAGGAGCAGGAAATATTGTTAGTGGTTTGTTGGGAGGAACTGGAGGTTGCGGTATGATTGGACAAACGGTTATTAATATTAATGCAGGAGGAAGAGGAAGATTATCAGGAGTTATGATGGCGTTAACATTACTAACGTTTATTTTATTTGCTGATAAATATATAGAACAAGTACCAATAGCAGCTTTAGTAGGAGTGATGTTTATGATGGTTATAGAAACTTTTGCATGGTCTAGTTTTAGAATCATGAATAAGATTCCGAAATCAGATGCTTTTGTATTGATTGTTGTTTCCGCTGTAACAGTAGTTTTTGATTTGGCAATAGCTGTTTTTGTGGGAGTAATTATATCTGCATTGGTTTTTGCATGGGAAAATGCTAAAAAAATTAGAGCGAGAAAGAGATTTAAAGAAGATGGAACAAAAATATATGAAATATGGGGGCCTTTATTTTTTGGCTCGGTAACTGCTTTTAATGAAAAATTTGATATAAAAAATGACCCAGAAAAAGTAGAGATTGATTTTGTAGAATCTAGAATAAGCGATCATTCAGGGATTGAAGCTATTTCAGCGTTGGTGGAAAAGTACCAATCAGCAGGAAAGAAAGTTATATTAAAACACCTTAGTGAAGATTGCAAAGTATTGTTATATAAAGCAAACCCTATTTTTACTGGAGTAATAGAGGAAGCGGTAGATGATCCTCGCTATCATTTAGCGGCAAATCCAGAGGATTTTCCTAAGCCTTTATCAGAATATAAATTTTAAAAGAAAATATTTTGGCAAATAATTAGGATTATTAAAAATAATTATAAATATTTGTACGCAACAGATGAAAAAACAAATTTTAAATATTATTTCTATTATTGTCATTGTAATTATTTTACAAGGATAGTTAGGGAGTATATTTATATAAAAATAACAGAAAAGCTTCCTAAAAAATTAGGAAGCTTTTTTAGTATTAGTAAATGAAGCAAATTTTAAACATTATAATCATTATTGTCATTATTAACTCTTGGTAGAGTTGATACAGATGGTTATTGAATAAATAAGGCCTGTATCAATAAAGATACAGGTTTTTTTATGTATTGAATATTGTAAAAAAAAAGCTTTCAAAGTTAGAAGAATCAGGGAATAGAGCAATAAAGGCAAAAGCTAGGCTTACCAAAATAGGTAGAAGAAGTATTATAAAAAATTACTTGAAAATTAATTTTGAAGAGTGAAAATAAAGATAGGTTTTAAAAAAGCTTCGGTATTAGAAATTAGAATTATACAAACACAAAATATTTGGAGAATCCCAGAGAAAATAAAGTAAAATAAAAGATGGAATTGAACAAATTCAGTAAACAAGTTACACAAGATGATACGCAACCTGCTGCACAAGCAATGTTACATGCTATAGGTTTGTCTAGTTCAGATTTGAAGAAGCCTCTAGTAGGCATAGCAAGTACAGGGTATGAAGGAAATCCTTGTAATATGCATTTGAATGAACTGGCTAAATTGGTAAAGGAAGGAACTTTAAATAAAGGCTTGGTAGGGCTAATTTTTAATACGATAGGAGTATCTGATGGTATTTCTATGGGAACTCCTGGAATGCGTTTTTCATTGCCTTCAAGAGATGTTATTGCAGATTCTATGGAAACAGTAGTACAAGCAATGTCTTATGACGGATTGGTAACAGTAGTAGGGTGTGATAAAAATATGCCTGGCGCTTTAATGGCAATGTTGCGTTTAAATAGGCCTTCAGTTTTGGTTTATGGAGGAACAATAGCTTCAGGATGTCATGAAGGAAAAAAATTAGATGTTGTTTCGGCTTTTGAAGCTTGGGGAGAAAAGGTAGCTGGAACAATTGATGACGAAGCATATCAAAATGTGATAGAAAAAGCATGTCCTGGAGCAGGAGCTTGTGGAGGAATGTACACTGCAAATACAATGGCATCAGCTATTGAGGCTTTAGGAATGAGTTTACCATATAACTCATCAAATCCTGCCATCAGTAAAGATAAAGAGGAAGAGTGTGTAAAAGCAGGAGAAATGTTAAGAGTATTACTGGAAAAGGATATAAAACCATCTGATATCGTTACGAAAAAATCGTTGGAAAATGCAATAAGGCTGGTTACTGTTATGGGAGGTTCTACAAATGCAGTACTCCATTTTTTGGCGATAGCGAAAGCGGCTAATGTTGAATTTACACTTCATGATTTTCAAAGAATTTCTGATGAAACTCCATTCTTGGCAGATTTAAAACCAAGCGGGAAGTATTTGATGGAGGATGTGCATAAGGTAGGAGGAACCCCTGCAGTTTTAAAGTATTTATTAGACAAAGGTTTGTTGCATGGAGACTGTTTAACGGTGACAGGAAAAACACTAGCCGAAAACTTAGCTGCGTTACCTAGTTTAACTGCTGGGCAAGAGGTGATTAAACCATTAGAAACTCCTATAAAGGCTACGGGGCATTTAAGGATGCTGTATGGAAATTTGGCGAAGGATGGGTCTGTGGCAAAAATAACGGGTAAAGAAGGCTTGTTTTTTAAAGGGAAAGCAAAGGTTTATGAAGGAGAGTATGCGGCTAATGACGGAATTAAAGCAGGAGAGGTTATGAAGGGAGATGTGGTGGTAATTCGTTATGAAGGTCCTAAAGGAGGACCAGGAATGCCTGAAATGCTCAAGCCAACGGCAGCTATTATGGGGGCTGGTTTAGGAAAAGATGTTGCTTTGATTACGGACGGACGATTTTCTGGAGGAACTCATGGTTTTGTTGTAGGGCATATTACTCCTGAAGCTCAAGAAGGAGGAGTTATTGCTCTGGTAGAAGATGGCGATTTAATTTCTATCAATGCAGAAACCAATAGTATAACATTAGAAGTTTCAAAAGAGGAGCTGCAAAATAGAAAACAAAAATGGAAAGCACCGGCTTTAAAAGCAAGTAGAGGTGTTTTATATAAATATGCAAGAACAGTTTCGTCAGCATCTAACGGGTGTGTGACTGATGAATTTTAATACTTGAAATTATGACCACAAAATCACAAGAAAAATTTGTAAAAAAAACAACAGAAAAACAGCATATTTCAGGTGCAGAAGCGGTTGTTAAATGCCTGTTGGAAGAAGGTGCTAATTTAATTTATGGTTATCCTGGAGGGGCTATTATGCCTATATATGATGAATTATATAAATACCAAGATGAGGTTCATCATGTATTAACTCGTCATGAACAAGGAGCAACTCATGCTGCCCAAGGCTTTGCTAGAGTTACAGGAAAGGTAGGAGTAGCAATGGCTACATCTGGGCCAGGAGCAACAAATTTAATAACAGGAATTGCAGATGCGCAAATAGATTCTACTCCAATGGTTTGTATTACAGGGCAAGTTGCTTCTCATTTACTAGGGTCTGACGCATTTCAAGAAACTGATATTGTAGGAATTTCAACTCCAGTAACTAAATGGAATTATCAAATAACTAAAGCTTCTGAGATACCAACCATTTTTGCAAAAGCATTTTATATAGCAAGATCAGGAAGACCAGGGCCAGTGCTCATTGATATAACTAAAGATGCTCAATTTGAAACTTTTGATTTTGAATATAAAAAATGTACTTCAATTCGTAGTTATAAAGCAAAACCTCAAGTTAACTTAGAGGAAGTGCAAGAGGCAGCAACATTAATTAACAAAGCAAAAAAGCCATTAATTGTTTTTGGGCAAGGGGTTATTTTAGGAAAAGCGGAAGAAGAGTTTAAAGCATTTATTGAAAAAGCAGGAATTCCTTCTGCATGGACAATTTTAGGACTATCTGCTTTGCCAACGGCACATGAATTGAATGTAGGAATGGTAGGGATGCATGGTAATTATGCACCTAATAAATTAACAAATGAATGTGATTTGTTAATTGCTGTAGGGATGCGATTTGATGACCGTGTAACAGGTGATTTGGATAGGTATGCAAAGCAGGCCAAAGTGATTCATTTTGAAATTGACCCAGCAGAGGTAGATAAAAATGTAAAAACAGATGTGGCTGTGTTAGGAGATGTTAAAGAAAGTTTAGCAGAAATTTTACCCTTACTAGATGAAAATAAGCATGTAAGTTGGTTGGAAGAATTTAAAAAACTACAAGGAATAGAGTTTGATAAAGTACAAAAAGATGATTTATATCCAACAAAAGAAGGCTTGACTATGGGAGAGGTCTTAAAAGAAATAAATAAAGCTTCAGGGGGGGATGCCGTTATTGTTTCGGATGTTGGTCAGCACCAAATGTTTGCCTGTAGATATGCTAAGTTTAACCAATCAAAAAGTAATGTTACTTCAGGAGGTCTAGGAACTATGGGATTTGCTTTACCAGCAGCCATAGGAGCTAAGATGGGAGTGCCAAATAGAGAGGTTGTAATGATTGCAGGAGATGGTGGATATCAAATGACAATTCAAGAATTAGGAACTATTTTACAAACTAAAGCGGCTGTAAAGATAGTAGTTTTAAATAACGAATTTCTAGGAATGGTACGTCAATGGCAGCAATTGTTTTTTGACAAAAGGTATGCGTCCACAGAAATGACAAATCCAGATTTTGTTACCATAGCAAAAGGATATAGTATCGCAGCAAAAAGGGTTACGAAAAGAGAAGATTTAGCGGATTCTGTAGCAGAAATGATGCAATCTAAAGAAGCTTATTTCCTAGAGGTTTGCGTAGAAAAAGAAAATAATGTGTTTCCAATGGTTCCTACAGGGGCTTCAGTTTCAGATATAAGATTAGCATAATTATGGAAAGCAACAAACAAACATATACAGTTTCAATTTATACAGAAAATAATGTAGGGTTGTTAAATAGAATTTCAGGAATCTTTTTAAGAAGGCATATTAATATTGAAAGCATGAATATTTCTAAATCAGAAATAAAGAGTGTTTCAAGATTTACCTTATTAGTAAAAGTAACCGAGGAGCAAATAAAAAAGATTATAGGGCAAATAGAAAAGCAAGTAGAGGTGATTAAAGCGTATTATCATGTAGATAAAGATACTATTTATCAAGAATCCTGTTTGTTTAAATTGAGTTCAGAATTATTAATGATTAATGATGAAGTACAAACTATAATTAATAATAGTAAATCAAGAGTAATTAATATTAATAAAGACTTTTTTGTGCTTGAAAAGTCAGGAAGTAAAGAAGAAATAGAAGAACTATATCATACTTTAGACAAGCATGGAATTATGCAATTTGTTCGTTCGGGGCGTATTGCAATTACCAAAGATGAAATGAAAATATCCACCTTATTATCAACAAACAACTAAAAAATGACAACAAATTATTTTAATACATTATCGCTAGCAGGGAAATTAGAACAATTAGCAAAATGTAGATTTATGGAGGCTTCTGAATTTTCAGAAGGAGTTAAAGCGTTAGAAGGCAAAAAAATAGTAATTATAGGCTGTGGAGCTCAAGGATTGAATCAAGGATTGAATATGAGAGATTCAGGTTTGGATGTTTCTTATGCTTTACGACCGGCTGCAATTGAAGAAAAAAGAGCTTCTTATAAAAATGCTACTGAAAATGATTTTAAAGTAGGAACATTTGAAGCGTTGATACCTACGGCAGATTTGGTATTAAATTTAACACCAGATAAGCAACATACTAGGGTTGTTAAAACCGTAATGCCACTAATGAAAAAAGGAGCAACGTTATCGTATTCTCATGGATTCAATATTGTTGAGGAAGGAATGAAAATTAGAGAGGATTTAACGGTAATTATGGTGGCTCCAAAATGCCCAGGAACTGAAGTAAGAGAAGAATATAAAAGAGGTTTTGGTGTACCAACACTAATAGCGGTGCATCCTGAAAATGACCCAGAAGGAAAAGGATGGCTACAAGCAAAAGCATATGCGGTGGCAACAGGAGGACATAAAGCAGGTGTGTTAGAATCATCTTTTGTAGCAGAGGTAAAGTCAGATTTAATGGGAGAGCAAACCATTTTGTGTGGTGTATTGCAAACGGCTTCTATTTTGTCTTTTGATAAAATGTTAGCAGAAGGGATTGAGCCTACTTATGCAGCAAAACTCATTCAATATGGTTGGGAGGTTATTACAGAAGCATTGAAGCACGGTGGAATTACCAATATGATGCATCGTTTGTCAAATCCTGCAAAAATCAAAGCAGTTGAAATTTCTGATCAGTTAAAGGAAATAATGAAACCTTTATTTGTAAAGCATATGGATGATATTATGTCTGGTCATTTTTCAAAAACAATGATGGAAGACTGGGCTAATGATGATGTGAATTTATTAACTTGGAGAGAAGAAACAGGGCAGACTGCTTTTGAAAAAACTCAAGCAACAGCAATAACGATTAGTGAGCAAGAATATTTTGACCATGGTACTTTATTAGTAGCTTTTGTAAAAGCTGGTGTTGAATTGGCTTTTGATACAATGGTGGCCTCAGGAATTAAAGAAGAGTCGGCTTATTATGAGTCATTACATGAATTACCACTTATAGCGAATACTGTAGCTAGAAAAAAATTGTATGAAATGAACCGTATTATTTCAGATACAGCTGAATATGGTTGCTATTTGTTTGATCATGCAGCAAAACCCTTGTTAGCAGAGTTTATGAAAGAAGTAACAACTTCTCTTATAGGAAAGCAGTATGCGTCTTCCAATGAAGTTGATAATTTAACATTAATTAGAGTAAATGAAGAAATACAAAACCACCCAATTGAAAAAATAGGGAAGACATTAAGAGCGTCAATGACTGCAATGAAAAAAATAAATCAAGAAGAAAAAGCAGAAACGGTTGTTTTTCATTAGAATATGGAGGTAAAAACGAAGTATAGCCCAACAATAGAGGCAGTAGAGCGAGCTGTAGCAGCATTGAAAGATGTTGCTACAGAAACGCCACTATTGAAAAATTATATTTACTCGGAAAGATTTAAAGCAAACGTATTTTTAAAAAGAGAAGATTTACAACAAGTAAGATCTTATAAGATACGAGGGGCGTATAATAAAATCAGTTCAATAACAGAGGAAGAGCGCCAAAAGGGAATTGTTTGTGCGAGCGCAGGAAACCATGCACAAGGCGTTGCTTTTGCCTGCAAGAAGCTGAAAATACATGGTACAATTATAATGCCTTCACCAACTCCAAAACAAAAAGTAGAACAGGTTAAAATGTTTGGAGGAAATTATGTTGATATCGAATTAAGAGGAGATACGTTTGATGATGCCTATAATTTGGCGAAGCATAAGTGTGATACGTTAGGTAAAACTTTTATACATCCTTTTGATGATCAAAAAATTATAGAAGGTCAAGCTACGGTAGGTTTAGAAATTATTAATCAGTTAGAAACACCGATAGATTATGTATTTGTACCAGTAGGGGGTGGCGGATTGGCATCAGGGGTATCAAGTATATTTAAGCAATTATCACCAAATACAAAAGTAATAGGGGTAGAGCCAGCAGGAGCTGCTTCTATGAAAACTGCTATATTGAAAAATAAAAATGTAAAATTAGAAAACATAGATAAGTTTATAGATGGAGCGGCTGTACAACAAGTAGGAGATTTAACGTTTGATATTTGTAAGGAATACTTATATGAGATGATTACGGTACCTGAGGGGAAGGTTTGTCAAACTATTTTGGATTTGTACAATAAGGAAGCAATTGTGGTAGAACCAGCAGGAGCTTTAACAACGGCTGCATTGGATTTTTATGCTGAAGAAATTAAGGGAAAAAATGTAGTTTGTGTAATTAGTGGTAGTAATAATGATATCACAAGAACCGCAGAAATTAAAGAAAGAGCATTGCTATATGGACAATTAAAACATTATTTTATCATTCGATTCCCACAACGAGCTGGTGCGCTAAAAGAATTTGTAATGGATGTTTTAGGAAAGAATGACGACATTACATATTTTGAATACTCTAAGAAAACGAATCGAGAAAATGGTCCTGCTGTAGTAGGAATTGAGTTGGAAAAAAAGAATGATTTGTTACCATTAATAGAAAGAATGAAACAACGTAATTTTTATGGAGAGTATCTTAACGATAAGCCCAATCTATTTGAGTTTTTAGTGTAATTTATTCGTTTGTAGCAAAAAGATGTATAAAGGGGCATTTTTTGAAAAAGGTTATTTTATAACCACTATAAAAAAGGCCTCTTTTTTGTTGTGATTTTACAGCAAATAGCTAGTAATGATGCTGATTTTGATGCCTTTAATTAAATCAATATGGTTTTTATCTAAATATTAGAGGTAGTGTAGCCCCCCCTTTTGAGAGAAAAAATTACAAAGCTTGTTTGATGAAATCTTCATATTCATAAAAGAATAACTCAAACTTAGGCATTATATTTACAAAAAATTCAAAACAATTCCTCCAAGTATTTTTATTATGAATACTAAATTTTTCTTCAAAAGGAACGTAAATTCTTCTGATTATTTTACCATTATCCAACACAAAAGCTGCATCGTAAATAACCTCAGGTATTTCCGTTTCAAGTAAAGTTCTTAAAGAAAGCATTTGATCATAAAGGAGTTCGTTAGCAACTTCATCAAAGTGTTCGATGTCTAAACAAACTGCTGCCTTTTTTCTGTCTGCTTGAAATTTAAAAGCAAATCCTTTGATTTTAGTGTTGTATAAAAGCCATTTTCTAGGAAAAGATTTGCCAAAACTCGTCCAAAATTCTTTGCGCAATGTAGCTGATTCTTCTTTTGAAAACATTATCCGTGAACTTTAGCAGCGGTTCCGCGATTGCGCATTATTTCAGCTTCAAAAGCAAGTAAGTCATGCCATTTTTTGTCCACAATTTCCCTATCTTGATATGCTCTTGCAAACCCTAAGAAAGTAGTGTAATGGTTGGCTTCTGAAATCATTAAATCTCTATAGAATTTAGACAATTCTTTATCTTCCATATTTTCAGAAAAAACTTTGAATCGTTCGCAGCTTCTAGCTTCAATTAATGCAGCAATTAGCAAGCGTTGTATTAAAGCATCTGTTCTGTCTTTTGTTTTTGGAAAAAACTTTTGTAGTTGAATTGCGTAATCGTTTTTTTGTTCTCTACCTAATACCATGCCTCTTTTAACCATAAAATCGTGTACCATTTTAAAGTGTTCCATTTCTTCTATGGCAATGGCACTCATAGCTTGCACGAGTTTTGTTTCTTCAGAATAGTTGATGATTAAAGAAACGGCATTAGATGCTGCTTTTTGTTCTAAAAAGGCATGATCTGTTAGTATTTGCTGTAGGTTATCTTTGGCAATATCTGCCCATGAAGTTTCTGTTTCGAATTGTAGTCCTAACATTGTTTTTATTTGAATACACAAAAGTAAAAAAATATAACTGGGTTTTGATATTCCTATTCGTTATTATTCATCATTAGCGTAAAAGAAGCGGTGTTGTACTTAAAGTGATATATTTTCCTTTACCTTTTGATAATGATTGTTATTAATAGTATGGATACAAGGTGGTATAAGTGTTTTTTATCCGTTAAGTACTTAGTCCTCTTTTTTGTACAATATTTGGTAATCAGCAATGGTGCCTGTTTTTCCGAGTGCTTTTTTGCCTTTGAATAGTTTGACCTCTAGTACTTCCCCCGTTTTTCCGTTTAAGGTAATGACAAATCGTCCTTTGGTGTTGTTATAAATACCATTGAACTCCAATGTCCATGTAGCTTTTTCTTGATGGTGCCACCTTGAAATACCAATTACTTGCTTTTTTAGATCTTTTACTCCGTGTTTTGCTAAATAGGCTGTAATATCTTTCCAAGAGTAAGTAAAGGGAGTATCTAAATTCTCTTCTCTTATTAAATTGCCCTGCTCATCGTAGTTTCTTAATATTCCTATTGGAAATATTTTAATAAATCTTTTAACAGCTCTTTTTAACTTTCCATTCTTTTTATAATACTCATAAAAATATTCAAAAATAGCTTCTTCTTGTCTTATAGTTTCCCAATAAACCTCATTAGCTTCATGTTGTTCTACAATATTTCCTTTTTCTTTATAACGGTATTCACCATTTTTTTTATTTCTTTCAAAAGTGGGGATATCAAATTGTCTTTTTGTTTTTTGTTGTGCGATGGATTTGTTTATACCAATAAGGATAATAATTATATATATTAGTTTAAACAGCGTTCTTTTTATGCAAATAGAAGAGGACTTACGCATCTTTTTTGTACAATATTTGGTAATCAGCAATGGTACCTGTTTTTCCGAGTGCTTTTTTGCCTTTGAATAGTTTGACCTCTAGTACTTCCCCCGTTTTTCCGCTTAAGGTAATGACAAAGCGCCCTTTGGTGTTGTTATAAATACCATTGAACTCTAATGTCCATGTAGCTTTTTCTTGATGGTGCCACCTTGAAACACCAATTACTTGCTTTTTTAGATCTTTTACTCCGTGTTTTGCTAAATAGGCTGTAATATCTTTCCAAGAGTAAGTAAAGGGAGTATCTAAATTCTCTTCTCTTATTAAATTGCCCTGCTCATCGTAATCTATATAGTTTATAACAAATGATTTATAAAAACGTTTAATTTCTGATTTTAATTCTCCATTTTTATAATAGAGCTCTAAGGTTTCAAATAGAGAGTTTTTATCCCTTATTAAAGAGGTGTACTCTTTGTCCCATTCAGTTTGTTTTATTGAAATATTCTTGTCTAAATGAAAGGTGTATTCATTTTCTATTTTATTTTTTTCAAAAGTTGCGATATCAAATTTTTTCATTGTTTTTTTTGTTTTTTGTTGTGCAACACATCCATTTATACCAAAAGAAATGGCGATTATATACATTAGTTTCATCAATTATTCTTTTTCAATATTACTTTGTATGAGGTTCCATTGCCATTGGTATGTGCTGATTACAGGAATTAAATCAGGACCTATATCGGAGTAATCCATAATATTATCAGTTTTATACTGTTGAAAAGTAAAGTTGCTATGATTGTCAAAAGTATGATAAAGTCCCATAGCATGAAAGGTTTCATGTGCTAAAGTGCTATCAGTTAAGCCAGGTCTTAATACAATTACAGAGCGAGACGATTCTGGAGCGGGAATATTATAAGCCCTACCATATAAACCGCCTTGTTCTTCATCTATGAAATAAATTTTATAATGTTTGCTATAATCTATATCGCTATTTTTTTCGAGTACAGCATTCAAATAATCTTGAAACTCATCAGTATCCGCATTGATAAGTGTTCCTAAAGGCGCAAATTTTTGATTAAACAATGTATCGGAAGATAGATCTAATAATACTGTGCTATATGTTGCTTTGGTTAATGTTTGGCTAAGGTATTTTGTAAGCTGACTTTTTCCATTAGTAGTTGAACCTTCCTTGATATCCCTAGCTTTTAGTTCCGTTTTAACCTTTACAAAAACAATATTGGTTGTATATCGATGTGTTTTGTCATTGGCCAATATTTTTAGTTTTCCAGCAAATTTCCGATACATAATTTAGCAACAATATTCATACTTTTACTTTTTTACATATATAATTTTCTTTTTCTTAAAACTATTGTTTTAATTGGATGGATTGTCATTAGCATGCAGTCCATTTTTTGCAAATGATGTCCTTTTGAGAACCTCAATAGTTGCTGATATCAAATGTATTTAAAAAAATGATAAAAAACAAAATTCTAAAACAAGAAAATAAGATTTTAAAGTGATGTAAGTCAGGTTTAAAGTGTTTAAAAACGTATATATACGTAGGTGTTTTAGCGGGGTTTTACGAGTTTTTTTATCAAAAAAAACATATTTCTTTTTTAGCATAGAAGCTTTACTACCATTTTCTATAGTGTATTTTTTTCAGATTTTGCACGATTTTATCGTGTAGGATAATTCCATTACTACAATCATTATTACTTACTTAATCAACAAGTTAGTATAATTTTTTGATAGAAGTGTTTAGTAGAGGTTATTTGGTATTGTGATATCGCTTTGTTTGATAGCTAAATCTTGTACAAACTTTTAGGAGTGAATTGAAAACCTTGTACAGGAAATGAAGGTAAAATCTTGTACAAACTTTTAGGAGTTAGTTGAAAACCTTGTACAGAAAATGAAGGTAAAATCTTGTATAAACTTTTGGGAGTGGGTTGAAAACCTTGTACAGGAAATGAAGGTAAAATCTTGTACAAACTTTTAGGAGTGGGTTGAAAATCTTGTACAGGAAATGAAGGTAAAATCTTGTACAAACTTTTGGGAGTGGGTTGAAAACCTTGTACAGAAAGTGAAGGTAAAATATTGTACAAACTTTTAAGAGTAGGTTGAAAATCTTGTACAGGAAATGAAGGTAAAATCTTGTACAAACTTTTAGGAATGGGTTGAAAACCTTGTACAGGAAATGAAGGTGAAATCTTGTACAAACTTTTAGGAGTTAGTTGAAAATCTTGTACAGAAAATAAAGGTAAAATCTTGTACAAACTTTTAGGAGTTAGTTGAAAACCTTGTACAGAAAATGAAGGTGAAATCTTGTACAAACTTTTAGGAGTGGGTTGAAAATCTTGTACAGAAAATGAAGATAAAATCTTGTACAAACTTTTGGGAGTTGGTTGAAAACCTTGTACAGAAAATTGTATAGAAAAGCTGTATAAACTTTTAAGAGGGAGTTAGAATTATGGCATCGTGTTGTATTGGTAATTAACGTGAGTTAAACATAAGAAAATAACCTGAAATATTGATTAATAGTTTATTTCGTATTCTATTTTCTGTCTATTTATTTGTTAATCAGATTGTTATGATTTTTATGAATAAGGGCTGTTTTTATCATGAAAACTGACTAGCTAGTACATCTTAAAATTATAACTAGCTGATATTCATTAGGTATTACATCGAACTTACGTTAATTTATAAATTGCATTCTCCTTTTAGAACTTTTACCGCTATTATTTTTATACATTGTCATGCCACGTTTTCTATTTTTTGCTATTCATTGAGCAGTTAGTTGGTCCGCAATTTACAGGAATTATTTTTCGTTTAATTGCTAACTCATTATATAACAATTCTCCAAGGTTTGCTATTTTTAATAAATATAATAAAGGAACAAAAAACCAAAATACAGGAATTCTTTTAAATATTAAAAATATAGAATCGTAACCATAATACCATTTATTATCAATAGAGGATGCCATTTTTCCTTTTGCTATTTTAATATCAATACTGCTAAATTGATTTATATGGTTTAAGTTCCTTAATTCTTTAGTTATTATCAAATTGAACCAATCTAATCTTCCAACAACTTTAGTAAAACGCGTACAATTTGGACAATGATTGTCGTAAAAAATAATTATTGATTTCATTTAACTTGATTTAACATCCAGTTAGTTATTTCTGTTAAAACAATTGGTGAAAATGTTTGTTCAATTTTTGTATATTCAGACGGCAACCCTGTTTCGCATTCTTGAAATAAATGATTTAAATTTGGAAATTCTTTTATCGTTACATTATTATTTCCTCCTATTTTTAAAGCATTTTTTATTGCGGTTAAATTTTCTTTTGGTGGAACTTGTAAATCTTTTTCTCCATTGACGGCTAGTACGGGGCACTTTATTTTTTCTAATATTATTGCTGGATTGGACTTTATAAAATATTGCATCCAAGGGCTTGAAATTTGATTTACTTGTATTGAAATGAATTTTTCTTTTGTCATTCCATTTGGAATTTCTAAACTTGTATCATTTTTAAGCATTTTATTAATTGAGTTTGTCAAATCT
Organism: Tenacibaculum maritimum NCIMB 2154; assembly: GCF_900119795.1. Classification (NCBI taxonomy): domain Bacteria; kingdom Pseudomonadati; phylum Bacteroidota; class Flavobacteriia; order Flavobacteriales; family Flavobacteriaceae; genus Tenacibaculum; species Tenacibaculum maritimum. The sequence goes on from NZ_LT634361.1 coordinate 1,515,357, forward strand.
GTTTTTAATTTATTAGTATCATTAGATTTAATAACCATCTCAAAAAGTTTTTCATTTGTTTTAATTGATTTTTTTATGTCAATTTCTGAAACGCCGTTTGCTTTTGCAATTAGTTTTTGTTGAAGTAATAATAATTTGTTTCCTTGAACTCCTGTTCCTGCTAACAAAACAACAAAGCTAACGTCTTTTGATGTTGAGGCCACCATTGTGGCAATTAAACCACCTTCACTATGGCCAACTAAACCTATTTTCTCTTTGTTAATTTCTTTTCTTGTTTGTAAATAAGCAATTGCACTTTCTACATCTGTTGCAAAATCGGCAGAAGTTGCCGCTTTAAAATTTCCTGTTGATTGCCCAACTCCTCTGTCATCATATCGTAAAACTGCAATTCCATTTTGAGTTAAATGGTCTGAAATTACTAAAAATGGTTTATGCCCTAATAGTTCCCCATCTTTGTTTTGAGGTCCACTTCCTGAAATTAAAATTACGACAGGAAAATTCCCTCCTTTTTTTGGAAAAGTTAAAGTTCCTGTCAAAGAAATATTAGCTTTTGTATTTTGAAATGTTATGTCTTCTGAATAATATGGGTAGGGTTTTGATGGTTCTTGAGGTCGTTTTAAAATTTCTTTTTCAAGAGCTTTTCTTGATAAAACCATTGGGAATTCTCGTCCTCCTTGTTTAAAAGTTCCAACTATTTTGTTATCGCTTAATTTTCCGCTATATTCAATTCTAGCATTATTAACTTCAAATTTAATTTTTGAGTTTTCAAAAATTGTATTAGTTACAGGAATACCCATTGCACCTTGATCTGGACTATCCATTGTTGAATTATAAACATCGCCAGATTTTGTTATATTGAAAATAAGACTTAACTGTATTCCCTGAACTTTTAAAACTCCATTCCATTGTCCAGTGATGTCTTGTCCAAAAAGGTTCAATGAGAAAATTGTCATTAAAAATAGTAACTCTTTTTTTTTCATTTTGTTAAAGTGTTTTTATAAACTTAGATATTGTAATTATTGCGATAACTAATACTACTAATACAATAATTGAAGTTGAATTTGCAAAGTTTACTGTCCAACCAAAATATTTATTACGTTTTGGGGGGAATAATCTTTTATCGTCTTTGTTAAAGTAGAATATGCCATATTTCCAATTATTAGGGTCTTTGTGCCATTGCTCTAGTAATTCTTTTGTAGGTTTTTCTTTTGGTTTCATTTTATATATTATTTAAAGGTTTTTTTAAAAAAAATATTTCTTTGTTTAGGGGGATTAGTAAAAGTATGAGTGCTGAGAACATAACTATTATAAAAGTAAAAATACCAAAAACTAGAAAAATTAAAATATGAAAAATAATGCCTAGTATGAATAGCTTATGTTTGAAATAAGAGTCTTTGATAAAAATACTAATAGCAAGAAGTAATTCTAAAATTATAATGAAATATGTTGTTAGCACAAGTAATAAAGGAAAATCAAAAAACGTATTTAATAAGTCTAATCTTGTGCCTGTTGCCCCAAGACTAGGGTCGTTGATAAAATAATAAAGTGCAGTTCCTTCAGTCCAATTCGGAGCAAATAGTTTGGATATTGCTGCATCAAAATATATAAAAGCAACTTGAATTTTGAGTATTTGAATTGTTATAAAATCTGAAATTTTAACATATTCATTTTGCTGTTTTTTAACACTATACCAATGATTTACTCTGTTGTCAGTCAAGGTTAGTGGAATAATTAAAAATGTTAAAGCTGATGCTACTTGTGCACCTCCATCTACTATAACAAGGCCTGTATTTACACTTAGAGCTAGCCACCAATGTAACAAACCTGTTATTTTTGGGTAAAACCCTGATATTATTAATATTAAGATTAATATTGCTGTAATTTTAGAGAAATAGGGATTAAAAGAAAACAAGCAAAAGAAATTAATTTTAGATAATAAAGTATCACCACAGTTAGGAATACTAGGAACTCCTAGGCCTGTATGAAACAGAATATCTAGTGGATTAAATAAAATCACAAACAGGGTGGAAAGAGCAAGTAAGCTCCTTATAATGCCTAATGTATTAGTGTGGTAATTATATTGTTGACTTTTTTTATATATGAGGTAAATGTATTTATGCATAAGTGTTATTTAATTATTATTTTAACAAACTTACTTGGCATTTCAAATTGATTAACTTTATTTCTCCATAAATAAGGCAATGGTTCAATTTTAGCAAAAATATATTCGCCATTTAATTCTGTATATTTTATATCTCTCTTTAATTTTATAGTTTTTATAGTATCATTATCAATTATTTTTAATAAATTTTTCCCTGTATTATTTGTGTACCATAGATTTTCATCGATTAAGCTTGAAATCATACCGTACTCCATACCAATAGCTCTTTGGTTATTAACCATTCCGTAAAAATTAGCAATTGATGAGTTTGGTAAGTTCATATGCAACATATATTTTTGTGACTTTTTTTGAAATATATAGACATATTCCTCCCTTGGGTCTTTTGTAAAAAAAGGCCATCTATTTGGAAAAACTATAGATAGGTTCTTTTTTATATTTTCATTAATCATCAAAGGAGTTTTTGGCATTGCTCCTACTAGAAGAATAATGCCAAAAAACATCCAAATAAAAATATTTAGGAAAATAAAATTTTTCTTCCTACTTGATAACATTTAGTTCCGCGATTGAATTAATGAAGTTCTCTTGTTCTAATCTTACGGCTGTATTCGTTGATCTAGCAGATGACCAATATACAACATCTACGTATACTGCTACCCAAAGTGCCGCAGCTACAACAACGGCAACTGCCCAAACAGCAAGACAAGCTTCTTTAGCTTGGTAATTGGGTTGATAATTCTTTAAAAATTGTCTAGACTTTAAATCTTGAATTTCATCCAAGTTAACAACCAGACTTGATTTTTTTTTGGGATATTTGTTTTTCAATTTCATCGTAATCAAAACTAGTTAAGGTTTGAATAGCTTCTTTTATAATGCCTTTTGAGTTATTTAACTCGTTTCTGATAATTACACGGTTTCCTGTATAAATTGCATTTTCAAGATTGGTAAAATATTCAGGATTACTTTTATCTATTTGTGCAATTAAATTATTTTGAAAATTTAAAAAAGAAGTTTTTTGTTCACTAGTAAATTGTGATTTTAGTTTTTTAAAATCCTGAAAATTAGATAACCTTTGAGAAACGTTACCTTCCGAAAAAAAGATTCCCTTGAATAACTCTTTACCCGTTATTCGATTTGTTTCTATATTTTCAGGAATTGTATCGTCATATTGACTACAAGAAACAAAAAGTATTAATGTTGCTAAAAGTATAGCAAAATAAGGTTTTCTTAAATTATTTAAGATATTCATAATTTTAGTTTTATTGGAAAATAGCTTTTTTGATTTTAAGACTTTTTCTATAGTTAATTATTTTCTACTCTTTCGATTTTGGCAACTCGTCTGTCCTATTTTTTATTTCGTTTTGACAGAATTTCACATTTTTTGATTTTGGATAGTCAGTCCTATTTTGACTGTAATGCTTGCTTTAATTCGGTATAACGCTTCAGCTAATAACAGTACTGGAACAGAAAATTAGAGGTTTTCGATTTAGCAATTAGTTGAAGCATTTTGTTTGTTTTTATCTTTTTACATTCAAAAGTCAAATCATTTTGATTTGACTGAATTAACAAATATATACTAATTTTTGGATTAAATATGAAAAAATGTATTTTTTATAGCTTTTGTTTGGATATATTGTTTTTATTTCCACATTTTTGTGAATATTTTATATAAATTTTGTTTCCAACACGTATATATCGATTCCTTTATTTTCTATGTATGCTATTAACCTATTCCTTAAAGTTTTATTTATTACAAAGTCTTGTATCTTATTCTTAAAATCTCTTCTTACCTCGAACTCACGTTAAATAATAAAATCGTCAAAATGATTTTTAATTTTTTCTAAGCTAACTGTATTTACTGTGTGGGCTATTGCTGAGCTTGCCCGTAAGTTAGTAAGAGACTTTATGTTTTAATAACCGTCTTTTAGTTGTATAGGGTAACCTTTCTCTTTATTTTTTTGAACGAAAAATGAAGCAAAGAAGTATGTACCAGCCATTTGCTCGCCATATTGCCTGTGCGTTTTAGTAATAGTCTGTTTTTTTATTAGTAGAGGTTATTGTAAAAGAATTTGCTTTAAGAAACTATTGTAAGATACTTCTTTAGCGTGTATTATACTGACTTATCTTTATCAATAACACTTAATGCAAGCCGTATTTTAAAATAGTCGAGTTGTTCTTCAAAATAATCAAAATAAGGTTTTAAAGCAGTAGGATTGTCTAATTTTATCTTAGCTTCTTCAACAAGGGCTACTTCTTTTTTAGTAACGAAATCAAAAATGTTAATTTGTTTTCCGTCAGCATATAATTTAGCTATATGAGAGTAAATAGTGGTAGGTTTTAGTTTTCGCTCGATTGAAATTTCTTCAATAGAGCGTCCTGCTTTGTATAATTCATAGGTAACTAAATGGGTATCTTTTTTCTTTGTTTTTATTTTTGTTCCCATGAAGGCAATGACTTCTGCAATGAACTCATCTCCGTAGGCTTCTGCCTTTCGTTGTCCAACACCACTTATTTGTAAAAATTCAGATTCAGACATAGGTCTTTCTCGTTCAATTTCTTTCAGTGTAGCATCATTAAAAATTAGATAAGCAGGAATATTTTCTTCTAGAGATATTTTGTAGCGTAATGCACGTAACTTTTCAAATAAAGTTGTTGCTGCTTTTTTCTTTTTCTTTGTAGGAGCTTTTGCAACAACCGGTTGCGCTGTTGTAATGATAGGTTTGATTAAGTGTACTTTTTTTCCATTGAAAAGAATTTCTTTAGAAAAATCGGTTAATTGCAATGCATTGTTTCTATGAAAAGCAATTTCGCAATACCCTTGATTAATTAACTGTATGACATATTGTTGTAAGTCTCTCCATGAAATATCATAGCTAATTCCATATGTTTTTATATGTTCATACCCTTTTCCGTAAACAGCGGCGTTTTTAGCACCTCGTAGTACATCTACTATCATACCAATAGCCTCTTGTTGTTTTAATCTGTAAATGGTAGATAGTATTTTCTGTGCAATAATAGTTCCGTCAAAAAATTGAGGAGGATTTTTACAAACGTCGCAATTGCCACAGTCATCAGCCAAGAGCTCACCAAAATAGCTTAAGAGTATTTTTCGTCTGCAAGTATTTGCTTCTGTAAATTGCTTCATACGATCTAGTTTAGCAAGTTGCACTTCTTGGTTACTGGCTCCTTCTGTAAATTTTCGTAATTGAATTACATCTGCATAACTATGAAATAAGAGCGCTTTAGAAAGTAGTCCATCTCTACCAGCTCTACCAATTTCTTGGTAGTAACCTTCCATATTTTTAGGCATATTGTAATGAATGACCCAGCGGACATTTGATTTGTCAATTCCCATACCAAAGGCAACAGTGGCACAAATGACCTTTTTTCTATCAAAAATAAAGTCCTCTTGCACTTTATTCCTTTTTTCAAAAGAAAGTCCTGCATGGTAAGCTGCTGCATCAATACCGTTGGTTATTAGTTTATTAGCTAGCTGTTCGGTTGCTTTTCTGCTTAAACAATAAATGATACCATATTCGTCTTTTCTTTGATTGATAAATTGAACGATTTGTTGTATTCTTTTATCAGCTAAGCGTACTTCTATAGCAATATTTTTTCTATCAAAAGACGAAATGAAATTAGTAGCATGAGGAATGTTTAGTTGCGTTAGTATATCCTCTCGAGTTGCTTTATCTGCGGTTGCTGTTAATGCTACGATAGGAGTACTCGGTAGTTTCTTTTTTAAATAGCCTAATTGTTGATAAGAGGGTCTAAAATCATGCCCCCAAGAAGAAATACAATGGGCTTCATCTATAGCAATACAACTGATATACTTTTGGTTGACGATGTTTTCTAAAATACTTAAACTTTCAGGAGCTACATATAGTAGCTTTAGTTCTTTTTTTAAAATACGTTCTATAATTGTATCATGCTCTGTGCTATGCTGACTACTGTTAAAATAGGCAGCAGGAATACCATTTGCATTGAGCCCATCAACTTGATCTTTCATTAAAGCAATTAATGGTGATATGACTAGGGTTACCCCTTCAAATAATAAAGCAGGTAGTTGGAAGCAAATAGATTTACCTCCTCCTGTAGGCATGATTACGAGGGTATCTTTTTTAGAAAGTATATTAGAAATGATGTCTTGTTGTTGACCACGGAATGTATCGTAACCAAAGTATTTTTTTAAAGTAGAGAGGTGTAATGTTGTCGTATCTTCTTGCAATGTATGGCTTTTTGAGAGACAAAAATAAGAGATCTATTTGGAAATGTTTACCACCAAACGACAAAGAATTTTAATAATTGCCCATTTGCTTTTTTTAGCCAACATAATGGCGCTTTTTTTTCTTGTAAGTAGTGGTTAATCTGAAGGGTATATTCATTAAAAGAAAGCCATTTTACTTGTGTATGAGGTGATGTTAGCCAGTTGTGTTTGCTAGGAATGTAAAACTTGCTATTAGAAAATTGTTGGAGTGCATCAATATTTATATAAAACCCTGAAAGGCATTTGTTATTGATGTTTTGAAGTGTAGGAGTATTATTTAGAGGAGTAAATAGTTGTGCCTTAAAATATACTTGTTGCTGTATATGGCTTGCTTTAAGTTGGAGTTTTTTTAAGAGTGGTGCTGTTTGTGGGTGGTAGAGTAGTGGGAGTTGCTTTTCTTTTAGTTTGGTTAATTTTTGAATGAGTGAATCTTTTCTATTGGGGCTTATCCAATGCTCCATTTCTGTGTTTCCTACCGTTGCATCATATAAGTAGAATTTATAAATGATTTCTAAATGAATAGGAAGCTGATTTTTTAAGAGTAGGCAATCCAATTCACCAAGCGTTCTTTTTTCTTGTTGAATTTGGACATTTTCAATTAAGATATCAATTGTTTTTTGTTGCTGGAGTTCAAAAGAAACGAAACGTTCAACCAATTTTCCTAAACGTGGTTTTTTAGGAATTTGAGTAGTAAATTTATGGGTGTTTATGTTGGGCGTCTCGTATTGAGTTATACCAAAAACTCCTTTTCCTTGCCATAGAAAAGGTGTTTGTAAAAATCCTTCATATTGATATTGTAATTCTTTTGATTTTTGGGGCATGTTACATCGTTATGATGATTCGCAATCATATGCTTGTCATCTTTTATTTGATGCCTAATTTATCTAATACTAATTGTGTAATATCAAAACGTTCATCAATATATCCAAATTCGTTTCCATTGGTGGTTAGTATTTGTGTATATCCATTAGCTTTTGCAACTTCGGCTATGGTTTCACTTAGCTTTTGATACAATGGGCGCATAGATTGTTCTCTTTGGAGTTGCAACATTTTAGCTCCGTTCTGTTTGAATTTGGTTAAATTGTTTTCTAAAGTGATAATTTCTGTTGACTTTGCTTTTTTATCAGCAGTACTCATCGTTTTTAATCCAGCTTTGTATGCTTCAACTTTGGTTTGGTATTCTTTTCCTTTTATTTGGAAAGAAGAGTCGAGCTGCTTGGCGTATTTTTCTACTCTTTTTAATATGTGTTTCATTTGTGGCATCTTACCAATAATAAAATCGCTGTTAACGGTACCCAATTTTGTTTGAGAGAACACCGTAATATTAATAAAAAGAAAAAGAATAAGTGAGATTTTTAAGTACATGTTTTATAGTTTTTGATGGATGGTTTGTATGATGTTTCTAATATCATCTTTGAAATCAAACCAGATGATATTGGTATCCTTTCTAAACCAAGTCATTTGTCGTTTAGCAAATCGTCGGGTATTTTTTTTAATTTCAGCAATAGCAGTATCTAAGGTGAAGTTGCCATCGAAATAAGAAAATAATTCACGATACCCAACCGTTTGTAAGGCATTTAAGTGTTTGTAAGGGTATAGTTTTTTAGCTTCCTCTAACAACCCGTTTTCTAGCATTATATCCACTCGTTGGTTAATTCTATCGTATATGATTTCTCTATCAGCGGTCAATCCAATTTTAATTGATTTAAAATTTCGAGGAGCTTTGGGTTTGTTTTTAAAGCTTGAATATGTTTGTTGGCTACCTATGCAAATTTCTAAAGCACGTATTAGCCTATGTGGATTGTTTATGGCAATGGTATTGTATGCTTCTGGGTCTAATTTTTTTAGTTGGTTTTGCAAAGAGATTATTCCTTCAGTATTTAATTGAGAAGAGAGTTGTACTCTTATTTCAGGAGAAACTTCAGGAAACTCATCGAGTCCTTTTAAAGCGGCATCTACATACAAACCACTGCCGCCTACCATGATTTGTATGGTATTTTGTAAAAATAAGGTTTTTAGTTTGGCTAAAGCCGCTCTCTCAAAATGACCAACACTGTAGGTATCAAATATGCTAATATTTTGTATAAAATGGTGATGTGCAGCTTTAAGTTCATCTTTATCAGGAACAGCTGTACCTATTGTCATTTCTTTAAAGAATTGGCGAGAATCGCAAGATATGATATCGCTATTAAAATGCTGCGCCAATTGAATGCTCAATGCTGTTTTACCTATTGCTGTTGGCCCTACAATGGTAATTAATGTATGTTTAGAGTTTTCCAAAGCTTAGTTTAATTTACTTCCACAATTATAACAAAAATCGGCATTATCATGATGCCCCTCTATCGAGCAATTACCACAAGATTGTGTGTTGGTGTGTATGTTTTCTACTTTTGTCATTTCAGAAGTAACAATTCCAGTAGGTACAGCAATGATACCATATCCTAAAATCATAATAATGCTAGCAATAAATTGACCAAATGGCGTATGAGGAGCAATATCTCCATAACCTACGGTGGTTAATGTTACCACTGCCCAATAAACACTTCTAGGAATACTTGTAAAACCATTTTCTCCTCCTTCAATCAAATACATAACAGTACCCAAGATAACGCATAGAATGATTACAAAAAATAAAAAGACAGCAATTTTGGCTCTACTGGCTTTTAAGGCTTTTATAAAATTGTTAGATGCACCAATAAAACGAGCAAGCTTTAAAATTCTGAATACACGTAGCAATCGCAATCCTCTTAAAGCTACTAAACTATGAGTTCCTGTAAAAAAGATAGCCAAATATTTAGGTATTGTAGATAGCAAATCAATAATACCATAAAAACTAAAAATATATTTGGTAGGCTTATGTATAGCAACAATTCTTAAAATATATTCTATAGTAAATAATATGGTAATAAACCATTCAGTAGTATTTAATAGTTTTGAATATTCAGCGTTAATAGCTTCAACACTTTCTAACATTACTAGTAAGATACTAGCAAGAATGGCTAGTAGTAAGACTACATCAAAAAGCTTTCCTGCTGGAGTATCTGCTTCGTAAATGATTTCGTGCAATTTTTGTTTCCAAGTAGTATTTTTAGCTTGTTGTTGGTTCAAGAAATAATTTTTTTATGTTCTGATACAATACTACAAATTATTTTAGAATGACTTGTGTAATTTTTTTCAATTTGATAAAAAAAACATGGTTTTGGATGCTTTTTTATTGTATTTGATAAATAAAATGGCTAAAAGTACTCAAGGTTGTTGTTTTGGTTTAAAAATTGAATGTTTGAATGGGTTGGTATAAGTTTATTTAGAGGCGGATAATTTTTTGTACTTTTTTTCTTTGAAGGTAATTTTTAATAATGGTTTTGGCTAGCATTTTATTAGGAATAGGGGTTAGGATTGATTTTAAAATTTCTATTTTATTTTCTTGATGGGCTAAATTGGTGAAGCCGTATCCAATAATTTCATTGTTTTCTATTAGAATAACAGAGTGTTCTTCTACATTTCTTCCTTTGTCCACCAAAATCATATTGGTGTGGTTAAAAGGAGTTAGATTCATTGTTTTTCGTTTTTTACGAATATTATATTTGGGATTTAATGTTTCTAACTCGCTATAATACTTCAGTCTTGTTAAGAGCTCATTTCCTGTTTCTTCATAGGTAAAAGAGATTACTTTGTCTTGAAGTTTTTTAGATCTTTTGCTTGTTTTTATAAAAACATTATTGATTTCTTTTTTAATATTAGCTCCTCTTCCTACAAAAATAACGTTTCCTTGCGCATTGTGTAGGTAAAATACCCCCATTACATCAGGGGCTTTGTCAAGCAATGCATTAAGTTTGTTTTTAGTGTTTCTTTTATCAGCATATTTTACAGCATTTTTTAATATTTCTTTTTCTGTATCTTTTTCTAAGAGTAATTTAAATAGTTTTACGGTAGCTAGTGCATCTCCATTGGCTCTATGCCTATCAGATACAGGAATGCCTAAAAATCTAGACAGCTTTCCAAGGCTATGAGAAGGGGCCTCCGGAATTAGCTTTTTACTGAGTTCAACAGTACAAAGTGTGTTTCTTTGAAACTCAAATCCGAGTCTTTTAAATTCAGTTCTTAATATTCGGTAGTCAAAACTAGCATTATGAGCTACTAAAATACAGTTTTCAGTAATTTCAACAATTCGTTTTGCAATTTCATAAAACTTAGGGGCATTCCGTAGCATTTTACTGTTTATACCTGTTAATTTAACAACAAATTCTTGAATTTCTCTTTCAGGATTTACCAGAGAAATAAACTGATCTACAACGGTATGACCATCAAATTTGTATATAGCAATTTCAGTAATGCCTTCTTCATTGTATTTACCTCCGGTAGTTTCGATATCTAGAATTACGTACAATACTTTTTATTTTTAAGGGGGGTTATATAAACGTTCTATTTTTTCTTTATAATAAAATGAATGTTATTTATAAGGGGAATTATAATTGGGTATTTTATAAGAAAAATAATTGAGCTCTAAAATTACATAATATAATTTCTATGACCAAAAATAGCGCTGCCAATTCTTACCATATTACTTCCGTTTTCAATAGCTATTTTGTAGTCTCCACTCATACCAATAGAGAGGGTTTTTAGTGTTGTATGTTGCAATTTTAATTGGTCAAATAAAGTTTTTAAAGAAGAAAATTCATTTTTTATTTGTGTAGTATCTTCTGTAAAAGTAGCCATTCCCATAAAGCCTACAATTTTTATATTTTTTAAGGCTAAAATTTCGTCAGAGCTTATCAATGTTGCAATATCATTAAAAGATAATCCAAATTTTGTTGCTTCTTGAGCAATACGAGCTTGTAATAAACATTTTATAACCCTATGATGCTTTTCAGCTTGTTTATTAATTTCTTTAAGAGTTTTAAAACTATCTACTCCATGAATTAAATCAACAAAGTGTGCCATGTATTTTACTTTGTTCTTTTGTAAATGACCAATCATATGCCATTGAATATCTTTAGGTAAGGCATCATATTTTACAACCATTTCCTGAATTTTATTTTCTCCAAAAATTCGTTGACCAGCATTATAAGCTTCTTGTATATCAGCAATCGGTTTGGTTTTAGAAACCGCAACAAGGGTGACTTCTTTAGGTAGCTGAGATTTTATATGATGTAAATTTTTTGAGATGGTATTTAAAGGTTCCATTGATTTAGTAAGAAAGTTAAAATTCGTAAATGGTTAACGCACTGCGTAATTTAGGTTCTATATAAGTTGTTTTTGGAGGCATTAAAAGATCGGCATCTACAATTTCTTTTAATTCGCTGATATTGGTAGGTAGCATTCCAAAAGAAACTTTAAAATGACCTGCATCAACTTTTGTTTTTAGTTCTAGGCTATCAGATTTGTTTTGAGAATATACAATTTTAGAAGCATTTCTAATATCATCAATGCCTAAAATTGGTTTTAAGACTGTTTGATAGAGGATTTGTGCATCTAATTTACTCAAAGCATCTGTAAATTGATACGCTGATTTTCTGAGGCTCAAAGCATAAAAATCGCCATTTAAGTACATGCTAAAATGGTGTTTTTCTTTAGGTTTGTAAAGTTCTTGCCCTTTGTATTCTATTTTGAAGAAGGCATCTAGTTCTATTAGAAATTCTTCTACGGATAATCCGTTTAAATCTTTTACAAAACGATTGAATTCATAAATGCTTAATTGGCTTTCAGGTAGTAAATAACTCATAAAAAAGTTATAAGCTTCTTTGCCTGTATGATTCGGATTGTTTTCTGCTATATTTTTAGCCAGCATACATGAAGATGTAGAACGATGATGCCCATCAGCAATATACAGCGTATTAATATTTTGGAAAGATGCTGTAATTAACGCAATATCTGCTGAATCGTTGATAATCCATAAAAAATGCGATTCTTTATCAGTGGTAGTAAATTCATATTCAGCTCTGTTTTTCTGGTACTTTTTTATGACTTTATCAATAGTAGCATCATCAGGATAAGTAAGTAATACGGGTTCAGCATTAAAGCCTGTATTTTTTAAATAGTTTTCAAATAATAATTCACGTTCTCTCAGGGTTCCTTCATGCTTTTTTATGGTATTATTGTAGTAATCTTCAATAGAAGTAGCAGCTATAATTCCACAGAAGGAGTTAGTGAGTGTTATTTTTTGATAAATATAAAAAGAAGCATTGGCATCTTGTGTAAAAATGGCATCTTCTTTAAATTCTAAATAACGATTATGCACCAATTTAAATCGTTGTTCTCCGCTAATATCTTGTTTGTGGTATTTGTACCCAGGATTAATTACATGCAAAAAGGTGTAAGGGTTAAAGCTTAGTTTTGCATCCAACATTTCTGGAGTATATATTTCATAAGATTTTGAAGAAACTAGAGCAACTTTATCTCTAGTTGCTCTAACTGCTTTAAATGGTTTAACAGTAGCCATATGCTATTCAGAAAGTAATTTTACAATTTGTTGAGCTAATTCGGTTCCCATTCTATTTTCAGCTTCCATAGTAGCGCTACCAATATGAGGAGTCATTGAAATTTCAGGATTCATTAGTAACTGTATTTCAGGAGTAGGTTCATTTTCAAAAACATCTAAAGCAGCATACCTTACTTTACCGGTTTCTATTGCATTTACAAGAGCAACTTCATCTAAAGCGCCTCCTTGAGCTGTATTAATAATACCTACGCCGTCTTTCATTTTACGGAATTCCTCTTCTTTGATAATGTATTCGGAAGAATATTTGAGTATGGTAATAAAATCAGCATGTTGAAAAAGTTCTTCCGCTGGTTTTATATCAATGTTAATCATCACAGATTGCCCATTGTAAAAAGGAATGGTTATAGTTGTTTTTTCTAAGTTATCGCTTGTTGCAATTACATTCATTCCAATGCCTAGTGCTATTTTAGCAACTTCTTTACCAGTAGCATCAAGCCCAAGTATTCCTAGTGTTTTTCCTCGTAATTCGATTCCTTTAGAAAACTCTTTTCTTAGAGAGTTAAAACGTGTTTCACCTTCTAAAGGCATTTCTCTATTGGATTGATGTAAGAAACGCACCATTCCAAATAAGTGTGCAAATACCAATTCTGCTACAGCATTTGAAGTAGCAGTAGGAGTATTGATAACGAGAACTCCATTTTCATGAGCATATGCAGCATCAATATTATCCATATGCAATCCTGCGCAACCAATCAATTTAATACTTGGACAAGCCTCTATTAATTCTTGGTGTATTTGGGTGCTGTTTTTTACAAGAATGGCGTCAATTTGATGCTCGTTGATATAGTTTTCTAATTGTCTTTGCGCAACTTTAGTGGTACGTACTTCAAATCCATTTTTTTCTAAAGTATCAATCCCGCTTTGAGAAATTCCGTCGTTTGCTAATATTTTCATTAATTATATTTAGAATGATATTATTTTTAAGCTTTTCTTTCTAATTCTTGCATTACATCCACTAATGCTTGCACACTATAGAGAGGCAGTGCATTATACATACTGGCTCTATACCCACCAACGCTTCTGTGCCCATGGAGTCCATTAATTCCAGCATCTAGCCACAAGGCATCAAAAGTATTTTTTAAAGCACTGTTTTTGAGTATAAATGTTGCATTCATATTACTTCTGTCTTCTTTAACTGAAAGTCCTTCAAATAAAGGATTTCTGTCAATTTCATTGTATAGTAAAGAGGCTTTTTGATTGTTTACGTTTTCAATAAACGGAATACCTCCTAAGTTACTTAACCATTCAAGGGTAAGCATTGAAACATATACAGAAAATACAGGAGGAGTGTTGAACATGCTATCTTTATTTAGATGTATTTGGTAGTTAAGTATTGAAGGTATTTCACGCTCAACTTTCCCTAAAATATCTTCTTTAATAACGACCAAGGTAGTACCTGCTGGCCCCATATTTTTTTGCGCCCCAGCATATATTAAGTCGAATTTAGAAAAATCTAATTGACGAGAAAAAATATCTGAACTCATGTCGCATACAGTTGGGATGGGGGTTTCAGGAAAACTTTTCATTTGCGTTCCATAAATGGTATTATTGCTAGTGCAGTGAAAATAATCAGCATCACTAGGAATATGATATCCTTTAGGAATATAATTGAAGTTATTGTTTTTAGAAGAAGCGACCTCTACTAATTCACCAAAAAGCGTAGCTTCTTTAATAGCTTTAGAGCTCCATGTTCCAGTATTAAGGTAAGCCGCTTTTTTATTTAGTAGGTTATAGGCAGTCATTAAAAATTGAGAGCTAGCACCTCCCTGTAAAAATAACGCTTTGTATCCTTTGTTTTTTAATCCTAATAAATCCAAAACTAAACTTCTAGCATTTTCCATAACAGCAACAAAAGGTTTACTTCTGTGGGAAATTTCAATTAAAGAAAGGTTGTCTTGATTAAAATTTAATACAGCTTCTGAAGCTTTTTGAAGAACTTCTTGAGGTAAGATGCATGGACCAGCGCTAAAATTATGTTTTTTCATTGTGGTATTTTATATTATTACGTGCAAAAATAAGTTATTATTATAGTTCCGAAAGGAATTTTAAAGTATTTACCCCGTCAGCATAATCTGACAATTTAGGGTGTTGAGTTTGCCCGAAAGGAATTTCATTTTCTATAAAGTTATTTGCTACAACGCATTGTATTTTTTCTCTTTCTTCATACAGTTTAATTTTTAAACTGTCAATATTATCGTAATATTCATAAAAAATAGAGGCAATAGGAGAGGAGTAGCTTTGATCTTCTTTAATCATTAAAAAACCGTTTTCTAAAATATCAAACTCACTAATTAAATACACCGCCTTGTTATAGTCGTAATTATTAGCATATTTTGCATTATTGATGATTTCTTGTTGATGGAACATTCCTTTGAAAAAGGGATCGAAATTATAACCTTTAGGAATGAACAGTTTAGAAACATTTCTACACCCTAATCCAAAATAACGAAAGATATCTTCACTTAAGTTTTTAAAATCTTCTGCGGTCTCATTTCCTGTAATGATAGCACAAGAATTTCTGTTTTTTCGAATGATACTAGGTTTGTCTCTAAAATAATATTCAAAATAGCGAGCAGTATTATTACTACCAGTAGCAATAACAGCGTCAAAATTTGTTAATTTATCTTTAGTAAATAGAATATTTCCTTTTAAGGATGGTGCTACATACTCTAAATACTTAGCTAAAAAAGGAAGCAAATGTTCATCATTAGATGATTGCTTTACGACAACGTTATGCCCTGAAATTAATACAGCTAAAAAATCGTGAAATCCAACTAAAGGAATATTTCCTGCCATAATAATGGCTATTTTTTTAGAGGGGTTCTTACCAAGAGTTTCGGTAGAAACCCATGTCGTAAGATCCTTTTCATTCAAAGCTTTAGACCAATTTTCTATAGAGAATAAAATATTATCTTTTGTAAACCATGAATTATGCTCTTGTGCTATTTTAATTTGGTGTTTAAAACCATCAAAAAACAAGTCGTTAAATTCAATATTTTCTTTTTTAACAATTTTATTTTGTGAAAACTGACTCAAAAAGGCACCCAGTTTAGTAAAGGCGCTGATACGTTGTTGGATTATACCCATTTATTTTGGTTCTAAATTATATTGGTTTTACTTTTGCAAGCACAAAGTTACAAAACTGAAAAGATTATTATGGCAATTATTATAACAGATGAATGTATAAATTGTGGGGCTTGTGAACCTGAATGCCCTAACACGGCCATTTATGAAGGCGCTGATGATTGGAAATATGCTGATGGAACAGATTTAAGTGGTGATATTGTATTGCCGAATGGTAATGCAATGAATGCAGACGAAGATCAAGAGCCTCTTTCTGATGAAATTTATTATATCGTACCAGATAAGTGCACGGAATGCAAAGGTTTTCATGAAGAGCCGCAATGTGCAGCAGTTTGTCCTGTAGATTGTTGTGTGCCTGATGATGAACATGTGGAAACAGAAGAAGCATTGCTAGAAAAGCAAAATTTTATGCATAACGAATAAATAGATAAAAAAGAAATTGAAATTTTGAAAAGAACCAAGCCTAAGCGCTTGGTTTTTTGTGTTAAAACGTATAGTAAGAAAATACCTTTCCTAACGTGTATTTAAGCCGTGTAAAGATCTTAAAATAAAAAAACACTGAAGTACAAACTTCAGTGTTTTCGATTACAAATAATTAACTTAAATTTAATGAAATTTTAGAATCGGTAGTTTAATGATAAGTTGAACATGGTTCCTAATTGACTAAAGTGAGAACCATCATATGTTGTTATATCGTAACGATTGTTAAAAGTGATAGCATTGGCTTCGTTTTGGATTTGAGTTAATCCAGATGAAGTAATAGTTGTATCGTCTATAATAGCTTGCCCATTAGCATTTTCAGCAACAAACTCCCACTCAGGTAAGATGTTGAATAAGTTATTTATATTGAAAGCAATGGTTATTTTATCAGTTGCATTAAAGTTAACTCCTAAATCTGTTACTATTTTTGGTATAAATTCTGTTCTTAAATCACTACTCATGAATTTTTGTTTGAAAGTAGCTTTTCCAAAATAGGTGTTATTTAAAGATAAATCAAATTTACCTACATTGTAATTAGTTCCTAAGATCCATTTAGTTTCAGGTCTAGAAGTAAACATTAAAGCAAGGTTAGATCTATCTAGTACATCTTGCCCAGCAAATTGAGGTAAAGCACTTGTTCTTTTGTTTTCAATAGTGTAGTTTCCAGATAAATTGAAACCTAGTTTACCTTTACCTAACTCTACTCCTTTGTATCCAAAAACGAAATCTAAACCAGAAGTTGTTGTACTAAAACCATTTACAAAAAACTGATTTTTATTAATTTGGTTTGTGTAAACAATTCTATCGTCGATATCTATTTTATAGTAATCTATGGTAAAATTAAAGTTTTTGCTTGGTCTTCCTCCAATACCTACGGTAAAGTTAGTAGATTCTTCAGGTGTTAATTTAGGGATACCCAATCGTCTTGCTGTAGGAGAAACGTTGTTTACTAAACCGACAAGTTCAATACCTCCTCCATCAGCAAATGAATATTGAGATTTTTCAGTATAAATTTGGTGCAAAGTAGGAGCTCTAAATCCAGTAGATAAAGACCCTCTTAAAGTGTATTTGTCATTTGCAAATTTATAGCGAGAACTTAATTTCCAAACAAAGGTACTTCCGAAGTCAGAATAGTTTTCAACTCTAGCGGTTCCATTTACAAGGAAGTTTTTTGAAACATCCCAGTCTAAACTAGCGTAGGCCCCTAAATTATAACGATTGAAGGTTCCTGAGTTTTCAGGAAGATTTCCAGCAAAAGAATCAGCTCCTACTCCTTCATAAGAAGCTTCGTCACCCGCAATGATTTCAAAATTTTCCGTTCTAAATTCAGAACCGAAAGCAATAGAAACTTTGTCAGATAAAATTCTAGAAATATCGATATTTCCAACTACATGATTAAAAGAAGTTCCTCCTGGATCAAATGAGGTTGGACTAAACTCTCTATATTTATTATTGTATGTTAATTCACCTGGATCAACAACGTTATTATTATTAGCATCTGTCCAAACAGGATCCGTTGGAACTTTAGATCTGTTATGAGAATTATTAACTTTGTAAGTTTGTTGATTTCCTCCTAAAGTAATACTACCATCAATGTTCCAATCATTAATTTTAGATGTAATTCCTAAAGTAGCATTATAATCATTTAAAATCCCTTCAAAAGTAGGAAGATATCCATCATACCCATTAGTATTAGTAGGATGATTTCCAGGGAATAGGTCTGCTAAGTATGGATGATCGCTAAGGGTTCTCCAATATGGAGTTCTGTAATTCGCAAATGAGTTCACGTTTTTGTAAACATAGGCAGCATTAAAGTATAATTTAGATTTTTCTGATAAATCATAACCACCATTAATTAAGAATTTAGAGGCTGTTGTTTCTGGTGCCCCATTGATATTCCCTGCATCTGGTCTTCTTGATAAAAACTCTTTTACATCAGCTAAAGGAACTCCAAATCCTGTATCTGCAAAAGCTTCCCCTTCGGCGCTCACTTGACCTGGACGATTTGCTAAGGCTGTTTTAGAAAAATCAATGGTGTAGTTTATAAAACCTTTGTCATCACCAATAGCAGATCCGTTATTAACAGAAACACCTAGCATTTCTCCATCACCTTCCCCCGTAATTCCTGTGCGGAAAGTGGCAGAGCCATTTTTATAGTCGTCTTTTAAAATAACATTCATAACCCCAGCAATAGCATCAGAACCATATTGAGCAGAAGCGCCATCACGTAAAATTTGTATGGTTTTGATGGCATCAGTAGGGATTGCTGAAATATCAGCACCCGTTTCACCTCTACCAGGAGAATCCTGAGTATATAATAAGGCACTTAAGTTTTTACGCTTACCATTAATTAGAATTAATGTTCTACTAGGCCCCATGTTTCTAATCTCATAAGGATCTAACAATGAAGTAGCATCATTAACAGGTGTTTGAACGGTGTTAAAAGAAGGGATTTTATACTGTAGTGCCTTGTCAAAAGTAGCTTGACCAGTAGCTTGTAAGTCTTTAGCAGCAACAACATCTACAGGTAAAGGACTACTAGTGTTGCTTCTTGGTGGTGTTCTTGATCCTGTAATAACCACCTCTTCTAGTTCTAAACCTTCTTTTAAGATAATGTTAAAGTTTGTTTTACCATTTACTTTAATGTTTTGAGTATCAAAACCTGCAAAACTAATGACAAGCGTAGCATCATCTTTTACTGTTAGGCTAAACTTTCCATCGAAATCAGTATTTGTTCCATTTGTCGTTCCTTTTTCTACCACGTTGGCTCCAGGAAGACTTTCATTGTTAGCATCTTTTACAGTACCTGTAATTTTTGTTTGAGACCAAACAAAACTACTACACAGAACGGCAAAAAACAATAATGTGAGTTTTTTCATAAATAAATATTTAGTTAATAATAAAAGTGTAATTAATTTGTAATATACATTTATAACGAGTCGTTATATTATTAATGAGTAAATGGAGTTAATTATATACCCTTTTGTTTTAACTTTTTTTTAAGATTTTTTAAAACTCTAAGTAAAATAGTGCTTTTTTAGCGTTTTTTTTAAATAAAAAATACCTTAATGAGAATATCATTAAGGTATTTTAAATTCGAATTTTTTTTAGATGAAGATTAAAATTGAAGATTTAATCCGACACTGAAATTCGTTCCTAATTGTCCTAATTGTTGTACCTCTGAAGAATAAATAAATCTAGATCCAGCTTGAGCTGTACCTGTAGATTTAAGAGTAGGATCAGGATATACATCAAAAATGTTATTAATATTTGCATTTAGGTTGATTTTGTTCGTCAACTTATACACAAAACCTAAATCAGTAGTTATTTTAGCATTTAAAACTTGATCTATTCCTTTTGCTTGCTCAATGCCATTGCTGTCAAAACCTGCTGAAGGAGCTGTAATTGTAACTTCTCCAAAACGAGTGTTATTTAATGAGATATCCCATTTATCGGTAATATAATTTAAGCCTAAAATTGTTTTAGATTTTGGTCTTGAATTGGTAATTAATCCTTTTTCTTGCCTATCGAAAATGTTGTAACCAGAATCAGCAATTACTTTAGGAGTATCAATTCCATCAATAGTTGTTTCATTGAAGTTAGCAGATAAACTAACATGTAACTTATTATTTTCTGTTATTTCTATATTTCTATAGTTTAAAACAATGTCGGCACCTGTAGTTTTTGTATCTCCAGCGTTGATAAAAAACTGAACAGCGGTAACGTTATTGTCTTTTAATATTTGCTCTACAGGATTGATTGTAGTTTTGTCTCTGTCACTACCTATTTGAGAAGAAAATAAGACTCTATCATTTACATTGATCTGATAAAAATCAACAGAAGCAGAAAATTTTCTATTAAATTTATACGTCAAACCAGCGGATATATTTTTAGAGATTTCATGTGTTAAATTAGGAACACCTAAAGCTTGTACGGCAGGATTATTGTTGGCCAACGTACCTTGTAATAATGGTTCAGAAGAGCCAGCTACAATGATATATTGACTTAAGGTAATATGGCTTTGGTGTAAAGTAGGAGCTCTAAAACCAGTACTGAAAGAAGCTCTAAGAGCCCCCTTATGTCCTAGCTTGTAGCGTCCATTTATTTTCCATGAAAAATTATCTCCAGCATCCGAATAATCCTCATATCTACCAGCGATACCAAAAAGTAATTTTTCAGTAAGATCATAATCCAATTGAGAATATAAGGCTATATTGTTTCTGCTGTTTTTTCCAGCTTCTTCTGGTTTGATTCCTGCAAATGAGTCTGATCCTCCTCCAAAATAAGATAAAGGATCTCCTTCAAAAGCTCTGAAGCTTTCTTCTTTGTACTCTAGACCAGTAGCTAAGGCAACTTTATCAGATAGCTGACCAGTTACATCAAAGTTTCCAACAACATTTGTAAATCTATATCCTCCGGGTTTAAAAGTTCTTGGAGAAGTTCCATGAACAGCTAAATAATCTCTATTAACAGAGTTATTTACTGTAACATCTACCTCGTTAGCTCCATAAGTAATACTAGCATCAGCATTCCATTTTTTTCCCAAAGGGAACTTAATACCTACAGCATTTATGTAGTCATTGATTTCAGTTTCAAAAGTTGGTTGGTAACCTATAAAATCTAAAGGTCTTGTTAAAAAGCTAGAGTTACCTACTCCCGCTTGTCTCCAATAAGGAGCCCTGTAGTAAGCGAAACTTTTACCATTTCTAGTAGTAAAGCCATGGAAGGTGTATAAAGTAGATTGCTGACCTAAAGGATGTTCTGCATTGATAAAAAGATCTTTTTTCTCCATTTCAGGCTGTCCTACTTTCATACCTAATTGAGGATTTTTTTGAGCCCATTTAGTCCAGTGTCCGATATTGGTATTGTGAAAATTTAAGTCGCTTAAGAAATTTTCGCGAGCTGTTTTAATAACCACGCCATTTTCAATAGTATCGGTATAATTAGGATTTCCATTTGAATCAAATTCAGTTGGAGCATCAGGCAAGTCTGAAACCCCAGGAGCACCAGCTCTATTTGTAATTTCTTGTTTATAATAGCCTAAAGTAAGGTTTATAAAGCCTCCTTCTCCAAATTTGAAAGCGGTATTAAAATCTGTAGCAAAATTAAAACCATCTTGTTCAGATGTTATACCAGCTTTAGTCGTAAAGGTAGAAAATTCAACATCCTTTTTCAAAATAATATTCATTACTCCGGCAATGGCATCAGATCCATAGATTGCAGAAGCTCCATCACGTAATACTTCTACATTTGCTATTGCCGCTGTAGGGATGCTTTTTAAATCAACTCCAACTTCACCTTTACCAGGAGTACGATTTAAATATACTTGAGCACTTTGATTTTTTCTTTTTCCATTAACTAATACTAAAGTTCTACTAGGTCCTAAACCACGTAAGTCAGCTGGGTCATAGTGTGCGGTAGCATCAGAAATAGCTTGGTTTTGAGAGTTGAAAGAAGGTACTTTAAATGTTAGCATTCTATCTAAAGTAGGTTTGCCGCTTTGCTGCAGTTCTTTAACATTAATATTGTCAATAGGTACAGGAGAATCTAAAATAGTTCTAGGTTTAGCTCTGTTTCCTGTGATGACCACTTCTTCTAATTCTAAACCTTCTTTTAAGATAATATTAAAATTAGTTTTATCATTCACTTTAATTTCTTGGGTGTCAAACCCCGCGAAGCTGATGACTAGTATTGCTCCTTCTTTCACACTTAAGGTAAACTTTCCGTCAAAATCAGTATTAGTTCCATTTGTCGTTCCTTTTTCAATGACGTTAGCCCCGGGGAGGCTTTCATTGTTAGCATCTTTTACGGTTCCTGTAACTTTTGTTTGAGACCAAATAAAGCTACTGCATAGGAATGCAAAGATTAATAATGTAATTTTTTTCATAAATAAATGTTTAGTTTGTAACAAATATATAATTATTTTAAATATATGTGTGCTAAAAAGTATTTTAGTTGCTTAGTACTTATTGGAAAAGGTTAGTTATAGGTTGAATTGTATTTTGGAATAGAAATAACTGCCGTTTGTTCCCATTTGAGTAGAGTCCCATAAACCACCGCTATCTGTATGGTTTCCTTGAAGAGTAGGGTAGGTGTTAAAGAGGTTGTTGATACCAAATTGATACGTGAAAAAATTTAAGAATTTATAACTAGCATAAATATCTAGAGTGTATTTGGTATTGTAAGTGTCTGTAGCTTTTTTGATTCTTTCAGTTGCTGAGTTATTAAAGTTAGATAAGGGTTGTAAAATTTGCCAATCAATAAGCTTTATACTATTAAACCTGGTTATGTTAGTTCCTACATTCAGTTTTTGGGTATGGTAGTTAAAAGATAGGTTGAATTTACTTTTTGGAGCAGAAGCTAATAGAAAATATTTTTCTCTAATTCCAAAAAAGGTTTCTTTGTCAAGTTTTTTATGATGTACTTTTTGAATATTCATTCGATTAATATTTCCTGAAAAATCGACTGTTAATTTGGAATCATTAAATTGTTTAGTCCAGTTTGCTCTGATATCAATACCAAAGGTATTTGTATTTACTCCATTGGCAAAGAACTGTATCTTTTTGACATTTTTGAAATCGAGATTAGAAGCATCGAAGTTGCCACTTAGTATGATTCTATCTTTAATAGAAACAAAATAAGAATCTAACGAGAAATGAAAGTTTTTGTAGTTTTGAGATACTCCTAAGCTAGCATTGATGGCCTTTTCTTCGCTTAATGTTTCAATGCCTGTTTTTTTAGTAATAGGGTTGTTATTGGCTATTAATAAAGATTCAATAGGTTGATTTTCAATATAATTGGTGAAGGTTAGATTGTAGTATATTTGAGCTAGTGAAGGAGCTCTGAACCCTGTGCTGAAAGAACCTCTTAAATTGAAATTTGGGTTTGTTTTTATTCTGGTAGCTATTTTAGTGTTTAGAGAGCTCCCAAAGTCGCTATAACGCTCATATCTAAGTGCAGTTCCTAGCATCCATTTTTTTGTAAAATCAAATTCAATATCAGAATAGATACTAAAATTAGTCCTAGTTCTATCAACTTCATTACTAGGGGCGTATCCAGGAAATCCTTGGGAACCTCCTGGTCTGATAATACCATTAAATGTAGGAAGATCATCTATGGATGTATGATTTGTAGCTGGAGTCCCAAAATTATCATACGTAGTATAAGAAGCCTCTTCACCAGAAAAAATCTGATAATTTTCTAAGCGATGTTCTAGTCCAAAAGCTAAGTTTGTGCCTTCTAGAAAGGAAAAATGCTTTGCAATATCAATGCTGGTAGTATTTTGTTTTAAAGAATGGCCTCCAGCGTCAAACTCTGTAGGAGAATTGTCTAATAAGGTTGCGTTTAATGTATTCTTTAAGAGATAATGGAAGTTGTTTTTTCCAAAAGTATTATTGAAGTCAATGGACCAATTATTGATAGATGTTTTTATTCCTGTAGAGATAGATGTATCAGTTATTTCAGAGGTTATAAGAGGATTGAAACCATTGGGGTAAAGACTAACTATATTCCGCTCACTATCAAATGGCCTTGTAAAAGCATAAGCTTTTGTATTTCTATAATTTTGACCTCCAAAGGTATAGAGAGTGGTTTTGTAGTTGAGGGGGATTTCTGAATTAAGAAACAAACTAGCGCTGTTAATCCCAGCATCTCCATAATTTCTTCTTTGAATTGTGCCGGCTCTATAAGTGTTTTCTTTGCTTAGAAATTCTGAAGAGATGTTTAGGAAACCTTTAGAGGAAATCTTAGCACCGTAATTAAGATCCAATTTATATGTAAAGCCGTCAAAACTTTTTCTTTCTTGCTTTATGTTTTTAATAGTAGGATTTGCGTTGTAAAATCCGAAGGTAGTATTTACGCTTAGAGTATTTGTAGTGTCCTTTAATTTTAAGTTGATGACCCCAGCAATAGCATCAGAGCCATATTGAGCGGAGGCGCCATCTTTTAATATTTCAATTTCTTTAATAGCAGCTGTAGGTATGGCGTTTAAGTCAGTCCCAGAATTTCCTCTTCCTCTGGTGCCGTATAGGTTGATTAAAGATGCTTGATGCCTTCTTTTACCATTGATTAAAACGAGGGTTTGGTCAGGGCCTAAACCTCTATAAGTTGCAGGAACGATATGGTCTGCTCCGTCTGCTCCAGATTGTCTGGTGGCATTAAATGAAGGGATAGAATATTGCAATAATTGGTTGATTTCTGTCAATCCGCTTTTATGAATTGCTTTTTCAATATTAATGATATCTGTAGCAACAGGGGAGTCTCTTTGTGCTCGATTGGTATTACGAGAGCCTACAATTTGTATTTCATCTAAGGAAACTCCATGGTTCATTATGATTTTAATGAAGGAGGTTTTAGGAGTAACTGTTTTTGAATCATATCCTATATAACTAATGTTTATGGGGGTGTTTTTTGTTAGAAGTAAAGAAAACTCTCCGTTGATATCGCTTACTGTTCCGTTATTGGTGTTTTTTTGAACGATGTTAGCCCCTTGGATTGGAGTATGGTTTTCAGATAGAACAATTCCTTTAAGAATCCTACTTTTCTTTTTATGCTCAAAAAGAGAATTTTTTATTTGATTGAAAAATAGTGTGTTGTAATTTATGGAAGCATTATTATTTGATTGGTACCTAGAGTGGTCTTTTTCTGAATAAATTACATAATAGCTATTTCCAAGATTTTCAAAGTGAAAAGGAGTTGTTTTTTCTAATAAATTAATAGATTCATGTAAAGAGAGGTTTTTAAAAGGTATTTTATCTATAAGGAAGCTTTTTAAAAGATTTGGATTATAAGTGAAAAATACTTGATATTTAGTGCTAATAGTATTGAGTATTTGACTTATTAGAACTTCCTTTTTTTTTACTTTTTGAGCAGTAATAAATTGAGCATATGTCACGAATATAGCTATGATGAAACTAAAAATACGTGTATTTTTTATATGCATTTAATGATTACTTATTATAAATAATTAATTTGTCTTTTTCTTTTTTGATTTTAACGTTTACAGATTTTTCAATAGCTTGTAAACAAATATCTATATTAGTATTAGGAACTGTTCCTGTAATTAGTTTATTTTTAGATATTTCTTCTTTGAAAACAACTTCATATCCGTAGGTTTCTGTTATCTTTTTCATAGCATTTTCTAATGAAAAATTTAAAAAGGTGAGTTTTCCATTTCTCCATGATGCTTTGTGGTTAGAAGGGGCAAGTTCTTTTTCTTCAAGTATCTTGTTCTTTTCAGAAGAATAAGAAATAAAGTTTCCAGGAGTCATTTTTTTAGTAGCTCCATTTTTTAAAGCTAACCATATGTTTCCTTCTTCCAGATATACTTGCGTTTTTTGCCTTTTTGTATTTACATTAAAGACAGTTCCGTAAACCTCAACTTCTAAATCATCTGTTAGCACCCAGAATTTGGCGTTGGTACTATGTTTTTTATCTACTTTAAAAAAAGCTTCTCCTTTTAGCCATAACTTTCGAGTATTGCTTTCTGAATAAGATATAGATGAGTTAGCATTTAGCTTTACAGTACTACCATCTTGTAGCTTTAAGTCTAATATTTCTCCATAACCAGTGGTGTGTGTAATATAAGAAGGTTTTGTGAAGATATAAGTGCTTATAGTTAAAAAAAATAACAAGGAGGCTGCTATGCTAAGCCATTTTAAAGAATGTCTTTTCTTGGTTTTATTTAGAGGTGGAGATTGAATTCTTTTAGTAAACTTATCCCATTCCGAATTCACTTTTTCTTTCGGAACATTATTTTTATCAAATTGAATGCCTAAAATGATGTCTTTTGCTTCGTAGGCTATTTTTCGCTTTTCAGGATTGTTATTCAGCCAAAAATCCCAAAATTCTTTATCGGAAAGTTTTTGATTTTTAGCCCAACTTTCAAAAGAGGGGTCTTCTAAAAAATCAAGCACCGTATTATATGATTTTGTACTCATAATTGTTGTAAATAAGAGGTCTTGTATCTTAAATAAGATACTTTTTTAGAAATATACCCTTTTAAATGTGATAAATTAAGAATTCAATAGGTGTGAAATACTAACATCTTCTCGTAAGTTTTTGATAGCCTTATGGATTGTATTTACAACACTTTGATAGTTGATTTCCATAACTTCAGCAATCTCGATTGTCTTTAAATCGCAATAATACTTTAAATAAATAACTTCTCGTTGTCTTTTGGGGAGTTTGTTGAGTATAAGCGTTAGGTTTTTTTCTCTAAAAGAGGTGGCCTCTTGTTTAGTTATGACTTCCTCTGGAGTAAATTGAAGATCAATCATATTTTTATCTAGATCTCTTAGCATTCGACTCTTCTTTCCTTTTTGTATCATTTTAATAATAAACCTTCTATAAGAAGAAAATAGGTAAGGAGCAATGGTTTCTAAACTGCTTAGGTTTTGCCTGCGTTCATAAATGTATAGAAAAAAATCTTGTAAAGAATCTTCCGTAAGAACTATATCTCTAGAAATTTTAAGCCCATAATTGAAAAGGCGAGGATAAAAATTCTTAAATAGAATTTCAAAAGCCTCTATATTCCCTTCCTTTAAAGATCTCCAAATAAGTTCGTCGGATAGGTTTTTCATAACGAAAAAGGTTTTTTAGTGATAAAATCTAATAAAAAGAAGCCTAAATATAGGTAAAAAATATTTAAAATATTTTTTTACTAGTAAAAATTTAAAAAATAAACTAGTGAATAGAGTTCCTATTAATGGTAAAAAATGAAATGAAAAAAGTTATATTTGCAACTGAAAAATTCGAATAAAACATCTAAAATGAAAGCTGGAATTGTAGGATTACCCAATGTAGGAAAATCAACTTTATTTAATTGTTTGTCTAATGCTAAAGCACAAAGCGCAAACTTTCCATTTTGTACTATTGAACCTAATTTAGGGGTTGTAAACGTACCAGATCAGAGATTGCAAAAATTGGAAGAGCTAGTAGCTCCAGAAAGAGTCTTGCCAGCTACTGTTGAAATAGTAGATATCGCAGGTTTGGTTCGTGGAGCAAGTAAAGGAGAAGGTCTTGGAAATCAGTTTTTAGCAAATATTCGCGAAACAGATGCTATATTACATGTTTTAAGATGTTTTGATAATGATAATATTATTCATGTGGATAGTACTGTAGATCCTGTTAGAGATAAGGAGACTATTGATATAGAGCTTCAGTTAAAGGATTTAGAGACTGTTCAAAAACGTTTAGAGCGGGTAAAGAGAACGGCGAAGACAGGAAATAAAGAAGCTCAAATAGAATTAGAAATATTATTAAAGGTAGAAGCAACTTTATTAGAAGGGAAATCAGTTCGAGCTATAAAATTTACAGAAAAAGAGTTAGAAGTAGTAAAAACATTACAATTTATAACAGCAAAACCAGTATTATATGTATGTAATGTGGATGAGAAAGCTGCTGTTTCAGGAAATGATTATGTAAATAAAGTAAAAGAAGCTGTAAAGGACGAAGAAGCAGAGGTAATCGTATTAGCGGTGGGCACTGAAGCAGATATAGCAGAGTTAGAAGATTATGAAGAACGTGAAATGTTTTTAGCTGATATTGGTTTAGAAGAGGCAGGTGTTTCTCGTTTAATACGTTCTGCATATAAATTGTTAAATTTACAGACATATTTTACAGCGGGAGTCAAAGAAGTTAGAGCTTGGACTATTCCAGTAGGAGCAACAGCACCACAAGCAGCAGGGGTTATCCATACTGACTTTGAAAAGGGGTTTATTAGAGCTGAAACAATTAGTTATGAAGATTATGAAACTTATGGAAGTGAAAATAAGGTGAAAGAGGCAGGAAAAATGAGAGTTGAAGGAAAAGAATATATAGTAAAAGATGGTGATGTAATGCATTTTAGGTTTAACGTATAGTATCTTTTACCGAAAAGAATTAGATAGCGTAGCAATATACTTTGCTACGCTATTTTTGTTGTTATAGAAATAATCGATTTGTTTTATGCTTTTTTTTATTTAAATTGAAATGCAAATAAAAGTAAATGATACAGATAGAAAAATCAACTTTTTCATTTTTAAATGAGTTAAAATCAAATAATAATCGCGACTGGTTTTCTGATAATAAATTAAGGTTTATTAAAGAGCAAAAAAGAGTAAAAGATTTTTACAATGAAGTGAGAGGAGCTTTAGAAAAGCATGATGAAATTGATGATTTTAAGTTGTTTAGGATATATAGAGATATTCGATTTTCAAAAGATAAGACACCTTATCAACCTCATTTTGCGGGAGCTTTTTCAAGGAGGACTAAAAAGTTAAGAGGAAGCTATTATTTGAGAATACGGCCAGAAGGTAGCTTTTTAGCGGGAGGTTTTTGGAAGCCAAATAAAGAAGATCTATTAAGGATAAGAAAAGAGATAGAAATAGATCCTGTTGAAATTCAAAATATTTTAGAAAATAAAAATTTTACTAAATGTTTTGGAGGGGTTCTTCATGGAGAAGAACTAAAAACAGCTCCTAAGGGCTTTGATAGAAATCACAAAGCAATTCACTTAATTCGAAAAAAAGGGTTTATAGCAATTCGCAATTTTACAGATAAAGAAGTCTTGTCAAAACAATTTTTGGTAGAGATAGATAGATCTTACAAGACATTAAGACCTTTTTTGGATTATATGAGCGATGTATTAACTACCAATGAAAACGGAGAGTGTTTGATTTAGAAAATATTTTTTAACTTTTTTTTAAGAAAAAAAATAAAAATATAGCAATATCTCTAAAAAAAAAGTATGTTTGTAAGTAAGGCTGTTGTAGTTAGCAGCCTTAATGTAAAGAAAGATAATCATTAAATAATCCTCCAAATGAAAACAAAAAACTTAAGAAGAGCCCTACTCTCCCAATTCCATTTTTAGTAATCTAACAAACTAAACTACTATAACTAACACGGCACAAAATACAACTCTTTTTTATGAAAGAGTTTTTTGTGAATCAAACGATCAGGGTAAATCTATTTTTAGATTTACTATTTTGTATAGGGTAAAATATGGTAATAAACATAACTTTATAATGATCAGGTTTGAAGGAGCATATTAAAAATGAACAATACCAAAAATCAAATATATGAACAAAAAATACTTTTTCTTTCAAAAGAAAACTTTCAGGAATAGCGTTCTATTCATAGGGATGATGGTTTTTTCTTTGAGTTTATTCAGTCAAGGTGCAACATGTCCCACAGCGGAAGTATTGTGTACGCCAAATGCAGCCTTTCCAGCAGAAACTTCTGCTCCTGATTTAGGACCGCTTCCTAGTTGTGGTACGTCGGGAGTTGAACCAGGGTATCCAGTAGCGCCTACATTGAGTACAACTCCCAACCCTGCTTTTTATACTTTACAAGTAGTTCAGTCAGGAGATTTGTATCTCTTTATAAATACATCACCTCAGACAGATGTGGATTTTGCGATTTGGGGACCCTTTTCAGACCCAGACGCTGTAAACAACTGTCAAGGAGGGAATTTTCCGCCAGGAGTACCTATAGATTGTGATTATAGTTCAAATAAATCAGAGCAGATAGATGTACCAGGAGTATTGGCAGGTGAGTCGTATATTTTAATGATAACTAATTATGAAGGCCTGCAAACTGATATTACGCTTTCTCCTAATAATGACCATGGAACAAATACGGCAGTTTTAGGAGGTCCTCTTGCTTTTCAAGTTTCAGCTGCAGGACCTTATACAACAGGAGATACTCCGGTTGATTTAGCAATAACTCCAGAGGCTTCAAATCCAAATGTAAGCGGTGTTAGTTTTTCAGGAACGGGAATTATAGATACTACTAATGGTACTTTTGATCCTGTTGCAGCGGGGGTAGGTACTCATAAAGTGACAGTAACAGGAACATCTTATGGGTGTGTTGTTTCTACAGAAATTGATATTGTAGTTAATGATAAATGTGATCCAGTAACTTCAGGAAATCTAGATTCCGATAATGATGGAGTCTCAGATGTTTGTGATTTAGATGATGATAATGACGGTATTTTGGATGTGAACGAAAGACCTTGTGCTGTGTTATCTGAAGATTTTGGTTCAGGAGTAGGAAGTCCTGAAAATAGCCATCCTAATGTACCTGCGGGGAATGTAGGAAATGTAAGAGTAGGAGCAAATGCTGATTTCAATGGTCAATCTTGGTTTCAGCCGAACTCGGGAGCAGATGCAACAGGTAACTCAGTAGGTAAGTATTTAGCATTAGATAATCCTAATGGAACCTCGCCTGTACTCATGTACCAAGAGAATATAGCGGTACAAATAAATCAACAGTATTCATATAGTTTGTTTGCGGCGGCAGCAAAAGAAGCTAGTGGTCAGCCAACAAGTGTTTTTCCTGATGTTAGAATGCAAATAAAGGATGGGACAGGTACTGTTTTACAAACAATAAATACAGGAGTGCTTAGTTTAAACTGGCAGAGGTTTGAGTTTTTATTTGTCTCTACTACACCTACAGTTACTGTAGAAATTTATAATAATAATGTTGGAGCTCAATATAACACATTGTTAATAGATGAAGTTTTTGTTTCGTTAATTTCATGCGATACAGATGGAGATGGAATTCCTAATTATTTAGATTTAGATTCTGATAATGATGGATGTAATGATGCTATAGAATCAGGAGGAGCAGATGCCAATGATGATGGGCTTGTAGATGGAGATGGTGTTAATTCTTCTGGTCAAGTAACTACTGGAGGAGCGATTTTAGGAACTAGCTATAATGGAACGACAGGAAGAGAAGATATTGCTACAAGGTTAATTGTAGATGCTGCAAGTTTAGTTAATCAAGCTGTGTTAAATGGAAACCCCGTAACGTTTGGAATAACTTCAGCAATTGCAACTAGTACAACTGTTTTTACAGGTACGGCTCCATCAACGGTGCCTAATTATGCAGATGCATCTGCTATGGATGTTTCAGGTGCTATTGTATATCAATGGCAGGAAGATGGTGTTGATTTATCAAATACAGGGGTGTATTCAGGAGTCAACACAACTATATTAACAATAAGTAATGTAACTGGGTTAGATGGAAAAGTATATAAATTAGTAGTAACGCATCCTGATAATCCTTGTACAAGGATAGTAAATGAAGCAACTTTAAAAGTTATTCCAATAATAGATGCATTAGATGATGATTTTACAGGAAGTCCAGTTACAGCAGGAGATAATACGTCTAGTGTAGTTGGTAATGATACGTTTGACGGCAGTGGAGTAGTGATAGGAACAGGAGTTGGCGAGGTAAGTTTAAGTGGAGTTACGGTTCCAGCAGGCTTGACGCTAAACGGAGATGGAACAGTTAGTGTGGCTACTGGTACACCTTCTGGTAGTTATGCAGTGGTGTATGAGATTTGTGAGAATGGAGCGACTCCGGCGAATTGTGATCGAGCTACGGCAACTATAGTGGTATCGAATCCAATAGATGCAGTAGATGATGATTTTACAGGAAGTCCAGTTACAGCAGGAGATAATACGTCTAGTGTAGTTGGTAATGATACGTTGGATGGCAGTGGAGTAGTGATAGGAACAGGAGCCGGCGAGATAAGTTTGAGTGGAGTTACAGTTCCAGCAGGCTTGACGCTAAACGGAGATGGAACAGTTAGTGTGGCTACTGGTACACCTTCTGGTAGTTATGCAGTGGTGTATGAGATTTGTGAGAATGGAGCGACTCCAGTAAATTGTGATCGAGCTACGACAACTATAGTGGTATCGAATCCAATAGATGCAGTAGATGATGATTTTACAGGAAGTCCAGTTACGGCAGGAGATAATACGTCTAGTGTAGTTGGTAATGATACGTTGGATGGCAGTGGAGTAGTGATAGGAACAGGAGCCGGCGAGGTAAGTTTGAGTGGAGTTACAGTTCCAGCAGGCTTGACGCTAAACGGAGATGGAACAGTTAGTGTGGCTACTGGTATACCTTCTGGTAGTTATGCAGTGGTGTATGAGATTTGTGAGAATGGAGCGACTCCAGTAAATTGTGATCGAGCTACGACAACTATAGTGGTATCGAATCCAATAGATGCAGTAGATGATGATTTTACAGGAAGTCCAGTTACGGCAGGAGATAATACGTCTAGTGTAGTTGGTAATGATACGTTGGATGGCAGTGGAGTAGTGATAGGAACAGGAGCCGGCGAGGTAAGTTTGAGTGGAGTTACAGTTCCAGCAGGCTTGACGCTAAACGGAGATGGAACAGTTAGTGTGGCTACTGGTACACCTTCTGGTAGTTATGCAGTGGTGTATGAGATTTGTGAGAATGGAGCGACTCCAGTAAATTGCGATCGAGCTACGGCAACTATAGTGGTATCGAATCCAATAGATGCAGTAGATGATGATTTTACAGGAAGTCCAGTTACAGCAGGAGATAATACGTCTAGTGTAGTTGGTAATGATACGTTGGATGGCAGTGGAGTAGTGATAGGAACAGGAGCCGGCGAGGTAAGTTTGAGTGGAGTTACAGTTCCAGCAGGCTTGACGCTAAACGGAGATGGAACAGTTAGTGTGGCTACTGGTACACCTTCTGGTAGTTATGCAGTGGTGTATGAGATTTGTGAGAATGGAGCGACTCCAGTAAATTGTGATCGAGCTACGGCAACTATAGTGGTATCGAATCCAATAGATGCATTAGATGATGATTTTACAGGAAGTCCAGTTACAGCAGGAGATAATACGTCTAGTGTAGTTGGTAATGATACGTTGGATGGCAGTGGAGTAGTGATAGGAACAGGAGTTGGCGAGGTAAGTTTAAGTGGAGTTACGGTTCCAGCAGGCTTGACGCTAAACGGAGATGGAACAGTTAGTGTGGCTACTGGTACACCTTCTGGTAGTTATGCAGTGGTGTATGAGATTTGTGAGAATGGAGCGACTCCAGTAAATTGTGATCGAGCTACGGCAACTATAGTGGTATCGAATCCAATAGATGCAGTAGATGATGATTTTACAGGAAGTCCAGTTACGGCAGGAGATAATACGTCTAGTGTAGTTGGTAATGATACGTTGGATGGCAGTGGAGTAGTGATAGGAACAGGAGCCGGCGAGGTAAGTTTGAGTGGAGTTACAGTTCCAGCAGGCTTGACGCTAAACGGAGATGGAACAGTTAGTGTGGCTACTGGTACACCTTCTGGTAGTTATGCAGTGGTGTATGAGATTTGTGAGAATGGAGCGACTCCAGTAAATTGCGATCGAGCTACGGCAACTATAGTGGTATCGAATCCAATAGATGCAGTAGATGATGATTTTACAGGAAGTCCAGTTACAGCAGGAGATAATACGTCTAGTGTAGTTGGTAATGATACGTTGGATGGCAGTGGAGTAGTGATAGGAACAGGAGCCGGCGAGGTAAGTTTGAGTGGAGTTACAGTTCCAGCAGGCTTGACGCTAAACGGAGATGGGACAGTTAGTGTGGCTACTGGTACACCTTCTGGTAGTTATGCAGTGGTGTATGAGATTTGTGAGAATGGAGCGACTCCAGTAAATTGTGATCGAGCTACGGCAACTATAGTGGTATCGAATCCAATAGATGCAGTAGATGATGATTTTACAGGAAGTCCAGTTACAGCAGGAGATAATACGTCTAGTGTAGTTGGTAATGATACGTTGGATGGCAGTGGAGTAGTGATAGGAACAGGAGCCGGCGAGGTAAGTTTGAGTGGAGTTACAGTTCCAGCAGGCTTGACGCTAAACGGAGATGGAACAGTTAGTGTTGCTACTGGTACACCTTCTGGTAGTTATGCAGTGGTGTATGAGATTTGTGAGAATGGAGCGACTCCAGTAAATTGTGATCGAGCTACGGCAACTATAGTGGTATCGAATCCAATAGATGCAGTAGATGATGATTTTACAGGAAGCCCAGTTACGGCAGGAGATAATACGTCCAGTGTAGTTGGTAATGATACGTTGGATGGCAGTGGAGTAGTGATAGGAACAGGAGCCGGCGAGGTAAGTTTAAGTGGAGTTACAGTTCCAGCAGGCTTGACGCTAAATGGAGATGGAACGGTAACAATTGACGCAAATACTCCTGCGGGTAATTATACTATAGAGTATGATATTTGTGAGAATGGAGCGACTCCAGTAAATTGTGATCGAGCTACGGCAATCATTGTAGTGGTACCACCTGTAATAGAAGCAGTGGCGGATACAGTAGCAGGTGTTGATGGATTAGCGGGAGGAACGACACCAGCGTTGACGGGTAATGATACATTAAATGGAGTGCCAGTAAATATTGGGACAGGTCCTGGAGATGTTGAGTTAACGCCAGATAATGTTCCAGCAGGATTGACTTTAAATGCAGACGGAACAGTAACGGTAGCACCAGGTACTCCTGCGGGTAGTTATGATGTAGAATACACGATTTGTGAGGTAACGAATCCGATGAATTGTAGCAGTGTAATTTCAGTAGTAAATGTATTAGGAGCGCCAATTGTAGCAAATAACGATACGGATGCATCTGGATTGGATACAGTCAATGGATTTACAGGAGGCATCGCAGGAGATGTAACAGAGAACGATACGTTAAATGGTGTTTTGGTAGATGACAATGATATTTTAATAACAGTATTAAATGAGGGAGGACTGACAGGAGTTAGTATAGATGGTTCAGGAAATTTAATAGTACCTTCAGGTACTCCTTCGGGAAGCTATACAGTTACGTATCAGATATGTGAGGTTTTAAACCCAGGGAATTGTGATACGGCAACGGCTTTGGTTGTTGTAGAACCAGATACAGATGGCGATGGGGTTGTAGATTCAGTAGATTTAGATGATGATAATGATGGGATTTTAGATGTTATAGAGGAGAACGGTACCCCAGGATTGGATACAGATAACGATGGTATTCCAGATACCTTAGATTTAGATAGTGATGGGGATGGTATTTTGGATATAGTGGAGAGTGGTCAAGATGCAGGGAGTTTAGATACAGATGGAGATGGCGTTTTAGATAGTACAACAGATTTAGATGGCGATGGAATTGTGGATACTGCAGATGCAGATGATACGAATCCTTCGGGAGGAGGAAAGGTAAATCCAGTAGATACAGATAATGATGGTTCACCAGATTTTCAGGATATCGATGACGATGGCGATGGAGTGAATACGATTGATGAGAATCCAGATCCAAATACAGATGGTAGTGTTACAGATGCACAGGATACGGATAATGATGGTATTCCAGATTATTTAGATACGGATGATGATGGTGATGGAGTGAATACGATTGATGAGAATCCAGATCCAAATACAGATAGTATTATAACAGATGCACAGGATACGGATAATGATGGAGTTCCAGATTATTTAGATACGGATGATGATGGCGATGGAGTGAATACGATTGATGAGAATCCAGATCCAAATACAGATGGTAGTATTACAGATGCGCAAGATACGGATAATGATGGTATTCCAGATTATTTAGATATGGATGAAACCGTTACTATCTATAATGAATTTACGCCTAATGGAGATGGTGATAATGATACTTTTTATATTGAATTTATAGAGCGTTACCCGAATAATAATTTAGAGATTTATAATAGATGGGGTAATTTGGTTTATAGTAAGAAAGGATATGATAATACATTTAAAGGAGTTTCGAATGGACGCTTAAATATAGATGAGAATTCTAAATTACCAGTAGGGACGTATTTTTATGTACTGGATTTAGGGGAATCAGGGAAAGAACCTTTAAAAGGATGGTTATACATTAATAGGTAGTATAAATTCACAGGAAACATGAGATTAACACAAATACAAAGCAATATGAATATTTTACTACAACGCAATATTTTATTACTAGGAATATTCTTGCTATCATTTACGATATATGGTCAGCAAGACCCTCAGTACACACAGTATATGTATAATACGATGAGTGTAAACCCTGCGTATTCTGGATCGCGGGGGCATACAACAATTACAGGTTTGGCACGTACACAATGGGTAGGATTTACAGGAGCCCCAGAAACACAAACACTAAGTTACGATACTCCACTAGGTTATAGTGGAGTAGGCTTAGGAGTTAATTTGGTAAATGATAAGATTGGTCCCGTAAATGAAACGTCATTAGATGTGAATACTTCTTACACCTTGCGTACTAGTGATGAAGGGAACTTTGCCTTTGGACTAAAACTAGGAGCTCGTTTGCTTAATATTGATTGGAGCAAAGGGAGGTACCGAGATGCAACGGATAAATTATTGAATGAAAATATCAATAATAAGTTTTTACCTACGGTAGGAGCGGGGTTGTATTATTATACCCCAAAATGGTATGCAGGTATTTCTGTTCCAAATTTTTTACGAACGGATCATTATGACAATGATTTAGAATCTGTAGCAGCAGAGCGTATGCATTATTTTTTAATAGCAGGATATGTTTTTGAATTAAACGATCGTATAAAGTTTAAACCTGCGGTTTTAACAAAAGTAGTATCCGGAGCACCTTTATCTTTAGATGTTTCAGCGAACTTTTTATTCCATGATCGATTCAATGCGGGTATTTCTTGGCGTTGGGATGATTCGATCAGTGGTATTTTAGGATTTCAAGTAACGGAGGGTCTTCATATAGGATATGCTTATGATTTGACAACGAGTAATTTGCAGAATTACAATTCAGGAACTCATGAGATTATGTTACGCTATGAGATCTTTAAGGAGGTAAGTGTACTATCACCAAGATTTTTTTAACTCAAATAAGGAACAATTATGAAACACTATATATTAATATTCGTTGCCTTATTGGTAACCACGTTTAGTTTTGGTCAGCGAAAATATGCTGCGGACCGGTATTTTAAAGAATACTCTTATAAAAAAGCCTCAGAATTATATAAGAAGTTATATGAAGGAGGAGATCGATCACAATTAGTTTTGGAACGTTTAGGAGATTGCCATTACCTTAATTCAGAAACGAATGAAGCATCACATTGGTATGGAGAGTTATTAAGCAAGTATGCGTCCAGTGTATCTCCGGAGTATTTGTTTAAATATGCTCAAAGTTTAAAGAGTAATGGGGAGCAATCTTTATCAGATAGTTGGATGTTAAAGTTTAATGCATTACAAAAGGAAGATAGTCGTGGAGGAGAGCTATTGAGTAATAAAGATTATTTTTCAGCTTATACCAATAAGCCAGAGACTTATTTGAATGTGCATAATTTATCAAGTAATACGAAGTACTCTGACTTTGGAGGTTTTATTCAAGGAAATAAGCTTTATTATGCATCTTCTAAGGCGGTTGGAGGCAATCCGAAGTTGTATAAATGGAATAAACAACCTTATTTGAACCTATATGAATCGTCGATGAAGCTGGATGAATTAATGGGTGATTCGAGTGATATTCTAGAGGTTGAAGAAACGGTTTCAATAAAATCACCAATAGCAACGGGATACCATGAATCAAATGCGATCTTAACCAAAGATGGTCGCACAATGTATTTTACGCGAAATAACTATGATGGAAAGCGTTTGCATAAAGATAAAAAACGAACGTCTCGTTTAAAGATTTATAAATCGGTATTAAAAGAGGGAGTTTGGAGTACTCCGGAGGAACTTCCTTTTAATAATGCGTCTTATTCCGTAGGGCATCCAGCATTAAGTGTAGATGAACAAACGTTGTATTTTGTATCAGACATGCCTGGAGGATTAGGATCTTCAGATATTTATAAAGTATCTATAGAAGCATCAGGAGGATATGGGAAACCAGAAAATTTAGGAAGACCAGTTAATACAGAAGGTAGAGAGATGTTTCCATTTATAGGATCAGACCAAACGTTGTATTTTTCGTCAGATGGGCATTTGGGCTTAGGGTTATTGGATGTATTTGAGAGCAAGAAAGAAAATGGAGTTTATACAAAACCGGAGAATTTAGGAAGTCCAATTAATAGTAATCGGGATGATTTTTCATTTGTATTGAACCAAGGTTTAGATAAAGGATTCTTTTCCTCTAACCGTGATGGAGGAAAGGGAGATGATGATATTTATAGTTTTTTAATTTATGAATGTGTTCAAGGAATTTCTGGAGAGGTAAGAGACTTACGAACAGGAGTAGTTTTAGCAGAAGCAATGGTGAAGCTCATTGATGAATCAGGGTCGATCATAGCGAGTCAGCAAACCGATTCGAATGGAGTATATACTTTTGAACAGGTTTCGTGTAAATCGAATTATGTAGTTGTAGCAGAGCAGTCAGATTATAAATCAGCACAAGAGGCAGTGGCTACTAGTGGTAAACGATCGGGAATACAAGAAGTAGATTTAGGATTAGTTCCATTAATAGTGGAGGATCAAATAGTAATTAAACCTATTTATTTTGATTTTGACAAGTGGGATATTCGAGAGGATGCGGAGTATGAGTTAGAGCATATTGTATCAGTAATGAATAACCACCCGAATATGGTGATAAGGATAGAATCGCATACAGATAGTCGAGGGTCTAAGGGGTATAACCGAAGATTGTCAGATAGGAGAGCTAAATCAACCCGAGATTATTTAATTTCACGAGGTATTGAGGGTTCAAGAATAGCGAGTGCAATAGGATATGGCGAAGATCAATTATTAAATCATTGTGATGACGCACATAGAAATAAGTGTAGTGAAGAAGAACATCAACTAAATCGAAGATCTTATTTTTATATAGTTAAGAAATAGTGATTATAGTTGTTTGTTTGAGAAGCAAGTAAATAAAAAGTGCCTTAGAATTTTAGTGATTCTAAGGCTTTTTTGTTTTATGGAGAGTACTAGGAAGTCTCGTATTGTTGGTGTAATACCAATTAAACTTTAATTTAAGTTAAATTTATTATCTTTAAGGTATGGGAAGACTGACTCAAATCCGTATTAGAGAAGATTTAGACACATTAGAATCGTACAAACAAAAAGTAACCAATTTTAAGAGTTCACAAAAGCTTAAAGTTTTGTTTTTAATTAGCTCAGGAGGTTATAAAACATTAGGTCCAATAGCTAGTATCCTTTCTATCAATTATAGTACTCTTCATAGATGGTTGAAGATATATAGAGAAAAAGGAATAGATTATTACCTAAGTCCAGACAAACGTAATAGATCCTCAAAAATAATTACTCCTGCTATTCACAAGGAGTTACAGAATCTGTTGAACCAAGAAAGAGTTCAATTCAATGGTTATAAAGATGTTCAAAAGTGGTTAGAAGTAAATCACGGTGTTAAGATTGAATATCAATGGCTTTGGAAATACTTAAAAACTAAATTAGGTACTACTCTTAAAGTTCCAAGAAAAAGTAACGTTAAGAAAGATAAAGATGCTTCGGCTGAATTTTTTAAAACTTCCTGATAGGTTTAATTCGATTAGAGATAGTCTAAATAAGAATAATAGATTTGATAGCGTCAATTTATATTTTCAAGATGAATCTCGATTTGGTCTGAAGACCTTTGTAGGTAAATGTCTATCGTTAGTAGGATTAAAACCAGTAGTGTCTTACCAACATAAATTTTCTAATACTTACCTGTGGGGTAGCTATTCTCCTATAAATGGAGATAGTTTTGTGTGGGAAATTAATGGAGTAGATTCAAAAATATTTGAAGCCTATTTAGCGGCTTTTTCTCTACATAATCCTAACGAATATAAAATTGTAGTTATAGATAATGCCGCTTTTCATTCCTCAAAAAATATTAATGTGCCTGATAATATTTTTCTCTTGAGAATACCTCCGTACACACCAGAACTTAATCCCTGTGAACAAATATGGCAATATATCAAGTATCGTTTTAGAAATAAGTATTTTCAAAATATGACAGAATTAAAACAATGGTTATATCAAATTGTAAATCAAATGGACAATGAACTTATAAAATCAATTGTAGCTGATTATAGATACAAAGAAATATTTATAACGCATTTTAAAGTTTAAATCGTATAATTCATAGTTAATATAAAAAAATAATAAAATAACCTTAAAAGGAAATGTTGTTGATTTCGAATGATCAAGCTAGTAAAATGTATGATAAGGCACTAGGAATGAGTAATAAGTCTCTTCCTAATACTGGCAGCTTTCAATAAAAATAGTTTGACTCAAATCAAGTAGTTTGTAGTATCAACATCACAGAAATCATTGGTCAGTAGGTTTGGAAACGTTAAAAACTATTGTAAACAACTTTAGAAAGCGCCAACGATTAGTAGCATAGTCTTCTATGATAAAATAAAATTTAAAGTATTATTTTTTATTTGCATGATTTATAATCAGCAGTTATTTTTTGCGGAAATCGATAGATATTATAGTGATAAATAGACCTTTTAAATAAAGAGAATAGTTAGGAATCAATTGTTAGAATATCCTGAGCTAGACAGATATCTAAGAAAAATGAGAGTATTCAAATAGCTCCATAAAATATATCTAACGAATAAATACGAATTATAATGAGTATTGTTAAATAAAATGCTAGTAATTTCGCTTAAAAAAGTATTATGGAATTTTTTGAATTTAAACATACCGTTATCTCAAGCGAAATAGATTATTTAAACCATGTAAACAATGTTGTATATTTAGAATGGGTGCAAAGGGCTGCTGATAAACATTGGAGTTTTCTAACTCGTAATGAAAAAGATTTTCCTTATATGTGGTTTATTATCCGTCATGAAATTGACTATTTACAGCAAGCTGTATTAGGAGATGTAGTAACTATAAGAACTTGGGTAGGAAAAACAGCAGGAGTAAAATCGGTAAGACATGTGCATATATTAAAAGAAGAAAAGGTACTAGCAAAAGCAGAAACAACATTTTGTCTGTTAGATAAAAAAGGAAGACGACCGGCCAGAATAACAGAAAGTGTTTTAAATCTATTAAATCCAGTAAAATAAAATTACCTTTGCCTGAATTATAGAAAAGATTATGTCAACATTTTTAGAATTAGGAGTCCATAAAAGTTTTGTAAAAGGATTAAAAGAGTTAGGGATAAAGCACCCAACTCCAATTCAAAAAGAAACAATTCCTTTATTATTAAATGCTTCTACTGATTTTATTGGATTAGCACAAACAGGAACAGGAAAGACGGCTGCTTACGGTTTACCTGTTTTAAATAAGATTAATACTTCTAATTCCAATATACAAGCTTTAATTTTATCGCCAACAAGAGAATTGGTTCAACAAATAAAGAAACAGTTATTTAAATTTACCAAGTATGTTGATAGTCAGATTTTTGTAGAGGGAGTTTATGGAGGAGAAAAGATAGAAAAGCAAGTTAAAAACTTAGAACGAGTAACCCATATTGTTGTTGCAACGCCTGGGAGGTTAATCGATTTAATAGAAAGAGGTGCTATTAACTTGAGAGAGATAAAAACATTGATACTTGATGAAGCAGATGAAATGTTAAGTATGGGGTTTAAGCAAGACCTCAATAGAATACTAAGATATACAAATGGAGCTCGTAATACATGGCTATTCTCAGCAACTATGCCTGAGGAAATCCAAAGAATCATAAAAACTTATATGTCTCCAAATGCTAAAAGGATAGAAGTAAATAAAAATGCATTAGTAAATGCTAATATTACACATAGGTTTGTAAAAACAACAATAAAAGAAAAGGTAGATGTTTTGATTCGTTTTTTAGAAGGCAGAGGAAGCGAACGAGGTTTGATTTTTTGTAGAACGAAAGCAGGAACTCAAAATTTAACAAAATTATTAAAAGAAGAAGGGTTTTCTGTAGATGCTCTAGAAGGAGATATGCAGCAAAGAGAAAGAGAAAAAGTAATGCGTATGTTTAAAAATGAGAGCTTACAATTATTAGTTTCTACGGATGTGTCTGCTAGAGGGATTGATGTTCATAATTTAGCCTTTGTATTACATCATCAATTGCCAGAAAATATAGAGTATTATACACATAGAAGTGGTAGAACTGCAAGAGGTGGAAAGAGAGGTATTTCTTTGGCATTGATTCTTCCTAATGAATTAGAGCGTATTTATGAGATGCAAAAAGCCTTAGATATTGAGTTTACTGAAGTGAACATCTAAAAATGAGTGTAATTTATGCATTAGACATTTTAGGTACTTTTGCTTTTGCAATTTCGGGTGCATTAGTAGCTATAAAGAAGCAGTTTGATATATTTGGAGTAATTATCATTGCATTTGTAACCGCAGTTGGTGGAGGAATGTTGAGAGATGTTCTAATTGATTCACATCCGATAAATTGGATTAGTGATATGAACTATATTTGGACAATACTCATAGCTGTATTTATAACTTTCCTGTTTAAGAGTAAAATTGCTCCCTTACGAAAAACGTTCTTTTTATTTGATACCGTAGGAATTGGTGTTTTTACTCTATTAGGATTGGAGAAATGTCTTGATTTTGGATTGCACCCTTTTATTGCTTTAATCATGGGAGTTATTTCAGCAGTTTTTGGAGGGGTGATTCGAGATGTTTTAACTAGAAAAGTTCCATTAATATTTAAAAAAGAAATTTATGCTTCTGCTTGTTTTATTGGTGGAATAGTGTATTTGATACTAGAGTTTTTAAGTACGAACGCTACCATTCAATTTGTAATTTCTGCTTTAACTATCATTTTAATTAGGGTACTTGTAGTTCGTTATGAGCTAGAGCTTCCAAGGATAAGAAAAGATGTTTTTGGAAAAAAAATGGAATAGATTCTATAAAAGAACATTTAGATGTGTTTCGGGTCTTTTTCAAATAAAATAGCAAGGATAAAAAGGCATTTCATTTTAATATTTTCAAGTTATAACTAGTGTCAAACTATTTGTTTATGGTGTAAATTTTGTGATTAAGAATCAAATTCATAAAATTGCATAAATTTGTTAAGTTATGATTATTAGTAAATTAAGGAAGGAGTTGTTTATATTAGTTTTTACTGTGTCAGTGAGCTTTTCGCAAGAAAAAACATTACCAGAAGGTTGGGATGAAATTCTTTTAGAAGGGAAGACAGCATATATGAATTTGGTTACGGGAGATGTTAGCTATAATTATCCAGAGAAACCATTTAAAAAAGAAAGAGCGAAAGAAGAATTTGATCCTACCATAACGCATCGCGTAAAAAAAGGAGAAACATTGTATGCTATTGCTCGAAAATATGGCATTCGTATTCAAGATATTTATAATTTAAATGCGTATTTTGATTACGACGATATAAAACCAGAACAAGATATTGTTATTGGTTATAAAAAAGAGCGTGAACAAGAAAAAGAAGTTTCTTTAGAACATAAATTAAGAGAAGGAAAGCACCACGTTGTTAAAAAAGGAGAAACATTGTACCGGATTTCTAGGATATATGGAATTTCTGTAAAAGAATTAAAGGAGCGGAATGGAATAGAGTTAAATAGAATTTTAGTAGGAGAGGTATTAGAAATAGAATAGTGATCTTACCTATTTCTATAGGTTAAAAAAGGTTGTATATTGGCTTTTTTATGTTGTTAATCTATTTTTTTTTGAATTAATTATTAGAAATCTCATTTTGCGTGGATATTAACTAATAACTTAATTTAAAACTTATGAATTCCCTTCAACAAGTAAGGAAGAATATATTATATGTATTCTTCTTTTTAATTACAACTACATTTTCGCAAGTAAATACAGGTGGAAAAGCTACTACAGCACATCATCAAAAGCAAATTATAGGCTATCTTAGTAATTGGGATGCTTGGAAAACAAATAATGCAGGTGTTCCTGGACAAGGAGCTTTAACACACCTTAATATTGATTATACTAAATATACGATTTTAAATTATTCTTTTTTTGGAGTTGCTAATGATGGATCATTGCATAGTGGCGATTTAAGAAACAAGAAAATACATGAAAAAGGAGAAGTACAATTACCAGCAGATATTTTTTATACAGATATTTATAGTAGCTGGGATTTGCATATTCTTTTTGGAGAGCTAGATCCTGTACAATATATAAATCAAAATGCGAAGGAAAGAGCTGAAAAACAAGGTTTCGAGGTGGCGTTGAATGGAACTACGTGGAGGCATCCTATTTGGGGACTTAG
Organism: Tenacibaculum maritimum NCIMB 2154; assembly: GCF_900119795.1. Taxonomy (NCBI): domain Bacteria; kingdom Pseudomonadati; phylum Bacteroidota; class Flavobacteriia; order Flavobacteriales; family Flavobacteriaceae; genus Tenacibaculum; species Tenacibaculum maritimum. The sequence goes on from NZ_LT634361.1 coordinate 1,559,739, forward strand.
TGGAACGTTACCTGTACCTTTACATAAAGAAGGAGGTGCTTTGGGGGTATTAGAATTAGCGCATCAACAAGGAGTAAAAGTTATGGCTTCTATTGGAGGATGGAGTATGAGTAAACATTTTCCTGAAATGGCGGCTGATCCTGTAAAAAAAGCAAGGTTTATAGCAGATTGTAAAAGGTTAATCGCTATAGGTTTTGATGGTATCGATTTGGATTGGGAGTATCCTGGTTATTCAGGAATGAATTTTACAGGAACAAAGGCAGATTTCTATAATTTTGAACTATTAGTAAAGGATTTGAGAGCTGCTATTGGTACTGAAAAATTAATAACTACGGCAATGTCTTCTGATCCGAATAAGTTAGCTAGTTTTAATTGGGATACTTTAACGAATACGATAGATTATTTTAATATGATGTCTTATGATTTCAATGGAGGTTGGTCAGATAAAGCAGGACATAACGCACCAGTTTATCCTTATACCAATGCAGAAGTAAGACACTTTAATTGGAAGTCAACATTGAAAAAAATGTTAGCATTAGGGGTACCGAAAAATAAAATATGTATGAGAGCTCCGTTTTACGGGAGAGGTGTAATTACTGCAAACAAAGCAGCTTTGAATGGAAACACGGTTAAGCGTTTAGAAATGGTACAGCCAGATGGTTTAGTAGCAACATCCGCAGATTTTACTAATTGGAAAAAAGATATCTATGATGGAACTCCTATGTATCACTATATCAAGCAAACAGCTTTAAAAGAAGATAGTGGTTGGGAAAGAAAATGGGATAGCGAAGCAAAGGTGCCATATTTGGTGAAAAATAATTTCTTTCTTAGTTATGATGATGAGGAATCGATAGCTATAAAGGCAGCATTTATAAAAGATCATGATTTAGGGGGAGCAATTATTTGGACTGTTTTTGGTGATTTGGAGTTTCAAGGTGCTTATACTTCTTATGGAACTAAGTTAAAGAGGTGGAATGAAGTGAAATCCCCTTTGGTAAATACAATCAACGAAGTTTTTGCAAGTAAAACGGATTCGTCTAATGATAATATAGTTCCTATAGTAAGTATAATAGCTCCTCTAAATGATACAATGGTTGAAGAAGGAACTTCTTTAAATATAAGAGCAACGGCATCAGATATAGATGGAAATATTGTTAAAGTAGCTTTTATAAAGAAGGTGTTTTTTTAGGAGAAGATATGAGTTTTCCTTATGAATATAACATAACAACTTTAGAAGTAGGGAAACATACTTTTACTGTGAAGTCTTTTGATAATGAAGGAGCTTCAACAAAATCTTTAGAAATTACAATTTTAGTAGAGGAAAAAACACAACTCCCTAAGATTAAAATAACAAATCCTCAACATGACACTTTTTTAAAATTAGGAGAAACAATAGAATTGTGGGCAATTGCGGAGAATTTTAAAGAGGGTATTGATGAAGTTTTTTTTGAAGTAAATGGTATTAAAATTACGGGAAAGAAAGAAGGTCAAGTTTATAAAGGAGTATATACCCCTTTAGAAGAAGCAAAATATGAGGTAAGAGCAATAGCAATTGATCGTAATGGTGTTAAGAGTGAAGATCAAATTTCATTTTATACAATGCCTACAACGGTGAGCTTTTGTGATAATTATGAGGTATGGTCTTCAGAAAAAATATATGTGAAGGGAGATAATGTTCAAAAAAATGGAACTCATTATAGTGCTAAATGGTGGACAAAAAATGAGAACCCAGAAACTAACTCAGAAAATGGAGTTTGGGAAAGAATAGCAGATTGTAGTGGAGAAATTGATAATACTGCACCTGTTATTGATATGAGTGTTTTGAATGATAAAACAATGATAAAAGAAGGAGATCCTTTGGAATTATTCATAAATGCTACGGATATTGATGGGGAAATAAGCTTTGTAAAGCTTTATAAAGGAACAGAAGAATTAAAAATAATTGATAAAGCTCCTTATACACATATAATTTATGATTTAGCAGTTGGAACCTATGAGTTTTGGGCAATAGCAACTGATAATCAGGGTGCTGTAACAGCTTCTAATAAAGTGATGGTAACGATTACTAATGTTGTGTCAGATGAATGTAATGGTTTGCCTACTTATGTAAAAGGAAGTTCTTATACAGAAGGTGAAAAAGTTCAAAATAAAGGAAGTCGGTTTAGTTGTAGTGTACCAGGGTGGTGCTCCTCAGAGGCAGCATGGGCGTATGCTCCTGGAGAAGGAACTTATTGGGAAGATGCATGGATAAAAATAGGTGGTTGTACGGTAAATATAGAAGAAGATACAGTTGGTACCTCATCTATAAAAATAGAATCGCCTATTAATTATTCGACATACAATAAAGGAGAAAATTTAATTATAACTACAGCATTAGTAAAGAAGGAAAATATTTTAAAGGTAGTATTTTACAATGGAGCAACTTTATTAGGAGAAACAACTACAAGTCCGTATTCTTATACAATTACAAATGCAAATTTAGATAGTTATGACCTTACAGCCGTGGCTATAAATGAGGAAAATGATCGTATTGTATCAGAAAGGGTGCTGGTTAATGCGGTTACAAGTAATGAAGAGCATACTAGTACAGCAATTTCAGAAAAGATATTGGTAGGGTATTGGCATAATTTTAATAATGGGGCTGCAATTCCGAAGTTAAGAGAGGTTGCTACTGATTGGGATGTAATTTGTGTAGCTTTTGCTGAGCCTGTAGTAGGAAGTACTTCTAAGATGACATTTGCACCGTATGAGATATATGGAGGGAATAAACAAGAATTTATAGATGATATTACTTTTTACAAGAAAGAGGGCAAAAAGTATTGATATCAATAGGAGGGGCAAATGCAATGGTGCATTTGGAGACGGAAGAAGACAAAGAAGCTTTTGTTTCTTCTATGACAGATATTATAAGAACTTACGGATTTGATGGGTTGGATATTGATTTGGAAGGAAGTTCTCTTTCGCTAGATCAAGGAGATATGGATTTTGAAAAACCTGTAACTCCTGCAATTGTAAATTTAATAGCAGCAACAAAAGAAATACGTGCCTTTACAGGAGGAGCTAATTTTATTTTAAGTATGGCACCTGAAACAGCTTACGTACAAGGAGGTTATGGTTCTTATAAAGGTATTTTTGGTGCATATTTGCCTATTATAAATGGACTTAGAGATGAATTGACGTATATTCATGTACAACATTATAACACAGGGTCTATGTTTGGTAAAGATGGAAAAATATACCAACCAGGAATGGCAGATTTTCATGTAGCAATGGCAGAAATGCTAATTACAGGTTTTCCAATAGCTCAAACAGGATTGTTTTTTCCTGGTTTGAGAGAAGAACAAGTACTTATAGGCTTGCCCTCAACAGTTCAAGCAGCTGGTAGTGGATATACTTCTGAATTCATTGTACAACAGGCAATGGATTATTTGGTAAAAGGAACTGAATATGCAAATAGTACCTACAAAACAAGTAAAATATATCCTAAATTTAGAGGGATAATGACTTGGTCTATTAATTGGGATTTAACTAATAACTCGTCTTTTTCTAAAAGTCACCGTAGTTATTTAAACGGGGTATTAAATGAAAAAGCTTTATTGAAAGAAAGTTTAAAAAATGATTTTACGAAATGGGATAAAGTAACTAGAGTTTTCCCAAATCCAACCAATGCCTTGCTTCATTTGGAAGGTTGCGAAAAAGGAGGTAAAGTAGAAATATTTGATGCTAAAGGTATTTTAACGTGAGTTCGACGTAAGAAATCTATTTTTACTATAGTAAAAAAGCAGAAAATTTAGTATATTAAAGTGTTGAATTCCAATAAACTAAAATTATTCTGCTTATGATTTCTGACACTAAAATAATTGAAATATTTTGTAATCTTGACGATTTTATGAAAGAATTTGAAACAGTTTTAATAAAAAACAGTATTTCAGAGAGTTCTAAAGTTAAAAAGCGCAAGAGAAAATCCAAAATGAGCAAAAGTGAAGTAATGACCATTATGGTTATTTTTCATCTAAAATCCTATCGAAATTTAAAACACTTTTATTTGTATTACGTGTGCAAATACATGGATGATTTCTTTCCTGATCTTGTCTCCTATAATCGATTTGTAGAACTACAAAAGAAAGTTATTCCACCTTTAGCAGTGTATTTAAAACTACACGGATTAGGTAAGTGTTCTGGTATCTCTTTTATTGATTCCACAGCACTAAAAGTGAGTCATTATAAAAGAGAAAAACAACACAAGGTATTTAAAGGAATCGCAGAAAAAAGTTACGGGACATTGGGTTGGTTCTACGGTTTTAAACTTCATTTAGTCTGTAATGATAAAGGACAAATAGTTGATTTTATGATTACTAAAGCAAATGTAGATGACAGATATCCTTTAAAGAACAAGTGCTTTCACGATAAGATATTTGGAAAAATATATGGTGATAAAGGTTATTTAGGCAAAGATCTATTTGATAAATTATTTGTGGATGGTATCCATTTGGTTACCAAATTAAGAAAGAACATGAACAAGAAAGCTCTTGATTTTATGGATAAAGTTTACTTAAGAAAAAGAGCAATTATAGAATCTGTAAATGACGTATTAAAAAATACCTGCCAGATGGAACATTCTAGACATCGCTCGTTTGATAACTTCTTAGGAAACCTAATTGCTGGATTGACTGCTTACTCTTTTCTTGAATCAAAACCGAGCATTAAAATACAAAGGTTCTTACCTAATCTTGGAATAAGTTAAGTCGAACTCACGTTAATTATTAATTATATATGTAAGTTTTTGAGTAAGTATATTATTAAAGCCCCTAAAGAATGATTTGATATTCCTTTAGGGGCTTTTATTTTTATGATTTTAATTTTTCTAATATAGTTTTTATTAAGTTAAGGATTGCATATCAACAAGTTTCTTGTATACATTATTATTCGCAATCAGATTTTCATGAGTTCCTTGCTCTACTATTTTACCTTTTTGCATTACTACGATAATGTCTGCTTTTTGAATGGTAGATAATCGATGTGCAATAATAATAGAGGTTCTATTTTTCATCATTTTTTCCAAGGCATTTTGCACCAATTTTTCAGACTCTGTATCTAGTGCAGAAGTTGCTTCATCTAAAATCATAATAGGAGGGTTTTTAAGGATAGCACGAGCAATACTTAAACGTTGCTTTTGACCTCCAGATAGTTTATTACCGCTATCTCCTATATTTGTATCATATCCATTGGGCAATTCAGAAATAAACTCATGAGCATTTGCAATTTTTGCAGCTTCTATAATTTCAGCATCTGTTTTGTTAGGAACACCTAAGGCAATATTGTTTTTGATACTATCATTAAATAAAATAGAATCTTGGGTAACCAATCCTTCTAGTTGTCTTAAAGATGATTTTTGGAGAGCTTTAAGATCAACCCCATCAATTGTAATAGCTCCTTTATTTACATCATAAAATCGAGTTAATAAATTTGCAATAGTTGATTTACCACTACCAGATTGCCCTACTAAGGCAACCATTTTACCTTTAGGAATCGTTAATGAAAAATCTTTTAAAACGTATTCTTGTTCGTATTTAAAAGAAATGTTTTCAAAAGAAATATTATTTGTAAAAGCATCCTTCTGAATAGCATTAGGAATATCTTCTAAAACATTTTCCGTTTCTAGGATTTCAAGCACTCTTTCTGCCGCGGCATTTCCTTTTTTGACACTATAACTAGCTTTTGAAATAGCTTTTGCTGGAGTTAAAAAATTATATGCTAAGCCCATGTAAGCAAGAAAATCTTCCCCATCTAGAGACTGATCAACAAGAACAAGTTTTCCTCCATACCAAAGCAATACAGAAATAACTCCTATTCCTAAAAATTCACTAGTTGGACTAGCTAGGTTGGTTCTATTTAAAAGAGTATTTGAAAAATGATAAAATCGAGAGGTAGATTGCTGAAATTTTTTGTTAAAAGTTTGTTCAGCATTAAATGCTTTAATAATTTTTAATCCACTTAGAGTTTCTTCTAAAAGAGATAAAAAGTGCCCTTGTTCTTGTTGAACGTCATCTGATTTTTGTTTGAGACTTTTTCCTATCTTAGAAATAAAGAAACCAGCAATTGGGATAAAAATAAATACAAAAACGGTTAATTTAAGGCTAATCATGACCATGGCAATTAGTGTAAAAACCAAGGTAAGAGGTTCTCTTACTAACATTTCTAGGATAGACAAGAAAGAAACTTGTATTTCTAAAACATCGGTTCCTATGCGTGCCATGGTATCTCCTTTACGTTTTTCTGAAAAGAAAGAAATAGGTAAATTTATAATTTTATTATATAGATCATTTCGTATATCCTTTAAAACACCATTTCTGAGATAGGTGATAAAGAACATTGCCAAATAGTTAAAAATATTCTTCAAGAAAAATGTTGTAATCACCAAGGTAACCACTGCAATCAAGGCTTTAGATTTATCTTCTCCAGCAAATTGATGGATAGCATAATTCATATAGTTTTTAAAAAAATCTATAGATTTCGTAATCCCTGTAAAAATAGGAGCTTCTGTAATTGGTTTCTTATCAGGTTTAAAGATAACTTCTAAAAGAGGCATCAAAACAATGAAAGATAGCGTTGAAAATATTGCATATAAAATGTTAAATACGATGTTTAAAAAACCATATTTTTTATAGGGTAGTGCGTATCTTAATATTCTTTTAAAATAATTCATTTATAATTTTAATTCTTTAATAACTCGTTGAATTTTAGCGTCTAATTCTTGCTCTACTTCAAGAGCATTATCCATAGAATCCAATGGTGATTTTACACTAAAATAGAACTTTATCTTAGGTTCTGTTCCACTTGGTCTCACTGCTATTTTAGCTCCGTCTTCTGTATGATAAATTAATACATTAGATTTAGGAACGTCCATTATTATTTCCTCTCCTGTTAGTAAGTTTTTTTGAATAGACGATTGGTAATCACATAAAAACTTTACTTTAGAACCATCTATTTCCGTGAATGGGGTATTGCGTAAATTAATCATTATTTGTTTAATTTGCTCGGCTCCGTCCATTCCTTTTTTAACAATGGCAATTAAGTGTTCTTTATAAAATGAATGGTTTGTATATAAGTTTAGTAATTCTTTATAAAAAGAGCTATTGTTGGCTTTTGCATTCGCAGCTATTTCGCAAGCTAGCAATGTAGAAGTAACAGCATCTTTATCACGTACAAAACTACCAACCATATATCCAAAACTCTCCTCGCCACCGCCAATGAATTCTTGTTGAGGATGGTCTTTAATCATTTTAGCAATCCATTTGAAGCCTGTAAGTCCAACTTTTGTTTCTACCTCGTAACTTTTTGCTATTTCATTAACTAAGTTAGTAGAAACTATAGTTGATCCAATGAATTGTTTTCCATTTAATTTCCCCTTTTTTTTCCATTCATTGATTAGGAAGTTGGTCATCATACTCATTGTTTGGTTTCCGTTCATTAGCTTCATGTTGCCATTTAAATCTCTAACAGCAATTCCTACTCTATCAGAATCAGGATCTGTACCGATAACAATATCTGCATCTATCTCATTAGCTAAGTCAATAGCCATTTGTAAGGCTTCTGGTTCTTCGGGATTGGGTGATTTTACAGAAGGGAAATCACCGTTAGGTATTTCTTGCTCTTTAACGACGTGTACTTGAGAATATCCTGCTCTTTTTAAAACTTCAGGGATTAGAGTTATAGAGGTGCCATGTAAAGAAGTAAACACTATCTTTAGATTTTCACGCTCTTTTACTCCAAAAGTACCATTTGCGAGAGAAGCTTCCCAAAAAGCTTCATCCATTTCGACTCCTACATAAGAAATTAAGGAGTCATTACCATTGAAATTAATATCAGCATATTCCAAAGAGTTTACTTCATCGATAATGCCTTTATCTTGAGGGGGAACTATTTGCCCTCCATCATTCCAATATACTTTATATCCGTTATATTCAGGTGGGTTATGTGAAGCTGTTAATACAATTCCAGCATCGCAATTCAAATAACTCACCGCAAAAGATAACTCAGGAGTAGGGCGTAAGTCTTTAAATAAAAATACTTTTATATGATTAGCTGAGAGCACATCGGCAACGAGTTTAGCATATTTCTTACTGTTATGACGGCAATCATAGGCAATGGCTACCTTTAGCTCTTTATTAGGAAAAGATTGTTGTAAGTAATTGCTAAGCCCTTGTGTAGCTTTTCCTAAGGTGTATTTATTAATACGATTGGTGCCTGCTCCCATAATGCCTCGCATTCCTCCAGTTCCAAATTCTAAATTTTTATAAAACCGATCTGCTAATTCGTCGGATTTGGTAGCTATTAGTTGTGTAATTTCATTTTTTGTTTCAGCATCAAAGGTATCTGAAAGCCATTGTTTCGCGTTGTTTATTATCTTCTCCATGAATAGGGTTAAAAGAGTGAATAAAGATAGTTTTTAGAAATTTAGTTTTTCTTTTATAGCATAGTGCTTTTGATTTTCATTAGATTTTAGAAGTAATTCGCCAATGAATCCAGCTAGGAAAAGTTGCGTACCAATAATCATACAAGCTAATGCTATGTAAAACCAAGGATTGTCTGTTACTAATATGGTTTTCATGCCTTTTGCTAATTTATATAGTTTCATAAAACCTATATAGAAAGCAGATAAAAAACCAAAAGAAAACATGAGACTCCCTAAAAGTCCAAAAAAATGCATTGGACGTTTTCCGAATTTAGATAAAAAAGAAATTGTTATTAAGTCTAAAAACCCATTGATAAAACGACTCATTCCAAACTTAGTAACACCGTATTTACGAGCTTGGTGTTGCACTACTTTTTCTCCAATGTTGTTAAAGCCTTCATTTTTAGCAAGTACAGGAATATATCTATGCATTTCCCCACTTACTTTGACGCTTTTAATAACTACATTTTTGTATGCTTTTAGTCCGCAATTGAAATCATGTAATTTTAAGCCAGATGTTTTACGAGCTGCCCAGTTGAATAGTTTAGAGGGAATGTTTTTAGTGACAACATTATCATAACGCTTCTTTTTCCAACCAGAAATCAAATCGAAGTTCTCTTCAGTAATTAGTTGGTATAGTTCAGGAATTTCATCAGGGCTATCTTGTAAGTCAGCATCCATTGTAATTACTACCTTTCCCATAGCCATTTCAAAACCAGCATCTAAGGCCTGTGATTTGCCATAATTTTTTTGAAACTTAATCCCTTTTACAGTGTTGCTTTCTTGTGACAGTCTTTCAATAATTTTCCAAGAAGTATCTGTACTTCCATCATCAATAAAAATTACTTCATATAAATAGGAATTGGATTGCATAACTTTTGCAATCCAATTATATAATTCTTTTAGTGACTCTTCTTCATTAAGAAGTGGTATTACTACCGATATATCCATATTTAATGCTTAATATAAAACAAAGGTAAGAAAGTTTTATGTGAGACCTTGGGTATTTGGTGAATTATTAATATTGTTCTTCTGGTGTCTTTTTCATAACAGCTCCAGCAATAGCGGATATGATAAAGCCTATAATTGCAGAGCTAATAATTCCCATTGCAGCTCCCATGATGGGAGAGCTCATTCCTTTAGCCATTGCGTTAGCGGCATCAATTTGCTCATCAGTCATTCCGTTTTCTAACATCCTTTGGTTTTGAATTTCCATCATTTGATTCATAAAATCAGGTTCTATAAAAGTTACAAATGTATAGTTGTAAATAACGCTGGCTAAGGCAGCTATAAGAGAAATTCCTACACCTACTTTTACAGCTTGCCCCCATGAGATAAAACCACTGCTTGCAACTTTATATTGTTTAATCCCCATAACAATTAATACCACAAATAAAATACCTGAAATTATAGATAATGACCAGTGAGGTTCTAAGTGTTTACCCATGGCATACATGGTCACACTTAATAAAATACTAATGATACCTAAGATGAGACCATTATTAATAATAATACTTTTACTATTTATTTGATTTTCCATTTTATCTGGTGTTTAATTAGTGAGACAAATATATTGATTTGCTTTAATGAAATTGCAGTTATAAAATATTTTAAAAAAATATTAAAAACAATATATTAGTACACAGTGACTTAAAAATGTTACATGAAATTTCATGAATTTTTAATTGTGAGAAAGAAAAAAAGGATGTAAGTTTGCAGCGGCAAGTCCTACACAACTAGCTCCCTTTGAATCCCCCAGGGCGGGAACGCAGCAAGGGTATTAGGTTGTAGCAGTGTGATGTAGATAGCTTGCCATTTTTTGTATCCAAACATTTCCTTTTTTCTTTAATTATTCATGTTGATATTGCTTCTAGGGTGGTGTAAATCAATAACTTCCTTTAAATAGCTAGTGTCTAAATGTACATATATTTCGGTAGTGGTAATGCTCTCATGACCTAGTAATTGTTGTATCGCTCTTAAGTCCGCGCCTCCCTGTAGTAAATGAGTAGCAAAAGAGTGGCGTAATGTATGAGGACCAATTTTTTTGCTTATTTGTGCTTTAATTGCCAATTTTTTAAGAATAATAAAAATCATTTGTCGGGTTAATTTTTTTCCCCTTCTATTTAAAAATAAAATATCTTCATCAGCATTACAAGCAGTAATTCCGCTTCTTATTTCTTGAAGATAATGGAGAATTAAAAGCTGGGTTGTATGGTGTATAGGTACAAAACGGTATTTATTCCCTTTACCTAATACTTTAATATAGTCTTCTTCAAAAAACAAATCAGAGCACTTTAAATTAATTAATTCACTAACACGTAAGCCACAGCTATAAATAGTTTCAATAATAGTTTTATTTCTTTCTCCTTGCGGATGTCCTAGATCTATTGCTTTTATTAATTGGTTAATTTCGTCATTAGAAAGTGTATCGGGCAACTTTCTAGCTAGTTTTGGAGACTCAATGAGGTCTGTAGGGTTATCTTTTCTATAATTTTCAAAAATTAAATAATCGAAGAAGCTACGCAATCCAGAGATTAGTCTAGCTTGGCTTCTTGGATTATTTTTTTTAGCCACCTCATATATAAATTGTTGAATAATAGTATTGGTAACAAATGAAGGCGAGCTATTAATAGTATGCTCAGAAAGATAATTAATCAATTTCTTAATATCTCTAATATAAGCGTCGATAGAGTTTTTTGATAGCCCCTTTTCTATTTGTAGGAATTCTTTATAATCTTGTGTTAATTCTTGCCAATTCATAGTGTATCCTGATAGGGTTTTTAACCTTTTTTTAACGGGTGTAAAATAACTTTAAAAATACGTAAAATGCTACTTTTGTCGTAAATTATAAAACGATAGATATTATGAAAAAATTGTTGTTATGCGCAGCTATGATTGCATTTAGTTTAACAGCTAATGCCCAAGAAGGAAAGTTAAACGTAGGAGGTACTGTTGGATTACCTACTGGAGGAGCTAGTGAAGCAAATGTTACAGGAGCAGTTGAAGTTAATTACTTATTAAAGGCAACTGATAAATTTATGGTTGGACCTTCTGTATCCCATTTACATTTTCAACAAGAAGGAGCTGATGTAGCATTTATCCCTTTGGCAGCTGCATTTCGTTATGAAGTAGCTGATAAGTTATTTGTAGGTGCTGATTTAGGTTATGGTCTTGGAGTTAGACCGTCAAAATCTACTGTAAACGGGGTTTATTATAGACCCGTAGTAGGGTATCAAGTGAGTAAAAAGATAATGCTTCATGTAGATTATTCAGTAATTGATATTGATGAGAGGGCTATGAAATCTACACTTTCTACAGTAGGAATAGGAGGAACTTATTCTTTTTCGTTGTAAGAAAGCCATATCTTCTTAAAAAAGAATTAAAATTAGAAACATCACATCATTTTTAATTTTAATTCTTTTAACTTTTTTTTAACATTATAAAAGAGAGCTATTGGAGATATAAAGTATTAAATTTGCCGAAAATTTTAAAAATTATACATTATGAAAAAATTGTTATTTATCGCTATGGTTGCGTTTGGTTTAACTGCTAATGCACAAGAAGAAAAAGGAGGTTTTGAAAAACAAGATCTTTATATTACAGGTACCGCAGGATATAGTCAAAGATCTGTAGGTGGGGTGGATACTGATGACACCGTATTTACTTTTTCACCTTCTGTTGGTTATTTTATTACTGATAATATAGCCTTGGAATTAGGAGTAGGCTTTGGAAGCAGTAAGAGAAATCAGGGGTTAGGAGAAGTAAAAACAAATAGCTTTGATATTAATTTAGGAGGTAATTATTTCTTTACGCCTAAAAAAGATTTTTCTTTTATGGTTGGAGCTGGTTTATCTTATGGAAAAAGAAGTGCTAAACAAGGTGCTGTTAAAGGTCCAGATTATAACACTTTTGGTTTTGTAATAGCACCAGGTGTGAACTATTTTATTTCTGAATCTTTTGCTTTAAGAGCTTCAGTGGGAGCACTTTCTTATACAAATGTAAAAGCGGATGTTTCAGGAGCTAAATCAAATAGTTCTTTCGATTTTAATTTAGATTTCTCTGATATTAATTTTGGATTGACCTATAAATTCTAAATCGAATTATCGTACAAAATAGTAGAAAAGAGAGCAATTTATTGCTCTCTTTTTTTGTTACTAAAGAATGGAAGTGTTAGATAAAGGGAGACTAAATAAGAACCTTTAACTTTTATTTAACTGATTGGGGCAAATTTGCTGAATGTATAAAGATTTATCTTTGTTAAGAATTAAAAACTATCTAAATATGAAAAAAATATTTCTTTCCCTAGTATTGATAGTATTAGGACTGACTAGTAATGCTCAAGAAAAGGAAAAAGCAAAAGGAGGCTTTGAAAAAGAAGATTGGTATGTTACAGGTACGGCTGGTTATAGTAGTGAAACTAAAGGAGGATTGGATGTAAGTGCTACTGAGTTTACTTTTTCACCTTCAGCAGGTTATTTTATTACAGATAATATAGCATTAGAGTTAGGATTAACCTTCAAAAGTATTACGGTTCCTGCTGGATTAAACGAGAGAATAACTAATTCTTTTGGAGTAGTAGCAGGAGGAAGTTATTTCTTTACTCCTAAAAAAGATTTTTCTTTTGTGGTTGGAGCAGGAGTATCCTATTCATCAAATAGCTTAGAAACTAATAAGATAAAAGAATCAGATGTAGCTACTTTTGGAATAGTAGTTTCGCCTGGCGTAAACTATTTCTTATCTGAATCTTTTGCTTTAAGGGCTTCAATAGGAGCATTGTCTTATTCAAATGAAAAAATGGAAGCACCGAATGATAGCACTGCTACTGGCTTTGGTTTTAACTTGAATTTATCTGATATAAAATTAGGATTGACTTATAAATTCTAATAAAATTATAGAGAATAATAAATGAAGGAAGCAAAATTAGCTTCCTTTTTTTATAGATTAAAAATAAAAAATTAACTTTTGTTTGATCTAGTTGCTTAGGTGCTATCGAGGTAATAAGAATTGTATTTGCTAAATAATAAGATTGTTTTTTATAAGGAAAGTATTTCTAAGTCTGGTCTTAATTATGTTAGGTTTAATAGTTAAAATACAACAGTTGGTTTTCATCAAATAAAATCGACTATATCTGATTTTTAAAAGAGTTTTAAAGGTGAATCCCTTTTGTGGAACTTATATACAATATAAGGTTCTTCAAATGGGGGTAGGTTATAAATTTTAATACATAGATAATTATTGTATAAACAAAAGGAAAAGGAAGCTGGTTTAGCTTCCTTTTTCCACTTATAAATAACTTTAAACTACTTAAAAATTTATATTTTTGTATTATAAAATTTAAAGATAATGAGGAAAATAATTTTGTTAATACTGGTATTCTTTTCAATGATTAGTTATGGCCAAGAAAGAAAATTTAATATAGGAATACATGGAGGTTTAACTATTGGAGATGTAAAGAATAAGTCCTCAATTGGTTTTGGAGGAGATATTAATTATTTGTTCGATTTATCTGAAGAATTATTTATAGGTCCATCCTTGAGTTTATTATACTTTTCGCCAAAAGATAAGAATGACGCGTTATTGTATTTACCTTTGGGAGGGGCTATTCGATATAATAACTTAGAAGACCCTTTTTTCGTAGGAATGGATTTAGGTTATGCGATAGGAGTTTCACCTAGCGGTGATAGAGGAGGGCTTTTATTTAAACCAATGGTAGGGTATAATTTAAGTGATAATTTTCAGCTAAGTTTATCTTATATAGGAGTTAAAAAAGAAAAGAATACATACAGCTATATAGCTCTAGGGGTTTCTTTTGATATTTTTGGAGGAAGCGATTATTATATGTATTAATTTAATTAAGAGGATAGATGAAAATTATTATATTGAATGGACCTAATTTGAATTTATTGGGCAAGAGAGAACCTGAGATATATGGGAATCGTACTTTTCAAGATTACTTTTTGGATTTAAAAAGAAAGTTTTCAACGATTCATTTAGAGTACTTTCAATCTAATATTGAAGGGGAAATTATAGATAAATTGCATGAGGTTGGTTTTGAGTATGACGGAATTATATTGAATGCAGCGGCTTATACTCACACATCTGTAGGAATAGGAGATGCAGTAAAAGGAATAGAAACACCAGTTGTTGAAGTGCATATTTCTAATGTACATTCGAGAGAGGATTTTAGACATATAAGCTATATTGCTCCAAATGCTAAAGGAGTTTTATCAGGATTTGGTTTGCAAAGCTATGATTTAGCTATTCAAAGTTTTATGGTAAAGGAATAAATAGCGGATAACTAGTAAAATAAAAAGAGGTAATAGTGCCCAAGAAAATAATTGTATTTTACTAAGCCATAGTAAAGGAATTATCCCCATTAATATTAATAAAACCAGTAAATATTTTCCAAGCCAGCTAGGTAGTTTTTCTTCTTTTAATAAGCGTATTGATATGAGTAGGTTAGGAGCAAATGCCCAAAGAAAGTTGAAGTTATTAGGAGCTGTAGAGTGATTGGTAAAAAACCAAAGAAAAACAATTAAAAACCCAAAGAAGCCTGTTAATAGAAACAATATAAAATCAAAAAAAATGGATCTTTTATTGTGTTTATAATCGCGAAATGTAATTAATAACCCCAAGAACATGATAATGAGAAGAACAAAGAGGGGATTAAAAAAAGAAGTCTTTGTGCTTTTCTCTTCAAAATCTAGAATAGTAGTTTGCTTTTTTACAAGCTTGCTTTCCCTTCCCTTTATTTTGATAAAGGCAGTATTAAATCCTTTTAAAGCATAATCAGGTAGGTAAAAATATTCATTTGCATCAGCTATTTGATCTAATCTACTTCCTAAAGCAATGTTGATACCTAAATTACCCCAAGTATTCCAATAAATTTCTTCATTCATTAATTGACGTAGTGATTGTTTTTTAAGAATGAAGTGTTCTTTGAATAGTACTTTGTCGCCTAAAATAATTTTAGTTATATCTCTAGGTTTGGTAGCACAATTATCAAAAAAGGGGTCGTATTCATATGTAGCATTTTGAGGTAGGGCATTTTCTTTTAAATAATTGAAGAAGCGCTGACTCTCTTCATCAGATAAATTTAAAATTTGCTCTTTAACCCAGCGTTTTTCTTGGTTTTTATCTCTTAAAAAATAATGAAATGGATAACTAGCAACTTTATAAAGCAATTTCCCTTTTGTGAAATTTAAGTAAAAGTTAGGAGCATTAAAGTCAAAAATACCATAATCAAATATAAGGTCTATATTTTTATTTATGGCTTTAACCCTTATCGCAGAATGCCCAAATTTTTCATATAATTCTTCTCCAGGTCCAACAGTAATTATACTTATTGAAAGTTGTTTTTGTTGGCCGATAATGGAATTACTACGAATAAAAAAAAGGAAAAATATAAAACAATTGATGAATTTAATCAAATTTGTACTGTTACCTAAAAAAGTCATAATCAATTTTTATTGAAAAAACGTTAGAAAAAAGCGCATTTCCAACGCTACCTATATTGGTTAAGGCATAATCTATTTGGATACCTCTGTATTTAAAACCTATGCCGAAGTTTGGTTGTACTGAAAGAGATTTACTATGGTCAAAATCAGTGGTTCTTTGTATGTTTCCAATACCAGTACGTAAATACACCAAATCATCGTAATTTAGCTGTAAGCCTAAAGCAGGATCAATACTCACAAAAGAGCTAGAAATGATGTCATTTGTTTTGGTAAACCTCATATTCAAATCTATTTCCGTAAGTAAATTAAAGTAACGTCCTATTTTATAGATTCTAGCAATTCCTAATTGTAACTTGGGTTTGGTGATTTCAGTAGTTTCTGGTAGTTCTTGGTTTTTATCGGGAATTGCATTTTTAATCTTTTCAAAAGCAGACTTATTGATGCTCCAAGAATTGAAAGTAGTTGTGATATCCCGCGCCATTAATCCAATTTTCCAATTGTTTCTCTCAAATTGAACTCCTAGATCAAAGCCAAACCCCCAAGAGGAAGCAAAATCGCCAATAATTCTACGAATTATTTTAGCATTGACACCAAGGTAAACATTTTTAAAAATTAAATTTTTAGCATACGAGATATTAAAAGCGTAATCAGCGGCAGAAAATAAACTAATTCTATTAAAATTGATATTTCCATCTTTATCAATAAGTTCGGTGGTATTTAAGATGTCGTCAACTCCAAAACGTATGATAGAAAGACCTAATGCACTTTTATCATCAATAGGCATAGCAAATCCTGCATAATTGTAATTAGCAATTCCGGCAAAATAAGAAGAATGCATAAGAGCCCCTTGGTAATCTTTGATACCAACTAAACCAGCAGGATTCCAGTAGGTAGAAGTCACGCCATTTGTAGTTGCTACTACCGATTTACTCATTCCAAGAGCTGCTGCATCTACACCAATATTCAGAAACTCGTTAGAATAGTTCCTAAAAGTTTGCCCGCTTAGCAATAAGGGGAATATCAGAAGAATACATGAAGTAATTATTTTTTTCAATAGTAAAGAAGGCTTTAATTGAATACAAATATCTTAATTCTTAATTAAAATAACTGCTGTTTTATAAAAGATATTGCTTATAGCATTTCAATGTGTATTGTTTCTTTGATAAAATTGATGATTTCTTTTTCTAACCAAATATTTTCTTTAGGAATAAAAGAAGACATAAAACCAACATGTCCTCCGTATTTAGTTACCATCAAATGAAAATAACTAGAGTTTTTAGCCTCCTCATATGGATAGCATTCTTTAGATAGAAAAGAGTCATCTTTAGCATTGATTAATAAAGTAGGTTTTGTTATTTTAGATAAATAAGGTTTAGCACTAGCTTTTTTCCAGTAATCTTCGGGGCTCTTAAAACCGAAAACAGGAACTGTATATAGGTGTTCTAGATGTTTAAAGCGAGTAGCTTTAAAAAGTTTTTCTTTATTCAGTTGATATTCGGGGAATTTATGTGCTTTTTCTAAAATTTTATTTTTCATAGTTTTAAAAAAGATTTCTATATAGAGTTTGTTTTTTAACATATCCATTTCTTTTTCAGCAGTTGTTATGTCAACGGGAACAGAAACAGCAACTGCACCTTTAATTTTTGATGGCTGTGTATTGGCAAATTCTCCCATGTATTTTAGGGTTAAATTGCCTCCTAAACTAAAGCCAATTATAACTAAACTTTCATAAGCATAATTGTTCACTAAATGCTGTACTACAAAATCTACGTCTTCCGTTTTTCCGCTATGATAGGTTCCTAATAATAAATTGTCTTCTCCGCTACATCCTCTTAAATTAAAACAAACAGTATCAATACCAATAGCGTTTAATTGATTAGAGGTGGAGGCTATGTATTTAGAGCTAGAGTTACCTTCTAATCCATGAATTAATAAGGCAAGGGTATTTCCGCCTACCAATGAGAAGTCAAGGTCAATAAAATCAGCATCCCAAGTAGTAATTCTTTTTCGATTATATTGGCAAGTATCTTTCATAAAGAGAGGGCGGTAAATTGTATTGAAATACCCATTCTTGAATGGGATTTTAGGAATAAAATCTGATTTTAATAAGGGCATAAGAATAAGGTTTGAGGTTATTGAAAAACAAATATGGTGAAAATTTTAAAAAACAGGAATCTATTTTATATTTTCGTGTAAAATCTAAATAACTCATGAATATAAAAAAACACCTCCCAAATCTATTAACATTAGGAAATCTCCTTTGTGGTACTATAGCTGCAATATTTGCTGTGAAAGGAGACTTTGAAGCTACGGCTCTATTGGTGGTTACTGGAATTTTATTTGATTTTTTAGATGGATTTGTAGCTCGATTGCTAAAAGTTCAAGGAGAATTAGGGAAGCAGCTAGATTCATTAGCGGATATGGTTACAAGCGGAGTCGTTCCAGGAATTGTAATGTTGCAATTGATTGTGATTAGCATAGATAAAGATGCTGTAGGGTATTTTGGCGTTGATATTGATGGAGCTACAGGGAGCAATGTACCTTACATAGGTTTGTTATTAACTTTAGCGGCTTGTTATCGTTTAGCTAATTTTAATATAGATACGCGCCAGTCAGATTCTTTTATAGGGGTTCCTACTCCTGCAATGACCTTATTTATAATTTCATTGCCTTTGATTCTTAGTTTTTCTGAGAATTCTTTTTTTACGGATTTGATTTCGAACCCTTACTTCTTAATTGGAATGACAGTTTTATTAAGCTATTTAATGAATGCAGAACTGCCTTTATTTTCTTTGAAATTTAAAGATTTTTCATTTAAGAAAAATGCTGTAAAATACTTGTTTTTGGTTATAGCTTTAATATTGTTAGTACTTTTTAAAGTGGTAGCGGTTCCTATGGTAATTTTATTTTATATTTTATTATCAATACTGCATAATCTGACTAAATCGAAATAAAAAGTTATTTTTTCCTTACAGGAAGTAAAGTGTGAGCAAATAGGACTTCGCTTTAAAAATTTACATAAAGAAAAACCTCTTTTAAAATGAGTTGTATAGTATTTTAAAGGAGGTTTTTTATATACAGGAATACTTGTAAGGGCATTTAAAACCTTTTCTTTTTCAGTTCAAAATCTTTACCAAGATATACTTTTTTAACAATTTCATCAGCAGCCAATTCCTCAGGAGTCCCTTCTTTTAAGATACTTCCATTATACATAAGATAAGTTTTGTCAGTAATAGCTAATGTTGCTTGTACGTCATGATCTGTTATTAAGATACCTATGTTTTTATGCTTTAAGTGGGCTACAATACTTTGAATATCTTCAACGGCAATAGGATCTACTCCAGCAAAAGGTTCGTCAAGTAAGATAAATTTAGGATCAGAAGCAAGGCAACGAGCTATTTCCGTTCTTCTACGTTCGCCTCCGGAGAGTAAATCTCCTCTGTTTTTTCTAACGTGTCCTATGTTGAATTCCTCAATTAATTCCTCCAGTCGTTCTTTTTGTTGTTGTTTAGTGCGATTTGTAAATTCTAGTACAGACATGATATTGTCTTCTACAGATAATTTTCTGAAAACAGAAGCTTCTTGCGCTAGGTAACCAATTCCTTTTTGTGCTCGCTTGTACATAGGATCTTCTGTAATTATTTCATCATCAAGATAAATAGTTCCATGATTTGGTTTAATCATTCCTACAATCATATAAAAGGAGGTTGTTTTACCAGCTCCATTAGGACCTAGTAATCCTATGATTTCTCCTTGTTTTACTTCTAAAGAAATACCTTTAACAACCTTTCTTTTACCGTATATCTTTTGAATATTATCTGCTTTTAAAATCATATTTTCTATTTCCGTAAAATATTTTTAGAGTTATTTTGAGTCATTTACTGCTAAGGCTTCCCAAAATTCTACTGCTCTGCGTAGATGAGGAATCACAATAGTTCCTCCTACTAAAGTAGCAACAGACATTGTTTCCATCATTTCTTCTTTGGTAACTCCTTTATTATAAGCTGTTTCTAAGTGATATGCAATACAATCATCACAACGCAAAACAGCAGAGGCAACTAAACCTAATAGCTCTTTGGTTTTTACGTCTAGATGGCCAGCTTTATAGGTATTGGTATCTAAGTTAAATATGCGTTTGATTACTTTATTATCTGAAGCTAAAATTTTTTCGTTCATTTTAGAACGATATTCGTTAAATTCTTGAACTTTATTAGGCATTTTGTTGTTTTTTAATGACGAATTTTGATACGTAAATACTTATTTCGTATAATATTAAAATGGGAATGGAAACAATTACTTGGCTAGCAACATCTGGAGGAGTTATGATAGCAGCTACTATAAGTACTAAAACAAGGGCATGTTTTCGATATTTTCTTAAAAAATCAGGAGTAACGAGTCCTATCTTAGAAAGGAAAAAGATAAGAACAGGCAGTTCAAACATAATTGAAACTCCTAAAAGTGTATTATTTACCAGATCTGTATAGGAATCTATCGTAAAGTTATTAGATATTTTATCACTAATCTGATAACCGTAGAAAAATGAGACAGACATAGGAACAATCACAAAATAGCTGAACAAAGCACCTAAAAAGAATAGGAGGGACGCTATAAAAATGAACCCTTTTGATTTTTTACGTTCTTCATCATGCAATCCAGGAGAGATAAATCTCCATATCTCCCATAAGATATAAGGAAAAGCTATAATAAATCCAAGAATCAAAGAAGTCCAAATGGCAGTCATTAATTGTTGAGTTAAAGCTAAACTTTGTAATTCTCCTTTAAAATTAATATTGCAAAAGCTACTATCAATACCGATAGAAGCAAAAGTTTTACAGAAGAATTTGTAAGTAATAAAATCAGGATTTAAGTGCGCTAATAAATAGTAGTTAAATACCCATTCTTGAAATATAAATAATAAGATAGCTATGATAAAAACAGCCGTAAAGCTACGTACTAAATGCCACCTTAATTCTTCAAGATGCCCCAGAAAAGACATTTCATCTTGTTGCTTTGTCATTTTTAGAAAATTCCTTCTTTAATTAAATCGTGTAAATGTACAACTCCTACATATTTATTATCAAAATTTGTTACTAAAATTTGAGAAATATTGTTAACTTCTAAGGTATCCAACGCGTCAACAGCCATAGCGTTCATGTGGATCGTCTTAGGAGAATTACTCATAATATCAATAGCTGTTAAATCATCTATTTTAGTAGTTTTATTTAACATTCTACGGATATCACCATCGGTAATAATTCCTACGATCTCATTATTTTCATTAGTAACAGCAGTTACTCCAAGTCTCTTTTCAGAAATTTCAACAATAACCTTAGCTACTTTATCAGTTGTTGCAACTTTAGGGGCTTGATTATTTTTAATCAGATCAGAAACACGTAAATACAATCGTTTTCCTAGAGCTCCTCCAGGATGATATTTAGCAAAATCGCTACTCGTAAACCCTTTTAATTCAAGTAAGCAAACAGCAAGAGCATCTCCCATGACCAATTGAGCAGTTGTGCTAGTAGTTGGAGCAAGGTTATTAGGGCAAGCTTCTTTTTCTACATAAGTGTTTAGGGTAAAATCAGCATTTACTCCTAAAAAAGAATCGGCATTTCCTGTAATAGCGATTACTTTATTATTAGAATTTTTAATTAAAGGAACCAACACTTTTATTTCAGGAGTATTTCCACTTTTAGAAATGCATATAACAACATCATTTTGTTGAATAATCCCTAAATCGCCATGAATAGCATCTGCAGCATGCATAAATATAGCAGGAGTACCAGTAGAATTAAGGGTTGCTACAATTTTAGTAGCAATGTTAGCACTCTTGCCTATTCCGGTAACAATAACACGTCCTTTGGAATTAAAAATAAATTTAACGGCTTTTTCAAAATTTGTATCAATTAAATTTGTTAAATTCGCGATTGCTTTACTTTCAGATAGTATAGTTTCTTTTGCAATAGCTAAGATTGAGCTGAAATCTTTCAAGGTATATTTTGATTTATATTTTGTTAGTTAAAAGACAAATTATAAGCTTATTTTTTATAGAAAATAGGCCTATAAAAACTGATTGTAAAAGTAGGTAATATTTTTATGGAACCGAACCTTAGTTTTAAATAAAATTACTAACCCCTTCAAGTTTGACTTTTATTTTAACGCCAACAAAGGTTAATAAGAGTTGTCATGTGTAATTTTTTTTAGTAAATTAGTTCGATTTATTTTATTAGATAAGTAATTAAGATGAATAAAAAGGAAATGGATTTACATGGCCCGTTAAAAAAGTTTTTTGGTTTTAACCAATTTAAAGGTTTACAAGAAGATGTAATTAAGAGTATTATGAATGATAATAATACTTTTGTAATTATGCCTACTGGTGGAGGGAAATCTTTATGCTATCAACTGCCTGCTTTAATGAAAGAAGGAACAGCTATTGTTGTTTCTCCGTTAATAGCATTGATGAAAAATCAGGTTGATGCAATTAGAGGTATTTCAGAAAATCAGGGTATTGCGCATGTTTTAAATTCATCTTTAAATAAAACAGAAATAGCACAAGTTAAAAAAGATATTTCAGAAGGGGTAACAAAATTATTATATGTAGCTCCAGAATCATTAATAAAAGAGGAATATGCAGACTTTCTAAGAACTCAAAAAATATCTTTTGTTGCTATTGATGAGGCGCATTGTATTTCGGAGTGGGGACATGATTTTAGACCTGAATACCGCAATTTAAGACATATTATCAAACAAATAGATAATGTTCCTGTAATAGGGTTGACTGCTACTGCTACAGAAAAGGTACAGGAAGATATCCTAAAGACCTTAGGCATGAGTGATGCGAATACTTTTAAAGCCTCTTTTAATAGAGCAAATTTATTTTATGAAGTGCGCCCCAAAACAAAAGAAGTAGAAAAAGATATTATTCGTTTTGTGAAGCAACGAGTAGGAAAATCGGGTATTGTTTATTGTTTAAGTCGTAAGAAAGTAGAGGAAATAGCACAAGTTTTACAAGTTAATGGAATTAATGCATTGCCTTATCATGCAGGTTTAGATGCAAAGACAAGAGCTAAGCATCAAGATATGTTTTTGATGGAAGATTGTGATGTTGTAGTGGCTACAATCGCTTTTGGTATGGGAATAGATAAACCTGATGTACGTTATGTAATACACCATGATATCCCAAAAAGTTTAGAAAGCTATTATCAAGAAACTGGTAGAGCAGGACGTGATGGAGGTGAAGGACACTGTTTAGCTTTTTATGCTTATAAAGATATTGAGAAATTAGAAAAATTTATGGCAAATAAGCCAGTAGCAGAACAAGAAATAGGGCATGCTTTGTTACAAGAAGTTGTTGGTTATGCTGAAACATCTATGAATCGTCGTAAGTACATTCTTCATTATTTTGGAGAAGATTTTGATGAAAAGAATGGGGAAGGGGCAGATATGGATGATAATACAAGAAACCCTAAAAAGAAGCATGAGGCACAAGAAGATGTTGTAAAGTTATTATCAGTAGTTAGAGACACTAATGAGAAGTATAAGGCAAAGGAGATTGTAAATACTTTGATAGGAAAAGAGAATGCGATGTTGAAATCTCATAGGACTCCTAGTCAACCATTTTTTGGAATTGGAAAAGATAAAGATGGAAAGTATTGGATGGCATTGATACGTCAGGTTTTAGTTGTTAATTACTTAAGAAAAGAAATAGAGCAATATGGTGTACTGAAAATAACAGCAAAAGGGAAAGAGTACATTGATAATCCGAGCTCTTTTATGATGACAAAAGATCATATTTATAATGATTCGGATGATGGAACAATAATTACCAATGCCAAATCTACTGCTATTTCTGATGATAAATTAGTTAAGTTACTTAAAGATTTACGTAAAAAAGTAGCAGTAAAACAAGGAGTTCCTCCTTTTGCTGTTTTTCAAGATCCCTCAATAGACGATATGGCTTTAAAATACCCTATGACTTTAGAAGAATTATCTAAAGTGCATGGTGTAGGAGAAGGAAAAGCGCGTAAGTTCGGGAAAGATTTTATAAAATTAATAACAGCTTATGTAGAAGAGAATGATATTATACGTCCTGATGATTTAATTGTAAAAAGTACAGGCGTTAATTCAGGTTTAAAATTGTATATCATTCAGAATACTGATAGAAAATTACCATTAAATGATATCGCGCAGTCTAAAGGTCTTGAAATGGAGGAGCTTATAAAGGAGATGGAAGCTATTATTTTCTCAGGAACGAAGTTGAATATAGATTATGCAATAGATGATATTTTAGATGAAGATCAGCAAGAAGAGATTTATGATTATTTCATGGAAGCTGAGACAGATAAAATTCAAGATGCCTTAGATGAATTTGATGGAGATTATGATGATGAAGAATTGCGTTTAATGCGTATTAAGTTTACAAATGAAGTAGCTAATTAGTAGTAAAATAAAAATAGTAAAAAAACCGTTTTAATAACAATTTAAAACGGTTTTTTTTATGAAATAATGTAATATTTTAGTTTAGTAAATAAACGTTTGTAATGGTAGCTATAGAATCACATCGCTTAATATACAAAGAAATGTTTTGTAAATTATCTGCTCCTGTTATATAATACTCGGCACAAGGTTTCTTACGAGCTTTACTTTTGCTGAAATTTACGTCTCCGTATTTTAAAACCTTAGAAATTTTAGTTGTGTCTATATTATATGTAAGCATATTTTTTTTTGCTTCTGAACTAAAGACTCTCTTTTTAATTCGTATAGATTTTAAGGTACGTGCGTCCATACCATAATCAAAAGATACTTTTTTGTTTTTCCAAAAGAAAAGCACTACAAATGAACCTAAGGTAAGGCCTATAAAGTAATAACCAAATCGTTTTAACCACTGCATAATTTAATTTTAAAGTAGGGCAAAAGTAACAGAAATCTAGTAAACTAATATGTTTATTTAAAATTAAATAATTAACAGATTAATATCTCTAAAAGGCAGCTCAAACCAATCAGCAACAGTTTTATTAGTTAAAATTCCATGGTAGAAATACATACCATTTCTAAGGCTTTTATCAAAACGAACAGCGTTTTCGAATCCACCACCTTCAGCGATATTTAATAAATAAGGGGTAAAGATATTGCTGATAGATACAGATGCGGTTCTAGCATATCTAGAAGGGATATTCGGAACACAGTAATGAATAACTCCATGTTTAGAAAATGTAGATTTACTGTGCGTAGTTATCTTAGAAGTTTCAAAGCAACCTCCACGATCAATACTAACATCAACAATAACGGCGCCGTCTTTCATCTGTTCTATCATCGCTTCTGTGACGACAATAGGAGAGCGGTCTTTTCCACGGATAGCTCCAATAGCTACATCACATCTCATGAGTGCTTTGGCTAGTGTTTTTGGTTGTACAGTTGATGTATAAATAGGGGTGCTTAAAGAGTGTTGTAAGTTTCTTAGTTTCGTTATAGAATTATCGAAAACTTTTACACAAGCACCAAGACCGATGGCAGAACGGGCAGCAAATTCACCAACAGTTCCTGCACCAAGGATAACTACATCACTAGGAGGAACTCCTCCTATATTTCCTAATAACAACCCATTTCCTTTATTAGCACTGGTCATTAATTCAGAAGCAATTAAAACAGAAGCAGTTCCTGCTATTTCACTTAGAGATTTCACAATAGGATAAACTCCATGTTCATCTTTGATATAATCAAAGGCTACTGCTGTAATTCGTTTTTTAGCTAAAGCTTCAAAATACTTCTTGTTTTGGGTTTTTAACTGTAAGGCAGAAATTAGTACAGATTGAGGTTTTAACATCTCTATTTCACTTGAAGATGGAGGAGCTACTTTTAAAACGATATTACAAGCAAAGGCCTCTTTTATATCATAAGAAATTTTTGCTCCAGCGTCAGAATATTCTTTATCTGTATAGTTAGCACCCTCTCCAGCACCTGTTTCCATAACAATTCTGTGACCGTGAGCTGTTAGTGCTGCCACAGCATCAGGAGTCAAACTAATACGTTTTTCTTCAAAATGAGTCTCTTTAGGTAAACCTATAAATAAATCACCTTTTTGCTTTTTTATTTCTAGCATTTCCTCTTGTGGAATAAGCTCTTCTTTACTGAAAGGAGAATATAAACTCATACTTTTTATTTGATTAGAATGTTTCGTTGTCCATTACTTTGCAAAGAAATATATATTTGCACAGCATCTAAAGGTAATAAATTTTCTACATTCTCGGGCCATTCTATCAAAGACCAGTGGTTTGAGTACAGGTAATCTTCGATTCCTATATCATAGGCTTCCTCTTCACTTTCAATTCGATAAAAGTCGAAGTGATAAACTGTTTCGTTAGTACTTGTTTGATATTCATTTACTAAAGAAAAAGTAGGGGAATGAGTTATGTCTTTGATTCCTAGTTCTTTACAAATCTCTTTGATGAGTGTTGTTTTACCAACTCCCATTTCTCCATGAAATAGTAAAATTTTATGCTTAGCAGAGCTTATGATTTCTTTAGCAATCATATTGAGCTCATTTAAAGAGTAGTTTTTATTCATGGCTCCAAATATAATTGTAAAAACAGAAAGCACAAAGTATAAAATATGTGTACTACTTACTTAGGAGAATATATGGCACAAGGAATAATTATTTCTTCAAGAGATATGCCTCCATGTTGATAGGTGTTTTTGTAATATTTAACAAAGTGATTATAATTATTGGGATACGCGAAAAACAAATCCTCTTTAGCAAAAATAAAAGGGCTGTTGATGGCTACGCTAGGTAAAAAAACATCTTTAGGATTTTTAACCGCATATACATCTTTTTCGTCATAAGATAAGCTCCTTCCTGTTTTATAGCGTAAGTTTGAGCTGATATTTTTGTCACCAATAACTTTCGTAGGACGGTTGGAATTAATTGTGCCATGATCTGTAGTGATTATTAATTTTTGACCAATCAATTTAGCTTTTTGAATGATTTCAAATAATGGAGAGTTTTTAAACCAACTTTCTGTTAGAGAACGATAAGCTTTATCATCTCCCGCAAGTTCTTTTATAACCTCCATTTCTGTTTTAGCATGAGAAAGCATATCTACAAAATTATAGACAATAACGGTTAAATCATTTTGCTTGGTACGGTTATAATTATCCGCTAGATCCTTTCCTCCTTTGAGAGAAGTTATTTTATGATATTCATGTTTAATATTTAGGTTTAAACGTTTTAATTGAGCGGTTAAAAACTCATTTTCATAAAGGTTTTTTCCGCCTTCGTCGGTATCATTTTTCCAGTAATTGGGGTGCCTTTTTTCCATTTCGGAAGGCATTAATCCAGAAAAAATAGCATTTCTAGCGTATTGGGTAGCTGTAGGTAAAATACTAAAATAAGAAAATTCTTCACTTTTTTGGTAATATTTGTTGATGAATGGTTCCAATACTCTATATTGATCGTAACGTAAATTATCAATAACAATAAAAAGCGTTCCTTTTTCTTTGTCTAAATTAGGAACGATATAATCTTTAAAAAGTGTATGAGAAAAAACGGGCTTATCATCTGAAGTTAGCCAACCTTGGTAATTTTTTTTGATGAATTTAAAAAAATGATTATTAGCTTCTAATTTTTGGCTTTCCAAAATGCTTAGCATACTTGTATCATTGATATTTTCCAATTCAAGTTCCCAATGAACCAATTTTTTATACAATTCAATCCATTCTTCATAAGAATTTACCATTGCTAAATCCATGGCTATTTTTCTAAATTCTTGTTGGTAATTGGAAGTTGTTTTTTCAGAAATAAGTCGAGAATGATCTAAACTCTTCTTTAGGCTCAATAATATTTGATTAGGATTGACTGGTTTTATAAGATAGTCAGCTATTTTAGAGCCAATGGCTTCCTCCATAATATACTCTTCCTCACTTTTAGTAATCATAACGATAGGAAGATTAGGCTGTTTCTGTTTGACGGCGCTTAAGGTTTCCAAACCAGTTATACCAGGCATATTTTCATCTAAAAAAACGATGTCAAAAGGTTGCTCATCTATTAGTTCAATAGCATCAGTGCCATTGGTACAAGTTGTAACCAAGTAATTCTTTTTTTCTAAAAAAAGAATATGGGGTTTTAATAAATCTATTTCGTCATCAACCCAAAGTATGTTAATTTTTCTCATGTATAAAAATTAGTATCGTCTTTAAAAACTATAAAAATAGTTTTTTGTTGCCTTAAAAAAGATAAAGTTACGTTAATAAATAGATGTTTTTGTTGGTTTTGTGGTCTAATTACAATTTCTTTGTAAGATCTTGTTATAAAGCAACTACTTTGAAAAAAATAAAAACGAATAAGCTTAAAATATTAAATGATCCTATATACGGATTCATAAGTATTCCTAATTCATTAATATTTGATATCATTGAACATCGGTATTTTCAGCGTTTGAGAAGAGTCAGCCAAATGGGATTGTCGAATCTTGTATATCCAGGAGCTAATCATACTCGCTTTCATCATGCACTTGGCTGTATGCACTTAATGCAAAAAGCTGTAGCTGTTTTAAGAAATAAAAATGTAGTTATTTCAGATGAAGAAGCAAATGCTTTATACTTAGCAATTTTATTACATGACATTGGACATGGAGCTTTTTCGCATGCGTTAGAACATAGCATTGTCAATGAAATTTCTCATGAAGAAATTTCATTGAAGTTTATGAAGAAACTAAACAAAGAATTTGAAGGAAAGTTAAGTTTAGCAATAGAAGTGTTTGAAGGAAAATACCATCGTCCTTTTTTATGCCAGTTGATATCTAGTCAACTAGATATAGACCGATTAGATTATCTCAAGAGAGATAGTTTTTATACAGGAGTTGCAGAAGGCAATATTTCTTCCGATAGATTAATAGCCATGATGAATGTAAAGGAAGAACAGTTGGTAATAGAGCAAAAAGGAATTTATTCTGTAGAAAAGTTTATCATTGCTAGAAGGTTAATGTATTGGCAAGTTTATTTACATAAAACAGGATTGGTTGCTGAAAATATGCTTGTAATGGTGTTAAAAAGAGCTAAAGAACTAGCAAAAGAAAAAGTAGTATTATGTGGAAGTAAAGCCTTTCGATATTTTTTATACAATGAGATTTCAGAAGACAACTTCACAGAAGAAACATTAGAGGTGTTTTCAAAATTGGATGATTACGATATTTTAGCAGCAATAAAAGAATGGGAGAACCATTCTGATGAAGTGCTATCTAAGTTATCAAAAATGCTTATTTATAGAAATTTACTGAAAATAAAAATTCAAGATAAGCCATTTGATAAAACATATGTGAAAGATGTGATGAAAAAGAATAAAATAGTAGGAGTATCTGATAAAGATTTACACTATTTTTTATTTGCTAAAGAAGTTTCAAATCAAGCATATGATAAGAAAAAACCTATACGGATTTTAGGAAAAGAAGGAAGCATGACAGCTATAACCAATGTGTCAGATCAATTAAGCTTACAAGCATTGACTAAACCTGTTGTAAAGTATTATTTTTGCTATACAAAAGATATGATATTAGATTAATCGTTGGTTTTTTTATACTTTTGCGTTTCATGAAATTTACAGCCACACAAATAGCAGAGATTTTAGAAGGTGAAATTGTTGGTAATCCTAACGAAGAAGTTTTTAAATTATCTAAGATAGAAGAAGGAGAGAAAGGTTCTTTAACGTTTTTGTCGAATCCTAAATACAACTCATATTTATATACCACAAAAGCGTCAATAGCCATTGTGAATAAAACTTTTCTTCTAGAAAAAGAAGTAACAGCTACTTTGATAAAAGTACAGGATGCTTATAAATCTTTTTCGAGATTATTAGAGTTTTATAACCAGGTAAAAAATAATAAGGTAGGTAGAGAAAATCCGCACTTTATAGCAAGTTCTTCGTGTATAGGAGAGCACGAATACATTGGAGCTTTTGCTTATATTGGAGAAAATGTTAAAATAGGAGATAACGTTAAAATATACCCTAATAGTTACATAGGAGATAATGTTACGATAGGAAATAATTGCACTATTTTTTCAGGAGTAAAAATTTATTCAGAAACACAAATAGGAAATAATTGTAAAATTCATTCAGGAGCTATTATTGGTTCAGATGGATTTGGATTTGCTCCAGATGAAAAAGGAGAATATAAAGCCATCCCCCAAATAGGAAATGTTATTATTGAAGATAACGTAGATATTGGGGCGGCATCTACCATTGATAGAGCTACTTTAGGTTCAACTATTATAAGAAAAGGAGTAAAGCTAGACAATCAAATTCAAATAGCTCATAATGTTGAAATAGGAAAGAATACGGTCATAGCTTCCCAAACAGGAATTGCAGGATCTACCAAAGTAGGAGATAACTGCATGATTGGAGGTCAAGTAGGTATTGTTGGGCATATTACCATAGGAAATAATGTGAAAGTGCAAGCGCAATCAGGTATTGCAAGAAGCTTAAAAGATAGCGAAACAGTACAAGGAACTCCAGCTTTAGGTTATTCTGACTTTAATAAATCATATGTTCATTTTAAGAACTTACCTAAGATGGCCGCTGTGTTAAACAAATTAGAGAAAAATATAAATACTCAAAAGGAGTAATTATGAGCAATAAACAACAAACAATAAAAAGCGAAGTAAGTTTATCTGGTGTAGGGTTGCACACAGGAAACAATGTAACAATGACTTTTAAACCTGCGCCAGCAAATCATGGGTTTGCTTTTATGCGTATAGATTTAGAAGGGAAACCAACTATTGAGGCAAAAGCGGAATACGTTACAAACACGCAAAGAGGTACTAATTTGGAAAAGAATGGAGTTCAAATTCAAACCTCAGAGCATGTGCTAGCTGCCGCGGTAGGTTTGGGTATAAACAATCTATTAATAGAAATAGATGCCTCTGAGCCACCAATCATGGATGGTTCTTCAAAATTTTTTATTGAAGCTTTAGAGCGTGCGGGAATTGAAACGCAAGAAGTTGAAGTAGAGGAATATATCGTAAAAGATATTATTTCCTATAAAGATGAAGCTACAGGGAGTGAAATTATTTTAATGCCTGCCGATGAATATCAAGTTACAACAATGGTAGATTTCGGAACTAAAATCTTAGGAACTCAAAATGCTACTCTAAGTAAAATGTCTGATTTTAAAGAGGAGATAGCAGATGCTAGAACTTTTAGTTTTTTGCATGAATTAGAAATGTTGTTAGCTAATAATTTGATTAAAGGAGGAGACTTAAATAATGCTATAGTGTATGTAGATAAAGAGATATCTGAAAGCACGATGCAAAAATTAAAGGAAGCTTTTAATAAAGAAAACATAGCTGTAAAGCCTAATGGTATTTTAGATAATTTAACCTTGCATTGGGCTAATGAAGCCGCTAGGCATAAATTATTAGATGTTATCGGTGACTTAGCATTGGTAGGAACTCGCATTAAAGGAAAAGTAATAGCTAATAAACCAGGGCACTTGGTAAATACAATGTTTGCTAAAAAATTAGCTAAAATTATTAAAGCGGAAAAACGTAATAATGTACCTAAGTACGATTTGAATAAACCACCATTATTAGATATTCATCAAATAATGGATATTTTACCTCATAGACCACCATTCTTATTAATAGATAGGATAATGGAATTATCGGATAAACATGTGGTAGGAATGAAAAATGTTACGATGAATGAAAACTTTTTCGTAGGTCATTTTCCAGGGGCTCCCGTGATGCCTGGTGTATTACAAGTAGAAGCAATGGCTCAATGTGGAGGAGTTTTAGTGCTAAGTACAGTGCCAGATCCAGAAAATTATTTAACTTATTTCATGAAAATGAATAATGTTAAATTCAAACAAAAAGTTTTACCAGGAGATACATTGATTTTTAAAGCAGAATTGATAACACCTATCCGAAGAGGGATTTGCCATATGCAAGCTTATGCATATGCAAATGGAAAATTAGTAGCAGAAGCGGAATTAATGGCACAAATAGTGAAAAATAAATAATATGAACCAACCCTTAGCATACGTACATCCACAAGCAAAAATAGCTAGAAATGTTGTCATAGAGCCGTTTACAACAATACACAATAATGTTGAAATAGGTTCTGGAACATGGATAGGTTCGAATGTAACCATTATGGAAGGTGCTAGAATTGGAGAAAATTGTCGTATTTTTCCAGGAGCTGTTATTTCGGCAATACCTCAAGACTTGAAATTTGAGGGGGAAGATTCTTTGACAGTTATAGGAAACAATACAACAATTCGCGAGTGCGTTACAATAAATAGAGGAACAAATGCTTCTGGTCAAACAAAAATAGGAGATAACTGTTTAATAATGGCAACTGCTCATATAGCTCATGATTGTATATTAGGTGATAATTCTATCATTGTAAATGGTGTAGCATTAGCAGGGCATGTAACGATAGGAAAACATGCTATCATAGGAGGATTAGCAGCCATACATCAATTTATTCATATTGGTGATCACGCAATGATCTCAGGAGGATCTCTTGTCCGTAAAGATGTTCCTCCATATACCAAAGCAGCAAAAGAACCATTATCTTATGTAGGAATCAATTCCATAGGTTTAAGACGTAGAGGATTCACGACAGAAAAAATTAGAGAAATACAAGAAATATACAGAATTTTATACCAAAAGAATTATAACAATACGCAAGCTTTAGAAAAGATAGAAGCAGAAATGGAGGCAACTTCTGAGCGTGATGAAATTATTTTATTTATTCGTAATTCTCAAAGAGGAATTATGAAAGGATATTTTGGTGGATAAATAATAAAACAATTTAACAAAATAATACAATGGCAACGACATCAGATATAAGGAATGGATTATGTATCAGGTACAATAACGATATTTATAAAATAGTAGAGTTTTTGCATGTAAAACCAGGTAAAGGACCTGCATTTGTGAGAACTAAATTAAAAAGCTTGACAAATGGAAAGGTAGTAGATAATACGTTTCCAGCAGGAAGAAAAATTGAAGATGTTCGCGTAGAAACGCATAAATTTCAGTTTTTATACCCAGAAGGAACTACGTATCATTTTATGAATACAGTTGATTATAACCAAATTACTTTAGAAAAAGCTGTATTAGATGCTCCTGAATTGATGAAAGAAGGAGAAATAGTTACTGTAATTATCAATTCTGAAGATGAGATGCCTTTGGCAGTAGAAATGCCACAGAGCGTTATTTTGGAAGTAACTCATACAGAACCAGGGGTAAAAGGAAATACAGCAACAAATGCAACGAAACCAGCAACTGTAGAAACAGGGGCTAGAATTAATGTACCTTTGTTCATTAATGAAGGAGATAAGATCAAAATAGAAACAGCTAAAGGTACATACCAAGAGCGTATAAAAGCATAAAATTATATTCCCGTTAGGTCGGGAATTTTTTTATATATGAAATTTAAGAAAGCACAAACTTTAGAGGGAATAGCTTCTTTATTAGATATAGAATTTGTAGGGAATTCTAATTTTCCAATAACAGGAATTAATGAGATTCATGTAGTAGAAAAAGGAGATATCGTTTTTGTAGATCACCCTAAGTATTATGAAAAAGCACTGAATTCTAAAGCAACTACGGTTCTAATTAACAAAAAAGTGGCTTGCCCTGAAGGAAAATCATTGCTAATTTCGAAGGATCCATTTCGTGATTTCAATAAATTGACGAAACATTTTAATCCATTTATTGCATCTAAGAGTAGTATTTCAGAAAGTGCTAATATAGGAGAAGGAACAATAATTCAGCCAAATGTTTTTATAGGAGCTAATGTAACCATAGGAAAAAATTGTGTACTTCATCCAAACGTAACTATATACAATGATTGTATTATAGGAGATAATGTAACAATTCATGCCAATACGGTATTAGGAGCTGATGCCTTTTACTATAAAAATAGGCCGGGAGGATTTGATAAGCTTATTTCTGGAGGAAGAGTAATTCTTGAAGATCATGTAGATTTAGGAGCCTCGTGTACAATTGATAGAGGTGTTACAGGAGATACTACCATAAAAGAAGGAACCAAAATAGACAACCAAGTTCATGTAGGACACGATACAGTTATAGGGAAAAAGTGTTTGATAGCTTCTCAAACAGGTATTGCAGGTTGTGTTGTAATAGAAGATGAGGTAACTATTTGGGGGCAAGTAGGTACAAATAGCGGAATTACTATTGGTAGAGGAGCGGTTATTTTAGGTCAAACAGGAGTCACTAAATCAGTTGAAGGAGGAAAATCCTATTTTGGAACTCCTATATCAGAGTCTAGAGAGAAGCTAAAAGAATTGGCAAAAATTAAGCGATTTTTAAAGGAACAAAAAAAAGGATAAAAATTTCTGAAATAAGTTGTAAAAAACTATTTTTGTAGTATCAAAATTTTAAAATAAAAACAAACCAATGAGTGTTTTAGTAAATAAAGATTCAAAAATTATAGTACAAGGTTTTACTGGTAGTGAAGGAACTTTCCATGCTGGTCAAATGATTGATTACGGAACCAATGTTGTTGGTGGTGTAACTCCAGGAAAAGGAGGACAAGAGCATTTAGGGAAACCTGTATTTAATACAGTTGAACAAGCTGTGAAAGAAGTAGAAGCGGATACGTCTATTATTTTTGTACCACCAGCGTTTGCTGCGGATGCAATAATGGAAGCCGCAGACGCAGGAATTAAAGTAATCATTTGTATTACTGAAGGAATTCCTACAGCTGATATGGTAAAAGTTAAAAACTATATTGATACTAAAGACTGTACATTGGTTGGTCCAAATTGCCCAGGTGTTATTACTCCTGAAGAAGCTAAAGTTGGGATTATGCCAGGATTTATCTTCAAAAAAGGAAATGTAGGTATTGTTTCTAAATCAGGTACTTTAACTTATGAAGCAGCTGATCAAGTGGTAAAGCAAGGGTTTGGTATTACAACAGCTATTGGTATTGGAGGAGATCCTATTATAGGAACTACTACTAAGGAAGCTGTAGAGTTGTTGATGAATGATGACGAAACAGATGCTATCGTAATGATTGGAGAAATAGGAGGTAACCTAGAAGCAGAAGCGGCTAAATGGATTAAGAAAGATGGTAATCGTAAACCTGTTGTTGGTTTTATAGCAGGGCAAACAGCACCAGCAGGTAGAACTATGGGACATGCAGGAGCTATTGTGGGAGGAGCTGATGATACAGCGCAAGCAAAAATGAAAATTTTAGCAGAAAATGGAGTACATGTAGTAAGTTCGCCAGCGAAAATTGGAGAAATGGTAGCTAAAGTCTTAAAAGTTTTAGCATAACTGTTAAAAAATACTTAAAAAAATATCGTTTTAAATCCGATGCTATACCTTTAGCATCGGATTTTTTATAGATACAATTAAACCAAATACATTATATGAGAAGAATAATTCAATTATTTAGCGTATGCTTTCTTTTTATAAGCTACACGAGTTGTAAAACAAATGAAGTGCCTAATTCAACAGAAACAAAAGTAAAAGAACATATTGATCAAAAAGGGTTCAAGTATGAAACAGTTACAAATGACCCAACTAAGTTACGGTTATATACTTTAAACAATGGCTTGAAAGTATATTTAAGTAAAAACGTTGAGGAACCTAAGGTACAAACATACATAGCGGTTCGCGCTGGCTCTAATTATGATCCTAAAGAATCAACAGGATTGGCGCACTATTTAGAGCATATGGTGTTTAAGGGAACTCATAAAATAGGTACGATTAATTGGGAAAAAGAAAAGGAATATCTAGAGAAGATTTCTACGTTATACGAAAAACATAGAAAAGAGAAAGATAGCGCTAAAAAATTAGCGATTTATAAAGAGATTGATAAGATTTCGTTAGAAGCATCTAACTACTCTGTAGCAAATGAGTATGATAAAATGACAGCTTCTTTAGGAGCAACAGGTACGAATGCCCATACTTGGTTTGAGGAAACAGTTTATAAAAATAAAATACCAGCAAATGAATTGGATAAATGGTTAGCCTTAGAGGCAGAGCGCTTTAGTACATTAGTACTGCGTTTATTTCATACTGAATTGGAAGCTGTTTTTGAAGAGTTTAATAGAGGACAAGATAATGATTTTAGAAAGAGTTATGCTGCTATGTTAGATGGTTTATTTCCTAATCATCCATATGGTCAGCAAACTACTATTGGTAAAGGAGAGCACCTAAAAAACCCTTCTATGGTAGATATCCATAACTATTTTAATAAGTATTATGTACCTAATAATATGGCAATAGTATTGGTAGGTGATTTAGACTTTGAAAAAACAATAGAAAAAGTTAATGAAACGTTTGGTAAGTTTAAAAAGAAAGAATTAAAGCATCCTGTACTTCCAAAAGAAAAACCAATTGAAAAAATAGTTGTAAGAGAGGTGTTTGGACCAACTTCAGAGTCGGTCTCTATAGCATATAGGTCGGGAGGAATACACACGGAAGATAAAAAATATGTGACTCTTTGTGATATGATTATGGCAAATGGCAATGCAGGTTTAATTGATTTAAATTTGAATCAAAAACAACTTGTCCAAAGAGCAGGATCTTCTCCAACTTTTCTAAATGATTACGGATATCATTCTTTTACAGGAAGTCCTAAATCTGGACAAACTTTAGATCAAGTAAAGGATTTATTATTAGAGCAAATAGAGAAACTTAAAGGAGGAGAGTTTGAAGAGTGGATGATTCAAGCTGTTATAAACGATCTTAAGTTGAGTCAAACAAAAGAATATGAGAATAATACAGCTTTGGCAGGAGCATATTTTAATGCCTTTATCCATCATGAAAACTGGATTGATAACATTAACTTTTTAAATGATCTTAAGAAGATTTCTAAAAAAGAATTGGTTGATTTTGCGAATAAGTTTTATAGAGATAATTATGTGATCACCTATAAGCGTAAAGGAGAAGATAAAAATATAGTAAAAGTGGAAAATCCAGGAATTACTCCAGTAAATTTAAATA
The DNA here is from genome assembly GCF_900119795.1 of Tenacibaculum maritimum NCIMB 2154. NCBI lineage: Bacteria > Pseudomonadati > Bacteroidota > Flavobacteriia > Flavobacteriales > Flavobacteriaceae > Tenacibaculum > Tenacibaculum maritimum. Next base: position 1,596,627 of record NZ_LT634361.1, read on the forward strand.
GGGATAAAAGTTCTGCTTTTTTACTAGCTTTTAATGAGACAATTTCAAATCCACTAAAACCGAAATATATTGATTATAAGAAGGAGATAAAAAAGGCTAAAATGTCAAATGGAATAGATGTTTCCTATATTTTAAACGAAAAGAATGACTTGTTTGATCTGAATATTATTTTTGATATGGGAAAAGATAATGATAAAAAAATTAGCCTTGCTGCTGGATATTTAGAGTATTTAGGAACAGACATATATACAGCTGAACAAATTAAAAAGGAATTTTATAAATTAGGAATTAAGTACTATGTTAGAGCACAGGATGATAAAACCTATGTAGGTCTAGAGGGATTAAAGGAAAATTTGCCTGATGGATTAAAGTTATTGGAACATTTATGGGATAATGCTAAAGCAGATCCAATTGCATATGATAAGTATGTTGAGAAAATTTATAAAAGCAGGCAAGATGGAAAAACTCAAAAAGGAAATATTCTTTGGAGTGGTTTAATGAGCTACGGTAGGTATGGAGAAAATTCTCGACTGCGAGATATTATGCAATTTGATGAATTAAAATTGATAAAACCAGAAGAGTTAGTGGCTTTAATAAAGAAAATGAAAAACTATAAGCAGCGTATTTTTTATTATGGAAAAGATATTCAAAATGCCATAGAAACTTTAAATGAGTACCACCAAGTAAAAGAAGGATTTAAAGAATATCCAAAAGCTAAAAAGTACACAGAAGTTGAAACAGGAGGGAATGTTTATTTCACAGATTATGATATGGTGCAAACAGAATTACTTTTCTTAGCGAAAGGGAATCCTTTTAAGCCTGAAAATATGGCAGCATCAACATTGTTTAATACCTATTTTGGTAGTGGTTTATCTTCCATTGTATTTCAAGAAATTAGAGAGAGTAAGTCGTTGGCGTATTCAGCTTTTGCAGGATATGGAAATGCTAATAAAAAGGAAGCCCCAGATTTTGTATATGCTTATGTAGGAACGCAAGCTAATAAGTTAGCGCAAGCTGTTGAAGCAATGATGGAGCTTATGAATAGTATGCCTGAAGCTGAAAAGCAATTTAATGCAGCGAAAAAAGCAACTTTGAAAAAGATAGCCGCTCAAAGAATTACAAAATCGGCTATTTTTTGGAATTATGAAAGGTTACAGAAATTAGGTATTGATAATGATAATCGAGAAGAAATATACAGAGCTATTAAGAATATGACATTAAATGATTTAAAAGATTTCTTTAACAAAAACATCAAGGGAGAATCATATAATGTAATGGTCATAGGAAATAAAAAAGGCTTGGATGTAAAATCTTTGGAGAGGTTAGGAAAGGTTACAGAATTAGATATTGATTATTTATTCAACTATGTAAACAAAAAAAAAGTTGAAATGTAGTTTCTAATAATTGATGTGGCGGTTTAACATAGCGTTACAAAATCAATAAGTCAAAGGTAGTAATTTTAGATTGCTACCTTTTTTCTTTTTAATTTATTTTGTTGGTGTACTTCATTAGATCTTAATATGTGATTTGATGCGTAAGGTATAACGTCATTTATATATTTTGATAATATTTTTAACTAGGTGCCTTTTTATTTTTTTGCAATTCCATTTTCGTAAAAGGAATAGTTTTAAGCGATACTCATTTTAATATTATTTTGGTATTTATTATAAAAAATATTGGAAGCCTCTATTTGAATGGTATGTTAAAATATTTTGATTATAAGTTCTTTCGAATTACCAATCTTATTTGAATGCGATACTTACCTATAGCTTGAATCCAGATTAAGAAACCTTTCTTATACTATTTAGGTTAAAATAGATCTCCTAGTCTTTTTGAATACGTTTTAGATAAAATAACCTTTCGTTGCCTATGTTTAGTGTAAGATTATTTTAGGGAACGATATTATACAATAATAAAAATACTACTCTAATAAAGGTTCTTTGATTGTGTCTTCTAAGTTTTTAAAGTCGTATAAATTATGATCTAATAAATGAGAAGGAAATACATTTTGTAAAGCATTCATCATGATGGCATTTCTATTAGGAAATTCAGTTTCCCAATTGCTCATCATTTGCTTCACTTTTTTACGCTGTAAATTTTCTTGAGAACCGCATAAATTACAAGGAATAATAGGAAAATTCATTGCATTTGCATACGAAGCTATATCATTTTCCTTACAAAAAGCCAAAGGTCTTAAGACAATTAAATCGCCGGCATCATTTTTAAATTTAGGTGGCATTGTTTCTATCTTTCCTGAAAAAAATAAATTTAAGAAAAACGTTTCTAAAATATCATTTCGATGGTGCCCTAAAGCTAATTTATTACAATTTAAATCTTTAGCAGCTTCGTATAAAGTACCTCTGCGGAGTCTAGAACAAAGACTGCAAGTAGTTTTTCCTTCTGGCGTTTTTTCCATGACAACTTTATACGTATTTTTCTCTATGATTTTATAAGGAACTTTTAATTCCTCTAAATACTTGGGAAGTGTTTCTTCTGGAAAACCAGGCTGCTTTTGATCTAAATTAACCGCTATGATTTCAAAAGAAATAGGCGCTACTTTTTGAAAATGTAATAACATATCCAAAAGTGTATAGCTATCTTTTCCACCAGATAAACAAACCATAATTCTATCTCCTTCATCAATCATTGAAAATTGATTGATCGCTTCTGCCGTTCCGCGTTGTAGCTTTTTTTTAACCTGCTTTATATCTTCCATAGCTGCAAAATTACTATATCAAAGGTGAAGTATAAAGTGTATTTTGAATAAAAATTCGCCATCTTTTAAAAGAACACTATTTTATAGCAAAAAGTACTTATCACTTGTTTATTTTTGTAACATGAATGAGTTCCAACAATTAAAAGACACCTTAAGTAAAAGTGTTTTAGAAAATAACTTTGTAAAGCTAACATTAAGTAAACCGATACGTAAAAGTGATGGTTTGCCAAATGTGTATATTCGATTGGTAAGAATTAAAGGTGCAGAAATGTTACAATTCACATATCATTATACCACAAATGATCGCGTAAAAAATTACACGATACAGGAAGCTATTGCAGAATTAACGTTGTTATTAATAGAAAATTTTCGAGCAGCAACATTATTTACACTAAAAAATGATTTATTGGTTTTTATTTCTAAGAAAAAGAAAGTATCCTATAAGTTAAATGCAGCTAGCTTTAAAAATAAATTACCAGAAACTCATGATAAACCTAAAGAACGATTGGCAAAAGCAAGTAGTTATTTATATTATTTAGGCGTTATTGATAAAGAGGGGAGGATTGTTCATAAAATGGCGGATAAATATCGGCAAATTAACAAATATTTAGAAATTATTGAAGGACTGCTAAAGTCTGTAAAATTACCTAAACATATCCATATTGTAGATATGGGATCAGGTAAAGGCTATTTAACTTTCGCTCTGTATGATTATTTGGTACATCAAAAAAAATACAACGCAACTGTTACAGGAATTGAATTGAGAAAAAATTTAGTAGATTATTGTAATGAGATAGCAGTGAAAAATGAATTCACGAATTTATCATTTGTAGCGCAACCAATTGAAACGTATGATACCAATAAGATAGATATTCTCATCGCATTGCACGCGTGTGATACCGCTACAGATGATGCTATTTATAAGGGATTATCAGCTAAAGCTGAGCTAATTATTTGCGCTCCTTGCTGCCACAAGCAAATTAGGCAGCAAGTAAAAGGTAAAGAGCAAGAAAGTCCCTTATTAAAATACGGAATATTTAAAGAGCGTCAGTTTGAAATGGTCACAGATACTATTCGTGCTTTAATTTTAGAAAAATATAACTACAATACGAAGGTTTTTGAATTTATAAGTAATGAGCACACACGTAAAAATGTAATGTTAGTGGGTGCTAAATCATCAAAAAAGAATGATATCGCTAAAATAAGTACCAAAATAGGAAGTTTAAAAGCTGCTTATGGAATAGAAAAACATTACTTAGAAACTCTTTTGTAAAACCTAAAAAAACTGTGATTACATATCAAATGATGGAAAAAGAATTATCATCAATCTTTAATACCTTGGCACTTTCAGAAAGTGAATTAAACCTTATTGCTAAAAACTTTGTAAAAATAAATTTTAAGAAAGGGGATATCGTATTGCGTAGTAATGAAGAAGTAAAATATCAGTATTATATATTAGAAGGTTGCTTAAGAACATTTTTTATAGATAAGAAAGGGAAAGAACATACTATGCAATTTGCTATAAATGATTGGTGGATTAGTGACTATATAGGGTATTTTTCAGCAACAAAATCTGTTTTAACAATAGAGTGTATAGAAAATGCAACTTTACTAAGAGTAACCAAAGAAGCAGTAGAAAAAACATATGATTCTATTCCTAAAATAGAGCGTTTTTTTCGAAAAAAAATGGAAAGAGCTTTTGTAAGTTTCCAAAGAAGGATTTTATCAAATTTATCTCAATCAGCAAAAGAGCGGTATATCAATTTTACAGAAACATATCCAAATATAGAGCAACACGTAAAAAATTATCACATTGCTTCTTATTTAGGAATTACTACCGAAAGTTTAAGTAGAATACGAAAAGAGATTCTGTCAAAGTAATTTCTTATCATACATCAATTTTTCTTACTTCTAATTACTTTACTTTTACTTAAGAATTCGTAAAAGAAAAGATTAATCATAAGAAGTTGTGAAAAAAACAGCAATAATACTCGGTGCTACGGGGTTAACAGGAAGTTTTCTGTTAAACAATCTCCTTGTAGATGAAAGGTATGATACCATCAAATTGTTTTCAAGAAGAAGTATAGGGAGAAAACACCCAAAAATAAAAGAATACATCATTGACGTTTTAAATTTACAAGAGTCAAAAAAGGATTTCATTGGAGATGAAGTGTTTTGTTGTATAGGAACTACGGCAAAAAAAACAAAAAGGAAATCTATTTATAGAAAGATTGATATAGGTATTCCAGCGGCAGCAGCAAAACTAGCGAGAGAAAATAAAATTAATACTTTTATTGTCATCTCTGCTATGGGAGCTAACGAAAAAAGCAAGTTCTTTTATAATCGTGTAAAAGGTGAAATGGAGAAAATTATTTTAGAAGAAGGTATCAAATATACCTATATTTTAAGGCCTTCTTTAATTATAGGAAAAAGAAAAGAAAATAGATTTGGAGAAGATTTAGGAAATTTGTTTGCTAAGGTGTTGAACCCTTTTTTATTAGGTAGTTTGAAGAACTATAGAGCAATTTCGGCAAAAACAATAGCAAAAGCAATGCAGGTATTAGCAGAAAGCAAACCCAAAGAAATAAAAATACTCTTATCGAGTGAAATATATACGATAACAACTTATTAAATTATTAAAGTATCATGGAATTATTAGATAAATTAAATTGGCGCTATGCAGCCAAAGCGATGAACGGAGAAAAAGTTGCTGAAGAAAAAATCAATAATATTATTGAAGCAGCTTCTTTGGCACCTACTTCAAGTGGACTACAACCTTTTGAAATTCTTATTGTTAAAAATCAAGAAATTAAAGAAAAAATTAGACCAGTATCATGGAATCAATCAATTATAACAGATTGTTCTCATTTACTTGTTTTTGCAGCTTGGGATACTTATACGGCAGAGCGTATTAATAAAATGTTTGATTTGACTAACGAAATCAGAGGTTTTAAAAACGAAGGATGGGAAAATTATCGTCAAATGCTATTAGAGAGTTATCCACAACGAGATGAAGAAGAAAACTTCAATCATGCGGCAAAACAAGCTTATATAGCATTGTCGCAAGCAATAGCTGCTGCTGCATTTGAAGGAGTAGATTGTACACCAGTAGAAGGATTTGATCCTAATGCAGTAGATGAAATTTTAAATTTAAGAGAAAAAGGGTTAAGAAGTTGTGTAATGCTTCCTGTAGGATACAGAGATGCAGCTAATGATTGGTTAGTGAATTTACCAAAAGTTAGAAAACCTAAAAAAGATCTAGTAACTGTTTTAGATTAATTTTATTTGATTTACGAGTTGAGATTATGGTGAAAGAATGGCTCTTTTATAATAATTTTAAATTGTAATTAGTAATGCAATTCTAATAATAGATTTCTTTTTAGAGAAAAGTGCTTTACAAAGAAACTCATTGAAGCTTTTTTAATTTATGTAAAAAGTTTTAATGAGTTTTATAGCTTTTGTAAAAAAAATAACTAATAAACATTATTTGAAATGAAACGTAAACATATTTATTTAGCCTTGGCAGTTTTAGGAGTTTGCTATACTTGGTATTATAATATCCAATATTTTCAAGTAGGAGACAATCCTTCTTTTATGAATTTTTTTCAATTAGCAAAGTCTAATTTACCAGGACAATCATTAGCAGCAGATTTATCAGTAGTAGTACTTACATTTTTTGTGCTTTATATTCCTGATGCAATTAAGTTAAAAATAAAATTTTGGTGGGTTTTAATACCACTTACTTTTATCATAGCTATTGCATTTACTTTTCCATTGTATTTATATCTAAGAGAAAGTGCTTTAGAAAAGCTAAAATTAGAAAACTAATATTAATCAGGATTTAAAATTATTTCTAAAAAATGCATATTTCTTTTTTATCATAGATCAATTTTTAAAAGGAAGTAAGCTCGTAATTTTGTCTTAAAATTAAAACAAATGAAAAATATAGTCATCGTAATTTTAGCAATGACACTTTTAAGTTCTTGTAGAGGTAAGGATAAAGAAAAAGGGCAACAGAAAAATAATAATCAAGAAAGCATAATTAAAATGAAAAAAGTACTATTTGTATTAACAAGTCATGAAGATTTAGGAACTACAGGGCATAAAACAGGTTTTTGGATTGAAGAGTTTGCAGCTCCATATTATAAATTAAAGGATGAAGGAATTGAAATAACATTAGCTTCTCCAAAAGGAGGGCAACCTCCAATTGATCCGAAAAGCAATGAGCCTGATTTTCAAACACCAGCTACCGTACGCTTCAATAATGACAAAGAAACACAGGCTATTTTAGCCCAAACGGTAAAATTAGAAACGGTAAAGGAAGCAGATTACGATGCTATTTTTTATCCAGGGGGGCATGGTCCTTTGTGGGATTTAGCAGAAGATAAAAATTCTATAGCGTTAATAGAATCTTTTTACAATAATGGAAAGCCTGTTGCTGCGGTTTGTCATGCACCAGCAGTATTTAAACATACAAAAAGAGCTGATGGAAAACCTTTAGTGAGTGGTAAAAAAATAACTGGCTTTTCAAATTCAGAGGAAGATGCTGTACAACTAACATCAATAGTACCTTTTTTAGTAGAAGATATGTTGCAAGCTAATGAAGGAATTTATTCTAAAGGAGCTGATTGGGGAGCTTATATGGTAGAAGACGGAAATCTAATTACTGGTCAAAATCCAGCCTCTTCTGAATTAGTAGCAGAAAAGTTAATGACTAAGTTATAAGTATTGAGGGAGCTTATAATTTAGTAAAGCCATCCAGTTTTTTTTTGGATGGCTTTCATTTTTAATAAAAAAAGCACAAATAAATTAGGTTTATTAAAAAATAATTATAAATATTTGCATTCCATAAAAACGAAAGAATGAATTTTATTCAATTACATCATCATCATTTTCATATTTGCACTCAGGCGAATTGAAGATGTATGGAATAAAATCTAATATATATTTAAAACCCGTTTGAGTAAATCAAACGGGTTTTTTAATTTCTTTTCTAGAAATTTTATTTCCAAAGAAGATTTACTCAGCAAAAAAGGTAAAAACATGAGTAAATTAAAAATAGCCATTCAAAAAGTAGGTAGATTAAACAAAGAATCCCTACAAATTTTAAAAGATTGTGGAATTTCGATAGATAATGGAAAAGATCAATTAAAAGCGCAAGCAAGTAACTTTCCTTTAGAAATTTTTTATTTGAGAAGTGGAGATATTCCTCAGTATCTAAAAGATGGGGTTGTGGATATCGCTATTATTGGAGAGAATACCTTGATAGAGAAATCGGGAGATATCACCATTATAGAAAGATTGGGTTTTTCCAAATGCAAATTATCTTTGGCCATACCTAACCATGAAAAATACAATGCAATAGAGTATTTTGAAGGAAAAAGAATAGCTACTTCTTATCCAAATACAATTAGAAAATATTTGAAGAAAAAAAGAGTTAATGCTCAAATTCACATAATCAATGGTTCTGTTGAAATAGCTCCTAATATAGGATTAGCAGATGGTATTTGTGATATTGTATCAAGCGGTTCAACGCTGTTTAAAAATAATCTAAAAGAGGCAGAAGTAGTCCTACATTCAGAAGCTGTTTTAGCGGTTTCTCCAAAGATATTGCCAGAGATAATGGCAATTGTATATCAATTACAATTTAGAATCCAATCTGTGTTAAAAGGAAGAAATTCTAAATATGTATTGCTGAACGCTCCAAATGAAAGATTAGAAGCTATTATCAATATTTTACCAGGAATGAGAAGTCCTACAGTATTGCCATTAGCAGAGCAAGGTTGGAGCTCAGTACATGCTGTTTTAAGTAAAAATGAGTTTTGGAAGGTTATAGCACGCCTAAAAGATAATGGAGCAGAAGGAATACTAGTTTGTCCAATCGAAAAAATGGTAGTATAAGATGAAAGTAACAATAGCAACCCAAGAAAATCAAAAAGAGTTATTAAAAAGACCTACAAAAACTGTAGCGGCAATAGAAGAAGAAGTGTATAAAATTTTTGAAGAAGTAGCAAGAGAAGGAGATAGAGCTATTCAAAAATATACCACTCTTTTTGATGGAGTTTCTTTAGATCATTTTTTAATAAAAAAAGAAGAAATAAAAGAAGCAGAAAAGCAGGTACCTACTTCACTAAAAAAAGCCATTCAACAAGCCAAGAAAAACATAGAAAAATTTCATAAAGCTCAAAAAGTAGCACGCATAAAAATAGAAACAGTAAGAGGGGTTGTATGTTGGAAAGAACAAAGGCCTATAGAAAAAGTAGGTTTGTATATTCCAGGAGGAACAGCGCCTTTGTTTTCTACAATATTAATGTTAGCTGTACCAGCAAAAATAGCAGGCTGCAAAGAATTAATATTATGTACTCCTCCTAATAAAGAAGGAAATGTGAATCCTGTAATTTTATATGCGGCTGCTCTTTGCGGTGTAACAAATGTATATAAAGTAGGAGGAATACAGGCAATTGCAGCGCTTACATTTGGTACGGAAACAATTGGTAAAGTGTCTAAGATATTTGGACCAGGCAATCAATATGTTACTGTGGCAAAACAATTGGCAACAAAATATGAGGTTGCGATTGATATGCCAGCAGGGCCAAGTGAATTGCTAGTTTTAGCAGATGTCTCTGCTGATCCAGCTTTTGTAGCTTCAGATTTGTTAAGTCAAGCAGAGCATGGAGTAGATAGTCAAGTTATTTTAGTATCAGATTCTTTGGAACTAATTAACGAGACGCTTGAAGAAATCAAAAAACAACTCTTAAAGTTACCAAGAAAGAATATCGTAAAAAAGGCATTGGAAAATGCTCAAGCAATCTTAATTAAAGACAAATATGATGCTATAAATTTTGTAAATGAATATGCACCAGAGCATTTAATTATAACAACTAGAAATGATGATTTTTTTATAGAGAAGCTTATAAATGCGGGTTCTGTATTCATAGGAAAATACACTCCTGAAAGTGCAGGAGATTATGCGTCAGGAACAAATCATACATTACCTACAAACGGATTTGCAAAAGCTTATTCGGGAGTTAATTTAGATAGTTTTATGAAGAGCATAACCTTCCAAAAAATATCTAAAAAAGGAATTCAAAACATAGGTGAAATTATTGAAATAATGGCAGAAGCAGAAGGATTGCAAGCGCATAAGAATGCTGTAAGCCTAAGGTTAAAAAGATTAAATGATACGAATATTAATAATTAATGATGGAGCAATTAGATATACAGAGTTTAGTAAGAGAGAATATACGAAATATTAGTCCGTATGCTTCTGCAAGAGAGGAGTTTACCAAATGTGAAAGAGAGATGATTTATTTAGATGCAAATGAAAATCCTTTTAAAAGTAATATAAATAGGTATCCAGATCCGCATCAAAAAGAAATAAAAGAGCTCTTGTCAAAGAGAAAGAATATTCCAGTTGAAAATATTTTAATAGGTAATGGTAGTGATGAAATCCTCGATTTAATTTTTAGAGCTTTTTGCGAACCGAAGAAAGATAATGTACTCATATTACCCCCTACTTATGGAATGTATAAGGTATTGGCATCAATTAACGATATTGCAGTAAAAGAAGTGTCTTTGTCAAGAGAGTATCAGCCTAAAGTAGAAAAAATTTTAAAAGAATCAAATACGTATAGTAAGATACTCTTTTTATGTTCTCCTAATAACCCAACAGGAAATAGTTTTGACACAGCATTAATGGAAAAGTTGATAAGAACATTTAAAGGAATTGTTGTTTTAGACGAAGCTTATATTGATTTTTCTTCGAAAAATAGTTGGACTGATCGATGGAATGAATTTCCAAACTTAATCATTACTCAAACAGCATCAAAAGCTTATGGAATGGCAGGAGTTAGATTAGGTATTGGTTATGCTGCTGAACAGATTATACGGATTTTGAAAAATATAAAACCTCCTTATAATGTAAGTACAATAAGTCAGAGAAAAATGAGAGATAGATTACAGGAAATAGGTAGTGTTCAGCAAGAAATACAAGAAATAAAAAGGCAACGTTTTTGGTTGGAAAATGAATTACTTCAAATTTGCTTTGTAAAAAAAATATACCCTTCGGAGGCTAATTTTTTATTAATAAAAGTGGACGATGCAAGTTTAAGATACACTCAATTACTAACAAAAGGAATTGTAGTAAGAAATAGAACTAAAGAAGTTTTATGTAACAATTGCTTACGAATTACCGTAGGGACTAAAGAAGAAAATCAAAAGCTTATGCAAGTATTAAATACCATATGAAATGAAGCGAGTATTATTTATAGATAGAGACGGAACCCTTATTAAAGAACCAGCGGATGAACAAACAGATTCATTTGAAAAATTGGAGTTTTATCCAAATGTATTTGAAGGACTTGGTAAGATTGCAAGAGAATTAGATTTTGAACTTGTATTAGTAACTAATCAAGATGGCTTAGGAACAGAAGTATATCCTGAAAATACCTTTTGGCCAATACATAATTTTGTGATGAAAACTTTGCTAGGAGAAGGCATTGTTTTTTCAGAAGAAATTATTGATAATACGTTTGCAAAAGAGAATCGATTGACTCGCAAACCAAATACGGGTTTGCTAACTAAATATTTCTCAAAAGAATATGATTTAGAAAATTCTTTTGTTATTGGTGATCGCTTAACAGATATAGAATTGGCTAAAAATTTAGGAACAAAAGGAATTTATATTAATGATAAAAGATTTTTAGGAACTGATGAAATTACGGTAAAACAAGAGGAGTTAGAGCAGTATATAGCTTTAGAAACTAATGATTGGAATGCTATTTATAAATTTTTAAAGCTAGAAAAAAGAATCGTAAAGATGACTAGGAATACTCATGAAACAGCAATTGATATCATATTGAACTTAGATGGAGTTGGTAAAAGTAACATTGATACAGGAATTCCTTTTTTTGATCATATGCTAGATCAAATAGCACGTCATGGACAAGTAGATTTATCTTTAAAAGTAAAGGGAGACTTGGAAGTGGATGAACATCATACTATTGAAGATACGGCGATTGTATTAGGGGAAGCATTTGCAATGGCTCTAAAAGAAAAAATAGGCATAGAAAGATATGGCTTTTGTTTGCCTATGGATGATTGTCTTGCGCAGGTAGTTATTGACTTTGGAGGAAGAAATTGGTTGGTTTGGAAAGCTGATTTTAATAGAGAAATGATTGGTAAAATGCCAACAGAAATGTTTTTTCATTTTTTTAAATCTTTTACAGATGGTGCTAAATGTAATTTGAATATTAAGGCAGAAGGAAGAAATGAGCATCATAAAATAGAAGCTATTTTTAAAGCCTTTGCAAAGGCAATCAAAGTGGCAGTTAAAAGAGATGTTAGTAAAATGATTTTACCCTCAACAAAGGGAATGTTATAAAATAAGATGTGAAAAAATAGGAAGCTTATGAGATTAGTAATTATAGATTATGGGGCAGGAAATATAAAAAGTATTCAATTTGCTTTTAAAAGACTTGATGTAGAGGCTGTTTTGTCGAGTGATATGCATGAAATAAAAAATGCCGATAAGGTTATTTTTCCAGGAGTAGGAGAAGCTGGTTTTGCAATGAAAAAACTACGAGAAAGTGGTTTAGATAAAATCATACCTACTTTAGAACAGCCTACATTGGGAATTTGTTTAGGAATGCAGCTAATGTGCAATTTTACGGAGGAAAGTAATACTACTGGGTTAAAAATATTTGATACTACAGTAAAACAGTTTCCAAAAGAAATTAGAAGTCCTCAAATTGGATGGAATTCAATTAATAACTTGGCATCTCCTTTATTTAAAAATGTGAAAGAAAAAGAGTTTATGTATTTAATACATAGTTTTTATGCACATAGTTGTACTGAGGAAATAGCGACAGCTTATTATGGCGGACTGAATTATGCAGTGGCTTTGCAAAAAAACAATTTTTATGGAGTGCAGTTTCATCCTGAGAAAAGTGGAAAAGAAGGAGCGAAAATTTTATATAATTTTTTACAATTAAAATAAATGAGAATTATACCAGCAATAGATATTATAGAGGGCAAATGTGTTCGCTTAACTCAAGGTAACTATGACACTAAGAAAATATATAATCAGAACCCATTGGAAGTAGCAAAACAATTTGAAAACAGTGGTATTGAATATATACATCTGGTAGATTTAGATGGAGCAAAAGCAAATAGCGTCATAAATCATAAAATATTAGAAGAAATAACTTCTAAAACAAGACTGAAAGTTGATTTTGGAGGCGGAATAAAATCAGATGAAGCTATAAAAGTAGCATTTAACGCTGGAGCTAATCAAATAATAGGAGGAAGTATTGCTATTAAAAATCCATGCCTGTTTAAAAAATGGATAGCTGATTATGGAAAGGATAAAATTATATTAGGGGCTGATGCTTATAATGGTAAAATAGCAATTTCAGGATGGATAGAAAAAAGTAATGAGCATGTAATACCTTTTATAAAAGATTATCAGAAAGAAGGGGTACAATATGTAATGGTAACAGACATAGCAAAGGATGGGATGTTGGCAGGACCTTCTTTTGAATTGTATAAAGATATTTTAAAGGAAGGAAATACAAATTTAAAACTAATAGCTTCGGGAGGAGTGTCAACTCTTAATCAAGTATTAAAGTTAGAAGCCATGGGCTGCGAAGGAGTTGTCATTGGAAAAGCGATCTATGAGCATAAAATAACGTTGAAAGATTTAGAGAATTATAGAATTAACAGTGTGTAAAATAAGAACTTTATATGTTAACGAAAAGAATTATTCCTTGTTTGGATATCAAAGACGGACGTACCGTTAAAGGTGTCAACTTTTTAAATTTGCGAGATGCAGGGAATCCGGTGGAGCTAGCAAAAATCTATGCGAAAGAAGGAGCTGATGAACTGGTTTTTTTAGATATATCAGCAACAGAAGAAAGAAGGAAAACATTAGTAAATCTAGTAAGAAAGATAGCAGAACAAGTAGATATACCATTTACTGTGGGAGGAGGAATTTCTTCTGTGGAAGATGTTACTGTATTATTAAAATCGGGAGCTGATAAGGTTGCTATAAACTCATCAGCAATAAAGAGACCAGAACTGATAAATCAATTGTCTAAGCAATTTGGAAGCCAATGCGTAGTTGTTGCTATGGATGCAAAATATAATAATAATGAGTGGGTCGTGCATTTAGCAGGAGGAAAAATACCAACAAAACTCAACTTGTTTGAATGGGCAATGGAAGTAGAAAGCAGAGGAGCAGGTGAAATATTATTTACTTCAATGAATCATGATGGTACTAAGAGTGGTTTTGCTAATAATGTACTAAAAGAGCTGTCAGAGTTGGTAAATATACCAATTATAGCTTCTGGAGGTGCAGGTTGTATAAAGCATTTTCAAGATGTGTTTATTGAAGGAAAAGCGAATGCAGCATTGGCTGCCAGTGTTTTTCATTTTAAAGAAATTTCAATTTCAAGATTAAAAAGAGAACTACAAGAAAAATCAATTCCAGTAAGGATATAATGTATGTAAATTATGAACATTAATTTTAATAAAAATAAAGAAGGTTTAGTTCCTGCTATCATACAAGATGCGAATACTCAAAAGGTACTAATGTTAGGTTTTATGAATGAAAAAGCTTACGAAAAAACAATAGCAACAAAGAAAGTAACTTTTTATAGTAGAACTAAGGATAGGTTATGGACGAAAGGAGAAGAAAGTAATCATTTTTTAGATTTGGTAAGTATAAAAAATGATTGCGATCATGATACTTTATTGGTTCAAGTCATACCTAATGGCCCTGTATGTCATAAAGAGACCGATACTTGTTGGGGAGAAGAGAATACTAATTCACTCAGTTTTATAACAGTATTAGAAAATATTATAGAGAAGAGGTTTTCGAAAAGAGAACCTAAAAAATCCTATATAGCTTCTTTATTTGAAAAAGGTATAAATAAGATTGCTCAAAAGGTAGGAGAGGAAGCTGTAGAAGTTGTTATTGAAGCGAAAGATCATAATGGTTCTTTATTTTTAAATGAAAGTGCAGATCTATTATTTCATTATTTGATTTTGTTAAAAGCTAAGGGATTTAAATTAGCTGATGTAATAAAAGTATTAGAAAATAGACAGAACCAAAAATAATAGTACTTTTAAAAAATGAAAAATTCTAAAATACTAGTAGTAATAGCATTCTTTTCAATTTATGTAATTTGGGGATCTACTTATTTGTGGAATAAAATGGCTGTAGCAGAGGTGCCTCCATTATTATTAGCTTCAATACGTTTTATGATTGCAGGAGTTTTGATAATGGGTATTGCAAAACTAATGGGACTTTCGCTACATTTGAAAAAAAATCAATTCATTAATTCAACCATCGCAGGGTTTCTTTTCTTAGTGTATGGAAATGGCGTTTTTGTTTGGGCATTGAAATATGTAGATAGTGGTTTTGCTGCTTTATTAGCTTCTACTCAGCCATTATTTGTATTGTTTCTAATGCGGTTGATAGATCGAAAAAAGATGCAAAAAAAATCGATTATAGGCGTCTTTTTAGGAATTTTTGGGATGTATTTATTAGTAAGTCAAAAAGATATTGCTACTTCAGAAGGAAATATTTTAGGGATTTTTATGATTTTAACCTGTGTATTAAGTTGGAGCTATGGAAGTGTATTTGTTTCCAAAGCAGATCTACCTAAAAACTTTTTTGTAAGCACAGGTTATCAAATGTTAATTGCAAGTGTATTGCTTTTAATTTCAAGTTTGATTTTTAAAGAGCATTGGATATCACCTTTAGATTGGAGTTTTAAAGTGCAAATAGCAATGGTATTATTAATACTTTTTGGAAGTATTGTAGCATTTACGGCTTTTAATTATTTATTAAAAGTAGTTTCTACAGAAAAAGTATCAACTTCGGCTTATGTAAATCCAGTAGTAGCTTTATTGTTAGGATGGTATTTTTTAGATGAAAAATTAACATCTCAATCCATTATAGCTTCTGTAGTATTACTTACAGGGGTTTATTTTATAACTTCCAGAAAACGATTGACTAAAAATTAAAATATATTTTAACCTGAATAGGCTTTATTCTTCCAAGTCAAAAAAAGCTTCCTGACTTTTTGAAAGGGGCTATTCAAAATCTCTTTTATCTAAAAATAAAAGAGATTTTCAAGTTTATACAGAAGCTAAGGGCAGTACTTTATAGTGCAATTGCTTTATATAACCTAATATTTAAGAGCTTGTTCAAATTAAAAAATCTAAATAAGTTCATTATAATACTCTAAGCTTTGAATTATCAATTCAGTAGGAACTTTACAATCTAATTTGAAGTCTTCAATTTTATTCAGTAAAACAAAATTTATTTCTCCTCCTATATTTTTCTTATCATGTTTTAATAAATTAATAATAAAAGAGAAATCTTCTTTTAAAATTGCGGCTTTTCCATAAATAGAGATAATGACGCTTTTAATATTATCTGTATCTTCTTTAGAGAAATTAAGTAATTTAGAAGAAATAAAGCATTCACATATCATTCCTATAGCAATCGCTTCTCCATGGGTTAAATTTTCTTTGCTATCTGTATCTAAAAAATAGGATTCAATGGCGTGTCCAATGGTGTGTCCAAAGTTTAAGATTTTGCGAAGAGATTTCTCTTTAGGATCTTGTAAAACCACTTCGTTTTTTATTTCAATAGAACGAGGTATTAGATTTACAATATTTAAGTTTTCATGGTTGCATATTTCATCAAAAAGGCTTTTATCGTAAGTAAGCCCGTATTTAATAATCTCAGCAGTTCCAGAACGAATTTCTCTAGGAGTAACCGTTTGTAAATATTCAGGATCTATTAGCACAATTTCAGGATTGGCAAATAAACCAATTTGATTTTTTAAAACCCCAAGGTCAACACCTGTTTTTCCTCCAACAGAAGCATCTACCATTGATAGTAGGGTAGTAGGAATATTTACAAAATCAATACCTCGTTTATAAGTAGCGGCTACAAAGCCTCCCATATCAGTAATAACCCCACCTCCTAAAGTGATTAGTAAGCTATGTCTATCAGCGTTCAATTCAGTCATCACATTCCAGATTCCCATACAGGTATCAATATTTTTATGAACTTCACCTGATTCAATTTCAATCACTTCAATAGGGATGTTAGTAGCAACATGTTGAATACATCTAGGATAGCAGTGCTCCATTGTATTTTCATCTACTAAAATAAAAATAGAGGAGTAGTTTTTGGTTGCTATTAAGTTAGATAGTTCTTGATAAGCTTTTTGTTCAAAATGAATTGGATATGTTGCTGCTTGAATTGATTTCATTTCTCGTATAATATTAATGATGCAAATTAAATAGAAAATATTCAAATAATTCATATTGGTAACCTATATTTGCTCGTATCAATAAAAATAAACAATCAAACTAATGAAACTTTTTGATAATACTGAAATAGCATTTGCTTTAAAATCAGATTCAGCGTTAGAACGTGCCTATTTTCTGTTTAGGATGATTCAAAATCAACCTATGGTTCGTATAGGTACTGCAGTTACCAATTTTGCATTAAAAGCCCATTTACCAGTAGAAGGTTTAATTAGATCGACAGTTTTTGATCATTTTTGTGGAGGTGTAACAGAAGATAATTGTTTACCTGTGATAGAAAAAATGTACGAAAAAGGAAAGGTGCATAGTGTTTTAGATTATTCAGTAGAAGGAAAGGAAAGTGAAGAAGAATTTGATAATGCGTTGGAAAAAACATTAAAAACAATTGATTTTGCAGAAGAAAAAAAATCAATTCCTTACGCTGTTTTTAAACCAACAGGTTTTGGACGCTTTGCTTTATATGAAAAAATATCAGAAAAAAGAGTTTTAAAGCCAGAAGAACAAGAAGAATGGAATAGAGTTGTAGCGCGTTTTCATGTTGTATGTAAAGCTGCCAAAGCTAAGAATGTACCAGTATTAATTGATGCAGAAGAAAGCTGGATGCAGAATGCTGCTGACGATTTAATAGAGGATTTAATGGAAGCGTATAATACAGAAAAAGCTATTGTATTTAATACATTGCAAATGTATCGTCATGATAGAATGGCTTATTTAAAAGCTTTATACCAAAGAGCCCATCAAAAAGGATATCATATTGGAATGAAAGTAGTACGTGGAGCTTATATGGAAAAAGAAAGAGAAAGAGCTCAAGAACAAGGATATACATCTCCAATATGTAAAGATAAGCAAGCAACGGATGATAATTACAATGAAGCAATTAAATTTATGATGGAACATAAAAATATGGCTTTATTTGCAGGAACTCACAACGAGGAAAGTTCTTATTTATTGATGGATTTAGCAAAAGATCATAAAATAGCTCCAAGTGATATGCGTTTATGGTTCGGTCAATTGTATGGAATGAGTGATCATATTAGTTTTAATCTGGCTAACGAAGGATATAATGTGACTAAATATGTTCCTTTTGGCCCCGTTCGAGATGTAATGCCGTATTTGATTCGTAGAGCAGAAGAAAATACTTCTGTAGCAGGGCAAACAAGTAGAGAACTAAATTTACTTAAAACAGAGCGTAAACGTAGGAAATTATAATGAATTCGGTTGACGAAATAAAGTTATTACTTACAAGAAAT
Source organism: Tenacibaculum maritimum NCIMB 2154 (assembly GCF_900119795.1). Classification (NCBI taxonomy): domain Bacteria; kingdom Pseudomonadati; phylum Bacteroidota; class Flavobacteriia; order Flavobacteriales; family Flavobacteriaceae; genus Tenacibaculum; species Tenacibaculum maritimum. Next base: position 1,614,942 of record NZ_LT634361.1, read on the forward strand.
AAGAAACGACTAGCTAAAGAGCTTGATGAAAGCAAAGAGCTAGTCGTTTTACTAAAAAAATCGATGGAAACAAATTTATCTATCGAAGAGAAAGAAAAAGTAAAAGAACAACTTCTAGATATTTGTAAAGCAATACCCGCATTTACTATATTTATGCTCCCAGGAGGAGCGCTATTGCTTCCTTTACTGGTTAAAGTGATACCAACGATTCTTCCTAGTGCTTTTAGAGAAGATATGGATTAAATTTATAAGCACTTCGAATTAGCTTTTTTCAAAGGGTTAGTTGTATATTTCTGAACCCTTAGATAATTTATAGATCAACAAAATATGACAAATATTATAAAAACACAAGAAGCTATTTTAGCAAAATTAAATATCTATGAATTAAATGAAATGCAAAAAAAGGCTATTTCAGTTATTAAAGATGTTTCTAGTACTATTATATTATCTCCAACAGGAACAGGAAAAACATTAGCCTTCTTGTTACCCATGCTTAACTATATCGATCCTAATAGCAAAAATATTCAAGCATTAATTTTAGTACCCTCAAGAGAATTAGCAATTCAAATAGAACAAGTTTTACGTGAAATAGGAACAGGACTTAAGGTAAATGCTGTATATGGAGGTAGGCCAATGGCTAAAGATAAAAAAGAAATAAAGCATGCACCTAGTATTTTGATAGGAACCCCAGGTAGAGTAGCAGATCATTTTGCAAACGACCGCTTTTCTAAAGATGGTATTAAAACTTTGATTTTAGATGAATTTGATAAGTCTTTAGAAGTAGGTTTTGAATATGAGATGAAGGGTATTATGAATCAATTACCTAACATAGAGAGACGTATTTTAACATCGGCGACACAAGAAATGGAACTTCCTAGTTTTGTGAAATTAAAGGAGCCTGTTACTTTGAATTATTTAAAAGATAAAACATCGAAAAAGCTAACCATAAAAACAGTTACTTCTTCCACCAAAAATAAAAAAGAAACTCTTTTAAAAGTATTGCTATATTTAGGAAATCAACCCGGAATCGTGTTTTGTAACTTAAAAAGTAGCATAGAAGAAGTTAGTGATTTCTTAATAAAAAATAAAATAACTCATAGTTGTTTTTTTGGAGGTATGGAGCAAAAGGATAGAGAACGCTCATTGATTAAGTTTAGAAATGGAACCAATCAAATATTATTAGCTACGGACCTAGCTGCTAGGGGGATTGATATTCCTGAGTTAAAATATATTATACATTACGAGTTACCCCAAAGATTAGAGGAGTTTGTGCATAGGAATGGGAGAACGGCGAGAGTAAATGCTAAAGGGACAGCTTATATATTGAAATGGAAAAAAGAAACGCTGCCAAATTTTGTAAAAGGGACTAGTCATATAGAAATAACGACTAAGGAAAAGTTAGTATCCAGTTATTGGGAAACGTTATTTATTTCAGGAGGGAGAAAAGATAAAATATCTAAAGGAGATATTGCAGGGCTATTTTTTAAGAAAGGAAATTTAAGAAAAGACCAACTAGGTATTATTGAATTAAAACAAGACTGTGCTTTTATAGCGGTACCAAAAGAGGTAGCTAATAAATTGGTAGAACTCCTAAATAATACTCGTTTAAAGAATAAAAAGGTTCGTATTTTTTCTATTTAATTTTAAACTAAAAATAAGATTTTTAAGAGAGAAAAAATAATAATATCCAGTAAGAATAAAAGCCTTTTGTAATATTACAAGAGGCTTTTTTGAGATGTATAGTTGTTTGAAGTACTATTTTAAACAAGGATTGGAGATTTAGATTTGACTACTTTTTTTAATCGAATCCCATAATCAGCAAGGGCTTTGATTTCTTTAACACCCGCTAAACGCTCATTTCCTATAATTAGCAAACTTTTCTTATTCGCTTCAATATGATAATATTCATTGCTTTCAAAGAAGAGAATGAGTTCGTCACTAAAAAACTGTTTAATTCCTTCTGTGTCCTTTCCTGATAGGTAAAAACGTTTAGAAAAATCAGGATGATGATCTATATGAATGTCTTCAAAGCCTGCAAAATGATAGATGTATTCAAAAAAACCTTCCCTGTCTAATGTGAATTGAGGTACTTCTTCTTCTAAATTAATATGGAGCATTGTGGCTTTTATCACCTGTTTTGCAATAAGCTCTCCTTCAGAAAACTCAATGTCAAATAAAGAGCAATTTTCATTAGATAAAATATTAGATACCTTATTGATTTTTCGGGTTTTGAAATATCCGAATTCAGGTAGTTCTTTAATTTTTTCAGAAGGATTTAAGGTATAGTTCCAATTTAATTCAGTGCTTATATTTTGAAGCGATTTTTGTCGTTTTGTGAGTACTGCATTCAAAGCAGGCTCACTTTCCTTTATTTGGTTAAATGTGTTTTTACGGAGCGCAAATGGATGCTCGCTTCCAGTTTTATAGCCATCTAATCCTATAAGTTCAAAATGCCCTCCTTTTCTTTCAAAAGACTCTGCATAATTGTTCATATTTTCCATGACAGAATGATCTACAAAATCGCATAGAGAGAAGTCAACGATAGCATCTTCATTTTCTGGAATTTGATCTAATTTAGATTTCAGCTTCGTATAATTTAGAAAGCTTGAAAAATTTTCTACAGAAACAAAGTATTTTTCATCTTCTTTAAACATCAATACATTCGGTTTAAATATATTTCTAGCAAATAAAGCTATATTCTTATTAATGACAATATGGATGATAAAGGTAGTTATGATTCCAACTAAAATACCCGTAATTAAACTCGTTGTAATTGTTGTTAAAAGCGTTATTAGAAAAATAACTAGTTGCTCTCTGCCTATTTTAAACACTTTTTTGATATTTTCGGGAGAAGCTAATTTATACCCCGTATATACTAGAATTGCTGCAAGTGCAGGTAATGGGATTTTACGTAGTTCACTAGCAAATAATAAAATAAAGATAACAAGGAACGCTGAATGGAAAAAATTAGCAGACCTGTTAGTTCCATTGTTATTAACATTAACAGAACTACGAGCAATTACAGTAACTACATTTAAACCTCCTAAAAAACCACTAATAACAGTTGCAAGCCCTAAAGCCCTAATATCTTTATTCACATTAGAGCGGCGTTTTTGCGTATCCAATTTATCAACTGCTTTAATACTTAATAAACTTTCTATACTAGCAATTAATGTAATGGAAATTACTGCACTAATAAAATCGATATGATATGCTTTTCCAAAATCAGGAAAGGCGAAGTTGGCTAATACGTCATTGGGTAAATTTATCAGTAATTCTTTATGAATAGGATATGGAGTATTCGAAAATAAATCAAAATAATAAAACATTCCAACACTCAATACAACGATCCACATTGGAGCAGGAATCAATTGAAAATATTTATTTCTTATTTTACCATAAAAAACCATAATCAATAAACTAATAACACCTACTGAGCCCGCCCAAAAAATGCTAGAATTATCAGTTGTTAAAAAATCTAAGACTCCTTTGGGAGTTTGAAATAATAGCTCTAGAATGCTCCCTTTTGCATTCAAGTTCCCAAACATAACATGTATTTGTTTAGCAAAGATACCAATACCAATAGCAGCAAGCATTCCTTGAATAGCAGAAGAAGGGAAAAAGTCACCTAAAGCTCCCATTCTAAGAAATCCTAAGATGATAAGGAGTACACCGGAAATAACAATAGCGGCGAGGGTATATAAAAAACCTTGATGCATATCGCCAGCACCAAGCGTGGTAATAGCTCCTAAAATAACAACAACCAATCCGTTTCCAGGACCTGTAATAGTTACGTTAGAGCCTCCTAAAAGAGCCGTTACAGTACCTCCAATAATAGCAGCAATAATTCCTGAAATGGGGGGCGCTCCAGAAGCTAATGCTAGACCTAAGCCAAGTGGTAAGGCTATTAAGGAAACAACAAAACCAGCAAATAAGTTTTTAGGTATTTCACTTACAAATGTTTTAAACGTATTTTTTTTTACCATAATTATTTAACAATTAAAACATCAGTTGGTAACTCAGATAAAATATATTCTAAGTCATGCGGAAAAATACGATCTAAGAGACCTAATTTAGTAGGAGCATTCATGATGAGTAAATCAGCTCGTTTCACTTTAGCAAAATGACCTATTGAATAACCTCTTTTTCCGAAGATGCTTTGGGATTTTACGATGATATCAGAGCAATTAATATTTTTTAAAATATTTCTAACACGTTTGTCTTCTCGTGTTTTAATTCGTTCTTTTTTTATAGTTGCTTCTCGTAAACTTTTATCATCGTTTACTTTTACAGCAAGTTCTGCTTGGCTAATTTCCTCAACAATAGTAATGCGCTTGCAACCTAAGTCTTTAGAAATATTGAAAGCTATTTTAATAGTCTCTTCTGTTCGCTTATCTTCCAATCCATTCACAACAATATGTTTACAACTAACTCTTTCAATTGAAGGTTTGATAAGAAGCAAAACCGAACAGGACGCTTTTCTGGTAAGTTCGCGAGCAATTGAACCAACGTAGTATTTATAAATATTTTCTTGTTGTAAAGCACCTAAAACAAGTAAGTTAATGTTTTCTGTTTTGCATATTTGAAGAATAGTATTTACAGGTTTTCCACTTTGCCAAATAGTTTTTATAGGTGTTTTTAAAGGGGGAGCTTGCTGTAATAATTCCTTTAGCTGTTTTTCTTTTTTATCAGATTTACCACCAACATGTACTCCTACAAGCTCTGCGTTAAACATATTAGCCAAACGCACCGCTTCAAACAAGTTGGCTTTAAGATTTGGAGAAAAAGCAATACCAATTAAAATTTTTTGTATTTGTTGCAAATTTTAAAGCTTTAAAATAAATTATGAGAGCTAAAGATACTAAAATGAATGAAAAAACAAAATTTAAAGCTCTAAATGAAATGTTTTTCTAAGTAAATCGATAAAAGGATTCTTTTCTTTAAGCTTTTCATATTTCTCTTGAGGGGTATAGGCAAACTTTTTTTCAACAACCTCGCTAATGGTAATTTGAATATGAATCCCATAGTTATTTAATCGCTCCCTTAGAAAACGAAGTAACTTGGGTTTTCCTCGTTCTAATTGATCAGACATCAATTTATTGGGTAAAGAGTAATTAACGTTAAACCCTTTTTGTAATTGAGGTTTTCCTGCTGAAATGATAGAAGCAATACTCTTTTCTCCTTTGTCAATTAGTTTGAAATAGTACTTCTTCCAAGTTTCCTCTAATTGCTCTTGCGTAAATAAGTCTTTAGGATAGTTATCAAAGTTTTCTTCTAAATCAATAGTTTTTTTATCGTCTTTTTTCTCGTGAACGCTTTTTAAAGAGAGAGAAGAAGATCTTCTACGAACTCCCTCTAGCTGTGTTTTTTTAGGCTTGGTAGTACTTTTAACAACTTCTTCTATTTTTTCAATAGTAGAAGGTTTTACTGTTACTTCTGGCTCTGAAGTCCTTATTTTCTTTTTAGTTAGAGCAGGTGAGAGTGCTGTAAAAAAAGTTGCAGGAATTATGTAGTTACTGGATTTTTTTTTTGCTCCATCAAAAGTGATAGAGGCTATTTGCATTAAGGTTAATTCCACCAGTAATCGCTGATTTTTACTGCCTCTATATTTTAAATCACAATCATTAGCTTTGTCAATAGCTGGTAATAAAAATTGCATACTAGCTTTAGTTGATTGTTCTAAATACTTTTTCTTTGTATTATCACCAACCTCTAGTAAATTAATAGTAGCATTGTCTTTAGCCACTAATAAATCTCTAAAGTGAGAAGCTAAGCCATTTATGAAATGATGTCCTTCAAAGCCTTTTGAAAGAATAGTATTAAAAGCCATCAATACCTCGGGTATTTTGTTGCCTAATAACAAATCTGTCATATTAAAGTAGGTATCGTAATCAAGAACATTTAAGTTTTGAGTAACCGCATCCCTCGTTAGATTATTTCCTGAAAAGCTAACAACTCTATCAAAAATAGATAGTGCATCTCTCATAGCTCCATCAGCTTTTTGAGCAATGATGTGCAAAGCATCATCTTCAGCAGTTATATTTTCTTTAAGAGAAATACTTTTTAAGTAATTTTTAGCGTCTAAAACTCCTATTCGTTTAAAATCAAATATTTGACAACGAGATAGGATGGTAGGTATAATTTTGTGCTTTTCTGTAGTGGCTAGAATGAAAATAGCGTGGGCTGGGGGTTCTTCTAATGTTTTTAGGAAAGCATTGAAAGCAGCTTGTGATAGCATATGGACCTCATCAATGATATATACCTTATATTTTCCTGTTTGCGGGGGGATGCGAACTTGATCTGTTAAATTACGAATGTCATCAACAGAGTTATTGGAAGCAGCATCGAGTTCGAAGATGTTAAAAGCAAAATCTTCATCGTTATGAGTGGCATCTTCTTGATTTATCCGTTTGGCTAAAATGCGGGCACAAGATGTTTTTCCTACTCCACGAGGGCCTGTAAATAACAGAGCTTGCGCTAAATGATTATTCTTTATAGCATTTTCTAACGTATTGGTAATAGCTTGTTGCCCAACTACATCTTCAAAATTTTGAGGACGATATTTACGTGCTGATACTATAAAGTGCTCCATTAATTGCTATCTAATTTGAAAGGGCAAATGTAGGTATCTAAAAGCTGAATTACAAATTGGATTCTTAAGAAAATAGTAAAGTTGTAAACAAATTGTATGAATTTTAGTTTTCATACGACGAAACCAACAAATAAGATTTAATAACAGTTTTTAAGTTATTTACTAAACCAATTCAGTTATATAAAATGAAATATTTAAAAATTCTTACGAGTGTTGTAATAGCCTTATTTCTAGCAAATTTTATTACGAAAAAGAAAGAAATAAATCAACATGAAATAGGTTCAAAGATGGAGCAAACAAGTAAGGTTGCTTATTTTGCAAGTGGTTGCTTTTGGTGTGTAGAAGCTATTTTTGAAAGCGTAGAAGGTGTAAATGAAGCTGTTTCAGGATATGCAGGAGGACATACAAAATCGCCAACTTATCAGACAATAGGAACAGGACGTACAGGGCATGCTGAAACAGTTGCTGTATATTACAATCCTGAAAAGGTAACCTATGAAACATTAGTAAATATATTTTTTGGTTCTCATAATCCGACTACTAAAAATGGACAGCATCCTGATTATGGAACCCAATACCGTTCAATTGCTTTTTATACGGATCTTTCTGAAAAGAAAATTATAGCACAAATTATAAAAAAATTAAATGAGAAGGTGTACGATGGGAAGATAGTAACGGAAGTAACAAAGTTGACTCAATTTTTTCCAGCAGAAGAATACCATCAAAATTATGAGAAATTACATCCTGATAATCCATATGTAAGAAATGTATCTGTACCTAGATTGAATAGGTTTAAAAAGAAATTTCCAAATATTTTAAAAATGAAGGAACACTGATGGCGTTTGGATAAGATAAGCTTTGGGGGTGCTTATACTTGAAGGGATAGGAGTGTTTCTTTATTTTTTAAGGTTAATTTTTAGTTTTTTCGAGTGTGTAATTTAGTATTACACATAAAAAATACCACTTGGGGGAGTGGTATTTTTTTATTTTATAACAAGTTCTTGATTCCTAATAAGATCTTCAAAGGTTTCTCTTTTTCGAATGAGATAGTCTTTTCCATTGTATAACATTACTTCAGCAGGGCGATAACGCGAATTGTAATTTGAAGCCATAGAAAAACAATATGCTCCTGCATTATGAAAGCACAAGATATCATTTTCAGCAATTTCATTTATTTTTCTGTTAGTACCAAAAGTATCTGTTTCACAAATATATCCTACGATGGAATAGTAACGTTCTCTTCCTTTAGGATTAGAGAGGTTTTCAATATGGTGATAAGCATCGTAAAACATAGGACGTATGAGGTGATTTAACCCGCTGTCAATACCTGCAAAAACAGTAGATGTAGTTTGTTTGATTACATTTACCTTAGCTAAAAAATATCCTGCTTCACTTACTAGAAACTTGCCAGGTTCAAACATTAGAGTAAGCGCTCTTCCGTATTCTTTACAAAAATTATTAAATCGTTCTGAAAGTTGCTTGCCTAATTGCTCTATATCGGTAGAAACATCTCCTTTTCGATAAGGAACTTTAAAGCCGCTTCCAAAATCAATAAAACGAATGTTTTTAAATTCTCTTGCCACATCAAATAAAATATCAGAAGCTCTTATAAATGTATCAATATCTAAAATATCGGAACCTGTATGCATGTGAATTCCATTTATATGCATCCCCGTATTTTGAACGACTCTTTTGATATGAGGCACTTGGTGAATTGAAATCCCAAACTTAGAATCGATATGCCCCACTGAAATTTTGTTATTTCCTCCAGCCATGATATGTGGGTTGATTCTTATACAAACGGGAATTTTAGGATGTTTCTGACCAAATAATTCTAAGATAGATAAGTTGTCAATATTAATTTGAACGCCAAGTTTGGCAACTTTTTCTATTTCTTCTATGGATACTCCATTAGGAGTATAAATAATATCACTAGGATTGAATCCGGCTAAGATGCCTAATTTAACTTCCTGAATAGAAACCGTGTCTAATCCTGATTTTTCCTTATGGAATATTTTTAAGATATTAATATTAGACAATGCTTTTGCAGCATAATTTATTTTTACATTTTTAACCTTATTGAATGCTCTTGTGATACGCTTGTATTGCGAAATAATTTTATCAATATTATAAACATATAAAGGACTTTCATATGTTCTTGCTAAATGTAATAATGTTTGTCTATCCACTTTATTTTGTATTTATGTATCAACAAAATTAGAAAAAGTAAAGAAGTTAGGTTATTTATTTAAAAAATAAAACATATTCATTTGTATTTGTGAAAAAACATACAATAGGTTACCAAAAAAAATAAACTCCTACTGTTTTAGTAGGAGTTTATTTCATGTAAATTTAAACGTTTATTGGAATTTAGTAGCTACTTTTTGAGCAATTCCTACAATTACTTCCGTTGCTTTTACAATACTTTCAGCTGGAACATATTCATAGCGTCCATGAAAATTATGTCCTCCTGCAAAAATATTAGGACAAGGCAATCCTTTATAGGATAGTTGAGAACCATCCGTACCACCTCTAATAGGCTTAATTAAAGGAGTAATTCCCATATCTTTCATAACTTCTTCAGCAATATCAACAATATGCATTACAGGAGTTACTTTTTCTTTCATGTTAAAATACTGATCTTTTATTTCGATTTCAATCAATTCTTTACCTAATTTTTGATTTATATCTTTGGCAACTTGTAACATTTGAGTCTTACGTTGTTCGAATAAATCTAGATCATGATCTCGGATGATATATTGCAAAGTAGTTTGCTCTACTTTTCCATTCATGTTATGCAAATGGAAGAAACCTTCGTATCCAGTAGTTTGTTCAGGAACTTCATTGGCAGGTAAACTATTAATAAATTCACTAGCTATGGTCATAGAGTTTATCATTTTCCCTTTAGCATAACCAGGATGTACTATTTTTCCGTTAATAGTCACTTTTGCTCCAGCAGCGTTAAAGTTCTCGTACTCTAATTCTCCAATTTGACTACCGTCCATGGTATATGCCCATTCTGCACCAAATTTTTCTACATCGAATAAATGAGCTCCTTTTCCAACTTCTTCATCAGGAGTAAAACAAATACGTATTTTACCATGTTTGAGTGTTGGGTTTTGAATTAAGTATTCCATAGCAGAAACTATTTCAGTAACCCCCGCTTTATCATCAGCTCCTAAAAGAGTAGTTCCGTCTGTAGTAATTATTGTTTGTCCTTTATATTGTAATAAGTCTTCAAAATAATCAGGAGATAGCACAATGTTTTCTTCTTGATTTAAAAGGATATCTTTTCCGTCATAATTTTTATGAATTTGAGGCTTTACATTAGCACCTGTAAAATCAGGGCTTGTATCAATATGAGCTACAAAACCAATTGTTGGTACTTCATAATCTAAATTACTAGGTAAGGTGGCCATGATGTAGCAATTATCATCTAAAGTTACATCTTCCATACCAATTTGCTTTAGCTCTTCTACTAATATTTTAGCTAAATCCCATTGTTTTTCTGTGCTAGGAAAAGCAGGGTTGTTAGGATCGGACTCTGTATCAACCGTTACATATTTAACAAAACGATCAATGATATGTTGTAAGTTCATTTTTGTATATTTAAGAAAGGCAAAAGTAAAAAAATACTATTGATTTAGTTCTATTAGCTCTATTAATTTGATAGCTTCACAAAAGCGCTTGTCAACTAGAGAGTCTCCATAAACTTCTGTTTTAATATGTATGAAGTTATCTGAGTTTGTTTTTATAAAAAGATTTAGAATATGATAGGTATATTTACCTCTTTTTCCTTTTGCTAGGTTAAAATAAGAAACTCGTTTAAAGAACGAAAAAGATCTTGATTTTAAAATATGTAATTGCTCTGCTTTGCTCTGCTTCTCCATTTTTTTTTGAAAGTCAACATCGAAATTAATTGGGTTATGAATAATTGTTACATCTATCAAAGTACTTTTAGTAAGGCTTTTGGTTGTATCAGCGGTATATATTGAAGATTGCGTATTATCATAATATAATTTGGTTTTCCAATGCTTTGGTATTTTCATATTGAATAAACCTCGAACATCAGCGTGCTTTTTTAAATTAGAGTAAGAAGTTTTATGATTACAATTAAACTCTGTTTGTAAATCAGATGTAGTATTACAAGAACAGACAGTAATAACGAGTGAGAGTAGAAGAAAGTATGGGGACTTCATATTAAGAATGATTATCATTGAAATAAGAAATAAGTAAATCAACAACATAATTATAAGATGCTATTCCATTTACTTGGTTGTTTGCTTTTAAATAAGAATTATACCCTTTTTTTAATAAAGGTTCAATAGGATTTTCATATTGCTTCCAAAAGTTATTAGCATTTTGGAAGTCTTTGATAATACCTTTGTGTACTGTTTTCCAGAGTTTTTTGGCAAGTAATTTATCTCTTCTTCCTAAATCATACAAACACTTAACCAAAGCCATTCTATAGCCAGCATAATTAAAGTAAATATCGTTATTAAATATTGCAGCTAAGAAACCAACGAAATTAGCTTCATTTTCAGCAGCAAATCCGATTTGATGAGCAATTTCGTGAGTGGTAGTAAGTAAGCTTCCTGTTTTAGGAATCATGTCATTAACTTGGGCTTCTCCTGTGATGGGGTTTAGGTATCCTGAAGTTCCGTTATAAGATTGAAAAAGGCTTACTAAAGAACTCTTTATAGAAGGGGTGGTGTAAGTGAATTGAGGATATATATAAGCGGCATTCTTATAACCATTACTAGCCTTCATGTAAATTTCTTTATAGGTATATGGAATTACTACCTTTACAGTATCATTTTGGGTGATTTTAAATTGTAATTTATTGGTTTTTGAAATGAGTTTTTTCACTACCTTAACTAATGCTTCTGTACTATATTTAGTTTGAGTATATCCTAAGCTTTTAGCTAAAGGCTCTCGAAAATAATTAAGTCCCCAAAAAGCATAAAAACAAAAATAAAGTACAGATAAAAAAGCTGTAAAGCTTAATAAGGAGGTTTTGAAGTGTTGAAACTTATTCTGAATAAGCTTGTAAAATGAGCGAATAGCATAAGTGAGTAACATGATTCCTAAAAAATCACCAAAAGAAAAAGGAATCCACCCAAAAAGAATTCTAAAGAAAGAAGAGATATACGGATAAATACCTGTTGAGTAATAAGTTTCTACCCAATTAGGCTGTTGGCTTACAAATTGCACTAGTGCAATTTGTACTCCTAGTAAAATAGTTAAAATGAAGTTTCTTCTTTTGTTTTGCATCGGTGTAAAAGTAGAAAACTATTTTGAAAGTTATGAGGTTATCAACAGATTAATAACAATTAATTTGACAGAAAATGTGGATAAAGAAATTTGAAAATGGGCTTAAAAATATCAATCTAAAAAATTACATTTGCTGCTATGGAAAAAACACAGCCCGTTAGAGGAAAAAAGGTAGATAAAGCAAGGGTGGTTAATTTAGAGAAAGGAAAAATTCCACCACAAGCTTTAGAGTTAGAAGAAGCTGTTCTTGGAGCAATGATGATTGATAAGAAAGGAATTGATGAAGTAATTGATATATTACATCCTGAAGCCTTTTATGATAAAAGACATCAAGAAATATATGCCGCTATTTACACGTTATTCCAAAACTCAGAGCCAATTGATTTATTATCGGTATCCAATCAGTTAAAAAAGGATGCTAAATTGGATATTGCGGGAGGAGATTTTTATTTAATAGGATTAACTCAAAAAGTAGCTTCATCAGCGCATATAGAATTCCATTCACGTATTGTATTGCAAAAATATATCCAACGTAAATTAATTACTATATCTAGTGAAATTATAGAAAATGCTTACGACGAAACAGTGGATGTATTTGATTTATTAGACGATGCAGAAGGGAAACTTTTTGAAGTAACTCAAGGAAACTTAAAAAAAGGATCTGAAGGAGCAAGTGATTTAGTTCGTCAGGCATTGGCAAAAATTCAAGAAATTTCTAATAAAGAAGGAATGAGTGGTTTGGCAACAGGTTTTACTAAACTAGATGCGCTGACCTCTGGATGGCAACCTTCTGATTTAATTATTATAGCGGCTCGTCCGGGTATGGGTAAAACCGCATTCGTAATATCTATGGCAAAAAATATGGCTATAGACTTCGGGCATGCGGTAGCGTTGTTTTCTCTGGAGATGTCTTCAGTACAATTGATTACGCGTATGATTTCATCAGAAACAGGATTGACCTCAGAAAAACTTCGTAAAGGAAACTTAGAACCTCATGAATGGGAGCAGTTAAATGTAAAAGTAAAGCGCCTATCGGATGCTCCTATATTTATAGATGACACACCGGCTTTATCTATTTTTGATTTAAGGGCAAAAGCCCGTCGTTTGGTTTCGCAGCACGATGTTAAAATATTAATTATAGATTATTTGCAGTTAATGACAGCAGGTGGGGCAGGAGGAAACCGCGAGCAAGAAATATCTACTATTTCTCGTAATTTAAAAGCGTTAGGAAAGGAGTTAAACATTCCGGTAATTGCATTATCTCAATTATCTCGTGCGGTAGAGACTCGCGGGGGAAGTAAACGACCATTATTGTCAGATTTACGTGAATCTGGGGCCATTGAGCAAGATGCTGATATTGTATCGTTTATTTTTAGACCTGAATATTATGGAATGACAGAATGGGATGATGATGATCATTCATCGTGTGAAGGACAAGGAGAATTTATTGTAGCAAAGCATCGTAATGGTGGTCTGGATAATATTCGATTGAAATTTACAGGACATTTAGCAAAATTCTCTGATTTGGAAGAAGGCTTTAGTAGTGAATTTCAATCGAGTATGAATACAGGTTTTAGTGAAGAAATACCGTCTAGTAGTTTCCCATCAGCATCTGATGCCTTTGGAACACAAGATGATGGTGGAGATGTGCCGTTTTAAAATAAGATTGGTTCAGAAATAATTTTGTAGCTTTGACAAGCTTGTTTATTTATAGATAAAGACAAATATTTATTTGAAAAAACTTTTATACATACTACCGTTTTTATTAGCCACCAATTCAATGTTGGCTTCTTTTATTTATGTTCCAATGAATCATGATAATCAGAAAAACCATCTGAAAGCCTATGGAATTGTTTATTTCGGTTTAAAAAATGGGTTGAAATCTAAATGGTTATTAAACTATGATGGAGGAGCTTTTTTAATAGAACATAATCCAATTCTTGTTAAAGAATGCAAAATACGAGGAGTATCATACCAAGTCATATCGGATACAAAGGCACAATTAATTTTAGAGGAAATTAGCAGTCCATCTAAAAATATGGAAGCAGTAGCTTTAGAAAAAGCACCCAAAATAGCTGTATATTCACCAAAAAATAAAATGCCTTGGGACGATGCTGTAACAATGGTTCTAACCTATGCTGAAATTCCATTTGATGTGGTATATGATAAAGAGGTTTTAAATGATGAGTTGCTGTTATATGAATGGTTACATTTACATCATGAGGATTTTACAGGGCAATATGGTCGATTTTATGGAGCCTTTAGAGCAGCTCCATGGTATGTTAAGCAAAAAAAAGAAGCAGAGGCATTAGCGGCAAAATTAGGGTATTCCAAAGTGGCTAAAGAAAAGGGAGCTGTAGCTAAAAAAATACGAGATTACGTTATTGGTGGAGGGTTTATGTTTGCAATGTGTTCTGCAACGGATAGCTTTGATATTGCTTTAGCTGCAGATGGTATTGATATTGTTGAAGGAATGTTTGATGGAGATGCCTCTGAACCAAACTATCAATCTAAAATAGATTTTGATAAAACATTTGCTTTTAAAGATTTCGATTTGATTAGAGATCCAACAGTATATGAATTTTCAACAATTGACATGACTCGTAAGCGTCGTATTAAAAAAGAAGTAGATTATTTTTCATTAAAAGAATTTTCAGCAAAATGGGATCAAGTTCCAACAATGTTAACGCAAAATCATACACGGTTAGTAAAAGCTTTTATGGGGCAAACTACTTCCTTTGATAGGAATACTGTAAAACCAGCAATTTTAGTTTTAGGAGAAAATAAAACGAATGGGGAAGCGCGTTATATTCATGGTACAAAAGGAAAAGGGTTATTTACTTTTTATGGAGGTCATGACCCAGAAGACTATCAGCACAGGGTAGGTGATCCAAAAACAGAGCTAGATTTACATCCCATGTCGCCTGGATATCGTTTAATTTTAAATAATGTGTTATTTCCTGCTGCTAAGAAAAAGAAACAAAAAACATAATGATAAAAATGAGGAATAGCCTGATAAGAAAATGAAACTCCTTGATTTTACTTCCCATTAGCTATTGTTTATTGTATTATAAAAAGTTACTTTTGCTCAAATAAAAATAACGTAATGCCAACAACACAACAATTAGAGGATTTCACACAACAAGTTCGTAGAGATATTTTAAGAATGGTACATGCTGTAAATTCTGGGCATCCAGGAGGGTCTTTAGGATGTGCAGAGTTTTTAACCGTTTTATACCAAGAAATAATGGAGCATTCGTCTGAATTTAAGATGGATGGAGTTAATGAAGATTTATTTTTCTTGTCTAATGGACATATTTCTCCTGTTTTTTACAGTGTTTTATCTCGTAGTGGGTATTTTCCTGTAAATGAGTTAGCTACTTTTAGAAAACTAAATACGCGTTTGCAAGGACACCCAACAACACACGAAGGTTTGCCAGGTATTCGGGTAGCTTCCGGTTCTTTAGGCCAGGGAATGAGTTTTGCTATTGGAGCAGCAGAAACTAAAAAGTTGAATGGAGATGCTAAATTGGTTTATGTTTTACATGGAGATGGTGAATTACAAGAAGGGCAAATTTGGGAGTCAGCTATGTATGCTTCTGCTAAAAAAATAGATAACTTAATAGCAACAGTTGATTTGAATGGGAAGCAAATTGATGGAGCCACGGATGAAGTATTGCCCATGGGGAGTATTAAGGCTAAATTTGAAGCTTTTGGCTGGGACGTATTAGAAATAAAGGAAGGAAATAATATTGAGGCTATCGTAAAAGGAATGAATGAAGCAAAATCAAAAACAGGAAAAGGAAAACCTGTATGCGTATTGCTACATACTGAGATGGGGAATGGAGTTGATTTTATGATGCATACTCATGCATGGCATGGTAAAGCTCCAAATGATGAACAATTAGAGGAAGCATTAGCTCAAAACCCAGAAACTTTAGGAGATTATTAAAAAATAAAACCAGTATTTTTTAAGTAAGTTGAATTTATTGGTCAATAAAAGTCTATCTTGATTTTTTGTTTCTTAGAAAATGACTAGCATTACTTGGTAGTTTTATTTTTTATTGATGATGTGAGTCATTATGCTATTTGTAAAATAGCCTGTTCGGTTAAATTTTAAGCCTGTTTTTGAATAGAAGCTAAACATCAAGAAGACCTTTTATATATAGTAAAAGAGTTCAGTTATTTGGACTCTTTTTTTATTGTTTGCTTTGTACAGTTATACTATTCTAATAACTTCAAATTATAAATCAATAAAATGTAGTTTAAATCTCTATTTATTTCACTAAAACTTCATGGAAATGGTGTGTTTGCATATATAAAGACCCTGTTTAAAAAAACGACTAGAAATAAATAAGTATATATTAAGTTTATCTAATAAGCAATTGATCAAAAATAATTTAGATAGCTTGTTGGGGGGAAAAATGAAAAGGTATTATTCTATAGTAAGCTTATATAAAATTTTCAGAGAGGTAAGCAAAGTATAGTTTTGTGAAACACTTTTAATATTTTTTTCATAAAATGGTGTAAGCAAAGGTGTATCTTTACGTCGAAATGTAAACTAAATTAAGTAAATGAAAATTGGAATTGTATGCTACCCAACCTTTGGAGGTAGTGGAGTAGTTGCTACAGAATTAGGAATGGGGCTGGCTAATAAAGGGCATGAGGTGCATTTTATTACATATAATCAACCTGTAAGACTGGATTTTTTTACTCATAATTTGCATTTTCATGAAGTACTAATGGAAGAATATCCACTATTTCAATACCAACCATATGAATTAGCTTTGTCTAGTAAAATGGTAGAAGTAGCGGAGAAGTATAAGTTGGAAGTACTACATGCTCATTATGCTATTCCACATGCATATGCTGCTTTTACGGCTAAAAAAATGTTGCAAGAAAAAGGAATTAATATAAAAGTGATTACAACATTACATGGAACTGATATTACTCTTGTAGGAAGCCATCCTACCTATAAAACAGCAGTAGAGTTTAGTATCAATCACTCTGATGTAGTAACGGCGGTTTCAAAAAGTTTAAGAGAGGATACACTTAGGTTGTTTACCATTACTAACGATATTCATGTAGTTTATAATTTTATAGAAACAGAAAAGTACGATCATGCTAATGAAGAAGAATGTAAAAGGGTAGCTTTGGCAAAACCAGAAGAAAGAATTCTAACACACATTAGTAATTTTAGACCAGTTAAGAGAACTCAAGATGTGATTAAGATATTTGAAATAGTTCAAGCAGAAATACCTTCAAAATTACTAATGGTGGGAGATGGACCTGAGCGGTTAAAAGCGGAAAATTTAGCTAAAAAATTAGGTATTGAAGAAAAAGTGCTCTTTTTAGGGAATAGCAATGAAGTAGCAAAGATACTTTGCTATACAGATGTCTTTTTATTGCCTTCAGAAACAGAAAGTTTTGGTTTAGCTGCATTGGAAGCAATGGCAGCAAATACCGCAGTGATATCTACAAATGCAGGTGGATTACCAGAGGTTAATATCAACGGAGTAACAGGGTTTTTAAGTGATATTGGAGATGTAGTTGACATGGCAAAAAATGCCATTTCAATATTAAAGGACGAAGATAAATTAAAAATTTTTAAAGAGAATGCTAAAAAGCATACTAAAGCTTTTTCATTAGAAAACATATTGCCTATATATGAACGACTTTATAAAAGTTGTTCTAAATCATAAAAGAAAGACTCACCGGTTTAGTGAGTCTTTTGAAAATAGTTACTTATTATTTCTTAACAAATAGATGTTTTTTATTATTTAGTCTGATAATGTAAACTCCTGCTTGTAAATCGCGTATTTCTATTGGTTCATTCGCGACTCCCTTTTTTACAATTTTTCCAATAGTATTGATGATCGTGAAGTTGGTATTTTTGCTTCCTTTTAAATTTAGATGAATAAAATCAGAAGAGGGATTAGGGTAAACAATAGGTTGAACTTTAGAAATAACGTTGATTGTTCTTTCAGCAAGAGGGATGGAGAACTTCCCTAAATCGCTAAGATTTTCTTGTGGAAAGATGTCCCATTCAGCTATTCTATAAAATGGATTAGGGGAGATCGTATAAGGTTTTCTTCGTAATATTTCATTTTGAGAGAATACGACACTTTCATTTGTGTAGCCTAATAAATCTATTAAAGTATCGTTTTTGAATAAACCAATAGCATCATTCCCGTTAAAAGACATTACTCCATTGTTCGTTATATTTGCTTTGTTCCTTATTTCCTCAGAAGAATTACCATGTGCAATTACATAAATTTCTTTATCATGTAAAGTCCCGTTTAGAGATAAAATATTAGACCATGTACCACTTCCATTAGTTACTTTTTTTAAAGAATAAGCAGATAAATCAATTGTATATCCTGTAATATTCGCTATTTCAATTGCTTTATTATAAGAGTTTCCTTCTAAGTATTCAGAAATAAAAATATCAGAGATGATACTGTTATTGTTCGCTTCATAAGGAGAAGTAATTGTGCTGACGTGGTTACTAATTAATACTGTACTCCCTTTGGAATCAAATGATTTTACGTTGAAATAATATGAGGTTTCAGGAGTTAGGTTGCTAGCTGTAAAGTTGGTGTTATTGGTTGTACCTATTAACGAGCTACCTTTAAAGATATGGTATTCTATGGCTTTAAATGCACTATTTTCTGAAGGAGTCCAAGTTAACTCAATGCTTGTTTGAGTTTTATTGGAAATGGTTAGCGTAGTGGCTCCTGTAATGGCCTGTAAATTATCATTAATATTGATTTCATTTTTAAAAAGATTTTGTGCTATTGGTCCTCCCCAAATTTGTGTAGCAAAATTGGGGTTATCAATAAAAGGATTTCTATTCCCTTGCATTCTTTCCAGTACGGGATTTCGCTGTTTTTCAATATTAGAAACAGGATCTTCCGCATTCCATTGTAAAAGTAAATCAATCATATTAGGATCTGTAGCTATAGGATTTCCTACGCAAACTCCTGTAGGAAGTGTTTGATCTCCATAACGCAAATACATATACATTATCATTCGAGCAACATCTCCTTTCCATTCATCTCCTGGATACCAATTTCCTTCTGAGGTTATGTATGAAGAAGATCCGTTGCCAGTAGCAAACTTTCGATTATTTCTTGAAGAATTTCTTTGAGCGTCAGCGGGACGTAAATTATGAGCATCAGCTCCTGCACCTATGGTTCCTAGGTTTGGATTTGCTAATGATTTAGAATATACATGTTCTCGATTCCAAACACCGCTACCGCTACCGTGATCTTCCTTAAATCGAGTTCTATCGTCTGTGATATCGGTATTACTATTAGTTGTTTCCCATCCGTAAATTAATACTACGTTATCATTATTTGTAGGATCTACATCTGCTTCTTTTAGAGCTACCCATACCTCAGGGGTATAGCTCAATACTGTTGTGTGCGTGCTAATAATTTTTGTAGCGAGAGCATCTTTTAATTGATGGCCAGTAAGTTTAATGTTTACATCATTATAATATGAAGGGACTTGTGAAAATACAGACAATGAAATTGTCAGTGAAATGAGGGATAATAATCGTATCATCTTAATAAAATTAGGGGTTATGAATAAGCCGCGCAATAACCAATTTTAAACCTATATGTAGAGCAAAAAAAAGTTAATTTTTGGTTAATTATTAGGCATAAAAAAACCTTATCAATTTCTTGATAAGGCTTTAATATTTGAGGGAAGTAATTTTTACTTTTTAATAAACTTTTTAGTAAATGAGCGTTGTTTATCGTTTATCTCAATGATATAGGTTCCTTTCTTTAAATTTTGGACATCAATAGCTTTATTAATAATTCCTTGCTTTACAATTTCACCTAAGATATTTGTAATTTTAAAGAAAGTAGTTCGGTTGTCCTTTAACTTGATATTTATAAAACTTGTAGAAGGGTTAGGATAAAGAGCAGCGTCAAATATAGGAAACTCATTTCCTAATTCGGTAGCTACTTGAGTAATAGGAGTAGGATTTGCTCTAGAGACACCTCCAATATTGACTGTATAATCTTCAACTTCTCCGTAAGAGAATGTTTCACAAGGAGTAGGAGCTCCATCCCATTTCATCGAAACTCTCATTCTTGTAAGTCCTTTTAAAGCAGTGGAAGGAACAGAAAAATTGTAGTATAAATTACCTGCGTTAGAAGAGGAACCACTCGCAACAAGCTCTGTACTTTCAAAAGAACCATTTTTATTAAAATCGATCCATACTCTCCAATATTCAGTATATGAAGATCCAGAAAATCCAGCGCTTACAACAATCGTATTGTTTCCGTATGAAATGCTACCTACTTTATTTGTAAAATCACCGTATCCTTCATCAGCCATTGTGCTATTAGATATACCGCCAATGGCAACATTATCAATATATTCATAACTAGAATTATTTCCTTTAGAATCACAATAAGAAATGTCATTAGCTTGAGTCGTAATATTAATAGAGTTGCTAAAAGGAGAAAGGTTGTTAGTAGCATCTTTTGCTCTTACAGATAAGGTATATGTTGTGCCTGCTGATAAGTTTGTAAGTGTATAATTAGGATTTACTACAGTAGCTGTTTTAGTATTATTGATATAAATTTCATAACCTATTACTGCTGTATCGTCGGTGGCTATTGACCAAGTTAAATCAGCAGAAGTTTGTGTAATATTTGAAGCAACTAAAGTGGTTGGAGCTGTTGGAGCTTGTGTGTCAATGGTAGGTATTACAACTTCAAAATCATGGCTCCCTAATTTACTAAAATCATCTTTAGGAAAAATACTCCATTCGGTAGGTGTGTATGTAGTATTAGGACTTATAATATTGGCGTTTCTTCGTAAAGTTTTGTCTTGTGCAAATGTAGCGCTACTAGTAGGGTTTCCTATTAAATCAATTAAAATATTTCCTTTGAATAAAGCAATAGCATCATTTCCATTAAAAGACAATACACTAGTATCTGTTTTTTGGGCTTTGTTCTTTAGAGAAGAACTAGCGTTAGCATGCACTATCACATATACATTTCCATTTTCTAATTCGCCATTAAGAGGCAATGTATTAGACCAGTTAGCTCCTCCGTTAGAAGCTTTTTTTAATGAATACAAACTTAAATCTACAGTATTTCCTGTAAAATTAGCAATTTCAAGAGCTTTATTATTAGAAGAACCTTCTACATATTCGGAAATTAACAAATCTGAAGTATTACTGCTATTGTGCTCATTAGAGTTACCAGAAGATGTTGTGATATTAACAGTATTACTGGAGTTCGAAATATTATTAGCTGCATCTCTTGCTTTTATATAAAAAGCATAAGTTGCAGAAGGGTTTAATCCTGTTACTTTATAACTTGTTGTTGTGATAGTTGTAATTTTGTTATTTCCATTATAGATATCGTAAACAACAACGGTTGAATTATCTGTAGAAGGATTCCAAGATAAGTCAACAGAGTTTTCAGTAACATTAGAAAAAGTTAAATTTGAAGGAGTACTTGGTTTTTCTGTATCAGTAATACTTCCGTTTTCGAATAAGTTTTCTGCTTGTGGTCCTCCCCAAATTTGAGTAGCGAAAGCAGGATTATCAATAAAAGGGTTTCTGTTTCCTTGAATTCCTTCGATGACTAAATTACGTTGTTTTTCAAAATTGCTAACAGGATCTTCAGCATTCCATTCTAATAATAGATTAACCATGTTACTATCAGTGGTGTTGATGGTTCCCACAGCAACTCCTGTAGGTAAGCATTGATTTCCGTAACGCAAGTAAATGTAAAGCATCATACGAGCAACATCTCCTTTCCATTCATCTCCAGGGTACCATCCTCCAGAAACATCACCTGCATTGCCGCTACCATTAACAAATTTTTTACTGCTTCTTTGTGAATTAAAAGAAATATCAGTAGCTCTTAAATGGTGTACATCTGAACCAGGTCCAGAAGTTCCAAGGTTAGGATTTCCTAATGATTTTGGATAGGTGTGCTCCCTATTCCATTGTGTGCCTGCATTTCCTCCATTAGCATCCTTACTTCTGGTTCTATCAGTTATGTAGTTTCCATCCGTGTCGCTATATCCATAAAGAAGTACCACCTTAGAGTTGTCTGTAAGATCTACATCAGCTTGTTTAAGTGCATCCCAAACTCCTGGAGTGTAAGATAAATTTGTATGGTGAGTAGCAATAATTTTAACAGCTAAGGCATTTTTCAAAGCAATGCCTGTTTGATTCAAGTTTACATCATTATAGTAAGTAGGAACTTGAGCAAATATTGATAGTGAAATTATCAATAGTATAAATGATAATATTTTTTTCATTTAATTGTGTTTGAATTTGGTGTTTTTGTTTATACGGTTGCAAATTAACAAAATATTAACATAGGTTAACTTTATTAAAATGTTAAGAATTAACAAGATATGAACCATAAAAATTAATGGGTTTATCAATAGAAAATCACTAAATTTGCGGCTTTAAATCTTGAAAGAAAAGAAATGAAAATATCATACAATTGGTTAAAGCAGTTTTTGCAAATAGATTGGGAACCTACTAAGACAGGAGAATTATTAACTGATTTAGGTTTAGAGGTAGAAGGAATTGAAACCAAAGAGAGTATAAAAGGAAGTTTAAAAGGTGTTGTTGTAGGAAAGGTTTTAACCTGTGTACAACATCCAAATGCAGATAGATTAAGAATTACTACAGTAGATTTAGGAACAGAAACTCCTGTACAAATTGTTTGTGGAGCTCCTAATGTTGCTGCAGGGCAAAAAGTACCTGTTGCTACGATTGGAACTGTATTGTATGATGAAAAAGGAGACTCTTTTAAAATTAAAAAAGGAAAAATTAGAGGAGAAGAGAGCCATGGAATGATTTGTGCAGAAGATGAGTTAGGTTTAGGGAAAGGACATGATGGTATATTAGTTCTTGATGAAAACTTGGCACCAGGAACTCCAGTAGCAGACGTTTTTAAAGTAGAAACTGATGTTGTTTTTGAAATAGGATTAACACCTAATAGAGCAGATGCAATGAGTCATTTTGGAGTGGCTCGTGATTTGCGCGCAGGTTTAATTCAAAAAGATATTAACTTGGAGTTGATTTCTCCTTCAGTATCAGATTTTCATGTAGATGAAAGAACCTTAAAGATTGATGTGGAAGTAGAAAATAAAGATCAAACTCCTCGTTATTGTGGAATCACAATTACGGATGTTGAAGTAAAAGATTCTCCTGAGTGGATTCAAAATAGGCTGAAGGCTATTGGAATTACTCCTAAGAACAACATTGTAGATATCACAAATTATGTATTGCACGAGCTAGGGCAACCGTTGCATGCTTTTGATGGACAAAAAATAAAAGGAAACAAGGTTGTAGTCAAAACTTTGCCAGAAGGAACTAAGTTTACTACCTTAGATGATGTAGAAAGAGAACTGTCTGCGGAAGATATTATGATATGTGACGGAGATGCTAATCCTTTATGTATTGCAGGAGTTTTTGGAGGTGCTAAATCAGGTGTAACAGAGCACACTTCTATCGTATTCTTAGAAGCAGCTTATTTTAATCCTGTTTCAGTCAGAAAGACAGCGAAAAGGCATGGTTTAAATACGGATGCTTCTTTTCGTTTCGAGAGAGGAATTGATATAACTCAGACGAAGTATGCTTTAAAAAGAGCTGCTTTATTGATAGAAAAATATGCAGGAGGTAAAATGTCTTCTGATATTATGGATTTTTACCCTGAAAAAATAGAAGACTTTCAAGTATTCTTATCATTTGAAAATGTATATAAGTTGATAGGGCAAAAAATTCCAAAAGAAACCATAAAAAATATTTTAGCTTCACTAGAAATCAAAATTAATAGTGCAACAGAAGGTGGTTTGGGCTTAACAATACCATCGTATCGAGTAGATGTGCAACGAGAGGCTGATATTATTGAAGAAATATTACGTGTATATGGTTATAATAACGTAGAGTTTTCTCATAAATTAAATACCTCTATTTCTTTTGATAATGATATTGAAACAAAAGTAGAGAATATTGTTGCTAATCAGTTGACTTCATTAGGCTTTAATGAAACAATGGCAAATTCTTTGACAAAAGCAGATTATATTGACTTATCAGGTTCATTGAATGCAGCGCATAACGTTGAAATGCTAAATCCATTGAGTAATGATTTAAAAGTAATGCGCCAGTCTTTGTTGTTTAGTGGATTGGAGTCTGTTGCGTACAATATTAATAGAAAACAAAATTCATTAAAGTTTTATGAATTTGGGAAAACCTATCATAAATATGATAAGGGATATCAAGAAGATAAACATTTAACTTTATTTGTAACAGGAAATAGAGTAAAGGATTCTTGGAAAATGGAAAACCAAACGTCTGATTTCTTTTATGTAAAAGGGATTATTACGAATGTATTGGAAAGAGTGGGGATCACTAAAATAAAAACAACGCCAACGAAATTAGATGTTTTTTCAGAAGGGATAGCATTGAGTTTAGGAAAGATCAAATTAGTAGAGATGGGGGTTGTAAAACGTAGTGTTTTGAAAGAGTTTGGAATTAAACAAGAAGTATTGTTTGCTGATTTTAATTGGGAAAACGTATTACAGTTCTCTGGAAAGAAAAATATTAAAGTGGCTGAATTACCTAAATACCCTGCTGTAAAACGAGATTTGGCTTTGTTGTTAGATTCTAAAACGGAATTTAAAGAAATATATAACTTGGCTTTCCAGTCTGAAAAAAAACTTTTAAAGGAAGTAGATTTATTTGATGTATATGAGGGAGATAAATTGCCTGAAGGTAAGAAATCTTATGCTGTTAGTTTTATAATACAAGATGAAAATAAAACTTTGGCAGATAAGCAAATAGATAAAATAATGCAGAAATTGCAGGCGACTTTTGAAAAGAATGTAGAAGCCGTTTTAAGATAATTTCAAAAGCTCCAATTAAATTGGGGCTTTTTTTATGAGTTTTTGTAAAATAATGATATAAATATAGAAAGTTCTACTATTAAAATTAATATTCGAGTTTCTTGAAATGGAAGCTTTTCATTGAAGATGGCTTGTAATAATAAACATAGATGAACGTAAATCAGATAAAATATATGTATAAACTAATAATCCGTCCATTATTCTTTCTTTTTGATCCTGAAAAAATTCACTATTTTACATTTTCTTTAGTAAAATTTATTTCAAAAATTCCATTAGTACCTTTACTTTTAAGAAATTTATATCGTATAAATGATAAAAGGTTAACAAAAGAACTATTTGGATTGACTTTTAAGAACCCAGTTGGTTTAGCTGCTGGATTTGATAAGAATGCATTGCTTTATAATGAGTTAGCTAATTTTGGTTTTGGTTTTGTAGAAATAGGAACGGTGACACCGAAAGGGCAAGAAGGAAATCCTAAAAAAAGATTATTCCGTTTAAAAGAAGATAACGGAATTATAAATAGGATGGGGTTTAATAATGAGGGATTAGAAGCAGTAATAAAGCAGTTAAAGAAGAATAAAGGTGCTATAATTATAGGAGGAAATATAGGAAAAAATACGAATACTTCTCCAGACCATTATACAGATGATTATTTAGCATGTTTTAAAGGGCTTTATCCGTATGTAGATTACTTTGTACTAAATGTAAGCTGCCCGAATGTAGGAAGTCATGCAAAGCTAGATGATGTATTGTATTTAAAAGAGCTAATAACTAAGGTTCAAGAAGTAGATAGAACGTTATCCCTATCTAAGGGAAGTAAATCAAAACCTATTTTATTAAAAATAGCTCCCGATTTAAATAATCATCAATTAGATGAAATTATTCAGTTGATTAAAGAAACTAAAATAGCAGGGGTAATAGCTTCTAATACGTCTGTAAGTAGAGCGCATTTAAAAACCTCAAAAGAACGTTTGTTAGAAATAGGGAATGGAGGGGTTAGTGGGCAACCTGTAAAGGATAAAAGCACTAAGGTAATTAAATATTTAGCGACAAAATCTAACAAAGCTTTCCCTATTATTGGAGTTGGAGGAATTCATTCTGAAAAAGATGCTTTAGAAAAAATAGAAGCGGGGGCAGATTTGGTACAAATATATACAGGGTTTATTTATGAAGGACCTCGTTTAATAAAGCGAATTAATAAAGCGATATTGAAAAAAGTATAATGGAATTAGATGTATTAATTTCATTTATAGTAGCCACAATAGTTTTGGCTTGTTCTCCAGGTCCTGATAATATGTTTGTTTTGACACAAAGTATCACTCATGGAAGTAAATATGGGTTAGCTACCGTGGTGGGTTTGATATTGGGGTGCTTGGTACATACTACTTTAGTTGCTTTTGGAGTATCAGCGATCATAAAAGAGCATGATAACTTATTTTTTGCAATTAAAACATTTGGAGCATTGTATTTGTTATACTTATCATATCAAGTTTTTAGAGCAGATACAGAGATTCATTTATCTAAAAGAAATACACAAAGTAAACCGCTGTTGCAATTGCTTAAACAAGGATTTACTATGAACGTATTAAATCCAAAAGTATCTATTTTCTTTTTAGCCTTTTTTCCAGGTTTCCTATTTAGCAAAGAAATGAATAATGTACTTCAATTTTATATTTTGGGAGCCATATTCATGTCTGTTTCATTGATTATTTTTTCAATAATTGCGTTTTTAGCAGGAGTAATTTCAGAGAAAATAAAAAACAATAAACAGGTTGGAATTTATTTAAAATGGATGCAAATAGTTGCTTTTATGACCATTGCTATATTTATTTTAATCTAGAATTTGATTGGCATAACAATTGATTTTATAGGTATAGAATATGAAACAGTATTTTTTAGATGTTTGATATTCAAGGTTTTTAGTAAAAGAAATAATAAAGGTATTCATTTAAAGTTTAAATAATGATGCCATATTGACAGCATATATACTCATGAGTAAATCAAAAATTACACGATTAGACAATTTGTCGCTAGAAGAAATGTTTAATGAAAATTCAGAATTAATCCCCTTAATGACTCCGGAAGATGAAGAGATTATAAATAAAGAGAGCATTCCTGATATTCTTCCTATTCTTCCTCTAAGGAATACAGTACTATTTCCTGGCGTAGTAATTCCAATTACAGCAGGAAGAGATAAATCGATACAATTAATAAAAGATGCAAATGCAGGAGATAAGGTAATAGGAGTCGTTGCTCAAAAAAATGAAGAAATAGAAGAACCCACAGGAGAAGACATACACCAAACAGGAGTGGTTGCTCAGATATTGAGAGTTTTAAAAATGCCTGATGGAAATACCACGGTAATTATTCAAGGAAAGAAACGTTTTGAAATAGAAAATATTCTGCAAGAGAAACCTTATTTAAAAGCAAATGTAAAGGAAGCTAAAGAAGAAAAAGAAGTAGAAGATGAAAAAGAGTTTAGTGCAATTATAGAATCTATTAAAGAAAGGGCATTGCAGGTAATTAAAGAAAACCCAATGTTACCTTCCGAGGCTTCTTTTGCGATTAAAAATATTCAATCTGATTCATTTTTGGTGAACTTTATTTCTTCAAATATGGATTTAACAGTAACTCAAAAACAGGTTGTTCTAGAAAAAGATAGTTTAAAAGAAAGAGCTTTACTAACGTTAAAAAACTTAAATAAAGAGCTGCAAAAGTTGCAATTACGTAATGACATTCAGTCAAAAACACGTTCGGATTTAGATCAGCAACAAAGAGAATATTACCTGAACCAGCAATTAAAAACAATTCAGGAAGAATTAGGAGGTGTTTCTAACGATCAGGAGATTGAAGAAATGAGAACTAAAGGAAAGGCTAAGAAGTGGAATAAAGAAATTGCTGAAACATTTGAAAAAGAAATCAATCGAATAAAGCGAATGAACCCACAAATGGCAGAATATGGAGTTCAACGAAATTATTTAGAGTTGATGTTAGAATTGCCTTGGGGTGAGTATTCAAAAGATAAGTTTGATTTGAAGAAAGCGCAAAAAATTCTTGATAGAGATCATTTTGGTTTAGAAAAAGTCAAAGAACGCATTATAGAGCATTTGGCAGTTTTAAAACTTAGAGGAGATATGAAGTCTCCGATCATTTGCTTGTATGGTCCTCCTGGGGTTGGAAAAACATCTTTAGGAAAGTCTGTTGCAGAAGCGCTAGGTAGAAAATATGTTCGTATGTCTTTGGGAGGTTTAAGAGATGAGGCGGAAATAAGAGGGCATAGAAAAACATATATAGGAGCCATGCCAGGACGTTTGATTCAGAATTTAAAAAAGGCAGGTACTTCAAATCCTGTTTTTGTATTAGATGAAATAGATAAATTAGGGCAAAGTCATCAGGGAGATCCTTCTTCAGCAATGCTAGAAGTATTAGATCCTGAGCAAAATACTGAATTTTATGACAATTATCTAGAAGTTGGTTATGATTTGTCCAAAGTCTTGTTTATTGCTACAGCTAATAATTTAGGGCAAATACCGTGGGCTTTAAGAGATCGTATGGAACTTATTAATGTTACAGGGTACACGATTGAGGAAAAAACAGAAATAGCTAAGAAATATCTATTACCTAAGCAACTAAAGGAACATGGGCTTTCAGAAGAACATCTAAAATTAGGGAAATCTCAAATAGAAAAAATTGTTGAAGGATATACAAGGGAATCAGGGGTAAGAGGACTGGAGAAACAGGTGGCAAAAGTAGTGCGTTATGCAGCTAAATCTATAGCTTTAGAAGAAGCGTATAATGTAGCTTTGACAGAGGAAGATATTGAAACCATTTTAGGACCCGCTCGCTTGGAAAGAGATAAGTATGAAAACAATGATGTAGCAGGTGTTGTTACTGGTTTGGCTTGGACAAGCGTTGGAGGAGATATTTTATTCATAGAGTCTATTTTATCAAAAGGAAAGGGGAATCTTTCAATTACAGGGAATTTAGGAAAAGTGATGAAAGAGTCTGCAACAATTGCTATGGAGTATATTAAAGCCAATAGAGAAGATTTTGGAATAGATTCTGATATTTTAGAAAAATATAATGTCCACATTCACGTACCAGAAGGAGCAACGCCTAAAGACGGGCCTAGTGCAGGAATTACTATGTTAACCTCTTTAGTATCCGTTTTTACACAGCGAAAGGTAAAGAACAAATTAGCTATGACTGGAGAAATAACACTTCGAGGAAAGGTGTTACCAGTAGGGGGTATTAAAGAAAAAATCTTAGCGGCAAAACGAGCTAACATCAAAGAAATTATTTTATGTAAAGAAAACAAAAAGGATGTGGCTGAAATAAAAGACAGTTATTTAAAAGGATTGAAATTTCACTATGTAACTGAAATGAGTGAAGTTATTGAAATAGCATTGACAAAGCAAAAGGTTAAAAATGCGAAGAAGTTAAGTTAAGTAGAATAATAAACTAAGACAGAAATCTCCTCAAAAGTATATATTATATATTGAGGAGATTTTTTATATAGGAAGTTTCAAATGGTATTGCATAAAATTTTTAATAGAGATTTCTAATATCAAAAATATCACCATTCTTCAGAAGACTCTCCGTATCTATTTTATAAATAGCAGCTGCAACAAAGTCAGGAGTGTATAACTCATTATTTTCCTTTAAATTTACAAATCGTTGTAAGTTTTTAAAATTACTTTTGGGAGTGTTTCTGATTTGCTGTTGCATAGAAGTATCTACAACACCTGGATAAATTCCCATGACTTTAACAGTGTTTTTTAAAAGATTTTGCTCCGCCGCTATTGTTTTGGTCATCATGTCCATTGCAGCTTTAGAGGAGCAATAAACACTCCAACCTTCATAAGCTTTAATAGCTGCTCCAGAAGAAATATTTATAATTTGTTTCTTGCAATTTAAGTATAAAGTATGTTTTATAAATAAACTAGAAAGAATAAGAGGTACGGTAGTGTTTACTAAGATTGTTTTAGAAATATCTTCAACTTTTAGCTTTTCTAACGGAGCTATTTCTCCTAATCTACCAGCATTGTTGATTAAAGTAATGGATGATACCTCTATTTTCTCAAGTTCTTTAAATACCAAAAAGAAAGCTTCTTGAATTGCTGTCAGATCAGATAAATCTACAGAAAATTCGTTTATTTTGTCAGTTTTAGCAACACTTCTAGCTAAAGAGAATACGTTGTAGTTTTTTGAAGCGTATTTGGCAGCTAAAGCTTTTCCTATTCCCTTACTACCTCCTGTAATAATTAAGATATCCATGTAGTAAATATACAGAAACCCTAAGAGGTACGCACTGAAGGAGTATTATTTATTTAAATATTTTTTTAGATTCATTCCAATAAATGTCCATTTCAGCAAGTGTCATGTCTGTTAGTGTTTTACCTGCTTTCTTAGCTGCTTCTTCTAGGAATTGAAAACGATTGATGAACTTTTTATTGGTTTTTTCCAAAGCATTTTCAGGATTCACTCCTATAAAACGAGCATAATTTATCATTGAAAACAAAACATCTCCAAATTCGGCATTAATTTTATCTTGATCGCCTATTGCTATTTCAGAGTTTAGTTCTACTAATTCTTCTTGAACTTTTTCCCAAACCTGGTGAGGTTCTTCCCAGTCAAATCCTACACCAGCTACTTTATCTTGGATTCTACTCGCTTTTACCAAAGCAGGTAAACTTCTAGGTACTCCTTCCAATACCGATTTTTTTCCTTCTTTTAGTTTTAACTTTTCCCAATTTTGTTTGACATCTTGTTCATTTTCTACTTTAACATCGCCATAAATATGAGGATGCCTATCTATCAATTTATCAGCAATAGAATTTGCTACATCTGCTATATCAAAAGCTTTTTTTTCACTTCCTATTTTAGCATAAAAGACGATGTGCAAAAGCACATCGCCTAATTCTTTTTTTACTTCATCTAAATTCTGATCTAAAATAGCATCTCCCAACTCGTAAGTTTCCTCAATAGTTAAGTGGCGTAAACTTTCTAAAGTTTGCTTTTTATCCCAAGGACATTTCTCTCGAAGCTCATCCATGATATCCAATAATCTATTAAAGGCTTTTAACTGTTCTTTGCGAGCATTCATTGTGTCAAATTTGGAGTTACTACTTTATGCTAGCTAAAATCAATATTGTTTTAGCTACTGAATCTTGCTGTTTAGCTAGCTGATTCTTCTTCTTCTTTTGTTTCTTCAATAGCTAATTTTGAAAAATCAAATTCAGCATTCGCTAAAAGGTTGTACCACTGAATTACCTTTTTTATATTAGAAACATATACACGATCCGTATCATAATCTGGTAATATCTCTTCAAAATAGGCTTCTAATTTCTTTCCGTTTTCTTTATGAGACATAGTAGCTTTGTTATCTTCTTTATTAGCTATTGTTTTAAAAATAGTAGCTAAAGGTACTTCTGTTTCATAGGTATAAATAGCAATATTTTCTAATAGGCTAACATTATGAGTAGCCGTAATAGGCAAACGCTTTCCGTCAGTTAGCGACTTTACGATAACGCTATTTTTAGTTTGTGATAAAATTTCAAATAAACCAGGTTTACCGGTTACAGCTATGATTTTACTAAATTCCATATAATAAATATTTTAATGTCAATTATTGACTATCTTTTTTTTGCATTGGGAAAACGCATTCTATAGTCTGCGTTTACTTTTCCTTTAGATATATTTTCTAGCTTTTTTTTGATTAATCTTTTCTTGAGAGAAGACAATTTATCTGTAAAAAGAACGCCTTCTATATGATCATATTCATGTTGAAATACACGAGCAGCTAAACCGCTTAATGTTTCTGTATGTTTTTTAAAATTCTCATCTTCATACTCAATAGTAATTGTTTCTTTTCTAAAAACATCTTCACGAACATTAGGAATACTTAAACAACCTTCATTAAAAGCCCATTCTTCTCCTTGTTCTTCTACAATTTGAGCATTGATAAAAACTTTATTGAAGTTTTTAAGCGCTTCTCTGTCACTTTCTTTTAAATCTTCATCGTCAGCAAAAGGAGAAGCATCAATAACAAATAGTCGGATTGATTTTCCTATTTGGGGAGCAGCTAAACCAACACCAGAAGCATTATACATCGTTTCTTTCATGTTAGAAATTAACTTTTCTAGATCAGGATAATTTTCATCTATTTTTGCTCCTACTTTACGTAAAACAGGATCTCCGTAAGCAACAATTGGTAATATCATTTAGTATTGAATTAAAAATGTGGGCAAAAGTACAAAGAATGCTTTTGTTAAAAAATTATTTGCTATACAAATATGATTGAAGTATAATCGTAGCACTAATTTCGTCTATCAAAGCTTTATTTCGACGTTGTTTTTTACTTAAACCACTATCTATCATTGTTTGGAAGGCCATTTTAGAAGTAAATCGCTCATCAACTCTTTTAATAGGAACATTAGGAAACTCTTTTGATAGTTGTTCAATAAAGGGAAGAATGAGTACTTCACTTTCACTATCGGTATTATCCATCTGTTTGGGTTTTCCTATTAAAAATAGTTCAACAGTTTCTTTTTGTACATATCCTTTTAAGAAAGAAATCAATTCATTGGTATTTACAGTAGTTAAGCCAGAGGCAATAATTTGTAAATCATCAGTAATAGCTATTCCTGTTCTTTTTTTTCCAAAATCTATGGCTAAAATTCGCCCCATTTAAATATTATTTTCTACAAAAATAGGAGTTAAATTGAAAGAAAGCTAATAAATTATAGGAGAATCAACAATCTTTGAAAAGGAGAGAGTAGTAATTTAAACAAGTTAGAAATATCTGTTTAAAAAATGTATCTTCGCGGTATATATTTACTGTTAAATTTATATTTGCAGAAATTAAAACTTACAATGACTGAATTAAGGATAATTATAGAAAAAGCTTGGGAAAACCGAGAATTATTAAAAGAAGAGAGTACGATCAATGCCATTAGAAAGGTAGTTGATTTACTAGATTTAGGAGAATTAAGAGTAGCAGAGCCAACGGCAAATGGTTGGCAGGTGAATGAGTGGGTAAAGAAAGCTGTAGTGCTCTATTTTCCTATTCAAAAAATGAAAACATTAGAAGCAGGTATTTTTGAATACCATGATAAAATTCCTCTTAAAAGAAATTATGAAGAAAAAGGGATTCGTGTAGTACCTAATGCGGTAGCTCGTCATGGAGCTTATATTTCAGAAGGCACAATTTTAATGCCTAGCTATGTAAATATAGGAGCTTATGTTGATGAAGGAACCATGGTAGATACTTGGGCTACAGTTGGTTCTTGTGCTCAAATAGGTAAAAATGTACACTTATCAGGAGGTGTTGGTATTGGAGGAGTTTTAGAACCTTTACAAGCGGCGCCTGTGATTATAGAAGATGGTGCTTTTATTGGATCTCGTTGTATTGTGGTAGAAGGAGTTAGAGTAGAAAAAGAAGCCGTATTGGGAGCCAATGTAGTATTAACGATGAGTACTAAAATCATAGATGTAACTGGAGATGAACCCGTAGAAATGAAAGGAAGAATACCAGCAAGATCGGTAGTAATTCCAGGAAGCTATACTAAAAAGTTTCCAGCAGGAGAATATCAGGTGCCTTGTGCTTTAATTATAGGTAAGCGTAAAGAGAGTACTAATAAGAAAACCTCATTAAATGATGCACTTCGTGAATATGACGTAGCTGTTTAAAAAACAATTTTATATATCTTGAAAAATAAGCAGCATTGAAAAAAATAACTATAATAATTCCAACTTTAAACGAAGAATCCAACATTCAAAGAGCGTTGGATTCTGTTGCTTTTGCTGATGAAATTATAGTAATAGATTCTTTTAGTTCTGATAGAACGGTTGAAATTGTAAAAAACTCTAAAGCCGTTTTACTACAAAGAAAATTTGACGATTTTTCATCTCAAAAAAATTACGCAATAGCTAAGGCTTCTAATGAATGGATTTTACTTTTAGATGCAGACGAAGAAGTAACTCAACAGTTACAAGATGAAATTTTAAAAACGCTGGAGCAAGTAAAAGACGAGGTTGGGTATTACATTTATAGGAAACTCTTTTTTAGAAAAAAGAACATTAGGTTTAGTGGTTTTCAAAGAAGTAAAGTTATTCGTTTGTTTAGAAAAGATACATGTACTTATAAAGGAAAAGTCCATGAAACTATCGTTACTGACGGTATAATAGGTCAGCTTACCCATAGGTTAAATCATTATTCTTATAAAAGTTATACCCAATACAGAGCTAAGTTAGACCATTATGCAAAGCTGCAAGCAGAAGAGCTTTTTGCTAAAGGAAGCCACCTTACTTTTTTCCACTTATTATTTAAGCCTATAGTTAGATTTTTACTTCAGTATATTTTTAAATTAGGTTTTTTAGATGGCATTTCGGGGTTCGTGATTTCATACTTGCACGGCTATGGTGTTTTTATGCGTTATTTAGAGCTACTTAAGTTGAAATATGCTAGTAATATTTTAAAAGAAGACGCTTATGCTAGCATTAAAAGAATATACAATGAGAAAGAAAAGCAAGAGGTAGATGTTTCTATCATTATCGTAAATTATAAAAGTTGGAAGCATTTAAGAAATTGTTTACCGCCTTTAGAGCAGATAAATACAGCCGACTTTTCTTTAGAAGTAATTGTAGTTGATAACTACTCTGATGACGGTAAGTTAGCTGTTTTTTCTAAAGAGTTTACGAGAACAAAATTTATAGAGAACTCAGGAAATAATGGATTTGCGAATGGATGTAATGTTGGTGCTAAAAATAGTAATGGGAAATATTTATTATTTTTAAATCCAGATGCTATTGCTTCTAAAGAAGCGATCTCAAAAATGCTAATAACTTCCAAAAAGCATCCTAATTACGGGATTGTTTCTTGCTCTCAAGTAAATAGCCAAGGAAAGCCAGAAGATGCTATTCGTATTTTTCCAAACCTTTTTACCTTGTTTGGGGTATCAAGAGCAGTGTATAGAAGAATAAGTAAAGGATATAAACATATTGTAAATTCTAAAGAGTCTATTATATTTCCAAATTGGGTATCAGGCTCTACTATTTTTATCAGCAGGGATTGGTTGGATAGAATAGGAGGGTGGAATGAAGATTATTGGATGTATTATGAGGATGTAGATTTAAGTAAAAAGGTTACTGATTTGAAAGGAAAAGTAGCTTTACTAAAAAATGCCCAAATAATTCATAACCACGGAGGAGCTTCTAGAATTAATGTGAAAACAGCTGCGCTAACTAAATCAGAAGTATTAATCTCAAAGCATATTTATGTAAACACGCATTTTTCGGGATTGACAAAGTATATTAGCCAGTTTTTACTTGTTACAGAAAACTTAGTAGGTAAATTAGTATTAGGAGGGCTTGGTTTTATACTCTTCTTTATACCTAAGCTAAGCGTGCAATGGTTTATATTAGTGAATATGGTTAGCTATTATCTATTAGCTATTCAAAAAAGAACTTGGTTAAGTAAAAGATCTATTAATTTTAAAAAATAAACTTTAATGAAATCTATTTTCTTTATATGCAAACCTTTAGAAATGTTAGGGGCTATAGAAGCTAGAGAACAACTTAAATTATCTGCCCCCATCTTGATTATAAAATCAGATAAAAAGGATGATAAAACAATTGATTTTTTAATAAAGAAATCAGGTAACTGGGGGGAAATTATAAAAACTAAAAAGAAATCTTCTTACGGAATTTCGTGGTTAAAATTAACCCAAAGGCTCAAAAAAGAAAATTATGAATATTTATTTACAAGAGCTTTCCCAATAGCTTCTTATTTTGTGAATAATTTAAATTATAATAAATTGTATTTATTAGATGATGGAAATGCAACGATAAATATAGCTAAAGAATTTAGAGATAAGAAAAGCTTAACGAAGCGATTTTCATTATTTAAAGGGAAAAATAAAAAAGGAATAAAATATGATTTCGTAGAAAAGGTATATAATTTATATAACATAAAAACAGAAGGAATAGTAGATAAAGTTGGTTTTTATACTTATTATGAGCTTCCAAAATTTCCAAACCAGATTGTTTTAAAAAATGAGTTTAAATGGTTGAAAACGTTAAAAAAGAGTTCTACTCCTCAGTCTTCTAATGATATATATATCATAGGAACTGATATTGCTGAAGCAAATGTATTAGGGCAGGGAAATTATTTAATAACGTTGAGAAAAATAGCAGATAAGTATCCAAACAAAAAGCTTATATACATACCACATGGAAGGGAACAAGAAAATAGGATAGAGGAAATAAGAAAGCATATCAATTGCGAAATAAGATATAATGAATTTAATGTAGAGTTAGATTTTATATTTCGAAATGAGTATCCAACACATATTGTGGGCACTATTACTACAGCGTTGATAACATTAAAATTAATTTACCAAGAAGATATACGCATTGATTTCTATAACTTTGACGATTCTAGAATAATAGAAGATAAGAGAGATGATGTCAATGAAATTTACAAATACCAAAAGAAATACATTAATTTCATAGAGTTAGTTTATTAAGTATAATTATGGACATAGAAATTCAAAAAGCATTAGAAATTTTAAAAGAAGGAAAAACAATTTTGTACCCTACAGACACAGTGTGGGGGCTAGGTTGCGATGCTACAAATGTTAAAGCTGTTCAAAAAATATATGAAGTTAAAAATAGGGAAGCGTCTAAAAGCTTAATAATTTTAGTAAATTCGATTGAAATGTTAAAAAACTATGTAGAAAGTATTCCCCAAGAAGTAATTGCTCTTTTGAAAAAAATAAATAGTCCAACTACCATTATATATAATGCTCCTAAAAACTTAGCTAATAATGCTATAGCTAAAGATGATACTGTTGCTATTAGATTAATTCAAGATAAATTTTGTGTAAATTTAATCGAGGAATTTGGGAAGCCAATAGTATCTACCTCAGCAAATATCAGTGGAGAGCAAACACCTGCTTCCTTTAATTTAATTTCAGAAGAAGTAAAAAATAGAGTAGATTACATCGTAAGGTTAAAAGAGGATACTTCAAATACAAAACCATCTACCATTTTAAAAATTATGGAAGATGGTTCTATAAAAACATTAAGAGAATAGTAAACTACTCAAAATATTCTTCTTTTAAGGCTGTTCCCTTTTCAAAATTATTCTTGAATTTTTTACCAAGAATAGCATTGTAATGCTTTGGATGCAATCCGAAACCTGGTCTAACCGAACGAATATTTTCTTCCGTAAGAAAATCCCCTTTAGCTACATCACTAGTAATATACAAGGAGCGAGAAAAATCTCTTCCACTTTTCATTTTATTAGTTAAAGTATAGTTTATTTCTCCACTAGCTTTTTCCGCAGATCTAACAGCATCTACCATTTGTGTAAATTCGGTTTCGTCTAACGAAAAAGAAGCATCAGGCCCCCCAATGTCTTTATTTAAAATAAAATGCTTTTCAATAACAGTTGCTCCTAAGGTTACAGCAACTACGGGAGTAACAATTCCCATTGTGTGATCAGAAAGGCCAGACTTCACGTTAAATCGGTCTCTTAGATCTTTAATCATTAATAAGTTAGCTTCTTCAATAGGAGCGGGATATGATGATGTACACTTTAATAGCGTAATATCATTATTACCAACATTTCTACAAGCTGAAACAGCTAATTCAATATCTTCATCAGTAGCTATTCCTGTAGATATAATAATAGGTTTCATTGTTTTAGCAGCATATTCTATTAAAGGAATATCTGTAATTTCAAAGGAAGCTATTTTATAAATAGGATTATTTAAAGACTCTAATAAATCTACAGCTGTTTTGTCAAAAGGAGAAGAAAAAACAATTAAGCCTTCTTCTCTTGCTGCTTTATATAAATCTTCAAACCATTCCCAAGGCGTATAAGCTTGTTGGTATAAATCATGCAAAAACATACCATCCCAAATAGTACCTTGTTTTAGTTTAAAATCGTCTTTTTTAGAATTTAAGGTAATCGTATCTGCGGTATATGTTTGAAATTTAATAGCGTCAGCACCTGCTCTTTTGGCTGCTTTAATGGTTTCTATAGCAACTTCTTTATTTCCATTATGATTAGCTGATAATTCAGCAATTATAAAACATCTATCTGATGGGATCATTTTTTTCTAATTTATATATAAAACTATCTATCTTATTAAATTGTTCTTCTTTTATTTCATACCGAGCCATTCCTGCTGGTGAAGAATTGCTGTTTATATATTTAAAGATTTTATAAATTGAATATTAATGTTTTATATCACCTCTCACAAATCGGACATTTCTTACTATTCATTATTTTAATAGGTAAGGTACAGCCATAAACAACAATTGCAACATATTAATTTTGTTTATACCATTTTCTATATTTGGCTTCTTCTATATAAGTTTCGCTAAAGTATTTTGGATTAAAACAACCTACTAGAATTCTATCTTCATTCTTTCCTTCATTAATATAATGTCCTTTCAAAACGCCTTCAACAATCCATCCAGCCCTAGTATATGCTTTTATGGAAGGAATATTACTAGCATACATACCTCCAAAAAGTTTTCTTATATCTAGGATCTCAAAAGCAAGTTTTACGCCTAATTCAATAGCTTCAGTGCCGATACCTTTTCCAAAATCTCCTCTTTCTCCTATTAAAGCTACTAAATCAGATGTTTTATGAGCACTATTAATCGGACCTATTTTTATTGTTCCAATAATACTATTACTATCACTATGTACTATAAAATAAGTAAAATTATTTTTTTGTTCTTTACCTTTCTTTATACTATCAATAAGTATATCTTTTGTAATTGCTTTTTTTGAATTAGTATAATACTTCATTAGATCAGTATTACTAAACCAAGACATTATTTTTTCGTTAAGTAGATTTTCATCAAACTCTATTAAGTGTAAACGATTAGATGATATTTTCATGATTTATTTTTGAATGAATAATTACATTTTTAAACTCATTATTATGCAGGCAATGCTCTTTTAAAACAGCTTCT
The DNA here is from genome assembly GCF_900119795.1 of Tenacibaculum maritimum NCIMB 2154. NCBI lineage: Bacteria > Pseudomonadati > Bacteroidota > Flavobacteriia > Flavobacteriales > Flavobacteriaceae > Tenacibaculum > Tenacibaculum maritimum. Next base: position 1,653,703 of record NZ_LT634361.1, read on the forward strand.
TCTAAATAGTTACTTTCTTCTAGAACCTTGTAAAGGTGAGGTCTTAAATCAAAAGCATAAGTAACAAGTTTATGGAGCTTAAGCTCTTTGAAAGCTACTTCTTCTATAAGAGATAAATAGGTTTTCCAGTGAAAATCAAAATATTTTTTTTCTAGTAAAGTATCCATTATAAAGGATATTTCGGCATTTTTATCAATCCAATTTATATGGACTAGTCCACCATAGCCAATACATTTATTATCTTTTAAATATGAAAATAAAATTTGATTTGGCTTTTCTTCTTTAAATAATTTAGAAACTACATTCTTAAAGTACTCTTTTTGATCTTCTTCTGTAAGAATTTTGGCTTGACGCAAATGATAAATTTGTTCATTTCTCCATTTCATTATATCTAATTTATCTTTGAAGCGAATCGGAACTATTGCGTAACTACCTTCTGAGAAAGATTGCTTTTTTAATACTTTGTAAGTGGGATTATTGTTTTCCAAAACGTTAGTATTTTTAATTTAATCTTTTAAATCCACCATGACACACAGGGCTTTCTAATAAACTGTCAATTTGTAAACTTCCATTTTCACATTTTTCAATCGTTTGAAAAACGGTATTTAATTCTTCTAAATAAGTGTTTATAATAGGTTTAGTATGTGTTGTGCAACTATATAAAACAGTAGATGCCAAATATCCCTTTTTTAGGAGTTCTTGAGTAATAAAAGTCTTATATTTTAACGCATTTTCTGAAGCAAAAGAAAATCCAGCTAATGCAGGAATGCCGAAAGTGTTTATTTTTAAATTATTTTGTTGGGCAATTGCTTTCCATTGTTCTTTTACATAGCTACCCATTTCGGTAATATAATTCCAAGGTTTTTCCTTTTCCATAACTTCTAATGTTTTTAGAGCAGCAGCGGGACCTATTCTTTCAGTCCAAAAAGTAGAACTAATAAACGTATTCTGCGCAGCTTCCATTATTTCTTTTTTACCTACAACAGCGGTTAAAGCATAACCATTGGCTATTGTTTTACCAAATACAGTCATGTCAGGTTCGACGTCATATTTTTTAAATATAGGCCCATAAGTTTCTCTAAAACCAGAAGTACATTCATCAAATATTAAAACAATATTATGATCGGTTGCCAGTTTTCGTACTTTTTGTAAGTAACCTTCTTTTGGAGGTTGATTACGTTGTACTTCCATTTTAATAACACCAACGTCATGGTTCTTTACTAAGTTTTCTAATTCTTCGTAATCATTGTATAAAAAAGGCAAAGTGCTTCCTTTTAGGTGATTTGGAACACCAGCAGGGTCTAAACCAGGTAGTAAATGTTGATCCAAACCTTCGTCATTTCCTAAATTGGTAGATAAATACCAATCATGCCATCCATGGTAGCCGCATATAGCTACTTTATCTTTACCAGAAGCGGCACGAGCAATTCTAATAGCAATGGCGTTTGCCTCGCCTCCTGAGCGTGCAAAGCGAACCATATCTGCCCAAGGATTCATGGCTATTAGTTTTTCTGCTAAGTAAACTTCCTCAGGGCAGTTAAATGTAGACATATTTCCAGTCTTGATTACGTTAGTAACAACTTCGTCTATTTCTTTATTTCCATACCCTAAAATGTTGGTTCCAATTCCCATAATTGAAACATCTGTGTATTTATTACCGTCTAAATCCCATACGTGGCACCCCTCAGCCTTTGAATAATAAGAGGGCCATTTTTCGGGTAGAAACATTTCTGGCCTTTTAGAAAGCAACATTGTTCCTCCTGGAATTAGTTTTTTAGCTTTTTTATATAAATTTTGACCTGTATTCATTTTAGTCTTTTTTTAACGATTTTTGATATCCTTCATTTCTTGTAATTGTACCATTCAGATTTGAAATTTCAGGGGTAGTTAGGTACAATTCAGCGTACTTTTCCCAATCTTCATAAGTTCCCAGTTTGTCGATTAAGCTGGATATTACCTCAAAATCTTTAGGCTCATCAACAGTCATCCTAACATCTTTATATTGCAATGCTAATGAAGAGTAATTGTAAGCTTTAAATAATTTTTTGTTATAGAAAGATGAATTATTCCTTATGTATGGAGTAACGTGTTCTCTTTCAGAAAGTAAACTAGCATTTTTCCATGCTTTTTCTAAAGCAGAAAAGGTAAAAACTTCAATATCTTGACCATCTGGAAATGTTTCAATAATACCATTAGAACAGTAATCTACTTTTTTATCTATGGCTGTTTTTATAATCGTATCAATTAATTTTGAATCGAGTAGAGGGCAATCAGAAGTAACCCTAACAATGTAATTTGGGTGTAAATCTTTGACAGCATGGTAAAAACGATCTAATACATCATTTTCTGATCCCCTAAAATAAGAAACCCCCATTCTTTCAGCTTCTTTTTCAATTAAATTGTCTTCTTTTTTATTTGTTGTAGCAACAATAATATGAGTAGCTAATTTACTTTGTTTTATTCTTTCTATATGTATCTCTAATAGCGTTTTACTTTCAATAGTTTTCAAAACTTTATTAGGTAATCTCGTAGATCCTGTTCTGGCTTGGGTTACGATTACTATTTTCATAAGTTCCAATTTGATGGATTGAGTAATCCAGTTTCTTTAATGTTGATGTGATCGATTTCTTGAATCTGATCTCTTGAAATAGCTTTGCTTATTGATGCTAAATTATCTTGCAATTGACGAACTGTATCTACACCTATCAAAACATGATTGATATGTTTCTGAGAGTATACATAGTTTAAGGCTAGATCATTCATCTTATAATTATCAGAGCAGAGATCTTGTAATTTTTTAAGAGGAGCTTTTAAAGGATTCAAATGTCCTGTTAAATCATCAGGGGTTTTAAAAAATAACCCTTGTAAAAAAGCGGATCTTGCATGAATTTCAATGCCCTTTTTTCTAGCCTTAGATAAAATATCTCCTCTTTTAGAAATATTATCCAGCAAATTAAAAGGTAATTGAATCAAATCAATATTTTTAAAAGCTAGTACTTTTTCAAATTCTTCATTGGTATATACAGAAACCCCTATTTTAAAGACTAGCCCTGCTTCTTTCAAAGAGTATAAATCTTTTTCAAAAGATGAAAAATAAGAGTCAAAGTCAGCAAAAGAATGAAACATATAGCAGTAAAGATTACTTACATTTAAAGTTTCTATATTCCTTTTTACTCTTTCTTTTATATTGAAAGGTAAATTTTTAGTTGCTGTATTGAATTTCGTAATTATTTGAAATTTATTGGAAGTACTTCGGTGATATTCTCCAATTCTTTCCTGTGAATCGCCATAAGCTTCTGCTGTATCTAACAATTGTATTCCATTATTATAGGCTGTATCTAAAATAATTTTCACATCTTGTCTTGAAGGCTTTCCTACGGTGTTGTTTATCCCATAATCTAAACCAAGCTGAACCGTACCTAATATCAGTTTATTGTTTATCAAAATAAATATTCTTTAATTTATGAATTCTAAAACTTTATCAATTACAAATTGTTGTTCTTTATTTGTTAAATTAGGATACATTGGCAAACTAATACACTTTGAGTAATAATTCTCAGCATTTATTAAATTGGCATCATCGTAGCCGATACTTTGGTAATAAGGTAGTTTGTGCACAGGAATATAATGTATTTGCGCAAAAATACCATGATTTCTTAGGAAATCATATAGCTCTTTTCTATTTGTTACTTCAATAACAAATAAATGGTGAGCATTGTAACTATTGTTGGGTAAATACTGATGCTTGACTTTTCCCTGAAAAGCTTTTTTATAGGCATTAGATATTTCATTTCTTCTTTCAACTCCTGCTTTATTTTTTTTCAACTGGGTAATTCCTAATGCTGATTGAAAGTCTGTAAGTCTATAGTTAAAACCTAACTCTTGCATTTCATAAAACCAACCTCCATGATTCTCACTCATATTCTCTTTCGTAATTCCATGTGTTCTTAAAAGAGATAGCTTTTTAAAGATTTCTTCCGAATTTGTAGTGAGCATTCCACCTTCACCGCAAGCAATGTGTTTTACAGGATGGAATGAGAAAACACCTATATCAGCAAAATTACCATTACCACAATATTGTTTATTATTATTAGAGTCTAAGAAATACCCACCTGGAGCATGGCATGCATCTTCTACAATCCATAAATCATGTTCTATAGCTAATTCTTTAAACTTTTCTAAATCAACAGGCAATCCCGCAAAATCAACAGGAATAATTCCTTTAAAAAAACCTTTAGGTTTACTTTCTATTAGCTTTCGAGTAGCCTCAAGAGACAGTAAGTAAGTGTCAGGATCAATATCTGCAAACCATACTTCTCCATTCAAAAAACGAATACAATTAGCAGATGCAGCAAAGGTAATAGGAGTTGTGATAACCCTTTCTCCTTCTTTTAGCCCCATTGCTAAAACAGCTAAATGCAAACCAGAGGTAGCATTATTTACCGCTAAAGCGTACTTAGCACCAACATAAGTTGCAAATTTTTCTTCAAATTCTTTAACTTTCGGTCCTTGTGTTAAAAAGTCATTTTGTAAAGTTTCTACAACAGCATTGATATCGTCTTGCTGTATATTTTGGCGTCCATAAGGAATTTTAAAAGTCATAGCTATATTTCAAAATTAGAATCAACATGTTTTTTAACCAAAGTTCTCAGACTTTCAATGGTTTCCCAGCTGTCGTTATTATTGGAATTATATGAAAAACCTTCAGGAACGGGTGTTCCATCGAATGCTTTTTGGTATTCTTTTTTAGTATATATTGAATAAGGCGAGTTTTGAGGCAAAATAGCGTAATATTTACCTAAATCAAGAGTACTAAACGAGTCTGATGCAGTAATCATCTCCTCGTGTAATTTCTCTCCTGGTCGAATGCCTACTATCTTTTGCTCTAATTCAGGAGCTATAGCAGTAGCAACATCAATAACATTATATGATGGTATTTTAGGTACAAAAATTTCTCCTCCCCAAGCATTTTCGATTGCATAAAAAACCATTTCACAACCATCTTCCAAAGAAATATTGAAGCGTGTCATATGTTGATCTGTAATTGGTAAAAAAGCGGCACCGCTTTTTTTCTTATTTAAGAAAAAAGGCATGACAGAACCATTAGATCCCATTACATTTCCATATCGAACTACAGAAAACTTAATATCTCTCTTACCTTTTATGTTGTTAGCTGCAATAAATAGCTTATCAGAAGCTAATTTAGTAGCTCCATACAAATTTATAGGAGCTGCTGCCTTATCTGTTGATAGTGCTACTACCTTCTTAACGTTGCATTTTAAAGCAGCGTCAATAACGTTTTCAGCGCCATTAATATTTGTTTTAACACATTCCATCGGATTGTATTCAGCTAAATGAACGTGTTTCATCGCCGCTGCATGAATAACTATATCAATATCTTCAAAAGCACTTTCCAATCTTTTCAGATCTCTTACATCACCAATAAAATAACGTATTTGAGGAAATTCTGATTCAGGAAACTCTTGAGCCATTTGAAAATGTTTTTGCTCATCTCTAGAAAAAATGACAAGACGTTTTACATTGGGGAATCTATTTAGGATTAATTTGGTAAACATTTTCCCGAAAGACCCTGTACCCCCTGTAATTAAAATAGATTGATTATTTAAGTTTAGCATAAAATTTTTTTTCAAAATCTAAATATAATAGTTTGCAAAAATACGTATTTTATAATTTACATTTAATAAATAGTAAAATCAATTTTTGTATGGTGTAAATTATGGTAAATTTGCCAAGCATAGATTAAGTGAGCATGGAAATAAAAAAACAGTACTATAAAGAGGCTATTTCAGCCGAAATTTTTCAATATATATCGCAAGCAGCTAAAGAATTAGAGGTGGAATGTTATGTGATAGGAGGTTTCGTTAGAGATTTCATTTTAAAAAGAGGAACTGCTAAAGATATTGATATTGTAGCGGTAGGTAGTGGTATTAAATTAGCTCAAAAAGTAGCTTCTTTACTCCCCACAAAGCCTAAAGTACAGGTTTTTAAAACATATGGCACTGCAATGTTGCGGTATCAAGACATTGAAATAGAGTTTGTAGGAGCGAGAAAAGAATCTTATACTAAAGATAGTAGGAATCCTGAAGTTTCAGTAGGAACATTACAAGATGATCAGAATAGAAGAGATTTTACGATAAATGCTTTGGCCTTAAGCTTAAATGAAAAAGATTTCGGGTTCTTACTAGATCCTTTTGGAGGGATGAATGACTTGGTAACAAAAACGATTAGAACTCCGCTAGCTCCAGATATTACTTATTCAGACGATCCATTACGCATGATGCGAGCTATTCGATTTGCTACCCAATTGAACTTTTCTATTGAAGAAGAATCTTTGAAAGCAATTACTGAAAATGCAAAGAGAATAGACATCATAACTCGTGAACGAATTATTGTTGAATTGCATAAAATTATAAGTGCTCCAGTTCCTTCTATAGGTTTTCTACTACTAGAAAAAACAAATTTATTAAAACGGTTACTTCCTGAGTTAGTAGATTTGAAAGGAGTAGAGGAAGTAGAAGGGCAAAAGCATAAAGATAATTTTTACCATACATTAGAAGTTGTTGATAATATTTCTAAAAACACCCATGATGTTTGGTTACGCTGGGCGGCTTTATTACATGATATAGGAAAAGCTCCTACTAAAAAGTTTCATAAGAAAAATGGATGGACATTTCATGCCCACGAGTTTGTAGGAGCTAAAATGGTATATAAGTTGTTTAAGAGGTTAAAGATGCCATTAAATAATAAAATGAAATTTGTGCAAAAGATGGTGCTTTTAAGCTCTCGTCCGATTGTGTTGGCTTCGGAAGTTACAGATTCTGCTGTTCGTCGTTTAATATTTGATGCAGGAGATGATGTGGATAGTTTGATGACTCTTTGCGAAGCTGATATCACTACAAAAAATCCTAAAAAATTTAAACGATATCATCAAAACTTTGAGCTTGTTCGTAAAAAAATTAAGGAAGTAGAGGAAAGAGATAGAGTTCGTAACTTTCAACCCCCTATTTCGGGAGAGGAAATTATGAAAACCTTTAATTTAAAACCTTGTAGAGAAATAGGCCAGATAAAGGAAGCTATAAAGGAAGCTATATTAGAAGGGGAGATTTTAAATGAATATGAAGCCTCGTATCAATTTATGCTTAAAAAAGGAAAATCTTTAGGTTTAAAAATAGAAGCTTAATAGTAAAAAATACAATGTACGCTATAGGTATTATTTAATAACTATCTTCAAATAAAAAAAGCTCAGAAATTTTAAATTTCTGAGCTTTTTTTTGAATAGTTTTTTTTAGAAACGGTAAGAAACACCTAGAATAATTTGGTTGGTTCTATTGTCTATAATTGCCTTTTGAGTAACATTCTTTCCTACAAATTTAGCTTCAGAGTCTGTAAGTCCTCTTTCCCATCGAGCATCTACTCCTAATTTGCCAAACTCAACTCCAAATCCCATTTGAAGTCCTAAAGAAAATTTATCAAATTCGTCAGCTGTAATATTTTTAGCATCAAACTTAGCGTCAATAACATATTGAAATGAAGGCCCTATAAAAGCACGTCCAATACCAAATATTTTTTTTCCTAAAAGTATAGGAATATCAATTTTTTGTAAATCGTAATCGTTTTTTTCAGTGCTAAGTGCGTATTCACTTTTAGCTTGTGTATATACAAGTTCAGGTTGTATATATAGTCCATTATTTGGTAAATCTTTTCTAAGCCAAAATCCAGCGTGGAAGCCTGATTTAGCATCTGCCCCTTTTACTGCGTTTCCAAGCGTTTCTGAAAGCTTTAAATCGCCATTATTATTATAATTAATACCTGCTTTAACACCAAATTGGATTTGCGAGTTGATCATTTGATTTGCGCCAAAAATAAGGCACAATGCTAAAATTATTTTTTTCATTTTTATACTTTATATGTTTTCTTGTTGGTTAGAACGAATGGATTAAGATTATCGTTTATTTTCTTTTAATAACTTTTTCAACAGCATTTACAATAGCAATATCATTCAATCCATATTTTTCCATTAGTTGCTCAGGAGTAGCAGATTCACCGAAACTATCATCTACGGCAACGAACTCTTGCGGAGTAGGCGTGTTTTGAGCTAAGCAACGCGCAACACTTTCGCCTAAACCTCCAAACTTATTATGTTCTTCGGCAGTTACTACACATCCTGTTTTAGCAACAGAAGTTAAAATGGCCTTCTCATCTAATGGCTTTATAGTATGAATGTTAATTACTTCTGCAGAAATACCTTTAGCTTCTAGCTTTTCAGCAGCTTGTAAAGCCTCCCAAACTAAATGACCTGTAGCTACAATGGTTACATCAGTACCTTCTGTTAAATGAATTGCTTTACCTATTACGAATGGCTCATTAGTCATAAAAACAGGTACTTTAGGGCGCCCAAAACGTAAGTAAACAGGGCCGTCATGTTCCGCAATCGCAATAGTAGCAGCTTTAGTTTGGCTATAGTCACAGGTATTAATAACAGTCATACCTGGTAACATTTTCATCAATCCAATATCTTCTAATATTTGATGAGTAGCTCCATCTTCTCCTAGCGTTAATCCAGCATGAGAAGCACATATTTTTACGTTTTTATCAGAATAAGCAACAGATTGACGAATTTGGTCATATACACGTCCGGTAGAAAAGTTAGCAAAAGTTCCTGTAAAAGGAATCTTTCCTCCGATAGTCATACCAGCGGCGATACCAATCATATTAGCTTCAGCAATACCCACTTGAAAGAATCTTTCAGGATGATTTTTTTCAAACTCATTCATTTTTAAAGAGCCTGTTAAATCTGCACAAAGAGCTACTACATTTTCATTTGTTTTACCCAATTCAGTCAAGCCATCACCAAAACCTGATCGAGTATCTTTTTTTTCTGTATATGTATATTTTTTCATGTAAATAATTTTAACCAACTAAGGTTTATTCGTGTGTTGTTTAAAGCTTCAAAAATAAACTTTTATTTAAACAGAAGCTTATAAATTCATCAATTCTTCATACAGTTTATGAACAGGTAGCCCCATTACATTAAAATAACTACCTTCTATTTTATGAACACCTATTTTTCCAATCCATTCTTGTATTCCATAACTTCCAGCCTTGTCAAAAGGTTGGCACTTTTTTAAATAATAATGTATTTCTTCTTCAGATAGAGTTTTGAAATGAACATCAGTTATATCATGCACTATTTTTTGAAAATTCTTGCTTTTAATACTTATAGAAGTAATCACTTGATGCTGATTGTTAGACATTTTATTGAGCATTGAAAAAGCGTCTTCATAATTTTTAGGTTTCCCTAGTGCTTCATTATTAAACCAAACAATAGTGTCAGAAGTAATTAAAAGATCTTTTTCTGTTAATTCACTTTCAAAGGGTAGGGATTTTAAATTGGCTAAAAAATCGGTTATTTGACGTCCTTTTAGTTCTTTTGGGTATATTTCCTCAACTTCTTTTAATCTGATTTCAAAAGGGATGTCTAATTCTTTAAAGAAGTTCTGCCTTCTAGGAGATCCTGATGCTAGAATGATGTTATAGTTGGCTAGTTTAGTTTGTAACATTTATGGTAATTTTAAAATAAAAAAGAAGAAGAGCTCCAAAAAGAATCACGGCATTTATTAATTTATGAAAAAGTAAAAAGGAGCGTTGTGTTTTTAATTTTTTTATATCATAATATAAATATAAAAGAGGTGTTAGCATAATAAAAAACAAACATTTTATAAAGGTGGGTTGTAATTTTAAGTAATTTTTATAGAACACTATTAATAAAAAACAAAGCATACTTAAAGCAACTCTTATAAGGAAATATACTCTATTTCTTCCTATGAGGATAGGGAGCGTCTTTTTATTTAATGAATAATCTTTATTGATATGCTTGCTATCATTTATCAGTTTTTTAACACCAAGGAGAATTCCAACAAATAGACTATAAAAAGCAATCAAAAGTTCTTTTTTATACGAGCTAAATCGCGTTTATTATCACGATCTTTCATAGTTTCCCGCTTGTCATGTACCTTTTTTCCTTTACCTAATGCTATTTCTAATTTGGCAAACCCTTTTTCATTAATAAAGAGGCGTAATGGAACAATAGTATTTCCTTTTGCTTCTACATCTTTCTTAAGATTTCGGAGCTCTCGTTTATTCAATAAAAGTCTCCTTTCACTTTTAGGTTTATGGTTAAATTGGTGCCCATATATATATTCCTCAATATACATGTTTATTACAAATAGTTCTCCTTTATCATTAAATTCACAAAAACTTTCTGTAATACGAGCCTTGCTCAAACGAATTGATTTTATTTCTGTTCCTGTTAATTGAATTCCAGCTACATATTTATCTAAAATCTCATACTCGAAACGAGCTTTTTTATTTTGTATGTTGATTTTTTTCTGCATAACTAAGCGCAAATATACTCATAAAAAAGGAGGGAAAAACAAAATTATTAAACTATGATTTTAGTCATATTCTTAGGAAAGAATCCGATTTACTTTTGTTGATGGATTTATAACTATTAAAATTAAATATTATGAAGAAAGTTTTGATAAGCTTTGTTTTAGGAATTCTTTTTTTAGGAAATGCAAATGCACAAGAAAAAGTAAAGGATTGTGATTTTAAGAGGTGGCAGGCCCGCTGTAGATGGGTTACAGTAATTCCTAATGAATCTGCTAAAATAGGAGCTATTGGAGGTGATGCTGCTATAAGTACAAATGTAATTCCGGAAGTGGATTTTACGTACTTTTTTACTAAAAATATTTCTACAGAACTTGTTTTAGGAACTACAAAACACAGTGTTTCGGCAGTACAAACAGCTTTAGGAAATGTAAATTTAGGACATGTATGGTTACTTCCTCCAACGTTAACAGTTCAGTACCATTTTAATATTAGTAATTTCAAACCATATTTAGGAGCTGGAGGCAATTATACAATTTTTTACAGCTCCAATCCAGGGGCGGTAATAGATGTAGCATATAAAAATGCATTAGGGTATGCTTTTCAGTTAGGATTTGATTACGACTTGAATGATAAATGGTTTTTAAATATAGATGCAAAATATGTAGGATTAAATACGGATGTTACTGTTAAGACGTTAGCAGCTACAGTGCCTGCTGATATTGATATAAACCCTCTTTTAATTGGTTTTGGAGTTGGTTTAAAATTTTAAAGGGGGATTTGAAGAAATGTTGGTTACATTTCTTTGATACGAAAGCTTCCTGAGATTCACAGGAAGCTTTTGTTTATCGTTTTAATATTGATTTTTTTAAGACTATAAATCAATTAGCTTTTCGGTAGAGTAGAGTTGAAACTGGAGTACCTAATATTTTTTTGCTAGTTTTTTGATCCTTATTTTCCTTTTAACATAAATTAAATGCATTTTGTGTAATTTTATTAGCAAACTCCGACGTAAAGAAAAACATTATAAAACAAAATTACATGAGATATTTTTTTCTTTTTATTACAATGTATTTCGGTTTGTATAAAACAGATTATACTGCCCAAGAAATAATAGATAAGTCTATTGAAAAAAGTGGTTTGCAAGTCATGAGCAATGCTACATTAGCATTTACGTTTAGAGATAAACATTACAAAGCTGTTAGAAAAGATGGACATTTCAATTTGTCAAAATCGTTTGTAAAAGATGGTGTAAAAATAGAAGATATTCTTTCTAACAGTGGTTTACAACGCTTTATAGGAGGCAAAGAAGTTTCTTTAAATGAGAAAGCGAAAAATGCCTACGCAAATTCTGTGAATTCCGTACATTATTTTGCAGTGCTACCTTATGGATTAAATGATAAGGCGGTTTATAAAAAATTACTGCCAGAGGTAACTATTAAAGGAAAAGCTTATTATAAAATAGAAATTACTTTTAATGAAAAAGGGGGAGGTGATGATTTTGATGACGTGTTTATTTACTGGATTGATAAAAAGACTTTTAAAGTAACTTATTTAGCGTATAAATACCATACCAACGGAGGAGGAATTCGTTTTAGAGATGTAAAAAAAGAACATCTTATAAAAGGAGTACGTTTGGTTGATTATAATAACTACAAACCATTAAAAAAAGAGCTTAATTTTTATGATATAGATAAAGAGTATGAAAATAATAAGCTGAAAAAACTATCAGAAATAGTTTTGGAAAATATTAGCATAACTTATTAAAATAAAAAAAGCGATACTCTGAGTAAGTATCGCTTTTTTTAATTAGTGATTTATTAATTCCGTTTGATTTCTAAAAACAAGTTTGTCATCAAAAGCATCTAGTAAAATAATACTATCGGTAGTAACCTTTCCTGATAATATTTCTTTAGACAAGGTGTTTAATACCTCTTTTTGAAGCACTCGTTTTACAGGACGGGCACCAAATTCAGGTTGGTATCCTTTTTGAGCCAAATAGTTAATAGCTTCATCTGTAGCGTCTAAAGTGATATTTTGTTCTGCAATCATTTTCTTAACGCGGTCTAATTGTATTTTTACAATTTGATGAATGTTTTCCTTAGAAAGCGGTGTAAACATGATAATATCATCTATTCTATTTAAAAACTCAGGTCTTACGGTTTGTTTTAATAAACCTATCACCTCCGTTTTAGCTATTTCCATACTCGATTGGAGATCTCCTTTTAAGTTGTCAAACTTCTCTTGAATGATATGGCTCCCCATATTAGAAGTCATGATGATGATAGTATTTTTAAAATCAGCAACGCGCCCTTTATTATCTGTTAGCCTACCTTCGTCTAATACTTGAAGTAATATATTAAAAGTATCAGGATGCGCTTTTTCAATTTCATCTAAAAGAATTACAGAGTAAGGTTTTCTACGAACAGCTTCAGTCAATTGACCTCCTTCGTCATAGCCCACATATCCAGGAGGCGCACCTACCAAACGGCTTACAGAATGGCGTTCTTGATATTCACTCATATCAATTCTAGTCATTGCATTTTCATCATCAAATAAATAATCAGCTAGGGCTTTTGCTAATTCTGTTTTTCCAACCCCAGTAGTTCCTAAAAATAAGAAAGAACCAATTGGTTTATTAGGATTTTGTAATCCTGCACGAGAACGTCTTACAGCATCAGCAACAGCCGTTATAGCTTCTTCTTGTCCTACCACTCGCTTATGCAATTCATTTTCTAACTTCAATAATTTTTCACGTTCTGATTGCAGCATCTTAGTAACAGGAACCCCCGTCCATTTAGCAACAACTTCGGCAATATTATCATAAGTAACTTCTTCTTTTATTAAGGCGTTATCTTGTTGGTTTGCTAATATTTTTTGTTGTTCTTCAAGAGATTCTTGCGCTGTTTTAATTTTTCCATATCTAATTTCAGCAACCTTACCATAGTCTCCATTTCGTTCCGCCTTATCAGCTTCCTGTTTATAGTTTTCTATAGTTGCTTTTAATGATTGTATAGTATCGACTACACTTTTTTCAGATTGCCATTTTGCATTAATTTCATTACGATCTTCTTTTAAATTTGCTAAATCAGCATTCAAAGATTTTAGTTTAGCAGTATCATCCTCGCGTTTAATGGCTTCTATCTCAATTTCAAGCTGCATGATTCTTCTATCTAAAACATCTAATTCTTCAGGTTTAGAGTTCATTTCCATACGAAGTTTAGCAGCAGCTTCATCCATAAGATCAATGGCTTTGTCTGGTAAAAATCGATTGGTGATATAGCGTTGCGATAATTCTACAGCACCAATAATAGCCTCATCTTTAATGCGAACTTTGTGATGCGTTTCATATGTATCTTTAATTCCTCTTAAAATAGAAATGGCACTTTCTGTATCAGGTTCATCTACTATCACTTTTTGGAAACGACGCTCTAAGGCTTTGTCTTTTTCAAAATATTTTTGATACTCATCCAAGGTAGTAGCACCAATGGCGCGAAGTTCTCCACGTGCCAATGCTGGCTTTAAGATATTAGCGGCATCCATGGCTCCTTGACCTCCTCCAGCACCTACTAAGGTATGAATTTCATCAATAAAAAGTACAATATCACCATTTGAACTAGTTACTTCTTTGACAACAGATTTTAAGCGCTCTTCAAATTCTCCTTTAAATTTAGCTCCTGCAATTAAAGCTCCCATATCTAACGAAAATAGTTGTTTTTCTTTTAAATTTTCAGGAACATCTCCGCGAATAATCCTATGCGCTAATCCCTCTGCAATAGCTGTTTTACCTGTTCCAGGTTCTCCAACTAAAATAGGATTGTTTTTAGTTCTTCTGGTTAAAATTTGTAATAAGCGGCGTATTTCTTCATCTCTACCAATTACTGGATCTAGCTTTCCATCTTGTGCTAATTGGTTTAAGTTTTTAGCATATTTACTTAAAGCATTATAGGTTTCTTCTGCACTTTTAGAAGTTACACGAGTTCCTTTTCTTAATTCTTCTATGGTAGCTAACAAATCTTTTTCCGTAACTCCTTGGTCTTTTAAGATTTGAGAAGCATTACTTTTTGACTTAAAAAGAGCTAGCAAAATATGTTCTATTGATACATATTCATCGCTCATTTTTTTAGCAAGGATGCTTGCTTCATTTAGTGTTTTTCCAGCTTCTCTAGAAAGGAGTATTTCGGCTCCTGACACCTTAGGTAAGTTTTCTAATTGCTTGTTTAAAACTTGTTGAACGATATGGATGTTGATTCCTAGTTTTTTTAGTACAAAAGGAAGTACATTTTCGTCAACATTGAGTAAGGCTTTAAAAATATGTTCATTGTTTATTTGATTATGTCCATAACTTTGCGCTAATTCTTGTGCTTTTTGTATGGTTTCTTGCGATTTTATCGTATAATTGTTTAAATTCATTTTCTATTTTTTTTTAATTTTTCATGAGAAAAAAATCAAAAGTGATACCATTTGTAAAAAGCAAACAAAAACAGTCATTTTGTCTTGTTTATAAGAGTTTTACTGACTTTTTGGCTTTATGAAAGTTTTTTTAATTAGTATCGACCAAACCAAAAAACAAAAATATGGGACTATTTAGTAGTATATTCGGAAATAAAACGAAGAAAGAAGATAAAAAGGAAGTACAATCGAATGTAAATTGGATTCGATTGAATTCTTTAAAGCAATTAGAAGCAATTAAAAAATTGTCTAAAACAGAAACAATCGCTATTTTTAAGCATTCAACAAGATGTAGTATTAGCAGTGTTGCAATTCAACGATTTGAAAGGTCTTTTGATGAAGATTTAAAAGAATTAAAGGTGTATTATTTGGATTTGTTAAATTATCGTGAAATATCAAATGAAGTAGGATACCAATTTCAAGTACTTCACCAATCACCTCAATTACTGGTAATTAAAAATGGAGAAGCCGTTGCGCATGCATCTCATTATGATATTACACAAGTGAATTTAAAAAGCTTTTTAAAATAAACGTTGTTTTGTGCTGGTTTTTCTTAAGAATGATGCTATTTTTGTATCCTTCAAAAAACCAACACATTGAGCAATACAATCTCTGATAAAAAAGTAGGAAAAGACCTATATAGCTACCAAAAAAGGGCCATTCATAGTATTTTTAAAAGCTTTGAAAATGCTCCAGAAAACTACCATTTATTATACCAATTACCAACAGGAGGAGGAAAAACAGTTATTTTTTCAGAAATAACAAGACAATACTTAAAACATTATCAAAAGAAGGTATTGATAATGACGCACCGTATAGAATTATGTAAACAAACTGCTAAAATGTTAGTGGAGTTTGGTGTAGATAATAAGATTGTTGATAGTAAAGCGAGTTTAGATGATCAAAACGAATATAGTTGTTTTGTTGCTATGGTGGAAACACTAAACAATCGACTAAATGATAATATGCTTGATATTTCTGATGTAGGATTAGTGATTATTGATGAAGCGCATTATAATTCTTTTACAAAATTGTTTAAGTATTTTGATAAGTCTTTTGTGCTGGGGGTTACGGCTACTCCTTTAAGTTCAAATATGAAACTGCCTATGAAAGATAATTATGATGATTTAATAGCTGGTGAAAGTATTGGTACATTAATAGAAAATGAATTTCTAGCGCGTGCAAAAGTATATTCTTATAATGTAGGACTGACTTCGTTAGAAGTAGGGGCTAATGGAGATTACACCGTAAAATCTTCTGAAGATTTATATACGAATACAGATATGCTAGGAAAGCTTTTAAAAGCTTATCAAGAACGTTCTAAAGGAAAAAAAACATTGATATTTAACAATGGAATCAATACTTCTTTACATGTTTATGATACTTTTAAAAGAGCAGGGTATCCAATAGCGCATTTAGATAATACAAATACGAAAAAAGAACGCGATTTTATTTTAAAATGGTTTAAAGAAACTCCTAATGCTATTATTACTTCTGTAAGTATTCTAACAACAGGATTTGATGAACCTACTGTAGAATCTATTATATTGAATAGGGCTACAAAATCATTAACCTTATACTATCAAATGATAGGGCGTGGTTCGCGTATTTTACCTGGAAAAAGTAGTTTTAATGTTATTGACTTAGGTAATAATTTCCATCGTTTTGGACCTTGGGGGGCTGATTTAGATTGGCATAAAATGTTTAGAGCGCCTAATTTTTACTTAGATAATTTATTAAGTGATGAGGAAATAGAAAGTACTTTTGTATATGAGCTACCTGAAGAAGTAAGGGCTGAGTTTTCAAATTCAAAAGATTTGTATTTCGATGTTAAAAAGGTGTATGTTGATACCATAAAAACAGGGCAAAGCTCTAAAAAAGTATTGGAACGCTCTATTGAACATCATGCTAGAATGTGTATTGAAAATAGTGAAGATGTGTTTGATGCACTTATCTTGGCTAAAAAGTTAGGAGATGATATTGATGATAGGATACATCGTTACTCAAAATGTATTTGTAAGAGTACACACAATTTTATAGATTGGTTACGCGATGATTATCGTAAGAAATTAAATACATATTTACGTAATAATTTTGATGAGATTTACGAAGATATTTTTGGGCATCCACCTCCTGAAGAAGAATAAAATAACTAGAAATAGTTTGCCAAAAAGCACTACAAAAAAGTAGTACTTTTTTACTTTTTTTTAAGATGATTTGCTAAAAAATGAGTTACATTTGATAGGTTTCTTTTTTGGATGAATTTCTAACATTCATTATGTTTCTGTTAAAAGTTAATAAGAAAAATAGATGCCACTACATAAATTATTTGGAAATTAAAGTAATCATATTAACAAATGGATTTAATTGCTAAAGCATATCATTTAGAAAAGCGCATAGTATTAAATAATGCTACTAAAGCATTAGAGAAGTACCAGCTCCTAAAAAAGGAACGCTCTTTTTTATTGTATAAAATAAAAGAACAATCTTATGTATATATCAAAGATTATGGTAGTATTGTTTTTATAAATTGTGCAACAACCTTAATTGAAAAGACAATAAATTCACTGCTAATAGATCGTAAAGGAAATACAGATTTACCCTCCGAAGAATATACAATTACTTTTAAGGATATTATTGATGTTGATTTTGGCACTATTCAAATAAAGGAACTAAATGACGATGTGGCTCATCTTATCATGTTTAATTTGGCACAATCTGTCGTTTTAATGGGCTATGTTAATGAAACATCTGATTTGCACCATAAAACATTAATTTATTCAAAACAACTAGCGCAAACAGGTAGATTTAAGCTTCCTAAAACACAAATGCAAAAGTTTATAGGAAAAACAATGAATTTAAAAAATAATATTGCCGAAAACCTCTTTATTTTTGAATCCCCTGATCTTGCATGGAATAGCAAAGACTTACTAACACTAGATGATAAATTAAAAAAGGAGCTAGATATAGAAAAACGTCATCAAGGAATAGAAAATAGTCTGAATGTTATTAAGGAGAATTTAGACTTGTTTAGTGATATTCTTCAACATAAATATAGCAGTATGTTGGAATGGATTATTATCATTTTAATTCTCTTTGAAGTAGTTCAGGTTATTATAGAAAAACTAATTTAAAAAAAGAGACTCGTATATGCACAGCGAGTCTCTTTTTTTAGGTAGTTGTTTTATAATTCTAAAACAATTATGGTAAGGTTAAGTTTACTTTAAAGCAGGTAATACTTTACCAGAACACTCTCCAAAACCAATACGAACGTTATCATTTTGTGAGTAGCCTCTCATAATAACGGTATCATGGTCATTAATGAACTTTCGTTCACTACCATCCTTCATTTTAATAGGGTTTTGACCTCGCCAAGTTAGCTCTAACATAGAACCAAAGCTATCTTTAGTAGGGCCTGATATGGTACCGCTTCCCATCATATCTCCAGCATTTACAGGGCATCCGTTTACAGTATGGTGGGCTAGTTGTTGCGCCATGGTCCAGTACATATACTTAAAATTAGAGTTACATACAACCGTTTCATCCTCATTTTCAGGTTTAATAGCCATTTGTAAGTTAATATCATAGCTATCATTCCCTTCTTTACGTAAATAAGGTAAGGGCTCATAAACTTGCTTAGGGTTAGCTACTCTAAAAGGCTCTAAAGCATCTAAGGTTACAATCCAAGGAGAAATAGTAGAGGCAAAGCTTTTTCCTAAGAACGGACCTAAAGGAACATATTCCCATGCTTGAATATCTCTAGCGGACCAATCGTTGAACAATACCAATCCAAAAATATAGTCTTCTGCTTCTTCAATAGGAATTCTTTCACCTAAATCATTTGCAACGGTTGTAATAAATGCCATTTCTAATTCAAAGTCTAATAATTTTGAAGGTCCGAAATTAGGGGTTGTTTCTCCCTCATTTGGTCGTGATTGTCCGATAGGACGACGTATGGGGGTACCTGACGGAACAATTGATGAGCTTCTTCCATGATATCCAATAGGAATTTGTAACCAGTTAGGAAATAAAGCATTTTCTGGATCGCGAAATAATGACCCTACATTGGTAGCGTGCTCTTTACTTGCATAAAAATCAGTATAATCACCAACAGCAACAGGCAATTGCATTTCTACATCTTCCATTCTAAAAATCACTTGGTCTTTATGCTCAGCATTATCTCTTAAACCTTGATTAGTTACATCAAAAATATCAGCAATTCTATTACGAACTAAACGCCATGTTTTGCGCCCATCAGCTATAAAATCATTTAACGTGTCTTGTAAAAAAATATCATCAGTTAGCGGTATTCCTTCAAAATATCCTAATTGATGTAAAGCACCTAAATCTATTGCGTAATCACCAATTCTTGTTCCAATAGTTATAATATCATCTTTAGTAATAAAAACTCCAAAAGGGATATTTTGAATAGGAAAATCTGAGTTTTCTGGTACTTTTAACCAAGATTTTCTGTTAGGGTCGTTAGCTGTTATTTTCATTTCTAATTATTGTATTTTTATTTATAAACCAAACCTACATATTTTTTTATAGTTCTCGGTTACAAAAAATATAAAAAATGTTAATTTGTTTTATAGGTTATATATTAACAAATTCTAAGTAAATATAAACTAAACTTGTTATTAGCAAAATGATTTTTATTACTTTTGATGCTCTTTTAAATAAACAACAATGCAACAAGACCATCAAATTTTTGATCTTATTCAAGAAGAAAAAGAAAGACAATTAAACGGATTGGAGTTAATTGCTTCAGAAAATTTTGTAAGTGAACAAGTAATGCTAGCACAAGGTTCCGTTTTAACCAATAAGTATGCCGAAGGATATCCTAACAAGCGCTATTATGGGGGATGTGAAGTAGTAGATGTAGTTGAGCAAATAGCTATTGATAGAGCTAAGGAGCTGTTTGGTGCTGAGTATGTAAATGTACAACCACATTCTGGAAGTCAAGCAAACACAGCTGTATTTGCAGCTTGTTTACAACCTGGTGATAAAATTTTAGGATTTGATTTATCACATGGAGGGCATTTAACTCATGGTTCTCCTGTTAATTTTTCTGGAAAATTATATGAAACTTCATTTTATGGGGTAACTAAAGAAACTGGTGTTTTGGATTATGATAAAATTCAAGAAACGGCAGAGAAGGAGCAACCTAAGTTAATTATAGCGGGTGCTTCTGCTTATTCTAGAGATATTGATTTTAAACGTTTTCGTGATATTGCAGATAGTGTTGGTGCTATTTTAATGGCGGATATTTCGCATCCGGCGGGATTAATTGCTAAGGGTATTTTAAATGACCCTTTACCTCATTGCCATATTGTTACTACTACTACGCACAAAACTTTAAGAGGTCCTCGTGGCGGAATGATTATGATTGGAAAGGACTTTGAAAATCCGTTTGGGCTAAAGTTAAAAAATGGAAAACTAAAAAAAATGTCAACCTTAATCAATTCTGCTGTTTTTCCAGGAAATCAAGGAGGGCCATTAGAGCACGTTATTGCAGCTAAAGCAATTGCTTTTGGAGAGGCTTTAACCGATGAGTTTTTGGAATATCAGTTGCAAGTTAAAGAAAATGCAGCAGCAATGGCAAAGGCATTTGTAGCAAAAGGATATGATATTATTTCTGGTGGAACGGATAATCATATGATGCTAATTGATTTAAGAAATAAAAATATTTCAGGAAAAGATGCTGAAGCTGCTTTGGGTAAGGCTGCAATAACAGTAAATAAAAACATGGTTCCTTTTGATGATAAATCGCCTTTTATAACTTCAGGTATCCGTGTAGGTACTGCCGCCGTAACAACGCGTGGTTTAAAAGAAGAGGATATGGTAACTATTGTTGATTTGATAGATGAAGCTATTTTAAATGCTGAAAATGATGAAGTGTTGGAGGCTATTGGCGAAAAAGTTTATGAATTAATGCACCACAGAAGATTGTTTGTGATGTAAATTGATTATTTACTTTACAATGAATTTTATAAAAAAGCCTCCAACATTTTTAAGTTGGAGGCTTTTTTTATGCTGTATGCTTTGCGCTGTCAATAATACTTTGAGGCAAAGCCTTTTTTGCTTTTGCTCCCATCTTTTTTAATTTTTCAACACTAGTTATTAAATTACCCCGCCCGTTTACGAGTTTTCCCATTGCTAAATCATAATCAGCTTTAGAGGCATCAATTTTTTTACCTATTCCTATCAAATCTTTTAACAAACCTTCAAATTTATCATATAAGGCACCTGCTTGCCTTGCTATTTCCAAGGCATTTCGTTGCTGCTTTTCATTATTCCACATGGTATCAATTGTTCGTAAAGTAGCTAGTAGGGTGGTAGGCGTAACAATCACTATATTTTTTTCAAAAGCTTTATTATAAAGCGCATTGTCAGCATTTAAGGCTACCGCAAAAGCTGGCTCAATAGGAATGAAGAGCAATACAAAATCAGGCGATGCTATTTTATAAATATCTTCATATCTTTTTTCACTTAATTGAGTAATGTGCTTTTTTAAAGAATGAAGGTGTTTTTTTAACAAAAAGTCTTTTTCAGCTACGTCATCACTATTTGAAAACTGCTCATATGCTGTTAAAGAAACTTTAGCGTCCACAATCATTTTTTTATTATTAGGCAAATGTATTACCACATCGGGTAATACTCTTTTCCCTTGCTCATTGGTAAAAGATTGTTGTACAAAGTACTCTCTGTCTTTTTCCAAGCCAGATTTTTCTAACACACGTTCCAATACTAATTCCCCCCAATTTCCTTGAATTTTACTGTCACCTTTTAACGCTTTTGTTAAGTTTGTTGCTTCTTTACTCATTTGTAAATTAAGTTCTTTTAAACCTAGTATTTGTTGGCGTAAAGCAGCATGGTAATCAACACTTTCTTTATGAGTTTGTGCTACTTTGTTTTCAAAGCCCTTTATTTTTTCTTGAAGAGGCGTTAAAATATTTTGTATGTTTTCTTTATTTTGAGCCGTAAATTTACTTGATTTCTCTTCTAATATTTTATTAGCCAAGTTTTCAAATTCTTTGGTAAATTTAGTCTGCAAGTTTTCTATTTCTTGTTGATTATCTTTTAGTTTTAATTGCAAATTTTGCAAATTGCTCTCTTGAGTTGCGTTTATTTTTATTAAGCTTTCTTTGTCTGCTTGGTTTGCTTTTAACTCAACTTGAAGGGCATTAATTGTTGACTCTGCGTTTTTTTGAATTTGATTTAACAAGATGTTTCGTTCTTGTAAGACTACTTTTTCTTGCTCAAATTTTAATTTGGCTAATAATCGTCCTGATATTAAACCAATTATACCTCCTGATATTGCTATTAATAAGTAAATAATCAATTCGTTCATTATATTAAATTAAGTGCTAAATTTATCATTTTAAAATCCGATAATGACAAAGGCTTTTTCAAAATTTATATACACTAAAATTTTAGGTTGGAAATTTGTTGGTGAGTTTCCTAGCCACTTAAAAAAATATGTAATAATAGGAGCTCCGCATACGAGCTGGAAAGATTTTCCTATTGCGCTTCTTGCTAGGAATTCATGGGGTATAAAAATTAATTTTATAGCTAAAAAGGCTTTGTTTAAACCTCCTTTTGGTTTTATATTTAGATGGTTAGGAGGTGCTCCAGTTGATAGATCTAAAAGTACGAATAAGGTAGATGCTATTGTGGCTATGTTTAACAAGCAAGATGAGTTTCGCTTGGCTTTGTCACCTGAAGGAACTCGTAAAAAAGTGGCTCAATGGAAAACAGGATTTTACCATATAGCAAAAGGTGCTAAGGTACCTATTGTTATGTTTAGTTTTGATTTTGGTAAAAAGCAAGTTGCCTTATCGCCTCCGTTTTATACTACGGATAATATGGAAAAGGATTTTGAATGTTTTTATGATTTCTATAAAGATGTGAAAGGGGCTAACCCCGAATTATTTTAATATAAACAGCGGTTTTATATTCCTAATTTGTACATTTTTTTGGTAAGAAAATATTATTTTTGGGGGAATATAAGAATAGATTAGCTATTTTTGGGAAATAATTATATAAAAAACATTTTAAATCAGCTAATGGCAAAATCAGAACAAACATTTAATAAAAAGGAAAAAGAAAAAAAACGTTTAAAAAAAAGAGAGGAAAAGAGAAAGAAAATGGAAGCGCGTAAGGCAGAGGGGAAAGAAAATGGAAAGAAGGGTATTGAGTTTGCTTACGTAGATCATAATGGAAATTTAACAGACACACCACCTGATCCTGCAAATAAGATCGAAATTGAGGCCGATAGTATTGCTGTAAGCATTCCGAAAGCTACTGAGAGAGAAAAAGAAAAGATTGATCCAGTTAGAACAGGAGTGGTATCCTTTTTTGATTCTTCTAAAGGATTTGGATTTATAATAGATGCAGTAAATAAAGAAAAGTATTTTACACACGTTAGTGGTTTGATAGATAGAATAGCTGAAAACGACAAGGTTTCCTTTGAGTTGGAAAAAGGATTGAAAGGAATGAATGCAGTTAAGGTTACTTTGCTAAAATAATATAGGGGATTTATATAAATCCCTCTTTTTTTGCGCCTAAATTAACTCAATTACAGTCTGTAAGTATTCTTTTAAATACACGACCCAGCTTGTATGTTAAATATTAAAATCAACAGCCAAACAAATATTTAATTACATATACTACATTTTACTCAATGAGACCACAAAAAGTAGAAGACCTACAAGTCTTAAAAGGCTTCATATCTGTTTTTAGAGCAAAAGGATATGAAGGAGCTAGTTTGAATGAATTAGCCGCTGCTTCTGGTTTAAAAAAGGCAAGTTTATATCATCGTTTTCCTGGAGGAAAAAAAGAGATGGCATTGGCCGTTTTAAATTATATAGAAGAATGGATTGAAAAAAATATCTACGGAGTATTGGTAGATAGTACAAAACCTGAAAAGGAACGTATTGAAATGGTTGTTAAAAATATTAACGACTTGTATAGTGGAGGTGTAGAGAGTTGCATGTTTAGATCACTTTCTTTAGACTTAGGAATCGCTTTATTTGGTAAGGAAATTAAAAGAGGTACGGAACTTTGGATTAAAGGCTTTTTAATTTTTGGAATGGAAATAGGAATGCCTAAAGATAGCGCTGCTGAATTAGCTTCTCAAAGCTATATTGATATTCAAGGTAGTTTGGTACTCTCTAAATCAATAGGCACAACGGTACCTTTTTTAAAAGCGTTAAAAAAAATAGAAAAGGCTTATTCTTAACACATCTACAGTAATCTTTTCCCTTTATTAGTTTGCTTTTTTCTTCTTTTTCGGAAAAAAAATCAAGAAAAATCCTACGATATAACTTATGGTCTTTTGCTAGTAGATAACTGAAATTATCTTAGCGCTTTTTTAGGCAACTTACTATAGTTTCTTTTTTTAACGAAAAAAAAGTAAGGAGCAATCAGCGATTAACTAAAATACGATGAGTGATATAATAGGATATTGTTCTTTTTGTGATTTCATTAGTTCCCAATAGGTTATTGAGAAACTTATTCTTTATTAAATAGTAGCTTTCAAGCTTATTATAGCTGCTGTTAAATAACGTTCTTCATCTTTTAATAACTTTATTTTTAGTTGCTGTTGTGTTTCCTTAAAAAGCGAATGTTTTGCTAACCGTGCTTTTATATGGTTTTTACGTAAATCAATCCACTTTACATCCGTTGTACTCAACTCCGTATTATTAAGTAAACTAATACAAGCATTGATTCCTCGAAACCATTGTTCCCTTTGCTGCTGTAGTTGTGCTAGTTTTTTTTGATGTGCTATTAGCAATATTGCTACTGCTTCTTTTTGCTTCTTTAATTGTTGCAATGTTTCTTTTTTTTCTTCATTCATTACGGGTGTTATTTCTGATAGCATATTTATTGGAGTAGCTAGTTGTAAACTTTTATATAGGGTTAAAAGTTTGTTTATAGAAGGTAAATCAAACCCTCTACGACCGTTAATAGCCGATTCTAAAAAGCTTAGAGAACGTTGAATGTAAACCGCAATGATTCTGTTAGATACGTCATAGTATTTTCTTATTTCTTTTATCATTTTTCTGTATTTTTTTCAAATTTTGCAATAAAATAGTTTTCATTTTTTCTTATGCTTGCTGCAAATTTGTCTTATTTCACCCTAATTTTAGCTTTTTTCATAATGTAGCTAAAAACTTAATTAGGATAAAAAATGTTAAATTTTCGCTTCCAAACAAAAAATTGAAATCACTTCATTTTATAAAATTTACTTAAACTTTTTCAAGTTGCTAAAAAAAATACTATTTCAAGTCTTTTTTTTTATTTTTTTCTTAGAATAATGCTGTTAAATCATTTTGAAAGAGCATTTTTACTTCCATAAGTTTGTTTTCTCTTCATTTTTGTACAGCATTTTTTTCTCTCGTAAAAACAGGGTACAAGATTTGACCTTCGTTTTTTGTACAGCGTTTTTTTCCCCTGTAAAAACAGGGTACAAGATTTAACCTTTGTTTTTTGTACAGCGTTTTTTTTCCCTTGTAAAAACACTGTACAGGATTTAACCTTCGTTTTTTGTACAGCGTTTTTTTTCCTCGTAAAAGCACTGTACAAGATTTGACCTTCGTTTTTTGTACAGCGTTTTTTTCCCCTGTAAAAACAGGGTACAAGATTTAACCTTTGTTTTTTGTACAGCGTTTTTTTTCCTCGTAAAAACAGGGTACAAGATTTAACCTTCGTTTTTTGTACAGCGTTTTTTTTCCTCGTAAAAACACTGTACAAGTGGAATGTCTAGTTTTGTTGAGACGAATTAATAGAGTCCATAAATATTATATTTGAATTATGGCAAAAAAGTATGATAATGATTTTAAAGTAATGCTAGTAGAGCTTTTAAAATCAGGAAGAAAAGCAAAATCTCTTAGTGAAGAATACGGTGTTAATGACGGAGTCATAAGACGTTGGAAACGTGAGTATGAAGCTAAATCTGGAGATTTCTCTAAGAAACGTGAGTTATCGGTAGAAGCGCAAGAATTAAAAGCACTAAAGAAAGAACTTAGAGAGGTTAAGTTAGAACGCGATATATTAAAAAAGGCAGTGAGCATCTTCTCCAAGAGCGACAAATGAGATATAAATTCATTTTAAAAAATGTAAGTGTATATCCTGTTGAGAAGATGTATAAATGTATGAAAGTTAGCAAAAATGCTTATTACTATTGGTTAAAACACAAGGATGTAATAAAAATACTACCCTCTAAGGTTTTACTCAAAGAGAGAATTAAATTTCATTTCGAACAAAGTAGAGAAATTTACGGAAGCTATCGTATTCAAAAAATGTTGGAAAGAGAAGGTTTAGTTTATGCACGTTCTTACATTGGGCTAATAATGAAAGAACTAGGACTAAAAAGTATTCTAAAAAGGAAATATGTAGCAACTACTAATTCCAATCATAATTTATCGATTACTAAAAACGAATTAGATAGAAATTTTACAAGTTTAAAATTAGGAGAAAAATGGGTTTCTGATATTACTTATATACGTGTAAATGATCATTGGAATTATTTAACAACAATAATAGATTTAGCAGATAAAAGGGTAGTTGGATGGTCTTTAAGTAAAGATATGACCACTAAAAATACAATAATGAAGGCGTGGAATTTAGCAAGTAATAATAGAGCTATTACAAATAAGTTTATCTTTCATTCAGACAGAGGAGTGCAGTATGCTTCTAATAAAATAACTAACTTATTTTCTTTTAATAGAAAAATAACACAGAGTATGAGTAGAAAGGGAAACTGTTGGGATAATGCAGTAGCTGAATCCTTTTTTAAGACAATTAAGCACGAATGGTTATACCGTTTTAAATATAGTTCTTACAAACAATTATTCAGCAGTATTGAAGATTACATAAATTGGTATAATAACGAAAGACTTCACTCTAGCCTAGGGTATATTTCCCCTTTAGAAATGGAAGTCAAAATAAGAATGGGGGTTAACAAAGCGGCTTGATCAAATTAGTCCCAAATTTATTAGGTAGTCCAGAACAATAAATAATCCTTGTAAATTGATTGCAAAACTGAAAGATAAAAATGCAGAAAAAGAAGTTAATATTTTAACTGAATTGAATATAAATTAAAGTTGCTAACAATCGCTATAAGTACTTGCTACTTCTCGACTACTTATGAAAATCCTCGCGGATTTTCAATCCTAAGTTTTTTCTTAGAAAATTTATTCCTAAATTCACGCAAAAACTAATAGCCGAGAACGTTAGCAACAAGCCACAGCAAACCCTAAATCCGAATGAGTAAAATCACTTCCCACATACTTAATATTGATAAAACAATTTGTAAGAACATTGAGAAATTTGATGACGATGAAAGAGGGTTATTATCCCAAAATATTTTGTCTCAACTTAGGAACTTTGTTGAACATATTTCTTTAAAAGTTTTTGAAGATGCACAACAAACAGAGTTAAATAATAGCTATGAAAATATCCAAAATGCTATTGAGTATATAAAAGCCAGAGGAGACTTAAAGTTTTTATCAAGATTTCATAAACTCTTACAAATTACAGCTTCACATTATACTCTAAACGAAGAAAGTTCAGAAAGATTAATACTAAAATACTTTGAGTACCTTATTAAAATAAAGTCATTTCTTTACAAGACATATAATTTAGATGCCCTTTACAATCTAAAAGATTTTCCAATCCAAACTGATTCTAACCTAAAAGAATATTATGAAAAAATTTCTTCATTAATTAAACAGCCTGAAGAAAATCGTAAAAAAACTAATTACAAAGACAGATATTATATTCAAAAAGTAAAACCTTTTTTTGTAGAAAATGAAATATTCTATGAAGTAACTTTTCGAAGAGCCAATGATTATACAAGCAAATTTGACAGAATAATTGCTTTTACCAAGCTTGAAATACTTGGAAATTATGCAGTGAAACTATCAATAAGTACTGACTATATAGATATTTTAGATAAAAAAATGCCTATTCAAATCATTGATAGTTGGGACGTTTCAATTCGCCCTTGTGAAATAGATAATTTTGCGAAAATTTTTGGTGTAAAATCTAAAATTAGTAGTGGTAAGGAATCTTATGAACTAATGAAATATTTAACATCATCCGGATTAAATTTAGTAGAGGTTATTAGTTTAAATGATTGGTATTATGAATACGTAAAAAAGACGGTTACTGAAAAATCGAAAGCTTCTCGAATATTCCAATTACTGGATAAATGTAGAGAAATGGGTAAAACTAAAAGTGATGGTCATAATCTGCTTAGATATTTACTACTTAAGCTTAATAATAAAATAATTAAAAAACAGTACACTAATTCACCTTGTCATTTATTATCAAATCTAAATTTAGAGTTTGGGTCTATTCCTTTTGACCAAATGCCATTCAATTCGGCATTAATTAATCACAACCCTAAACTGAGTGACCTTTTCTCATCTATCGATACTGAAGGCAGAAAACACGAAATATTAGCAAGACATATAAAAAACAATACGGAACAAAAAGGACAATTATTTACTGCTATCAATGAAATTGAAAACTTTGATAATATTGAAGAACTTATAAGTCAATGGAATGATAATCTATATTGGAAACATAAAAATAGAGAAATAGAAAGTTTTAAAAAAAGTGTATTCATCAAAGGCTATGAAGCAGATACTTTTAACATCATAAACAAGCTAAAAGAAATATCATCTGCGGGAATTAAAAATTATAAAAACTCAATAGAATCTTGGCTTAATTCAACTGCTTATAAAATTGATTGTGAAGAAAAAGAAACTGCTCTTAAAAACTTATTCGAAAGTTCAAAAGTAGCTTTGATTTATGGGGCAGCTGGAACTGGTAAATCAACTATGATTAATCATATTTCAAACTTTTTTGACAAAGAAAGTAAGTTATATTTAGCAAATACTAATCCTGCAGTTGATAATTTAAAACGTAATATAAAGGTTGCAAATTGTAATTTTAAAACTATAACCAAATTTACTTGGAGTAAAGAAACTGAATACGATATTTTAATTATAGATGAGTGCAGTACAGTAAGTAATTCTGATATGCTTAAAATACTTAACAAAGCAAAATTCAGGTTGCTTATTCTTGTTGGAGACGTATTTCAAATAGAATCAATACTTTTTGGAAATTGGTTCAGTCTAATAAAGTCTTTTATTCCAAAATCTTCAGTATTTGAATTGGAAAAACCTTATAGAAGTAATAATCCAGATTTATTAAGACTTTGGGAAAGAGTAAGAAACATTGATGATAACATTCTAGAAACTTTAACGAAAAACGAATATTCTAAAACACTTGATAATTCAATTTTTCAAAATGCAGAAGAAGACGAAATAATACTTTGTTTAAATTATGATGGTCTTTATGGCATAAACAATATAAATTCATTTTTACAAAGCAGTAATTCTAATCAAGCATTTGTTTGGGGTACTCAAACTTACAAAGTGGAAGACCCAATAATTTTCAACGAATCAGGTCGCTTTTCACCTCTAATTTATAACAATCTAAAAGGTAAAATATCAGGAATTAAATTACTTGACGAACAAATTCAATTTGATATTGAAGTTAATCTAGCACTTAATGAATTCGACACAGAATCGTATGATTTTGAACTCTTAGATGATTCTGAAAATGGGAATTCCGTAATTCGATTCACTGTCGACAAGTACAAAAGCACTGATGATGACGATGATGATTCTAGTAATATTATTCCTTTTCAAGTAGCTTATGCAGTTTCTATACATAAAGCACAAGGGTTAGAATATAACTCTGTAAAAATTGTGATAACAGATGAAGTAGAAGAGATGATTTCTCATAATATTTTTTACACAGCAATTACACGAGCAAAAGAAAATTTAAAAATTTATTGGACACCCGAATCTGAAAAGAAAATTATAGAAAGTTTTAAAACTAAGTTTAACAAAAAGGACTATGCTTTACTTAAAACGAAGAACAGTCTTTAATTAATATGAAAAAGGCCAGTTGCTAACACCGGTAACCGTTGCACAAGCCTATAATTTTACGAAAATAGATATAAAACCAAGCTCTTTTTAGGGCTTTTGTTTTTTTTAGGAGACCTTCAAAAACTAAAATAGAATGAGCTCAAAACCAACCGCTGTTTGGTAAGTTTCCCCTTTTTCGAACTGATTATTAATCCAAATATATGAATTTTACGTTTTAAAACAGGGTTGACATCTTTCATTATATTTTTTTATGTCAATCCTGTTTTAAAATGCGCCCAGCGGCAGCGACACAATGTTGTTTCGCATACGGGATTGGAGCCATATCTCCCAAAGCATCATGCGGTCTAAAATTATTGTAATCGTGCATCCATATCTGGGTTTGCTCTCTGACTTGATGAATATTTTCAAAAATATATTTATTTAAAACTCCTCATCTATATGAACCGTTAAAACGTTCTATAAAAGCATTTTGTGTGGGCTTTCCTGGTTCTATATATTTAAAATCAATTTCATGCATGGCACTCCAGGTAGCAGTTAAATTGGCTATAAATTCCGGACCATTATCCATACGTATCTTTTGTGGTTTACCTTTGCGTTTTAGCAGATGATTTAAAACGTAAACTATTCTATTACTAGGTAACGAAAAATCTGCTTCTATATGTAAAGCCTCTCTGTTAAAATCATCTATGATAGTAAAACCTCAGGTAGAATACATCAAATAAATATGGCAGTAGAAAGAATAAATAGAATAAAAGAAGTACTAGTAATTCAAGGAAAATCACAAGTGTGGATTGCGGAAGAATTAGGGAAAAGTACGACTTCTGTAACGGCTTTTTGCAATAATAAATCACAACCACATTTAAAGGATTTAAAAAGAATTGCAGAAATACTAGATATAGATATCAGAGAGCTTTTAGTTTCTACAAAATGATTGTTTTAGAATTTCTAAAATCTGAATTTAAAAGCCATAACTAAGAGTTTATCAACAAAACTGATGGGAGAGAAGGGGTTGATTTCTTAATTGGAGAAAACCAATTATACCTATGCAATTCCAGAATTAAGCGGATATTCATTAGATAATATGATTAACGAATTAAAAGGTTAAAGTTTTATATTATGTTAAATAGAAGTTACTACTTAAAAAAAGCGGCATCAGAAAAATTTGGTCAAAACAATAGGTGGAATGAGCGTACATATTTTAGAGGGTTAGCAATGCACATTCTTAATATTGAGTGTTTTATATTTAACTCAAAACAATTTTAATGAGTTACAATGTTTTCTAAAATATAGCAAATGAACCGTGATTGTTTCCAAAGTTTTCTGAAGCCTTGAATTTTTGTTTAGCTCACGACATTTATATTTTTTTAAGTGTTCGTGAATCTCTGAAAGTCGATTTCTTTTGTTTCAAGACACTATTTTAAATAATTAATTGAGTATTAGTTTTTAAAATACCTAATAGCGCAGAATGAAAAAAAAGTTCATTTTTAGTTACCATGTTAGCAAGGGTATAGAAATTTTAAAGCATGGATTTGAGCTAGGCAAAATTTTATACTCTTGCGGAAACCTTAACGAGAACATCCTAAAAAAATTGTAACGGATATTTTCTTAAATACACGAATCTCAGATAAGAACTTAATGTAAGCTTTTATGCGGTTGGCAAGCGTTGGTAAATTGTGTTTAAAAATAAAAGCTTTTTCAGCTTTAAGTTTTAAAAAGCAATACGATCGATTTTGGCAAGAGGAAATTTTACATAACGGCTAATTATAGATACAAATGTGTGTTCGAATGTTTCTTGAGAATCGCGTATTTAAAAAAAATTGAATAATTGTACAGAATATTAAAATTAAACGAAAAAAAAAGCCAAACAAGAATGTTTAATGCCTCAAGCGCTATAGTTTATTGTGCGTTCCAGGCTTTCTGGGATATTTTATAGAGAATTATAGCTATCAAATAAACTTAGAAGTTAATTAGCCGTAATTTCTTTTAACATAATTATTGTAGATATAGACCTAAAGGCACTATATCTACAATTATGTGTAAATAGCCAGAAAGACGGCTATACAGAAATTACTACATATTTAAACTATAATGTACTGCGTTATGTTACTTTGCTTTGGAAAAAAGCGTTAGCAAAACAAAATTTTACTTCAATTTTTTTTACTCAAAAGTTTATTGAAAATGTAATGGAATACTCTTTACCCGAAATGACAATAGGAGAGTAGGGGAATGTGTATGGAATGGCTTGGATTAATCCATTATTTAATAATTAACTCTTTTTTTAAAATCAATAATTTCGTCTTTCAATTTCTTATTAGCATTTTCTATCAATTCATTTTGGAGTTTCATAATTTTTAATAAATCATGTACAGCATTTAGATTATCAAGTTGAATATGAACTATTTCCTCTAATTGTGCTTTAGTATATTTTTTATAGCTCATTTGTTCTGTTTTTTAGGTTAAATATCCCGATTATAAGAACAAATATATCATAATTCGGATAAAATAAAAACTAATTGTTTAGAAAATCAGAATAAACGGTCATATTTTTTAGATTTATAATCTAAAAAACGGACAAAAATGACTGATTTAGGACTATATTTATCAAGAAAATCTGTAAACAGGTCTGATGTATCTCGAAAGACCGGAATTAGTAAAACTAGATTGAGTGAGTTGTCTAATAATAAGAGAACAAAGCTCAGAGCAAATGAATTATATCTAATAGCTTTAGCTATTGATGTAGAGCCTTGTGATGTATTTAAAGAAGTTTGTAAAAAACTTAAATTAAAGGAAGAAAATTAATTTTTTAAAATCATAAAATTGAAATTAAAAAATAAAATAAAGGCTGTTGATTTCTTTTGCGGAGGAGGAGGAATGAGTTATGGTATGCAGAAATCTGGTATTCAAGTTTTAGCAGGAATTGATTATGAGGAAAATTGTAGAGCTACTTATGAAGCTAATATTAAAAAAGCAAAATTTATTAAAGCTGACGTTTTCGAATTAAAAGAGACTGATTTAGAAAAAGCTTTGAAACTTAAGCGTAATGATGACGAACTATTACTTATAGGTTGTAGCCCTTGTCAATTTTGGAGTATTATAAATACCGATAAGAAAAAATCTCAAAAATCTAAAAACTTACTAGTAGAGTTCGAAAGATTTGTTAAGTATTTTAACCCTGGTTATGTTGTAGTTGAAAATGTTCCTGGTGTTCTTCGCAAAAAAGGAGAAAGCGGTTTAGAAACTTTTATAAATTGGTTAGAGGAAAATAAATATACTGTTCATTTTAAAGTTCATAATACTTCTGAATATGGAGTTCCTCAAAATAGAAAGAGGTTTACTTTAATTGCAAATAGAATCTCTAATAATGAATTAGAGCCTGTAAAAGTAAATAAAAAATTGACCGTAAGAGATGTCATTGGAGTGGATAATGGCTATCCACAAATAAAAGCTGGTCATAGGGATAAAACAGATTTTAATCATTCAGTTCCAAATGTTAGTGAATTAACTTTAAGACGTTTGAAAAAGGTAAAAAAAGATGGAGGTAATCGTCTTAGTTTCGCTAATGACCCTGAACTTCAATTAGATTGTTTTATTGGAAGAGATAATTCTTTCAAGGATACTTTTGGAAGATTATGGTGGGATAAACCATCTCCAACAATTACAACAAAATTTTTTAGTGTTTCTAATGGTCGTTTTGTACATCCAGAAGAGAATAGAGCTTTATCAATTAGAGAAGGAGCAACTTTACAATCTTTTCCTAAAGATTATAAATTTATAGGAACAAGTATAGGAAGTATAGCTCGTTTAATAGGAAATGCAGTGCCTCCGGAATATGCAAAAAGAGTAGGACAAGCAATAATACAAAATCATAAAAATGCAATTTAGAACCAAAGCAAGAGCTGTTGATTTATTGGGTAAAGGTCAAATTGCAGATTTACCAACCGCTATAACTGAGTTATGGAAAAATGGTTATGATGCTTATGCTGACAACCTAACTGCTGAAATATATTTAGATACCTATAAAGATGTTAAGTCTCCTTTGTTTGTAATGACAGATGATGGAAAAGGAATGTCTAGAAATGATATTTTTGAAAAATGGTTAGTTCTTGGTACGGATTCTAAAAGTAGAGCTACTTTAGAAGAACAAGAAAGTGAAGAAACTCTTTGGAAAAAACCTAGAATCAAAGCGGGTGAAAAAGGAATAGGACGATTATCTGTAGCATTCCTAGGAAATCCTATGTTGATGCTTACTAAAAAGCAAGGACATCCTTTACAGGCTGTTTTTTTTGATTGGAGGTTATTAGAAAATTATAATCTTTTTTTAGATGATGTTGATATACCTGTTGAAAACATAGAAAATGTTAATGATTTTTCTTTTAAGTTTGATAAATTAAAAGAATCTTTTCTTAAAAATTTTGATAAAGAAAAAGATATAGATGATAATTATATTTGGGAAGAAAAACAATTAGGGTTAAGAAGAGATATTGAAAATTCAGTAATAAATTCACAAATTCCAAGTTTTTTATTGGATAAGTTACTAAATGGTTTTTTAGATATAGAAAATAGTCACGGAACAAAGTTTATTGTATTTGAACCCTTAGACCAAATAATAGATATAACAAAAAATGATGATGACGGTTTAGATGATAGACAGTTTGTAGCATCTAGTCTTGCAGGATTTACTAATGAGTTTGTTGAAAATAATAAAATTGTTAATACAGCAATACCAATATTTAAAGAAGTCAATGCAGAATATGATTTTTTAACCGTATTTGGACAATTCTTTACTTCTGAAGATTTTAATTATGCTGATGTTGTAATAGAAGGTGTTTTTAATGGGGAAGGTTCTTTTAATGGGACATTAAAATTATATGATGAATTAATAAATTATTCTTATACAAATCCTAGAAAAAAAGATAGAAGAAGTTTCTATGGAAATTTTCCTATTAAAGTTGGAGTTTCACAAGGTAAAGAAAGTGAATCTAAACTTGAATCTAATGCTTGGAAAAGGATTAGTGATAAAGTTAAGGCAAATGGAGGGTTATATATTTACAGAGATAATTTTAGAGTTTTACCTTACGGAAGAACTGATTTTGATTTTTTAGGTTTTGAAAAAAGAAGAGCATTAAGAGCTAGTTCTTATTTCTCGCATAGAAGAATGTTCGGGTACATTGAACTTTCAAGAAATGTAAATAATAAGCTAAACGATAAGTCAAGTAGGGAAGGATTAATAAATAATTCAGCATATAGAACATTTAAGAATGATTTAGAGTCATTTTTTATAGAGTTAGCACAAGAGTTTTTAGGAACGGATGCCAGAGAGTCAATATTTTTAGATAAAAAGACCAAAATAAAAGAAGAAAGTGAAGCTATAAAAAAAGACAATAAAAGAGCTATTGAAGAAAAAAAAGCTTTTTCACGTTCTTTAAAAGATTGTCCTGAAAACTTAAAAAAATATCAAGAAGAGTATCTAACTATTTTAAATGAATTAGAAGAAAAAACAAATGCAACTAATGTATTGTATTCTGATATTGAAGACTTATTAGATAGACTTCATACGCTTGATATAGAATTTAAAAATTTAATACCCAAAATACCAAAACGATATAAACCTACTGACACTCAATTAGACCGTTTAAACAAATATGAAGATAAAATAGTTACATTTAATAATACTATCAAAAAAGATAGTATTCAACTAATGACAAAAGTTAAAGAAAAACTGGAAGTCAAAGAATTGAAAATGGAGTTTTCTAAAAATTATCAAAAGTTTAATGGAGTTTTAGAAAAGATAATTACAGAGAATAGAAATCAATTAAAATCAAAATATGATTCTATATTAAAAGATTTCTCTTTTCGTTCAAGAAGAATTGTTGATGATTTAAATTTTAATAAAGATAAAATTGTTAATTCTATAGATTCAAAAGAAAGTGTTTTAATTGAATCTGAAAAGTTAAGTTCTAAATTTGAATTTCTTAGAGAACAGATAAATAAAGAGCTTACACCATTAGTAGAACATTTAAGTAAGTTAAGTTTTGATATTGATGAAGAGTTAGTACAAGGAGCTTATAAAGCAGAATATGAAACAATAAAATACAAATGGGAACAAACTAGAGAAACAGCTCAATTAGGTGTTGCTGTTGAAATTATAGACCACGAATTCAATCAACTATATGCCAAAATAAATAACTCTATTTCAAAGCTTAGCAGTGAAAATCTTTTTACTGATGTTGAGCAATTTCAATTTCTAACTCAAAATTTCAAGCAGTTAGAAGATAAATATGATTTATTATCTCCTTTGTATAGAATATCTGGTGTCGTTCCTAAAAAAGTAACTGGTTTAGATATTTATAGTTATTTAATAAAATTCTTTGATAGAAGAATTAAGGATTACCAAATTAAATTTCAAACTACAACAGAGTTTAATAATTATAGTTTGAATATTAAAGAGCCTGTTATACACACAGTATTTATAAATATAATAAACAATGCTATCTATTGGATGCGTAATAAAAACGACAGGCAAATATTGTTAGATTTTAAAGAAGATACAAATGAAATAGTTATTTGTAATTCAGGATTAAAAATAGAAAATCATAGGTTAGATAAAATATTTGATATGTTTTACTCTAATCGTCCAAACGGTAGAGGTATAGGTTTATACCTCTCAAAACAAAGTCTAAATGAAAGTAATTTAGATATATATGCTACAAATGAAAAAGAATACAATGTGCTTAACGGTGCTTGTTTTGTTATAAAATCAATATTATAATATGACTTTAAATCAGAAAACCAAAGAAATAATTCTAGATTCAATAAAGTCTGCTATTTTTATTGATGAGAAAGCCTTAGAGCCATATAAAGCAAAACCCAAAGACCCTTATCCAGAAGTTGATTTATCTATTAATCTTCTTAAAAAATTTAAAGAAAAAGGTATTTCACTAGCAGTTCATAAATTTACTCCTAATGACCTTCAAAATGAAGAGCGTCTAAAATATTTTTTTAAAAGAAGAGATTTAGTATTACTTGATTGGAGACTTGAAGGTAATGATGGAGAAGAACATTCTTTAAATCTATTATCTAAAATTGTTAAAGAAAAACATATTCATTTTTGTTCAATTTTCACTTCTGAACTGAATATGAATGAAATTATTGATAATGTTTCAACTTATTTTTCAGGATATAATTTAGGGTATTATCAAAATATAATTGATGAGTTAGATATTTATAGAGATGATAATTTGGCTACTTTTAATCAAATATCATTTAATGATGAAAAGGCCAATGCGCGTCTTTATGGTAATTTTTATAAAATAGATAATAATTTACCTCAATTAATAAAAGATTGTACTGGCTTGTTAAATTTTGGAGAAGCTCTTATTCAAGTATCCTACGCTTTTTCTAATTTACATAAATCATTAGAAGCTAACCCTAAATTATCTCATATAAATAGAACAAATTTCAGTCTTAATATTAATAATACCATTATAACTATTATTCCTAAATCTGAAAATAGTGCAATTAAGATTTTGAACAGATTAGTAGACCAAGTAAGGAAGTCCGAAAATAATCTTTCTCAATTATTAGGTTTAGATATGCAAAATAGTTTTACTAATAATGCTTCTTTTATTGATGAAAATTTATTGAATACTAGTATTGATACTTTAATGTATCACCGGAAGCAACTAAAGATTCATAATTTGGATTTAGAATTTAATAATTTTATAAAATCAATATTATTAGAACATTCAAAATTAAAATTAGAAGACTCAGATTTAAAGATTCTTGAAGAAGAATTTCTAAATAAAATATCAAAGCAAAATTATAAAGTTTCTAATTCTGAAATAGCAGTATTAAATGCATTTTATAATGGTACTGTTTTAAAAGAAAAGAAATTATTGAATTTTGGAGATATATTCAAAGGAGAAAATACTACTTACTATTTATGTATAACAGCACTTTGTGATTGTATACTACACAATGGTGAAAGCAATATAGACTTTAATTACTATTTTGTAAAGGGAAACTCTATTCCTTTGGAAGAAGGTATAAAAAAAGGTGATGGAGGTTTTATTTCTTATATAGATTCTAAAACTTGTATTTTGTGGGGGCAAGAATATGTTAAACCAAAACAATATTTTGTTGAAAATCCTTTACTAGTAGATAATAAAATAAGAATAGAGTTTAGAAATAAACAAAAAGTTTTAGTCCAAGAAGACATTGAATATGTGTTTACTCTAAAACAAAATTATGCCCAAAGGATAACAAATCATAGTTTTAATCATCCTATAAGAGTAGGAGTTGATTTTGTTAAAGTTAATAAGTAAGCTATTGTGATTACTTTAGAATTCCTAAAATCAAAACTAAAAAGCCATAATCTAGAATTAACCGCCAAACCAGATGGGAGTGAAGGGGTTGGTTTTTTAATAGGAAACAACCAAATATATCTACAACCACTAAATTTAGATACTGTAAAACAAAGTATTAAAATTGCAAAGCAAGATTTAGGAGAACTCAACGATAACTTGTTTATCGCTTTAGTTTTAATCATAGAAAAACAACCTAGAGTTGTGTATTTAATTCCATCTAGACAATTACAAAAAACCAATAGTAACTTTTTCATAGATAATGAAGTAAGTTTATTACCCAGTTTATCCAATTGGGAGATAAGAATATCTAGTAAAGCCATACAAGAATTAGAAAAGTATGCTTTAGAAAATATGATTAGTAAACTAAAGGCTTAGTTATATAGTATTATGTTAAATAGAATCTAAATACTTAAACGGCCTCCGAAATTTTTGGCTAAAACAATAGGTGAAATGAGCGTCCATATTTTAGAGTTTTAGCAATACATATTATTGATTATATTGGACTACCTAATAAATTTGGGACTAATTTGATCAAGCCGCTTTGTTAAAATTCATTCTTATTTTGACTTCCATTTCTAAAGGGGAAATATACCCTAGGCTAGAGTGAAGTCTTTCGTTATTATACCAATTTATGTAATCTTCAATACTGCTGAATAATTGTTTATAAGAACTATATTTAAAACGGTATAACCATTCGTGCTTAATTGTCTTAAAAAAGGATTCAGCTACAGCATTATCCCAACAGTTTCCCTTTCTACTCATACTCTGTGTTATTTTTCTATTAAAAGAAAATAAGTTAGTTATACCAATTAAACTTTAATTTAAGTTAAATTTATTATCTTTAAGGTATGGGAAGACTGACTCAAATCCGTATTAGAGAAGATTTAGACACATTAGAATCGTACAAACAAAAAGTAACCAATTTTAAGAGTTCACAAAAGCTTAAAGTTTTGTTTTTAATTAGCTCAGGAGGTTATAAAACATTAGGTCCAATAGCTAGTATCCTTTCTATCAATTATAGTACTCTTCATAGATGGTTGAAGATATATAGAGAAAAAGGAATAGATTATTACCTAAGTCCAGACAAACGTAATAGATCCTCAAAAATAATTACTCCTGCTATTCACAAGGAGTTACAGAATCTGTTGAACCAAGAAAGAGTTCAATTCAATGGTTATAAAGATGTTCAAAAGTGGTTAGAAGTAAATCACGGTGTTAAGATTGAATATCAATGGCTTTGGAAATACTTAAAAACTAAATTAGGTACTACTCTTAAAGTTCCAAGAAAAAGTAACGTTAAGAAAGATAAAGATGCTTCGGCTGAATTTTTTAAAACTTCCTGATAGGTTTAATTCGATTAGAGATAGTCTAAATAAGAATAATAGATTTGATAGCGTCAATTTATATTTTCAAGATGAATCTCGATTTGGTCTGAAGACCTTTGTAGGTAAATGTCTATCGTTAGTAGGATTAAAACCAGTAGTGTCTTACCAACATAAATTTTCTAATACTTACCTGTGGGGTAGCTATTCTCCTATAAATGGAGATAGTTTTGTGTGGGAAATTAATGGAGTAGATTCAAAAATATTTGAAGCCTATTTAGCGGCTTTTTCTCTACATAATCCTAACGAATATAAAATTGTAGTTATAGATAATGCCGCTTTTCATTCCTCAAAAAATATTAATGTGCCTGATAATATTTTTCTCTTGAGAATACCTCCGTACACACCAGAACTTAATCCCTGTGAACAAATATGGCAATATATCAAGTATCGTTTTAGAAATAAGTATTTTCAAAATATGACAGAATTAAAACAATGGTTATATCAAATTGTAAATCAAATGGACAATGAACTTATAAAATCAATTGTAGCTGATTATAGATACAAAGAAATATTTATAACGCATTTTAAAGTTTAAATCGTATTATTTTATTAGAAGCATACTGCACTCCTCTGTCTGAATGAAAGATAAACTTATTTGTAATAGCTCTATTATTACTTGCTAAATTCCACGCCTTCATTATTGTGTTTTCAGTGGTCATATCTTTACTTAAAGACCATCCAACTACCCTTTTATCTGCTAAATCTATTATTGTTGTTAAATAATTCCAATGATCATTTACACGTATATAAGTAATATCAGAAACCCATTTTTCTCCTAATTTTAAACTTGTAAAATTTCTATCTAATTCGTTTTTAGCAATCGATAAATTATGATTGGAATTAGTAGTTGCTACATATTTCCTTTTTAGAATACTTTTTAGTCCTAGTTCTTTCATTAGTAGCCCAACGTAAGAACGTGCATAAACTAAACCTTCTCTTTCCAACATTTTTTGAATACGATAGCTTCCGTAAATTTCTCTACTTTGTTCGAAATGAAATTTAATTCTCTTTTTGAGTAAAACCTTAGAGGGTAGTATTTTTATTACATCCTTGTGTTTTAACCAATAGTAATAAGCATTTTTGCTAACTTTCATACATTTATACATCTTCTCAACAGGATATACACTTACATTTTTTAAAATGAATTTATATCTCATTTGTCGCTCTTGGAGAAGATGCTCACTGCCTTTTTTAATATATCGCGTTCTAACTTAACCTCTCTAAGTTCTTTCTTTAGTGCTTTTAATTCTTGCGCTTCTACCGATAACTCACGTTTCTTAGAGAAATCTCCAGATTTAGCTTCATACTCACGTTTCCAACGTCTTATGACTCCGTCATTAACACCGTATTCTTCACTAAGAGATTTTGCTTTTCTTCCTGATTTTAAAAGCTCTACTAACATTACTTTAAAATCATTATCATACTTTTTTGCCATAATTCAAATATAATATTTATGGACTCTATTAATTCGTCTCAACAAATGTAGACATTCCATATTAAGTTTAATACTAGTTAAAAACAAACTTAACGAGTTACAATCCATTCTAAAATATAGCGAATGAACCGTAATTGTTTCCAAAAATATCTGAAGCCTTGAATTTTTGTTTAGCTCACGACATTTATATTTTTTTAAGTGTTCGTGAATCTCTGAAAGTCGATTTCTTTTGTTTCAAGACACTATTTTAAAGAATTGATTGAGTATCAATTTTTAAAATACCTAATAGCGCAAGAATGAAAAAAGTTAATTTTTAGTTACTATGTTAGCAAGGGTATAGAAATTTTAAAGTATGGATTTGAGCTAGGCAAAATTTTATACTCTTGCGGAAACCTTAACGAGAATATCCTAAAAAAAATTGTAACGGATATTTTCTTAAATACACGAATCTCAGATAAGAACTTAATGTAAGCTTTTAGCGGCTGTAAGCGTTGGTAAATTGTGTTTAAAAATAAAAGCTTTTTCAGCTTTAAGTTTTAAAAAGCAATACGATCGATTTTGGCAAGAGGAAATTTTACATAACGGCTAATTATAGATACAAATGTGTGTTCGAATGTTTCTTGAGAATCGCGTATTTAAAAAAAATTGAATAATTGTACAGAATATTAAAATTAAACGAAAAAAAAAGCCAAACAAGAATGTTTAATGCCTCAAGCGCTATAGTTTATTGTGCGTTCCAGGCTTTCTGGGATATTTTATAGAGAATTATAGCTATCAAATAAACTTAGAAGTTAATTAGCCGTAATTTCTTTTAACATAATTATTGTAGATATAGACCTAAAGGCACTATATCTACAATTATGTGTAAATAGCCAGAAAGACGGCTATACAGAAATTACTACATATTTAAACTATAATTTATATTATGTTAAATAGAGTGTTACACTCCTATAAATATATCTTTTGTCACTATCAATTAAATCAATTAGATATGTTTTGCCATTCCTATTTACTTTTCTAAATTTGTAGTGTAATTCTTATATAACTAGTTACTCGTTAGCTTTTCCTAAAATCAGGAATAAGAATTATTTAACTAACTATTAAATATTCCCCCAAATGAAAAAAATATCATTTCTTTGACTTACGTAACATATCGTTCTCGTATAAAAAATCAATAAAATCTTATAATTTATCATCTCTTACAAATAATTAAGAGACTTCTCAAGGTACCTATAGCATGTATTGCTTTCTTTTAATTTTTGTTGTTAAGAATGTACGGATATGCTTTTGAAATTCAACTTTTATAAGATTTATATAAACTTTACATATTAAAACATACTTATTAACGCCGTACAGGCATTTTTAAGACGGAATTTTTATGCAAAAAGTGCCCCTTTTTGTTAACCAACTATTAAACATTCCCCCAAATGAAAAAAATATCATTTTTTTGACTTGCGTAACATATTGTTCTCGTATAAAAAATCAATAAAATCTTATAATTTATCATCTCTTATAAATAATTAGGAGATTTCTCAAGCTACCTATAGCAGGTATTGCTTTCTTTCAATTTTTGTTGCTAAGAATGTACGGATATGCTTTTGAAATTCAACTTTTATAAGATTTATATAAACTTTACATAATTAAAATATGCTTATTAACGCCGTACAGGCATTTTTAAGACGGATTTTTATGCAAAAAAGTGACCCTTTTGAATTAATATAAACCCCTTAAATATAATTAAAAATGAAAAAAATTATTACGTCTTTAACATTGTTAGCTTTTATAGCTTATTCCTGTAATACAGATGACGAAGTACTTTCTAATCAACAAGTAAGTACTACAGGAATAGATAATAAAGGTATTAAGTTGGAAGGAGACGAGGCTTTGAAAGCTCTCGAAGAAATCAACGCTAGCAATGAATGGAAATTAATAGCTAAAGGAGAAAAAGAAAGTGAAGAAAGAGTTTCAAATGGTTTAATAAGCTTACCAGCTTCTTCCCCATTAAACATAACTCAAGGATTAGAAAAATTAGGCATTACAACTGGTGAAATTACACAAGCAACATCTACATTTGATAAGTGGCTAGCTCACTTTGAGGTTTTTAAACCTTATGCTGTTTTCTTTAATGATAAAGATGTGTTGAACAATCAGTATGGATATACTCCTAAATATGTAGGTAGCAGAAATAGAGAGAGATATGGATATGTTCCTTTTGCTATCAAAGCAGGAAAACCTTCTGTAAGTTATGATAGATTAGATACTCAAGGAAAAGAAGTTCATGAGTTTTATATTATTAATGAAAGTAACTTAACAGATGAATCAACGCAATCATATTCATATGAGCAAGGTGTAGAAGAATCTGTAAATGTAAGTGCGGGAGTTTCTTTAGGCTTTGAAGCTAAAATAGGCGTTCCTATGTTTGCTG
Source organism: Tenacibaculum maritimum NCIMB 2154 (assembly GCF_900119795.1). Classification (NCBI taxonomy): domain Bacteria; kingdom Pseudomonadati; phylum Bacteroidota; class Flavobacteriia; order Flavobacteriales; family Flavobacteriaceae; genus Tenacibaculum; species Tenacibaculum maritimum. The sequence goes on from NZ_LT634361.1 coordinate 1,697,148, forward strand.
AATCTAGTTTTTCTGTAGGTGTGGAGCTTAGTACAGGGTATTCTAATACTAGAAGTACTGTTAAAACTATTGCTGCTGAATATACAGCTCAAATGCCTCCTAGAACTAAGAGAAAAATTAGAATTGTAACTGATTTAGTAAATGTTGATGCTAGGTATAAGATTCCTTATGTTCTTAATGGTAACTTTGAAGCATACTATTATTACCAATTAGAACATACAGGAGGAAGATCAACTCCTGATGGTGATAAAACAAGAAACATCTTCCCTGCTAGTACTCTTGATAAGTACATAGGAAACCAAAAAAGTGCAGGTAGTATATCATATTTAAAGAAATCAAATGTACAGGTATTTGCAGGTCCAGCGATTCCGTTAGACTAATATAGTTACATTTGACTTTACCCTTGAAAATTAAGTGTTAAGTTCCATCATGAGTTTTCATGATGGAATTTTTCTTTATGGAATCATGAATAAGGCTTCCGTAATTCATTGGCAAAATATTTATTAGAGTATATTTGCTGCTATGAACTTTACCTTATTATCTTCTCCTTTGCAAGGATTTACTGATTTCCGGTTTCGAAATGCTCAAAACAAATATTTTGGAGGTATTGATACTTTTTATGCTCCATACATTCGGTTAAACGGAAAAATGAAAATTAAATCGAGTTATGATAAAGATTTGCAGCTTGAAAATAATAAAACATTAGAGGTGATTCCTCAAATTATAACGAATAAAGTTGAAGAGTTTTTATTTGTTGCAAAATATGTGCAAGAGCTAGGCTATAAGGAGCTAAATTGGAACTTGGGCTGCCCCTATCCTATGGTAACTAAGTCAGGAATGGGCTCAGGACTTATTGCTAATCGTGCTAAAATTGATGCAATATTAGATCAAGTACATCATGAAACAGATATTGTAGTATCTATGAAAATGAGATTAGGATATGAAAATAGCAACGAAATACTAAGCACCTTCCCTATTCTTGAAAAATATCCTTTAAAAAATGTAGCGATTCATGCCAGAATAGGCAAGCAGCTTTATAAAGGCGGCGTTGATTTGAATGCTTTCCAAAAATGTATTGATACTTCAAAGCATTTGCTATACTATAATGGAGATATTACTTCTATAGAGGAATTTAAAAAAATACAACAGCGCTTTCCTGCTATTAAGCATTTTATGATAGGCCGTGGTTTGATAGCCGACCCGTTTTTACCTAGTATGATTAAAGAAAATGCCACGGAATATCCAAAAGATAGATGGAGTATTTTTAGAGATTTTCATGAAGAAATTTATCAGCAATACGATGCTGCTTTATCTGGACCAACTCCTATAAAAATGAAAATGTTAGGTTTTTGGGAGTATTTTTCTAAATCTTTTTCAAACCCTCATAAAACATATAAAAAAATAAAAAAAGCAACCTCTCCACAGAAGTATCAGCAAGCAGTAAAAGAAATACTAGATAACGAAAAATAAATACCTATATAATGCAAAAACAAAAAAAATCGCAATTAGAATTTATTGCGTTAATGGCTTCATTAATGTCATTAGTGGCACTTGCTATAGATGCTTTACTTCCTGCATTAAAACAGATAGGAATTTCTATAGGTATTGCATACGTTAACGATAACCAACTATTAATAACCATGATATTTTTAGGCTTGGGACTAGGACAATTAATAGCAGGGCCTATTTCAGATAGTATTGGAAGAAAGCCATTAATTTACTGGGGGTTTGCTGTGTTTGTTATAGCTAGTTTTATATGTGTGACTGCTGAAAGTTTAGAAATGATGGTGGTAGGTAGAATATTACAAGGAATTGGACTTTCTGCTCCTAGAACGATTAGTATAGCCATGGTTAGAGATAGTTTTAGTGGTGACTATATGGCTAGAATCATGTCTTTTATAGTAGTTGTATTTATTCTGATTCCAGTAGTAGCTCCTGCAATAGGAAAAATAATGCTTGATTTATATGGATGGAAATCTATTTTCTATAGCCAGTTGATCTTTGGAGTATTGGTGATTATTTGGTTTTGGAAAAGACAACCTGAGACGTTGAGTAATCATCATAAAAAAAAGTTTTCCACCAATTTATTTGTAAATGGTTTTAAAGAGTTTATAAAGCACAAAGCAGCTATTATTTTTACATTAATATCTGGCTTTATAACAGGGGCATTCATGGTATATTTATCAGCTTCGCAAACAATATTTCAAGAACAATATGGTTTGGTAAATGAATTTCCGTTTATTTTTGCAGGACTGGCTATAGCTGTTGGTTTTGCTACTTTTTTAAATGGTGCTTTTGTTGTAAAATATGGAATGTTACGGCTTATTTCTGTATTTTTAGTTTTATTCACAATCATTCCTCTTATATATCTTTTTCTATTTTATCAAAAGAGCAATCCTTCTATTATTGTACTGCTAAGTTTTTTTGGGGTTCAGTTTTTTGCCATTGGTTTTTTGTTTGGAAATTTGAGAGCTTTAGCCATGCAGCCTATTGGATACATTGCTGGTGTAGGAGCCGCTATTAATGGCTTTTTTTCAACAATAATGGCAGTTCCAATAGCTTCTTATATTGGAAGTTTTATAAACACTACTGCCCTACCTCTTTTTATAGGCTTTTTAGTTTGTGGGGTATTTTCTTTAGCGCTATTGGCTATTTTTAAAAAGGAAAAGTCTAACAATTTTTCAAATCAAACATAAAAACATTTCTATTGAAGATTCCTATTATTTATCAAGACGAACATATGCTTTGTGTATCAAAACCTAATAATACTTTGGTGCATCATGCACACCATTCGCGTAATGTTTCTAATGAAAAATCATTACTACAGCTATTAGACGAACAAATTGGAGGAAAATATTACCCGATTCATCGCTTAGATCGTAAAACATCTGGAATTATTCTATTAGCTAAAAAAACAGAGTATGTAGCTAAGTTTCAAAAATTATTTACCAATAATGAAATACAAAAAACTTATTACGGGGTTATTAGAGGACATTCTCCTAAAGCAAAAATTATTGACACGCCAGTAAAAGGACGTGATGGGAAGGTGTATAAAGAGGCGGAAACTCAATTAAAAACTTTACAAACGATCACTTTAAACATTCCTGTAAAACCTTATGAAACTTCTCGGTATAGTTTGGTTGAATTGAAGCCAAAAACGGGAAGGTTGCATCAACTGCGAATTCATATGAATAAAATTAGTCATCCATTAATAGGAGATGCCAAGTATGGAGATAAAAACCATGACATGATGTATGTAAATAACTTTGGATGGGAAAACATGTTTTTGCATGCCAGCAGCTTAGAATTTGTACACCCTTTTAGCAAAGAGGTCTTGTTTTTAAAATCGGATTTACCCAAGGATTGGAGTAGCTTATTAAAAGAGTTCAAATGGGAGATTTAAAAGAAATAGCTTTTGTGTTTTTTAAATTAGGATGTATTGCTTTTGGCGGCCCAGCGGCTCATATAGCCATGATGGAAGAGGAAGTTGTTCAGAAGCGAAAGTGGATTTCAAGACAGCATTTTTTGGACCTTATGGGAGCTACTCACTTGATTCCAGGACCTAACTCAACTGAATTAACCATGCATTGTGGCTACCAAAGAGGTGGAATATTGGGCGTGTTTGTTGCTGGTATTTCTTTTATTTTTCCAGCAGTTATCATAACAGGTGTTTTTGCTTGGCTCTATGTTTCTTATGGAAAATTACCAGAAATAATCCCGTTTATTTATGGTATAAAACCGGCAGTATTAGTGATTATAGCTATGGCAATACTAAAATTGGGAAAGAAAGCAGTAAAAGGCTATGAATTGACGCTTTTAGGAATCTTAGTAATACTAGCTGCTTTATTAGGTTGTAATGAAGTAGTTGTTTTACTCGTAGCTGGCGGTATAGGTACTATTTATTTTCATCTAAAAAAACAGCAATTTACCCAAAAGAATCACTTAATAGTTTTGCCTTTATTTTTATTAAAAGTTTCTTCTATTCCGAAAATAATTCTTTCTTCTTCTATATTTTGGAGTTTTTTAAAAGTTGGAGCTATTTTGTATGGAAGCGGATATGTTCTATTTGCTTATTTAGATGCGGAGTTAGTTGCTAGCGGATTGCTTTCAAGGCAAGAACTAATTGATGCTATTGCTATTGGCCAACTTACTCCTGGCCCAGTACTTTCTACAGCTACTTTTATAGGATATCAATTAAACGGTATATCAGGTGCTATTGCTGCTACCATAGGTATATTTTTACCGTCTTTTATTTTTGTGCTTATTTTAAATCCTCTTGTAGATAAAATGAGAGCTTCTAAAATACTATCTTACTTTTTAGATTCAGTAAATGTAGCTGCCGTTGCTATCATGCTCGTAGTGTTGATTAAAATGGGATATAGCTCTTTAATTAGCTATAGGGAATTTATAATTCTGGGAATCAGTATTTTATTAATTTATAAAATAAAAAAAATGAATAGTATATGGCTAGTTCCTATTGGTGCCATTATAGGATATTTACTAACTTTTATATAAAACGTGAAAAGGCGATTAAAAAATAGAAAAGGTCGTCTAAAATTCAGACGACCTTTTCTATTTAATAAAAGATTAAAAATCTTTTTACAGTTCTTTAAAAATAGCGTGCATCATTCTTTTTTTATCATTGATGCTCTCCTCTAATGAAATCATAGTTTCAGTTCTACTAACACCTTCAATATCATCTATTCTATAAATGATTTCTTTAGCTTCATTAGTTCCTTTTGCTCTTACTTTACAAAAAATATTGTATTTACCAGCAGTAACATAGGCTACTGTTACATTAGGTATCAAACGTAAGTTTTCTAGTACGTATTGAGTTTTTGATGTTTTATCTAAAAAAACACCTACATGTGCAATAAAAGAATATCCCATTTTTTCGTAATTCAACGTTAGTGTTGAACCTTGAATAATTCCTTCATCTTCCATTTTTTTTACACGAACATGGATGGTTCCTGCAGAAACTAAAAGTTTTTTGGCAATGTCTGTAAACGGAGTACGCGCATTTTCTATTAAAATGTCTAAAATTTGATGGTCTATTTCATCAAGGACAAATTTCTTCATTATTTTTTTAAATTTTTTTCAAATAATAGTGCAAAAATATTAATTTTTTTAGTCATATCATACTTTTTTTTAAGTAAAGTTTAAAAAAATCAGTCTTTTTGTATGATATCTCTATGAGCTAAGAAGTTGGATAAATCACCTTCTTTTTCCTTTTTTAAAGCGGTTACAAAGGTACCATTTTCTATCGTTTCTACATACTGAAAAGCAACATCTTTTTTGTTTTTATTTCTATGTATAACGTCAAAGAAAACCTTTTGATTATTGGGAATATCGAAATATTCTTTATATTGATGATACTTATTTTCAATTGAAATATGATAGATACCTTGTACTAAAGCATAGAAGTTGTATTCTCGTACTTTTTCTCTTTGATAATCATTTGGGTAATGCCCTGCTTCTATTAAAATAGTATTATGCCCTAGCTTCTGAAAATTATCTCCTGTTGCCGTTGGATAAAATTCGTCAGTATAACGACCTATATGATTCGGTATTATTTGCTGTAAGAAAGAGTTCATGGCAATAATAACATTCATGGTAGCAATTCTTCCTTGGGTAATTTTTCGGGTTACTTCTTCTGAAGGAGCCAAAAAAGATATAGCAGCTGGATTTTTAGTTCCTTCAACACCAAAAATGGTGCGTTGGTCATGTAAATTAAAGCAAAATATTGGAGAAAAACGATCTAATATAGTTCTTAATAACCTACTTTCTTTAGCTTTTAAATCAACAGCATCTCTATTCAAATCAATTCCGTTTGAATTTACTCTAGTATATGCTAAAGAGCCATCAGGATTTAACATAGGAATGATTTCTAAAGTACATTCTTCCAAAATTTTACGAACCAATACAGATGCTTGTTCTTGTATTAAAAAATTGAATAGATCAAAAATAGCTTTGGTTCCAGTACTCTCATTTCCATGCATTTGACTCCATATAAGAATCTTCTTTTTTCCAGTACCTATTGATACTTTATAAATAGGTACTCCTTTTTCAGAATTTCCTATTTTTTCTGAAGAAAAATGACTTGCTATATTCGCTAATAAAGGCTTTATATCTTGAAAAGAAATCCATTTTCCTGATAAAGTACTTTCTTTTATCTTCAGATAGTCTTGCTGAAGTTTTTTTACGTTTAACAATGTCATTTTATACAGAGAACCAATTTTTAACCAATCTTTTTTCTATTGGTTCTGATGAAACATGTACGTAATCATTTTTAATAGCATCATAGCTATAATCTTTGGACCAATCAGCTATATTTTCTGCTAAAGTTTTTAATGAGCTACAAATAAAAGCTAATTCTGTTGTTGTGATTGTTGGATGAACAGATAAGCGAACCCATCCTGGCTTTTCAGTATTACAGCCTTCTAAAATTAAATTTTCAATAGCTTTAGAAGTCTTTTTATCTACATTTAATAAAAAATGCCCGTAAGTTCCTGCACAAGAGCATCCTCCTCTAGTTTGAATACCAAAACGATCATTTAATAATTTTACAACCAAATTAAAATGGTACTTTTCAAAGTAAAAAGAAAATATACTCAATCTTTCTTTATGATGAGGGGCTAATATATGTACTCCTTCAATACTTTCTAAGACTGAAAACAAACGCTCATTTATTTCATCTTCTCTTTTTTTAATATTAGTAGTTCCCATCTTTTCTTTTAACTGAATAGCTAAGGCTATTTTAATAGTTTGTAAAAAAGCTGGAGTACCTCCATCTTCACGAGTTTCTACATCATCAAAATAATCATGGTCACCCCAAGGGTTAGTATAGCTAACCGTTCCTCCTCCTGGGTTATCAGGTACCATATTTTTATAGAGTTTTTTATTAAAAATTAAGACCCCTGAACTTCCTGGACCCCCTAAAAATTTATGAGGTGAAAAGAAAACAGCATCTAAATATTCCTCTTTATGTTCAGGGTGCATATTGATATCAACATAAGGAGCAGAACAAGCAAAATCTACGAAGCATAAGCCATTATAATCATGTATTATTTTCGCTATTTTATGGTATTCTGTTTTGATACCTGTAACATTAGAGCAAGCTGTAATGGAAGCGATCTTTAATTTTCGCTCTTTATTTTCTTCTAAAATCTCTTTGAATTGAGCTAAGCAAATTAAACCTTCCTGATTGCAAGGAATTACTTTTACATCAGCTATTGTTTCTAACCATGATGTTTGATTAGAATGGTGTTCCATATGACTAACAAAAACAATAGGTCTTTTTTCTTCAGGAATAAGGGTATGCTCTTTAAGATTTTCGCATACCTTTAATCCTAAAATTCGTTGAAATTTATTAACAACACCAGTCATACCAGAGCCTTCGGTTATCAATACATCATCTTTACTTGCATTTACATGACGTTTAATAATGTTTCTTGCTTCATGATAAGCTAAAGTCATAGCAGCGCCTGAAGTAGATGTTTCTGTATGCGTATTCGCAACAAAAGGACCGAATTCATTTAATAGCTTCTCCTCTATCGGCCTGTATAATCGCCCGCTTGCAGTCCAATCACTATAAATTAATTTTTGAATTCCATAAGGCGATTCAAACGATTGATCGATACCTACGATATTTTTACGAAACTGATTAAAATAATGCTCTAGTGTTTCCATCTGTGTCATTTTAAAAGAGTCTAAACTTTCCTCCTATTAATATTGTCTTTTCATAGAAATAAAAACTTTGAGAAGCAGTATCCAATGCACTTAAAGTTGTTTTAATATCTGGCATATTGATATACCCTACTTTAAAATCAGATTGAATATAAAAATGCTTCAAAAAGGAAATATTAATTCCTGCTCCAGCAGAGATTCCCCATCCTGATAGATGGAAATCGTCATGTCTTTCTCTTCCAAATAATTTCGTATTTGTTCTTGGGTATAAAATTCCAGCTCCTATTCCTTCTGTTAAATTAATTTGTAAATCTTCTAAATTTAAACCGAACCAGTGACTAATATCGTCAAAACGCTTTACTTCAACATTTACATAATTTAACCCATCAGTATGCTCAAAGCGCAAAAAATCTTCTGAGAGTTTTATTGTTTGATTATCATATGTTCCGTCATAAGTATTACCTACATTAATGTTTCCGTTAATTTTTACATCTTGATCGTCAACCATTACATATTTCATATGATCTACTCCAATAGAAACAGTGTAATTTTCCTTAAAAAAGTATCCTATTCTATAATTCGTTTGGGGTATTGTAACCCTTCCTGGATTAAAGTAATCATTAAAAGAAAATTTAGTTTGCCTATCTCGTGCCTTTACATTAGATAAGGTGAAATCGTAATTATTTCCTTTAAAACGGATATCAGAATCGGTATAATTAGCCCAATTCCATCCCCAATACACAAAAAACTTTCCTTTATTGGTCGTTTTCTTTTTCTTAAGAAATTCTTCTTTTTCTTGTCCTATTATTGCAGTAATGCTCATGAGCATCACAAATATAAATGATGTTTTTGTTTTCAATTATTTACGCTATTATTTGTTCAATTTCTTTTATAAATCGCTCTGCTAATGTATCAGCATTATCTTGTGAAACACTTTCTGTATAAATTCTAATAATAGGTTCCGTATTTGATTTACGTAAATGAACCCACTCATTCGCAAAATCAATTTTAACCCCGTCTATTGTATTCACATCTTCTTCTTTATACTTAGTTGCCATTTTTTCTAAAATGTCATCTACATTTATTTGAGGAGTTAACTGAATTTTATTTTTACTCATAAAATAGCTAGGATAACTAGCTCTTAATTCCTTACAAGACATTTTTTTATGAGCCAAATGCGATAAGAATAAGGCTACCCCTACTAAGGAATCTCTTCCATAATGAGACGCTGGATAAATGATACCTCCATTTCCTTCACCTCCTATCACTGTTTCAGTGTCTTTAATCATTTGAACTACATTAACTTCTCCTACTGCACTTGCTGTATAGGTACCTCCATGTTTTTCAGTTATATCTCTTAATGCTCTTGATGATGATAAGTTTGAAACAGTGTTTCCACCATTTAGCTTTCCTAAAACATAATCAGCACAAGCCACTAATGTGTATTCTTCTCCAAACATAGATCCATCTTCGGCAATTAAAGCCAAACGATCTACATCAGGATCTACAACGATTCCTAAATCAGCTTTCTTTTTCACCACTAACTCAGAAATATCAGTTAAATGTTCTTTAAGAGGCTCTGGATTATGAGGAAACTGCCCATTAGGTTCACAATACAATTCAATACATTTTACTTTCAATGCTTTTAATAAAGCAGGAATTGCAATTCCTCCCGTAGAATTTACGCCATCAACAACAACTTTAAATTTTGCTTTTTTAATAGCTTTAGTATCTACTAAATCGAGCTTTAAAACTTCTTTTATATGCTTTTTAATATAATTTTTTTTCTTTTTGTAAGTACCTAAATCATCCACTTGAGCAAAATCAATAGCTGCATCATTTTCAGCTATTTCTAATATTTCTGCACCGTCAGCACCATTTAAAAATTCTCCTTTATTATTTAATAATTTTAAAGCATTCCATTGCTTAGGGTTGTGCGAAGCTGTTAAAATAATTCCTCCATCAGCTTTTTCCATAGGCACAGCTATTTCTACTGTAGGAGTTGTTGATAAGCCTAAATCAAGCACATTAATTCCTAAGCCTGTTAAGGTATTAGCAACTAAGCTACTGATCATTTTACCAGAAATACGAGCATCTCTTCCTAAAACTACCGTAAGCTTTTTATTAGTTGAGTGTTGTTTTTTTATAAACGTACCATAAGCTGCTGCAAATTTTACAGCGTCAATTGGTGTTAAATTGTCACTTGGATTTCCACCTATGGTTCCTCTAATTCCTGATATTGATTTTATTAATGTCATCTCTTCTTTTTTATTGTATAACAAAGATAAAGTTATTTAAGAAATTACTCATGTTTCTTCTTGCTTTAACTGTAACTTTTGTTACACAATAACATATATAAATTAAATTTATCGCAATAAAATGTTCTTTTTTCTTTTAAATCGTAATAAATCTAAAAGAAAAACCGCTAAGCTTTTTTGCTTAGCGGTTTAAAATATTTAATGGTATCTGTTTTTATTTACCTTCCATTTTTCTTTTTAATTCAGCTAATCCTCCGATATCTCCAAGAGTAGTTTTTTCTGCTTCTGCTGCTTTTTTAGTAGCCGCTTTCACATTTCTTTGCTCTTGCTCTTTAAAGATAGCTGTATGAGAAACTACAATTCTTCTGTATTCTTTAGAGAATTCTAATACTTTGAATTGAGCAGTATCTCCTTTTGCTAATTTGTTACCGTCTTCTTTTTCTAAGTGACGAGAAGGAGCAAATCCTTCAACACCATCAGCAAAAACTACAGTAGCACCTTTGTCATTCTTTTCTTTGATTGTTCCTTCGTGAACAGAGTCGATAGCATATGTACCTTCATGAGCATCCCAAGGATTATCTTGTGTTTGCTTATGACCTAAGTTCAACTTACGGTTATCAACATCTAATTCTAACACTTGAACTTCTAATTTATCCCCTACTGTTACAAAGTCAGATGGGTGCTTCACTTTCTTAGTCCAAGATAAGTCAGAAATATATACTAATCCATCAATACCTTCTTCTAATTCAACAAAAACACCAAAGTTAGTGTAGTTACGAACAGTACCAGTATGTGTAGAACCTACAGGATATTTAGTGGTAATGTCTGTCCATGGATCTGGATGTAATTGCTTCATTCCTAAAGACATTTTACGCTCTTCGCGATCTAATGTTAAGATTTGAGCTTCTACTTCGTCTCCTACTTTTACAAAGTCTTGTGCAGAACGTAAGTGCGTTGACCAAGACATTTCAGATACGTGGATTAATCCTTCTACTCCTTCTTCTACTTCAACGAAAGCACCGTAATCCGCTAAAACAACTACTTTACCTTTTACTTTATCTCCTACTTTTAAGTCGGCATTTAAAGCTTCCCATGGGTGAGAAGATAATTGTTTTAATCCTAATTGAATTCTTGACTTATTATCGTCAAAATCTAAAATTACAACATTTAATTTTTGATCTAATTCAACAACTTCATTAGGGTGGTTGATACGAGACCAAGACAAATCTGTGATATGAACTAAACCATCAACACCTCCTAAGTCAACGAACACTCCATAAGAAGTAATGTTTTTAACAACACCTTCTAATACTTGTCCTTTTTCTAATTGGCCAATGATTTCTTTCTTTTGATCTTCTAAATCAGCTTCAATTAACGCTTTATGAGAAACTACTACATTTTTAAATTCATGGTTGATTTTCACCACTTTGAATTCCATAGTTTTCTCTACATATTGATCGTAATCTCTAATTGGTTTTACATCAATTTGAGAACCTGGTAAGAATGCTTCAATACCAAATACATCTACGATCATACCACCACGAGTTCTACATTTAACAAAACCATTAACGATTTCACCTGTTTCGTGTGCGTTATTTACTCTATCCCATGCTTTAATTACACGAGCTTTTTTATGAGATAATACCAATTGACCAGAGCTATCTTCTCTTTTATCAACTAATACTTCTACTTTATCACCAACAGCTAGGTTAGGGTTGTAACGAAATTCGTTTAAAGAAATAACTCCTTCTGATTTAGAATTGATATCGATAATTGCATCTCTATCCGTTTTTCTTACAACAACTCCTTCAATTACATCGCGTTCGTTTACGAAACCTACAGTTCCTTCTAACGCTTTTTCGAATTCTTTTAATTTAGCTTCATCAACTTCATCAATACCTTCTTCGTATTTATGCCAATTAAAAGTTGCTAAAAATTCTGCTGGGTTTACTGCTTCTGCAGTTGTTTTTTTTGTTTCTTCAGACATTCTGAAAACTACTTTGTATCTTTTTGTATCTCAGATTTTTAACAATAGATACGCCAAGAGAAATTATACTTTATATAAGTTGTTTTTAACCTTTTTTAAATCTGTTCTTGTAAAAAGGCGTGCAAATTTATAGTTTTTTATTGAGATAACCTACGATATATTAGTAATTTAGTGGCTTAGTGCTAAAACTAATTTAAACTTTGTATCAAGATTTATTTTTTCAAATGTAGGCTAGTTATTTTAAAAATCTGTTTTGCTATTCCATGCACAAACATCTTTAGGTCTCTTTTTGCCGTATCAAACTGTGATATTATTTGAGTTGCTCTTTTTCTATATTAACTTGTATCCTCTTATTTTTCAATTACTTTTTTTATAAAAACAATAAGAGAGCTAACTTTTCTTAGCTCCCTTATACACATCTTCTATTTTATACTACCTTTTTATTCTGCTCTTAGAGCTAATCAAATACAGTTTTGAGTTCTCTAAACACAACTTGAGCTTTACTTGCTTTATAATTAAAAGGACACTATAATATTGACTTAAATAATTAGTTTTATGTTTTAGAATAATTTAGTATAAAAGTAGATTCCCATAATTATAAAATATCCTAGCAGTTTTATATTTTGGAATGTTATAATACAAATTCCGATTAGCTGTTTTATAAATTAGATCACTATAATTATAAAACATCTTAGCAGTTTTATATTTTGGAATGTTATAATACAAATTCTGATTAGTTGTTTTATGAATTAGATTACTATAATTATAAAATATCTTATTAGTTTTAATTTAATTATCTGTAAATTTAATTTTTGATACTTTAGAATATTCTTTTGAACTTGCTCCGTACACACTTTTAACGTATTTTTTGACATTTTGAGCTATAGTATAGAGCCCTACTCCTTCTGCATATAAAATATTGTTACGTGCTATAAGTTTTGTATTTAACTCTGCTTCCGTTTGATTGACTAAACGTGTACTAGTTACTAACGATGTTAAGTAAGTATTTAGCTTTGTTAATTTTAGTTCTTCTATGTTTGGTTTATAGTTTGGTATAGTTGATAATAGCTGTAGTAATTTTGAAAAATTATCTGCTAGCTGTGTATAAGATTGACGAGAAGTAGATACCGATTTACTTTCTTCTTCATTTATTTCTTCTTTTTTCTTTTTTGATCCTTGTAACAAATAATTTAGAGATTTTGCTTGGTCTAATGTACGGCTTGGTAAGCCTAAAATATCTAATTGATTGATGATTCTTGTACAAGTTGGTTTTAAGTTTTCATAAGCTTCTTGCCGTTTGTGAATTGCACTTTTATTTGCGTTTCGTTTTTCTTCTACTACTGAAAGGTTTGTTAATGCGGTTTTGTAAAGTGCTTTTAGGTTTTTAATTTTTAGGTTATCTACAGAAGGGTTATAAGCTGTGTAAACGACTACCTGTTCTATTAACTTTTGTAAATTAGCAACATTTTTTGCATTTCCTGTTTCATATTGTTGACTCATATTATTGTTTTTTTTATGAATTATAGGTATAAATATACATATTTATTGTAAAAAAGATGCTTTTTTAACCTTTTGATTGTTTTGTTATTTCTTCTTTATATTCTAAATGATTATTATTTACGTGTAGTTTATTAATACATTTCTTTTTAATAATTCAAAGTAAGAAGAACCTATTTTAATAACTACTTGTTATCATAATTATATTGTAAAGAAATAAGGGAGTTTAGCAAAACTCCCTTATTTATATAGCTGTAATTTATTTTGGTGGGGAACTCGATGAAAAATAGCTTATACATTTTGATGTAAAAAGCAAGGAGGATATATTAATTTTGACTCCTTTTTTTGAAATAAACTATGGAGTGTTCTCCGTTATTATTAGTTAGTTTATAGTTTTTTTATACCATCTAAAAATTGAGCTTCTGAATGAGGTAGTAATTTTTTAGCTATTTCTAATGTGTTTACAATATCGTATTCACTGCAATTGGGTATTTCAAAATTACACATACCTTCCATAGCACACTGGCTTACATTTATTAACGAACCTATTAGGCTTACTAGCTCTACGTAACTAGTGTCTACTTTTATTTTTATTTCTGAGTATTCATTATTTTCTGACGAAACTAACGTTTTTAAATACATTTCTTTCAACTCGCGAATTTGCTCTAAATTCATATTTACTTAATTTAAGGGGTTATATAAATATTTCTAAAAGATCATAGCTATTTTTGTTGAACAATAGCAAAACTACCCCTCTTTTTTTACTGTTATGTTAACTTAAGTTAATATGCTAGCAAAATCTTAAAAAACGATACTAAAAGAAAAAAGTTTTAGCATTACTCTATACGCAATCTTTTTTTGATCCTACTTATCGATTGGTTTTTTAATCCTAAAAATGAAGCTATATGATATTGCGGTATCCTTTCACATAAAACCTTGTATTGCGCCACAAAGTTTAAATATCTTTCTTCTGGCTTTAAAAAAAGTAAACTCTCTGTACGGTACAACAACTTATTAAAGGAGTTTTCAGCAATAATTCTACCTATTCTTTCCCATCCCTTTGACATACTGTATAACCTTTCTAAATCATCAATATGAATATAAATAATATCAGAATCTGTTAAAGACTGGATGTAATATAAACAAGGGGTTTGATTAACTAAACTTTTAAAAGCTGTAAAGAAATCATTATCGGAGTGTAAAAAAATATTCCTTTCCTCTAATAACTCATCGTCTATATAGTAGGTTCTAAAAACACCTGAAATAATGAATCCTAGATACTTACAAATATTCCCATATTCATTGAAATACTCTCCTTTTTTAAACTTTTTTTTCCTCCATAGATTTCTGGACAACTCAAGCTCTTCTCTTTTGATACTTATGTTACTTTCTAAACTATCAAACAATAAATTTACTTCTTCCATTTTATTTTAATCTTCAATTTCTTCAATTGCTACTTTAAATAAATTATTAAAAATGATGAATATGCCAGCTGCTTCTTTTTTACGAATCGCTATCGTATATTCACAGTCTAGCTCTAATTTTTGATGGACAATATTAATGTTCTTTTCTTTGATAATACGCATTACTTTGTTCATCATATCGTAACCAAAGTTTAGTTTATACTTAATATCAATTGTTTTTTCAATTATATCAGCAGTTTCCAATGCTAATTGAGCTGATGTTTTATAGGCGTTTATAAGTCCTCCAACTCCTAGCTTTGTTCCTCCAAAATAGCGAACAGAAACAATCAAGATATTGGTTACATCAAACGCCTGTATTTGTCCATAAATTGGCTTTCCTGCCGAATTACTGGGCTCCCCATCATCATTTACTCTAAATCGAATTTTTTCCGTTCCAAACTGCCATGCATAACAAAAGTGACGCGCTGAATGGTGCTTTTTTTTTAATTGTTCCAAAGCTTCTTTTACGTCCTCTTCAGTAAGAACAGGAAATGCATATCCAAAAAATTTACTATTTCTATCCTTGAATACTATTTCTTGAGAAGGGGATTCAATTGTTTTATAAATATCTTTTATCTCTTTTGTCATGCTGAGGCTACTAATAAAATACTCATAATGGCTAAGGCAACTCCAATCCAATTTTTTTTAATTAGTTTCTCTTTAAAGAAAAGTAAGGCAAAAAGAGTTGTCATTATCATTACAGAAACGTTATTAATGGTAAACAACGTAGAGCTTTCTAATCCTTCCGTTTGCAAAGCTTTCAATAAAAACTCCATTGAAAAATAATTAGGAACTCCTAGAATAATACCCCAAAAAATGCTTTTAATTTCAAATTTACTAATTTTTTTTCTTATTCTTTGAAGTATTACAATAAAAACCCCAAAAATAAAAGCTATTCCAAAAATAGTTGCTAAAAATAAAGGGACGCTTTCTTGGTTTACATAAGTGGTTTCTACATATTTTAATCCTGTATCAATGCATCCCGATCCTGTAAATAGCAACAAGGGAAACATCAAATTTTTAAACTTTACAGCCTTGGTGTCACTTTTCGCTGATGATAAATACACTGCTGTTAAAGCTAATATAATTCCTATAAATTTAAAAAGACTCATACTTTCTTTATACACAAGTACTCCAAAAAGAATAGGAATTATTACAGACATTTTACCAGAAACTGAAGCTACTGATAATCCATTTTTTTGTGATGTTATTCCCATGATATTAAATACAGAAATAAATAAAATACCTAAGAAAAAAGCCCCTAGAAACCAAGGTTGATTTGGTATTTCTGTAAGAGAAATGGATGCATTAGAAACCCCAAGCCCAAAAAGAAAAGCGATGATGTAATTTACAACAATTGCCTGCAATGTATTGACCCTATATATTTCAAATAATTTAAAAATAACAAATAACAAACTAGATGTTAACACGCTTAACACAAGATAGATCATAACAATAATTCTTTTCTATTTAACAAATCAGTTACTTCTTCTTTTGGTAACAAATGCCAAGTATGTATTCCTAATTCTTTTGCAGCATCTGTATTTTCTTGAGTATCGTCAATAAAAATAGTTTCACTAGCCATTAAGTCGTTTTCCTTTAAAACAAATTCATAAATGTTTCTATTAGGTTTTCTAAAATGAATTTCATGCGATAAATAAAATTTTTCAAAGCAATCCTTAAATTCATGATACAATTTCATCCCCCAATCATTCTGAATCCATGAAATATGCAAATCATTCGTATTACTCAATAAAAATAATCTATATTTTTTAGAAGCTTTTAACGCTTTTAAAAAAGAAAGCCTTTCTTGAGGAAAATCTAATAAAATAGCATTCCACGCATTTATAAGTGCTTCTTTTTGAATTGTTGGGAATTTATTTTTATAAAAACTAATAAACTCATTTGTAGTTAATAACCCCATTTCATACTTATAGTAGGTTGCTATCATATCGCTAGAAATATCAGTAACTCCTAGCTTTGCCATTTCTCTATAAGTAGCTTCTTTATCTAAATTGATGAATATGTCACCAAAATCAAAAATGATATTTTTAATCATTTGTATATATTTTTAAAACATCTTTTACAATGTTCTTTCTTGTTTTTAATTTTCCTTTTAGTCTTGGTTTTCTAATTCCGTTTTTAAACTCAACATCTCCTATAAAAACCCTCGCCTCATCCCATAAATTTAGATCTATAAATGATTGTAGCGTTTGTGTTCCTCCTTCAACAATTAGCGATTGTATTTTTTCTTCCTGTAGAAAGGCTACTATCTGTGTTATAATTTCTGTAGAAAAATCAATTGATTTATAGGTTATTCCTTCTCTTTTTAAAGGAGGAGTCGCCTTCTTCCTGTCAAAAAAAACAATCGTCTTGGCACTACCATCCAATACGTTTGCTTCTTGAGATATTTGTAAGCTTTTATCTATCACCAACCGAATGGGATTTTTTCCACACCAACTACGTACATTTAATTGAGGATTATCAGCCAGGACAGTATTGGTTCCTACTAAAATAGCATGTTCTTCTGCTCGCCATTTATGTACTAATTGTTGAGAATATACATTAGAAATCCAAATGGGAGTCTGCTCTTTCTTAACCGAAGGAGCAATAAGGCCATCTTGTGTTTCTGCCCATTTTAAAATGATATAAGGGCGCTTTTGATTTTGAACTGTAAAAAAGCGTTTGTGATGTTCTATACTAGCTTCTTTTAATATGTTCATAGTAACATTACATCCTGATTTCTTTAACCGTTCAATACCTTTTCCTGCCACTAAACTATTCGTGTCTATTGTTCCAATGACTACATTAGGAATTTTATGCTGCATGATTAAATCAGCACAAGGCGGTGTCTTTCCAAAATGAGCGCAAGGTTCTAATGTCACATAAATGGTAGCTTCTTTTAATAGTTCTTTGTTTTTAACAGCCCGAATTGCGTTTACTTCTGCATGCGCTCCTCCGTAAGGACTTGTAAATCCTTCTCCTATTATTTTACCTTTATGAACAATAACAGCTCCTACCGACGGATTGGGTCTTGTGGTACCTATTCCGTTTTTAGCAAGCTGCAAACAACGTTGTATATAATTTGTATGATTGATATTATTGTAATTTTATTTCTTCTGTTTGGTCTATAGCATATATTCTTGAAAATCCAAATAAAGCATATTTTAAGTTTCCTTTAAAACGAACTTTTAAGCTATTGCTTAAAAGCGCATTTATAAGACCTCCTAAAATCCCATTCTTTTTCGTTTCAAATACTTTTTTAGTAGGGATCTTCACTTGTAAAGGAACTTCAAATTCTTTTCTTGCTGGAACTTTAAACTTCTCAGAGGATACCTTAGCTATTTCTGTTTCGTTTACCATTACTTTGATTTCATCTGTAGAAATAGTTCCCCCAATATCATTTGGGTTTTGGAAAAATGCACTAGCTTTCAAATGAATGGTATCCGATTTAATAGCAACTACTTTGATAGCATCAACTTTTAAAAAAATGGGTTTCTCTCGAACAGAGCAATTTAAAAAACACAACAATATTCCTAAAAAATACACGAATTTCCTCATCTTTGTTATTTAAAAAATTAAGTACTTTGCTTTTGCAAAAATAGCATATTCAAATGACACCGAAAGACTTTATTATTAGAGAGATTAAATCCAGTGATAATTTAGCCGTAGCTAGCCTTATCCGTTCCGTTCTATTAGAACTTGGAGCCCCTAAAGTAGGAACCGCTTATGAAGATAAAGCGACAGATACGATGTTTGAGACGTATCAAAAAGAAGCTGCCAGCTATTTTGTAATTGAGTATAAAAGTACGATTATAGGTGGATGTGGCTTTGCTAAGCTAGATGGTGATGAGGAAAAAAATATTTGTGAATTACAAAAGATGTATTTCTTACCAGAAGCTAGAGGAAAAGGACTGGGTAGTCTCTTAATAAAGAAATGCTTAGAAAAAGCGGCTTCAATAGGATTTGAGCAGTGTTATTTAGAAACAATGCCATATATGCAAGCTGCTAGAGCTTTGTATAAAAAAAATGGATTCATAGCATTGGATGCTCCTATAGGAAACACAGGACATTACTCTTGTAGTGTTTGGATGCTTAAAAACTTATAAACATATTTTAATGCTATTAAATCAATTTAGAGCTAAATTTTCAGAAGAACTTTCCGCTATTTACCCTAAAACAGAAATAGATGCTATCTTTTTTATTTTGATGGAAGATGTTTTAGGGCTTCAAAGAATAGAGGTTGTTATGCAACCTAATTTTAAGATTCCTTTAGAAAAGGTTTCTTTTTTGAATACCTGTTTAAAGGAGTTATATAAGGAAGTTCCCATTCAATATCTTTTAGGAAAAACAATGTTTTACGAACTTCCTTTTTATGTAAATGAGCATACTTTAATTCCCAGGCCAGAAACGGAAGAGTTAGTTCATTGGGTGTTAAACGAAATTGCTGATTTTCCGAACCAGCAAAAAAGCCATAAAGTATTGGATATCGGTACCGGAACTGGGTGTATTCCTATCGCTATAAAAAAGAATTCTAAAAATACTGCTGTTTTTGCTATTGACATTTCTAAAGAAGCCTTAAAAATAGCTCAAAAGAATGCTCTCTTAAATGAAGTAAATGTTGGTTTTTTTGAGGTAGATATTTTAACTACCAAAAAGTTAGATGGGATCTTTAATACGAGTAATAGTCAAAAATTTGATATTATCATCTCTAACCCTCCATATGTTAGAGAATTAGAAAAAGTTGAAATTCAGAATAATGTTTTAAAAAACGAGCCTCATTTAGCATTATTTGTTACCAATGATAATCCACTGATATTCTATAAGAAAATAGCTGATTTGGCAAAAAAATCCTTATCTCCAAAAGGAATGCTCTTTTTTGAAATCAATCAATATTTAGGAAAAGAAACTATAAATATGTTAAAAGAAAAAGGATTTAAGAGCATTGTTTTACGCAAAGACGTATTTGGCAATGATAGAATGATTAAAGCTAGTTTCTAAAAAACTTTTAGTTAAATTTAGTTAAACCCACTCTTTACTCTTAAGGCTTTTCATCATTTTTCGTACTTTTATAGGTATGAAAAAACTCGTAAAAATAGTAGGTATTTTATTGTTGTTATTGATAGTTATTGGTGCTATTTTCTATACCAGAAATAACGATGATTTACCTAAAGGAAAACAAGGAGCAAAAGCGGATAAATTAGCTCATAAAATGTTAAATGCTTTGAATTATGAAGCCTATAAAAATACTCGTTTTTTAGAATGGTCTTTTAGAGGAAAGCGCTTTTATAAGTGGGATAAAAAAGAGCATGTAGTAACCGTTTCTTGGGAAAATACAAAAGTGATCTTAAATACAAAAGAACCTAATAAAACAAAAATATTCGAAAATGGTGCTCTTGTAAAAAATGAAGCAGTGTTAAAAAAAGCTACTGATTATTTTAATAATGATAGCTTTTGGTTGGTTGCTCCATATAAAGTGTTTGAAAACGGAATAGAAAGACGCCTTGTTAACTACCAAAATAAAGAAGCTTTGCTTGTTACATATACCTCGGGAGGCTCTACTCCTGGAGATTCTTATTTATGGATTTTAAATGAGAAAGGATTGCCAATCAGTTATAAAATGTGGGTATCTATCATTCCCATAGGTGGAACGGAAGCTTCGTGGAGTGATTGGGTAACTACTCAATCTGGCGCTTTGTTACCTACTAAACATGAATTATCAGTAGGAACACTAGATCTTGGAGAGGTAAAAGGTTATAATTAAATATCGTAAAAAATACATCAAAAAAAAAGGAGTAGGATTGAAATCCTACTCCTTTTTTTTAACTAAGAAATAAAAATTACTTACCAAAAGTGTATGTTACACCAATATTGATTCCAAAAGAAGAATAAGGTACTTTTTGTGATAATTGCTTAGTAGCATCAGTATTGTTTAAAGGCAACTCATCAACATACTCAATATTATCATACAATGAATTTGCTAAAGGATTACCTCCTGCTGCTAAAATTCCTCTAACTTGCTCTAGCGATAAAGAAGAACCAGGCACCTCTCTTAAGCTAGCACTAAACTCGGCTATACTAGAGGTATCTCTTGTTACACTAATTCCCATATATTCTAATTCAGCAAATAATGAAACATTGCTAGCTACATCATATTTGTAACCAATAGCTCCTATAAATCCTAAAGGTAAACGACCTTTATAATCTTGAGTAAAGTTAACATCTAATGTTGTTGGAATAGGTAAGTTAGGAATTGCTCCTGCTGGTAATGAAATGCCTTCTAATGTTCCTACAGCCTCTGTTTTTCCACCTACCTTTATTAATGCTCCAAAACGACCATAAATATTGTTTGTAAATTTATATACAAAAGACGCTGAAGCACCATAAGCTCTTCCTCTACTTTTAATATCTACTTCTGGTTGGCTAGGTATTCCTGAAACTTTTAATATTGTTTGATCTGCTCCATATAAATATCCTAAACCTACTTCAACACCAAACTTATCATTAAAGAAGTACCCACCTCTTAATTGAGTGTGCAAACCTTCTCCATAACTTCCATACGTATTTTTAACTCCTGATGGAGTTGTTTCTGTTCCAAATTTAACACCTGCACTTGGTATAGAGTAGCCTCCACTTGCAGACATATAAAATTGTGCACTAACACTTACTGTTGCTAAAAGCATAGCAACCATTATAATACCTTTTTTCATAATTAAAGTTTTAGATTCATATATATTTTAAAGGGAAAGCAAACCTACTAAAAAACTTTGAGTAAGTCTAAGTATCCTATTATAAATATGTGTACATTTACCCTCATTTTTATTCAACTACATGACTTCTAGAAACATATCTAATGGAATTTTGAGAGCCTTAGCTATCATAACAGGCGTTTTTACGTTGTTATATTTCCTATACACTATCCAATCGGTAATTATTTATATCATTATAGCAGCAGTTGTTTCGTTAATTGCAAGACCTATAGTTCTTTTTTTACAACGAAAATTAAAGTTTCCTAATACGCTATCTGTAGTCGTTGCAATGATTCTTATGGTCAATTTTATTTTTGGGTTAATTAGTATGTTCATCCCTTTAATAACGAAGCAAGGAGAAAGTTTATCGCTTCTTCATATAGATAAATTACAAGCAGATGTACAAGATGTATTCAATCAAGTAGATGCTTATTTTGCTTCTAAAGGGATCGATATCTTAGGAGAACTGAAAAATATAGACATTTTTTCTCAAGTAAAAGCTATTCCTAACTTATTAAACTATGTAGTTGGCACGGTTGGTTCGTTAAGCGTAGGCTTATTTTCTGTACTTTTTATCTCTTTTTTCTTTATGAAAGATAGTCAGTTACTTAAAAATGCAGTTATGACAATCATCCCTAATAAAACAGAAGGACGTTTTTCTAAATCGCTAGAAAAAATAAACGACTTATTATCGCGTTATTTCATAGGGCTAATTACTCAAATTACAATTTTATTCATTCTATATACAGTCATCTTATTAGTCTTTGGAATATCCAATGCTATTGTGATAGCATTTTTATGCGCTCTTTTGAATTTAATTCCCTATATAGGGCCATTAATTGGTGCAGTTATTATGTTTACTTTATCTATGACAAGTAACTTGGGATTAGATTTTCAAACAGAAATTCTTCCAACTACATCTTATGTTATGATAGGTTATCTAATAGCGCAACTAATAGATAACTTTTTTAGCCAACCTATTATTTTTTCAAAAACAACAAAGTCACATCCTCTAGAAATCTTTTTAATTATAATTATAGGAGGATTACTTTTTGGCATTACAGGAATGATTACTGCTGTTCCAATGTACACTGCTCTAAAAGTGATTTTAAAAGAGTTTTTAGCAAACAATAAAATTGTAAAATCATTAACAAAAAATATTTAGTCAAACTTGAATTCATATATCTTACAAGAAGAAGTTCAACAATTCATTGCTAACAATTTGCACATAGATGTTGCGAAACTCATCTTAAAAGGAAGTCCCTTTACTAATATTACCGCGCAAGAATTAGCTAATCAGCTCACTGCAAAGGAAAAATCTAAAAAAAAGCTTCCTACGTGGTTCACCACGAAAAATATATATTATCCTTCAAAAATAAGCATTGAGCAAACGTCTTCTGAAATTACAGCCAATTATAAAGCTAGTTTGGTTTCAGGAGATTCTTTAATTGACATAACAGGAGGTTTTGGAGTAGATACTTTTGAGTTTTCTAAAAAATTTAATAACGTTACTCATTGCGAAATTAATACTGAATTATCTACTATTGTTGCTCATAATTATAAGGAATTAAAGATAGCTAATGTAAATTTGATAGCAGGCAACGGATTAGACTACTTAAGAAAAAGTTCGTTAGAGTTTGATTGGAT
Organism: Tenacibaculum maritimum NCIMB 2154; assembly: GCF_900119795.1. Taxonomy (NCBI): domain Bacteria; kingdom Pseudomonadati; phylum Bacteroidota; class Flavobacteriia; order Flavobacteriales; family Flavobacteriaceae; genus Tenacibaculum; species Tenacibaculum maritimum. The sequence goes on from NZ_LT634361.1 coordinate 1,720,435, forward strand.
TTATATTGATCCTTCCCGAAGAAATGAAGCAAAAGGCAAAGTCTTTTTACTGAATGATTGCCTACCTAATGTGCCTCAGAATTTAGATTTTTTATTTTCCAAATCGAAATGCATCTTGCTCAAAAATTCTCCTATGTTGGATATTTCAAAGACGATAAATGAATTAAAATTCGTAAAAGAAGTTCATGTAGTTGCTTTGCAAAATGAGGTTAAAGAATTACTTTTTATATTAGAAAAAGGGTTTGATGGTACCCTCAATATAAAAACAATCAATCTACAAAAAACAGACTCTCAAATTTTTAATTTTGAATACAACAAGGAAGTCTTTTCAACATATTCTGAACCTTTAAATTACCTTTATGAACCTAATGCTGCTATCTTAAAGTCAGGAGCATTTCATCAAGTATCGATGCAATTAAAGCTTCATAAGCTACATAAAAACACACACTTATACACCTCAAAAGAATTCGTTTCTTGTTTTCCTGGAAGAGCCTTCCAAATCAAAGCAGTACTTCCTTACAACAAAAAGAATATATACAAAGAAATTGAAAAAGGAAAAGCCAATATTACTGTTCGTAATTTCCCGAAAACAGTCGCTCAAATTAGAAAAGAAACTAAAATAAAGGATGGAGGAACTGATTATTTATTTTTTGCAACGATAAACTCCAATGAAAAAAAAGTGCTTTTTTGTAACCAACTATTCCATACCCAAGAAAAATAACCTTTAGAAGCTTTTGTTAAATTAAAGATAAGAATAATAGTTTTCATTACCTTTGATTCAGTTTATGAAAATCATGCAGAAATTAAACTATCAAGCCATTAAAACAAGTTCTTTAAAATCATTAAAATTTGATGATGAACTGGTTATGGAAGCTCCTCTACAAATTAATATAAACAGTAGCGCTTACACTGTTGTAATGAGAACTCCCAATGATGATATAGAATTGATAAGAGGCTTACTATATGCAGAAGATATTTATAAAGAAAAAAGAGCCATTCAAATTCAAATTGAAGAAATAAAAGAAAATCAATCAGCTATCATGAACTGTATAATTCCTACAGAAAATTTAGGCAAAGGTTATTTAAATAAGCGAACTTTATTGTCTGTATCATCTTGTGGGATTTGTGGCAAACAAGAATTGGAAGATCTTACAATACATGGAAAGGAACTACAGAAAAAAAAGACTATCAAATTGCATGAAATAAAAGCAATGTATCAACAAATGCATAAAAATCAATCTCTTTTTCACGCTACTGGAGGAAGTCATGCAGCTGCTATTTTCAGTAAACAAAATAAATTACTAGTAGTAAAAGAAGATATTGGTCGTCATAATGCAGTTGATAAATGCATAGGAAAGTTATTACTTCATGATACATTAAAAGAGGCTAATACAATGTTAGTTAGCGGACGTGTTTCTTATGAAATAATATCGAAAGCTTTTTTTGCTAAAATACCAATTATAATAGCAGTTTCTGCCTGCTCTAGCTTAGCGGTAGATTACGCTAAAGAGTTTGGTATTTGTTTAATTGGTTTTCATAGAAATAACACAATGACAATTTACTCTAATCCTCAATATATAAGTGATGAGCGATAAAAAAATACAAGCACAACCACCTGCAAAATTAACAGGAATAGAATTAATAGATATTCCTAGGTCCGCCGTTGGAGTAAAAGCAATAAAATCTGCTTTAACTCATGTTACCAATGAAATAGGAATAACCAAAGGCATTGGTTTACTAGCAAAAATAAATCAAAAAGAAGGCTTTGACTGCCCAGGATGTGCATGGCCTGATCCTGATGAAAAACGAGCTTTTTTAGCAGAGTATTGTGAAAATGGTGCAAAAGCTATTGCTGAAGAAGCTACCAAGAATAGAGTTTCTCCCTTATTTTTTGCTACCCACTCTATAGAAGAACTTTCGCAATTATCAGATTACGAAATAGGAAAAAGCGGTAGAATAACCCACCCAATGATATTGAAGGAAGGAGCTAATTACTATGAAGAGATTTCATGGGATGCTGCTTTCAATTTAATAGGAAAAGAATTGAATGCCCTACCCTCACCCGATGAGGCTATTTTTTATACATCAGGAAGAACTAGCAATGAAGCTGCTTTTTTATACCAATTATTCGTTCGTCAATTTGGAACTAACAACTTACCTGACTGCTCTAATATGTGTCATGAAAGTAGTGGAACCGCTCTTTCTGAAACCTTAGGAATAGGTAAAGGATCTGTTACCTTAGAAGACTTTAATCATGCTGATTTAGTTATTGTTATAGGGCAAAATCCTGGAACAAACCATCCTCGAATGCTAACTGCTCTCGGCGAAACGAAAAAAAATGGTGGCCAAATAATTACTATAAATCCTCTGCCAGAAGTTGGATTAATGAATTATAATGACCCTCAAAATCCTATTAAATGGTTTGGTGCTGGACAAAAACTAACCGATTTATTCTTGCAAGTAAAAATAAATGGAGATGTAGCCTTACTGAAGATTATTTTAAAAATGATGAAACAGAAAGAATTAGAAACTCCTAATTCTGTATTTAACCATCAATTTATTAATGAGAAAACTCATGGACTGGAAGATTTTTTACAAGATTTAGATACTTATAGTATTGATGAATTGCTTCCTCAAACAGGGTTAGCACTAAGTGAAATAGAAGCAGCTACCCAACTGATTATCAATAATGATAAGATTATTATTTGCTGGGCAATGGGACTAACACAGCATAAAAATGCAGTAGATAATATTCGTGAAGTTGTAAACCTGCTACTATTAAAAGGGAGCATTGGAAAAAAGGGAGCTGGAACTTGTCCTGTTCGTGGGCATTCAAATGTTCAAGGAGATAGAACTATGGGAATCTGGGAAAAACCAAAAGAAGCTTTTTTACATAAACTGGAAGAAGAGTTTCATTTTGAAGCTCCTAGAAAACATGGTTATGATGTTGTGGGTGCTATTGAAGCTATGCACAAAAAAGAAGCAAAAGTTTTTATAGGTATGGGAGGTAACTTTATTTCAGCTACTCCTGACACCGAATTTACCGCAAAAGCATTACAAAACTGTAGCCTAACAGTTCAGATATCTACTAAATTAAATAGAAGTCATCTTATTCATGGAAAACAAGCTTTAATTTTACCTTGTTTAGGACGCTCTGAAAAGGACTTTCAAGAAAGTGGAGAGCAATTTGTTACTGTAGAAAACTCTATGGGAGTTGTACACCAGTCTCATGGCCACCTAACTCCTTTATCAGAACACTTATTAAGCGAGCCAGCTATTGTTGCAGGAATGGCAAGTGCTACATTAAAAAACACCAAAGTAAACTGGAATAAATTCATCACAAATTATGATTTTATTAGAGATAAAATAGAAGCAACCATACCTGGATTTAATAATTATAATGAACGCTCTCGTATAAAAGGAGGTTTTTACCTCCCTAACAATGCTCGCGAAAATAATTTTGAACCAACAAAAACAGGAAAAGCTAATTTTACGATTAACAAACCTTCGGAAGTTACATTAAATAAAAATCAGTTTCTAATGATGACAATTAGAACTCATGATCAGTACAACACTACAATTTACGGGCTAAATGATCGTTATAGAGGGGTTTTAAATGAAAGACGTGTCATTTTTATGAACCTTCACGATATGAAAAAACTAGGTCTTAAAAAGTTAGATAGCGTAAACTTAGTAAGCCATTTTCAAGGTGAGCAAAGAAAAGCTCCTAACTTTTTAGTAATTCCGTATGATATTCCTGAACAATGTACCGCTACTTATTTTCCAGAAGCAAATGTGTTAGTTCCCATAAAAAGTAAAGCAGACATCAGTCATACACCTGCTTCAAAAACAGTAATAATATCGATTCACAAGTTATAATAAAAAATCTTTGTACTTTAGTGCCTCGATAAACTAAATAATTATAAAATAACCATGCCATATATAGAAGAAGAGAAATTTTTGTTAATGCAACAAGATTTCGATAATGCAAAGCTAGGAAAAGAAGAAGCTGAAAAAGAGCTGGAGCAAATAAAGCAAGATCTTATTAAATATAAAAAAGGTTCAAAAAAAACTTCTATTTTATTAGGAATACTCATAGGTTTATTAGCTGCTTCTACTCTTTATTTTTATAATCGTAAAGCTACTATTGCTCCTACCGTTGATATTGCAGCTATAAAAGCAGCAGAAGCCGAAAGAGTATTAGATAGCATTAGTTCTTTGGAAATAGTAACTACAACAAGTAGCGATACGCCCAATGAAGCATTAGGGTCCTCTGAAGAAAGCCTAGAAGAAAATATTCATACAATTAAGAATAACACTAACAATCAACTTATTTATTCTGTACAAGTAGGTGTTTTTTCAGCTAAAAAATACCCACTAATATCTTCTAAGTTTTTACCAGGTACAATTACTAATAAAAACGGATATTTTAAGTATTCCTTAGGTTTATTTAGTTCGTTGGGAGAGGCTAAATTCTTAAAAAAAGAATTAACAAAAATAGGTTTTAAAGATGCTTTTGTTGCTTCTTATAAAGGAGGAAAACGACTGAAAATTCACAACTAATTAAACGATGTAATTTATGTTTAACAACATAGTTAAAAGAGCACTCCTGTTATGCACAACAATGAGTGTTCCTTTTTTTTATGCTCAAAATAAGGTTCCTGAAAGGAAGACTCAAATAGGCTTTGGGCAATTAGATTTTCTTTCTATTAAGATGCCTAAAAACGAAGTAAATATGGACTTTTCAGGAGTTCATTATAACTTAAAACCTACTAATTGGAGCTATGTAGGTCTAGGTATATATGGAGCTATTGGCGGTATTAGGGGTGGTTTTTTTACGCTAGGAATAAATGCAGGAATTCAAAAAAATATTAGTAAAAAACTTTTTATAGATACTGGAGTTCATTTTGGCGGCGGCGGTGGTGCTAGTGCTCCTGATGGCGGTGGTGCTTTTATTTTACCTCACATCAATTTAGGGTATGATTTTAAATACTTTTCAACAACTGTAGGATGGAGTTATGTAAATTTCTTTGATCAAGGAGCCATTAAAAGTCATCAAATAAATGCAGCTATTCAAATCCCATTATCTTTCGATTATAGTAATTTCGATAAAAGAGAAAATCAATTCTCTATCGAAAATTTAAAAAATACTGATTGGGATCAATCTTCCAGTGATTACTCATTGTTAGTGCATTTAAATAATCTTTCCGTAAAAGGAAAATCTAGATTTAACAATAGTGAATTAACATCTATAAAAGGTAGAATTATTCGCTTAGCAGGGTTTGAATTAGATGCTTATATCAACGAGTCATTTTTTACTTTTATAAAAGCTGATGGTGCTTACGAAGGAATTCCAGCTGGATATATGGATTTATTTGTAGGAGCTGGATACCACCTTTCTATGAATAAAAATAGAACAAATATTTTAGCTAAATTTGGTATTGGAGCTGGTGGTGGTGGTGGTGTAGATACTAAAGGAGGCTTCTTAATTTATCCTGACCTTTCTATTGAACAAAAGGTTTTTGATGATATGTACATTTCTCTTAACAAAGGGTACTTGATGACTCCTGATTCTCATTTTCTCACTTCTACCTTTGGTTTTGGTTTAAAATATTACATCAATAAAGATGGTATTTCATCTAATAGAGGTATTTTTAACGATTTTGTCTTTAAGGGATTAGAAGCTATTGTAAAACAAGATGTATATTTCGACGCAGCTAGGAATGGTCATTTTACTCAAGATATGCATCAAATATCTCTTCAAATTAACTTTTTCCTTAACAAATATGTATATGGGGCTGGCCAAACTTCTTTTGCTAATTTTGGGAGTGCTGGTGCTTATGCTGAAGGAATTATCGGTGTAGGGATTCAAACTACCCCTTTTCTAAATAAAAAAGTAGCCACTTTTCTGCAAGTTTTAGGAGGTGCTGCTGGAGGTGGTGGTATTAGCACTGGAGAAGGTTTAATTATAAAACCAAGTGCTGGTATAAGCTATAAATTAACAAATGCTTTAAATATTAGAAGTAGTTTTGGATATGTAAAAGCTAGTGGAGGAAACTTAAGCAGTCCTTTTGTGAATTTAGGGGTTAATTATAGCTTTTCTTTTTTAAAATTAAAAAAATAACAACCTTTTCTAAGTCCCCCCCCTATTTTTAAGCTATCGATTTAACAAAATATAAGTCTAAGCTCTGTTTAAAATTTAGTAAATTTAATGTTCATAAAATTTTAATTTAAAACTAAAAAAAATGAACACAATTAGATTAGGAGATGAAGCCCCAAACTTTACAGCACAATCAACAGAAGGTGAAATTAATTTTCATAATTGGCTAGGAGATAGTTGGGGAATTCTTTTTTCTCACCCCGCAGATTACACGCCTGTTTGTACAACAGAGTTAGGAACAGCTGCTAAATACAAAGCTGAATTTGATAAAAGGAATGTAAAGGTGGCTGCACTTAGTGTTGACGGGCTTGACTCTCATATAGGATGGGTTAAAGATATAAACCAAACTCAAAATACTACAGTCAACTTTCCTATAATTGCCGATGAAGAAAGTAAAGTTGCTAACTTATATGATATGATTCATCCAAATGCAGATAGTAAACTTACAGTGAGATCTGTATTTGTTATTGGAGCAGATAAAAAAGTAAAATTGATGATTACTTATCCTGCTTCTACAGGTAGAAATTTTGATGAATTATTAAGAGTAATAGATTCTTTACAATTAACTTCTTACCATAAAGTAGCTACGCCTGCTAATTGGAACAATGGCGATGATTGCGTAATTTCTCCAGCTGTAACTAATGATGAAATACCCAGTTTATTCCCTAAAGGGCATAAAGAAATTAAGCCTTATCTAAGGTTAACTCCTCAACCTAACTTAAATTAATTAAAAATTGAATCTAATATAATAACATTGCAAAAAGCATCATCATCCTTTTTGCAATGTTCCTCTTTTCTCGCTATCACAAATCAATGAAAAACATACGTCCTCTTTCTATACTTCTTTTTATGTCTCTTCTTTTTATTGGTTGCGCTGTTAAAAAAGAAAAGACGGTTCTTACTACTACTAAAGCATACATTTCCCCTAAACTAAATAGCGAAAGAATTAAAATAAAATACGGAAATTATGGTGTTGATGTTTTAAAAGCAACAAGCCTGCTAAGAGTTTCTAATTTATACAGTTTACATAAAAATAAAAAGATAACGAGAACACTTGCTTTTGTAGAATATCCTAAGCAAATAAATCAAGCATTTTTAAAAGAACATTCAAGAATTATAAACGGAGCATCCATAGGAAGTACTTTCAAACAAAGCAATTGGATTATCAAAAAGAAACATTTGCTATTTAGTGAAATTTTTCCTTCAGTAAATTATACTGGTTTATATAAACTTATGGGAGGTATTGCTCCTTCAAAATTAGCCATTCACACCTATAAATTTACTATAGAAAAAGAAGGCAAAACATATTTGTATGCTATTATTTCAGAAATTCATCATCCTGATTATCTTTCTTTAACAGCACTCAAAAAAAATTACGGAAATCTAGAGTGCTTTGACGCAGTGTTACTTGCTAAAAAAAACAAATTAATTGAAAAGAAGCAACACTAATTATACCATAAAATAAATATTTAATAAAAATAAAGGCTAACTAATCTTACTCCATAGACCACTCTTTTTTTGCAATTGAGTATATGTTTTTGCTATTGGTATATTTTCTGGATCCGATAAATCCGGATCTTTTTGTAATATTTCAATAGCTACTTTTCTTGCGCTTTGCAAAATAGGAGTATCTTTTACAACGTCCGCTATTTTAAGATTTAAGATACCGCTTTGCTGAGTTCCCATTATATTTCCAGGACCTCTAAGTTTTAAATCTACTTCGGCTATTTTAAATCCATCAGTAGTATCAACCATCGTTTGCAAACGCGTCTTACCATCTGAAGATAATTTGTAGCTTGATAGCAAAATACAAAAACTTTGTTTGGCTCCACGCCCTACTCTTCCTCTTAATTGGTGCAATTGAGATAAACCAAAACGTTCTGAGCTCTCAATAACCATTACACTTGCATTAGGTACGTTAACACCTACTTCAATAACGGTAGTTGCTACCATAATTTGAGTTTCCCCATTAATAAAGCGGTTCATTTCATACTCCTTATCCGCTGGTTTCATTTTTCCATGAACGATACTAATTTGATAATGAGGTGGAGGAAACTCTCTAGCAACACTCTCATAGCCATCCATTAAATCTTTATAATCCATGGCCTCAGATTCTTCTATTAGAGGATATACAATATAAACTTGTCTCCCTTTTGCTATTTCATCTTTTAAAAATTTAAAAACAGCTAATCTATTGCTATCATAACGATGTACTGTTTTTATCTCTTTTCTACCAGGAGGTAATTCATCTATTACAGAAATATCTAAATCTCCGTAAACAGACATTGCTAACGTCCTTGGAATAGGAGTCGCTGTCATTACCAATATATGAGGAGGCAGCTCGTTCTTTTGCCACATTTTACTTCTTTGAGCAACTCCAAATCGATGCTGTTCATCAATAATCGCTATTCCTAAATTATGAAAACGTACTTTATCTTCTAACAAAGCATGAGTTCCTACTAAAATATCTAAGCCTCCTGTTTCTAGATTTCCGTGGATTTCACGTCTCTTCTTAGCCCTTGTAGAACCTGTTAATAGCTCTATTGAAATATCCATTCCTTCTAACAACTCTTTGATGCCATTATAATGTTGTATCGCTAAAATTTCAGTTGGAGCCATTATGGTTGCTTGAAAGCCATTATCTAACGCCAATAGCATTGTTAATAAAGCAACTATTGTTTTTCCTGATCCAACATCTCCTTGCAATAACCGATTCATATGAGCATTCGAACCAACATCTTTACGTATTTCTTTGAGTACTCTTTTTTGAGCATTAGTCAAATCAAAAGGTAAATAATTTTTATAAAAAGAGTTAAACTTCTCTCCTACCTCACTAAAAGAATATCCTTTAATTTTTGATTTTCGTATGAGCTTTTTTTGAAGCAATTGCAATTGAATAAAAAATAATTCTTCAAATTTTAACCGATATTGAGCCTTTGCTAACAATTCTTGGCTTTTAGGAAAGTGTATATTTAATAAAGCTTCTTTTTTATCTATTAACTTTTCTTTCTCTAACAAATAAGCTGGTAAATTTTCGGCTATACCCGCATAAGTTTGCTGAAAAAGATTCTGCATAAGTGATCTAATTACTTTATTAGTAACCCCTTTATTCGTTAGTTTTTCTGTAGAAGGATATACAGGCTGCATCGCCATTTGTAACTTTTTCTTATACTCAGCAACTAATTCCATTTCTGGGTGCGGCATACTATATCTCGATCCAAATAAATTTAATTTTCCATAAATGACATAAAGGGTATTTATTTTCAAACTATCTTTAATCCATTTTACTCCTTTAAACCATACCAAATCAATAGTACCTGTAGCATCAGAAAAAGTGGCTACTAACCTACTCCCTTTTTTTTGCTTTACTGTTTTTATACCTGTAATTTTCCCTACAATTTGTACTTCTGAATTATTATTTTCAAGCTCTTTTATTGTATAGAATTTTGTTTTATCTATATATCTAAAAGGGAAAAAGTTAAGCAAATCATCAGCTGTTTTTATACCTAACTCCGTATATAGTAGCTCGGCTCTATTGATGGTTACTCCCTTTATATATGTAATCGGTTTCTGAAGATTCATTCATTTAAAATAATCATAATACGAAAATACGAAATGATTTTATTACTATCCTATTTATTATTTTTTTAGTTAACAACTATCTTAATAAAATTTAATATAAAACAACATATCTAAATAGGTTAAGTATTAGTTTATTACTGTATATTTGCACCCCACAAATTCACAAGAATGAGATTACATAGAAATTTAACATATGCGGTAATAGATAGTTTACGCGATGTTTTTAATGAAGGTGCTTACGCTAATAAAGCTGTTGAAAAAGCTTTAAAAAGAGATAAACGTTGGGGAAGTAGAGATCGGAAATTTGTGGCAGAAACTATTTACGAAATAGTTCGATGGAAGCGACTATATGCTGAAATAGCTAATGTAAAAGAACCTTTCGACAGGCCTAACTTATGGAGAATATTTTCTGTTTGGTGTGTCTTAAAAGGAATACCACTACCCGATTGGAACCAAATAGAACCTACTCCTACCCGAAGAATCAAAGGAAAATTTGACGAATTATCAAAAATTAGAAAATTTAGAGAGTCTATTCCTGACTGGATAGATGAAATTGGTGCCTCTGAATTAGGAGAAACCATTTGGACTAAAGAAATGGCTGCTTTAAATAAGCAAGCCGAAGTAATTTTGCGTACCAATACCTTAAAAATTACAAGAGATAATTTGCAAAAACAATTGCGTACTGAAAACGTAATTACAGAAAAACTACCTAATCACCCAGATGCTATAAAGTTAGTAGAAAGAGCGAATGTTTTTAAAACGGAAGCTTTTAAAAAGGGGGATTTTGAGGTTCAAGATGCTTCTTCTCAATTAGTAGCTGCCTATTTAGATGTTCAACCAGGAATGAAAGTAGTTGATACTTGTGCTGGCGCTGGTGGAAAAACACTCCATCTCGCATCTTTAATGGAAAATAAAGGGCAAATTATAGCAATGGATATTTACGAAAGTAAATTGAAGAAATTAAAGGTTAGAGCTCGAAGAAATGGAGCTCATAACATCGATTTAAAGGTTATTGACTCTACTAAAGTCATAAAAAAATTGCATCAAAAAGCCGATCGAGTTCTAATAGATGCTCCTTGCTCTGGTTTAGGAGTTTTAAGGAGAAATCCAGATAGTAAGTGGAAATTAGAACCAGAATTTATGGATAGAATTAGAACTACGCAACAAGAAGTTTTACAACAATATTCTAAGATGGTAAAGCCCGCAGGCAAAATGGTTTATGCAACTTGTTCTGTATTGCCTTCTGAGAATCAAAAACAAATAGAATTTTTCTTAGCTTCAGATGCAGGTAAAGATTTTTCATTTATTAAAGATGAAAAAATCTTAGCAAGCACTTCTGGTTTTGATGGATTTTATATGGCACTTTTAGAACGCAAAAAATAATATATTATGGTAAAAAAATTACTTACAGCCTTATTAATCGTAGCTTCAGTTAGTATTACTGTTGCGCAACAAGCTTATTATAGCGATGTAGATCTTACTTTGACAGGAGCAGCATTAAAAGAAGCTCTTGCTTTAAAAATAAAAAGTACTCATACAAATTTACTTAGTTATACCCCAGGAGTTTGGGAAGCTTCTAAAATTACTGATGCAAATCCTGATAACCCTTCAGAAGTACTTCTAATTTATGGATGGGAAGATGGAAGTGACTCCGAAGTAGATAATGATAGAGTTCGTAGTGGAAATTTACAAGACTCTGGTAACGGAGATCTTTTAGTATGGAATAGAGAGCATGTGTATTCAAAATCTCTCGCTACTCCTAAATTAGAAACAGGATCTCCTGGTGCAGGAACAGATGCTCATAACTTAAGACCTGCTGATAAAACAAGGAATTCCACCAGAAACAACTATAGATTTGGAGATGGTTCTGGTAATTCTGGTTTTTCATCAGTTACTTATGTTGGCCCTAACGGACCCAACACTAATGCTTGGTATCCTGGTGATGAGTGGAAAGGAGACATTGCTAGAATGGTGATGTATATGTACTTACGTTATGAAACTCAATGTCTTCCTTCAGGTGTTGGCGTTGGTTCATCTGAATTTACAGATGATGAGATGATCGATTTATTTTTAAAATGGAATGCAGAAGATCCTGTTTCTGATATCGAAAAAGCTCGTAATACCTATCATGGAAATACAGCTAATACTTACGCGCAAGGTAATAGAAATCCTTTTATAGATAATCCTTATTTAGCTACTAGAATATGGGGAGGAGATACTGCGCAAGATTTGTGGGGTATTTATACAGGTAGTGATACTGAAGCTCCTACTGTTCCAGCAAATGTGGTAGTAAGTAATGAAACAACTTCTTCAATTGATGTTTCATGGGATCCTTCTACAGACAATGTAGGTGTTACTGGTTACGAGGTTTTCTTGGACGGAAACTTGATTAAGACGACACCTAATACTACCATGTCAATTACAGGTTTAACACCAAATACTACTTATGGAGTAACCATTGTAGCAAAAGATTTAATTAACAATAAATCAGCTGCTAGTAATGTCGTAAATGGAAAAACCTTAGAAGATACAGAAGCACCTACAGTTCCTATCGGTATTGTTGTTAGCAATCAAACAGATTCTTCTTTTAAAATTACTTGGACTCCTTCAACTGATAATACTGCTGTTACTGGTTATGAAGTTTACGTTGATGGAAACCTAAAAACCACAACTACAAATACAACTTATACGGTTACTGGGTTAACTATATCAACTACTTACAGTGTTAATTTATTAGCTAAGGACGGAGCCAATAATAAATCTGCACAATCTGCAACTGTTAATGCAACTACTACTGATGGAGCTTCTAATGGTGCTGACGAATTATTTTTCTCTGAATATGTTGAACCAGATGGAGGTAATAATAAAGCTTTAGAAATTGCTAACATAACTAGTAGAACTATTGATTTAGCAGGCTATACTGTTAAAAGACAAAGTAATGGATCTGGAGACTGGAAAGACGAATTAGATTTAAGCTCAGGAACAACTACTAGTATCGTACCTGGTGAAGTTTTCGTTATTATCAATGGAGGTGCTTCTAATCAAAAATTAATAGATGAAGCTGACCTAGTAGTTTCTAGTAATTTCGGAGCTCCTGTTAATTTTAACGGAAATGACGCTGTTGGTTTGTTTAAAAATGGTGTTTTAATTGATATTATAGGTGTTTTTAATAGTTCGGATAACTACGCGAAAGATATTACTTTACGTAGAAAAAGTAATATCGCTGCTCCTAATACTACCTTCGATTTGCAAGGCGAATGGGATACTTTTGCAGGGAATACCTTTGATGGAATAGGAACCCACTCCTCTACTTTATCTACTAAGGAGTTCGATAAATCTATTTTCAATGTTTATCCTATCCCTGCTCAGAATAGTTTATTTGTAAAGACGTCTTCTAACATTACTATTGATAAATTTTCTATATATACTATTCGAGGAAAAAATGTATTAAATGTTTATAATCCTTCTAACAGGATTAATGTTAGTCATTTAAATCAAGGGATTTATATTTTAAAGATTAGATCAGGAAATAAATTTTCTATAAAGAAGTTTATCAAAAGATAAAAAAAATAATCTCACATAATAAGTTGCCTAAAGTTAAAGGTAATTAAAAAGCCTCTAGAATTCTCTAGAGGCTTTTTTATCAACTATTAAAAACTAATCAAATTACTAAATTTATCAGCATAGTAATATAATCTCTTATATGACTTATAAATCTCCAATTTGTTACACCTTTTAAAGCTACTTTAACATTTAAGGAGTATTAATCATAAACTAATATTACAAATGAATATTTCACATATATAACTTACCTATATGATAAATAAGTTACAATTGTAATATGTATTTACATCTAAACAATCTTTTTTTAATTCTGTATGTCATATTCATTCAGTAATAACAATTTTTCAGACCCGCTAACAATTATTTTCTTGTTTAAGACACTTAAATAAGCCCTTTACTACCTTTTTTAAACGCTATTATATACCGCAACTAGTCTATAAAAAGCTTTTATAGCTCGAAATCTAACACCTAAAAAATACCTACTTGCATCAATGATATCTTTAGTTTACAAAAACGAACACCTTTACATTTACTTTTGTAACAATGGAAGTTTTTGTATATTATTTACAATTGTAACAAACACATTATCCTCCTACTAATTGACTTTATATAGAAAGATGAATTGTTCTTTGTTTCTTGTTTTTATAGGTGCCTAATTGCTTATATAACAAAAAGAATGATGTCAAGGAAATTACAACCTTTTGAACTCTTAAATAACTTTGAAGAACATAACTAACTAACACGTTCATCATTTTTTAGTATGATTCTTCTCTTTTTTCTCTTATGCTTAAGAAAAATGCGTTTAATACTTATTTAAGCATTAAGAGAAAAAAGAATCCTACTATTGACTAAATAGGATTATTAAGGCTTAAAAGTATTTATTTGTTAAAGATATCGACTTTATTTCTCTGTAAGTAAATAAATCAAAGTATCTGAATTTTTAAGCATACTTTCTTTAATTCTTTGATATAAATTTGTGCAGTTGAATCAATATATCTATACATAGAGCGCATTGATCTTTTGTTGTAGTTTACATTTGTAATCATCCTTTTATAAAGATCATCCCCTACTAATTGGTACGTTATTACTAGTTGGCTAAAATCCTTATCCAATTTTCTACCTAAGCTTATTTAAGAGTTATTCGTGACCTTCCACTTAATTATTAAAAAATAGTTCCATTTTAGATATAATATTTGGTAAGAAATAAGGTCAAAAACAGCCTACAAGTGTAATCGTTGTAATCATACTGCTTGCCAAGCACCATAAGGCTTTTGGTGGAAATCGTAGTATTTACAGTAGTATTGAATCAACAACGAAGTGCGCTATTTCATAAGGCCAAATTTGGAGTTCGAAAAGCTTTTCTCATTTGTTTTGAGATGGCAACTTCCACCAAAGGTTTATCAGCTAGTTATATGGGAGCTTGCTATGAAATCTCCCAAGCTATAGCCCGAATTTTTATGTACAAAGTAAGAGAAATTATGCCCTCTAATAGTAATCATCTCATGGATGGAGATGTACATATAAATGAATTTGTTATTGGAGGAAAAAAAAGCTGTTACAGCAGTTCAGCTAACAAAAGAAGCTAAGTCAAACAGATGTATGCAACGAGAATAGGCGACTTTTCAGCAGAATCACTTCCTTATATTTTTGTAAACCACATGATATAAGCCAAAAAACAAAGATAACCACAGATAAATGGGAAGGCTATAGACTTATTTCAAAAGTATATGATAACAAATTGAAAGCAATAGTAGTTTAAATTTTAAAGCACTTCATAGAACGATACGTCAAGTTAAATCATGGATAAGAACCACTTATTTGCGGATAAGTGATAGAAATATTAACCTTTATTCTAAGGAATGTTGCTATAAGATTAATAGATCATAAGACAGGGGCACGATTTTCAATAATCTAATATGCAGAATGGTTGAAGCTGATGTAAACCAATCAAAATTGATAAGTAAGTGCTGACCTCTATAAAAGCCTTAATCTTACAAACAGCATATGTATAAGCTTAGTAAAAAATGGGGTAATTTACAGAATAACAAAAGGCAATTCAGTTAATTACAAATGTAAATAGTTTTTTATAGACCTTTTCGGTATTTTGATGACTTATATAAAATAGTCAATTCATAATTTTATTTATTATAAAGTTCATTTTAAGGATTACAATCGTAATATTTCATACTCATGCATTAATTATCCAATTAAATGCATTCTTCTTATTGAAACCAATCACTATAAATAAAAACTATATTAAGCATGTAATCACTTAGCAATAAGCATTTTAAATAACTTTATATAAAGTTTTAATTTAGCATGTTTTTTGTTTTATGCTTTTACATTAGTAATTTTGATATGATTAAATTTATCATTACATTTGTAATAAACCCTTTAATATTTACAATAGTGAACTCTACTGAAATTATTTTACGCTTAAAACAAGTACTTGATTATTACAAATTAACATCTTCTAGTTTTGCCGATACTATTGATATTCAAAGATCAACCATGTCTCACCTCCTATCTGGAAGAAATAAACCTAGTTTAGATTTTGTTTTAAAAGTAGTAGATAAATTTCCCGAAGTTAATTTGTATTGGTTTTTAAAAGGAAAAGGAAAATTTCCATCAATGGAGCAAGATGTAATAGATAGGAATCCTCCTTCTTTAGAAGAAACTCCTTCTTTGTTTTCTCATGAAGCACCTATAGACCTCCCATCTATCCCTCAAAAAAAAGGCAAGGAATTGATAAAGATCATTTTGTTATACAACGATGGTAGTTTTGAAAATTTCGATAACAATACATTTCCTATCTAAAAAATGCGATTTATCAAATAGAGAAAGAGTACCTTATTATACGATCGAAAAATATCAGCAAAAATTCAAAAAGCTTTCCTTTTTACTAGATCTTGAATAAACAGTAAAAATTTAAATTATTGGAATTGATGCTTTCTCTGTATTAGAAAGTTTTTGCTAAAGCAGCTAAGTCTTATTGCTCATTTTTTACTTTTTCGTACCCCTATCTCTTAGGCTTATATGGAGAGATGTTCAGAAGGATTTCAAATACGCGATTCTCAGGGAGTTTAAAATACCAGCAAAAATTTGAAAATACCTTACTTATTAAACCCTGATAAAGACTAAGATTGAAATGAATACTTAGAAAAGAAGCTTTTCAAAAAGGAGTTAATTTATTCAGACTTAATTTAAATAAAAAACGTTTTTTATGCTATCATTTTTTACTTTTCAGATGCCTATTTCTTAAGCTGATATGGATAGAGATTCAAAAGGTTTTTCAATATGTGATTCTATGCCTGTGCCTAAGAACACCAACAAGAATTCGAAAATATTTAAGTAGTAAAAATAAAAAAGCTTGATTTTTAAAAATCAAGCTTTTTTTATTTTTTTAAGTTGACATTCCTCCATCCACTGATAATGTTTGCCCTGTAATATAAGCACTCATATCAGAAGCTAAAAAGATGCATGCATTTGCTATATCTTCAGGAGTTCCTCCTCTTTTTAATGGAATCTCATTACGCCATCCTTCTACTATTTTTTCATCTAGTTTTGCTGTCATTTCTGTTTCTATAAAACCTGGAGCAATCACATTACTTCTAATATTACGAGAACCTAACTCTAAAGCAACAGATTTAGAAAAACCTAAAATCCCTGCTTTTGAAGCCGCATAATTTGCTTGTCCTGCATTTCCTTTTATCCCAACAACTGAACTCATATGGATGATGGAACCTTTTCTTTGTTTCATCATCGGACGGATAACTGCTTTCGTTAGATTAAAAACTGATTTTAAGTTCACTTCAATAACCTTATCAAAATCATCCTCTGAAATACGCATCAATAAATTATCTTTTGTAATTCCAGCATTATTAATTAAAACATCAATAGTTCCAAACTCTTCTAAAACAGTTTTTGCTAATTCTTGAGCTGCATCAAAGTCAGCTGCATTTGACTGGTATCCTTTTGCTTTCACCCCTAATCCTTTCAACTCATTTTCCAAAGCAATTGCCGCATCTACAGAAGCACTATACGTAAAGGCCACATTAGCCCCTTGCTTTGCAAACTCTACAGCAATTCCTCTACCTATTCCTCTAGAGGCTCCTGTAATAATAGCCGTTTTATTTTCTAATAATTTCATTACTTAGTTGTTTTATAGAGCGCAAATATACTATAAAAAAAAAACTCACAAAGCTTTATACCTTGTGAGTTTAATTTTATTTTTTGTTCGCTCTTAAATAGCTTTATATATTAAAACCTTCATGAACTATCTAAAATTAATTTTACGCATACGCAAACTTTCTGGAGTTACTTCTAAATATTCGTCTCCTCTTATATACTCCATGCATTCTTCTAATGAAAAGTCAATTTTAGGAGCAATTTTAACACCGTCATCAGAACCAGACGCACGAACATTGGTTAATTTCTTTCCTTTAATTAAGTTTACTGCCATATCATCTTGCTTAGAGTTTTCTCCAACAACTTGTCCTTTGTAAATTTCTTGATTAGGATCAATAAAGAAACGACCTCTATCTTGCAATCTATCAATAGCATATGCTGTTGCTTTTCCTGTTTCAGAAGATACAATAGCTCCTTTTAAATCCTCTGTAAAGTCACCTTTATAAGGTCCATATTCACTAAATCTGTGATTGATAATTGCTTGTCCTCCAGTTGCTGTTAATATTTTATTACGCAAACCTATTAATCCTCTTGATGGAATTGTAAATTCTAGATGTTGCAAATCACCTTTAGGTTCCATCACTAATAAATCACCTTTTCGTAAAGATACTAGATTGATTGCCTTAGAAGCAACTTCTTCAGGAACATCAATAGATAATGTTTCCATTGGCTCATGTTTCTTTCCATCAATTTCTTTGATGATTACTTGCGGACGACCTACTTGTAATTCATATCCTTCACGACGCATTGTTTCAATTAAAACAGATAAATGTAATACTCCACGACCAAAAACATTAAATTTATCTTCTGTATCTGTTTCATCAACACGCAATGCTAAATTCTTTTCCATCTCTTTAAATAACCTATCACGCAAATGACGAGAGGTTACAAATTTTCCTTCTTTACCAAAGAAAGGCGAATTATTAATCGTAAATAACATGCTCATTGTAGGCTGATCTACTTCAATTCTTGGTAATGCCTCAGGATTTTCTAAGTCTGCAATAGTATCTCCAATTTCAAAACCTTCAATACCTGTAATAGCACAAATATCTCCACTTCTTACTTTTGCTACTTTAGCTTTTCCCATTCCTTCAAATACGTGCAATTCTTTAATACGAACTTTTTTTGTTGTTCCATCTGCCTTGCACAGCATATAGTCTTTATTCTCTTCCAAGTCTCCTCTAAACACACGCCCAATAGCTATTCTTCCTGTAAAAGAAGAAAAATCTAATGACGTAATTTGCATTTGTGGAGTTCCTTCTCTGTATGGTGCTTCTGGAATTGTTTCAATAACAGCATCTAATAAATCAACAATATCTTCTTTTGGCTCTTGCCAATCTGTACTCATCCAACCATTTTTAGCCGAACCATAAATCGTTGTAAAATCGAGTTGCTCCTCTGTTGCTTCTAAAGCAAACATTAAGTCAAATACTTTTTCATGTACTAAATCAGGAGTACAGTTTTCTTTATCCACTTTGTTAACAACTACAATAGGAGTTAAACCCAATTCTATTGCTTTACCTAATACAAAACGAGTTTGAGGCATTGGACCTTCAAAAGCATCAACTAACAATAAAACACCATCAGCCATTTTTAATACACGTTCCACTTCTCCACCAAAGTCGGCGTGACCAGGCGTATCAATCACATTGATTTTTACATCTTTGTAGTTTACTGATACATTTTTAGAAAGAATTGTAATTCCTCTTTCACGTTCCAAATCATTATTATCTAATAATAAATCTGTACGTTCTTTACGATCGTCTAAGATTTTAGCTTGATCTATAATTTTATCTACTAAAGTTGTTTTACCGTGGTCAACGTGAGCTATAATAGCGATATTTCTAATTGATTGCATACTTGCTTATTTTGAAGCCGCAAAAGTAGTGTTTTTAGATTTAATAACAGATTAAATACAAAAAAAAATACTCTTTTCCAAATTTTAAATAGGCAATTTTAAGGCTTTTTCTAAAAGCAACCTCCCTTTAAATTGATCAACTTTCCTTCGTATTTATTTTCTATAAGCGCTTGAATAGCTCTTTTACTTCTACCTCCTGACTTACAATATACTACAATGTTTTTGTTTTTAGGAATTTCCTTCATTCTTTCTATAATCTCCCCTAAAGGAATATGTTGCCCTCCAATGTCGTACTCTTTTCTTTCTGAAGTTTCGCGAACATCTAACAGGTGGTATTTATTTTTATTTTTTTCCAATGCTTCTAAAGTGATTTCTTCATTGCTATTATCAATCCCACAAAAAAGATCATAATCTTGTTCTAATGCATCCACCTGAGAACTTTCTACTCTTTTAAAGTTTAAAATCATTTGACGCATGGTCAATGTATCATACATTAGCAGTTTATTAGCTAAGACGTCTCCTAATTCGCATATTATTTTTATCGTTTCATTAGCCTGTAAACTGCCTATAATACCTGGCAATACTCCTATTACCCCTATTTCAGAGCAGTTAAGAGATGCTTCTGGCTTAGGAGGTACTGGATACAAACATCTATATGTTGCGCTTCCTTTATAATTGAATACGCTTACTTGTCCTTCAAACTTAAAAATGGCTCCATATACCAAAGGCGTATCGGTTATTATTGATGCATCATTGGTTAAATAACGAGTTGAAAAATTATCACTTCCATCTACAACAACGTCATACGCATTAAATAATGAAATTGCATTTTGGATTGTTAATTGTTCATTATAGGTGTTGAATTTTACAAAGGGGTTTAATTGTGATAATCTTTTCACTGCTGCCACAGCTTTCGAGATTCCTACATCATTAATCGTATATAGAATTTGACGTTGCAAATTGCTTTGTGACACCGTATCGTTGTCTATCACTCCAATAGTTCCTACACCTACTGCAGTTAAGTATTGTAATATAGGGCAACCTAAGCCCCCCGCTCCAACAACCAGTACTTTGGCATTCTTTAATTTTAATTGTCCTTCTACCCCTATTTTATCTAAAATTAAATGACGGTTATATTGTTTTCGTTCTTCTGTTGTTAAATCCATTTTCTAGTTGTGTAAAGATGATTAGGACAAAAAGTCCTAAATTTTCGCTTCAAAATAAAAAGTTTAAATCACTTCAATTACTTTGTCAGATTGTTCTTACAAAGCTACTCTTTTTTGCCTCCTTATGCTAAGGAGCCTTCAAAATCAATTTAAATAAAAATATGCTTAATATGAATGCCTAATTATCCTGTTTAGCACACCTTTTACTAACACACTTTTTTAGAGAAGGTTCTTTTTTATTGAAGTATTTGTTAACCTCTCATTTCTTGTACAGCATTTTTTTCTCTCGTAAAAACGCTGTACAAGATGTCAACCTCATTTTTTGTACAGTGTTTTTTTCCCTCGTAAAAACACTGTACAAGATGTCAACTTCGTTTTTTGTACAGTGTTTTTTACCCACTCTAAAAAGCTTGTACACAGATAAATTAAAAATCAATTAGTTATACTTTTAAACAAAAAGAATAGTATTATTTTTTATAGGGAGTACTGGGGTTTATAGAAGTATCAAGCCTCAATAAATTGACTTTTTAGATATGTATGTTTGCCATAAGTCTTCAATAAACTTTACACTAAAATTTAAGAACTACTTCCTACCTACTTGGCTACTAACTCGCCTATTATCTGTACATGTTAATCACTACCTTTGGAGTTTTATAAGTGAACTTCCTCTTCATTTTTTAGAGAAAAGGCGAAGTAAAAATCAAGCGCAACATAGGGAATTCTATCGTTCTTTCCGTAACTCCATACATCGCTTATGCAAACTGCTCCCAATCTTTCCAAACCACCTCCATTCCCTGACTCTTTAGCATGCTTACGAAATCTTCCGTACTTCTTTCATCTGATATTTCAAACTGTTCTAAAGATTGAGGTGCTACGGCATAGCCTCCTGGATTTGTTTTAGACGCTGCGCTAATTGAAGTGATTCCTAAATGAATAATATGATTTCTGAATACTTCACTCTCTCTGGTTGACATGGATAATTCTACATCTTCATCCAACAAGCGAAATGCGCAAATTAACTGTACCAAATCGGTATCTGTCATTTCTATTTTTGGTGCTATTCCTCCTGAATGAGGTCGCAGACGAGGAAAGGAAATAGCATACTTTGTTTTCCAGTAGTTTTTTTGCAAATACTTTAAATGTAATGCGGTAAAAAAGCTATCTCCTCTCCAGTCTTCTAAACCCAATAATGCTCCTAAACCGATTTTATGAATCCCTGCCTTACCTAATCTATCAGGAGTTGCTAATCGGTATTCAAAATTAGATTTTCTTCCTTTTGGATGGTGTTTTTTATATGCCGCTTCATGATATGTTTCTTGGTACACCAATACGGCATATAATCCGTTCTCTATCAGTAATTCATACTCTTCTTTTTCCAAAGGTTGTACTTCTATAGTTATATTTGAAAACTGCGACTTAATGAGTGCTATTGCATTTTTTAGATAAGTAACTCCCACCGTTTTATCAGCCTCTCCAGTAACCAATAAAATATGATCGTAACCTTTCTTTTTTAAAAAAGCTACTTCTTCTAAAATTTCCTGATCCGTTAATGTTCTTCTCGGAATTTTATTCGTCAAGCTAAACCCACAATACGTACATATGTTCTGACACTCATTGCTTAAATACATGGGGGCGTACATTTGCATTGTATTTCCAAATCGTTTCTTCGTTAGCATATGGCTCTTTTGTGCTATTTGTTCTATAAAAGCTGTTCCTGCTGGAGAAATCAGGGCTTTAAAATCTTCTATATTACACCTGTCTTTAGATAATGCACTTATAACATCTCTCTCTTTTTTAGTATAAATACTTTCCAAAACTTCATTCCAATTATAAGTATCAAATAGTGCTTTAAATGTTTTCATTTATTATGATAAAGTATTTTTAGTCCAATAATTCTTTTTACTTACTTCTTTAGAAGCCATTTTCTTTTTCATTAATTTTAAACAATCACTTGTATAAAAAGTTTGTTAACGGACTACTCCCTTCAGCATGCCTACTGATTACTCCTAACTTTGCTTCGTATGCCATTCTGCCAGCAATTACCGCTTTTTTAAAAGCTTTTGCCATCATTACAGGATTTTCTGATACTGCAATAGCTGTATTTACCAATACCGCATCTGCTCCTAACTCCATAGCGTGGGCTGCTTGTGAAGGTGAACCAATACCCGCATCTACCACCACAGGTACTTTGGACTGTTCTATAATAATTTCTAAAAAATCCAATGTTTTTAATCCCTTGTTCGTACCTATTGGAGCTCCCAATGGCATCACACATTGTACTCCTACTTCTTCTAATCGTTTGCATAATACCGGATCAGCATGAATATAAGGCATTACAACAAAGCCTAACTTTACCAATGCTTCGGCTGCTTTTAATGTTTCTATTGCATCTGGCAACAAATACTTAGGATCCGGATGTATTTCCAACTTTATCCAATTGGTTGCTAAGGCTTCTCGTGATAGTTCCGCTGCAAAAACAGCTTCTTTTGCGGTACGAACTCCAGATGTATTCGGAAGTAAATTCATTTTAGGAGCATTTAAATGCATTAAAATATCATCTGATTTATCTTCTAAATCTACTCTTTTTAAAGCAATAGTTACCAATTCACTTTCTGATGCTAATAGTGCTTCTTCCATCCATTGAGAAGAACTAAATTTTCCTGTTCCTGTAAATAATCTAGAACTAAACTTTTTATTGGCTATTTGTAACATTTTTTTGCTGTTTTGGGCGTTTCCTGCGGCCGGGCTTTCCGCGCTATCTTTTTTATCCTTTTACGGTTATTGTGATAAATTAAAAGATGTTTTTTAAAAAAGGATGCTGCTGCAATCCCTAACGCAATACTGCAACTGACCTCTTTTTCATCTTTTTAATCTTCTTGCCGTTTTAAAATCTGTTTAAAAATTGAAATTTTATTAAAATCAAGTGTTATTTCTCTTGAAATAGCAATGCCATGTATTCCTGTATTCATAAGAGTAGGAATATCATGTTGTTGAATTCCACCAATGGCAATTATAGGGGTAGTAGTAGTTATATTTTTTAAAATAGTTTTATACCCTTCCTCTCCTAATAAGGGGCTCAAATTTGCTTTCGTTTGCGTAAATCGAAAAGGACCTAAACCTATATAAGAAACTCCTTTAACTAACAACGCTCTACATTCGTCTAACGTATTTGCCGTACCTCCTATAAGCTGCCAATTTTCTAAATAAGCACGAGCCTCTAGCGGGCAAGCATCTAACTTTCCTAAATGAACTCCGTTTGCTTTAACAAGTTTTGCTATTTTGTAATGATCGTTAATAAGTAGCTTTACATGGTAAAAATTGGTTATTTCTCTTGCTCTTTTAGCTGTTTCCAATACCACGTTATCATCAAAATTTTTCAATCGAAGTTGTACCCATTCAATGCCTGATATACAGGCTTTCTGAAGATTTTCTAAATGTTCTTCTGGTGTTTTTCCTTGGGTGATATACTGTAGTCTATCAATCATGGTATTGCGCTTTTAATACGTTTTTATAAGTATGCGTTCCTAACAAGGATTGGTTAGAGCTCAAAAACTCATCTATATAACTTTTGGTATTTCGGCAAGCATCCTCCAAAGCATATCCTTTTGCCAAATTACACGCTAAAGCAGCTGATAAAACACAACCACTACCATGCTTTTCAAAAACAGTTTCGACAACAGGAGGAAGCAACAAGCTTAGAGTACTATCATAATATACTTCATCCCACCCTTTTTTATCTATCCGATGGCCTCCTTTCAAATATATATTTGTTTTTTGTGAAATAAAGCGAATTGTTTCCGCTATATTTTTCTCTGGCAAAATGGTCTTTATCTCCTCATAATTAGGGGTAATAAAATAACAGTTAGCTAATACTTCTTCTAAAATTTTTTTGGGGGCTTTATGATGAAAATCAAAACCTGTACTGGCCTTTAAAACAGGATCTAATATTATTTTTACCTCTTTTTTTAATTCTTTTAGTTTTTGAACCACCTCTAATAAAAACTCCCAAGACTGAATAATACCTATTTTTACTACGTTGATTGTAAAACGTTCAAAAAGAATATCAATTTGGCTTAAAATAAGGTTCTTAGCCATCCAAGTACAGCTTTTGAAAGACAAATCATGCTGAACGGTAATGGCTGTACAAACCGATAATCCATATGCATTATGTGCCTCAAATGTTTTTATATCTGAAGTAATTCCAGCACCTCCTGACGGGTCTAAACCTGCTATAGTTAGTATATATTGTTTTCTTTTCATTGTTTTTCACTATTATAAATTGCTTTCATTTCTTTAAAACTAGCTACTGGGTTACTCTCGCTCCATACGCCTCCTAATATTCCTATTCCTTTAAAACCTAATCGGATCGCCTGCTTAATAGTTCCTTTATGAATGCCTCCTACTCCTACGATCCTTTTATCAATAGTACTCACATCAAAATTTCTGCCTTTGTATCCTACTTTAGAAATTGAAGAAAAAACAGGACTTAGCAAATGGTAATCAAATTTTATTGGGCAATTTATCAAGGCTTCCAATTCGTGAAAAGAACTGCTCATTATTTTATTTCCTATGCTTATTTTCTTAAAATACTCTCTTTCATTTTTTAGCAGCTCTCTTCTTCTCTTCTCTTGAAAATGAATTCCTTTTAAATCAAATATTGCTGCTAGTTCATGAAAATGGTGTGTTACAATTCTCTTATGGTACTTCTTATCAATTGCTTTTAAATAAGCGATATATGCTTCGCGAGTTTTTCTAGGCTTTCTAACATGATAGTGCGTTACACCTTCTTCAAATAACTGATGTAAAATAACTAGCTCATTTACAATATCTTCCTCTGGAGAAATGAGTACTATCATAATTTACAAGGCTTTATAAATAAACTTCTGAACCACTATCTTTAAATTCCTTCGATTTTGCTTCCATTCCTTTTGCAAATACTTCCTCATCATTTACTTTATTTTTCGCTGCAAAATCACGTACTTCTTGCGAAATTTTCATAGAACAAAACTTAGGGCCGCACATAGAACAAAAGTGAGCTATTTTTGCCCCTTCAGCAGGCAAGGTTTCATCATGATATTCTCTTGCCAGTTCAGGATCTAAACTTAAATTAAACTGGTCTTCCCAACGAAACTCAAATCGCGCTTTGCTCAAAGCATCATCTCTATGCTGTGCCCCTGGATGTCCTTTTGCCAAATCTGCTGCATGAGCTGCCAGTTTATACGTAACTACTCCAGTACGAACATCTTCTTTATTAGGCAACCCTAAGTGCTCTTTAGGAGTCACATAACACAACATAGCACAACCAAACCAACCTATCATAGCAGCCCCAATACCTGAAGTTATATGATCATACCCTGGAGCAATATCAGTAGTTAATGGTCCTAAGGTATAAAAAGGAGCTTCGTCACAAACTTCTAATTGTTTATCCATATTTTCTTTAATCATATGCATTGGCACATGCCCCGGCCCTTCTATAAAACACTGAACTTCATGCTTTCTAGCTATTTTAGTAAGCTCTCCCAAAGTTTCCAACTCTGCAAACTGCGCTTCATCATTTGCATCAGCAATACACCCTGGACGCAATCCATCTCCCAAAGAAAAAGCTACATCATATGCTTTCATTATTGCACAAATTTCTTCAAAATGAGTATATAAAAAACTCTCTTTATGGTGTGCCAAACACCATTTGGCCATAATGGATCCACCTCGAGATACAATTCCTGTAATTCGCTTTGCGGTCATAGGTACGTATTGCAGGCGAACCCCAGCATGGATTGTAAAATAATCTACCCCTTGTTCTGCTTGCTCTATGAGTGTGTCTCTAAAAATTTCCCAAGTCAAATTTTCAGCAACTCCTTTCACCTTCTCTAATGCTTGATAAATAGGTACTGTTCCTACTGGTACAGGAGTGTTACGTAGGATCCACTCTCTCGTTTCATGAATATTTTTCCCTGTAGATAAATCCATAATGTTATCTGCTCCCCATCGGCAAGCCCATACAGCCTTTTCTACTTCTTCTTCTATGGAAGAAGTTGTTGCGGAGTTTCCTATATTAGCATTAATTTTAACTAGAAAATTACGTCCTAAAATCATTGGCTCTGCTTCTGGGTGATTGATATTAGAAGGAATTACCGCACGCCCTTTAGCTACTTCTTCTCGTACAAATTCTGGAGTAATTTTATTAGGAATGCTTGCTCCAAAATTTTGCCCAAGATGTTGCTTTGACAATCTGGTCATTTCATCAATTCGTTGATTCTCGCGAATAGCAATGTATTCCATTTCAGGAGTTATTATACCTCTTTTTGCATAATGCAATTGAGTTATATTTTTTCCTTTTTTCGCTTTTAATGGTCTTTTTAAATGATTAAAACGGAGATGACTTATCCCCTCATCCTTTAATCGCTCATGAGCATACTTTGATGAAAAAGTATGAAGTTGCTCAACATCTCCTCTTTGTAAAATCCATGGCTCTCGAATACGTTCTAATCCATTATGAATATTTATTTCTTTATTAGCATCTGTGTAAGGTCCTGATGTGTCATATACTGTTACAGATTCATTAGGGGTTCTTTTTTTAGTGATAGCATCAACAGTGTCATTAAGTAAAATTTCTCGCATAGCTACCTTGATTTGCGGATAAATTTTTCCTTCAACGTACACTTTCTTTGAGCTAGGAAATGGTTGCCTAGTAATCCCTGCTTGGCTAGGTGCGGTGTTTTTTTTCTTCATTATATAATAATTAAATTAGTTAATTTCAAACGATTTACCCTCCTTGGGTAGCGCTAATAATTAAAATATCATCATTACTTTGAAGTAGCTGTAAAGACCAATTTGTTTTTGTTATAATAACATTATTAACAGCAATAGCAATTCCACTTGATTCAATTTTCAAGTCTTTTACGAATGTTTCTAACGTTAAATTTTCTGAGATTTGATATTCTTTTTGGTTCACTTTTATAGTAATCATATTCTTTAAAATATTACTGTAAACCAAATGGTAGTAACTCGATATAGTAATATACCGAAAACAACTTTTCCCTACGTTGGTATTAACCAAATCAGGTTCTAAGGATCTTTCTCAAACTAATTGAATAGCTACTCCTAAAGTTTACATTACAAATATATTATTTTTAGTCAATTATAAATGCATAAATATGACTTCTTTTATTTTTTATTCCTTTTACTATTTTTTCTATAAGTTATTAAACTTTCATTAAGGAGTTATTTTTATAAATTTTGTAATAGGAATAGGCAAATCAACACCTTCTGCAACAAAACGTTTATATACGGCTTCCTTTAACATACATTTTATTTTAAACTCTTTAAACGGATTATTTATCCATATATAAGCTCGTAAATGGATATAGCCATCCAAAACCTCTATCAAACGAACTTCTATTTGCGGTTCATCTTTTAGCACCTGTTCTGGTGTTCTATTGTCTATAACAAACTCCAATTCTTGTGCTTCTTCTTGAATAATTTTTCTTGCAAGATCTATATCCCCTTTGATTCCTATTTTAAAATTATTAAAACTTAAAATATGAGAATCTTCAATTGTATGGTTTAATACAGACTCGGTACTGATTACCGAATTAGGAATGATTAATCTTTTATTTTCAAAATTATTAATCACTGTATGCCTTAAGGTAATATCTTCAACGATTCCCAATCGATTTTCATCTAACTTGATATAATCTCCTACTCTAAACGGACGAAACATTACAATAAATGCACCTGCTATTAAATTAGATATGGCGGCTTGCGCTGCAAAACCCAGTATGGCCGCTAAAATACCCGCTCCAGAAAAAATCAGCGTAGCTTTACTTCTAAATAATGGTACTGTTAGTATGATATAGATAAAAGCAAAGAGTCCTATAAAAAACTTTATAGAATTTCTAAAAAATTGAATGCTTGTTCTACCATATTTATCTGCCTTCTTTGCTTTTAAATATTGCACAATACCATATCTGGTAGCACGAGATATCAACCATGATACAAATACAACAAACAAGCAGTAGAAAAATATACTCCAAAATGAATCTAACTCATATGTAAAGGCTCCTATTTTTATCATCTTACGATATTCTTTTTTAACGATTAAGGATCGCTTTTATCCGTTACAAATAAAGTGCCATTATCTTCTTTGTAATTTTTTTCTAGCATCAAATACTATGAAAGACATTCCTATAAAAAACATTTGCTATACTTGAACGTTTCCTGCTGCAAGTATAGCAAATTCTTAAAATTAACTATGTTAAATAAATAGGTTTATAACTTCTTTAAAATAATGTTTCTTGATTATCTTCTCGCTCTTCTCGTTTTATTTTTTTCTTTTGTATGGCTCTTTCCAAAGCTCTCCTTACCTTTTCTTCTTTACTTTCTACAGCTCTTTTTTCTATAGGAGCTACTTCTAAAGGCAATTTATCTTCGATAACTTCTTTTTTAGCTTCTATATTATCTTTGACTGCTTCTTTAGGTACTTCAAAAGGTAAAGGATCCAATATATTTACTTGACGTATTTTTTCTTTCGTCAATTGATTTCCTAATGCTTTTATCCCTTTTACAGCTATAAACTCTTCTATACTAACATTCATTTTTTCTAAAC
This sequence comes from Tenacibaculum maritimum NCIMB 2154, assembly GCF_900119795.1. Taxonomy (NCBI): domain Bacteria; kingdom Pseudomonadati; phylum Bacteroidota; class Flavobacteriia; order Flavobacteriales; family Flavobacteriaceae; genus Tenacibaculum; species Tenacibaculum maritimum. The sequence continues at coordinate 1,749,558 of NZ_LT634361.1, forward strand.
TTCTTTTAGAAAAAATAACTTCTACCATCGGTCTATAATCCGTAGCTATAATTTCTAGCTGAGATTTTTCATGATCTGAAATAAAAGTTTCTTCTTTTTCCGTAATTTCTACCAAAAATCTTTTGATATAGTAACGTGCTTTATCTCCATCAAAATAAATTGCTGAAATGGGTTTATTAGGCTCCCATTTTTCTAAAACAATCATATCTTGCTCAAAGTGCATTGCTAAATCAGGTTTCACTGCTTTTATTTTTCCTGATTGAGTTGCTATTAATAACTTATCTTCAGCCCTAAACTCCCCTAATAAGGTACCCCTTCCATCTACATTTAATCGCTGTACAGCTTCATCAAACCAAATTTTTCGTGGCTTTAATGTTGAAACTCCTTCCGATTTAAATTCTATTTTTTTAACAGCATATTTTGTTACTAGATTACCTCTAACTCCTCTTCCTTTTATGGCTAAATCAGCAAAATCAATATCCCATTTAAGTTTTTTGATACTTCCTACAGCTCTTAAATTTATACTTACTACTTCTGCTTCCCCATTTGGATTTGCTGTAAAATAAAGAATAGCGGAGCCTTTATTCCCATTTGTTAAATCATATTCTTTATCTCTCGTTATACTAGTCACATTAAAACGCTTCATGTAAGAGGGGCCATTTTTCCCGTCTTTATAAATCATGTTATACACTGTTCGCTTATCCTTCTTTTTAAAGATAGCTATATGTATAATTCCTTTTCCTACAAATGTTTTTGAGGCTACTTTTGTAACCAACATTGTACCGTTACTCTTAAAAATAATTACATCATCAATATCCGCACAATCCGTTACATATGTATCTTTTTTTAATGAAGTTCCTATAAAACCTTCTTCTTTATTAACGTAAAGCTTCGTATTTCTCATGACTACCTTGGTGGCCACAATATCATCAAAAATTCTAATTTCTGTTTTTCGCTCACGCCCTTTTCCGTAGGTGCTCTTTAAATTTTTAAAATAGTCAATAGCAAATTCAATCAAATGTTCTAAATGATGTTTTACTTCTGCTATTTTTTCTTCTAAACTTTCAATATGTTGCTTTGCTTTATCAATATCAAACTTTGAAATCTTTTTTATTCTAATTTCTGTTAAACGCGTGATATCTTCTTCAGTAACTTCTCTTTTTAAATGCGTAATATGGGGAGCTAATCCTTTATCAATAGCTTGGATAACGCCTTCCCATGTTTCCTCTTCCTCAATATCTCTATATATTCTATTTTCAATAAAAATACGTTCTAAAGATGCAAAGTGCCATTGTTCTTCTAATTCATAAAGTTGAATTTCTAACTCCTTTTTTAATAATTCAACAGTATTATCTGTTGAGTGTTTTAACATTTCCGTAACCCCTATAAATAAAGGCTTGTTATCTTCAATGATACAACATAAAGGTGATATAGAGTTTTCACAACTTGTAAAGGCATATAAAGCATCTATTGTTTTATCAGGAGATACATTTGGTGGCAAATGCACCAAAATTTCAACATTTGCCGCTGTATTATCCTCTATTCTTTTTATTCTTATTTTTCCTTTTTCATTTGCTTTTAAAATACTATCAATCAAAGAGGAAGTTGTTGTTGCAAAAGGAATTTCTGTAATTGCCAATGTTTTTTTATCTATTTGCGATATTTTGGCACGAACTCGTACTTTTCCTCCTCTTTTACCATCATTATAGTTTGTAAAATCAGCAATACCTCCTGTTTGAAAGTCTGGAAATATAGTAAAACTTCTTCCCTTTAAATACTTAATAGAAGCCTCTATCAATTCATTAAAGTTATGCGGTAAAATTTTAGTAGAAAGCCCTACTGCAATTCCTTCTGCCCCTTGCGCTAATAACAATGGAAATTTTACAGGCAAATCTACTGGTTCTTTTTTACGCCCATCATAAGACATTTTCCATTCAGTTGTTTTGGGGTTAAAAACAACTTCCAGTGCAAATTTGGACAAACGCGCCTCAATATAACGTGAAGCTGCTGCTCTATCACCTGTTAAGATATTTCCCCAGTTTCCTTGCATATCTATGAGCAAATCCTTTTGTCCCATTTGAACCATTGCATCAGCAATAGAAGCATCTCCATGCGGATGATACTGCATTGTATGTCCTACAATATTAGCTACTTTATTATAACGACCATCATCCAAATCTTTCATTGAATGCATGATTCTACGTTGCACAGGTTTAAACCCATCTTCAATAGAGGGTACTGCTCTTTCTAAAATTACATACGAAGCATAATCTAAAAACCATTCCTTATACATTCCTGTAACTTTGGTGATGGTTTCTACAGAATCTGATTGATGATTCATTTCTTCGTCATGTTCTTCCTGCTCGTTTATTTCTTCACTCATTAAATAAAGCTTCTTTTATTAGTTTAAAGAAAATAATTTACTGTTATTCATATTTTTACTTTTTCTCTCTTCATATGCAAATTTTACCCCCCTCCGCAGCCACCGCAGCCACTACACGAGCTACAAGAACTACTCGAACTATTAGAGCTATCAGAATTTTTTGAAATACATGATGATGATATAAATGACGATGAATCATCATCTGCTATATTTAATTTATTTGCGAACAAAACTGTTGTCATACTTGCCCCCAACACAATCTCCTGATTATTAATAATTTTCTCTAAATAGCTATCTTTATCAATTTCTTTTTCTCTAAATTTAAAAAACTGAATTAAGTATTTTTTTAAATTTCTTGAATATATATTCTTTAAATAGGAATACACTAAACATATAGAAAATATTATAAAAAAGACCAAATAAGAAACTGCTTTACCTCTAAGAACTCCTAAAATTAAACGAGAAAAAACAAATGAATAAAAAATAAACAACAATCCTGATATCATTAATGTGTTTTCAAGTATTTTTTCTGATTTTAACAACTTATCCCTTAACAAAGAAACTGTATTTTCTATGTTTAGAAAAGCAGGCTTTCCTACAATAAATTCTTTATTCTTACTAAATGATTCGTAAGGTAGTTCTTTAAATTGATTTATAACACATCTTTCATAAGTGTCATTATTAGGAAAAGTCTTCTCTAAAATAATCCTTTGAGGAGTATCTTCTGAAAGCTTTAAAGAATTCCTATGTAATAAATCATCTATTTTATAAGTCACTAATTTACCTATGCTATTCTCTATAAAAGCTATTAATTCATATTTATGAAGTTTTTTGATATAAAAGTTATCTAAGGAACGATATAATGTTCTAAAACTATCATCTGTTATCTCCTCTATCAAAAGAAGAATCACTAATAAAAAAACTGCTAATACAATGAAAAAAGTAGGATTTCCTATTTTTAGTAACAAAGGCTTCCATATAAAGAAAACTGGAATTAATAACAATCCTCCTAATAAAATCAGTTTACCATTATCAATATATTCATACTCCTTATCTATCGGTTTAATACCTATCACTTCTTCGAATTCTTTCATCTCCCATATCATCTCATTTCTTGTTCCAAAATACTCTTCATATACTTTTAGAGTATCTTCTTTTGCTTTTTCTAGTGATTTTTTTTCACTCCTTTTACCCGTAGTCGCTGGAATATGGTATATTTTTTTACCTAATATTTCACACAACATATCATATGATTTGGAAAATGTAAGGTGCAAATGCCAAACCGTATCTACTATATCTGAAGGAGAAACCATTTCATTTGATACCGCTGCTAAAAACATAAACTTCTTATACTCCAATACGGCATCTTCTGTAAATCTAATTGTCCATCCATTTTCAAGAGATAACCTCGTTAAAAATCCATATTCTTCATATACTTTTTCTAATTCAAATTTTTTCACTTTTTTCCAAAGTTCTTTTTTTTCTTTTTCCATTTATTTTTATTCTTCTGCTAAATCTATTTCTACTTTTAAATTTTTAATGATAAACTTTTGACGATCTGGAGTATTTTTTCCCATATAAAATTCTAACATTTGCTCTATAGACATTTCTTTATCTAACATTACAGGTTCTAAACGAATGTCATCTCCTATAAAATGTACAAATTCATCTGGAGATATTTCCCCTAATCCTTTAAATCGAGTTATCTCTGGCTTCCCTCTTAGCTTATTCATAGCTTCTTGTTTTTCTGTTTCAGAATAACAGTAATAAGTATCTTTTTTATTACGGACTCTAAATAAAGGAGTTTCCAAAATATACAAATGTCCTTCTTTAATTACTTCTGGAAAAAATTGTAAGAAAAAGGTAATTAGTAATAAACGGATATGCATTCCATCAACATCAGCATCAGTAGCTATTACAATATTATTATACCTAAGTCCTTCCAATCCATCTTCAATATTCAAAGCGGCTTGTAATAAGTTAAATTCCTCATTTTCATATACAATTTTCTTAGACAATCCGTAAGAATTTAAAGGCTTTCCTTTTAAGCTAAATACTGCTTGAGTATTTACGTTTCTCGATTTTGTTATAGATCCCGATGCTGAATCTCCCTCTGTTATAAATAAGGTAGTATCTAAATAATTTTCTTTTTTAATATCTCCTAGATGTACGCGACAATCACGTAATTTTTTGTTATGTAAGCTTGCTTTTTTAGCACGATCTTTAGCTAGTTTACGAATGCCTGATAATTCTTTACGCTCTTTTTCTGCTTGTAAAATTTTCTTTTGCAGTTTTTCTGCTGTTTCTACATTCTTATGGAGGTAATTATCTAACTGTGTTTTTACAAAATCATTGATGTACGTACGAACAGTTGGGAGGTCTCCTCCCATATCTGTAGAACCTAATTTTGTTTTTGTTTGACTTTCAAAAACGGGTTCCATAACCTTTATAGATATAGCTCCTATGACAGATTTTCGAACATCCGATGCTTCAAAATTCTTACCATAAAACTCGCGTATCGTTTTTACCAAAGCTTCTCTAAAAGCTGCTTGGTGCGTTCCTCCTTGTGTAGTATTTTGACCATTTACAAAAGAATGGTACTCTTCTGAATATTGTGTTTTACTATGTGTAATGGCTATTTCTATATCTTCACCTCTTAGGTGTATAATAGGATACAACATATCTTCTTGATTGTTATTATCCTCTAACAAATCTTTTAACCCGTTTTCTGAGTGGTATTTTTCACCATTAAAAATAATCGTTAATCCAGGATTAAGATATACATAGTTTTTTAGTAGCTTAACAATGTACTCTGGGCGATATTTATAATTTTTAAAGATGGTTTCATCAGCTATAAAAGTAACTTTCGTTCCCTTTCTTCTTGAAGTTTCTTCTAAAAATTCTTCATTAGTAAGATTTCCTTTTTCAAATTCTGCCGCAGCTGATTTTCCTTCTCTTGTTGATTCTACTCTAAAATAGGTTGACAGGGCATTTACCGCTTTAGTTCCTACTCCATTTAATCCTACCGATTTTTTAAATGCACGAGAATCGTACTTTCCTCCTGTATTCATTTTAGAAACTACATCCACTACTTTTCCTAAAGGAATACCACGCCCATAATCACGCACTATTACTTTATTTCCTCCTTGCAAAGAAACTTCAATAGTTTTTCCTGTTCCCATAACAAACTCATCAATTGAGTTGTCCAATACTTCTTTTACTAAAATATAGATTCCATCATCTGCCGAGGATCCATCCCCTAATTTACCTATATACATTCCAGGCCTTAAACGGATATGCTCTTTCCAGTCTAACGATCGTATATTATCTTCGGTATATTTTGTTTCTTGCGTCATAAATCTTAGTAGTAATTGAAGTCTTTGCTAAAATAATACTTACTACTTAAAAACAAAAACTCTGCTGAATTAATTATCAACAGAGTTCAAAACATTTTTTTGTAGTACCTTTTAAATATACTACTAGCTTCTCTTTAAAAAATATAGGGCTATCTTCATTTTTTTGCTTCCCATTTACATAAAACCCTTCCTACTTTTTTTGCTTTATCCACAGCTACTTTTTTCACTATTGCTTTGCATTTTTTTAAACCTTTACAGGTTGGTTTTAAATGATATCTTGTACTCGTTACTGTTTTACAGATAAAAACTTTTTTCTCTTTTTTTTGCTGGTACCCTGTTAAAACGAATATAGAAAACACCAGTAGTATTATTTTTTTCATTGTTAAGAAAATTTGGTTAAAAATCAGCTCTCTATTAAAAATGTATCTCTTTTTCTTATCAGATCATTGAAACACCTGAAAAAGAGGATTTTTTAAATGTATTAAAATCGAATAGCGAATCAGACTCTTCAAAATTAATAATACAAAGACATACATTTATACGGAAAACCATAAATATGCTTATTTTACAATATTTAAAACAATATTCTTTTTAGAATACCTTTTTTCCAAAAACTGCAAAGCTTTGTAACTGCCTTGATTTAGCTTACTTCGAATTGACCCCCATATTTTTAATGCAGCATATATTGCTGATTGATTAATTTTGATTTTCGTGCACTGGAGCTACTGATGGGGCCGTTACGTTTACTACAACATTTTGACTTTGGTTTCCTCCTCTTAATCCTCCATAAATTAAATTATACTTATCAACCATTCCTCCTAAGATAAAAGCATCAATAATCCACCCTATACCAAATAATTGTCCCGTAAATAAATAAATTAAAGCCGAACCTGTTTTTCCTAAATAAAATCTATGCGCTGAAAAAATTCCTAAAAAAAACCATAATACATAAGCTGTTCCGTTTGATTTCATAATTTGTAATTTTAAATTTATATGAAATCAAAACTAGCTTTATAAAAACTCAAATCCCTACGGCTTTCCGTAGGGATTTGAGTTTTTATTGATGCTACTCTAGAAAATATTTTATAGATAATCTTATTTATTTGATAAAGCCTTATATCAGTCCAAAATCTTTAGTGATCGCAATTAATTGCGCAGATGTATTTGCATTAAAATATTCCTTAAGCAGTTTTAATCGCTTTTCAATAGTACTAATACTACTTGGTTGCTGCTTATTCTTTTTTAATTCATAACTAATTTCTTTTTGCTCTAGCCCATTGGCCAAACTTTTTAATAAAAAAATATCAAAATCAGTAATTTCCATATTTTCTTTTTTCTTTAGTGCATGTGCTACATTTTGAGAAATAAAAAAATCATTATTAAATACTGTTCTGACAGCTCTTTTTAAATCTTTTTCACCGTGAATAGATTTCCAAACGTAAGCATCTATTTTTAAATTATTGCACAATTCTTGAATTCTGTAAGGCTTATCTTCTATAGAAAAAACAATAGTTTTAATAGAGGGCTGTATCTTTTTTACTTCATGTATTAAATCTTCTCCTGTTTGTAACCTTTGAGGGTTAGGATTATCTACAAATGATAAATCGCTTATTAATAACTCATACGGCTCATCTTCTATGAGTTCTTTTTTTAATTTCAAAAACGCTTCATCGCAATACTGTGCATGATTTATTGTTTCTATTCCTAAATTTCCTAAAGCTATTTTTACCCCACTTGAAATAAAATCAGCATCTTCTGCAATTAACACTTTTTTAAACATCTACTTTTATTTTTTAAACTGAAAAACAGATTTGAACCCTTTTTCTTCTTCTGTTTCAAAAATAATAGAACCCCCAATCGAATTTATACGGGTTTCCATATTTTGAAGGCCATTTTTAATTACTGCTTCTTTTGCACCTATGCCATTATCTTTATACTGTACTTTTATACTATTCTTTAATTTAAAAAAAGTAATTACTACCAAAGTAGCTTTGCTATGTTTTTTCATATTAACCAATAGTTCTCTTAATAGCCTATACAATACAATTTGCTGCTCTTTTGACAAGGTATTAGCTTCTATTTTAAAAAGATCTTTGCTTAAAATTTTACATCCGTTAGTCGTGAAATCTAAAAAAAGTTGCTTCAAAAAATTCTCAAAAGAACCTCCTGTTATAATAGGACTGTTTTCATGTGAAATGTCTCTTGTTTGGTAATAGATACTTTCTAAATCATCTAATAATTCTTCATTAGAAACCTTTCTATTTTGAATTTTATTCATTACATGATATACATCACTTGCTAATTCATCATGTATTTTTTTTGCCAATCTAGTTTCTGTTTTATATACTTCTTCTGCTTTTTCTTTTCTAGTTTTTGCTCTTTTATAAAAGAAATAAACAATGAAACCTAAAACAGAAAAAATCCCTACAAATAATAAAATAAGTTTTTCTTTTTTTTGTTGTTCTGCTAATAGTTTTGTTTCTGCTAAATCTGCCCTAGCTGCTAATCTCAGCTTTTTTTCTTCTTCATAATTGTAGATAACTTTTACAAACTTATTTCTCGATCGTTTTTTTGCCAATTGTATGCTATCACTTAAATAAGCTCGTTCTAATGCATACTCCTTAATGTTATCTCCTTGTGCTAATCCTAAAATTTTATCTATCGCTTCCACTCTATCTTTTGGAGCCTTTATTTTTTTCGATAACGCATACATTTCGAAAGCGTACCTTAATGCTTTCTTTCTATTTTTAACTTTATAATAATCTGATAAATGAGAATAATTAGCAATCAATCCTTGATTATCCTTACTTTTCCTTTTAATTTCTTGCGCTCTTAAAAACTCTTTTTTTTCAACTTTTTTACCTCCTAAAAATTTTACAAAAGCATAATTATCAATAATCTTTCCTTTTGAATATAAAGGAAGACTATCATAGTATGCATCACGCATAATTCTTCTATACAAATCAATGGAATGCTCGTACTTTTTTAACTCTTTGTAATTCACCGCCATATTACTCATATACCTGAGTTTTTTAGGAGTATCATTTGTTGCTTCAATAGCTAGCTTATACCATTTAATAGCTTCTTTGTGTTCTTTTTGCTCATTAGCATTTATACCTAAACAATTGTAAACTGATGCAAGATGATTGTTCTTTTTTCCTTTTTTTCCTTTCTCATATTTCAATGCTAAAACTGCTGTAGAATCACTTTTAAAATAAAGCTCATTATCAGACTCTATTTTTGCTAAGTTTAAGAGTCTCTCTGCAATCTTTGCAGAATCTTGTAATGAAAGATATATGTTTTTAGATTTTTGATAATATTTATAAGCGCTGTCTATTTGATTATTTTTCTTAAAGTAATAACCTATTACATATAAATAATGACCTAAATCTCGTTTATTTTTTAACAATGGAACAATCGCCTTGGATAAAGCTGCTGCTTCATCATATTTTTTGAGAGCTACTTTTTCTATTATTGCTGATTCTAAATTATTTTTTAAAACGCTATCAGTCTTTTGGGCGCTTATTTTTATTATAAAAAATAGTATTAAAAAAAGGGATAAAATATTTTTCAATTCCATCCCCCTAAAATACTATTTTTTTTGTATTTGACGACTACTAAGCATTCGGATCTTCATCTGGATCTTGCTCATTTTCTCCGCCTGTATCAATACTTTGAATTTCTAGCTGCTCTGGACTATTATCATCCAACTCTGTGCATGAAATACATATACTACTGCTTATTATAATTGCTATTGCTAAAATTACTTTTTTCATTATTCTTTCTTTTAAAATTTTGAAATATGCCTCCTGTCCAAGTTCTTCTACTCAGATTCAGATTGCGTTTAAAACACATTAAATTTTAAAAGAGTCGCGCGCCTCTTTCATGGGAAGTAATACGATTTAGCTCACAGCGTTCTAGCTACAATTATTTCTTTCTGTTGGCTTATCATTAAAAAAATAATGAAAGTTACTTATACTAAAAACCTAAATCATATGATACTTCTAAAACCACTTTTTTTATAGCCTCCCGATTCTAAAAAAGAAGCCGCTTTAGAAGCGTTTTTTACGTCTTAACCAACAATTTCTTTTTAGGTAGTTGATTAATTCTATGGCAAATATTCAAAAGTTTTCAAGATGCTCATGGGGCAGTTTTTAGGCAATTATAAATTGTCTATTTTATGGATAACCATCACCAAAAAATGTCTAATAAACTTAGCTTTGGACAATTATTAGACAACCAACTTAAACTACTATGATTGAAAGACTTATAGTTGATTTTTTCAATGCTATTGAGAACGAAGAATCAATTACTTCTAAACATGGAAAAGCTGTCTTTTTTATTGAGGAACTATTAGAACGGAAAAACAATAAGTTCAGCTATATAGAAAAAAAGAAAGCAATACGATTACAAGAAAAATATATAGAAAAAAAGGAGAATGTCAATGCCAAAACAGATCCTTTTTTAAGAGATGTAATGGCACAATACTTAAATTATCAAGATTATGAAGCTTATAAAGCCTCCTTTATCAGTATAACACAAAACAATCCTTCTAATCCTCATACCATTAAGTGGTATCAGAAACGTATCAATAAACTGGTTATTGCTAGTTCTATTCTCTTTTCGTTGTTATGCAGTTTTTTGATGTACCAAATAAGCAGTACCCATATTACAACTTGCATTGTATGGAAGGACAATCATTTTGAAAAGACCTCTTGTCATACTCCAAATGCCATTGATAACGAAATATATGCCATTAATATTAAAAGGTTTAGAAAGATAAAGGTGATTAAAGGAAAAACTACTTTTTTTAAAGAAGGAAAAGCTATTGTTTGGTATGGCAAAAATAAAGTAGGAAGCATCGATTTTTTTACTATGAGAGGAATTCATCCTGAAACCAAAAAAGAATTAAAACTTGTTACGAGATATATTTTATATAGAGAGAATCTACTTTTATAATGCAAAAATGGCCGTTAATTTTTAAGTTTAACGACCATTTTTGTATGCTTATCTTCTACTATAATTAGGAGCTTCTTTGGTAATTGCTACATCATGAGGATGGCTTTCATTAATACCAGAAGCTGTTATTCTCACAAACTTTCCTGTATTTTTTAATGTTTCAACATCTTTAGCACCACAGTATCCCATACCTGCACGTAATCCTCCTACAAACTGATGAATACTCTCTACTAACTCTCCTTTATAAGGAACACGCCCTACGATACCTTCTGGTACTAACTTCTTAATATCATCTTCTACATCTTGAAAATAACGGTCTTTAGATCCTTGTTTCATGGCTTCTACAGATCCCATTCCTCTATATGATTTGAATTTTCTTCCTTCGTAAATAATCGTTTCTCCTGGACTTTCTTTTGTTCCTGCAAGTAAGGAACCTAACATCACACAATCAGCTCCGGCCGCTATTGCTTTAGGAATATCTCCTGTATAACGAATACCTCCATCTGCAATTACTGGAACTCCGCTTCCTTTTATGGCAGCTGCCACTTCTAATACTGCTGAAAACTGAGGAAAACCTACTCCTGCTACTACTCTAGTAGTACAAATAGATCCAGGCCCAATTCCTACTTTTACTGCGTCTGCTCCAGCTGCTACTAAATATTTAGCTGCTTCTGGTGTAGCTATATTTCCAACTACAACTTCCAATGTTGGAAATTTAGCTTTTACTTCTTTTAATACAGCAACTACTCCTTTTGTATGACCATGCGCTGTATCAATAATAACAGCATCAACTCCTGCTTTTACCAATGCTGCCGCTCTTACAACAGCATCAGCTGTAACTCCCAATGCTGCGGCCACTCTTAAACGTCCATAAGAATCTTTATTCGCTATAGGCTTTTGGGTTACTTTTGTAATATCTCTAAAAGTAATGAGCCCTGAAAGTTTATAAGCTTCATCAACAATAAGTAATTTTTCTATTTTATTTTCTTGCAAGATACTTTCTGCTGACTTTAATGAAGTTCCTACAGAAGCTGTTACTAAATTATCTTTAGTCATTACCTCAATAATAGGGCGATCATTTTTACGTTCAAAACGCAAATCTCTATTGGTTACTATTCCTTTTAAAATTCCATTTACATCAACCACTGGAATTCCTCCAATACTATGCTCTTTCATCAACTGTTTTGCGTCTAAAACACTTGCTGTTAAAGGCAATGTAACTGGATCTATAATCATTCCACTTTCTGCTCTCTTTACTTTTCTTACCTCCTGCGCTTGCTGTTCAATAGTCATATTCTTATGCAAAACTCCAATGCCTCCTTCTCGAGCCATCGCTATGGCCATAGCTGATTCTGTTACAGTATCCATAGCAGCAGATACTATAGGCACATTTATTGTTATGTTTTTCGTAAATTTTGTTTGAATACTTACTTCTCTTGGTAAGACTTCTGAAAAGGCTGGTACTAAAAGTACATCGTCATAAGTTAGACCTTCTCCTACAATTTTTGCATTGTGAGCTATCATATAGTAATCAATTTTATCCTTGTTAAGGATGTTTAAGTTGTGTTGAAAATTAATTACAGGCAAATATACTATAATTATTGCAACTATACGTTTTAACTTTGAACTCATTGAAACTTTTTCATTTTCAAATAAAGAAATATAATAGTTCCTATATTCATAATACTTGCCTCACAATACTTCTAATGCGTACCCCTTTTATCTACTATCAAATCACTTCAAAATTGCAATCAGTATAAGATTGCTGTTTTTAGCAATCAATATTATTTAAATTAAATCTAAATAAATTTTGTCCTCTTACAAAAACTTCTTTCTTTTGTAACTACTTATATATAATCTAAATAAAAATTAAAGAAATGAAAAAAGTACTAGGATTATCTTTACTACTTACATCTGCAACATTTATAAATTGTGCTGATGATGACCCTATAGATCCCGCAACAGTAATTGAAGCTTCTAAAACTGAATTTGTTGCCAATTATGTAAACATTGTAGAAGCTAGTTATGACGATGCTTTAGCAAAGGCAAAAGACTTAAAAACAGCTATTGATGCCTTTACGAAAGCGCCAGATGCAACCAAATTTCAAAAAGCAAAAGAGGCTTGGCTAGATTCTCGTGAGCCCTATGGACAAACAGAGGCATATCGTTTTTATGATGGTCCTATTGACGGAGCTAATGGAGAGCCAGAAGGTTATATCAACGCTTGGCCATTGGATGAGGGATTAATTGATTATGTTACGGCAGGTACTAGTGGGAGTACAAAAAATTTAATTAATGATACCTCTTTTAATTTAACAAAAACAAGTATCAAAGAATTATCTGGAAATAATAATAATGAATCTAATGTTACTATTGGTTACCATGCTATTGAGTTTTTATTATGGGGGCAAGATAGTACTGCTCCTTCTGAGAAAAAAGCAGGGCAACGTGCCTATACCGATTACACTACCGCTGCGAATGCTGATAGAAGAAAACAATACTTACAGCTAGCTGCTGAGATATTAGTAGATGACTTAGAATCTGTTGTAAAACAATGGAAACCTGGAGCAGCATATAGAAAACAATTCTTAGCCCTATCTAAAAATGATGCCATTGATAAAATTTTAACGGGTGCTGCTAAATTGAGTAAAGGTGAATTAGCTGGAGAAAGAATGGCTACTGCTGTTGAAAAACAAGATCAAGAAGAAGAGCATTCTTGTTTTTCGGATAATACACATAGAGATATTTACCTAAATGCTCTATCTATCAACAATATTATTCATGGAACCTACAAAAGAATCGACGGATCTACCGTTACTGGTTTTTCTTTATTAGATCTTTTATTGTTAGTGAATGCTACAGAATCTGCAACATTAAAAACTACATCTGAAGTTGTGATGACTAAAGTAAAAGCTATTTCTGATGCTAAATTCTTTGATTATCAAATTATAGGAGAGGCTCTTGATAATAATACCAAGCCTGTAATGGCTACTGTTTTTAGTTTGAGAAAACAAGGAGACCAATTGGCACAAAGCGGTAAAACAATTACTGGTAAAATAATTGATGCTAGCGTAGAGTAAATATCACTACATCTTCATCAAATAATGAAACACCAAACTGCTTTTTAGTAGTTTGGTGTTCTGTAATAAAAATATAACAATGACAAAGTTTTTAGCTCCATTATTAATAGCCTCTATTTTCTTTTCTTGTAGTAATAAGGAGACTTATATTCCTACTAATATTGCCACTTATGAAAAAGATGAAGAATTACTAGCAGGAAAACTAACTACTCGTATATTAGGTTCAAATGCTTTTGATCAAGCTGTTCCTGGCCTGCCTGATCAAACGGATTTACTTTTTTTTGTTGGAAATTCTTTATTTCGCCAAAACTGGGTAAGTGCTCCTGCTTCTACAACTGCCAGAGATGGCTTGGGGCCTACTTTTAATGCTAGGGCTTGCTCTTCTTGTCATAATAAAGATGGAAGAGGAACCCCTCTTCAAGTAGGACAGCAATTTTCTGCGGGGTTTTTAATGAGAATTAGTTTGAATGGTAATAATCCTCATGGTGAACCTATCCCTGTTCCTAACTACGGTAATCAAATCCAAGAACACGCTAATTTAGGAATTCCTTATGAAGCCAAAGTAACGGTAAAGTTTGAAACAATTAAAGGAAGCTTTGCTGATGGAGAAACGTATGAATTAAAAAAGCCTATTTATACCATCATTGATGAACAATTTGGGACGTTGCAAAATGTATTGACTTCTCCTAGAGTTGGGCAACAAGTAATTGGTTTAGGCTTAGTAGATGCCATTGCGAATGAAGCGATTCTCGCTAATACAGATGAATTTGACCTTGATGATGACGGTATTTCTGGAAAAGCCAACTATGTTTGGGATGTTCTTAAAAAAGAAACTGTTTTAGGAAGGTTTGGCTGGAAAGCAAACGCTCCTAACTTACAACAGCAAGTTGCTGGGGCTTTTAGTGGAGATATGGGGCTTACCACTTCTTTATTTCCTAATGAAAATTGCCCATCTCCTCAACAAGATTGCCAAAATGCTCCTAATGGAGGAGCTCCAGAAATAACAGATAGAGCGCTGAAACAAATCATGATTTATTCTTCTTCTTTATCTGTTCCTATTCGACGAAATTTTAAAAATGAGAACGTCCTTAGAGGTAAACAACTATTTAGAGAAATGAAATGTGCTAGCTGCCATATTGAAACATTTACAACTTCTGATAAATATCCTATAAACCCTACTTTAACGAATGTAAAAATTAGACCCTATTCCGATTTTTTATTACATGATATGGGAGCTGA
The DNA here is from genome assembly GCF_900119795.1 of Tenacibaculum maritimum NCIMB 2154. Taxonomy (NCBI): domain Bacteria; kingdom Pseudomonadati; phylum Bacteroidota; class Flavobacteriia; order Flavobacteriales; family Flavobacteriaceae; genus Tenacibaculum; species Tenacibaculum maritimum. Next base: position 1,764,575 of record NZ_LT634361.1, read on the forward strand.
TCTAGCTGACAATAGACCTGATTTCTTAGCCAATGGTAAAGAATGGCGCACACAACCTCTATGGGGTATTGGAATGATTGAAGAAGTAAATGGCCACACTTTTTTATTACACGATGGTAGGGCTAGAAATATTGAAGAAGCAATTCTTTGGCATGGTGGAGAAGCTCATAAAGCCAAAGAATCTTATAAAAAATTAAAGAGAGATGACCGATTAGCAGTACTGGCTTTTATTAATTCCTTATAATAACATGATACATAAAAATTTAACTTTATTATTAATTATTTTTCTTTTTACTGCTTGTAGTGATGACACAGTAACCCAATCATTCGATCTCAAGCAATTAAGAAATAACTTTATTAAAAACATTGAAACACCAAGCACTAATAAACTTCTTCAAAATATTGAGCTTCTAAATAAAGAGATTACTGCTTTTTCTATGGAGGCAAACAGACAAAATTTAGAAAAACTTCAAAGCACATGGAAACTGACTGCCATTGCTTTTAGTGGAAATGAAATATTAAACATTGGAGCAATTAAGGCCTCTGGAATTCATAATGCTTTTTATAGTTGGAACGCAAATGAAGAAGGTATTAATAATTATATAAACTCTTCAAACGTTATTTCAGGCACTACCATCAATACTTTGCCTACAAATTTTCGTGGGCTGAGCGCTATTGAGTTTTTAATTTTTGACGCTTCCTTCACTGAAACCCTAGCTTCTTTTAGTAATCAAAGACGGGTTCAATACTTAAAAATGCTAGGTGAAAATCTACTACAAAAAGCCATTTCTTTAAATAAAATATGGAAAAACTATCGCGCTGTTTTTATTTCTAATAACACTACTGGAATTGATGGTGGAATTAATATAGTTATAAACCAAATAAATGCTTCACTAGAAAATATAAAACGGTTTAAAATAGGAGAGCCTGCTGGTATAGAAAGAACTACCTTCGTAGATATTAATAAGCTTCAAGCTGAAAAAAGTGCCTCTTCTATAGCACTTATAAAAAAGAATATAAATACCATTAAGGAAATTTACTTTGGAAAAACAGAGGGATTAGCTGACTATGTTAGCTTTATTACAAAGAATAACGATTTAAATATTAAAATTGGAAAGCAATTTGAACTCATTGAAAACAGTATTACTAAACTAAATTCAAAAGCATTAAAAGATGTGCTTCTTAGTAATCCTAATGACGTAAAAGAGCTATATGATACTATTAAATCCTTAATCATACTTATCAAAGCCGATCTTGCTAGTGCGCTATCAATTACTATTACCTTTACCGATAATGATGGCGATTAAACTAGTTTTAAACGTTAGCTTTTAACTATAAAAGCAGTGCTTTTTTCTTATAGAAATTTAAATGAATTAAACGCTCAAAAAAATTATAAGCTAAATTCCAATGTTACATAATAACTTCTAGGAGCTGACGGTATAATACCTGGTCCTGGATATCCTGTAGCTCTTCTTGTAAAGTAATTTTCATTTAATAAATTATTTATACCTGTTTCCAATTTCCATCTTTTATATGAATATGAAAAAGATGCGTCTAAAATTGAATATGCTGGTATGCTACCTACTAACCCTTCTCTACTACTACCTACTTGTACTGTTTCTCCATTGGTAGCATCTGTAAACTGTTTAGATAAATGCGTATATTGAACGCTTCCTAAGAAGTTCTTATAACCAAACTTAACTCCTGTTTTAAAATTCATTAATGGAATAAATTCTACTTTCTTCCCTACCACACTACGCTCTTTAGATTTGGTATATTCAGATGCAGTCACCGCTATATTGGTAAATAGATTTAAAACAACTTCGTCATTAGCACTATGAAATACTGATAATAAATTCCAATCTATAAAACTTTCTACACCATAAATAAATGCTTCCCCGATATTATCTCTTACTCTATCCCCTTTATTGGGGCCTGTAGAAACTAAAGTTACTCCTATACGATCTTTATAAAATAATCCGTAGGCTCCTACATCATAAGATAAAAAGTTATTCCATCTACCTCTTAATCCAATATCTGCTGTAGCTCCTTTTTCATCTCCTATATTTTCCCCTACCAAAAATGATGGATTTACCGTTCTAATATCATTAAAGGTAACCGAGCGATAATTTTGAGATATATTTCCATATAATTCAAAACTAGCTGATGGTTTATAACTAACTCCTATTCCTAACAATGCAAAACTTCTTTCCTTCACTTTATTTTCTATTGCTGTACTAATTCCTCCAGGTAATGCATTTCCTGCTCCATCTCTTAAAACTCTAGAATATTCACCATTAGCACTAGTTTTTATATATTCCAAACGAATTCCCGGCGTTAACGTGAAACTCTCTGATATTTTAAAGATATTTTCTCCAAAAATTGCTACATTTTCGTTAGGAAATTTAAAGAAAGAGCTATTATAATCCTCTTTATCTACAAATTTAAAATCAGCATCACTATCTCTGGAACCCGCTCCTTGCTTTTCATCATTATTCGCTCGGTAATACTTGGCTCCTACTAGAAATATACTTTTTTTATTTCCGAGGGTATAATTTGATAAAAAGCGCGTTTCTATTCCCCAGTTTTTATAATTCCCTATGATTAAATCTCTAAAATCATATACTCCATTCTCTGTTTCATCAGGTGCTGAAACTGGATTTAATCCAATAAATTTATAGTTTCCTCTATACCCTAAAGCTTTTCTTGAAGCGCTTAATCCAAAAAGATTAAAACTCAACCTTGTGGTTTCTGTAAAATTATGCTCGAGCTTTAACGCCCATAGATTCCAATCTATATCAAACCAATTTCTGCTTCGTAAACTTTGCAACGGATTTTGATTGAACTGGCTATCTGTAAGCCCTCCAGGTTGTTTTGCTAAATAATTTAAATGTGTAAATTCTGCTATGAATGTAGTTTTATTTGATATTTTATGATCTACGTGAGCATATATATTTTTTGAATTAAATGCAGAATTAGGTCTAAAACCATCTCCTTCCTTAAAATTAAAATACCCATAATATCCTGTTTTTCCTACTGTTCCTCCTACACTTGTAAAACTATTAAACAAACCAAATGATCCAATTGATTGACGCGTTATCAATTCAAACCCTTCATTTCTATTGGGGCCTTTAAATTTAAAGTTTAGCAAACCTCCAAATTGGGTTCCATATTGCAAAGAGGCAGCTCCTCTTATAATTTGTATTTCTTTTAAAGCCTCTCCTGGAGGTGTATAATAACTTTCTGGGTATCCTAATACATCGGCACTGATATCATAACCATTCTGTCTTGTGTTAAAATTGGAAGTTCTATTAGGATCCAATCCTCTCCCTCCAATATTTAATTGCAACCCTGCATCATCATTTTCGTAAATATTCAAACCCACAACTTGGCTATATATTTGACGTGCATTATTGGCAGCCTTATTTCCTATAGATTGATCTACTAATACAACCTCTGTTTTTTTTCCTGCAAAAATTGCTGTCCCTTCTACTTCTTTTAATCTCTTAAGTGTAAAAGCTTTTCTTTTTCGTTGATTTATAACTACTTCTGATAGCTCTTCTTCTAATGCTTCTAATACAATATTTAGCTGTAAGTTTTTATTCGTTATCGCTATGTTTTTTTCATTTATTTTAAAATAATATGAGAAGAACACAATTTTATGTTTCCCTGATTTTAAAGAAGTGATTTTATAACTTCCTTGGAGATCAGATTTTGCTAAAATTCCTCCAGAAGCACTATAAACTTCAACTCCTTTAATAGCATTCCCTTGACTATCTACTACTTTTCCATAAATAGTGTGCTGAGCAAGTAAATTTTGCAGTGAAAAAAGTAGCATTATAATAATGCTATAATCCTTTAATTTTAATTTCATGATTAAATGGTATAATCCAATTTTTGTGTTTAAAACTATCTTTCTCTTGGTATAAGTTTACTGTTGCATCTATAAATTGTGAACTCAATCTCCCGTTAAGAGTTACGAAACTTTCTACATAAACCTCTGGTTTTTTTATTCCCTTGTCTTTAAAAGTATCTCCTAAAAAATGAGCAAATTCTAAAATGAAATCAGGCTGGAAACTCATTTGCTTTTCTTGTAAAATGGTTAGATAATCTCTATTATTTATATAGAAATATTTACCAGTATCAGCATCCACTATTTTAAAATCAGCTATTCCTGCCTTTTCCATAAGCATTACTCTCCAAGAAAAACGAAATCCTTCTTCTGTCCAAAATAACTCTCCTGGGTATGCTAGATATCTAAAAGGAAAAAGTAATTGAAACGTAAAAAAGACAGCAAATATTTTTACTGCTATTTGTTGTTTTACCGAGTATGTTAATATTTTTCCATTGTCAAAATTAGCCTTAGAAGTTCTTATCAATTTAGCTATAAAGGCTATGATTTTATGATGAAAACTGGGTGTAAAAAACAGCAAAGTGTTTACTATCATTATAAAGGGAAACATTCCTATTGGAAATAATATTCTTGTAAATACATGAAATATTACTACCATAAAAAAAGCAAACAGCCTTGTTCTTTTATATAATAATAAAAAAGGAATGGTCAAATCATATAAGGTTCCTCCCCAACTCATTGCAAAATGAAACCAAGTTTTAGGCATCAAGCTTCCTACTATTGGCAAATCATATTGCACAGGTAACCATATACTTAGAGGAGAAGCTCTAAATAACCAATCAGAGTTTAACTTTGCTAAACCCGCATAAAAATACACTATTCCTAGCATTAATTTTAATACATCTACGGTATATTGGGGTACTTTTTGATAAGATAACTTAGAATTTAATTTTGCATCTATTGAAAAATAGGCACTTGCTGGTAAAAAGATTAGCATAAAACTAACCAAACTTATAAAATAATAATGATTCAAATAAGTTGTTTTATCCATTAATTCTATATAGGTAAAACTCAAAAAGAAAATAACTATGGCTACTCTATATTTATAACCAATAGTTATTAATAACGCTGCCAAAGCACAAATAACAAATAGCAAGTAGGTATAACTTCCTAAAGGTTTTACCCACTCAAAACCAAAATAAGAGAAATGAAACTTTGGATTGACATACAATGATTCAATCCATCCATGATACCAAAAACGTAGCATGCTTGCAAACATCATGATACCAAAAAAAATACGGAAAACAGCCAAAGAAGCTGCTTCCGTAGTTTTTTCTAAATAGTTTCGTATTTGACGACTAATCGCCATCGTTATCTTCAATTGTAATTTTTATACTCATTGCACTTGCCATATCAACCTTTAAGTCTTTTACTAAAAGTTGTAACTTATCAAATGCCAATGTCATTTTCGTATTATCCGTATTTATCTGGCGCACAAAATTAGCATCTAAAACATCTATCGCGCTTCTTACATCAGTAATCTTAGTATTGATTGCTGCAATTAAATCCTCTCTCTTTAAAAATTGTAAGTATGCCTTTAAACTTTTACCTGTAGTATTGCCATCATATGTTTTTCCATTAAAAAAGTCTTCTGTGGCATCAAAAGCTGCCTCTAATAATACTTTAGAAATATCTTTTTTGTAATAAGCTTCTGCATTTCTTGGAATAGGAGTTCCTGTTCTTACCCCTGAAGGAAATGAAATTTTCTTTTCTCTAACTTCTCTTTCAAAGAAAGAAACCACATAAAAGTTAACTAACTTATCTACACTACTTGTTATAGAAGAACCATCATTTTCTATAAACAAATTCTTAAATTCTCCATTCCAATCTGCTAGAACCTCTTTAGCTAAAAGGTCTATTCTTATTACCAAATCATTCAAATACTTTTTGTATTTAGCAGCATCAACTCCTGTATAAAATGCGATGATACTAGCATCATCTGATGCTACCCCATTTATCATATAATCTAAAGCAGGAAATCCTTGTTCATCATATTCATTCTGAGAAGTTAAATCATAATTTCCTGAAGTAATATTCAATGTTAAATCTTCAATATTTGTAGGAAAAGTATTCATATTACTAACCATATTCAAAGTTTCTGCCTTTCCTATTTGAAATATTGAAACTTTTTGCCAAACCATATAAGCCGTTTTCCAACTTGTTCTTAGGGTTAATAAATTAGCTTGATTTGGCGTTACTGCAAAATTATTTGCAGCATCTTTTAAATTTTCTGTTTTCTCAGCAAAGTCTGTATAACCTGGTACAATTAAATTGTTCGCCCAATGCGTTAACATCTCTTTTCTGTCAAACCCGTCTCCTACTTCTAAGCTATTATCAGAACTAGAGCTACACGCATATAGTATTATTATCGAAATAATGGAAAGTAAACTAACTTTTTTAAACATATTATTACTATTTATTCTAAATAAAGATGTGCAAATATATAAAAAAGTAGCCGATAAATCGGCTACTTTTTTTATATATCTGTTTTAAAATAGACTAGTTATTAGCATCTTTAGCTTCTGCTACAGTAAATTTAAACGCTGCTGCAATTTCTTTTGAAATTGTATCCAATGTTTCTGGAGTTACATCCCAAAATCCATCTCCTTTCATTAAAGTTGTTAAATAACCTTTAACCTTTGTCTTGTCTAAATGCGGGTTTCCTGATGCATTACGAGCAAAACGTAAGCTATATACAAACCCATATCCTTCAGATAAATCATGAAAAGCTGCTGTTTTATCTGTAGCTAACTTTTCTTTACCAGCTTGTAAATAATAAACAGCTCTAATTGCAATCACTTTAGATATAGCCTCTCTAATAATTTCAGCTTGTGTATTTCGCACTTCATAATTTTTAGCTACAATTGCTGCTCTACCTAATTTAAAAGCGTCATATATTTTTTTAGCTATTCCTTTAAAGCTAGGATCTTTTTCTACTCTACTTAAGTATTTATTTAAGAAGTTATCAGCTCCTAGAACTGGTTTTTCTGGGTTTTCTTCGGTACCATATAAGTATCCAAAAGCTTCATCCCATTTATGCTCCATTTTAGTATAGCTCTTCCCTGACTCTAATACTTCTGAATCATTATTCGCTTTATTTTCTCCAGCATCAAGAACATCCATACTTAAATAGTTATTTAAAATTTGATCAGCCATTAAAGCCCCTATCAATGATTTCCCAAAAGCTTGATCTAGCTCTAACCCTTTGGCATTCACATAACGATAAGAAGCTGGGTTAGAATTTAGTTTTTGCAATCTACCTGCATTCCCTTTTGATGCATCTGCATTCCACTTTGGAAATACAACATCTACTTGCGAATTCATCCAGCCATCAAAATCGGCTAATAATTCATTTCTTTCTGTTAAGTTCGCTTTGAAGTAATCTTGAGATGCCGCTACCTTTTCACGTACTTTTTTTCCTGATGTATTTAATGCCGCTTCTGTAAATCCGGTACCATCTTTAAACATCTCCATTAAACCTGCTTTAGTACTAGAAGTTTTTTTCAGTCCTGCAACAATCTCTGCCGACATCTTAATTCTAGCTGTTTGACCAGAAAAACTAACTGTAGTATTTTTATTTCTCTCAAACTTATATGTAGGAGGTGCTGTTACATTATTAATTGGTGTATCATCATCACTAGAGCATGAAGTGAACACTAAAGCTGAAATAGCTAATGCTGAAAGAATTACTCTTTTCATTTTTATTTAGATTTAATTTTAATAAAATTCACAACAAAAGTAACCTAAGAATTTGAAGTTACCAAATCTATTAAGATTTATTTTAAATAAAAATAAGCGATAACATTCTCCGTCTTATTTTTTAAAATATTGTATAATAGCACTACGAATGTCATGCCCTTTTTCACCTAGTTTTGGTTGATAAACTCGAAGGATTTCTTTATTTTTTTCTGACAAAAAAGGAATATCAAAACCTTTCAATAAATAATCTGATATGGCAACCTTATATACTTTATTTTTATCTATCAATTCATTTTGAACAAACCATCTTCCCTTATTATTATCAACATTATACCTTTGTAAGTAAGCACCCGTTCCTACTGACTCAGCTCCAAAATCCAATACTTTTTTAAGTAAGCTACCTTTTAATTCAATCTTTAAGATAGCTCCCCCATAAGGCAATACTTTAAATATATCTATTGGGGTAATATTTCCTGTTAAGGTATCATCTAAACGTATAGATCCTCCATTTACCAAAGCACAATCTACCGAGTCATCAAAAGCAAAACTCATTGCTTTGGCTATGAGTTTCCCCATATTAGTTTGCTTGCTCCGTATAGGTGTATCTCTTGCATCTAAGGGAATTATAGCATTGTATATCACTTCTTCTGGATTTGCTACTAATTCTTTTATTTTATTTTTTAAAATAGCTTGCCATTTATTTACTATTTTAGCTATCTTTTTATCTGGCTGTATTTCTTTATTAATCTCTTTAAGTTCTGAATAAACATCTACTTCTTTAGTTAATTTGTTGTAAGATACTTTATGTATATAAACTGTTTTAGCATTTGCATCTGCTTTAGCTATGATTACCTTTCCTTCCTTATCATAACTATTTGTATGTTCATGCCCTCCCATAATTAACGGTATATTCGGCAATAGCTTTGCTATTTCTTTATCTTGATTTATTTTTACATGTGTCAAGCCAAAAACAAGATCTACCTTTCCCTTTAGCTCATTATAAGATCTTTTCGCTTCTTCAATAACATCCCCATAAGCAATGTAACTTCTAGGATTAGAAGGAATACAAACACTTATAAAACCTATTTTTACCCTTGTTCCATCTATATTTACAAATTCGCGAATAAAGGTATCTTTTACAGGGAATTTCTTACCCTTTAATATTTTACTAAAAAGTTCTTTCTTTCCCGCTTTATAATGTTTAATATTTCCAGAAATCCATTCAAAATTACTTTCATTCAAGCGTTTCTGCAAATCTTTATAACTTAAATCAAACTCGTGATTTCCAAATGCAACTAAATCAACTCCCATGTGATTCATTACATCTACCATCTGCCTCCCTCTTAATCGATTTCCTTCATACTTAACCGTTCCTAATAAAGATGGATTTAAAAAGTCTCCTGCTAAAACCATCATTGTATTGGGATTCTCTTTCAATAGTTGTTTATGTACAGTTGCTACTCTAGCCATTCCTCCATATTTTCCTCCTTGAATAGGGGCTATTTCATACACATCATTCAATTGTAAAAAATTAAATTCAATAGTGTTAGACCTCTTTTTTTTGGCTTTAACAGTTGTAAAATCCTCAGAAATTTTATTTTCTTCCTTTTTAGCTTCTACTTGCTGTAATGACACACAACTAACAAAAGATACTAAAGAAAAAAAGAATATTTTTATACCTCTTTTCATCTTATTTTATGCCCTATATAAATTTTAAGAAGGATGCTATTTTTAGTTTAAATATTTACGTATATTTCTACGTATTAAATCTCTATATATTACGAGTTTAGGGAATTGGTAGAAAAAATTAATCTTCTTTTGTGCTATTGTTTTTGGCTTAGCTATTTTATCTCTTAAAACAAAAGCAGTCCAACTTTCTACAATATCCTCTTCTGGACTTTCCGCGGCATAATCTGTTAAGAAATCAGTAAAATTCTCTTGATATAACCCATATAATTTCCGAACACAATTTTCTTCCGTAAAGCAATATTTATTTTGTATCGTATTCCATTGATTTAATAATTCCCCTTTCCAAAATTCTGCTACAAATTTGTTAATATAACTTCCCTCAAATGCTTCTCCCTCTATAGTTAAATAAGGATCATCTTCTTCTTGAATTAACTTTAAAGTAGGCTTTATTTGGGTATTATTGAGCGTTAATAAATGCCCAAATTCATGTATTAAGGTATATACCGATTCTTTTAATCTTCTCTTATTCTTTGATTTAAAATCAACATCAACAATATCTATTACCAATTGCCATTTTGTATTATTTTTATTCAAAGCCCCTAAAGCACCTGTTTTTTCATCAAGTCCGTCAGAAATTAAAACAAGCTTTTTGATATATTTGCGTGTTATACTTTTAGGAAAAATATCATAAAATATCTTCCAATGGTAAGCTGCTAATTCACTTTCTTTTCTTCCATCTTTAATAAGGACACCTCTTTTTATATCCCATGCTCCAATTCTCTCATTAGTATCATTAGTATAACTCGATGTTAAAAAAAATAAAAAAAATGTAATAATTTTAAACTTCATTATTCTTTAAAATACTTCCAGAGCCTTATTATATGCACTCTCAAAGCTCATTGGTTTTATATTGGTTTCTGCTTTCATTGCTGTAAAATAAGACAGCAACTTCTCTGTGGGCATATTTCCCGTTAATTCATCTTTTGCCATAGGGCAACCTCCATAACCTTTAATAGCTCCATCAAACCTACGGCAACCTGCCTTATAAGCACTATCTACTTTCTCATGCCATTTTAAAGGTGTTGTATGTAAATGTGCTCCAAACTCTATTTGAGGGTATTTTGGAATTAAGTTCGAAAACAAATAGTGAATGCTTTCCGGGGTTGAACTACCAACAGTATCTGACAAAGATACTATTTTTACTCCCATATTCGAAAGTTTTTCGGTCCACTCTGCTACAATTCCTACATTCCAAGGATCTCCATATGGGTTTCCAAACCCCATGGATAAATAGGTTACAACTTGCTTATTTTTTCTATTTGCGATAGCTAAAATCTCTTTCAAAGTTTCAATAGATTGAGCAATTGTCTTATGCGTATTTCTCATTTGAAAATTTTCTGATATAGAAAAAGGATATCCTAAGTAATTTATTTCTTCAAATTGAGACGCATCATTTGCTCCTCTTACATTAGCAACTATTGCTAATAATTTACTTTCAGTTCTCTCCAAATCTAACTGTGATAAAACAGCTGCAGTATCCTTCATTTGTGGAATTGCTTTTGGAGATACAAAACTCCCAAAATCAATTGTATCAAACCCTACTTTTAGTAAAGAATTGATATATCTCACTTTTGCTTCTGTTGAAATAAAACGATCTTTAATTCCTTGCATTGCGTCTCTCGGACATTCTATGATTTTAACTCTTTCAATCATTACGCCAAATATAATAGATATTTTATCACTTTAAAGGCTATTTTACTTCTTTATCAATAATTTTTTGATAAGTTCCTTATAAACCTCCGTTTATTAAATAATTCTTTTTGAATACTTCCAAATACGTATTCTTTTTTTAAGTAATTTTCATATTTAGTCTTAACTAAATATAAAATTAGATAAGTCTAAAATAATATTTATATTTGCACTAAAAAAACAACAAAACAATTAAAGAATGACAATCTCTAAACAACTCCCTTTATTACCATATAAAAGAAACGATTTAGCTCCTTTTATTACTGAAGAAACACTTAATTATCATTACGGGAAACACCATATGAATTATCTTAATAATTTAAATAAACTAATAGAAGACACTCCTCTTACTAACCTAAGCTTAGAGCAACTTATCTTGAAGTCTTTTAAAGAAAAAAACTTTAGCTTATTTAATAATGCTGCCCAACATTGGAACCATAGTTTTTTCTGGGAATGCCTTTCTCCTAACGGTGGAAAACTTCCATTTGGAAAAATTGCCAAACTCATTGATAGGGATTTTGGGAATTTTGAAAATTTTAAAAACTTATTTTCAGAAACAGCTATAAAACTATTTGGTTGTGGATGGGCTTGGCTTGCTCTAAATAAAGAAGGTGTTTTGGAGATTATTCCTATGAAAGATGCTCATACTCCACTCACTGAAAACAAAAAACCTATATTAACATTAGATGTTTGGGAGCATGCTTATTATATTGATTATAGAAATGGTAGACCTAAATTTGTAGAAGGTTTTTGGGAAGTAATTAATTGGAAGTTTGCTAATCAAAATCTTAAATAACAATGAGCGATACTTGTATAAGGAAAATAGAAAGTTACTGGAAAAATAAGACTACAGTTTCTAATGAATTATTCCAAAAAGGTAAATTTAAAGATGCTTTACTCGGCTATAAAAATGCATTATATCGCGTAGAAGTTCTTAACAAAAACTATTCTGATTGCATTCGTATAGGCATTCCATTGATTCAAATTTTTATGATTTCTTGTAATAATATTGCAAATACGTATCTGGAGTTACAGCAAATAGACAACGCTGAAAACATATTAAAAAGAGCTATTTATTATCTAATTTATACCACAAGAAATGAAGATATCAATAAAGAAGAAATATACACTGAACTTAGAAAAGCTAGCATAAATTATTTCCATTTTGCTAAACAATATGATAGTGTAATAAAAGAACAGGTGCTCAAAGACTTAGATCACTTTTTTTTAAAGGACACCCCTTCTTCTCTTCAATAGCAATTATCTTAGCTACAAAAAATGCAGAAAAAACTGGTTTGTTTTTCTGCATTTTATTTCACATAAGCTTTATTGAGTTACTACCCCAAACTAATTAAACTAGCTTTAATCGTTTCTATCTTAGCTACTGTATCTGATTCTTTTTTGCGTTCTAATGCTATAACTTTTTCTGGTGCATTACCTACAAAGCGCTCGTTTGATAATTTTTTCTGAATTCCGAATAAAAAACCTTCAGCCCTTTTAAGTTCTGCATTTAATTTTACTTTTTCAGCTTCAACATCTATATTATCCATAGATATAGGTATAAAATATTCGTTAGATTTCACTCTAAAAGAAGCAGCACCTTCTACTTTTTCTGTCACATATTTAACGGCTGATAAATTTGTTAGTTTTTTAATTATCACATCAAATTCTTTAGTATATCCTTCATTATTTACTAATGATAACTCTACCGCTTCTCTAAAAGGTATGTTTTTTTCCTTTCTAACAGTTCTAATACCTGAAACCACTTCCATAGCAAACTCAAAATCAGTTATTATTTGCTCATCAGAATCTTTTATTTCTGGATACCTAGCAATTACTAGCGCTTCTTCGGAAGTTCTTTCTGTAATATATTGCCATATTTCTTCTGTTAAAAATGGCATAAATGGATGTAAGATTTTTAAATTATTCTCTAAAACTTCGATAATAGAATTATATGTCTTAGCATCAATTGGTTGTTGATATCCTGGTTTTACAATCTCCAATAACCATGATGAAAAATCATCCATGATTAATTTGTAAATGGCCATCAGTGCATCTGATAAACGATATTTACTAAAGTGATCCTCTATTTCAGACCGTACTTTTTGAAACTTTGCATCATACCATTGCAGCCCTATTTTTGCTGTTTCTGGCTGTGCTAAGTTTTCATCAATTTCCCATCCTTTTATTAACCGGAAAGCATTCCATATTTTATTAGCAAATCCTTTTCCTTGCTGGCATAAGTCTTCATCAAACATCAAGTCGTTACCAGCAGCAGAACTCAACAATAAGCCTACACGAACCCCATCTGCTCCATAATCATCTATTAGCTTTAAAGCATCTGGTGAGTTTCCTAATGACTTAGACATCTTTCTTCGTTGCTTATCACGTACTAATCCTGTTAAATATACATTTTCAAAAGGACGCTCATCTTTATATTCATAACCTGCAATAATCATACGTGCAACCCAGAAAAATAATATATCTGGCCCTGTAACCAAGTCATTTGTAGGATAATAATATTTAATTTCTTTATTTTCTGGATTTCGAATACCATCAAAAACAGACATTGGCCATAACCATGAAGAAAACCATGTGTCTAATGCATCTGGATCTTGTTTTAAATCAATAGCTGTCAATGCAGAGTTTTTAGTTTTATCCTGCGCTAATTTTACCGCCTCTTCTATCGTTTCAGCTACCACAAAATCTTCCTTTCCTTCTCCATAGAAATATGCAGGTATTTGCTGCCCCCACCATAATTGACGAGAAATATTCCAATCGCGAATATTCTCCATCCAATGGCGATATGTGTTTTCAAACTTCTTTGGATATAATTTTACCTCACTATCTTCTCCTAAAACAGCTTCTATCGCTGGTTTTACTAACTCTTCCATCTTTAAGAACCATTGATCCGATAATCTAGGTTCTATCACTGCTTTTGTTCTTTCTGAAGTTCCTACCTTATTCATATGAACTTCTGTTTTTACTAGAAAACCTTTTTCTTCTAACTCTTTGGCTATTTCTTTACGAACTACAAAGCGATCTTTTCCTTGATAATGCAATCCAAAAGAATTTAAACTAGCATCGTCATTAAAAATATCAATAACTTCTAACGTATGCTTATCTCCTAATTTTTTATCATTCTCATCATGAGCAGGAGTTACTTTTAAACATCCTGTACCAAACTCTACATCAACGTATTCATCTTCTATAATAGGTACTACTCTATTGCATAATGGTACTATTGCTTTTTTCCCCTTTAAATGAGTAAATCGCTCATCGTTAGGATTGATACATATTGCTGTATCTCCAAAAATGGTTTCTGGTCTTGTAGTTGCTACCGTTAATGTATCTTCTGAGCCTTCCACTCTGTATTTCAAATAGTATAAGTTTCCTTGGCGTTCTTCATGAATCACTTCTTCATCAGACAGTGTTGTTTTTGCTTCCGGATCCCAATTTACCATTCTATAACCACGATAAATAAGCCCTTTATTGTATAGGCCAACAAAAACCTTTATAACAGATTCGGATAATTCAGGATCCATAGTAAAAGCTGTTCTATCCCAATCACAAGATGCTCCCAACTTTTTCAATTGCTCCAAAATAATTCCTCCATATTCATGCTTCCATTCCCATGCATGCGCTAAAAACTCTTCTCTAGTTAAATCATTTTTCTCAATTCCTTGCTCTTTTAATCTAGCCACAACCTTTGCTTCAGTTGCTATTGATGCATGATCCGTTCCTGGCACCCAACAAGCATTTTTCCCTTGTAATCGCGCTCGACGAATTAATACATCTTGAATTGTATTATTTAACATATGTCCCATATGTAAGACTCCTGTTACATTCGGTGGAGGAATTACAATGGTATAAGGTTCTCGATCATCTACTTCTGAATGAAAATAATTATGTTTCATCCAGTAATCGTACCACTTACTTTCTACTTCACTTGCATTATATTTAGAAGGAATGTTCATTTTTGGCATTGTTTTTGAAATATGATTGGCAAAAGTACAATTATCTATTTTGAACAGAAAATAAGTAGTTCATTTTTTATAGTAAAAAAATAATCCTAAATTTGTAACCGACGAAAAACCCCAATTTAATTTTTAAACACATGAAAAAAATATTATCATTTGCAGCTATTTGCTTTATAACTTTAACAGCTACTTCTCAAGAATTCAAATTTGAAGAAGAAACTATAGACTACGGAAAAATAGCTCTTGGATCTGAAGGAAAGAGAGTATTTGAATTTACCAATATAGGGGATGCTCCACTTATTATTAGCGATGTTAAATCTACTTGCGGGTGTACTGTTCCTAGTAAACCTGAAGCTCCAATTATGCCTGGAGAAAAGGGTAAGATTGAAGTTTCTTATGATACAAAAAGATTAGGTGGTTTTTCTAAAGCTATTACCATTATGTCTAATGCAAAAGGGCAAGAAAGAAAAATGGTAAAAATTAAAGGATATATCTCAAAAGATATAACTCCTAAAAAAGAAAAAAGCATGACTTCTTCTCAAAGCTAGAAGAATTCTTATCATAAATAAAAAGAGCTCGATATTTAAAAATATCGAGCTCTTTTTTATATCCTCCTCCTTAAACGAAACTCAAATTTCAATTTGAGCCCATTCCTATTCACAACCATTCTTATCCTTTTATTTGGTTTTGTTCTGAATAAAGAAATGATCTCTTCCAAAGTGTTGTACTCATGAGAAAATCTTCCATTAATCATTTTAATTTCA
The DNA here is from genome assembly GCF_900119795.1 of Tenacibaculum maritimum NCIMB 2154. Classification (NCBI taxonomy): domain Bacteria; kingdom Pseudomonadati; phylum Bacteroidota; class Flavobacteriia; order Flavobacteriales; family Flavobacteriaceae; genus Tenacibaculum; species Tenacibaculum maritimum. The sequence continues at coordinate 1,780,369 of NZ_LT634361.1, forward strand.
TCTCCCTCCTTTATGCCTGACAAATCTCCAGGAGATCCTTTAATTACACGTTCTACTTTATAAGAAGGTTTAAAATTATACCTATAACTTGTTACAAAAGAAAAACTTCCTTTATTTCTACTTCCTCCATTAGCCATTTGTATTATTTGATCTTTAACTTCTTCCTGTACTAATTCTTGACCGTTATAGACAATCCCTAAACCACTCATATTATAGAAAAACCCTTTACTCAATGATCCATTTTTTTTGAACGTAATTTTCTTATTAGGATAATCAATCCAAATCTTAAATCGTTTTAAAGCACCTCCCCCAAAGCTACCGTTTCGTTCTTTAAATTTTCTTGCATTAAATGTAGATATCGAATCTAAAAAGGTTACCGTTGGGGCTTTTATTTCATAGCTGCCTAATTTTGCTATAGGTATTCTAGCTCTATGTCCATAAATAGTTCCACTTAACCCTTCTCCTATAAAATCATTAAAATATTTTTTAGGCGTTTTTATCTCTTTTTTACTTCCTTCAAAAAGCCATAAGGCATCACTTCCTCCAGTATCTATTAACATTTTAACAGCTATTTTTTTATTTTCAATGGTGTCTAACTGTATTTCCGTATTTATATACGGCTTGTTTTTATAAAATTCTAGTGAAAATACTTCACATCTCTTGCACTTAGGATAATCAAACGTATTTGGGTTATAAAACGCTATTTTTTTAGTTCTATAATTAATATTAACTATTAGATTTTTGAACAAACTATACCCTATTATCCCATGAATCGTTACTCCCATCTTAGCAGAAATATCAAATTTATCTTCTAAAATAACACATAATTCTTCTTTTTCACTTATCAAGTTTTTTATTTTAAACTGATTCCCCTTAGATACTAAAGCTTCTACAGGGGCTCCACTTCCTAAGCCTCTCAGAATTATTCTTCTCGCATTTCTCAAATCTAAACTATCTTTCTTAGATAAATTAAAAAGAATAGTCTTATTTACTCCTGTGTCTAAAATAAACGAAAGTGGTTTTCCGTTGATTTCTAAAGGAATTACGATTAAATTATTGATTAATTTAAAACGAATAGACTGTTTATTTTTCTTATCTCCAGAAAAATAAAAACCCGATTGTCCTTTTATTTTGCTACAAAAAAGGAGAATTATAAATAAAAGAATGTATTTCTTCAATAGATTAAGTAATGATTAACACACAATGTACAAAAATTAAAAATAAAAACATCTTTGTGCTATCAATTTTTATCGTATAAAATATTCATTAAAACTTACTTTTTTCCTAAAATATTTTGCAAATTTGCGCTGATAACAACTATAAAAATTAAAAAAATGCCTTTAATTTCAAAAAAAGGAAATGCCATGCCGCAGAGTCCAATTCGTAAATTGGTTCCATTTGCTGAAGCTGCTAAAAAACAAGGAACTAAAGTGTTTCATTTAAACATAGGACAACCAGATATTAAAACTCCTCAAGTAGCATTAGATGCTATAAAAAACAATACTATTGAGGTGCTTTCTTATGCACGTTCAGAAGGTTCTGAAACATATAGAGCAAAATTAGCAGCATATTATGCTACTAATAATATTAACGTAGATGCTAATAATATCATTGCTACAACTGGAGGTTCTGAAGCTTTATTATTTACTATTGGAAGTATTACCGACCCAGGAGATGAAGTCATCATTCCTGAGCCATTTTACGCCAATTACAATGGATTTTCTACAGCTTCTGGAGTAACTGTAGTTCCTGTTATTTCTAAAATTGAAGATAATTTTTCCTTACCGAAAATCGAAGATTTTGAAAGCTTAATTACTCCTAAAACCAAGGCCATTTTAATATGTAACCCAGGAAACCCTACAGGATACTTATACTCTAAAGAAGAAATTTTAAAATTAAAAGAAATTGTACTAAAACATGATTTATTTTTAATTGCCGATGAAGTATATCGCGAATTTGTATATGATGGAAATGAACATAATTCCGTAATGGCCATTGATGGTTTAGAACAAAATGCTATTATGATTGATTCTGTTTCTAAACGTTATAGTATGTGTGGAGCTCGTATTGGATGTATTGTTTCTAAAAATGAAGAGTTTATTACCACCGCCATTAAGTTCGCGCAAGCCCGCTTAAGCCCTCCTACCTACGCTTTACTAGCCAGCGAGGCCGCTTTAGAAACTCCTCAAAGCTATTTTGATAATGTTATTGAGGAGTATGTAAACCGAAGGAATTTACTAATTAGCGAATTAAAAAAAATAGCAGGGGTAAAAGTAGCCAACCCAAAAGGTGCTTTTTACTGCATTGCTGAGCTACCTGTAAAAGATGCGGATCATTTCGCTCAATGGATCTTAGAAAAATTTAATGACAATAATGAAACTGTAATGGTCGCACCTGCTAGTGGGTTTTATTCTACTAAAGGTGAAGGTAAAAATCAAGTTCGAATTGCTTATGTTTTAAATGAAGCCGATTTAAAACGTTCTGTTGAAATTTTAAAGATTGCCTTAAATAAATACAATTCTTAATATATTAAAGTACAGTTAAGAAAAATTTTTAACTGTGCTTTATATCTAACAAAATTACGTCAGTCTTCGTGGAAATACAAAAAAACATATCACTAAAAAATTACAATACATTTGGTATTGATGTCATGGCTGATCGCTTTGTACACATTACATCTTTTTATGATTTACAACATTTATTAAAAAACGAAAAGAAAATCTTTTTGTTAAGTGGTGGAAGCAATATGCTACTTACTAAAAATATAAAAGAATTAGTAGTATATATTGATATCAAAGGAGTTTCGATAGACAGAGAAGATGCTAATTTTGTTTATTTAACAGTAAATGCTGGTGAAAACTGGCATGAATTCGTATTATGGACAGTCTCTCAAGACTATGGTGGCTTAGAAAATTTATCTTTAATTCCAGGAAATGTAGGCACTTCTCCTATTCAAAATATAGGAGCTTACGGAGTAGAAGTAAAAGATACGATTACAAAAGTAGAAAGCATAGAAATTGAAACAGGGAAATTAGCCACTTTTTCAAATGAAGCTTGTAAATTTGGCTATAGAAATTCTGTTTTTAAAAACACATACAAAAACAAGTACGTAATCACTTCTGTAAGTTTTCGTCTAACCAAATCAAATCATATTTTAAAAACATCTTATGGAGCTATTGAAACAGAATTACTTCATCAAAATATAAAACAGCCCAATATAAAGGATGTTTCAAATGCCGTAATAGCTATTAGACAATCTAAATTACCAGACCCTAAACTAATTGGAAATAGCGGTAGTTTCTTTAAAAATCCTATCATACCCAAAAAGCTCTTTGACAAATTAAAGGAAAAATTTCCATCAATACCTCATTACATTGTTTCAAATAACGAAATTAAGATACCTGCTGGATGGCTTATTGAACAGATTGGATTCAAAGGAAAACGCTTTGGGGATTACGGTGTCCATGAAAAACAAGCCTTAGTTTTAGTCAATTATGGAAATGCTTCTGGAAAAGAAATTTATACACTTTCTCAGAAAATAAAAAGTGAAGTTAAAAAAAACTTTTCAATAGATTTAGAAATTGAAGTGAACGTTATATAGTTTAAAGTTTTTATGAGAAAATAATTACTCAAAATATAAAAAAAGGATAAGTATATAAATATGCTTATCCTTTTTTTATATTTTTACTCTTTATCAAATAATACTTTATGTATAACTCCTGCTACAACTGCACCTCCTATTGGGGCAACCCAAAATAGCCAAGATTGTATTAAATATTCTCCTCCTGCAAATAATGCTTGACTCATAGATCTAGCCGGATTAACAGAAGTATTTGTTACAGGAATACTTATCAAATGAATTAATGTTAGTCCTAAACCTATAGCGATTGGAGCAAAACCTTTTGGGGCTCTATCGTTTGTACTCCCTAAAATAATTAGTAAAAAAAACATTGTTAATATAAATTCTGTTATAAAAGCTGCTGTTATAGTGTACCCTCCTGGCGATAACTTTCCATAACCATTTGCGGCAAACCCTCCAATAGTTTCAAAGCCTGTTTTGTTTGATACAATTAAGTACAACATCCCTCCTGCTAAGACTGCTCCTACTAATTGAGATACGATATAAGGAACAAGTTCTTTTATGGAAAACTTTCCTCCAGCCCATAATCCAATAGAAACAGCCGGATTAAAATGCCCTCCAGAAATATGCCCTACTGCATATGCCATAGTTAAAACTGTTAAACCAAACGCTAAAGCAACTCCTGTAAACCCTATGCCTAAATCAGGGAATCCTGCTGCAAAGATAGCACTTCCACAACCTCCGAAAACTAACCAAAATGTTCCGAATAATTCTGCTAAATATTTTTTCATTGTAAATAAAATTTAAATAATTAATCAGCCGCAAAACTAGACTACGTATAAACCACCTGCAATAAGTATTTATACTAAATCTAAGCAACGTATAAACACGTAAAAACCAACTGCTTATTAACATAAGTTTAACTTGCAAAAGTTAAATTAATTCATTCAAAAAGGCACGTATTTAATATTTCTTCTTTATTTCAAAAAAGAAAGGAAATTAGTGTAGAAATACTCCTATTTTCTACTCTGAAAGAAACTCTTTTAGATACTATATTTTCTGTATCTTTGCATTATTAAACTTTATATCATGAAACTATTTATAGTGACTATAGGATTATTAGCCTTTGCTTTCGCAGGGATTGCTATTAAGATTTGGGCTAAAAAAGATGGTAAATTTGCGGGAACTTGTGCTAGCCAAAATCCAATGCTTAATAAAGATGGGGAAGCTTGCGGGTTTTGTGGAAAAACACCCGATCAATTTGATACTTGCACTGACACACAACATAGTTAACAGTTTGTCTTTTAGATGGTTTACCCTTTTCTTTTCTTTTCCCTTATTATTAGTGCATCTATACAAATAATTTACTATTTGAGCTTTGCTGTATTTGCTTTTTCAAGAGAAAAGGCTAAAAAAAGAAAAGAATTGCCTATTTCCGTAATTGTTTATGTTAAAAACAATGCTGAAGATCTATTAAACTTTTTACCTTCCATCATTCAACAAAATTACAGCAATTTTGAAATTGTATTAATAAATAATGCCTCTCATGATCAGACTTTAGAAGTCATGGAAAAATTTCAAAAAAAGCATCATACTATAAAAATAGTCAACGTTGAAAATAATGAGGCCTTCTGGGGAAGCAAAAAATATGCTCTTACGCTTGCAATTAAAGCTGCTACGAATGAACACTTGTTATTTACAGATATAAATGGTTCTAAACCACTTTCCAAAAACTGGATTGCTAAGATTACAAGTAACTTTTCAAATGAAAAATCTATTATTCTTGGCTATAACAAATACATACCAGAAAAGTATTCCTTTGTGAACTTACTCGCTAGATTTGACAATCTATTAACAAGTATCCAATACTTTAGCTATGCTAAATTTGGAATTCCTTATATGGGAGATGCTAAGAATATTGCTTATACCAAAACTAACTTTTTTAAAACTAAAGGTTTTATTAATCATATAAAAATTCACTTTGGAGAAGATTCTCTATTCATTCGAGATGCAGCAAATAGGTCAAATACTGCTATTTGTTCATCTATGAATAGTTTTATTAACTCCAATGGACCTAAAACACTGAAAGAATGGTATCTTAAAAAGCAAATCCAATTTTATGTATCAAAAAATTATAAGCTTTCTCATAAGCTTTTACTCTACTTATTTACGATCTCTAAAATAGTATTTATCAGCACTGTTTCTTTCTTAATATTTTATGAAGATTGGAAGGTTATTGGAAGTATTCTTTTAACTTACTTTTTGGTACAGTATATCATTGTAGGGGCTTCTGCAAGAAGATTAAGAGAAACTAAAGTGTTATTTTTTCTTCCCGCCCTTGAAATAATCTTAATATTATTTCAATTCAGTATATTTATAACTAATAGATTTTTAAAACCCATAAATTGGAAGTAACTAAAGAAATAATATCTGAATATATACAGAAGGCAAAGAAAAAAAATCAAATGGCATTTAATTTTCTGTTAGATTATTTTTGGGGAAGCGTTTATAACTATCAACTTAAAAGGACTAATAATGACAATGATGCGGAAGATATTACGATTCAAACATTTTCAAAAGCTTTTAATAAAATAGAAACTTTCAACGAACAATACCAATTTAAAACATGGTTGATTGCTATTTCAAAAAATGTACACATAGATTTTTTAAGAAAGAAAAAGCCTTTTTTATCTATTGAAACGACTCAAGAACAAGAAAACGAAGTTTACTCCGTAGTCGATGATACCCCTTCTCCTGAAGATAAAATCATTAGAGAGCAAAATTTAGCAAAGTTGCTAAGAGATATAAAGCAATTAAAACCTAAATACCAACAAGTAATTAACTTACGTTATTTTCAAGAGTTAAGCTATAAAGAAATCTCAGAGCAAATAAATGAGCCTATGAATAATGTAAAAATAAAGTTGCTACGTGCTAAAAAGTTATTAGCAGAAATCATTAAAAAGTCTTAATTTTTATATATTTATGGGAGTTAAAACTTTTAATCCCTAGATTTTGAATAAAAAATTTCTAAATTCTTTAGGCCCTGGTTTATTATTTGCAGGAGCAGCTATTGGAGTTTCCCATTTGGTTCAATCTACACGCGCAGGTGCTGAATTTGGCTTTGGTTTTCTATGGGCTTTACTTCTTGTAAATCTTTTCAAATACCCTTTTTTTCAATTTGGCCCTCGTTATACTGCTGCAACGGGAGAAACCTTATTAGATGGTTATAAGAAATTAGGTAAAGGGGTTTTAATTGCTTACTATATTATTAATATTGCTACGATGTTTACCATACAAGCTGCCGTTACTATCGTAACTGCTGGCTTAGCTTCTCAGCTATTTGGCTTAACCAATAATTTAGTTATATGGTCTGTAATTATCACTATAGCAAGTACCTCTATTCTATCAATTGGAAGGTATAAATTACTAGATAATCTTATGAAATATATTATTATTATCCTAACCTTTAGCACTGTTATAGCACTAGCCATTGCACTGTTTAATAACCAACAAGGACATTCTTTTAAACAAATTATACCTAACAATTCTACTGAAATTACTTTTTTAATTGCTTTTTTAGGTTGGATGCCAGCTCCTTTGGATATTTCTATCTGGCATTCTCTTTGGTCTGTTGAAAAAAACAAAGCTTCTATCAATAAAATAAAGCCTAAACAAGCTATTTTCGATTTTAACGTGGGCTACATAGGTACATTCTTCTTAGGAGTTTGCTTTGTCATCTTAGGAGCTTTAGTTATGTATAATTCTGGAGAAAGCTTTTCGAGTAAAGGAAGTGTTTTTGCTTCTCAACTCATCAATTTATATACTAAGAATTTAGGGGATTTCTCATATCTTTTTATAGCTATCGCCGCATTTACAACTATGTTTAGCACTTCTCTTACAACCTTAGATGCTTCTCCTAGGGCAATGGCTAAGACTACCTACCTTATATTTAGCAACTCTTTGAAGTTAAACTATTGGTTTTGGTTACTTTTTCTTGCAATCGGTACGTATATTATCCTTCAATTCTTTCTGTCTGATATGGGATTTCTTATTAAGATAGCTACTGTCTTATCATTTCTTACAGCTCCTTTTTATGCTATTTTAAATTACGTGCTTATTACAGGAAAGCATACTCCTAAAAAAAATCACCCTTCTACCTCGCTCAAGATACTGAGTTGGTTTGGCATTCTTTTCTTAATAAGTTTTAGCTTATGGTTTTTGGCAAATTTATAATTCTTTTCTTTGTAACTTTGTAGCTCAATTTTTTTAAAATGATAAACGAACCTACAATACTTCCTGAAAAAAGGCAAAAAAAACCAAAATGGTTACGTGTAAAATTGCCTGTTGGTAAAAAATACACTGATTTAAGAGGATTAGTAGATAAATATAAATTAAATACTATTTGCACTAGTGGTAGCTGTCCTAATATGGGAGAGTGCTGGGGAGAAGGTACTGCTACTTTCATGATTTTAGGAAATGTTTGTACCCGATCTTGCGGATTTTGCGGAGTTAAAACAGGAAGACCTGAAACTGTGGAGTGGGATGAACCTGAAAAAGTAGCTCGTTCTATTAAACTTATGAGTATTAAACATGCCGTTTTGACCTCTGTTGATAGGGATGATTTAAAAGATGGAGGGTCTATTATTTGGGCCGAGACTGTAAATGCTGTTCGAAGGGCAAATCCGAATACTACTTTAGAAACGTTAATACCCGATTTTCAAGGAAAAGAAAAATTAATAGATCGTATCATAGAAGTAGCTCCTGAAGTTGTTTCTCATAATATGGAAACTGTACGACGTTTAACAAGAGAAGTCCGTATTCAGGCAAAATACGACCGAAGTTTAAGTGTTTTAAAATACCTCAAAGATAATGGAATGCGTACTAAATCTGGTATCATGCTTGGTTTAGGAGAAACTGAAGAAGAGGTTATTCAAACAATGAAAGATTTGCGAGCTGTTGGATTGGACATCATAACTATTGGACAATACTTACAACCTACCAAGAAGCATTTGCCTGTTAAAGAGTTCATTACTCCTGAACAGTTTAAAAAATATGAAAAACTCGGTCTTGAAATGGGCTTTATGTACGTAGAAAGCGGTGCTCTTGTTAGATCTTCTTATAAGGCGCACAAACACGCTAGCTAACCTTTCTTAAAATTGTTAAAAAAATGTTATTTTACTTAGTTTTTTTTTTTTGGCCTGACTATTGATAAGATACCTAAAGGAAGCAATATAGCATTGTTTTCATTGTATAAATATTTGGATTAGTTAATTAAAATAAAAACCATCTCCTCCGAGATGGTTTTTATTTTATGGTTATGCCTTGCCTTAAAATAGGACGTTACATTATTTTTATCAATCATGCTATATTGCACTAATAACATCATATTTGGTTATGATATGATATTTTCCATTTTCTAAATCAATCAGTACTGCTTGATTATCTTTAGTAATTAACTTAGAAACATCTTCAATAGAAGTTCCTTTCTTTACTATTGGATAAGGTGCCCCCATTACTTCTCTAATAGGAGTATCTGCTATATCTTTATCTGTCAAATAGCTTCTTAGCAAAGCTGTTTCATCTACCGATCCAACAAAGCCATTAATATCTCTTACAGGTATCTGTGAAATCTTAAAATGGCGCATTCTTTCTATTGCATGTGATACTAATTCTTCTGTTTGAATAGTTACCATAGGTTCTTCTATATGAGATTTTACTAGATCTTCAGCAGTTGTTACTTCCTTCTCTAGAAAACCTCTATCCTTCATCCAATCATCATTAAACATCTTACCTACATACCTACTTCCATGATCATGAAACAACACAACAACAACATCATCTTTCTTAAATTCATCTTTAAGCTGCAATAAACCTTTAATAGCTGACCCTGCTGAATTCCCTACAAATATCCCTTCTTCTTTAGCTATTTTACGTGTATAAACCGCAGCATCTTTATCTGTTACTTTTGTAAAACCATCTATCAAACTAAAATCAACATTTTTAGGTAAAATATCTTCTCCAATACCTTCTGTTATATACGGATAAATCTCATTTTCATCAAAAATACCTGTTTCATGATATTTTTTAAACACAGATCCATAAGTATCAATTCCCCAAATCTTGATATTCGGGTTCTTTTCTTTTAAGTACTTCGCTGTTCCCGAAATAGTTCCTCCAGTTCCTACTCCTACTACAAAATGAGTTATTTTCCCTTCTGTCTGCTCCCAAATTTCAGGACCTGTTTGTTCATAATGAGCTTGTGCATTTGAAGGATTATCATATTGATTAACATACCATGAATTTGGTGTTTCTTCTCCTAGTCTTTTAGATACTGAATAATATGAACGAGGGTCATCTGGTTCAACATTTGTTGGGCAAACTACTACTTCAGCTCCTACTGCACGCAAAATGTCCATTTTTTCTTTAGACTGTTTGTCTGAAATCACAAAAATACACTTATAACCTTTAACAATTGCTGCTAAAGCTAGCCCCATCCCTGTATTACCTGAGGTTCCTTCTATAATAGTACCTCCTGGCTTCAAACGTCCATCCGCCTCGGCATCTTCAATCATTTTTAATGCCATCCTGTCTTTTACAGAATTTCCTGGATTAAATGTTTCAACCTTAGCTAATATTAAAGCATCTATTTCCTTTGTTACTGAATTTAATTGTACTAAAGGAGTATTTCCTATAGTTTCTAATATATTTTTTGCGTACTTCATTTCTTATATTTGAACTGCAAATTTATGCAAATCGAATGGATTTTGATGGGTGAATTTTTGTTATAATATAAGAAGGGATCACAAGCATTAAATAACATAGAATGAGAGTACCTACGTTAAGTAATAGTATCGCTAAAATATTGATATGAATAGGAACTGTTGTTACATAATAAGTTGCCGGATTTAGACTAATAACTTTAAAATATTTTTGAATTAATAAAATAGATAGCCCTATTATATTTCCCCAAAAAAGTCCTTTTAAAATTAAAGAAGAAGCATTGTATAAGAAGATTTTTCGAATACTCCAATTGCTACTTCCTAATGCTTTTAGAATCCCAATCATTTGTACTCTTTCTAAAATTAAGACCAAAAGGGCTGTAATCATGTTAATTCCTGCTATAAGAATCATAATACCAATAATAAACCATACATTATTGTCAAACAACTCTATCCATTCAAAAATAGCAGGGTTATTATCAATAATGGTCATACTATTTAAGGTAGCCCCTATACTCCCATAAATTTCATCCCCTTTTTGTACTACATCGTCAAAATTATTTAATAGCACTTCAAAACCTCCTACCTCATTTTCAGCCCATTTATTAATTTTTTGAACTTCTCGAATATCTCCAATAACTATATTCTTATCAAATTGCTCAAATCCTGTATTGTAAATTCCTACAATAATAGGTTTTCTTAGCTTAAATTTAGCTTTTGTTTTGCTATCAAACCAAACTTGAATGGTATCTTTTACTTTTAAACTTAGCCGATTTGCCAGCGATCTTGAAACAATAATCTCCTTATTCCTATTAAGTTGGAAGTTAGGCAATCTTCCTTCAACTAAATATTCTTTGAAAAAAGACCAATCATAATCGCCCGAAACTCCTTTAAAAATGACTCCCTCAAAATCTTTTGGCGTTCGGATTACTCCCCCCTTATTTGCAAAAACTTGAACATTTCTAACTCCCTTAATATTTTTAAAATTTGGATAGAAATCTTGGTATTTGCTTATAGGAACTGTTGATATATCAGAGTTATTATTGTCGTAGTTTGTTATTTGTATATGTCCTTTAAAGCCCGACATCTTATCACGTATTTTATGCTGCAGTCCAGCTGCTGTTGCTATCGCAATTAACATGATGATAATTCCTAATGCAATTGCTGTTATTGCAATTTTTATAATTGGCGACGATATACTATTTTTATGCGCTTTGCCAGCAGCTATTCGTTTGGCTATAAATAATTCGTAATTCAAACTAATGATAAAATTAAGTAACTCCAAAAGTACATATTTATTCTTTCTTTTATTGATGATTTCTCAACTGATTTCTTGTGCTCAAAAATCAAAAGCTATCTCTATAAAAAATGATGAAATAAAAAAAAACAACGTTAATATCATAAAAACAGGAGCAGACAGAACAACATTATATATTGATAGGCTCAAAAACAAGAGCATTGCTATTGTTGCTAACCAAACTTCTATCTTATCTGTCCCGAAAAGATCAGAGGTAGCTCCTAATATTATGGGAAGTAAAAATGTAACTTTACATTTAGTAGATTACCTACATCGTTATAAAAACATACATATTAAAAAGGTATTTGCTCCTGAACACGGATTCCGAGGTAAAGCAGATGCCGGTGAGCTTATTAAAGATGGCATTGATACCCAAACAGGGCTTCCTGTGATTTCTCTGTATGGTAAAAATAAAAAGCCTTCTCTAAACCACTTAAAAGGAATTGATATCGTTCTATTTGATATTCAAGATGTTGGTACTCGCTTTTATACTTATATCTCTTCTTTACATTATGTAATGGAAGCTTGTGCTGAGGCTGGAATTCCTGTAATTATTTTAGATAGACCTAATCCAAATGGGCATTATATTGATGGCCCTGTATTAAAAAGCAACTTTAAAAGTTTTGTTGGTATGCATCCTGTTCCTGTCGTTTACGGAATGACTATAGGAGAATATGGACAGATGATTAATGGTGAAAAGTGGATGAAAGATGGAATTCGATGCAACTTATCTGTAATACCATTAAAAAACTATACCCATAAAGATTCTTATAATTTACCCATAAAACCATCTCCTAACCTACCTAATAAAATTGCTATAAACTTATATCCTAGCTTATGTTTCTTTGAAGGCACAAATGTTTCAGTAGGAAGGGGCACTAACAAGCAATTTCAAATTTATGGTTCTCCTTATTTAAATAAAACAAAGTTCTTCTTTACTCCTAAACCAAATGAAGGAGCCAAATACCCGAAACACGAAAATAAAATTTGCTATGGTGAAAATCTTAGTCAGACACCTTCTATGAATCAACTAAATTTATCATGGCTATTAAAAGCTTATAAGCAAACCTCTAGCGTAAAGACAGTATTTTGGAATCCTTTTTTTACAAAATTAGCTGGAACAGAAGAATTACAATTACAAATAACTAAAGGCTTTTCTGAAAAAGACATAAGAGCCTCTTGGGAAGAAGATTTGAACGTGTTTAAAAAAGTAAGAGAAAAATATTTGCTCTATAAGTAGTTTTTTCTTAGGTTAATCAACTAAAAAAGAGCAAAATATATACGAATAAATTGCTCTTTTTTTTAATTGTTAACGAAGTTTCCTTCTTGGTTACTACTCCATATATTGAACTTCTATATTCTTTTGACTACTAGCATTTAAAAAACCTTGCGCTCTCATCCATTCATCTGAATAAATCTTATTCATATAACGAGAGCCATGGTCTGGAAAAATAACTACAACAAAACTGTTTTCATCAAAATAACCTTTATCTGCATATTGTTGGGTAGCTTGCATCACTGCACCACTAGTATAACCTGGAAATATTCCTTCTGTTTTTACTATTTCACGTGCTTTAAATGCGGCTTCTTTGTCAGTTACTTTTTCATAAACATCAATAATATCAAAATCTGTTGCCGTTGGTATTAAATTCTTACCTAGACCTTCTATTTTATATGGACTTATTTCTGACTCATCAAATTCACCTGTTTCATGATATTTCTTCAAAACTGACCCTACTGCATCAACGCCCAATACTTTTATGGATGGATTTTGTTCTTTCAGATATTTTCCTGTTCCTGAAATAGTTCCTCCCGTTCCACTTGCCACAACCACATGAGTTACCTTACCCTTTGTTTGCTCCCAAATTTCTGGTCCTGTGGTTTCATAATGAGCTTCTATATTTAGTTCGTTGAAATATTGGTTAATGTAAATTGATTCAGGATGTTCTCTATGCAATCTTTTTGCTACCTCGTAATAAGAACGAGGGTCATCTGCTGGAACATTCGCAGGGCATACATGAACTTCTGCTCCCAATGCTTTTAGCATATCTATTTTATCTTGAGAAGATTTATTACTAACTGCCAAAATACATTTATATCCCTTAACAATACTTATCATAGCCAAACTAAAACCTGTGTTTCCTGAAGTTGTTTCTACAATCGTATCACCTGGTTTTATAATCCCTTTTTTTTCAGCACTTCTTATGATATGCAACGCTATTCTATCTTTAGCAGAATGTCCTGGGTTAAAAGCTTCCAGCTTAGCATAGTAATTACCTTTTAAATTTTTAGTGATGTTATGAAGTTTAACTAAGGGAGTTTCCCCAACAAGTTCTAAAATATTTTGTGTAATTCCTTGATTTCTTACCATTAATTGTAAATAAAATGTAGTTATAAGCGAAGTAAAAAGCCAAATACCGGTCGGTTTTATCCCACTTAAAATGACAATTATTCAACTGAGCGCAAAAATACGTTATTTTTTCAACTTGTCTTCTAAAGCTAAAAAGAAAGTATATTCTCTTGCAGTTTCCTTTAATGCATCAAACCTTCCTGAAGCTCCTCCATGTCCTGCTTCCATATTCGTATGAAGATATAATACATTTTTATCTGTTTTTAAATCACGTAATTTTGCCACCCATTTCGCTGGTTCCCAGTATTGTACTTGACTATCATGCAACCCTGTGGTAACCAACATATTCGGATATTGCTTAGCTGTTACCTGATCGTATGGCGAATACGATTTTATATAATCATAATACTCCTTATTATTAGGATTTCCCCATTCATCATATTCTCCTGTTGTTAATGGAATACTATCATCTAGCATCGTTGAAATTACATCTACAAAAGGTACCGCTGCAATAATTCCATTATACAATTCTGGATTCATATTAATAACAGCTCCCATCAATAATCCTCCCGCTGAACCTCCCATTGCATACAAATGTTTTGGAGACGTGTATCCTTTCTCTATTAAATACTTAGAACAGTCAACAAAATCAGTAAAAGTATTCTTTTTAAATAGCATTTTACCATCCTCATACCAATCTCTTCCTAAATATTGGCTTCCTCTTATATGCGCCAAAGCATAAATGAAACCTCTATCTAATAAACTTAAACGAGTAGTACTAAACCCATCAGGAATCGTATATCCATATGAGCCATAAGCATACTGTAATACAGGCGTATTTTCATTAATTTGTAAATCTTTTCTGTAAACTAAAGAAATAGCTACTTTTTTACCGTCTCTAGCCTGAGCCCAAATTCGCTTGCTTGTATAGTTTTGCTTGTCAAACTTACCTCCTAAAACCTCTTGCTCTTTCTTTACTTCTTTTGTTTGAGATTTCATATTAAAATCAATCACTGAACTAGGAGTTGTCATTGAATTGTATGAATAACGAATCACATCTGTATCAAAATCAGGATTTGAATACACTCCTACCGAATATGTTTCCTCTTCAAATGGCAGATAATAATCTTCTGTTTCATCCCAACGTTTTATTCGTATTTTACTTAATCCTTCACTACGTTCTTCTAAAACTAAGTAATCTTTAAAAATGGACATGTCTTCCAATAAGGTATCCTCTCTATGCGGAATCACATCTACCCAATTCTCTTTCTCCGTTTTATTTTCAGGTGTTTTCATTAACTTAAAATTGATTGCTCCATCCTTATTTGTTTTAATATAAAAGCAATCTTGATAATGTGCTATATCGTATTCTAAGTCTCTTTCTCTAGGCTGAATCAGTTTAAAATTACCTGTTGGATCATTAGCTTCTAATACCTGATACTCAGAAGAAACAGTGCTATAAGAACCTATTACAATATACTTTTTCGACTTTGTTTTAGTTACAAACACTCCAAAAGTATCATCCTTTTCCTCAAATACTTCTACATCATCATCAGGAGAAGTTCCTAAAATATGTTTAAAAATTTTTGAACTACGCAAGGTTAAAGGATCTTTCTTTGTGTAAAACAATGTTTTATTATCATTCGCCCAAACAGAGCCTCCAGTTGTATTTTTTATCTCATCTGGATAAATTTCACCCGTTTCAAGATTCTTTACCTTAATCACATACTGCCTTCTACTTACTGTATCAATTGCAAATGCAGCCAATTTATTATCTGGTGATATATTTAAACCTCCCAACTGAAAATAATCATGCCCTTTTGCTTCATCATTCACATTAAATAATATCTCTTCAATTGCCTCTAAAGTGCGCTTCTTTCGAGAGTAGATAGGATATTGACTTCCTTTTTCATAACGAGTTATATAAAAATACCCATTACTCTTATAAGGTACAGATGCATCATCTTCTTTTATACGCCCTTTCATTTCTTCAAACAACTCTTCCTGAAAATCTTTTGTATTGAAAGTCATTTTATCAAAATACGCATTCTCAGCATTCAAATAATCATATACTTTTTGAGTTTGACTATCTTTTTCTGCGGCATTTTTCTGCTCATCAGACAAACGCATCCAAAAATAATTATCTATTCTAACGTCTCCATGTTTTTCTAATTTTTTTGGCTCTTTATCTGCTATAGGTGCTTCCATGTTATTTTTCTTCATTGTATCATTTTTACAAGCGAATACAAAAATAAGGTTAAAAGCAATAACTACTGGTATTATTTTGTTCATTTTACATTGATTCCTTCTTATTTGCTTTGAAAATATTAAATTTGCTACAAATAAACCTTAAATACAAAATAATGTTCGGAGATATTTCTGGAATGATGAGTAAATTAAAAGAAACTCAACAAAAAGTAGAAGAAACTAAACAGCGTTTAAATAATGTTTTAATTGATGAAACTTCTTCTGATGGCAATATTAAAGTTACCGTAACTGCTAATAAAGAAATTAAAGCTATCAATATCAATGATAAATTACTTTCTGATAATGAAGAATTAGAAGATTACTTAATTATTACTCTAAATAAAGCCTTAAAAAAAGCAGGAGATATTAATGAGCATGAGATGGGAATGGCCGCTAAAGAGGGAATGCCAAATATTCCTGGAATGGATTTCTTTAAATAATTAGCCTCCTTAATATGCCTTTACAGATAGAAGAATATATGCTTCCTTGTCTTAATAAACGGTTATTAGGCATTAGCTGTATGGGCTGCGGTTTTCAAAGAGCAGTCGCGTTACTTATTCATGGGCAATTTATAGAGGCTTTTAAAATGTATCCTGCTATTTATACTTTGATAGTACTAATTACATTTATTCTTTTAAATTTAAAATATAAATTTAAAAATGCCTCAAAAATCATACGAATCCTTAGCTTACTGAGCCTACTATTAATCATTGGTAACTTCTTTTTAAAAAATAGTTAAAACTATGGAAACACAAAAATTACAATATGCAACACTGGTTTATATTTTAGCCATCTTAGGGCTTCCTTTATGTTGTTGTATAGGATTAGGAGCCATTCCTTCTGGAATTGCTTACTTTATAGCTACTTCTGAGCTTAATAAGTATTATGCTTACCCTAAAAGATATACTGATCAGGATAATATTTATACAGGAAAAATAATTGCACTGGTAGTACTAATAATAAACCTGCTATATATTGCTTATACTTTCTACCAAATTTACACGATTGGTTGGGATAATCTTATAGAACAATCCAGAATATTAATGGAGCAATACGAACAATAAAAAAAGGAGCGGTTAACCGCTCCTTTTTTTATCACAACTTTTCTGATTTCATTAAAATTCTGAAATTGTTTTCTTTATAATTGCAATACAATCTCTCAATTGTTCTTCGCTCATTACCAAAGGTGGAGCAAAACGAATGATATTTCCATGAGTTGGTTTTGCTAGTAAGCCATTATCTCGAAGCTTGATACAAATATCCCAAGCTGTTGAGCTTTCCTCTGTATCATTGATTAAAATAGCGTTTAATAAACCTTTCCCCCTCACAGCTTTCACCAAATCATTTTCTTTAGCAAACTCTGCTAATTCAGCTCTAAACACTTTTCCTAAAGCTTCTGCATTATTAGCTAAATCTTCTTCTTTTACTACCTCTAAAGCTGCAATAGCAACCGCAGCAGCTACTGGATTTCCTCCAAATGTAGATCCGTGATTTCCTGGTTTAATCACTTTCATAATATTATCATTTGCCAATACTCCTGATACTGGATATGCTCCACCACTAAGAGCCTTCCCTAAAATTAGGATATCTGGCTTCACATTTTCATGATCTACTGCTAACATCTTTCCTGTACGAGCAATTCCTGTTTGTACCTCATCAGCTATAAACAATACATTATACTTCTCACACAAAGCTTTAGCTCCTGATAAATATCCTTCAGAAGGAACATATACTCCCGCTTCTCCTTGAATAGGCTCTACTAAAAATCCAGCAATATTTGGATTTGACTTTAGTGTATTTTCCAAAGCATCTAAATCATCATATCCTATTTTGATAAAACCATTAGTAAAAGGACCAAAGTTTTTGCGAGCTACAGGGTCATTTGAAAAAGAGATGATAGTAGTCGTACGACCATGAAAGTTATTCTCACAAACTACAATCTGAGCATCATTCTCATCTATCTTTTTTACTTCATAAGCCCATTTTCTACATAACTTTAAAGCTGTTTCTACAGCTTCTGCCCCTGTATTCATTGGTAGTAGTTTATCAAAACCAAATAGCTCTGTTGCAAATTTTTCATACCTCCCTAGCATATCATTATAAAATGCTCTTGAAGTTAATGTTAAGGTTTGAGCTTGATGAACCATTGCTCCTACTATTTTAGGATGGCAATGCCCTTGGTTTACCGCAGAATATGCTGATAAAAAATCATAATATTTTTTACCTTCTACATCCCATACATACACACCTTCTCCTTTACTTAAAACTACTGGTAGCGGATGATAGTTATGCGCTCCATGTTTATTTTCTAAATCGATCGCTTGTTGCGAAGTTAATTGGTCTAAAACAGCCATTTTTAATAATTTATGAATTTATAAAATAACTATTCCTTATCTACCTTTATCCTTTCGAAGAGTTCGAAAATTCAGCGTGGGAAAGAAATCATCCCTAAAAGATTTGCAATTTACTAAATATTCAGAATTTAATAAAATCTTATTTAGATGAACTTCCATAAACTTTCAGAATTTAAACAAACATTGATTCCCCCTCCTTTTTAGCACACATAGCATTGTTACGAAAACAAAAAAGTTAAAAAAGTACTCTGAACAATAATTTTCTAGCAACCCCTAAAACTTAGGCAAACCCAATATCTTTATAGCCTCGTTTATCTTACGCTTTTTGATGCATAAAAAACACTCTTTTAAGTTAATGTTATTGAAAAAAAGTTAAAAAGAAATTTCCCCCTTAACTTTTCTTTATCAATCCATTAACACTCTAAACATAAGTATTACCTTTAATTTGTTCTTTGAATTTTAATCTTAAAATAAAATGAAAAAAAACAATCTTTTATCTGCATTAGCAATAGCTGCTTTGGTATTTAATTCTTGTCAAAATTCTGAATTACCCAACGAATTGCCCTAGGAGAAGTTTTCTACTAGCTTAGAAAGAAATGTAGAAGCAAATATAAATTTAGATTTAACTCAAAATGAACAACAAATTTATACACTTGTTTCTTCTTTATTAACAGAAGGAAAAGGCTTTAATCTATCTATAAAAGACGTCTTATTTAGCTTTACAGAACTTGAAGAAGATCCTTTTTTAAGATTCTCTAATAGTAAAAAGTCATATCTCTTAAAAACGACAGACAATACTGTATCTGCCAGAGTTATCAAAGATGATAAAGATATAAACATGATCATTAGAATCACAAAAAATGATACTGAGGAATTTTATTCTTTTAATATAAACGCTACAAATGATACAGTAGCTAGCTCTAAATTAAAGTTAATTGAACGTCCTAATATTAATCTAGAAGATTTTTGTGCTGTACCCCCCATTACCAATACCCCTATTTACAAAAGAAATGCTTCATCTTTAAACCAACTACCTACTGGATATTACGGAAGTATTGGTGATCCTCTAAAAAAAACTGACTGGAAATTAATCATTTACAAATCAGGAGAAGATATGGATTTAGATAAGGCTCTTATATTTGCTGGTTTTGCTTTTGGCGAACTTCAAGCATTTAATTCTTTTACTGTGGAATATAGAGATGGATCTTCTTTTCTTTCACGATCAAAAACGTTTGGATTGGATTCTAAAACAATTTTGGAAAGGTTTGGATTTTACACTAAAGAAATTGGGGTAAACTCTGGCGTAATACCACAAAACGCCTCCTTATTTCACTCAACACCTCTCGGAGAAGCTCATATTTTTGTTAGAAAAGACGCTTTTGACGGCGGACGTACCTTAGGAATTGCTAAGCGTAATACCGAAAACTATAGAATAGGGATTATTAGTACAGAAGGTACTTCTACCCTAGCTCATGAACTAGGTCATATATTTGGCGCAAGACATTACGATCATCTTACCTATGACAGCGGATGGTGGTACAAATCAGTAATGCATTCTGGAACGAATGAGGTATTAGTTTCTGATTTTGGACCTGTAACCTATCGTTTTTATAACGAAGAAAACAGAAAAGTCATGATTAACACTATCCAATCAGAAAAAATAGCTGAATAAATAACTTTTTCCTTTTTACTTAAAGACCATCTAATTTTCTTTTAGATGGTCTTTTTCTTTTATTTAAGATGTAACAACCTCTTCTCTTACAAAAGACAACTCTCAATCTACCTCATAAAAATATTTAGAGTAGTGACTAAATTTTTAAATAAGTGTCATAAAAGCATACTAAAAATCAAAAAGATGGATCAAGTTTTAAATACTTACAACAACATCACAGGTAGTTTAGGAAATCCTATTAGCTCCTTATTAATTGTTCTTTTGGGATGGGGAATCGCTCGAATAATCAAAAGAGTTGTCCGAAAAATAACTAACAATAGCGGTTTAAATAAGACTTTAAGCAATGACAAAATAAATTTTGGAGCATTGGTTTCTAAATTAATTTACTCTTTAATAATGGTTTTTGTTTTTATGCTTGCGTTAGAAAAATTGGGAATGACAAGTGTATTAGAGCCTGTAAAAGATCTGCTAAACGGATTTACCCAATTTATTCCTAATATCGTAGGAGCTGGTCTTGTAGCTTATATAGGATATATGCTAGCAACTATCGTTTCAGAACTTATAGGCGTATCTGGTGAAGCTATTCAAAAATTTACGCCTAAACTAAATCTTCCTGAGCATATAGATCTTGTTGTCATATTGCGAAAAGTGGTTTTTATTTTTATTTTTATTCCTCTTCTCATTTCCGCTTTAAACATTTTAAACATAAATGCAGTATCGGAACCCGCTACCAATATGCTACAAAGCTTTTTTAATGCTATTCCTAAAGTATTAGTAGCTTCTCTTATCATCATTATATTTACGATAGGAGGTAAATTCTTAAGCAATTTATTAAAAGATTTATTAGACAGTTTAAATCTTAATGAAATTTTTAAAAGCGCTCAACTAGATTCTTTTATAGGTAAAAAAAATATTGAAAAACTAATAGCTAATGTAGTGTATGCATTTATCATCGTATTTGGCTTAATGACTGCTATTGATCAATTACAATTTGATAAACTTTCTGAAATGATGAATACTATTGTGCATTTGGCAGGAAATGTATTATTTGGTTTGATCATTCTAGCGATTGGAAATTGGATTGCCCATGTTGCTGTTAAAAATTTTATGAAAAGCGATGATAATAAATTTATTGCTAGCATTATAAAAACAGCTATTCTAGCTATTTTTCTTGCAATAGGATTGCGCAGAATGGGAATTGCAAATGATATTATCAACCTAGCTTTCGGTATTACTCTTGGAACTGTAGCCCTAACCATTGTACTTTCTTTTGGCTTAGGAGGTCGAGAAGCTGCTGGTAAACAAATGGAAAGAATATTAAATCGATTTAATAAGAAATAAATCCCTGAATTTATATAATTCGTTAAGAAGGCTATCTCGATGATAGTCTTTTTTATTTTTTAAACTTAAAAAGACACCATATTTTAATACTTTTGCATCCACTAATTTCATAAATAATGCCAAGAAGAGAACGAAATAAATTTGTAAAAAGAGGTCAGATTTTAGAATTAAAAATAGAAGATTATGCCTTTGGAGGAAAAGGAATCGGAAAAATTCGTTCTGAACATGGAGAGTTTGTTGTTTTTGTACCCAATACATTCCCTGGACAAACCGTAAAAGCACAGGTTAAAAAATCTAGTAAAAAATATGCTGAATGTAAACTAATAGATGTTTTACAACACTCCGAAGATGAAATAGCTGTACCTTTTCAAGATATACCAGGCGCTCCTTACATACAATTGCCTATTAATTTACAACACCAATACAAAAAAGAAAGTACGTTATCTCTTTTTAAAAGAATTGGAAAAGTGGATACTATTGAAGATGCTTTTGATGAATTTGTTGCTTCTCCTAACGTTTTTCATTATCGAAATAAAATGGAGTATGGCTTTTCAGCTATTGGTTATGATAGAACTCATAAAACCGACGTTGACGAATTTACATTAGGCTTTAAAAGAAGAGGAACTTGGTGGATGGGTGATAATTTAGAGAAAGACTCTGGATTATTTGACAAACAGGTTGAGGATCAATTAAGAATTATTAGAAAATACTGCGAAAAAACAGGGTTAGCTCCTTGGCACGGGCCTAAAAAAGAAGGTTTTTTTAGGTATTTCGTCGTTAGAAAGTCATATAAAACAGATCAATTATTGTTCAATCTGGTAACTACTTCATACGACTTATCTAAATTTGATTTGCCTGCCTTTGCTACATTACTCAAAGATCTCTTTGGAAGTCGATTTGCTGGTTTATTGCACACTATTAATGATGAAATAGGTGACCGAACTATTGCTACTAGTGGGAGTATTCAACTAATAGATGGCAAAGATAAAATTGTAGAAGAATTATTAGGTTTAAATTTTGAAATCAGCATGAAAAGCTTTTTTCAAACCAACCCTAAATGTGCTGAAAAACTATATAGTAAAGTAGTTGAATATGTACTTGAGAATAAAGAAGCTGTAGATAACACAGTAGTAATGGACTTATTTTGCGGTACAGGAACTATCGGCCAAATAGTGGCTTCAAAAAGTAAAAACACCAAAATTGTAGGTGTTGATATTATTGCTTCTGCCATTGAAGATGCTAAGAAAAATGCTAAAAGAAATAATATTGAAGGACTTCAGTTTTATGCTGCTGATGTCGGTAAATTTCTTACAGAACATCCACAATATAAAAACAAGATTAAAACAATTATTTTAGACCCTGCCCGTGCAGGAATATCTCCGAAAACGCTTCGTAAGATAATTGCTTTAAATGCAGACAGAATGATATATGTTTCTTGCAATCCTGCAACACAAGCTAGAGATACTGAGCAATTAATGCTAGCAGGCTATACGATTAAAAAAATTAGCTTAGTAGATCAATTTCCTCATACATCACATATAGAAACTGTTGTTCTATTTGAAAAATAAAACCACTTATATAATACAAATTTAGCCACCCCATTTTGATAATGGGGTGGCTAAGTATTTTAAGGTATATTTATTTCTTTATCTTTTATATCTCAATTTTCCTGTTTCTATTTGAATTGCTGTTCTAGCTAAAATAGTAAATACAAGCGCCCCCATTGCCCAAATACCTAAAGTTACTCCTATTTCGATACCAGTAGGCGTATATTCTGCTATTGTTCCATAAGGTCCAGGAATAAACCCTGGAACAATCAATCCAAACCCTTTTTCAATCCATATACCTATAAATAATATAAAACATGCGAAATAAAGTGCCTTTAAATTATTTCGAAGTTTATGAAAAGTCAAAATCACTGTAGCTAGTACATTTAAAGAAATGGCTGTCCAAATCCAAGGTAATAAAGCCGTTTTTCCATGAAGTCCAAAAAATAAATAGTAAGCACTTTCACTATGATGAGTTGGTGCATAAAACTCCTTAAACAATTCTGATACTAACATTATAATATTAATCTGCGCAGCAACCGTTACCACCAATGCTATCTTTTTTATTGTTTTGTCTTCTATATTAAAAATAGTAAAGCTTCTTATAACAGCCAATACTAAAATAATTAAAGCGGGTCCTGCAGCAAATGCTGATGCTAAAAATCGAGGGCCTAACAACGCATTGTTCCAGAAAGGTCTAGCCTGTAATCCTTGGTATAAAAATGCAGTTACTAAATGAATCCCTACAGCCCAAAATACAGAAAGTAATGCCCCTGGAAGATATACACTCTTTTTAGACTCTTTTCCTTGATAATGTCTAAATAAAATATAAAAAGGAATACTTATATTGATAAACAAATAACCATTGAGAGCTATAACATCCCAAGCTAACATTGAATTAGGGAAGTTAAAAACTCCTATCCCTGGAATCATATGCCATAAGACAGCAGGACCTCCCATATCTGCTATTACAAAAGCTAAACACATAAGTAGCGCCGCCACTGCAAGTCCTTCTCCTATTAAAACAGCCTGTTTAAAATCTATATCCTTCAATACATAGGTTGGCATCACTAACATTACGGCCGCTGCTGCAACCCCAACTAAAAAAGTGAAATTAGAAATATATAATCCCCAGCTAACCCTATCAGTCATTCCTGTAACACTCAATCCATGCTCTAACTGAATCGAATAACAATACATTCCTGTTAATATTACAAAAGTTAAAAAGGCCATCCATAAATGATACCTTCTAGAACCATGTGTTATCACCTCTAAACTATCTTTTACTAAACTTGTAAAAACTTTAAATCTTCTCATTTTACCTTTTTATTAAAAACTTCTTTTATTTCTCTTATTTTATTTATTACACAAACAAAAATGATTTATTTTGTGCATATACAGCTATTATGAACTAATCCATAAAATACCAAAACTTTGGTTCTGTTCCTAAATCTTCTTTTAATCTAAATACTTTTTTATTTTCTAAAACCCATCGGATAGTACTCTTTGGATCTAATAAATTTCCAAAAATTCGCGCTCCTGTTGGACAAGCTTCAACACAAGCAGGATTTTTTCCAGCTCTTGAACGTTGTACGCAAAAAGTACATTTTTCCATGACTCCCTTTTTACGCATTCTATTTCCTAAATAATGTTGATTTTTATTTAAAACTTCTTCAGGCACTTCTGGTGTACTCCAATTAAATCTTCTTCCATCATAAGGGCAAGCCGCCATACAATACCTGCATCCTACACACCAATCATAATCTACCACAACCAGCCCGTCTTCTTCTCTCCAAGTAGCTTGTACTGGACATACCTTTACACATGGAGGATTATCACAATGAAAACATTGAGTTCCCATATAAAAATGCCCTTCTGCCGGTACTTCATGATAATAGTTATCATCTGCTTCATTAAAATTAAAGCCTTTACCTTTTTTGATTTCATGAATTCGAATATACTCCATTTGTGAGTTCCTATCTTGATTATTCTCAGCTACGCAAGCATTAATGCAATCCATATATCCTCGACATTTAGAAATATTAAATGCATAACCAAATAATACTTCTCTCTCTGCATTTGCAGAAGACATATTAATATGCTTACCTGTTCGTAATTCATAAGAACGAACCAGTCTATTTACGGTGGCCTTCTTTTCTTCATTTGTCATTAATTTATAATTTCCTTTAAACTGCTCTTCCCAATCTATTTGTGCTTCTTCTTTAGCATCACTACTTGCTGAAACACTACATGATGTAGTTACTGCTCCTGCCCCTATTAATAAACTTGCTGTCAACTTTTTAAAAGCATTCCTCCTATTCATAGGTACTTCAAAAACCTGATCAAAACCATCTTTAACGCTTTCTTCTCCTACAGGAGTTACTATTGTTTTTTCATAAAAATTATTACGAGTTCCTTCTTGTTTATCGCAACTACAAGATGGTAATTGGTTTTGCTCTTTATTATTTAGGTTTAGCGTAAACCATTTTTTTCTGTTAATGCTCATCCTAAATTATTTTCGTTCTTTAATTTTTTCTGTATTGAATCTTGCTGGCCATCTACTATCAAATCTTGGAAAATGTGGATTATGACAGTTTACGCAAGTCATAGAAATTCTGGGAGAAGCCCAACTTTTAATTCGTTTTCCATGTGCTCCTCCTACCCAATCTTTATATACCTCCTGATGGCATTGGCTACATAATTTGAAACTCTTATCAATATCAATGGTATGAGCTGCCAAACTTTTCAAATGATCCATATTATTGCCATCATGACAAGTTGTGCAATTCATAGTGTCTTCATTTGCATGGCTCAATTTAATATTCCAATGAGCCTTTTTAATACCTTCTACCTGCATTTCTACTAAAGGTACAGTATGGCATGCTGTGCACTTATAAGATTTTATCTTGTTCTTTCTGCTAGGTATTAAAAACGTAATCTCTCTTTCTGTTACTTCTAAAACCTCTAAGCCTTCCATATATTTTTCTGAAGAAATAGTAATTCCTTTATAATGTTTTCCTCCCTCTAAAAACCGATCTCTTATGTTATGGTATGTTTCGCTTTTATCTGTTTGTTTGCAACAAATCATCAGTAATAAGAAAATTACTTCCAAAAAGTAAACAGCTATTTTATTAATTATATTCATTCGTTTTTCTTGTAAAAGCTTTGATCGCTATTAATTCTTTGGTATTCGGAACATGACACTGTTTACAGTTCGTTCGTTCAGGGTGAGAGACTCTGATTTCTTTTGGAGCACTTGGTCCTGCATGACATGCTAGACAATTCTCTCGTAATTGAATTTGATGTGGGATAATGGGTGGACTCGTAGGTAGTGCTTTATTTGTTCCTACTTTTGGGGGATTAACTACAGCAAATTCCCCACTTTTAAACAAAGCATTCCCTTTTTGAGTAACATGACATTGCCTACAATTTACCAATTCAGGATGTGGTGTCACGGGAGTATATGCCTTATACTTTGGAACGAACCCACCATTCTCATGGCACTTCAAGCAAACATTTCCTCCTATTCCTTGTTTTTCATCAACAGAATGTGGAATACTAGGGGGAGCACCATGATAAGCTCTATTCTTATAATAATCTTTTAAACTGCGTTGATACTCCTCATCAATAGGCTTTTTTGCATAAGCCAATGCATGTATTGATCTTGTAAAAACACCGCTCTCTGAAGGAATAATAGAAAAATGCTCCTTTTTTTTCAAAGGAATATAAGTAGCTTCTAATTTCTCCTGATGATTAATATTCCATCCCCATATAAAACCTATAAAAAGGAGTCCGAATAATAATATGACACCGAATCCTTTTTTCATGATTATACCTTTTCTATTTTAACAGCACACTTTTTATAATCTGGTTCTTTTGATATAGGGCAGAAAGCATCCAATGTAACATCATTAATCATCATATTTTCGTCAAAAAATGGCACAAAAACTTGCCCTTCTGTCGGTAGCCCCCTTTCATTGATTGAAACAGGTAATATGCAAGTACCTCTACGAGAAGTTACCCTTGCTTTTTCGCCATTATGAAGCCCTAATTGCTTGGCATCCTTTGGATGAAGTTCTACGTAAGCATTGGGTACCGCTTTATGTAAAATAGGAATACGTCTTGTCATAGATCCTGTATGCCAATGTTCTATAACGCGTCCTGTATTTAACCAAAAAGGATATTCTTTATTTGGCATCTCTGGAGCTGACTCATAGGGTCTTTGCCAAATAATTGCCTTTCCATCCTTCTTCCCATAAAAATGGAAATCTTTCCCATTCTCACAAGCAGGATCATATTTTGAATTATACCGCCATTGTGTTGATTTCCCATTCACATAAGGCCAAATAGCTCCTGATTCTTTTTCCAAAACTTCCAAGGGAGCCATATTATGTTTTTTCCCTGCATGAAATTGGCGGTATTCATTATATATTTCTTCAACATGTCCTTCTTTTGTGTAAGGAAATAAATTACCATACCCCATTCTTTTAGCCACTTCTATAAACATCCATGCATCTTCAGTTGTTTCTCCAGGTCCTGCTACCATCGGTTTCCAATATTGAGTTCTCCTCTCTGAATTTCCATAAAGTCCTCCTTTCTCAATATGCCATTTTGCTGGTAAAATAACATCTGCTACATCAGAAGTTGGTGTAGGAAACACCTCTGAAACAACCACAAAGCAAGACTTTTTTTTCATCGCAGGCCGATACCTACTTGTTTTAGGTAAAGAAACCAACGGGTTTGTAGCTTGCGTCCATATAAACTTAATATCCCCTCTATCAATAGCTCTAAACATTTCTGTAGCATGATATGTAGGTTTCGAAGGGATTCTTTCATAAGGTACTTTCCATATTTTAGCTGCCATACGTCTATCCTTTTCATTCATTACTACTCCATGCGGTAATTTATGTGTAAAAGTTCCTACTTCTCTTGCGGTACCACAAGCAGAAGGCTGCCCCGTTAAAGAAAAAGGGCCATTACCTGGTGCTGAGATCTTTCCTGTTAATAAATGAATATTATACACCAAATTATTCATCCAAGTGCCTCTAGTATGCTGGTTCATTCCCATACACCAAAACGAGACTACTTTTTTATTAGGATCTCCGTAAATAGCTGCTAAATATTTGATATCTTTCGCCGAGATTTTTGCATATTTTTCAACCTTCTCTGGTGCATAATCTTCTAAAAAGATCTTATAATCTTGAAAACTTATGGTTGATGGGGTGTCTTTAAACTTGTATTTATCTTCCAAACCATAGCCCATATTGGTCAGTCCTTTTTTAAAATTGACATGCTCTTCTACAAATTTACTATTTACCCATCCATTGTGTACAATTTCATAGCAAATAGCATTTGCTATTGCCAAATCTGTTTGAGGTTCAAATAAAATAGATTTATTAGCAGCACTACTTGAACGTGTAGTTCTTGTTGCCAAATCAACTATTTTAGCACCTTTTTTGTTTTTTTGAGCCAACATTCTTGAAAATAATACGGGGTGCATTTCCGCCATATTATTTCCCCATGTAACAAAATAATCTGCATGTTCAATATCTTCATAGCAGCCCATAGGCTCATCAGCCCCAAATGAAGTCAAAAAACCTGTTACAGCGCTTGCCATACACAAACGGGCATTACAATCTAAATTATTAGTTCCTATAGCTCCTTTCATCAATTTAGAAGCAACATACCCCTCGGGTATTGTTGACTGCCCTGAAGTGTACATTGCTACAGCATCTTTTCCATAAATTTTAATTGTTTCTTTCATCTTATTCGCTACAATATCTAACGCTTCGCTTACAGGAGTTTTTACATATTTTCCATGCTTCTTTACCAAAGCGTGGGTCAATCTATCCTTAGCTTGGATACACATAATTTGATGGTATCCTTTAACGCATAACAATCCTTTATTTACTGATGAATTAGGATCTCCCTTTACTGCTACTGCTCTTCCATTTTGAGTTCCTACCAGAATACCGCAACCCACCCCACAAAAACGGCAGGGACCTTTTTTCCAATCTAAATCTTCTCCTTCTGGCACTCCTTTTTCTTGCTCATTAGCAAATACAATACCTGGAAACATAGTTGCTGCCGCTGTCATTGCAGAAAGTACTGCCATTTTTTTTATAAAATTCCGTCTGTTCGTTATTGATACGTGCATGAGTTAGTTTTTTTTAGGGTTGTTAAATCCCGAAACCATTGCTAATAATCTTAAACTAGTAATGCCCTCTAATCGTTCTTTTAAAGCTTCTTCTTCTACTGCTGTTTCAGTTTCTGTTACAACCACTAAAACATCTTTATTACTTGCAGGAATAACATCGCATTTCTTAATAAGAGTGATTGCTTTAATTAATGCTTCCTTTTTTCCTTCATATGGATGTGCTAAATAACTTTTTATAGGCATAAAAATAAGTGCTTAATTACCTAACAAAGAACTACAATATAAAGCAACTTCTATATGATATTTATCATAGTTTAAACCTTATAACAATCCATATTAGATCTTTCTTAGCACCCTTCAAAGAAACAATAAAACACTCTATACAAACACCTTACCCTATATATAAACTTATTTAAAAAGAGTCTAAATATATTGAAAGACCTCTTAATGGTATCTTAATCAAAAAGTATTTTCGAAAACTACCTTTTTGGAAAGGCTGGAAGAGCATGTGGTTCTTGTTACTTTTCAAGAAACAAACCAAATATTAATTAGATACACTGTAAAAGAGTTTCCTTAATATGAAAAAGAGACGGTACTTTATAAAAAAACACTGCCTAGAAATTACTTTCTAGACAGTGTTCAAGTTTTAATATTTTATAACTTTAGATATTATCAGCCACATAAAAGAAGTTAATTCGTTATGTTTCCTGATGTATCAATACCTGCTGCTATAAAATAAGCCTTAGCCGTATTATTATGAACCCCTCCTCCATTTTCATTAAAGCTAGCTATATTCAAGTGGGAAGGAGTTATTTTAATAGCTCCATTAATTAGTGTATTGTTATCTATCTTAATTGATTTCTCATAGAAACTAGTATCGCTAGTATTTTTCCAATAACCAATTCCACTGTAGATATCATTATTATATCCTGCTAACGTTATTGTATTATTTTGAACAACTACATTTTCTAAATAATTTGCAGATAAATTATCATATACATTCAATATAATTCCTGAATCATTCATAATATTGTCCGTGATGGTTAAATTTTTACCATTTCTTGCTTTAACAGCACCTCCTTCCCCATTTGCTGGCCATCCTGAAACGGTATTATTCTTTATCATTAAACCATCAAAACTATGCGCATAAATACCATGATCTGTTTCCTTCTCGTTTACCCATGAAGCATTTCTATTAATTATATTTTCCTCAATAAGAGTTCCATTACTATTGTCATTAATAGCCGTTACAAAATACGCGGTATCATCTGTCGCTCCGAAATTATTTTTGGTAATTTTAGTATCATTAGATTGCTTTACAAAAATACCCCGCCCACTATTATTCATTCTTCTTTTAAAAACACACGATTCCACTTTCATATTTTTACTATTTACTATTTGTATATAAGCATCATTTGTTTCTTTCTTATCCGTTCCTGCTTTTCGTACTCCATGATCGAAAATGCAATCATTAAAAGAGATACCATCAGCATTTTCTATTTTAAAGCGGATATTATAGAAAGTAATTCCCTCAATAGTTACATTCTTGTTTCCTGTTTTCCAATCTTGTTCTAGCATTTGACTTGTAGAACTACTCATAGCATCAAAGATAGGAGCACTTGTTGCACCTGCTTGCTTTTTCAATGTAATTCCATCTTTTAATTCTAATTTTCCTGTAATAGTATAAGTTCCACTTTCTACCTCTATAACATCTCCCGATTGTGCTTGCCTTAATACCCCATTAATTCCAGTAAGATCCATTCCTGCTGTTATAGTCAACGTATTTGCCGCAAACTGTCTTGAAATAGGTTTTGCTTGCGGTAGGTCTTTTTCTAATTCTGAACTACAAGAATACACTGCCAATAGCCCTGCTATGGCGATATATTTTGCACCTGTTTTTAAAATTGAATTTTTCATGATCGTATTATTTTAATAAGATATACCTGAGTTGCTAAATGATCGTGTTATTAGACTGGTCAATCCCTGAAGGAATAGAAAACTCAGCTGCTGTATTATTTCTAATTCCCCCTCCGTTTTCATTAAAATTAGCTGTATCTAAATTGGAAGCACTAATATTTAAAAAACCATTTGTTAAAGTATTTCCTTCTATTCTAATGGACTTCTCATAATAATTAACATCATTGGTATCTTTCCAATACCCGATTCCACTATAGATATTATTTCCTTTAGTATTCAATTTCAAATTTATTTTATTATTCACTATTACTACATTTTCTAAATAGTTTGTCGGTAAATTTTTATATACATTCAATATAATTCCGGAATCATTCATGGTATTCTCCGTAATGGTTAAATTTTTACCATTTCTAGCCTTAACAGCACCTCCTTCCCCATTTGCTGGCCATCCTGAAATGGTATTATTCTTTATCATTAAACCATCAAAGCTATGCGCATAAATACCATGATCTGTTTCCTTCTCGTTTACCCATGAAGCATTTCTATTAATTATATTTTCCTCAATAAGAGTTCTAGTACTATTATCATTAATAGCCGTTACGAAATACGCAGTAGCATCTGTATCTCCAAATGCGTTTTTGGTAATTTTAGTATCATTAGATTGCTTTACAAAAATACCCCGTCCACTATTATTCATTCTTCTTTTAAAAGAACAAGACCGTATTTCTATATTCGCACCACTGGTAACTTGTATATAAGCATCATTTGTATTATTCCATTTATTTGTTCCTGCCTTTCTCACCCCATAATCAAAAATGCAATAACTAAAACTAGTATTACTTGCATTTTCTATTTTAAAGCGAATGTTGTGAAAAATAATCCCTTGAATAATTACATTATTATTTCCTGTATTCCAATCTTGCTCTAACATTTCATCGGTTTTAGATCTCGCACTAAAAACAGGAACCGCACCTGCTTGCTTTTTCAATGTAATTCCATCTTTTAATTCTAGTTTCCCTGTAATAGCGTAAACTCCGCCTTCTACTTCTATAACATCTCCCGATTGTGCTTGCCTTAATATCCCATTAATTCCAGCAAGATCCATTCCTGCTGTTATAGTCAACGTATTTGCCGCAAACTGTCTTGAAATAGGTTTTGCTTGCGGCAAATCTTTTTCTAATTCTGAACTACAAGAACATATTGCCAATAACCCTCCTATGGCCATATATTTTGCACCTAATTTTAAAATTGAGTTTTTCATAATTGTATTATTTTAATAAGATATACCTGAGTTATTAAATGGTCGTATTATTAGATTCAGTAATCCCTTGGGGAATAGAAAGCTTAGCAGCTGTGTTATTATAAATTCCCCCTCCATTTTCATTAAACTTAGCTGTATTCAAATGTGAGCCGCTGATATTTAAAAAACCATTTGTTAAGGTATTTCCTTCTATTTTAATGGACTCTTCATAAAAACTAGTATCTCCAGTATTCTTCCAATATCCAATTCCACTATAAGTATTATTTAATACAACACCTGATTTTAAAGTTATTGTATTATCCTTGATTAGTACATTTTTTAAATATTTAGTAGGTAAATTATCATATACATTCAATATAATTCCGGAATCATTCATGGTATTCTCCGTAATGGTTAAATTTTTACCATTTCTAGCCTTAACAGCACCTCCTGTACCATCCGCTGGCCACCCTGAAATGGTATTATTTTTTATCACTAAACCATCAAAACTATGCGCATAAATACCATGATCTGTTTCCTTCTCGTTTACCCATGAAGCATTTCTATTAATTATATTTTCCTCAATAAGGGTTCTAGTACTATTATCATTAATAGCCGTTACGAAATAAGCAGTAGCATCTGTATCTCCAAATGTGTTTTTGGTAATTTTAGTATCATTAGATTGCTTTACAAAAATACCCCGCCCACTATTATTCATTCTTCTTTTAAAAACACACGATTCCACTTTCATATTTTTACTATTTACTATTTGTATATAAGCATCATTTGTTTCTTTCTTATCCGTTCCTGCTTTTCGTACTCCATGATCGAAAATGCAATCATTAAAAGAGATACCATCAGCATTTTCTATTTTAAAGCGGATATTATAGAAAGTAATTCCCTCAATAGTTACATTCTTGTTTCCTGTTTTCCAATCTTGTTCTAGCATTTGACTTGTAGAACTACTCATAGCATCAAAAATAGGTGCACTTACTGCTCCTACTTTCTTCTTTAAAATTATTCCATCTTTTAATTCTAGCTTCCCTGTAATAGCATAAGTTCCGCTTTCTATCTCTATAACATCTCCCGATTGTGCTTGGCTTAGCACTCCGTTAATCGCAGTAAGATCCATTCCGTTTGTTATCATATGCATATTCGTAGTTTTTAGCTGCGCTGAAACAGCTCTTTGGGGCAAAGTATTATCAAGTTCTGATTCGCAAGCATAACTTACTAATAAACTTGTCATAGCAATCACTACTATTCTTGGTTGTAAGATTAAATTTTTCATGATAATATTTCTATTTATTTCTTGTACAACGCCCCTCTAAGCTTTTTATTTTAAGTCTTCAGCACTAAATAAAAAACATTTCAAAACAAAACATAAACAACTAATAAACAATAGTTTATATCATAAAAAAAACTAATAAACCTTCTTTAAAAATATTAAAAAAAACTATCTTATAGAATTATAAATATTCCTTATTATTACTATTCAAGATATTGATAAAATCATATACTTATTTTTTTTCTCCTCAAAAACAGTTCATTACTTTCTTTATGATTTTTATCATTTTATTTTAGCTTATTTTACCCGATCTTTACCTTTAAATTAAAGTATAATAATGAACTTAGATTCCTTAAAAATTGTTACTGCCGAAGAGGCTGTTTCAATAGTAAAACCAAATAATAAAGTATTCTTCCAAGGAGCAGCAATGACTCCTAATTTGTTAATAGATAATTTATGTGAAAGATATAGCGAGTTGAATAATGTTGAAATTATTCAAATTCACACACATGGTAAAACCAAATACCTAGAAGCTCCTTATAGCAATGCTTTTAAATTGGTAAGTTGTTTTGTGGGTGATAATGTAAGAAAGGGGGTCAATACTAATAATGGTGATTATGTCCCTATCTTTTTAAGTGAAATTCATTGGCTATTTAGACGTAATATTTATCCTTTAGATGTAGCCTTTATACAAGTTTCTCCACCTGATAAGCATGGATATTGCTCTTTAGGTGTTTCTGTAGATATTACATTACCTGCAATACAAACTGCCAAAAAGGTAATCGCACAAATTAACCCTAATGTTCCTAGGACTCATGGAGATGGTATTATTCATATTAGCAAAATTGATTACGCAGTAGAGGTTAATACTCCCATTTACACATCTGGTTTAGGAGTTCCTTCAGACATTGAAACTAAAATAGGAAAGCATGTTGCTGAATTAATAGAAGATGGCGCTACTTTACAAATGGGTATTGGTAACATTCCTAATGCTGTGCTTCACAATTTAACCAATCATAAACGATTAGGAATTCATACAGAAATGTTTTCTGATGGTGTTTTACCACTCATTGAAAAAGGGATTATTACTGGAGAGGAAAAAGAAATTAAAACAGGTAAGATAGTAACTTGTTTCGCTGTAGGATCTCAAAAACTATATGATTTTATTGATGACAACCCTTTAGTACATTTTAAAGAAGCAGGTTATACCAATGATACTTCTATTATAAAACTAAATCCAAAGGTAACTGCTATAAATAGCGCTATTGAAATTGATATTACAGGTCAAGTTTGTGCTGATACAATTGGTAAATATCAATATTCAGGGGTTGGTGGACAAATGGATTTTGTGCGTGGTGCTTCCTTATCAAAAGGAGGAAAAGCAATTATAGCAATGCCTTCTATTACTGCTAAAGGTATTTCTAAAATTACACCATTTTTAAAAGAAGGTGCTGGTGTAACCACTACTAGAGCTCATGTACATTATGTTGCTACAGAATATGGAGTTGTTAATTTATTTGGTAAAAGTTTAAAACAAAGAGCCAAAGCTTTAATATCTATTGCTCATCCCAATTTTAGAGAAGAACTGGAAAAAGAAACAGCAAAACGCTTTTCTTAACCTTTGGTCCCTTAATTAAATATTAGGACTATAAAAAGCCCTCACATAGCTGTGAGGGCTTTTATTTCTTTTTAATTTTTTTTCTTTTTTCTTTAAAAAATGCAACTATGGAAGTACCTATCATTATCGCAAAAATTAAATAAACAAAAACAGGAATAGGAACGGAATCTCCTGCTGCATAGCTATGTAAACCCGATAAATAATAATTGACCCCAAAAGAAGTCATAATAATTGACCAAAAAGCAAACATACTAGCCACACTAATGGTATATGTATTATTTAGTTTAGGAATAAATCTTAAATGTAATACGATTGCATACACTATTATACTAATTAAAGCCCATGTTTCTTTAGGATCCCAAGCCCAATAGCGCCCCCAACTTTCATTTGCCCAAACACCTCCTAAAAAAGTGCCTACCGATAAAGTAAAAAGTCCGATTGTCATGGATAATTCATTGATGTAAGCAAGTTCTTTAATTTTAAGCTCAATAATTTTCTTTGTTTTGGCTGTTTTAAACGAAATTAACAACAATGTCATCAAACCCAAAACTGCCGATAGTGCCAATGGAGCATAACTACTAACAATTGTTGCTACATGAATCTTTAGCCAATATGACTTTAAAACGGGCATTAGATTTGTAATTTCAGGACTTAACCAATCTAAATAACTTACAAATAATAAGGCACCTGCAAACAATGTAGCCAAAGGCAGTACAAAATCTGATTTTCTAAAGCTTAATAAACCACTTAGTAATAAGCACCAAGCTACAAAAACCAACATTTCATATCCATTGCTCCATGGAGCATGTTGAGCGATATACCATCTTAAAAGAAGGTTGAATGTAAATAGTAAAAATGATATTAATGTTATTACAATAAGCATATTCCATACAAAAGATACCTTTTTTTTATTAGAAAACATTTTAACAACCGCCACTATTAATAACATAAATCCTGTCATAAAAAGTATTTGAAATAACCAAAAATTAAGGTTTGCGTTCTGATACCACAACTCTGCTTCAATCTGCTTTGATGATGGAATGATCTCTTTACCTAGTATTTCTTGATATTTTTTGATATACATAAGTTTTTCATAAGCTGCTTCATATTTTCTTTCTTGTATATCTTTAAAATAAGCTGGCAATATATTTTTCGCAAAACGTGCATCTTCTTCTGTAAAATCATTAAAATGATGGCGGTAACTAAACCACGTGTAATGCTCATCTTTTTTATTTGGAAAAATTCTTAAATATGTTCCTGCAAACAAATTGTATAAAATATTAAACCTTTCATCTATTTTTAGTACCTCTTTATCAAACTCATTGCGTTCCGAAGGTTTCTTTTTATTGGCTTTCTCTACATCAGAGGCTAGTAAATAATTACCATCTTTATCTAAAAAGCTAATAAATGAATACAATCCATTACTTCCTTTTGGTATAGTGTTCAATAAATATTTGGTTTTACCTGTATCTACTTTAATTATAGGAATGCGCTGCCATATATGAGGAGCCATATGCATTCCTAGGAAAACTTGACTTACATTTAATTGTATCGTATTTCCTGATATAAGATACTTAAAGCTTGATTTTTTAGACAGCTTTCGAATACATTCAGATGCTAATGTATTTATTGGTTTTATACGTCCATCTAAATCCTGCACTAATAATCGTGCAAAAAATCTGGCTTGTTCCTCATCTAGTTGCGTTTGTTGTAAACGTATAAGACTATCTATTGAGGTCATAGGAACTCCATCTTTTTTATTGACTGCCAATAAAGATAAACTTGTAAAGATCAAAACAAATGTACTTATTGTTCCTTTCAATTTTACTTTTTTAAGCTTTCTCTGAATTAATTGAAATCGAGATGCTTTCCCAAAGAGCGTAAAAAACATACCTATTCCCATGAGTAAATACCCTAAATAAGTAATCCAAGTTCCTAAAAAATCATGATTAACAGAGAGTACAGTACCTTTTTCATCAGTATCGTAACTTGCCTGAAAAAAACGAAATCCTTTATAATCCAATACATTATTCATAAAAATTCGATAGTCAAATTTTATATTATCATCTACAACAGTTAGGTTACTAGTATAAGCAGAAGGACTTGAAGATCCTGGATAGCGCTCTAATTCAAAATTATTTAATTTAATAGAAAAGGGTATTTTAATAGCCCCTGCTCCGTATGAAATAATTGCTTTTATACCATTTTTAAAATCAACTTGATGCTTTATGGGTAAAAAACCTTCTCGGTATAAAATATTTACTTCTTGCTCTTCATCTCCTACCTTTACTGTTATAATTAATGCATCATCCAAACTCTTATCATTCTCTATTTTTTTAGAAGAGGTGCTTATTAGTTTAAACTTTCCTCTAGGATGAAACGAAGTAGGTACAAATGAGAAATCCCCAGACCGGTACAAAGTACGTAACGACATTTTTTGCAAACTGTCTTGTTTTATTCTTCCTGCTTGTTGGTTTTCCATCATAAAGAAGTCAACAGGAAAAGGACTTCGTATTTGAAATAAGCCATTTTTTTCGTATATATTAATGATTCCCTCTTTGTCAGATTCAAAACCTATTTCATGTTCGTGACTACCTATTTTCTCAACTTCACCCTTTTTTAAATAAATTGTATTTCTTTCGTTCCCTCCCGTAGTTATCATTTTTAACAAGGGTACTCCTTTAATACTATCTAAAATGACTTCTGGCGAGGCATCAGCTACATATTCTTTAAATGAAATAGCAATAGGAAGTTCTTGAAATATTTTATTGATAGTAAAGTCGTTTTCTTTTAAAGGCGAAAAGTTCAACTTTTTACGAATTTGAGTATGTTCTTCTCCCCTTATCAAAGTTACCGATAATAACTTTGTATCTGAAATTACGACATTTGAAGTTTCTCCTTCTCGAATCCTCATAATTCCACTATAAGAACTATAACGAGTAATTCCAGCACCTAATAATAAAATTATAAAAGCCAAATGAAATAGTAATACTGCCCATTTTTCTTTTCTATATAAACGGTACTTAAAAATATTCGCTATAAAACTAATCACCAAACCTAATTGTAGGAATTCAAACCACCATGAATCATAAACACTTGCCCATGCTACTGCGGTTCCATAATCATTTTCAATAAATGTTGCCATTGCCATTGCTATTGCGTAAATTACTAATAACAATAATGCTAGAATTGATGATGAAAATAGTTTGTATATTTTTTGCATATAATAATGTTAATTTCTTTTACCAATCGCAACAACCATTGGCATTAAAAAAGATAATTTTCAAAGCCGTTGACATTAAAAATTATCTTTTCAATTTCTATAAATGAGCTATTTTAAATACATGGCTTCGTTACTTTATCGAAACCTCTTTGCTATCGTAATTGGCCTCTCGGTTTTTAGCTGTTTCTAACCATTTGGGTAATAAATTCTTTTTAAAAATCTCCTTTTCTGCTTTTAATTTTTCGATATCCAATCCTATATATTCCTGAGCTTTTTCTTTTGTTAAAATATTAGGAACAATAACAGGCTTATTATGTCCTAATTCGGCCAATAAACGAGCTAACTTTACACGACCTTCTGTGGCAATATCAAGCCCTCCACTAATAACTCTCCCTATTTCCACAGGCGAATGAAAAGAAGCTCCATGAGAAGCAGCAGCGTAATCCCAACGCCATTGTGCATGACGAATGTCTTGTAAAATAGCCTGCATTTGTTTTTCCGTAGCTCCTAAATCCCAACATTTTTTAGCTTCTATATGCATTCTTACCAAAGCATCCTCCAATTTCAATCTACTTTCCGTTGATTTTTGCTGACGTTCATATACATTCGCTTTTAACTTATCTGCCTCTTCTCTATGGCAAACTTGACATGAATTGGCTACATTATTCATTGGTGATTGAATATGATGGTCTGTAAATTTTTGCCCTCCTTCACTTTTATAAGGCATATGACAATCGGCACAAGAAACTCCTCTATCAGCGTGTACTCCTGTTAAATAAGTTTCGTAGCCTGGATGCTGAGCTTTTAACATAGGAGCTTTACTTAACTTATGCGTCCAATCTTTAAACTCCATATCATCATAGTATTTTTCCATAGCTTCTACTGACATTCCTTCTTTCCATGGAAATGTTAAATAAGGAATCCCTTCTTTACCTGGTTTTTTCTTATCAAAATAATATTCAACATGACATTGCGCACATACCAAAGAACGCATTTCTTGATGCGTAGCCTTATTGATATCTTTTCCCATTGCTTCAAATGCTTCCACCAAAGCAGGACGTGTTATTGTTAATTTCATAGTTTCA